>JBBIRK010000001.1:0-305183 GCA_037441845.1 Candidatus Zixiibacteriota bacterium
ACGGGCTCCGATTTTCATCGAAGCCCGTTCTTGATCGGAATATGTAATTTTTCAGTTCAGATACGCCCGCAACGCCTTGGAACGCGAGGCGTGCCGCAACCGCCTAATCGCCTTTTCTTTGATCTGACGCACCCTTTCGCGGGTAAGCGAGAAGCGCGCGCCGATTTCCTCCAAGGTCAACGGCTTTTCGTGGTTGAGACCGAAATAAAGATTGATCACCTCGGCCTCCCGCGGCGTCAGCGTATCCAGCGCCTTCTCGATTTCTATCCGCAGCGATTCGTCGAGCAGGCAGGTATCCGGCGACGGCTGCAGCTCATCCTCGAGAACGTCCAAAAGCGAATTGTCCTCCGAATCGGAAAACGGCGCATCGAGCGACAAGTGCGAATTGGATATCTTCAAGGTGTCGGCGACCTCGCCTTCGGTCAGCTCCAATTCGCGGGCGATTTCGTCCGGCGACGGCTCTCTGCCGAGATCCTGTTCGAGGCTGGAAGATACCTTGCCGATCTTGTGCAGAGTGCCGACCCGATTCAACGGCAGCCGCACTATGCGCGATTGTTCGGCCAACGCCTGAAGAATCGCCTGCCTTATCCACCAAACCGCGTAGGATATGAACTTGAACCCGCGGGTTTCATCGAATCTCTTGGCCGCTTTAATCAGGCCGATATTACCCTCGTTTATAAGGTCGGCCAGTGACAAACCCTGGTTCTGATACTGTTTGGCAACCGAGACAACGAAGCGAAGATTGGCCTTGGTTAATTTTTCAAGGGCTTCTTGATCGCCGCGCCTTATTTTTTTGGCCAAATCGACTTCCTCGCTGGCGGTTAAAAGGGACGTTTCACCGATCTCGCGCAGATAAAGATCCAGCGACGGATCTTCATCGCGAAATCTTTTTGACTTTTTCGCCAAACTTCGGTACTCCTTCGGGCCTTATTAACGGCCCCAGCTTATTAAAAACCCCAAACTTTGAAAAATACAATTAATCGTCAAAATTTGTTCCCTTAAAATTACTCCGGTTTCACGGCCTTGAACGTGGTCGTCTCCCCGCGCCGTATCAAGAACAAAATCGACTTTTTCCGATCGGTCAGACTTCTGGCGATCTTGAGAAAATCGGACTTGGTCTGCACGGGCTGGCGGTTGATTTCGAGAATGATATCGCCTTGGAACAGCCCACCGTTATCGGCGGCGCTGTTGGGTTCGACATCATCGATAATGACGCCCGGCACGAAATCCACCCCGCGGCTGGCGGCCATTTCTCTGGTAAAGGTGCTTACGCTTAGGCCGAGCCATGTGGATTCTTGCTTTTCCTGTCCCGAGGACGATGCCACGCCTAGAAACTTGCTGCGATCGCCGAGCTTACAGTAAAGCGTTTTACTCGAACCATCGCGCAAAATGCCTATGCTGACCTTCTTGCCGGGACCGGCATCGGCCACCAGAAAACGAAATTGTTGAGCATCGGTAACCTTTTGCCCGTCGAAATCCACGATCACGTCTCCGACTTTAAGCCCGCCTTCTTCGGCCGGCGACCCGGGTTCGACCGATTCCACCAACACCCCCTCGGGTTTGGAAAGACCGAGCGCTTCAGCCAGATTGTTGTCGATTTCGCGCGGCAGAATCCCCAGCCAACCGCGAGTAATACTCCCCGATTGCCTGAGTTCATCGCTAACCTTGCGGGCAAGATTGATCGGAATGGCGAAACCGATACCCACGTTACCGCCCGAGGGCGAAACGATGGCGGAATTCACGCCGATGACCTGCCCTTTTATATCGACCAGCGGCCCGCCGGAATTCCCCGGGTTTATCGAGGCGTCGGTTTGGATATAATTCTGATATGCCGGATACTCGCCACCGAAGACGAGCCCTTTTCTACCCAGTGCCGAAATTACACCTACGGTAACGGTTCTATCCAGACCGAGTTGAGGGAAAGGATTCCCTACGGCTATGGCCCAATCACCTACGAGGATCGAATCGGAGTCGCCAAATTCGAGATAAGGCATATTCTCGTCGGTGTCGATTTTAAGCAATGCGACATCGGTTTCGCTGTCGGAACCGACCAATTTTGCTTGGAATTCCTTCGTGTCGGACAGCTTGACCATAATATTATCCGCCCCCCGGACGACATGGTTGTTCGTCAAAATATAACCATCGGGGCTGATAAAGAATCCCGAACCGAGCGATTCCGAGCGGCGCAAACGCTGGGGAGTTCGGTCTCCCGGGGGCATGCCGAAAAAGCGCCTCCAGAATTCGTCGTTCATGTCGAACAAGGAATGGAATCGATCCTCCACCACCGATTTCGCCGAGATATTTACCACCGCCGGTTTAACTCTTTCGGCTATGGCCACGAACGGAGAATGCCCATTGACAACGGGCAATGCCTGCCCATGATAGGGCGCCGCGGATACCTTTTCCTGAGCCGAAAGCTTGTCGGATCCAAGATTGGAGCCAACGACCAATCCTATCAGGATAAAGATGGCTGCGAACGAGAACAGCAAACCCAAACGCCAGGCTCTGGCTTTGTTTTTCGGGCCGTCCGAGGAATGAAATTGGTCAATGCCTTGGCTGCCTGAATTAAACATACTTCACCTCATAAATGAAATCAGCTTGTTATTTTAATTTTTCTCCATTATTTTGTCAAGTTTTTTCTTGCGTTCCTCTTACACCAATCTAATTTACGATCAATATGCTTTGCTGTTCCCGAACAATTGTCGGCATGGATAAACGCCCGCGGACATATTATTCATTTAATCATATTAACTTAAGGAAACCGATGAAATTGGCGTCGGAAGTCACGATTCGGATCTTCCACGATTCTGTCCCAAGCGTTCCGGAGCCTGATCGCGATGAAAAGAGTCGATCGCCTAAATCGTTTCGGCGCCGAAATATAATTAGGGTGATTACCAATCGTTGACCTTGGGTTGCTGGTGACGTGGACGAAAAATAAAAGCCGCCCCGAAGTCATCGAGACCGCATTCGCGGAAATACGGAGGGAATAAATATGACACGTCAAATTGCCATATTCATGGCTGTGCTATGGCTTTCGATTCCGATTCGGGGACAGGGCCTGGAGATATTTCATAATCTGCAGGATTTGATAATCGGAATATCGGAAACGGTCAAGCCCACGGTCGTTCATATAGAGGTCGTGAAAAAAGTCAACAGTCAGCGGTTCCAATCGCTCGGCTCGGGGATTATAGTCAGCCCGGACGGACTGATCATGACCAACGAGCATGTGGTGGACAAACAGGTCAAGGTTACGGTAACCCTCGAATCGAAAATCGAATACCCGGCCGAGGTTATCGGCACGGATAAGCTCACCGATCTGGCCTTGCTGAAAATCGATGTTCCGGAAGGAGTGCGGTTGCAGGCGGCGAAGCTGGGTGATTCCGACTCGGTGAAGGTGGGACAATGGGTTTTGGCCGTGGGCAATCCCTATGGATTCGACCGCACGGTTTCTTTCGGGATCGTCTCCGGCAAAGGGCGCGTTCTCAATTTGCCGGACAACTCGACATTGCTTAACGATTTTATACAGACCGATGCAGCGATAGACCCGGGCTCATCGGGCGGCCCATTGGTGAATCTGCAAGGCGAGGTCATCGGCATCAATTCGATCGGCGTAGGCAGGATGCAGGGCTTCACGATTCCGGTGAATATAGCGATCGACGTCAAAAACAAACTTCTGGCTACCGGCACTATCGAACGCGGCTATATTGGTATCGCAACCCAACCCTTGAATCGAAGTTACGCGAAATTTCTCGGCCAGCCCGATTTGCAGGGTATCTTGGTGGCAGACGTTTATCCGGATCAGGCGGCGGATAAGGCGGAAATAAAACCGGGAGATGTTATTATCGAATTCGCCGGCAAGCCGGTTTTCGCCGAAACCGAGGATGACCTGAACAAGTTCGCCCTCGAGGTCGCGCAGAGCAGAGTCGGCGAACCGGTCGAGTTCAAAATAATGCGCGACAAGAGGTATATTACGGGCAAGATCATCGTTGGGCAGAAACCGAAAGTGAAAGCCGATGAATTCGAAACCGAATATGATTTCACGGTCAAAGAGATCACCGATGAAATGTTCCGCCAGTTTCTGCTGCAAACCAGAGAGGGGGTTTACGTGCAATACGTGGAGGTCGGTTCGGCTGCAGACAAGGGCGGGCTCGAATCCGGCGATGTCATTGTCGCCGTAAATGGTGAAAAGATAAAAAATCTCGATGATTTCAAGAAAGAACTAAAGAAGATAGGAAAAGCCGACTACTTGTTGCTGCGGATAATGAAAGGCAAAGACTACGCCTACGCCCTGCTCGATTTCACGGAAACCAAAACCGACGCCGCGAAAAAATCCACGAATCCCCAAAGCCATTGAGAGAACGGCCGGCATTTCGATAATCCGTCGAAACAACAAAATAAAACTCCTCCGGTGATAAATCGGAGGAGTTGTAATTTTCGCTGCTCCCGATCGCTATTAGAATGTAAGTGAAAGTTTCGGTTCTAAATCGAGGATCATCGATTCGATGGAAGCCAGTTCTTCGTATTTCCGCAACTGCTCGGGAGTGAGCAGCGAGCGGGCCTTCATCATGGCCTCGAGCTCGAGCACCTTCAAATCGGCCAGGAAACCGTAATATTCCTTAACCAATTGGCAGCAAGCCGTCGAGTTCATAGACGTCCAATTGGAAGTGAACCGATTTATTTCCTGTCGACGGATTTCGGCCTGACCTTTGATTTGGATCATCTTTTCTTTGATGCCGTTATCGAGTATGCTGAGTTTCTTGATTTGGGAATCGGTCAACTCGAGTCCGGTTTTGTAGCTCAAAATCTTGCTGATCGGCGTATCGGGAATGTTTCCCGCATACAAAGGCCAGATCGTGCCTATGGCCAGAAAAATCAAAACCGAGCTGATTATTAAAATTCGCTTCATGGCTTACTCCTTTATTAAAATGAAATCCTTAAAAAACCATGTTGTCATCGTTTTTGAATCCTTTTCAGGCGCCCTGTCACCTCTTCGGCTTAAATCGGATCGTCAGCAATAACTACGTAAAATACGTGCGGATGTTTCACCAGAATTCATACATGGTTCTTGGGACGATTAAAAAAGCTCCGGCGTCGGCGATTCTCCGGAGCTTGGAAGTCGGAATTTATGGTCGGCTATCTTAAAACCGTCCGCCCTTGATCGGTGACGGTATCGATAATCGCCTGTCGGACTTTTTCGGCCGGTGCGCCCCCGATGTTCACCGAAAATGTCCGGCATTTTTCAAGCAGACGCTTATAATATCTTTTCTGAAGTTCGATCTGATCGCTGCCGGTATCCAGCAGGAAATGATTATAGAACGGGCGGCTCTTTTCGGTTACCTCGGCGGCGGGAGGCCGACCATCCTCGAGTATTTTCAAAGCCTGCTCGGGCGAAAGCGGTTCGATAACCTCGCCGTCATCTTCACGCTTGAATATCAATATCGTCTTAAGGTGAGTCCGCTTTACGTGCTTGTCGGGGCCGCCTATCCAATAAGGATCGAGCATCACCCGTGAAATAGGCGAGCCCACGAAACACAACGGTTCGCCTCTGTCCAAATCGCATTCGCCGGCCATAGCGCAGTCCGGATTTTCACAAAGATCCTTGCCGGCCACCACATTTTCGCATTTGCTGCGTTCGAACAACGGCTTGAACGGCGGATATTTATCGACCCACTCGGTCGGCAGATAAAATTTCCTCTCGATAGAATCGGCGATAGGCCCAGTCCCCCCCTGTCTGACGAAAACGACTTCAGGGGAAACTATTTTCGCGCGGGGATGTTTGAGCAAACCGGTAATATGTGTGCCGCGGCCGCAGCCGGCCGGGAAAAACATCAACACGCCCGAGCCGTCGATATCGAAGCAAGCGGCGTTGACCGCGTGAAGATTGAACAGCTTCTGCGAAATATCGGCGACCATCCCGATCGCTATGGTTCGAAGCTGGGCATAATAGGCCGATTTGAAAAAGAAGGCGGTGTTGGAATCGCGGCTGTAATAGGCCCTCGGTTCGCGTCCGGCTATCCAGTTCACCGCGTAGATTATCCCATGCGGTTCAATATCCGCCTCCAAATGAGCCGGGTAAAAATTCTCGATCCAGAATTCGTTGAGATGAGGGCTGTTGGTGCGAAGCTGTAATATCACGCCGCCGATATTTACATTCCATTCGTAATAAGAATCGTGCGTGAAGAAGTTTTCCGACTCCGCCGCCAGGGCTTCTTTCATGGGAAGACTGATATTGTTTTCCATCTCCACGAAATTGCGGACTTGAGTGATAGTATTGCTGACCGCCTTGCGTTTTTCGCGGCGCGCCGGTTTCAATTCCGCCAGTGCTTCGCCGATTCGCCTAATTCCTTCCTCGAGCAACTTTTCCGAGGTCGCATAGGAAAGACGAATAAATCCCTCGGCCCCGAAAGCATCGCCGGGCACAACCGCCACATGAGCCCGCTTAAGCAGGTAATAAGCCAGTCCATACGAATTGCGCACCTGGGTGCCATCGTATTCTTTGGCGAAGTAGGTTTGAACATTGGGAAACAAATAAAATGCACCCTGCGGCACGGCGCAGGAAATGCCGGGAATGCCCCGTAACCGAGCCAATCCGATATTGCGACGCCTTTCGAATTGATAGACCATCTTCTGCAATTCCACCTGGCTGCCGGTCAACGCCTCCACCGATGCCTTTTGCGAGATAGAGCAGGCGTTCGAGGTGTTGTGGCTCTGCACCTTGCTCATCGCGGCTATTATATCTTTGGGTCCGGCCGCATAACCGATCCGCCATCCGGTCATCGAATAGGATTTGGAAACGCCGTTGATCACCACCGTAATGTCGCGCGCTTTAGGCGCCAGGGAGGCGATGCTGTAGAATCGAAAACCATCATAAACGAGCTTCTCGTAAATTTCATCGGCGATAATCAGTATCCCCTCGCCAAGACAGATTTTGAGTATTTCCTCGAGTTCTTCCTTGCCGTAGGCCGCACCGGTGGGATTGCACGGATTATTCAGGAACAGGGCTTTCGTTTTGGGGGTAATCGCCTCGGTCAGGTCTTTGGGATCGAGCCGGAATCCGTTTTCTTCGCGGCAACGCAGATAGACGGGGGTGCCTTTGGCAAGATTGACCATCTCCGGATAAGAAACCCAGTATGGAGCAGGTATGATCGCTTCGTCGCCCTTGTTGAAAATCGCCACGCAGAGATTGTAAAGGCAGTTTTTCGCCCCCGAGGAAACGATTATCTCATCGGTGCCGTAAGATAGTCCATTTTCTTCTTTAAGCTTCTTGATGATCGCTTTTTTCAGATCGGCGATACCATCGTTGGCGGTATATTTCGTGAAATCGGTATCGATCGCCTTCTTGCCGGCGTTTTTGATATTTTCGGGTGTCGGGAAATCGGGTTCGCCGATCGACAGATCGATTATATCCACACCCTCGGCCTTAAGCTGCGAGGCCTTGGCCGAAATACGTAGGGTGGCCGACTCGCCGATACGCTGTATTCTGTCCGCTATGAATCCCATGGCTACTTGTCGGTCTTATCGGCTGATGATTTCTGGGCGAGATTTTTCAGGAATTCTTTTATATCCACTCCGGAAAGCGATTCGATCACGGCCGGCAGCTGCGCCAGCACGCTTGCCACCTGACCGGTAATTTTCGATGCGCCATCGCCGCTGTTGCCGACCATCACGATTTTATCGACTTTGGAAAGCGGCTCGGAGACGGCGCGGGCGATCTGCGGCAAGGCCTCGATATACATTTGATAAAGGGCTGCCTGGTTGTAGCTGGCCATAGCGGCAGCCTTCTTGGCTATCGCTTCGGCTTCCGATTCGCCTTTGGCCTTGATAAGCTCGGCCTCGATCATTCCTTCCGAGCGTTTGCCTGCCATTTTGCCTTTGAAAAGCGTCTCGAGCTTATAGGCCTCGGCATCGGTTTCTATTCGGGACTGCTTGTTCATGGCCTCGGCCACTTTTATGACGGTCGCCTGAAGCTCTTTGTCCTTACGGGCGATTTCGAGGTCCTCGACCTTTATGGCTTCGGTTTTTTCGATTTGCTTGAGCTGGTATTCCTGCTTTTTGATTTCCTGTGCAATCCTCAACCTTTCGAGATCGTAGGCCGAGTCCGCCAACGCCCGCTTCTGGCTGATATCCGCCTGGAACGAGGCGCGTTGCACTTCGTACTCCTTGCCGGCTCTGGCCACTTCGGTTTCCGCCTGGAACTTTGCGATATCACCTTCCTTGCGCGCCTGAGCCGCTTTGATAGCCGCCTCTTTGTTGGCCTCGGCCTGAGCTATCTCCGCTTCACTTTTTGCCCTGGCTATATGAGGTTTGCCCAGAGACTCGATATAACCGACGGAGTCGCTAATTTCACGCAAGGCGAACGAAAGAATAGTCATGCCCATCGAATCAAACGCTTTTCGGGCCGACTTGGTAACCATTTCAGCGAATTCGTCGCGGTTTTGGTAGATCTGTTCGACGGTCATCGAACCCAGGACCGCCCTCATGCTTCCCTCGAGTATCTGCTGGGCGATATCTTTCATGCCCGCCAGGCCTTTTCCCAAAAATTGTTCGGCGGCCAGACGCACCGAGTAATCATCGCTTTTGACCTTAACCTGCGCCTGACCGACAGCCCTTATTATCACGCCTTTGGCGGTTAGACTTTCGGGAATGTCCATATTCAACGTGAATACCTCAAGAGGCAGCACCTCGGCTTTTTCGACGAACGGCAAGACAAACGTGCCGCCGCCGACGTGCATACGATAGCCGATCTTATGCCGAGTGCCGTCGGGATCGGTCACCGTGCGTTTGCGACCGCCGGAGATAACCAGCACTTCATTGGGACCGACTTTGCGATACTGTTTGGCCAGGGATAAGATAAACAGGGCAAAAAGCACCACTAATGCAGCAACCACAATTACCCAGCTAACAAGCGACATGGGAAGCATCCTTTCTTATAGATTCCACCGGCGATACCTCTTAATCCAACAGAGTAAATTCCGGCCGGTCGGTGCTATTTCAAACCGACAAAACATACGGCAAACGAATCTGATTTGCAACAAAATTCACAAGGCATGATCGTCCTCCTTTTTGCCGTTGGATTTACACCCGTTTTATGTAATACCCAACGTTCGACAGTTCCACCGGAAAATCGGCCGGCGATCTCGACACGATTTCGGAAAACAGGACATCGCCAGAGATGCATAATCGGACGAAATGGTTCTTGTGTTTGCGGCGCGATAATGCCATAATGGATGAAACGACAATGGCCGGGGAAAACGAATTCACGCGACGCTGCCTAAGGGTGATCAAAGCGATACCCAAAGGGAAGGTCGCCGCCTATGGGCAGATCGCCGCCTATGCGGGCAATCCTCTCGGAGCAAGGCAGGTAGTGAGGATTTTGTGCGCCATGACCACGAAACATGGGTTACCCTGGCACAGGGTGGTCAACCGCGAGGGAAGAATCGCGCTGAAAGACAATGCGGGTCGTTCCGCTCAGCGGAGGTTACTTGAAAAAGAGGGGATACTTATCGGTCGGACCGGCAAAATCGATATGGGGCGATATCAATGGCGGCCACGCAAAATCCGCGATTGAAAATAATCCATCAGGGCATCAGGGAATCTTGACATAAACGCTGCCACCAAGTATCATCGAGGCATGGATTACTACGATCGGTTAAAGGCTGAAGCCATCCGGCTCGGATGTGATTTTTTCGGAGTCGCAGAGACTTCGAAATTGACCGAGTATATAAGTGATGAAATCGCCGGAGTCGCGGCGAAACTTCCCCATACGGTCAGCATCGCCGTTCGCATCCAGCGGTCGGTGCTCGATACGCTTATCGATGGACCGAATTTTATCTACAAGGCGCATTACCGCCAAGCCAATAACCTTCTCGATAAAATAACTTTCGGACTGGGTCAGTTCATCCAGACGCTCAATTATCGCGCATTGCCCATCCCTGCCAGCGTGATTACCGATTGGAAAAATCAGCGTGCGCATATTTCGCATCGCCATGCCGCCAAAGAGGCGGGAATCGGATTTCTGGGGCGCCACGGCCTGGTTGTACACCCCCGGTACGGTGCGGCGATACGCCTTGCCAGCCTGCTCACCGATATACCGTTGCGCGCCGACTCTCCCCTCAAACAAGACTGCAGCGATTGTGTTGCTTGTATCGCCGCTTGCCCGGTCGACGCGATATCCATCGACGGAATCGATTCGTTTAACGGCAAGGCCTGCTATGAGCTTCTCAAGCAGTTCGAAAAAAAACATGGGATCGGGGTGATGATTTGCGGATTGTGCCTGAAATCGTGCCGGGGGCCGAATCATGACTGAGGTCGATTCGCTTCGCGTGAAGATGATATGCGCGGTGACGTTCGCCCCTGCTGTCCCGCCTGATGAGGTTATCGAGGATCTCGAAGCGGCGTTCGGTTTGATCGAACGCAAATCGGAGGTAATCGATTTTAACCATACCAACTACTACGCCGATGAAATGGGCGATGGATTGAAAAAATTCCTGGTCAGTTTCGAACGACCGTTAAGCGCGGATAACCTCTGGCTGGCAAAAAGAACGACTATAGATATCGAAAGCATCTACGCGGCGGAAAATAAACGAAAAGTGAACCTTGATCCCGGCTACGTAGAGCCCTCGAAATTAGTGTTGGCATCGACTAAAAATTTTTCGCATCGAATATATTTGAATGGCGGCATATATGCCGAAGTAACACTTATCTATTCCGGTGGACGGTTCAATAAAATGCCCTGGACATACCCGGATTACCTGGAACCGAGTTTTATCGAATTTCTCGAGTTAGTAAGGGTCGATTGTAAATCGCTTTCGAAATAATTAAAGGCCATACACTTCCATAAGCAAGGACACGCTTTTTACCGGTATTTAATAGACCGAAGCGCTTTTTCGAAAAATTATGTTGACATCCGAGCAGAAATTCGGCATCTTAAGTAAGTTAACATGGCTCCGAGAATAGTTCCCACAGAATTGACCTGTTCAATTTAAGTCAAGGAAATATGCGAGGAGACAATGGCGCAATCGTGCGCGAGAATACGTTCATTTAGATTACAATCTCTCTCCGATCTGGAGGGGAAGCTAATGAACGAAACCGGAGAGAGTGATGAACATCTACGTCGGTAACCTGTCGCGTCAGACATCCGAAAACGATCTGCGGGCTGCTTTCGAAAGCCACGGCCAGGTCTCGAGTGTCAGCATCATCAAGGACAAATACAGCGGCGAATCAAAAGGATTCGGCTTCGTTGAGATGCCCTCGAAAGAAGAGGCCGAAGCGGCGATCAAAAACTTAAACGGTAAGGACCTTGACGGCCGCACGCTGAATATCAGCGAGGCGCGCCCACGCAGTGAAAACCGCGGTGGCGGCGGTCGGGATCGTGATCGTTTCCGCAGCTCAGGCGGAGGCGGCGGAAGACGCTGGTAGGTTTTCCGTAAAAAATGAAGCCGTTGTGGCTTGATGAAACGGTCGGTGATTTCACCGGCCGTTTATTATTTTGTCACCAATATCCGGTTCGAAATTGGGTAATCTGTTGATTTTTACGCAATTGCTCGAATAATGAGCAGCGCCGTCGGCGATCCTTGCGACAACACAACTCGTTAATGGACAAAGCAATATGCGGTTGCCATTACGGGTTTCGGCGATAATTTCCGCTTCAAGCGTAAAAGGCTGGGCGATTCTTGAACCTTTCGGTGATTGAATGGCTTTGAATGTCGATTATCAAGGCGGCAACAACTTGTTGACTTCCATAAAATTGCCGAAATATAATTAACCGCCGTTGCTGGCATGACGATTGCGTAAGTCAGGCCCGAATGGAGGGTATGACCATGAAACCGCACAATCTGATTCTAAGCCTGATCCTCATTTTTGTCGTTCTGTTGATGACTCAATACATAAACGCCACGACCGCCGCTGATTTCTTGAACATAGGAGTTTCTGCCAGGCAATATTCGCTGGCTGGCGCAGGATTGGCGCTCGATAATGGCATCGCCTCCGCTTATTCCAATCCAGCCGGCCTGGCCTATATTGAAAGATCAGGGGTGAGTTTCATGCATAACCTCTGGTATCAAGATATCGCCTATGATTATCTCGGTGCAGCCATGCCCCTCGGCGAAAAAGGAACTATCGCCCTCTCGACCACTTACCTGCATATGGGGAAAATCGCTGCCTACGACGAATACGATCAACCGATAGGCGGCTTGTCACCCTATAGCATGGCCGGAATAATTTCCTATGGCAGGCGGGTATCGGACAGGCTTACTCTGGGCATAAGCGGCAAATTCATAACCGAAAAGTTGGCGGATCTTCGAGCGTCGGGGATGGCAGTAGATATCGGCGGCCAAATCGGGATCGGTAATTTTGAAATCGGCGCCGCCGTCACCAATCTCGGCCCGTCGATGAAATATGCGGAACAGAGCTTCAAATTGCCGTCGTCGGCGCTGTTAAGCATCGGCTATAGCATTCCCATGTTGCCGACCAACTTGGTTGCGGGTGTAAAGGCACCATTTACGGGTAACGCAGTCGGCTCGGCCGGTATCGAGTATCGAGCCACAGATTTCCTGTATCTACGATCCGGATACAGCGCCTCCTCGGCTGCCCCCTCGGAAAAGGGGTTCGATTTGGGCATGGGAGTCGCGTTTCTGGGCGGCACGCTGGATTACTCTTATAGTCCGGGAAAATATTTCGACGGCACCCATGCTTTTTCATTCACGTTCAGTTTCGGAAAGCAGCGCCGGCAATATGAAACGAACACCGTAACCACGAAATTCACCCAGTCGAAACCTTTACCGACCGAACCGGCCGAAGTGAATACTTCGGAGGAGACACCATATCAAGCCCTCACGCCGCAGAAATCCATCGAGGGTGAGAAAGTCGAGCCAACGGTGGCCGAAAATTTAATCAGGAACGAGGAGCTGGCGGCACCCCCCCGTTCCCCACGCATTCAGGACCAGCCCACTCCAAACACGGCACCGCTTTATGTGGTGAGCGCCGGCAGATTCAGGGAAGCGGCCGGGGCGAGGATTCAGATGGATATGTTGGCGCGATTCGATTTCGACGCTTTCACCGAGGTCTTGCCCGATGGATTGATACGGGTCTGGCTGCTCAAGACGGCAGACAAGAAGAAGGCCGAGAAGCTCTTGGCGAAAGCGGTTTCCAAAGGTTTGAATTGCCGGATGGAGATCGATAATCAAACAAACTAAACGGCCCCAATAATCCCTGGCGGCACTGCGCCCATTTTGAACCCGGAAGAGCGAAGAGATGCAAGGCATCGCTCAGTTGACAAGCGATCCCATTTATCGGCGCTTGTTAGAACCGAACAGATCAATCTGAATCTGCCCGGTAAAATCATTTCTAAAAATATACAAAAAGACCCCGGCTGATGCTTCTTCAATGGGCGATGCACTGGAAAATACGATTGTCTATATCGAGTTTCAAATGAACTCAGGGTCCGTCACCAAAACCATCCGAAACCGAGCAAGAACGAATAGAAATTAGTCGAAAATCCATCCAAGTCTTGTGAAATATATTGAAAACTGGGGACGAGGGCGAACTTGGAGCCAAGCCGAATTTCCGTGCCTGCCCCCAAAGTGAGACCAAACCCGTTTTCCGTATCGGTAAACCCGAACGCCTCGGCGATTACGGCCGAGAAAGCCGGCCCCGCTTTTATGAAAATCATTTCTGCGGGATAATACGTGATGCAGGCAGCGTAGTTATTATATTGAAGGGCAAATCCGTGTTCTTCTTTCCGCCAAGCATCAATTTCGGCGCCTATCAATATCTTATTGCTGGCCGCTCCACCGATCCTAAGGTTCATCGACAATCCACTTTCGCGCCCCAAATCATCCGCGAGACCATCAATCTTGAGACCTGCCGAGCCGCCTCCAATGCCGAATCCGAGATACAGACCGTCATGCACAGCCGGTCTTAGTTCGGCATTCGCCGAGGCCGGCGCAATCACACTTACACATAATACAAAGAGCGCAATCACCCTAATTGGAAACATGCATTCCTCCCCGATTAAGAATGGACAATGTTATCTTTTTATATGACCAATCACCCATTCAGTCAAGCTTATTTTTCATGGTATGTTCACCATATTAGGATAACGCCCGCATTATGGCAATCGTCTGAAGCCTGGAAAAAATTCCTGCACTTTAAGCCGAAAAAATCGAAATCAATGAAATTTGCATTTACTTACATCCTCTATATGCTTATAATAATGCATACAGTGCTCCGTCTGATAGTCAATTAAACTTGCCTGACGTATTTTCAGGCATTGTAACCAAAGGAGGCATCCATGATCTCGATAACCACTTTGTGGCTTCCGATACTGCTGTCGGCGGTGATCGTCTTTATCGCCAGCACAATTATTCACATGCTCTTGCCCTATCATAGAAGGGATTTCGGCAAACTGCCCGACGAGGACGGCGTCATGGAATCGCTGCGCAAACATGATATTCCGCCCGGCGACTATATGATTCCCTGCGGCGGCAGCCCGGAGGCGATGAAGAATCCGGAGTTTCTGGAAAAACTGAAAAAAGGCCCGGTGGCGGTGATGACCGTAATGAAAAGCGGCGATACGAATATGGGATCAAGCCTGGCGCAGTGGTTTCTCTACTGCGTTATCGTAAGCCTGTTCGCCGCTTATATCGCCGGCCGCGCACTCGAACCAGGAGCCCATTATTCGGCGGTTTTCCGGTTCGCCGGGACAACCGCATTCGTCGGCCATTCGCTTGCGCTCATGCATAATTCCATCTGGTACAAACGGAAATGGAGCACTACGCTGAAGTCGATGTTCGACGGTTTGATTTATGGAATGTTGACCGGCGGTACTTTCGGCTGGCTCTGGCCGCATTAAATCGCGAAATCGATTTTCGATTTGCGCCTTAAATAATAGTTATGGTGACGGTATCCATTAAAAGAATTTGGGATGGTATAATTGTTTTGACAGTAACAAGGTTTCTCATCAAATAAGTCCAAGTGCCAATTCATCCCTCTTGGTGATAATGGCTTGTTGAAATGAATATCTCACTCGAGTAAAAACTCCACCTTCCTACATATATCGACATATAAATCCACCGAATTTATAACACTGCTGCGACTTATATCCTCGGCTTGCCGGAGGATATCAATTAAGCCTTGATTTCGCCCTTCTTTTTGCTATTTTCTGTCAACGGAAAAAAATGCTGGAGGAACGATGCCGAAAGTATTGGATAATAGACAAATCGGCCCACTCATATGGAAAATGCTTATCGCAGTGCCCCGTCTGGTGATGAAAGCGAAAGCCGGACAATTCGTAATTATCAGAGTCAACGAACAGGGTGAACGGGTGCCGATGTCGATCGCCGGTCTGGACAGACAAAAAGGAATTCTCACCGTAATCTATCAAGTGGTCGGAAAAACCTCGGCGCTGATGACCACCGTGCCGGCCGGCGGAGAGCTCGCCGATTGCGTAGGACCCCTCGGGGCACCCTCGCATATCGACAATTGGGGAACCGCATGCGTCATCGGCGGCGGCATCGGAATCGCCCCCATCTATCCGATCGCCCAGGCATACAAGGAAGCCGGCAACAGGCTTGTGACCATTATAGGAGCGCGATCCAAGAATCTTTTATTTTATGAAGACGAGCATCGGGCCGTCGCAGATGAATTATATGTTTGCACCGATGACGGCAGCTACGGCCAAAAAGGATTCGTTTCGGAAGTGCTGAAAAAGCTGCTTGATGAAGGCAGAAAGATAGGTCAGATCATGGCGATCGGCCCGGTTCCGATGATGCGCGTGGTGGCCGAGTTGACCAAAGGTTACGGGGTGCCGACATGGGTGTCACTGAATCCGATAATGATCGACGGCACCGGAATGTGCGGCGGCTGCCGCGTGGCTGTCGAGGGCAAGACGATGTTCGCATGTGTCGATGGCCCGGATTTCGACGGCCACAAAGTCGATTTCGATCTGCTGTCGAAACGGCTCGGGGCTTATAAGGAAATGGAAAAAGCGGCGATGAAAAGATTTCTTGAGGATCCCCATTGCCGATTGGCGGAATCGATCAGATCCCTGGCCGCTCAGAGTTGACGAAGAATCTGCCGGTATAAACGAGCCGAAAAAGGTGTTCAGATGACTAATAGATTAGAAAAGAAAGACCGAATGAAAATTCCCCGGCAAACCATGCCGGAACAAGATCCGCTGGAAAGAATAAAGAATTTTCTCGAAGTCCCCTATGGCTTTACCGAGGAACAGGCGCTGGTAGAAGCGTCGAGATGTCTCGAATGTCCGAAAGCGCCCTGCGTCAAAGGGTGCCCGGTGGAGGTCGATATACCGGGTTTTATCAGGCTGGTGGTCGAAAAAGACTATGCAGCGGCGGCCCGCAAAATCAAAGAAACGAATTCGCTTCCCGCGGTATGCGGCCGAGTCTGCCCGCAGGAAGAACAATGCGAAATCGTCTGTGTAATGGCCAAGAAGTTTTCGCCGGTTGCTATAGGCGCGTTGGAACGATTCGTGGCCGATTACGAACGCAATAATAATTTGATTCAATTGCCGCGGATAGATCCTCCGACCGGTCGAAGCGTGGCTATCGTCGGTTCAGGTCCGGCCGGACTGACGGTGGCCGGCGATCTGATCAAGCTGGGTCACCGCGTTACCATTTTTGAGGCCCTGCACAAACCCGGGGGAGTTCTGGTTTACGGTATACCGGAATTTAGACTGCCGAAAGCTATCGTGCAGGCCGAATGTGACTTTCTGGCGCGGCTCGGGGTCGAATTCCGCACTTCGACGGTTATCGGTAAAGCAGAAACGATAGACGAGCTTTTTGAAATGGGATACGATGCCGTATTTATCGGCACCGGAGCCGGGCTGCCCAACTTCATGGGAATACCCGGGGAAAACCTCATAGGAATATATTCCTCCAACGAATACCTGACCCGTTCGAATCTCATGCGGGCGTTCGATTTTCCAAATTATGACACCCCTATCATGATTGGCGAAAACGTGGCCGTGCTCGGCGGCGGCAACACCGCCATGGACTCGGTTCGAACCGCCCTGCGGCTGGGTGCCAAAAACGCCTATATAGTTTACCGTCGCAGCGAGGCGGAAATGCCGGCGCGCAAGGAAGAAATACACCATGCGCTCGAGGAAGGCGTGCAGTTTCACATGCTGACCAACCCGATCCGTTTCATAGGCGACGGAAAGGTCCAGGCCATGGAATGCATAAGAATGGTGCTCGGCGAACCCGACGCCTCCGGCAGAAGGCGGCCCATACCGATCGAGGGTTCGAATTTCATCCTTGAGGTCGATTTGGTGGTTGTGGCTATCGGCAACTCGTCTAATCCGCTGATTCCGAAAACCACTCCGGGATTACAGACCAATAAATGGGGCAATATCATAGTCGATAAAGAAACTATGCAGACATCGCGGAAAGGCGTCTATGCCGGCGGAGATATCGTCACCGGCGGAGCCACGGTTATTTTGGCGGCCGGTGCCGGCAAAATAGCCGCCCGGGCGATGCACAAATACTTGATGGAGGAAGTGAAGAAGTAACGACCTCTTGTCCCCGCTGCCGCGGCACGCGATCGTCCTTGACATTGCGGGAATTAAAGGCTACTTATGGGCGATGCTCAGCGCCTTGATCAAGACAGCCAGGCCGTATCAATGGCAGAAGAATCTGGTAGTTTTCGCCGCGCTTGTTTTTGCCCATAAATATACTGATTCTAAAAGCATAACACTGGCATTTTTGGCTTTCGCGGCTTTTTGTCTTGCCTCATCGGCCATCTATTTTCTGAACGATATCTCCGATCGAGACAAAGACCGAAATCATCCATCCAAGAAACACCGCCCCATCGCCTCGGGAAAATTGAGTCTGCCCGTGGCTTGGCTGACCTCCGTAATTCTTTTGGCAGCCGCCATGCTTTTGGCTATGACCATGAATTACCCGTTTTTCGTGTATCTGGCGGGCTACGTTTTGTTGAACATCGCGTATAACATAGGGCTGAAAAACATAGTTATAATCGATGTAATGAGCATTTCAGCGGGATTCGTTTTGCGGGCCGCCGCCGGGGCTGCGGCTATCGATGTGCCGATATCATCGTGGCTTTTGGTCTGCACTACTTTACTTGCGCTTTTTCTCGGATTCGCCAAGAGGCGGCACGAACTGGTGATTCTGGGCGACGGCGCAGTATCTCATCGGCAATCGCTGGCTCACTATTCACCTTATTTTCTCGATCAGATGATAAGCGTGGTGACCGCATCGACGGTGGTGGCGTATGCTTTCTATACCTTATCACCCGAGATCCAACAGAAATTTCACAGCCGTAATTTGATTCTGACGATTCCTTTTGTTTTATATGGGATATTTCGTTACCTATATTTAGTTCATCAAAAGGATGAAGGCGGCAATCCCGCCCGGCTGATGATCACCGATGCGCCGCTTCTGGTTTGCGTGGCCTTATGGGTGGTGACGGTGATCGTCATAATTCAGTTCGAATTATAGGATACTCGATGAAAGACAAATCGAAAGTCGCGGTGATCCGCACGACTCCGGAAACAGTAATCGCCGACTATCTCAAGGCGGGGGAAATGGCCGGATTGAAAGAAGCGCTTGATCCGGCTGCGGTTACGATTCTGAAAGACAATATATCTTGGCATCTCCCTTTCCCCGGTGCGAACACCGTGCCCTGGCAGTTGGAGGGCGCAATAAAGAGTCTTAAGAGCGCCGGATTCGCGAGGCTTGCGGCCGTCCACAACGACACCGTGGTCACCGATCCATACGCCGGCGGGAAAAATCTGAAATTGACGCCTATATATCAGAAATATTCCATCGAGGAGCATTTTAATAACGACCCGGCCGATCTGAAATGGATCGCCTATGAACCCAAAGCCAAAATGAGGGTGCTGCATCGGATTTTCCAGCACCGAATCCGTATCCCCGAGTATTTTATAGGCAAGAACATCGTTCATCTGCCCACGTTGAAAACCCATATCTACACCACGACCACCGGCGCCATGAAAAACGCTTTCGGCGGTCTGCTGAATACCCGGCGGCATTACACTCATTCCTGCATTCATGAAACTCTGGTCGATCTTTTGCAAATCCAGAAAGAGATCCACACCGGGCTGTTCTGTTTCATGGACGGCACTACGGCCGGATCAGGTCCCGGGCCGAGGACGATGACGCCGCATGTCAAGAATCTGATTTTGGCAAGTTCGGACATGGTAGCGATCGATGCGGTGGCTTCCAAGATGATGGGATTCGACCCGCTGTCGATCAAATATATCGCCCTGGCCGATGAAGCCGGTTTGGGCAACGGCGACCCGAACCGAATTGAAGTTGTCGGCGAGGAAATCAGCGGGATCAATTTCGGTTTTACGGTCGGCGATAATATGGCATCGCGCGTGGGCGATATTTTCTGGTATTCGCCGCTGAAAGTTTTCCAGAAATTGCTTTTCCACACGCCCATAGTTTATATTTTCGTATTCGGCTCGGCTTTTTATCATGATAGATTTTGGTATCCGCTCAAGGGCAGAAAGATATTCGACCGCTGGCGCCAGGAAACCGGCTGGGGCAAGTTATTCGATAGCTATTGATTTCTCATGAATTAGGTTCGCGTTATGTGACGAGGGTTTGTCGATGCGGATTTTGTTGATGATTTTCGTGGTGACTTTCAATGTGATGGGACATGTGTTTTTGAAAGCGGGGATGAACCAGATCGGCGCGATCGCACCGGGAGCGTTGATATCGAATTTCACGAAAGTTTTCGGCAACTTGTCGGTTCTAATCGGGCTTTTTTGTTACGTGAGTTCGGTATCGGGATATCTGGTGCTGCTGTCGAAAACCGACATATCGGTTGCCTATCCGATAGTCACCAGCTTGGCTTACGGCGGGATAATTTTGATCTCGTTATTGATATTCCGCGAGCCGTTTTCGACGATCAAGTGGCTTGGGCTGGGGTTCATATTGTTGGGGGTCTTGCTGTTGGGGATGAAATGATAGAGGGGCAAACCGGATAAAAGCGTCAAGAAATCAAATCCTGAGTCTTATACCGCAGGTAATGATATCTTTACTCATAACGCGCCGCGATCGGCATTCTTCGGCCGGCGCCGAATGCTTTGCTCGTAATTTTTAATCCAACCGCCGCTTGGCGCCTCTTGTATTCGCTTCGATTAACCGCGCGAATCACCCAATCAACGGTTCCCGACTCATAACCTTTTTGCACGATCTCCTCGGCCGAAAGACCGTCCTCGAGATAATATTCGAGAATGGCATCCAAAATTTCGTATGGCGGCAAGCTGTCTTGATCGGTTTGATTCGGACGCAGTTCCGCCGATGGCGCCTTATCTATCGATGATTGAGGTATGATCGGGCGGTCTCGATTGATATGGCGCGCCAGTCGATAAACCATCGTTTTCGGCAAATCGGAGATCACCGCCAGGCCGCCGGACATATCACCGTATAGAGTACAATAGCCTACCGCCAGCTCGCTCTTGTTGCCGGTCGAAAGCACCAGGTGGCCGAATTTATTGGACAGAGCCATCAGGATATTCCCCCTGATCCGCGCCTGAATGTTCTCCTCGGTGATGTCCGGAGAACGATCGGCGAAATGCTCGCGAAGAGTATCGATATAAGATTCATGAATGCCGCTTATCGGTATCACTTTGAATTCGATTCCGAGGTTGGCGGCAAGGCTCTGCGCATCGGCCAAACTCGCCGGTGATGAGAACGGCCCGGGCATCGCCACCCCGAGCACATTGGCGGCGCCGATGGCCCGGGCGGCCAAGACGCAGGTTACCGCCGAATCGATTCCGCCGGATAACCCGAGCACCGCTTTTTCGAAACCGGTTTTACGCATGTAGTCTCTGATACCGAGTATAAGGGCGTCGTGCACGCTTTTCAGTTCATCTTCCGCCTCGTATGAATCCGCACCGCTCGCGCGGCTGTCGATACCGGCGATCGCCTCCTTGAACGCCTCGAATACGCATGCCGGTCTGCCCTGCCGATCGATCACCATACTCTTGCCATCGAAAATCAGTTCGTCATTTGCCCCGACCTGATTCACGAAATAGAACGGCAGATTGTATTTTTTCGAATGTTCCGAAAGCAGCTCGAATCGGATCATCTCTTTGCCGATAAAAAAGGGCGAGGCGGAAATATTAACAAGGATCGTCGCATTTTTTTCCGCCATAATTTTCACCGGGTCGATCGGATATGACCTATTGGGCCACAACCGCGGATTGTTCCAGGCATCCTCGCAAATCGTAATTCCCAGCATTTCGCCTTTGAAAGCCACCGGTTCTATGGTTTCGGCGGTATCGAAATACCGTGACTCGTCGAAGACGTCGTAGGTGGGCAACAAGGATTTTGCCTGGACATGAACCACTTTCCCCGAGCTTATTAAAATCGCGCAATTGAGTAACCGGCGGCCGTGTGCCCTATGCGATTGCAACGGCGCGCCGATCAAAATGCCGAAATCGCCGATCGACTTCGAAAATCCGGTCAATCGATCAATAGCCTTTTCCGTGTTCCTAATAAATTCGGCTCTATCGAGCAAATCCCGCGGCGGATATCCGGTAAGGCACAGCTCAGGGAAAGCGATCAAATCGCCGGTGGAACCATGCCGCCGGCAGATATCTATAATGCGGCTCAAATTGCCTTCAATGTCGCCGATAAGGGGATTTATTTGCGCCAGTGTGATCTTCATCGCTGCATCGACCATCAATCGGGTTTACGACATCGCCGGGACCGTTTGGATTTTATACGCACCTCACGGTCCTGTGTCAAGCGTTTCGATTTATTTCCGTTTGCACCGGTCTTGGCAAAAGTTTATTATTCGATCGTGATTGACGGCGCCGAATCGGAAAACGTAAATGGGCGGATATTCCGTGAAAAAGCCGATTAGATTCTTTTTCGTATCGGATCTGCACGGCAAGACCAGCCGTTACCGAAAACTATTCGATAATATCCTCGCCGTGAAACCCGACGCCGTCTTTATCGGCGGCGACCTGCTGACATCAGCAATGACCGTCAGTGAAATCGAAAGCGGCTCCAAGGACAATTTAATAGGCGGCTTTTTAAGAGAGAATTTGAATAATCTAAAAAGCCGACTTGGAAACGATTACCCGAGAATATTCGTAATTCCGGGCAACGACGACGGTCGGTTGATCGAAAAAGCGTTGTTGGAGCTCGAACACGACCGGTTGATTCAATATCTGCATGCCCGCAAAACAATTTTCGACGATTTCACGATTTTCGGGTATGCCTGCGTTCCGCCTACTCCCTTTTCCCTTAAGGATTGGGAACGTTATGATGTATCCCGATTCGTGGATCCGGGCTGCGTTCCTCCTGAGGAAGGGCGATTCAGCGTACCGCCGAATTATAATGATCTGATATACGGGACTATCGAAAATGACCTGAGAAATATCGTCGGCGATCAGCTCCTGGATAAATCGATCGTCTTATTTCATTCCCCACCGTATCAGACCTGCCTCGATCGCGCCGATCTGGACGGCCGAATGATAGATCATGTGCCGTTGGATGTTCATGTGGGTAGCATCGCAATCAAGCAATTCATCGAGCAGCGTCAGCCGCTTCTTACTTTACATGGACATATTCATGAATCGGCGAGATTGACCGGCCGCTGGCATGAAACCATAGGCAAAACGCATATAATCGGCGCGGCTCATGATGGTCCGGAACTGGCGCTGGTCATTTTCGATCCGAACGACTTGGCCGCGGCGGAACGGCTGCTTCTGTGATCCATTACCTTTTCTTGATCGGCAATTCCTTGGCCGGGTCGGTCACGGCATTTATTTTGACTGCATAACTGGTTTTATTGGCGATATCGTCATCGGTGACGAAATGCACATCAAGCAACCCGTCGACCTTGAATCCGGTTTGCAAATAATTCATCTCCGCCAGACATAAGCTCCAGCCCTCGAGCCAGCTCTTCAAGTCGGTCGCTTGCGATTGTGTACCTGCAAAATGAACCAGAAGATCGATATCGCTTTTGGCGCCGGCGGTGCCGTTTTTGGTGCTGCCGAAAACATACAGCCCCTTCACCCCGAAACGGCCGGCGTCGAGTTCCGCGGCTATCCGTTCCGCCATTCTCATCCGCCACCGCCAATGATTGTCCGAGTGTCCCTCTTCAAGAATGGACTTGCTTTCCACTACAATCTGATCGTTTCTGGGAGCTGTCAGCATGCCCATGGCTTCATCGAGATCGGCGTTGAGCAACACTTGAAGAATCATTCCGCCGGTGGCTTTCGGGACATCGATCAACTTGACAACGTCGGCGAGGTCGGCGAATTCGGGTATCAATTCGGGCATTATATTGGGAGCCTCTTTGAAAAATTTCTCGTTGAATACGATTCCATCATCGTCCGGATATAGGGGCAAATACCTTATTCGCGCCTCGACGAGATCCTGGAAAAAATGGGTGCCGAATGAGAGGTCGGGCAAATAGCTCCCTTTCCTCCTGGCGATTTCAATAATGACCGAGGTATTGTTTATATCCGAATAGGTTACGCTTACGCCCAGCTTGATATCGCCTCGGCTGCCCCAGCGTCCCGGTCCCATCAGAATGAATTGTCTTTTCGGCAGCAATTTGTTAAGGGCGCTGACCGCCCTGCCGACCGCCAACAGCTCGGATCTTTCCGCCAATTCACCGTACTTTTCCGGATCCACGTAAACGATATGCGTTATATCGGGAACCCGGCCGTTGGAAACGAATTTATTCGCCGTAAATAGCACTCTTTCTCTGGCCACGTCACGGGGAATCGCCGCCGAGATGCTGTCATCGGTGTGGCTTTGCGGGCGGCATTGCAGGATATAGAAATCCTTTCCGTTATGGGCGAATTCGATATCGACCGGGGTGCCGAGTTTTTCCTCGAGCAATTTCAGCATGGAGCGGACCTGAGGGATAAATTGGGTTCGCTGAACCAAACCGTCAAAGGTAACCACCAACTCCTGCGTACAGAAATCGATCCCCATCGGAGAAAGCGGTCGTATCGAATCGCCATCGAACCGCGATACTATCTGGGCAATCATAGGATACTCGTTGCCGAATTCGGCCAGCAATTTCGAAATCGCAATGGTTTCGAACGAGTTGGTCTTAAGATTTATGACGTCGATTTCGAGAGGAGAATAGCGCATTATTTCATCGGGAGAGACATTCACCCGCAGGTTCGGCTGGCCGGGTGCGATCAACACCGGATAGTCGTCGGCGACCCTGTCCACCGCTCGTGTTCCCAGACCCGGCACCATCCGAATGAGGCCGTCCTCACGCTTGATTCTGGCCGACCAGCGAAACTCGTTTTTGCTGAATAGAACACCGGCGAACGCAGGCAGGTAATAGTGGCCTACGCGCGTGCCGACGACCTCTTGAATCATTATTCCCATCTCCTCGTGAAAATCAAGTAAACCGCGCTCGGCCCTGTATTCGATCGGATCGGGACCGAAAGTAGAAGCGTAAACTTCCGCTATCGCGTCGACCAGGGCGGCAAGTCGATCGGCTTTGTCGCCCTGATTTGCCAAGAACAGGCTCTTATACTTGCCCGAAAAGGCGGCTCCCACGCCGTCTTCCAGAAGACTCGAGCTGCGGACGATGAGCGGGGAATCCTTGAAATCATCGAGGGCGGCCGCCAGGCCGGTCATGATTTCCGGCGGGAAGAAGGAGTTTTTGAACGTATGCACGACGTGAGGATATTCGAGACGCACCTGATCGATATCTTTGTATTTTTGCTCGATCATCTCGTCGAGGTGATTATAGTGCATAAAATAAAGGAGCATATCCGAGGTCAGATACCAGGTTTTGGGGACCTTGATTTCTGAAAATGTCTCGATATCCTTGCCGTGTTTTTTCAATATCTGCGCCGCCAAATAAAGCCCGGCGCTTTTGCCGCCGAGATTGCCGTGGCTTTCCGGGGCGAAAATTATATTCTGGATCAGGTCGTAAAAGTCGTCGACTTCAAGATAGTTCTTGGCCACGTTGATATAATGCAATCTGCCCGAGAAAAAGCGCCTGATCAATGAGACATTAACGCCCTTCTTGATAGTCGGAGGCAGATCGATACCCCGGGGTGCAGTGTGATGGTATTTTCTTATCGCGGCGGCCACCTCGGAAAGGGGAAGGTTTCGGTTGACCAGACGGACAAGAAAACTGAATTTGTCCTCCTGTATCCATTTCTGGATCAGTGAAAAAATCTCGGCGTCGCTCAGATGATCGGCGGCGATCTTGAACGTCTCATCGCTCAGAAAATCGCTGAAAGACGAGATTGCGCTTTTGCGATGAGGGCGGTTGTCATCACCGGGCTCACCCCCGCCGGATTGAGGTTCGGGGTTGTAATATTGCAACAATTTTATTGCGGTTTCTATGCCGCTCCAGCAAAGATGGTTGAGCATTTTATGGGATATTTTCAGAAAGAGGTTGCGATCGGTCTGATGAAGCAGGTCGATGACCACCCGCCATTCTTTTTTCTGGTTGTCGGAAAGTTCCCTGCCGGCCTGTTGCCATTCTTGGTAAAGCTGTTTCATTATTTGAAATGAAACGAAGTGCGCCAGCCTATCGGCGATAGTGTTGATTAGTTTTACCTCGTCTTTCAGAAAAGGACCGACATCGGCTTCGGGCATTTCTTTCGTATAATAGACGCTGATATGTCCGAACACTTCGTCCTGCACGACCACATCAGCGGTCAATTTCCATTCCGTCTCCTTGAAATTGGGCGATTCATAAACGGCCTCGTCCGCCACGATTTTAGCCACGCAAAACTCGGGGTATTGCCACCCCGGTGGGATAGCCTGAACTATGGAGCGGCATACTTCATCGAGCCTGGCATCTGGTTTGTTCAATGCTTCTTCGATACGGTAAAGGCAATTCAATTCCTTGGCCCGTTCCCGAAGGAACCAGACCAATTTGTCAGCGGCTTTTCCTTCATCGTTCATAATAAATCACCCCTCTCCTGTTGCGTCCGTCCAATTTCACCCGAAGCGGACTTTTCAGTCGAACGTGATGAATAAATTCGGTTTCGGCGGTGGATTTCTGTTCGGCCAACCAATCCCATTTTATAGGGTATTTTCCGTTGTGGGGAACCGAAAAGTAACCCACTTGAAAACTTATGACATTATGAAAAAAATGCGAACCCTGGCTCAATTCCACGTTCATTTCGGGAAGATTGGTTTCCACTATTACTTTGGCGCCGGAAATCTGCGCCCATTCGACCGGAATCCCGAACGGCGGATCGGTGGTGCCGAGACGGCCGTAGACTATCAGAAGATACGGCCGCTTCTCATCGACAAGCCCGCGATTGACCGATTCGAGCTGGGCGGCGATCACCCGTGAATCTCGCTCGCTGAATTGCGAACTTTTCAAGTAAACTACATCGCAAATCGTGTCGAACGAACCATTGCCGAGAATCTCCTCGGAGGCGACCAGCACATCGGCGGCTTGCAATTCTTCGGGCGCAACTTCGACCGCCGCATTGGAAACGAACATCGGGCGGACCTGCAGAAAGCCGAATTTCGCGGGCAAGCCGGTTTCCGGATTAAGACTGACGGCGAATTCCATTTCTATTTCGCGGCCCAATGTCTCCTCGCACAGCTTCAACAGCTCATGGATTATATCATTAAGAGGTATGATTCCCGAAGACAATGTCGGTGCGAAAGTGATAACCCGCGGTCCGCGCATTGCCGTGCCCGGCAACAGCCGATCGTCTTGAGGCAAGTAGGTCGAAGCCACGAATCGAAGATTCCCATCGGCCTCGGCATCCTCCAGAGAACATTTGATCATATACTCGGTTTCTTTCATCGGATCGTGCTCGGGCGGCCGACCCATATTGACCGCCCAGAAATCGATCTGAGTGTTCTTCAGCAGATCCGCCATCGATTTATATGGAGGATATGCCTGGGGGTAGGCCGGGCTGTAGCACCAGGTCTTGCCGCCGTCGACAATAGTTTTGCCCAACCCCAATGCAAGATTTACTACGCCGTCTTTGGGCTCGGCGTGGCCGGACGGGTAGAAATTATAAGACCGCGCCACGCCGGCGATCTGAGGATAAAAACGATCGCCGAAACGGGCGCCGACGATTTCTTGAATAATGACCGCCATTTTTTCATCCGCAATCGATTTCTTGGTCATCCGGATATAGTTTTTGGCCTCCTTGAAAAACGTCGAGGCGTAAACGAATTTTATCGCCTCGACCAGCACTCTGAACCGCGAATCGGTGTCGAATTGATTATTGGGAATCATTTTCGTCGCATAGACGCCGGCGAACGGTTCATAGAGCGCATCCTCAAGCAGGCTCGACGAGCGGATGGCCAAAGGTGTATGCGCCTGTGCGATCAAAGCCCGCAGGTCACCGACCAATTCGGCCGGCAATTCCGCTCTCTGGAAAGCGAAAGCTATCTTGTCATCCCGTTCTTCGGAGTAGGCGATTTCATACAGGTCGTTCATTTTCATGAACTCGTCGAAAATATCGGTGGCCAGGATGGTCAGTGTCGGTATGGTTACGGTGAAATCCGGATATTTGTGGTGATTGAAATGAGCGATAAGGCTGTCTTTGATAAAAGCAAGTCCCTGGGCTTTGCCGCCGATGCCGCCGGAGCCGATATAGGTTATTATCTCCGTCGAATCGAAAAACCTGCGATCGAACGGGGCGAACTTCTCAAGGGGCGTGCCGTCAGGTTTTCTTAACATCGTCCAAATCATCATAGATGGGAAATGATCGCCGCCCCGCAGACGTTACCATCTACAGACGTCGGCGGCCGTAACCTTTTCCCATCAGAAAGCCATAAAACAAAAGGCGCCGGACGATTTGCCCTGGCGCCCTTCAACCGCTACACCCAGCCGCGTTCCCGACAGGCCTGGGCCACTCTGCTGATCGCAATGACGTATGCGGCGTCCCGCATATACATCTTCTTTTTCTTGGCGAGATCACTGACGGCATTGAAAGCAGCAGTCATCTTGACATCGAGCTTGCCCAAAACTTCATCGCGTTCCCAGTAATAATTCATGTTGCTCTGGACTTGTTCGAAATAGCTGCAGGTAACACCGCCTGCATTGGCCAGAAAATCGGGCAGCATGAAAATATTGCGTTTCTGAATCACGGCATCGGCTTCGAGTGTCGTCGGCCCATTCGCTCCCTCGGCGATGAGCTTGACCCGGGGACTGATTTTATTCACATTGGCGGCTGTGATTTGATTCTCGATGGCGCATGGGAAAAGTATATCGACATCCTGCTCGATCCACGCTTCGCCCGGCAAAACCTCATAGCCAAGCCGGGCCGCTTTTTCTTTATTGATGCCGCCAAATTTATCGGTGATGCCGAGCAATTCTTCGAGATTGATGCCGCTTTCTTTTTTGAACGAGTAAGAGGTTTGATCGGATTGGTCCCAGCTCGAAACGCAAATGACCTTTCCGCCGATCTGTTGATAAAGCTTGATTGCATATTGAGCCACGTTTCCGAAACCCTGAACGCTGGCTATCGTCTTGTCAGGACGAATCCCGAGTTCCTTGAGTGCTTCCCGCACCACGTACACGACGCCGAAACCGGTCGCCTCGGTGCGTCCCAGCGATCCGCCCATTCCCACCGGCTTGCCCGTGATCAGGCCAGGACGTCGGGCGCGAAATATAGTTTCGTATTCGTCGAGCATCCAAAGCATATGCTGGGCGTTGGTCATTACATCGGGGGCGGGCACATCGGATTCGGGACCTATATCGCGCGAAAGTTGACGAACCCAACCACGGCAAATCTGCTCCTGTTCCCGCAGGCTGAGGTTATGCGGATCGCAAACTACTCCGCCTTTGCTTCCGCCGAGCGGGATATCAACCACCGCACATTTCCAGGTCATCCACATCGAAAGCGCCCGGACCGTATTTACGGTTTCCTGGGGGTGAAATCTGATACCCCCCTTGCCGGGTCCGCGCGCATCATTGTGCTGAATTCTGTATCCCCGGAAAACCCTTTTGGTGCCGTCGTCCATGGTTATCGGGATATTGAAATGGTATTCCCGCATCGGATAACGCAGCAGGTCGCGCGTAGCTGAATCCAAATCGAGCACATCGGCGACCTTATCGAACTGCGCCTGCGCCATTTCAAACGGGTTGAAAGACTTGTCGCTCATCCTAATACTCCCTTCAGACAAATTCCATCTTCGGGCAATCACCTCTAATTTTATTCGAGTGGCGTCATCACTATCTGCATCGGCCGACTATTTAACGGTAATCCGTCGTCAGAAAGTCAATGCCACCGACTCCAGCCCAGGCAAAAATCTTTCGCCTACACATTAAACGAAATTAATCCAAATCATTCCCAAAGTCAAGTCAAGCCGCTAAATGCCGGCCCCTGAAGACCCACGATTTATCCATGTGGGGTTCGATTCGTATCCGGGCTTAAAAAAGGCGGCCCCGCATCATTCCGCGGACCGCCAAGTTTCGGAGAATGCCGAATAAGACCGGCTTAATCTATCAGAACTTTCTCCAACCTTTCGCATAAGTAATCGATTTCGTTATCGCCGATTATCAAGGGTGGGGAAATTCTGATCGTATGCCCATGACTATCGTTCGCCAGCACTCCATGTTCCAGCAATTTACGGCAGTAGGCCATGGCATCGCCGGCCTTGACCTCTATCCCGATGAACAATCCCCGACCGCGCACCTCTTTTACGTGGTTCGAGCGACCGCCGATATCTTCAATTCTGCGTTTCAGAATCTCGCCCTGTTGGGCAGCTCTTTCGGGCAATTTTTCATTGATAATCACGTCCAGAGCTGCGATTCCGGCGACGCAAGCAAGGCTGAATCCGCCGAATGTGGAACCATCGGAACCCGGCTGGAACACCATATCCATAATCTGGGAGTTCGTGGCGAAAATCGACAAAGGCAGCAATCCTCCCGATAAGGCTTTTCCTAAAATGATGCCGTCGGGAACGACCCCCTCGTGCTCGAAACAGAACATTTTGCCGGTGCGTCCGAGTCCGACCTGAATTTCGTCGAAAACCAGCATCAAGTCGTTTTGGTCGGCAATTTCCCGCAAGCCTCTCAAGAAACCGGGGGGCGGGACATACATGCCGCCTTCGCCCTGCATCGGCTCCACCAGAATTCCGCAGGTATTGGGCGTTATCGCTTTTTTCACCGCCTCGAGGTCGCCGTAATCGACGCTGACGAATCCGGGTGTGAGCGGCCCAAAACCGGTTTTATATTTCGGGGTGGTAGAAAAGGAGATGACAGTTATCATCCGCCCGTGGAAATTGTTGTTGAAAACTATTATCTCTTGTTTGCCGTCGGGGATACCTTTATGTTTGTAGCCGAAATAGCGCATCGTTTTCAGGCTGGTTTCCACCGACTCCACACCGCCGTTTTTGGGTAGAACTTTGTTGCCGTTGGGGCCGAATCGCGGGCCCAGCTGTGGCAACAAAGTGGCCACCTTTTTTAAAAAGATACCGAGAGCATCGGTATAGACGACGTTGGAAATAACCGAGGAATAATCGCCCCGCAACGCCTCGATAACCGCGTTTACGATTTTCGGGTGGTGGTGTCCTTGATTGGCGGCGGAATAAGCGGCAAGACAATCCAGATATCGTTTTCCCTCGATATTGGTCAGCCAAGCGCCTTTGGCCGTGCGCACAACCAGCCCGAGACGGCCATAATGGTGGGCTCCGTAAGTGTGTTCGAAATCGATAATATCTTTGTCGGATACATTGGAGTATCCTAAAACCGATTTATTGGCCAGATTTATTTCAACCATGGTGACTCCCTATTGATAAAATTGATTGTGCTTGTAAACGTAAAATATGAAAAGGTGGGAATTAGAGCTGACCTTTGAGGTATATACGCCACATGATACGGCGTTTCAACCGAATCCATCCATCTATTTCATTGAGAACACGTCTCATGTTGGCAAGATAATCCATTATGTTCCAATTGTCAATCTAAATCGGTTGCATTCCCCACTGGGCTAATCGTTCCCTGCGAAACACCGCTTGCATCCTCATATAGCCCATTTGACTTGCCATTAATTGGTCTAAAAAAATTTGACCGCCTCCACAAATTTATCTTCATATAAATTCTATCGGCAGTCGTAAGCGGCAAATTGAATCAGTGGACTATAAAGCTGATATCGATAGGCCCGGAATAATGGAAATGAGCAGCCGTCATGAATTTCACAGCTTACTATTAGGGCTGAATCCTAATATATGGACTGAGTCGAGCATTGGCAGTTACGGCAAACTGTAGAATTACATGAAAATCGACAGCTTTTCCTATATTTGGCAGAGGGGCATACCTGAGTCAATGATTCTTTTTTGGCGCAGATTCAGCCGCAGAAAATTCGAAATCCCGTTTGGCTCTCAATCCGCCGCTAAATGCTGCAGACGATGAGCATTTCGAAATCGTCAGGAGTCAATTTATCGTTTCGCGAGAAAGCTCCCAATTTGGCTCCGAAAATGTCTATTTTTTTGTATCCGAGGGTTTGCAGTAACCAAGTTATTTCGCTGGGAACGTAATACCGCTCGTTGCTTCGTATTTCCATTTCATTTCCCGAATCATCCTCGACCAGCGTGGTGTTGAAATCGCGAAAGGTCATTAAATCGAACGTTTCGCTCTTGTCGGCGAAATGAAACAACGGGAAAAGCCCATTCAATGTGGTAAATATGAATTTTCCATTTCGATTCAGCGCCTTGGTGATGTTCCTGAGTATTTCAAAATTCATCTCGTCGGTTTCCATGAGGGGAAATCCGCCCTCGCAAAGCATTATCGCCAGATCGAATTCATTTTCAAAAGGAAGGGCCCTGGCGTCATGCCTGCGAAAATTCACTTTCACCCCTTGCGCTTTCGCTTTTTCCCTGGCCCATGCGAGTTGCGGTTCGGATAGATCGATTCCGGTCACCCGATACCCTCTCTTGGCCAGCTCGATAGCATGGCGGCCGGTGCCACAGCCCACATCCAGGATTTTGGTCGATTTGTCGCGGTTTATTTCCAGCTCGATAAAATCGCATTCTCCGGGCGTTCCCTGGACAAAGCATTCTCGATCATATTTGCGCGCGTAATTTTCGAACAGCAGTTCATACCATTGCTTCATCACCGACTCCATCACCTTTTTAGCGATCCGCGATCATTGTCGGTCGAGCCCAAAATCCAATCCCGTTGGGACAGGGGAATTTCAGGAAAAACGGCGGAGAGACTGGGATTCGAACCCAGGAGGCGCTTTTGGCACCTACACGCTCTCCAGGCGTGCTCCTTAGACCAACTCGGACATCTCTCCTGGGATCATCTTAATTTATCGGCAGCCCGATGTCAATCACAAGTTCGATGTCATGCATGCATGACTATGGAATGGGCTTGACAGCGGCGGGGCGTGAAGATACTATCCTTTCTATGGATAATATTCAAAGACTTATTGACATAGTCGCCCGGCTGCGCGGTCCCGACGGCTGCCCGTGGGACAAAGCCCAAAATCATCGCTCACTCAAACCATACCTGCTGGAGGAGGCCTACGAAACGCTGGAGGCAATCGACGACGACGATCCGGAAAAGCTCGAGGAGGAGCTGGGGGATCTGTTGCTGCATATAATCTTTCACGCTCAGATCGCCGCCGAATCGGGAAAATTCGATATCGACGAGGTGGGGCGGAAAATATGCGATAAGTTGATCATGAGGCACCCCCACGTGTTCGCGGAGAAAACGGAAATGACCACGGAAAAAGTGCTCGATCAATGGGAGGCGATAAAGAAAATCAACCGTACCGGTCATTCTGCGCTCGATGGTTTGCCGCGGGAGCTGCCGGCGCTGCTTAAGGCTTTCCGCATTCAGGAAAAAGTCGGGCGACTCGGTTTCGATTGGCAAATGCCGAAGGATGTGCTCGCCAAAATAAAGGAAGAGATAGCCGAATTCGAGGCGGCGTTGAATTCCGACGACAAGGATGCGCTCGAAGACGAACTGGGGGATCTCCTCTTTTCGCTCGTCAACCTCAGCCGGCATCTTAAGCTCAACGCCGAATCGGCTTTGCAAAAAACCAACGATAAGTTTATCCGAAGATTCCGCCATATCGAAAAAAGGATCGATTCTTCCGGCAGAAAAATCGAAGAGGTGACGCTCGAGGAAATGGATCGGTTGTGGGAAGAAGGAAAAGACCTCGAAAACAGCCGGTGATACGGGATCGAAACGCACTATCGGATTTCACGGCGGAATAAACGATTCCTATCGGCATCGGGGAAAGTGATCGACATTGAGCCAACTGGAAATCGCCGGAATATCCAAAAGTTTCGGCAAAGACCGGAAAGTGCTCCAGGACATTGAGTTCACGGTGGAGCGAGGGGAATTTCTGGTTATTTTGGGGCCATCGGGATGCGGCAAGACCACGCTCTTGCGGATTATCGCCGGACTCGAAAAAGCCGATAAAGGACGGGTAATCATCGGCGGAAAAGACGTAAGTTCGCTCGAACCCAGATTCAGGGACGTTGCGATGGTTTTTCAGAGCTACGCTCTTTATCCCCACATGACGGTATTCGAAAACCTGGCTTTCGCGCTTAAAATCAGAAAATTAGATAGGGCAAGGATAAAAGAAAAAGTGATCGCAACCGCGCAGCTTTTGGGATTGGAGCGATATTTAGACGCGAAACCTGCCCAACTTTCGGGCGGTCAACGCCAGCGCGTAGCTCTCGGACGAGCAATGGTGCGGAATCCGACGCTTTTTTTATTCGACGAACCTCTCTCGAATCTCGACGCCGAGCTGCGCGCCAGAATGCGCCTTGAACTGCTTGCGATTCACCGGCAGCTGACGGCGACATCTCTTTATGTCACCCACGACCAAGTCGAGGCGATGACGCTCGCCGACAGAATCATAATTCTTCACGATGGAAAACAGATCGGTCCGGAAACACCCAGACGCTTGTACGACAATCCACCCGATATTTTTACGGCCCGGTTTTTGGGCAACCCGCCGATGAATATCCTGCCCGGCAATGTGGACCGGGAAAGACGGAAAATCGTATTCGCCGATGGTGCCGAGGTCGATTGCCCGGAAAAAGTAATGAACTATGAAAATGTATTGTACGGCTTTCGACCGGAACATTGTCGTATAGTGGACAACGGAACATTTATCTTAAAGATCCACGGCTATGAAGACACCGGCAGGGAATATACAGTTGAACTGGCGGATCAAAGGGGAACGCGCATTTTCTGCTTTACCGGATACCGGCCGGTCAACGAACAATTATGCGGGTTGATTGTCGAAAAAGCCGCTTATTTCGATCCGCAAAGCGGCCAGGCGATCGGAGATCCGCTATAGGTCGGCTGACAGTATGCAAGGCTGGAGCCTGGAACAAATCATGTCGGCCGGCATGTATTTAGGAAGGATTGCGGGTTCCGGGCATTAGGCGGCGGAAGGCAATAAAAAGATTAAGCATTATAAACATCTTGACATATGAAAGAAATAAGATGATTTTTAGGTTTTGTTATGGATTTCCGGATTTCATCGGAAACCTCGAAAGTGGTAATCGGTCTCGGCAATCCGGGTAAGCGCTATGCCGCAACTCGGCATAATCTGGGATTTCAAGTGATAGATCGGGCGGCGTTTTTGAAAAAAAAAGAATTTGTCGAGCTCGGCTCGAAGATATCGTTCTGCCGGCTGTCATCCGACGACGTCGACCACTATTTGGCCAAGCCGTTGACATATATGAATCAATCGGGAGCGGCGGTGAAAGCGCTGGTCAATGGATTCGGAGTGAAAACGGAAAACTTGCTGGTCGTCTGCGATGATTGCAATTTGCCGCCGGGCAAGATTCGTTTTCGGAAAAGCGGCACCGACGGCGGACATCGGGGATTGGGCTCGATCATAGAGGCGATCGGTTCGATTCATTTTCCGCGTCTGCGTTTGGGAATCGGGCCGAGTCCGGAAAATGTGCCGCTGGAGGATTTCGTTTTGCAGGAATTTTCGCAAGATGAGTTGAAACTTATCGATCTTGTGATAGATAGAAGCATTCAGATAATGGATCGGTGGCTGGCCGGCGATCTGAATGCGGTATCGGCGACATTTAATGTAACGTTAACCTAACTAAACCGACCATTTCCCTACTCCTGAATGGAGTCGTGGTCCGAAGGGAGCTATCGTGAAAATCTACGAACTGACATTTATCCTCAATCCGAATCTCGACGAAGAAGCCTTGAAAGCGGAGATCAATAAAGTGGAATCCCAAATCAAGGGTCTGTCGGGGACCATTCTCGAAATCCAAAATCTGGGCAAAAAGGGATTCGCTTACATTCTGAAAGGACACCGCCAGGGAACCTACATAACGATATACTATCAAGCCGACCCCTCGGCGGTGCGCCAGATCGAAACATCGCTGAAACTTAACGAACAGATATTGAGGTTTCTTACTTTAGTGTTGTCGCCTTCGGAATATAAACCAAGGGCTCAAGAAGAATCAGTGACAAAATAGCGGAGGGATTATGGGCGAAACGAGACCTCCTTTATTGAACAAGATCTTCATAGTGGGAAACCTAACGCGCGACCCGGAATTGCGCCATACGACCAACGGCACCCCGGTTGTCAACTTCAGAATCGCCGCAAACAGGAGATTCAAGGATAATTCGGGAGAAGTTAAGGAAGAAGTTTGCTATGTCGGAGTAGTCGCTTGGCAAAAGCTCGCTTCATCCTGCGCGGATTATCTCAAGAAAGGGAGCGCCGTATATGTCGAGGGGGAATTGCGTTCGCGCACGATAGAATCGGGAAACGGTTCGCCCAAATCGATTATCGAAATTCGCGCCAATCATATCCAATTTCTCGACAGGAGAAAAGGTCCGATTGCCGATTCGACCGACGGCGAGATAGGCGAAACGGGACTTGATGACGATTTCAATGTGCAAGAGGAGTTTTAGATGGAAAGAAGAAAAAAGAAAACCTGCCGATTTTGCGATGAAAAACTCGTTCGTATCGATTATCGTGACGAAAGGCTGCTTAGAAGATACGTCACCGAAAGGGGTAAAATCGTACCGGGCAGGATGACCGGGACATGCGCTAAACATCAGCGAAGACTGACCACCGCGCTTAAACGGGCGCGCATAATGGCATTGATACCGTTTACGGCCGAGGATTTGGGTTGAAGTGGATGAATCTCACGGGGTAGTCATAAAGTCCGATCGAGCCAGAATATGGCTGCTTTTAACCATCATTATAGTGGCCGGCGCCCTGGCCGGTTTGGCCCTGGTCAATACCATAGCTTTCATAGGGCTGATGATAGGCTTGATAATCACGATCGTGCGCTATGGCTGGCGGTATTGCTTAATCGCGGCGTCAATATCGATGGGATTATGTTTTTTTTTATACGGCCCTATAATTATGGGTGGGATGTTTCTTTTGTTCGTGCTTCCGGCGATGCTTATGGGACATAAAGCTCGACTGTTCGGAACCCACCGGCAGATTCTAATTTGGGGTCTCATGGTTTACGCATTTCCCCTGTTTTTGCTGGTCATCTTATATCCGCAGTTGATTGCCGGGTCGGAGACATTCGCCAGGGAGATGTCCCAGCAATTGGCCGCGGAATCGGCCGTCTTGGGAATCACCGGCGCAGACATGCAATCCTACTTGGCATCGTTGGAAACCGTATTCGAATGGACGTTGAAACTCGCCCCCGGGATTTTGGCGACGACATTCGTGGCATTTGTCGTTTTCGCTTACCTCGGAGCCAGCGCGGTTGCTCCCCGTTTCGGGGCGATCTTGCCGGCCATGACCCCATTCGCGTTTTGGAAAGGTCATGATTTGTGGCTTTTGCCGCTTGGTTCGGCGTTGCTGCTTTTGCTGATAGGCGGACCGACGGCCCGAATTATCGGCTATAATATCGGCTTGTTCATGGTGCATGTTTATGCGGTTTTCGGCCTGGCGATAATCGAGTTTTTCTTAAGTAGAACCCTGTCTCTGGGTTGGCCAAGGCATTTTTTATATATACTTATGTTGCTGGCGGCTATTATATTTATCCCCATGCTGGCGGTCATCGGATTGCTCGACAGCAGATTCGATCTGCGCCGGCTGAGTGAGGAAAGAGCGTAAATTATTCGCAGGAGTGTTCAGCATGAAAGTCATACTTAAAGACGATATCAAGAATCTCGGAAATTGCGGCGAAATAGTCGAGGTCAAAGGCGGCTACGCCAGAAACTTCCTGATACCGAAGAATCTGGCGGCACCCGCCACCCCGGGCTATCTGAAATCGATCGACGAAATCAAGCAGCAGAAAGCTATCAAAGATAACAAGCGCAAACGCGAAGCCGAAAAATTGAAAGACAAGCTCGAGAAAATCTCGCTTACGGCTGAAGTGTTGGTGGGCGAGGAAGATAAAATATTCGGCTCGGTGACGGCGGCCAATATCGCCTCCTTGCTTGCAGATCAGGGTTTTACTATCGACAAACGGGTCATCCATCTCGAAGAACCGATAAAGGCGGTCGGTGTATACACGATTCCCATAAAGCTGGAAAAAGAAGTTGTTGCAAATATCAAGCTTTGGGTGGTAAAAAAAGAGGAGAGTTGACGGAGCGATGCGGGGGGACAATTGGGGATTGCCAAAATAACGAGGCGAGGATCTTATGGCGCTGGTTAGAGCCAAAATCAGCGGGTTGGCGCTCGACGTCACCACTAATTCGCCGGTTGTCACGCTGACGCCGGAAGATTCTCAGAAAGTGCTGCCGATCTGGATAGGCCACTACGAGGCTTGGGCGATAGGTATGGAGATGTCCGGGGTCGAGTCGAAACGACCTCTCACGCATGATTTGCTGTATTCCATAATCACGAGGATGGGCGGGGAAATCGAAAAAATCTGTGTGGTCGATTTAAGGGAACAAACATTTTACGCCACGATCCATATCAAGGCAAACGGCGAAATGTATGAAATCGATGCCCGCCCTTCGGATTCGATCGCCCTTGCGTTGAAAGCCAAAGCGCCGATTTTCGTCGAGGAAGAGCTCTTCCGGATCAAGGACGAAACACCCGGCGGAGTGCCCGACCAGGAAAGCTTGCGCGACCGACTTCGCCGCATGAATCCCGAGGACTTCGGAAATTACCAAATCTGAAAATTTCCGAATGAACCACTCTAATAGGCGTGTGGCAGGAAATCGTTCAGCCGGCGGAATAACAGAACCGCGATGGATAAATTATACAGGCCGGCCCGGTTAGTCTTCCCGAAGCAACGTTCTTCAAGCTTATGGACCTCATCTGACTTATGCGCTTTATATTACTTCAACTGATATCGATTTTCTTGATTGCGGCATTTTCCGCAGCGGGTCGCTGCCAGGATATATACCAGTCGGCCGCCCAGGGCTTGAAACGGGCTGTGGCCGAGTTCGAATCCGGAAGATATGGCGAGGCTTACCGGCATTTCGATCGATTGGCCGAGCTTTACCCGCTCGACGAACACCAGTCGATTTTCCAGTATATGGCTGCCAAATCGCTTTATTATGACGGCCGTTATGAAGCTGCGAACGAAAGGATAAGAAGATTCGCCAAGAATTTTCCGGGGTCGTCGTTGATTCCGGCGGGGAATCTGATAGCGGCCGCAAGCAAGTATGCGCTGGGGGATTTGCTGGGAAGCGCCGCCAAATATCTTGAGATTATCGATTCTTCAGGATCGCCGGAGATCAAGGCGATCGCCAGAAAAAACCTGCTTTCCATGCTGCAGACCGAGCTGAAAGCGAAAGAGTTATTGCAGCTGGCTTTAGCCAATGAACAAAGCCGGATGGCCGAAGAAATTCATTACTATGCCTGTGCCAGACTGATTCAAATTAAAGATTACGAAAGCGCGATTACGAATATTGAAGCGTATTTGACCAGATATCCCAATGGAAAATTTCGGCAAAGCTTAATCGGCATGCTCGATCTCGCTCGGAGTGAAACGGTGAGCAAAATCATAATCGGGGTGCTGGCACCACTTGGCGGGATCTATGGCGAATTCGGCAGAAATCTCGTTGACGGCGTCAATCTGGCGTTCGAGAATTTTTCTTTGGGTGGCAAGAAAGTACAATTACTGGTCAAAGACACTGAAGGATCCCCGGTGCAGGCGGTGCAAGCGGCCAGAGAATTGATGAGTGCAAATCCTGCGGCCATTATCGGGCCTCTCCGCTCGGAAACGGCGGTGGGCGCTGCGACGGCGGTTAGTCACAGCGGCATTCCAATGATTCTACCGACGGCATCGGAAAAAGACCTCGCTTTGCTTGGAGACAATGTTTTCCAGCTGTCGCCGCCGGCCGAGGAATTGGCTGCAGCGGTGGCAGAATACGCCGTGACGAAACTGGGCCTTAAAGAGTTCGGAATCATAGCACCTTCGGATATGGCCGGCCGGCAGGTGACGACGGCCTTCGCCGATAAGGTCTATGAACTCGGCGGTCAAGTCGTGGCGATAACCTACTACGAGGCTGAACAGACAGACTTCACCCAACAGATAAAACCGTTGCGCGATGCTTTACTTATAAAAGCGGAGGAGTTGCTGGCGGTCGGCCAGGCGGATTCAGATCTATACTACGATTCATTGAATCAAAAATGGCTCGATCAGAAGGACTGGAGGGTATTTCTCGATGGGTTGTTTTTGCCCGGTTATGCGGAAGAACTGGCCATGCTCGTGCCTCAGATAAGATACAACGTTATCACGACCAAGTATTTCGGGCTTTACGGCTGGGATTCGCAGGCGCTGATCGATAGAATCGGCGACTATATTGAGGGGGCCATTTTCGCCGCCGATTTTCATTTGGATGAAAAAAACGAAAATTGGCGGAAATTCACCCGGCAATTCGAAAGCAAATATAACCGAAAACCGGATAGGATAGCCGGTCTTGCTTACGACGCTGCAGCCATCATCAAAGAGGCGATCGAGCAGGGCAACGTGGATGCCCACGATATTCTCGATCATATCCGCGCAATAACAAATCACGACGGGGTCGTGGGCAGAATCGATTTCAAGGGAGGAAGCCGCATCAATTCCTCCGTTGAAATATGTCAGATACGCCGCGGCGGCATAGAGAAGGTGCGCTGATTATCTCGCCGCGATTGAAAAATGAAACGGGACCTTGCCCGCTGACGGGAATCGAAATCGCGGGTTATCGCCGTCGTTTTTGAGAACAAATTCCGAATGCACCGGCGGATTTGCCGCCTGAAAGGACAACGCCATGACCCAACCGGAAAAGCGAATCGCCCTGACCATCCATTACGGCGACCAAAAAAGGGAAATTACGTTCGATGAGCTGACGCTTTCCAACAACCTTGCCCTTGAAGCCTTGGTGAAGGTGTTGGCCGACAACAAAGTCATCGATGTCAATGAATTGAAGCAGGCGATGGAGAAAATACGCCAAGAAAGGTATGAAAGCCCCAAATAATCGATCGGAAAACGATCCGGTTAATCTCCCCGATTGCTTGAGCTGGACGTGCCATCCAGCGAGCATAAAAAGGAAAGCCGCCGTTCTAACGATACTTTTCGTGACCGCGGTTCTGGTGATCGTATATCTGGTGACACGATCGCCTTATATGGTTTTTCTGGCTGTGCTTTTGTTCACGGGATCTCTATCGACGTTCTTCTTTCCGACGCGCTACGAGATAGATAGAAACGAAATCAGAGTGAAATATCTTTTTACCAATATCGAAAAGGACATGGCATCTTTTCGATCATATTATCCCGATAAGAACGGGGTGCTTCTTTCTCCGTTCCCCAGGCCGTCGAGATTGGAAAATTTCCGCGGTCTATATGTGAGATATCATCGGAACAAAGCCGAGGTGGACGCTTTCATAGCCAAATTATTCGCCGAAAGATCGCATGGGAATTAAGGATGTTTTCAGCATACCGGGCGGCAAAAACGATGATTCCACCAAACCCACGCCCGAGGAACAAGAACTGATGGACCGGATCGCCAAACGGATCGTCAAATGGGGAATGACCGTTCCGGCGATCATGTTTCTCGAATCGGTAAAGCCGCTTAATTATATCGGTTCGCAGGTGATGGTATTTTTCGAGCCGTTCGTGGGGGCGATTTTCGACCTGAAAGATTACAGCCTGTTTCAACGGATGATGGAAAAGCGGCATAACCTGGAAAATCTCTTGCTTACGATCGAGAAATTCGACGCCGAAGCGTTAGCCAACGAGAGGCAATTGAAACAACAGCGCAAACGATCGGCGGGGACCGAACGCAAATCCATCATGCGCAGATTGGCATTCTGGAAAAAAACCGACGCCCGATAAAGCACTCTTCAACGGAAACAATCAAATTATATCCGCATAAAATCAAGAGGATTTTAGCCCGATCCGATAGCGTCGCGAAACCGAAAAGGCTATAGCGATGGACGTAATTTAAGAACTTCCAGCATTTCTTGATGAATCAGACCGTTGCTGGCCACTATTTCGCCTTTATGAATACTTGACCGATTGCCGTCGAAATCGCTGAGCCTGCCGCCGGCCTCGGTAACCAGCAGCATTCCAGCGGCGATATCCCATGCCGATAGTTTATGCTCCCAGAAACCATCGAACCGCCCGCAGGCGACATAAGCCAGGTCGAGAGCGGCTGATCCAGCCCGCCTCACTCCTTGCGAAGATTTATAGAATCTGGCGAAATTGGCGAGATTATCGTCATCTGTTCGCCGGATGTCGTATGGAAAGCCCGTTGCCAGAAGCGAATCGCTCAGCTTGGCGATTGCCGACACGCCTATCGACTTCTGATTCAGGAATGCCCCTTCGCCGGCAACCGCGGTGAAGCACTCGTCGAGATTCGGATTGAAAATGCAGGCCGCTTTCAGCTCATTACCCTGCGCCACCGCGATCGACACGCAAAAATGCGGCAGGCCGTGCGCGAAGTTGGTGGTACCATCCAGAGGATCCACGATCCAGATATAACCGGAACGTCCTTCGCTCGAGGTTCCTTCCTCGGCCAGGAACTGATCATCGGGAAAAGCCGAACTGATAATGTCAAAAATCATCCGCTCCGAACGGCGATCGGCCTCGGTTACCAGATTCACCTCGCCCTTAAAATCGATAGCATGGTGTTCAGTCAGCGATTCAATCAGATAGCGACCGCCGGCCCGCGCCGCCTTTGTCGCCGTTTCCAGCCTTCGTCTGAGATCACCTTCCGGCAACCGACAACTCCTGATCACGATATTGCAATTGATACAATCGATAATAGATGCCTTTGTTTTGCAAGAGTTCCGCGTGGGAACCGATTTCTCTTATCCGGCCTTTATGCAAAACGATAATGCGGTCGGCATCTTTGATTGTCGATAGGCGGTGGGCGACAATAATGGAAGTGCGACCCTCGAACAGCTTTTTCAAGGCGTTCTGAATCACGATTTCCGTTTCCATATCGACCGACGAGGTGGCTTCATCGAGAATAAGAATTGCGGGATCGAATGCGAGCGCCCTGGCGAAAGCGATAAGCTGCTTCTGGCCCACCGATAAATTAAGCCCCCGTTCGCGCAGCTGATGGGCATAGCGATCTTCAAATTTCTCGATGAAGCCGTGAGCGCCTATCTTGATCGCCGCGTTTTTCACGATCTCCAACGAAATATCATCGGAGTCGAGGCGAATGTTTCTTTCGATGCTTCCCGAAAAAAGAAAAACGTCTTGAAGCACGAGGGCGATATTTCGGCGCAGGCTTTTTTCGGGGAGGTTCTTTATCGATATACCATCGACGAGTATGTCGCCGCGGTCGAATTCGTAAAAACGACAAAGCAAACTGATGAGAGTGGTCTTGCCGGATCCGGTGGCTCCTACAATTGCCACCTTCTCGCCTGCTTTCACGTGAAGATTGATATCTTTGAGTATCTCGACACCCGGAGTATAGGCGAAATTCAGGTCTTTGAATTCAATTTCACCCTTAAACCGCCGTAAGTCACCGTTGCCCTTGGGATTTATTATCGACGATTCGGTGTCGAGCAGCTTGAATATCCTTTCGGATGAAGCCATGGCCGATTGCAGTATGTTGTATTTTTCCGAAAGGTCTCTTATCGGCTGGAAAAAGCGATCGGCATATTGAATGAACGCGACCAGCGCGCCTAAGGTCAACGTTCCGGTCAGTATGCGGGAGCCGCCGTAGCCGATGATAATCGCCAGCGCAATCGCCCCGATCAATTCGATGACCGGAAAAAAGACTGAGTAATAGAAGACCCCTCGCAAGTGGGCGTTTCGCAACTGGCTGTTCAAAGCGTCATAATCGTCTCTGACTTTATTTTCCACGGCGAAACTCTGAACCACGCTGATTCCGGAAATATGTTCCTGCAAGTACGAGTTGATTTTGGCAGTCCAGGAGCGGACATCGCGATACGATTGTCTCACTTTCGATCGGAACACCGCCGTGGCGATCACGATCAGGGGCAAAACCAAGAACACCATGAGCGCGAGTTCGGCATTAAGCGCCAGCATTATGACCACTATTCCGATCAGCATAAAGATATCGCCGAAAACCGCCACCACGCCCGAGGTGAACATTTCGTGAAGCACCTGAATATCGCTGGTGATCCGGGTCATCGTTCGACCAACAGGATTTCGATCGTAATAGGAAAGATCAAGGTGCATAACATGTCGGAACAGCTGCAAACGCAAATCGCGCATCGCCATCTGTCCCACATACTGCATCAAATAAACCTGGGCATATTGCAACGAAAATCCAACCGCTACGACCGCCAAAAACAGGAGAATGATTCGAAACAATCCGGCAGAGTCTTTATGGCCTATATAGTTATCGATAGCTATTTTTGTAAGATACGGTCCGGAAAGCTGAGCCAGCGACGAAGCAAGCAATATCAGCACGCTCAAGGCGATAAGCCAGGAATAAGGCTTAAGATAAGAAAGAAGACGCTTCATCAAGCGCGAATCGTACGCTTTGCCCAGAACTTCATCGTCATGAAACGAGTCGGTCATCAAGTCATCCCGTTCTTTTCTGAAAGCGAAATTCGGCCTATCATTTCGAAGTAGCAGCGGGTGATGAATTCACGATATCGGAATCCGGCGGTGTTCAATTTGAGCAGGATATCGTTGAATCGGAGGATTTCGGCCATGGTTACGAAACGAGCCTCGCGTATTTCCCTCAGATCCTTGGGGGCGATTTCCCCGGAAACATATTCGGCCGAAAAAATATGCGATGTCCAGTCGATAAATCGGTTCTCGGAATAAAATCTGCAGGTCGTCCGTAGGACGTATCGCGTCGGCTCGATCAAGACGCCGGTTTCCTCGAAAGCCTCCCTTATCGCCCCTTCGGCGAGGGCCTCTCCCCTTTTGGCCGCACCCGAGGGCGCCCGGAAAAGCGAACGCGGATAAAAATGTTTGGCGATGAATAGATAACGATCGTTCTTGCGGATCATTATCGTTATATCATGCGCCCGTCCGTCGCGCTGGCTCTCCCCTATTCTCGCGAGCTCTTTTTCCGCCGCGGCGATAGCGGTGGAAATCTCGATCGGCTTTCCGAACCTGCGTTCGGTATCCGCAACGATCTCCGGAGTCACGTAAGTCAAATCGTCTCCAACTCCTGCTCGATAAGTTGCCGCTCGTGCAACATCGAATAAAGTCCGCCTTTGGCAAGCAGTTCGTCGTGGACGCCGCCTTCGATGATCTTGCCCTGATCGAGTACGTAAATCATATCGCAATTTTTCACGGTGGAGATGCGATGAGAGATCATGATCACGGTGCAATCGGCGAGCGCATCGGCGAATTTGTTCAAGATATTCTCCTCGGTCGAGGTATCCACCGAGGAAAATGCATCGTCGAGAATTACGATTTTGGGGTTGATCGCCAGAGCTCGGGCCAAAGCCAGCCGTTGTTTTTGACCGCCCGAAAGAGTGATTCCCCGCTCGCCGATAAGGGTTTCGTAGCCATTCTCGAAAGCGTTGATATCCTCCGCAATGGATGCGGTGACGGCAAATTTAACCGGATCCGCCGCGTCGGATTTCGCCCCGAATCCGATGTTGTTTTTTATCGAGGTCGAAAAAAGAAACGGCTCCTGGCTGACAAGTCCTATTTGCGATCTGAGGGCGGCCGGATCATAGCGGTTTATATCAACGCCATCGATGAATAACATGCCGTCTTCGACCGGATACAACTTCGGAATCAGCGAAATCAGTGTCGATTTTCCGGATCCGGTGCGGCCGACCAACGCCACCCGGCTGCGCGCCGGTATTTTCATATTTATTCCACTTAACACCGGTTTGCCGTTGTAGGCAAAATGAAGGTTACGGAACTCGATATCTCCTCTTATGGCATGCGTTATGGCGCAGGTCGGCGGAAATATCAACGGCCGGCTGTTGAAAACCTCGGCTATTCTTTTCATGGAGGCCATTCCCCGCTGATATAATCCAGCCACCCAGCCGAGGGCGGCCATCGGCCAGAGCAAAATCATCAGGTATGAGGCGAATGCGACCAGATCGCCTAACGTGCTGGTGCCTTTAATCACCTGGCCGCCGCCGATCCAGAGCACAAGGGCGATCGAAACTCCCGCCAGGCCGAAGATAATGGGAAAGAAAAGCCCCCAGACGCGGATCATGTCGAGGTTACGTTTGATAAATTCACCGTTGATACCCGCGAAGCGCCGCCAGGCGTTGTCCTCCTGAACATAAGCCTTGATGACTCTGATGCCGGACAAGTATTCCTGCACCTCCGTGGTGAGGGCGGAATACTGCTCCTGAATCCGCGAATAATGTCTATGGACTTTGCGGCCGAGAAAATAGGTGGAGATCGATATCAGGGGCAACGGCGAAATCGATATCAAAGTCAGAATTGGATTTATCACCAACATCATCGCCAGCGCCAAGGTGAAGGTAAACACGGTATTGGTGAAATACATGATCCCCGGACCTATCATATTCCTCACGGCTTCAAGATCGTTGGTCGCCCTGGCCATGATATCGCCGGTGGGCGTCTTATCAAAATACGGACGATCGAGAGTCAGAATTTTATCGAAATAGTCGCGGCGAAGGTCATATTCAATTTTGCGCGATGCCACAATCATCGTCTGACGCATGAAAAACAGAAATACACCCTGAATCAAGGTCGATAACACTATAATAACCGCATAGCGGACCAGCTTGCCGATATCGACGCCGGTATTCAGAGAATCGACCGCCTGTCGCAGCACCCATGGCACCACCATGGAAAACGAAACGGATAAAATTACGGCGCCCAGCCCGAGCAACCAGCGCATGCGATAGCGCAGGATATATTCCAGAATTAATTTGCCTGCGGTTTTCTGCATCTCCATGCCCAATATAAATCTCAATAATGCACCGCCGGTTTCCTATTGTCAAGCGAGTCGGTCGATGCGGATGAATCGACCGTTCGGTGAATTGCTTTGACAGCAATGATGACGCCCGATATTTTGATTTTGGGAGAAATTGATCGGCGATGAGAATAGATCACAAAAATCGGCTTTGGGATATTCTCGAAAGGTCGGTACTGCCGTTCGTCAGCAAGCCGGGAAGATATGTCGGGAACGAATTCAACGTTATTGTCAAACGACATTCAGGCAGATTGAAAATCGCTCTCGCTTTCCCCGATATTTACGAGGTGGGTTCGTCCTATCTCGGTCTGCAAATTCTTTATCACTTGATAAACAAACGAGATGACTGCCTTGCCGAAAGGGTATTCCAAGTTTGGCCGGATATGGAGGCAAGACTAAGGCAGCTTAATCTCCCGCTATTCAGCCTTGAGACGACTACGCCGCTTGAAGAATTCGATATTATCGGCTTTTCGGTTACTTACGAAATGCACGCGACCGGAATCCTCAATATGCTGGATCTGGCGAGAATTCCCCTTTGGGCATCGGATAGAGACGAACGGCATCCACTGATTATCGCCGGCGGACCGGCCATCGTAAATCCGGAGCCTCTGGCTTCCTTCTTCGACGCCATGTTCGTGGGGGACGCCGAGGAGACTATCGACGAACTGCTCGACGTCTTGATTCGGAACAAAGGCAACGGGCGTCGGGATACCCTGGCCGCGCTGGCAGTATTACCGGGAATGTATATACCGTCACTACAACATGGCGAACATGGGGCGGAAAGCATTCTACGGGACCCGATCGACCCGGCAAAATCGACCGCCAAAGTGAAAATTCAATCGTGTAGAAAATTGAAAGCCGAGTATTATCCTTCAAGGCCGCTGGTACCGTTTTTGGAAATCACCCACGACCGCCTTTCTATCGAGATCATGCGGGGATGCGTCAGGGGCTGCAGATTCTGCCAGGCCGGATATCAATATCGCCCCCGCCGCTATAGGCCGGCATCTGAAATAATGGCACAGGCGGCTGAAACGTTAAGAAATACTGGTTACGATGAGCTGACGCTATTGTCTTTATCATCGACCGATTATCCGGGACTGGAAACCTTGCTTCAGTCTCTTTCGGATATGGCTGATCGAGAGGGATTCTCGATATCGTTGCCATCTCTACGGCCGGGGACTTTGAACAGCACGATACTGAGAATCTTGAAGGCCGGCAGAAAAGGAGGCTTGACATTCGCTCCGGAGGCCGGGACCCAGCGGCTGCGGAATATACTGGGCAAGGATATAACCGAAGATGAAATTATGGGAGGAATGAGACTGGCTTTCGCCGAAGATTGGCGGCTGGTCAAACTTTATTTCATGATCGGGTTGCCCGGGGAAACCGAGACCGATATCGAGGGAATTGCCGAACTTTTGAAAAAAATCAGCGCGGTCGCCCGCCAAGCCGGCAGAAACAGAAAAATCAACGTCACTATTTCCCCGTTTTGCCCCAAACCCGGCACACCCTGGCAGTGGGAAAAACAGCTGTCTGCCGAAGAAATCGACACCCTCTACCGAAAGCTAAGGCAACTTGTCAAATCGAGAAACGTGTTTCTCAAATTCCGCAATCCGGAATTGGCCGTCCTCGAGGGAATACTGGGCCGCGGCGATCGGCGGATCAGCGAGGTGATTTTTGAAGCCTTCAAGAACGGTTCACGCCTGGACGGCTGGAGCGAGCATTTTCGGTTCGAGCATTGGCGAAAAGCTTTCGATAAAACGGGAATAGATCCTCAGGAATATCTCAAAGAAAAAAATCCTGCCGAGGTCCTGCCCTGGGATCATATCGAAAAAGGAATTCCGAAAAGATACCTTCTTTGGGAACGGGAAAAGGCGATGGCCGAAATGCCGGTGTACAAAAGGAAAATCGGCTTCCCCGGGACGGCGCTGAAAACCGACGATCATTTCGGACGCATTCCCCGGCCGCGAAAATACGAAAAGGCGTTGGCTGCGATTTTTCGGACGAGAGTGAAGTTCGCCCGTGATGAAAGATTGAAATATTATTCGCATCTCGATATCATGCGGGCGCTTCAAAGAGCCATAAAAAGAGCCGATCTGCCGGTGGCATTAAGTCATGGCCACAACAAACATATGAAGCTTGCTTTCGGACACCCTCTTCCCCTCGGTTACGTTTCAAAAGCGGAATATTTCGATCTTCAGACTGAGAAACCGCTCGATACCGAAAGCATAGTCAGGTTGAAGAATAATTTGCCGGAGGGGTTCTCGCTGGAAGCGACGAGATTTTTCACCGGCGATGGTATCCCGCTGGTGAGGGCGGTCAACCTGATATGCTATCGCGTATATCTTGATGTGAACGAAGGCATTAGCGAGCAGCGGATAACCTCGTTAAGGGAATCGCAGGAACTTATCGTAAGGAGGGACCGGCCCAAAGGCCCTTGCTCGATTTCCGCCCGGGAATTGCTCCTGTCGATACGGCTCGTTGATGAAGGAATCGAGATGGAATTGGCTGTTGCCGAGGATAAAAACCTGCGGCCGTCGGAAGTATTGATATATGGTTTAGGATTTACGGCCGAAAAGGTATTGCCGATGATAATCGAGAGAACCGGGCAATATCATCTGCAGGGAATACATAGGGTCGATCCGCTACAACTCGTTTGAACAAATGCAACCGTCCGCCAGAGATATCGCCTATCGTTGCCTGATTCACTGGGAAAAATCGGCAATCGATCCCCATGATCTGCTTGAGCCGCAGGTCGAGGATCTTAACCTGATAGCCGACAAGTCGTTGGCCCGCGAGCTTTTTCTCGGAGTAATCAGATGGCGCAGATTGCTGGATCATTATATCGATTCCTATTGCCGGCGACGCAACCTTCCCGGCAAGCTGAGAAATATATTAAGGTTGGGATTTTATCAGCTTCTTAAACTTAACAGGATACCACCGCATGCGGCGGTTTTCGAATCGGTGGAATTGGCGAAAAAATACGCAGGTGGCGAACAATCGAGGTTCGTAAATGCGATACTACGGTCTTATTTGAGGGAACCGAGTAAGGCGGCCTTTCCCGACAAAGCGGCCGATCCGGTGGAATTGTTGGGGTTGACTAAATCTTACCCGAATTGGTTGGTGGACCGATATTTGAGGCGGTTCGGATATGAAGAATGTGTCGGACTGCTCGAATTCGGAAATCAGCCGGCCCCGGTAAGCTTTTTCATCAATCGGGCCTGTTCCGCAAATCCGACGGACTCAGGCGAATCACCGGGCGTATTCGAAATTATTGCGGGGCCGGCGTCATGGAAATACTATATAGCCAGAGACGGCCGAGAGGTGTTTAAATCGCGATTATTCGCCGCCGGACGCATTATTATCGGGGATCCATCGGCGGGAATGGCGCCCACGGCCTTGAATCCGGATAATGGCTCGCTGGTTCTGGACTTATGCGCGGCGCCGGGCGGCAAGGCGGCGGCATTGAGCGGGATGGTAGGGAAAGAAGGCGGGGTCATGGCATCCGATATATCCATAAAAAGGTTAAAAAAAATGAAAATTAACTGCGATCGGTTGAATCTGAAAAATGTCTATTTGGCGGCGGTCGATCTTTTACAATTTGCCACTTCAAGAAAATTCAAATATATATTGCTGGATGTCCCTTGCTCGGGGACTGGAACGATAAGGCGTAATCCCGACCTGCGTTGGAGGCTGCAGCCGGAGGATATCGAAAGATTGGCAGGTTACCAGGCGAGTATGCTCGATGCGTCGGCTCGTCTGCTCGATCAAGGAGGCAGACTCGTATATTCGACATGCAGTATGGAGCCCGAGGAAAATGAATTGCAGATCGAAAAATTTATCGGCGAAAACCCCGGGTTCCAGCTGGAAGATTCTTCTCAATTGGAGGAATACAGGATTGGGAAAGGAATGTATGCCACCTCTCCGGTCCGCCATGGAATGGACGGTGCCTTTGTGGCTATAATCAGCAAGAGGAATTAGCAATATCAATGTTGTCGAAGTTGCTTAAATTCATATCAAGCAGGCGAAAAACCATTCTGCTGACGGCCGCGGTATTTTTCGGTGGATTAATCGTTTTAGTGCTCGCGTTCGACTTGATCATTATGCCGGCGATCGTGAATCATGGCGATGAGTTGACAATGCCGGACATAAACGGTATCGACAAGACGGTGGCCGCCAAAAAGCTGGAAGCCATGAAGTTGAAATTTCAGATAACCTCGGAAGAGTTTCATTCGTTTTATCCGAAAGGCTACGTCATCGGTCAGGTGCCCACGGCCGGATCAAAGGTGAAGTCGGGGGCTACGGTGCGGGTGACGATATCGAAAGGGGCACCCTCGGCGGCGGTGCCGCATCTGAAAGGGATCTCATTGCGAGAGGCGAGACTGATGATCGAGAACGCCGGCCTTGCGCTCGGAGAGATAGTCTGGTTTGAGGACGTAAGTTTGCCCGACGGCGTGGTTATCGAATCCAATCCTCCGGCCGGAACCCAGTTGCGCCTAAACACGGAAATTCAGTTGGTGGTAAATCGTCTCGGCGAAATTGCCACGGTTTATGTTCCCGCTCTGGTCGGTCTTGACTATGCCGAGGCCAAGGCGATAATCGAGCGAGGAGGCTTGATGCTCGGGGACGTGAAATACAAACGTGATGACCGCATACTTCCGGAGAGCGTGCTGTCGCAATCGATCGCACCCGGCACCGAAGTGCCGCGTTGGACCAAGATAGACCTGGTCATATCGAGATCGGAGTAAATATGAACGAATCTCCCGTTAATCCCCGAAAAACACTGGTGGCGCCGTCGTTGCTTTCGGCCGATTTCACTCGAATGGCCGAGGAAGTCAAGGCGATCGAACAGGCCGGCGCGGACATGATTCATATCGATATCATGGACGGTCATTACGTGCCCAATATCACATTCGGGCCGGCGATGGTATCGGCGTTGCGAAAAATAACCAGATTGCCGATGGATGTGCATTTGATGATATCCGATCCCGAGTCGTTTATTCCTCAATTTATCGACGCCGGGGCCGACCTTCTTACGATTCATATCGAGTCAACGGTACATATACACCGGAATGTTCAGACGATCAAGAACCTGAACGTAAAAGCCGGAATCAGTTTGAATCCGCACACGCCGTTGGTTTTGGCCACCGAAATAATTCCAATCCTCGACCTTTTGCTTCTCATGAGCGTGAATCCCGGTTTCGGAGGACAGAGATTTATCGATCAAACCCTGGCGAAGATCCGCACCGCCCGTCGCTTCATCGATTCCGGCAGATACGATTGTCTGATAGAAGTCGACGGCGGAATCAACCGAGAGACGGGAGCGCGATGCGTCGAGGCGGGCGCCGATATCCTGGTCGCCGGTGATTACATTTTCCATTCCGACAATTACGGACGGGCTATAGATTCGTTGAGGCGACAAGGCTGATTAAAATCGGTGTCCGACTGATGTGAAAAAAATCGGTGTTAAAAATAGGAGAATAGGATGGAAATAGGAATTCCTAAAGAAACGCGGCATCTCGAGAACCGCGTGGCGTTGACGCCCGGAGCGGCACGGGCGCTGGTGAGCGCAGGCCACCAGGTTTATTTCGAAAAAGGCGCCGGCGAGATCTCCGGTTTTTCGGATCAGGAATATCTGCAGGTCGGAGTTAAGCTGGTATATTCGCTCGAGGAGATATTCTATCGTTCCAAGATGGTGCTTATGGTTTCCCCACCCACCACCGAGGAATATCGCTTGATGCAGGAAGATCAAATCGTAATGTCGAGTTTTCACCTGGCGGTGGCCGCCCCCGAAAATATCCGGTTGCTGCTCGAAAAAAGAGTGACCGCGATCGGGTTCGAGGTTATCGAGGATGACGAGGGGCAATTGCCGATTCTCGTGCCGATGTCGGAGCTTGCCGGACAGATGTGCATAAATATCGCATCTTATTATCTGTCCAATCGCGGCGGCGGACGAGGAGTCTTGCTCGGTGGTGCGGCCGGCATTCCTCCGGCTACGGTGGTGGTGCTCGGCGCCGGCACGCTCGGCTTGAGCGCGGTGCGGACGGCAAAAGGAATGGGCTGCAACGTCATCCTGTTCGATAATGACATACGTAAATTAAGATACGCCAACGAACTGTATAACAAACAGCTCGTGACTTATCTGCCTTTCGTGCAGAATCTCGAGAAGGCGGTTAAAATAGCCGACGTCGTCGTGGGGGCAATTTTAATACACGGCGAGAAACCGCCCAAACTAATCACCGAGGAAATGGTAAAGGAGATGAAGCCGCAGTCATTGATTATTGACGCATCGATCGATCAAGGAGGCTGCGTGGAGACTTCTCATCCCACCAATTGGGCCAACGCCACTTTCATCAAACACGGGATCACTCATTTTTGCGTACCCAATATGCCGTCGAACATCTCCCGAACAGCCACCTACGCGATCTCGAACGCCGTGCTTCCCTACGCCTATCAAATCGCCGAGCTGGGGATCGAGGAGGCCATGCGGCGGGATCCCGGCCTGGCGCGCGGCGCCTATACGTTCAGGGGATACGCATCCCGACGAGTGGTGGCGTCGAGACTCGGAATCGAATCCAAATCGATCAAAGATATTTTGGGAATGGGACAATGACGATGAAGTGGATGGATATTTACAACAGCAAGAGAACAACCGCGGAAGAGGCGGTGAAAGCCATCAAGTCGGGCGATACGGTGCTGATTCACCCCGGCTGCTGCACTCCTGAACATCTGGTCGATGCCATGGTGGCCAGAAAAGACGAACTCGAAAACGTCAAAATCGTTCATATACTCACGCAGGGAAAAGCCGCCTATACCATGCCCGGAATGGAACCGCACTTCCGGCACCAGTCTTTTTTCACGGGCGCCAATGTCAGACAGGCGGTCAACGAAGGACGGGCCGATCAGACGCATATCTTTCTGGGAGAAGTGGAAAATCTCTGGATCACCGGCAAGATGACTATAGATGTCGTTTTGATTCAGATATCCCCGCCGGACGAACATGGGTTCTGTTCGTTCGGAGTAGGAGTCGATATAACCATGTCGGCAGCCCACCATGCCAAGACGGTTATCGCACAGGTGAACAGCCAGATGCCGAGGGTGCACGGCGATTGTTTCATTCATGTAAGTAAACTGACCCATCTGGTTGAACATGACGGGCCGCTCATGGAAATGCCGCAGGGGGTCCCCGACGAGATATCGATGAAAATCGGCAAGTTGATCGCAGACAATATCGAAGACGGCTCGACTTTGCAGATGGGGATCGGCGCCATCCCGGATGCTTTTCTTTATGCGCTCGAGGGGCGCCGCGATATGGGAATCCATACCGAGATGTTCTCCGACGGCGTGATCCATCTGGTGGAAACCGGCGTGATCACCGGATCGAAAAAGACGCTGCATCCTGGGAAAATCGTGGCCGCATTCGTGTTGGGCACCAAGAAGGTATTCGATTTTTGCGATGATAACCCCCTGCTTGAGTTTCATCCCTGCCGCTACACCAACGACCCGTTTATAATCGCTCAGAACGATAAAATGGTTTCAATCAACTCGGCGCTCGGAGTAGATTTGACCGGACAAGTATTCTCGGATTCACTTGGATTCCAATTTTACTCCGGTTTCGGCGGTCAATTGGATTTCGTGAGAGGTGCTTCCAAATCGAAAGGGGGCAAGCCTTTTATCGGTTTTCCGGCCACGGCCAAAAACGGCCAGGTTTCGCGGATATGTCCGCATATACCTATTGGGACGGGAGTCACCACGACACGCGCCGATGTTCACTGGATAGTGACGGAGTATGGAGCGGTTGACCTTTGGGGCAAATCGGTGGGAGAGCGCGCGAAATTGTTGATATCGATAGCCGCCCCGCAATTTCGGGAGGAACTCGAACGATTCGCCAAGGAGCATAAATATTTTTGATTCGAATGCCGACTGCGGTTGCGATAAAACGGGCAATATGGAATCGCATGCCCGTTGATTGTCCCGGTGGCAAATTGATCGATCGGACGAATTTACGGCGAAGAAGGTCGGCAATGCGCTTCGGAATAAAACGTCAATGCAAATAGCCCGCGGTGTCAATGCCGGAATATGCACGAAAACGAATTTGATCGAGAAAAAGCCTGGCGATTGCTTTGCGCCTACACCGCCGGCGAATCTTTGAGAAAACATGCCCGGGCGGTCGAGGCCGCCATGCGTTTCTATGCCTGCCGTTTCGGAGAAAATGCGAACAGGTGGGGGAATATCGGCCTGCTTCACGATTTCGATTACGAAAAATATCCGGACAAGCATCCGCAGACGGCGGCGGAAATTTTGGCGAAAGAAGGATACGGCATGGATTTTATCGATTGTATTTTATCGCATGTCGATTCTTGCGGGAAGCCGCGCGATAGCGATCTGCGCAAAACGCTTTATGCGGTCGACGAATTGTGCGGATTTTTGGTGGCCGTGGCCCTGGTAAGACCATCGAAAAAAATCGCCGACGTGGAAACAAAATCGGTGATAAAAAAGATGAAGGATAAGGCTTTCGCCCGTCAGGTGTCGCGCACCGATATAATACGAGGCGCCGAGGAACTCGGAATTCCGTTGGAGATACATGTCGAAAATGTGCTGAATGCGCTAAAAGGAATCGCGCCTGAGCTGGGATTATAAGTTTGAAACAACCGAAAACGATCGAAGCTGTTTTTTTCGACATGGACGGCGTGCTCGTCGATTCGATGAAATACCACGTCGAAGCCTGGGTGAAAGCGTTCAACGAATACGGCTACTATCCCAAGGAACTCCCGTTTTATCTTAATGAAGGCGTAAGGCACGACATAACGGTGAGGGACCGGCTTGCGGAGTTGGGGGTTGAAAATCCAAGTGATGATCTAATCAAAAAAATATACTCGAGAAAACGCGAGATTTACGAAAACACGGTCGTGCTTAGACCCATGAACGGAATCATCGCGATACTGAATCGATTGAAAGGCAGAGCGATATTGGCGGTCGTAACCGGTGGAGTGCCGTCGGTAGTCAATAAAACTTTAAGCCTGTTCGAATGCCGATTCGATTTCGTGGTCGATTATGAGAGCACGGAAAAAGGCAAACCGGATCCCGATCCTTACCTTGTCGCCGCGGCAAAATCGGGCGTGGGGCGCGACCGAATACTGGTGATCGAGAACTCGCCTACCGGGATTGCCTCGGCGGTCGGCGCAGGTCTTACATGCTGGGCCGTTTGCACAACCCTTCCCGCGGAATATCTGAATCGGGCCGATCGCATTTTCGAAAATTTCAACCGGTTGGAAGAGGCCCTGTTCGATGAGTCGTCTATTCTCTTGGGCAGGGCAATCGCTTGACAAAAGCATTATGCCGGATGTAAGGTTTGATTTTGGAGGGAAACATGGCTAAGATTTCACTTATACTTAACGAAATACTGGAGAGCGCCGGAGAAACCACATTTGCTGAATCAAGACTGGTCAAGACTGCTCTCTTGTGCGAGCTCGCCGGCGCCGACGGCGTTGTGGTGAAAATCAGGGAAGACGGCTTGGGCGCGGGAAAAGCGGCCAGGATGCTCAAAGATGTCTTGGACGTGCCGCTGGCCGTGATTGTAGCTTCCGATGATAAGGCGCCGGCCAAGGCTATAGAAATCAAACCCGATATGGTGGTGCTGCAATCGCTGACGCCTGAATCATCGGCGGTGGTCACGAAATGCCAGGTGGAAGATATCGTGGTTGGGATAATCATAAGGCCCGAAATAGACCAAGTTAAGGAGGCCGCCAGGACCAAGGCTGATTATGTGGTGTTCGATACAACCGCCTATTGCAATGCCAAAAGCCTGACCGAGAGATTGGCCTATATTGACAATGTGGCAAAGTCGAGCGCTTTGGCTCAGCGGTTATCGATGGGAACGATAGTGAGCGGCAAATTGACGCCGTCGCAATTAGGCAAATTTGCCGAAATCGAGAATATAGGGGAATTCTTCTTGGGTAGCCAGGTCGCTTTCGCGGCAATCGGCCAGGGCCTGCAAAAAGCACTTCAGCGCTTCAAAGAGGTGCTTTAAGACGGATCCCCTAAGAATCTAAGATTATTTTCGTGAATTTTCCCGATATCGATGGAATCGATGAAGCGGAATCACTCTTTTCCGGCTGAATTATGCGGCGCAAATACTATCTGATATTCGTCCTCTCCACGCTGATTCCGCTATTGACTCTGGCGATTATTTCATTCTTGTTCATTCCGTTGCAGCAAGACGGCATTGCTCATCGAAAGCTGACCACGGCTTTCAGCGGCTTTTCCAAATTTCTGGATAAGCGGGGGCTCGAGCTTCTCTCGCGAACCGGGGCGATGGCTTCCTCCAGTCCGTTATATGAACTACTGTTGACTTTTAGTCAAATCGGGTATTTCGATCAGCCTGCTTTCATAGAACATTCGGTGCACCAGCTCTCGATGTCAAATCTCGATTACCTGTTGGTCACTGATCCACAAGGCAATGTCATTGCCCAGGGACACGATCCGGGCGGAATAGGCGGTTCGGCGATCGACGATCCTTTGGTGATAAGAGCGCTGACCGGACAGAAAATATCCTCGACCGGCATCCGCCGAATCAGAGGGCGATGGGAAGCGCTTTTATTGGCTTCGGTGCCGATAATGTTCCGCAATAGAATAATAGGGACCCTGACGGCCGGGACGATAATGGATGAAGATTTGCTCGAATCGGCAAAAAGCTTATCCGGCGGTGAGTATATCCTCGTCGTGGGAGGAACGGCCAAGATAAGCACCGTCGACAAAGAAATGGATCAGCGGATTTTGTTCGTACAGGGCGAGGCCATGCAATCTTTCGAAATAGGCGGTGTCAAACACAAATTCGCGGCTTTTCCCGTTATCGATTTCGCCGGGGAGAATGTCGCAGACATTATATTGGGGATCAACATCGCCGAAATCGAGGCGATATCCGCGAATTTCGCGCGACTGTTTTCGTTGCTTTTCATAGCCGCGGCGGTTCTATCGGTGGTGGTAGTCAAATACTATGCGACAAAAGTCGATCGTCAGATTGCCATGATCGCCGATGGTTTATCGAGAATCGCCGCAGGCGAGCTGACGGCTACGATTTCGGTGAATCCGAAAGATGAGCTTAGAGACCTATGTCTTCAGCTTAACGCCACCGCCGCCGAACTGAAAGATAAATTCGAAAACGCCGTCGAATCGGAAAGATGGATCACTTTGGCGCAAGTGGCGGATAAAATCGGCGTAAGAATTCGTAGAGCAGCGGAGACCCTTCGCGGCCTGGTGAATGAATTGAATCGCAAGACTGCGGAAACGTCGGCAGCAGAATCCGAAACAGCAGCCAAGGAGGTCCAAAAACTCTCCGCGGAAATCAATTCCCTGGTAAGGCTGGGCGAATCGTTGCTGGAATTCACGAATCTCCCGCCGCCGATACTGGAAAGCGTATCATTGGATCGCCTGCAGGATTTGATTCGTGAAAATTATGATGAGGAGATCAAATCCGGAGATCTCAAGATAAATGTAAGGGAATCTGAGGCAATGATTCAGGCTGATCCTATTCAATTGATGCGTGCGTTCGACTGCCTTATTCAAAACGCTTTCGAGGCTTCCGGCCCGGCTGGACAAGTGGAGATCATTATGGAAACGAACAAAGACCGAGCGGTAATCTCCATATCGGATAATGGCCCGGGATTCAGTGAATTGGCCCTGAAGAATCTATTCCGGCCGTTTTTTTCGACCAAACCGGGAGCCAACGGCCTGGGGCTGATGATGGCCAGAAAAATAATCATGAATCATGACGGAAAAATCGAGGTCGCGAATAATCCCGCAGGCGCAACCGTTAGGCTTATATTCGATATCACGGAAACTTCTTAATCCAATAAGCCCGAAACCATCATTCTTGACAGAATCGTGGACATGATATGACGATTGAGGAATCCGGCTTTTCAGGCGACATCATCGGATTAAGCGAATCCGAGGCAGCCAGCCGTCTTCACGCTGAAGGTTTCAATGAAATCCCGGACGAGGGTGACAAGGGGTTTTCCCGCATCTTGCTGGATGTGGTCTCCGAACCGATGTTCTTATTGCTGATCGCATGCGGGCTCATTTACTTTTTTGTCGGCGATCTGCAGGAAGCCGCGATGCTTTTTGTCTTCGTGCTGATGGTAATCGCTATAACATTCTATCAGGAGAGAAAAACCCGGCGGGCGTTGAAAGCATTGCGGGATTTATCAAGTCCCCGGGCCTTGGTAATCCGCGACGGCAAGCGCAGAAGAATCGCAGGCAGGGAGGTAGTCAGGCAGGACGTGTTGATTCTGGCTGAGGGTGATCGGGTTCCTGCCGACGGTCGAGTTTTGTCAAGCATCAATCTCGAGATTGACGAATCGCTGTTGACCGGTGAATCGGTCCCGGTTCTTAAAGTCGACTCCGGCCGCGAAAATCAATCCGGCGCCGCTTATGACAATAACCGATCACGAGTGTATTCGGGGACTCTGGTGGTCAGCGGACAGGGATTAGTCGAGGTCACTGCCACCGGAGCCAATACCGAGATTGGAAAAATCGGCCGCATTTTATCCACGGTCGATGAGGAGCCGACACTCCTTCAAAAAACGATTGCAAAGCTCGTGCGCAACCTGGCAATCATAGGATCCGCAATTTGCGCGGTGATCGTCATCGTCTATGGAATCAGCCGAAACGATTGGATTCACGGAATTCTGGCGGGACTGGCCCTGGCTATGGCGATAATACCCGAGGAATTCCCCATGGTCTTGACCATATTTTTGGCATTGGGGGCCTGGCGTTTATCCCGCCGGCAGGTCTTGACCAGAAGAATCCCTGCTGTGGAAGCGCTCGGTGCAACGACGATGTTATGCGTCGACAAGACCGGCACGCTCACCACGAATCAAATGAGCGTCCGGAAAATAATAGTCGACGATGTCTCGCTCGAGCTAAGTGAGCGCAAACCCGACACAATACCCGAGCGATTTCACGAAATTATAGAATATAGCATCCTTGCCAGTAAACGCGACCCGCACGACCCGATGGATAGGGCGTTTCTTAATCTGGGTCGGGCCTATCTTAAAGATACGGAGCATATTCATCAAGATTGGCAGATGGTTCAAGAGTATCCGATATCTCAGAAAATGTTGGCGATATCGCATGTTTGGAAATCGCCCGACGGCGACGATTTCGTAATCGCCGCCAAAGGCGCCCCGGAGGCGATAGTGGATCTTTGCCATCTGAATTCGAAAATACAGGAAAAGATCGTCGCGGCGACAAGCGGGCTTGCCGGCGAGGGGCTGAGAGTTTTGGGTGTGGCGCGGGCGCTGTTCAAGAAGGGGTTGCTGCCCGATATACAACACGACTTCGCTTTTGAATTCCTCGGGCTTATGGGATTGGCCGATCCTTTGCGGGAAACCGTGCCGGCGGCAATCAAGGAATGTAATGAAGCAGGCGTGAAAGTAGCCATGATCACCGGTGATTATCCGGAGACGGCCAGAAGTATCGCCAAGCAAGCAGGGCTGAATACGAAAGAGATTATCACCGGAGAGCAGATCGCCCTTATTGACGATGCGGAGTTGAAAAGCAGGCTAAAACAGGCGCGGGTGTTCGCCCGGATAATGCCCGAGCAGAAACTGAGGATAGTCAACGGATTCAAAGCGGCCGGCGAGATTGTGGCGATGACCGGAGACGGTGTCAATGATGCGCCTGCGCTCAAGGCGGCTCATATCGGTATCGCCATGGGCAGCCGTGGCACCGATGTCGCCCGCGAGGCGTCCTCGCTGGTAATCCTCGATGACGACTTTTCGTCAATTGTCCGGGCGATAAGGTCGGGGCGAAGAATCTATGACAACATAAAAAAGGCGATGGTCTATATATTCGCGATTCATATACCGATCGCCGGAATGTCGCTTCTACCGGTTTTATTGGGATTGCCGCTTGTACTTTTCCCCGTCCATATAGTATTTCTCGAGTTGATAATCGACCCGGCTTGCTCGATCGCATTCGAAGGCGAGCTTGAGGAAAAGAACATAATGGCCAGGCCGCCTCGCAGTGCGCAATCCCCGTTGTTCGGCCGAAAAGAAATATCGATCGGGCTGCTACAGGGATCGGCCGTGCTGCTGCTTATGGCGATCATCCATATTATCAGCATCTATCGGGGGCGGGTTCCAGAGGAAGCCCGCGCGCTGGCGTTCACCACGCTGATACTCGCCAATCTCGGCTTGATATTGACTAACAGGTCATGGTCGCGTTCAATCGGCACCACCCTCGGTTCAACCGGCGCCGCCCACTGGCTTGTAATAGGCGGTTCTTTAACGTTTCTGTCGGCGGCATTATATATTCCCTCGCTTAGAGAAATTTTCAAGTTCGAAATGCTCCATTGGGCGGATTGGTTGATTTGTCTTGGCGCGGCGATGGCCGGTTTTATCTGGTTCGAATCGATAAAAAGGATTTACGGCCGAAGTAATATGTCGCCTGATGTCCATGGGTGATCCGCCTAATTTGATTAGGCCGTCTTTCCATCCATTTAATCTCTTGTCAGAAACGATGTATACGGTTAAATTTACCTCCGACCTGAAATTTCGTTTTACTGAACGGATGTCAAAAATTGAAATTCGAGCCGGTTCACAAGGAAATCGTGGCTTATCGTGGAAAAGAAGAATCTATTACGTTATTGGAGAAATGTCCGTCGGCTGACGATAAAGTTGCTCGATGAATTCCCTCCGGATAAATTCGATTTCCGTCCGACCGCCGAGGTGATGACGGTTTCTCAATTGTTTCGTCATATTCTCGAGGTGGAATTGTATATCCGCCGGGGATTTATGGAGGGAATATGGACGAAAGTCGGCGAGCCGGCGGTCAACTTATTCGAAAAGGATATGCTGCGCGACAAACTGAAATACGAACACCGAAAGACCTTGCAAATGCTCTCCGAAGTGCCGGACGGAAAATTCATGGCGATAAACTCGACCCCTTTCGGCGAGATAACCGGCGAGATTCTGATCCAAGTCGCCATTGACGAGGAAATCCATCACCGGGGGAATTTATATACTTATCTTAGATGCATAGGCAAGACTCCGCCGCAGATGATCCAATATTACGGCGATATACTCAAGGAGAACTCGGATGTTTGATAAGATCAAAAGCAATATCGAAAACGACCGCCAAGGCGTGATAGATTTGCAAAAACTACTGGTCTCGATCCCGGCGCTGGCTCCGGAAAGCGGCGGCGAGGGCGAAATGAAAAAATGTCAGGCCTTGGTCGAATATCTTCGCCGCTGGCATTTCCCTGAACCGGAGTTCTATCATGCTCCGGATAATCGTGTGCCTGGCGGGAAAAGGCCCAACGTTCTTTATCGGATAAAAGGAAAAAGCGGAACGCGACGGGTTTGGATAATGAGCCACCTGGACATAGTTCCGGCAGGCGAACTGTCGTTGTGGAAATCAGATCCGTTTCAACTCAGAGTCGACGGCGACAGGATCTACGGACGCGGCGTCGAGGACAATCACCAGGGGATGACGGCCTCGATCATTGCCGCCAAGGCTTTTATCGATCAAGGGATCGCCCCCGAATACGATTTGTGTCTGCTCATGGTGGCTGATGAAGAGGTGGGGTCGGAATACGGTATCAAATATGTTCTCGAAAACCATTCGTTGTTTTCAAGAGACGACTTGATAATCGTCCCCGATTCAGGCGAGCCCGACGGCGCGGCGATCGAAGTGGCCGAGAAATCGATAATGTGGCTTAAAGTGGTAACACGCGGCGTTCAGGCGCACGGATCCCGGCCGGACCTGGGCCGTAATGCGTTCCGAGCCGCCAGCCATCTGGTCGTGAGGCTCGACGAGCTTTATCGTAAATTCGACAAAAAGGACAGCCTTTTCCAACCGCCCTATTCCACGTTCGAGCCGACTAAAAAAGAAGCCAACGTGCCGAACGTCAATACAATCCCGGGAGACGACGTTTTCCATATAGATTGCCGGGTTCTACCGGGAATTCCGCTGCTAGAAGTGGAAAACGCTATCCGCTTATGGGCGAACGATATCGAGCGTCGATTTAACGTTACTATCGAGTTTTCCTTCTCCCAAAAAGCCGAGGCTGCGCCGCCGACACCGGCCGATTCATCGGTGGTCAAAGCGCTGGCGGCGGCGATCAAGACGGTTTACAAGGTCAATCCGCGCCCCTGTGGAATCGGCGGCGGCACGGTGGCGGCGTTGTTTAGGCGGGCTGGATTCGAAGCTGCGGTTTGGTCGAAATTGAACGAAGTAGCCCATCAACCGAACGAATATGCTCTCATATCCAACATCCTCGGCGATGCGCAGGTGTTTTCGCACGTCTGTTTGAACCGGATATGATTCGAATCCACTCAAATTGCTTGCGCTCATGATGACCGAAAATAGCTATCGGGACGGACTTTCATATGAAATCATATACTTACTATCATACCTTTAATATCCCTAAGAAGCGGGATTACATTTTGATCACCGGCCTGGTTGAAGAACAACTTGCCAAAGCCGGAATCAAGGAAGGGTTATGTCTGGTTGCAGCCATGCACATAACGGCGGCGGTATATATCAACGATGCCGAAGACGGATTAATATCCGATATCGATGAATGGTTGCAGAAACTCGCCCCCGAAGGACCGAACTATCGACACCATCGCACCGGCGAAACCAACGGTGATGCCCACCTGAAAAATCTGCTTATCGGCCATCAGGTGATAGTGCCGGTAACCGAAGGCCGACTTGACCTCGGGCCTTGGCAGCAGATTTATTATGCCGAATTCGATGGCAGACGAAAGAAAAGATTGATAATAAAGATAATCGGCCAATAGCGATAAATTAAAATCAATCAAATCAAGCCATATCCCGACATTAATCGCCATAATTATCGATTATTTAATCGACTGTCCCCTATTGAAACGCGGATTAAAGTGTTTATAATCGATTCCGAAATTATATAAAAAACAAATTCAAGGAGGCGCAGATGCGTAAGTTCACACCGTTATTGTTAGGCTTGCTTGCAGCGGTAATGCTTGCGGTAAACGGCTGTGACAAGCTGGGAATCACCGACACTAACAATGACAATGATGACGGAATCGTCCTCACTCTTAATGTTTCCACGATTCCGAGTGAAAGCTTCTCGGGCAAAACGATCAGAGCCAGCCTCTGGTCGAACTGGGGTGACGATACTCCCTATAAATATTCCGATGTCGTAGCCGGAGGATCATCCGCAACGATAAGGATTACGAATTTAGCGGTAGGCAGCTATCATGTGGTGGTGGCGATCGACGAAGAGAACAATGGTTTTCCCGATGGGCCGGTCGATCCCGGCGATAGATTTTGGGCTGCCTTGAATGTGCAAATAGACAGCAGTAAGACGATTACCTGGCCCAATTACGCCTGGCAGCGCAATCACGATCATATTTTCGGAATCCAGAACATCCCGGCAGGCAATGACGGCAAGGTATGTGCGATGGGTCTTTTGCCACAAGGTACGGATGTCTTCAATTACCTCCCGGAGAATCCGATCGGGGGCGCCGCTTTGATATACAACAATTCGGCGGTGATCTCCATAAATCCTCCCCCTGGGGAAGACTACGAGAACTGGGAATTGCCCCAAGGAATTTACGATCTCTGGGCCATAATCGACATGGATAGCGACCCGGAGGATTGGTTCGACACGATCGGAGTCGGAGATCCGATTACCGAAGGCGACTATATTTATTCGCAGCTGAATTGGGAATATGATGAATACATGAACGACGAGGATTTCCTGATCACCGCGGACTTTTCTTTGTATCAACCGATCACCGTAACTTTCAATTTATCGTTCCGCCCCGATGTCGATATGGACGGCCACGAAGTTCTCCTCAGCTTATGGGATGGTCTCGACCCCGAGGAAGATGTAAAATACATGAAAGTAATTGAAGTCAGCGGCTCCACCGCCACCGGGACACTCAATATCATTTCGGCGGATACGCTTAATATCGTTCTTTTCGGAGACAGGACCAACGACGGCATAATGGGGCCGGACGACCCACTCGATCAGGGCGATTATTTGTGGGGCGCCTTGAATGTTCCATTCACCGGCGATCAGACCGTAACCGTTGAATCCCAATGGTGGCAGACTGCGCATTCGTTGGTTGTGCTTATCGACAATTTACCATCCGGATGCGAGGGCAAAGTGGCCAGTATCGGCATATTCGCCGATAACGCCAATCCTTTCGACGAGGAGACCCAATCGTATATGGGAGGCGGGGCCGCCGTCTATAACCGCAGCGCGGTCATTTGCCCAACCCCTCATGAATGGGATACCACCTACTTTTTGGCGAATGGGGACTACGACGTTTACAGCTTGATCGATATGGACGGCACCTGGGATGATTATGAATCGGAGGGGTATAATCCGATCAGCCAGGGAGATTATTATTGCAAATTCGACCTCAGTTATACCAGCGATCCATACGCCACCATTAATCCGCTCGAATTCCACGGCAACTATACGCCCGCGGTTGGTGTGACCGGCAACGTCACCTGTCCGACATTTACTCCGGGTCAGGGCGATATCTACCTTTTCCTTTTCAAGACGAATCCTCTGTTCGACTCGACGGCGGAGAACGTTTCAACGATTTCTATCACCCAACCCGGCGACTACTGGATACCATATTTCCCCGATTCTACGGTTTACGTTGTGGGATTCTGGGATGCCGATGGTTCGGGCGGAAATGAAGGTCCGACCCAGAACGACATGATCGGCGGCTATGGCGCTCCGCCCGTGGACAGTCTCGAGCAGGTGCAGATATCGCCGTTTATCGGTGCCTCCGACATCGATTTCGAATTGAATATAGTATTCGATACCGCTCAGTTCGGCGGAAATTAATCGGGATTGCAGTGAGGGGATGCGGGCGTCGGAAGATGATTTCGGCGCCCGCTTTTTTTAGGCCAGGTTCAACAACCTTTTCCTGACCAAATTCAAGGCCGCATAGGCGGCTCTCATACGGTTGCGTTCTCTGTCGGTTCCGTAACGAAATTCCTCGACGACGGTATCCTGGCTGTCACACAAACCGACATACGTCAAGCCGACCGGTTTGCTTTCGCTTCCGCCGCCGGGCCCGGCTATTCCGGTTATCGCCAGACCGATTGCGGCATCGGTTAAGGCACGAACCCCCTTGGCCATGGCCATGGCGGTCTCCGCGGAAACAGCCCCATGGTCGATTAAAATCCGCTCGGGCACGTTCAAGACATTGACTTTGACCTTGTTGGCATATGCGATGATACCACCCAAGAAATATTCCGATGAGCCCGGCACATCGGTCAACAGTTTGCCGGTTAAGCCTCCGGTACATGATTCGGCCACCGCCAGAGTGAGCTTTCTTTCTTTGAGTAAATCGCCGATCACCGCAGGCAATTCATCGCCATCGAATCCGAAAATATATTTGCCGATACGTTCGCGGAATTTGCCGACGATTTCATCGATCGCTTGGTTGGCTTTTTCTTCGGAACTCGATCTGGCCGTGAAGCGGATATCCACTCCTTTGTACCCCGGAAGGAATGCGATTTTGATTTGCGGATTCTGTTCGATCAAACCGCCAACCTTTTCGAATATCGCCGCCTCCATTATGCCTATGGTACGTATGGTTTTCTGGATTATGAAGTTCCTCGGCCCTCTTTGTTTTAGCATCGGCAAAACACTATCCGTAAACATCGCTTTCATTTCGGCGGGAACCCCCGGCATGGCGATCAGGATCTTGTCCCCTTCCTCGAATACGATGCCCAACGCCGAGCCGATTTTGTTTTCGATAAATTTCGCCCCCTGCGGCAATAACGCCTGGTTTTGGTTCACGGCAGGCATTGTCACCCCGAGGTCGCTGTATCTTTTCAGGAGGTCTTTCAAAACATCTTCGTGGAATACGAGCTGGCGCTTGAAAAATTTGCAAAGAGTTTTTTTGGTGATATCGTCGTGGGTCGGCCCCAGTCCTCCGGTTACCAACACGATATCGGCGCGATTCAGCGCTACGCCTAACGACGCAAGAATCGTGTCGGCCTGGTCCCCCACGGATGTGTGATAGATCAGGTCGATACCCGCCTCGGCCAATTTCATCCCTATAAAAGCGGCATTCGTGTCGAGCGTATGCCCTAATAACAGCTCGTCTCCGATCGTGATCAATTCGGCGTTCATAACACAATCCACTCCACTCCGATGCCTTTCATAAAGGCGATAATCATCTGCAGCAAGACGGCTGCGTAAAGCCCAGCTGCCATATCATCGGCGACCACTCCTCTTCCCCCAGGGAGTTTTTCCCATTCGCGGGCAGGGGGTAGTTTTACAATATCGAATATCCTGAATAAGACGAAAGCCAACAAAAAAGATATTATCGAATGCGGCACCATAAACAAAGTCACCGCCTGGCCGGCGATTTCATCGATAACTATATGCCTGTCGTCGTGACCGTAAATATGTTCGGCCAAACCCGCGGTGAACTCGGCCAAAATCCAAAGCCCGAAAATGCACGGCAACTGAAAATACCAGGCGGTCGGCCAGGCAAACCATAATATGCAGCAACACAGAAGCGATCCCCAGGAACCGGGTGCCTTGGGCAGATAACCGGTATAAAATCCACTGGCGATCGCCTTGATCGGATGGACAAAGGGCGATCGCAACAGAAACGAGTTCACCGCAGGCTTCCTTTCAACAAACCGCTTGATTTGATCAAATAATCGATTCCGGTGGTTATCGAAAGTATAAGCGTGATCAGAATCATGATATCGAATACCAGATAAGTGGTTTGCGAATGAAACATTTTCCAATCGTATCCCGCCGGCGCCATCCAGGTCTTCATGTTTATGTATATCAATATACATGAAATAACCAGCATTTGCAGGGCTGTTTTCAATTGAGCGGCGAAAGACGGCGTAATCACCGCGCCTCGATAAGCCGCCAGCGAACGCAATCCGGTAACGGCGAACTCCCGAAAAATAATCACGGTAACCATCCATGCCTTGGCATAACCGAGACTGACGAATGACACGAAAGCGACCGAGATCAGGATTTTATCCGCCAAGGGATCCATGAATTTCCCGAATCCGGTCATGCGGCCCAATCGCCGGGCAAGATAGCCATCGAAAAGATCGGTCAGGGCGGCGCAAAGAAAAACCACCGTGGCCGCCAGCCTGCTGTATGGGTTTTCGATCAAAAAAAGCACCATATAGACCGGCGACAAAATTATCCGCAGGATAGTCAGCAGATTCGGTAAATTCATCGATAATTTTCACCTCGGCTGATGCCAATGTTTTTGCCCGTCTGCACCATGCCGATTCGATGCCAATTATACAGAAAATCGGGCCGATAAGCATGGCAAATCTGCATATTAGTACGGCCTTTTCACGTGGAATGAAGTCTAATACCGCAGACTAAATACAATCCATAAAATGTTCATTAGAAAGCCGACACCCGCAAATTGAGAAAATCCTTGACAAGTCTTTAATTATTTTGATTATTAAATATGCAATTAACACCATCTTTGAGCTCGCATCATTTGGCCCGATTTTGGTTGACGACTCTGAATAAGGATTTAGAGTAAAAGCATTCCATAGAAATTGTTTAATTGTCGTAATACTTAGAAATTCAATGAAGATTTCAAAGGCCATAATTGATATTGCGTGGCCGTATGATACGGCCGAAAGGAGGTGTCGTCGATTGGATGCGATTTTCGATTGATCTCCCAATCAAACTCTAACCATTTGGTAAATTTAGTAGCGGAGGAGAGAGCATATATGCGGTTGGTTCAAAGTAAATTAGTTTTAGCGTTCGCCCTGCTATTTTTCGGAGCAAGTCAACTTCTCGCTGCGTTTATCGCCAACGTCCCGGATACCCAGCAGCCGCCTGCCGGTTCGTTGGGGAATCCGACTGACAACGCCTGCGCACCGACCTCGGCGGAAAACATCACCGAATACTGGGACTTGGTGATGGCTCACCCGAACGCGCTTGGGGTCAACGCCGGGATACCATCGAATTTCGTGGTCGATTACTTATACTATTTCATGGATACCGACAACTGGGGCAGCCCTGCCCGCCTTAACGGGACATCGGCGCAATATCCGCCGGCGCTGGGCACATATAATGTGGATATCATGCCCGGCTTCTATGAATACGTCCGATGGGATGCGACTCATCCGTTTACGACGCCGCCACCCGCCTTGCCACCCGGCAAAAACGGTTATGACTGGTTGTTTACGACCGATTATGCGGCTGGATTCCCATATCATGTGGCTGAAATCGATTCCGGTCGGCCGGATATAGTCTGCTTTCAATACTGGAATCCTATGCCGACTGGTGTGGTAATAAATGAACCCGGATTCGGCCCCGTTGATTTTTTCATCTGGGGACCGCCGCGCTCCAGTTCGATGCCGCCGGAGCCGATCGAAAACTGGAATTTCAACAGCGGACCCGAAGGGATCGGGCATGCGGTAACCGGAGTCGGATATTACAGCAATTTCGATCCGGACGGTGCGGGGCCGCTCCCGCAAACCGACTGGATCGTCTGCCATGATAACTGGCCGACAACACCCGTTAATGTGGCAATTCCCTGGGCAAATTGGAAAGCCACGGTTACCGCCAACCCCGGGATTATCGAAGAACCGGACAGCCTATACTGGAAAGATTTCAACGGCCCGCAGCTTCCCGGCGGTTATATGCCGGACTTCGATCAGATGCAGGACTTTAACGGCGATAGTTTGACCGAAATCGCCTATTGTGGACCGGTGGCGGTGGCCAATTCGTTCTGGTGGTTTCAGGGCAAATACCCGAACCGGACAATAATCGATCCCCTGTTCTATCCGCAGAATCCTCTCGGATTCATAGAGCTGTTGGCGGTTCTGATGAAAACCAATAGAAACGGCATGCCGCCGTTTTTAATGAACGGGACCTATGTCGACAGCATGGAGGCCGGAATCGACCAATATCTGCGAATGATGCAGATCGATGACTTACTCTACGAGCATACGATTTACAGGCCGACTTTCGATACGATCGAATTCGAAATCGAGCGCTGTCAGGACGTGACCCTTTTGATTGGATTCTGGGTTGTTCGCGATGTCGTGGAGATCGGACCCGGCCAATGGATTGTGACGTGGGCGAGGACGGGAGGTCATTATGTGACTGCGGCCGGCGTCAACTCCGAGGAACGGCTGATCGGAATATCAGATCCACGGTTCGACAACTTCGAGGCCGGCGTATGCAACGGCGTTCTAAGAGGTGTCAACCATAATCATCCGACCGGACACAACGACGGCGTCAGCGCCTCACACGACATCTATAGCGTCAACGATACTATGCCCTGCAGCCCGGGCGGCTTGTGGGAGCTGGAACATCCGTTCTGGCACCAGCTCGGATTGACCTATGAATTCGCCCATCAAAATGAAGATACGGTGCTTATAACCTTACCCTGGCTCTGCCGGATTCCGCCGGTCGTAGGTGCGGTTTATTCGGAGATAGAAGCCGCGGTAATAGTTTCGCCCTACGATGGAATACCGGATATCGACGTGTTACCCGAGACATTGAACTACGTGCAGCGAGTGGATCAAATCCAGACTTATCTTGACCAGATCATAGTCTGCAATACGGGAACCGCCCCTCTGAGCGTCGATTCGATCACCTGCGATTTATCATGGGTGACGACGTCATTCGCACCGACCGTTATCGGGCCCGGAATATGTGATACGTTTGACGTTACCATAAACACCAATGGGCTGGCTTTAGGGCTTTACAACGGCACGTTCCATGTATATTCGACGGATCCCGACGAAGCGGTCGTGAATAAGCCCGCCATCAATGTTTTGGTAATCGCACCCAATATCAACGTCAATCCGGCGACACTTAATCACAGCCAGGTGACGAATACGGTGGTGATTTATCCCAATGATTTCACGATTTCGAATTCGGGAACCGCGCCTTTGAATTATATCGGCTCCAATACCCTACCATGGATAGCCCTAATCGGTATGACCGGGCATATCCCGCCCGGCGGAACTGACTTCGTCAGCCTGAATGTCAACACGACCGGCATAGCTCCCGGGATCTATTACGACTCGGTGACAATCGTCTCCGACGACCCCGATACGCCGGTGCTGGTCATGCCGTACATTACGATTCAGGTAACTCAACAGCCGGCCGAGAGCTTGTACTGGAAAGATTTCAACGGTCCGGAGAACGCTGACGGCTATATGCCTGATTTCGACCAGAATCAGGATTTCGACAACGACGGGCAGATCGATGTGGCATACTGTGGGCCGGTGTCGGTCGCCAACTCGCTTTGGTGGTTCCAGGGTAAATATCCAGACAGTGTCATAGTCCTGCCTCCATTCTATCCGGGCAATCCGCTTGGTTTCGTGCAGATTCTGGCGAACATGATGAAAACCAATACGGGTGGAATCTTGGGAACGGACGTGGACAGCATGCAAGCCGGGATCGAGGCGTATTTAACGATGATGGGGTTGAACCGCCTGCTGTATGAGCACACGATTTATCAACCGACGTTCGATACGATCGAAGCGGAAATCGAACGTTGCCAGGATGTAACATTGCTGCTCGGAATCTGGGTTATCGATTGGGTGCAACAGGTGGGACCGAACGAATGGATAGTCGGCTGGATGAGAACCGGCGGACATTACGTAACCGCCCACGGTGTGAACTCCCAACTGGGGCTCATCGGTATATCTGATCCGGACAACGACAATTTCGAGTTGGGGATTTGCAATGGCGTATTGCGCGGTCTGAATCATATTCACCCTGCAGGTCACAACGACGGTGTCAGCGCCTCGCATGATGTCTATAACGATAATACTCAACCGTGCAGTCCCGGCGGGCTTTGGGAGCTTGAGCATCCATTCTGGCATGGCCCGCATCTTATAAGCCGCTATCAGAATCAAAACGGCGGGATGCGTATGCATGTGGCACCATGGCCATGTCCATGGATTCAACCGGTGCCCGGGGCTGTTTACACTGAAATCGAGGCGGCGGTCATCGTCTCCCCGATCGCCGGTTGCGATTTCGTCCCCGGAGATATCAACGGCGACGGCAACGTGATGGGAGGCGATGTAACCTACGGCGTCCGCTACTTCAAGGGACTGGGCAATCCGCCGCCTGATTCTTGCTGGAACGACTCTACCGGCAGTTGGCTCTATTCCGCCGGCGATGCCAACGGCGATTGTCAGTTCAGAGGATCGGATATCACATTCCTGGTGGCATATTTCAAAGGGTTCCAGCCGCGGATAAAGTGGTGTCCGCAGACTCCGCCTTTAGTGATTCCGCCGCTTATCAGGCCGAAGGAGATACTTACTGAGCCGTTGAAATGACCGGTCATACAGATCATCGTTCGCCATGAGGATCGTGGCGATCGACAGGTAAATCGAAGCCCCCTGTCGTACACGGCAGGGGGCGCTTCATTTGCGATTAAGGTTTTGCGGCGGGAATCGGGGATTGTTCGTCGGTGGCGGTCTGTATTTTGCCGACGGCGGCGATCAGACAATTATCAGGGTCGATATATTTCCGCGAAACCTCTCGAACGGCCGAGGGCGTGACAGTTTCCAGGTGGCGGAAATAGTCATCATCGTAGTTGAAAGGAAGGCCGATGAATTCGTAATAGGCCATGTTGTATGCCTGATTCACGCTATTCATGTTTCTCATCAGCGATGAGCCCCAAAGCGAATTGCGGGCTCGATCCAGTTCGATCTGAGTGACCGTGTCGGCGTGCATTTTTTCCATCTCGTCGAGAATACCGTTGCGGGCGATATCGAAATTTAGATAGCCGGTGCCGATAGCCGCCACGTACCATCCGAAATCGCCCAGCATGCTTATGTCGGCGCCTACGGAATAAGCCAGCCCCTGTTTTTCCCGCAGATTAAGTTTCAAACGCGAGGATAAAATTTCGATCGCCAATATCAAAGCCGGCGCATCGGCCGAACGCATACCCGGTGTCAGGCTTCCGATATAAATATATACCTGCTCCTTATCCAGCCATTCCATAACAAAAGAGCTGTCGCGGGCGCCGGCGTCGGCCAAGGGTCTTTCGATCGACGGGCTTTTAACCGGATAAGGGCTCATTCTCCCGAAACTCTTTTTCACCCATTTCATGACCGTCTTGGGTTCGGAATTGGAGACTATTGCCAGAATAAGGTTTTGCGGAGAATAATATTTCTTATGAAAAGAAACCAGATCCGCACGGGTGAATGATTCCACCGATTCCCGAGTCCCCATCACCGGCCGGGCCAGCGGATGATTCTTAAACAGCTCTCTGTAAAAAAGATTGCGGCACGACTGGCTGGTGGAAGACGACTCCATCCTCAAATAACCGCCCACCTGGGTTTTCGTCTTTTCGATTTCGCTCTGGGGAAACGATGGAGATGCCACCAGTTCGTAAAGGAGCTTCAATCCCTTCTCCGCGTATTCGTCGATCGTCTGGAATTTTATGAAGCTGAACGCCCGCCACGTATAGCGATCATCATATGGCAAATGCGGATCATCGTTGGTCGTAATCTGCGCCCCGATATCATCGAGCGCTTCCTGAATCTGTTCGGCGTTTTTATCGGCCGTGCCCTTGATCAGCAAGCGATTGACGAAATCGGTGATCCCCTCTTTACCGGGCTGTTCCCAGGCGGCGCGGTTGCGACCCAGAACATTTACTCCGAATACTCTCGAATCCGGATTGTGTTTGATAATAACCACCAGTCCGTTGGGAAGCGTCTCTTTCAGAAATCCATCATCCGCCTTAGCCGAAAACGCGGTAGCGGCAATGCTTAGGTAAACCAAGATTAACGATAGAAAACGCATATCAGTCATCCTCTCCCTTCTCCGGGATCACCGCCATCGCCAGATATTCGCGCTCAGCGGCTATTTTGCCGGCGACCCTCCGCACGTCATCAGCTTTCACTTGACTCAGATTTCGGATATAGTCCTGCAAAAACGCGTAGCCGCAATTGACGATCTTCGAGGCCACCAGCATGCCGTAATAATGCAGCCGCTCCTCTTGATATATATTTTCGGTTTTAACCCGGACTACGGCCCGTTTCAATCGGCCCTGATCGACTCCGAATTGCGCGATATCCGCGAAAACCCGATTCACCAGCGAGACTATTTGATCGACATATTGCGGTCCGGCGGCGACGGCATCGAAATGCAGAAGCGAGAAATCCTGATCGGTCTCGAGATAAACCGACATTTCGTTGACCAGAGGTTGGGAGCGGTCGGTCAATGCCTTGTAAAGCGGCGATGACTCACCCGAATCGAGCAGCCGCGCCATCATGTCATAGGCGTAATAATCGGGATCCCGGAAATGCGGCGCCGGAAAGACCATGTGCACGTGGGTGTTTTTCGTCGGCGCGCGGCGGATATGAACGGTATCGCCATACGGAGGCCTTACGGGAATAGGCTTATAGAGCGGAACCGGCCCGGCGCTGACCGAACCGTAGTATTTATCTATCAAGCCGCTGAATTCCTCGATCGAAAAATCGCCGATAAAAAGCCCGATCATGTTATTGGGACGGTAATGGTTACGATAGTAGCGCAGGACCGTGTCCCGCGGAATCGTGGCGATCACGTCTATCGGTCCCAGAACCGGCCGAGCGAACGATGTTCCACGGTAGATGAGCGAGTCGAAATACATTTCGGCCCTATAGGCGGGATTATCGTAGTCTTTACGGATCTCCTCGATGACTATGTTTCTTTCCTTGGGGAATTCCGTCTCCGGCAAGATCGAGTTGAACAACTGATCGGACTGTAAATCGAGAGCCGACTCGGCGTGTCGCGATGGAACGACGAACAGATAGGCGGTAAGATCCTTGCGCGTGAATGCGTTTATATAACCGCCTATATCTTTCACCCCCTCATTGATCGCCAGCCGGTCACGTTTGCCTGTCCCGTTGAAAAGCAAATGCTCCAAGAAATGAGTGAACCCGTTGTTGGTCTCGTCTTCGAATTTGCTTCCGGCGCGCACATAAACGATTCCCGCTACCAGCGGAGCGGCATGATTTTCTTTAAGTATAACCACCATTCCGTTTTTCAACGTAAATTGGACCGTCCTACCGGCGAAAGATGCAGAAAACAACAAAATAACCAAAATTGAACTCAGCAATGATCTGATCATTAACTCCTCCCTGGCCGTAAGATCACCGGCAACGATAATCGCCCCCAAGCTTGCCTGTCAAGCCCTTTATCGGAAAGCAAACTCCCAAGTTATCGACATGGTTTCACCGAACGGATATTCTTAAGTGAATTCACTACGATGGCTACGATGGTGTAGATTGTGAAGGCACCGATCTGATAGTCGCCTGGGGAAAAGCGCTATTGCGGAATCTTTTGATTTTGCAGTTTCTCGAGCTCCCGATGGTAAGCGTCGAGGACGGTCTGCTCGATTATCCGGCGCATATCGGCGTTAATTGGATGAGCTATATCCTGAAAGCCACCGCCCGGCCGCTTTTTCGAGGGCATAGAAATGAAGAGGCCGCGTCCACTATCGATTATTTTAAGACCGCGGACCACGAACGATCGATCGAATGTGATATTGGCAAACCCTTTGAGTTTCGGCTCATTGCGTATCGACAACTTAACCTCGGTGATTTCCATGGCTCCTCCAATACTTCATCGCTGGTTGCCTGCTTAAACTGTTCCTCAAACGGCGATAAATCGACCGGAAGTTGTCAGGCAAGCCCCCTTTGCGCCAGCGAACGAACCAATGATATCGCTATCCGCGCCGGGCCGTTCGATTCGTTCATCGCCATCGTTTTTCCCATCGGTTTCAGGTCGATATCCAATACGGCCTTTAATTACGCCGAAATCATTATTTGCGTGACAAGACTCCATGAAAATCATTCGAACCATTAAGTTAGAGTATTGTATCTATTATAAATTAGATGTGGAATAACGGACTTGTCAAGCTATATTTGGCATCAGCCGAATAACTTATCCGAAATGAAGATACTTCCGTCCAACGGTTTGCGATCTCGGTTCGTGTGAAAATTCTTTACCCTTAGGCGGAACATAGAGTATATTATGACGATATTCGAGATATATGAAAGGCAAAGCGAGGCTCGGTCTATTATTCGGCCGAGACCGGACTAAGCATCCGATCCAGGGAGAATAAATGAGAGCGCTGATTACCGGCATTACCGGTCAGGACGGGTCCTACCTGGCCGATTTCCTGCTTGCAAAAGGATACGAAGTTTGGGGCATGGTCCGCCGTAATTCCACAGAGAATTTCGAACGCATTGAACATATCAGGGACAAGTTGATTTTACGGCAGGCCGACTTGCTCGATCAACTTTCGCTCATCGAGATCATCGATGAATGTCGGCCCGATGAAATTTATAATTTGGCGGCGCAGTCGTTCGTGCCTACCAGCTGGGCGCAGCCAATCCTCACCGGCGAATTCGATGCTCTTGGCGTAACCCGGATGCTCGAGGCGATCCGGCATATCGATCCCAAAATCAAGTTTTATCAGGCATCGTCCTCGGAAATGTTCGGCAAGGTGCGCGAGGTGCCGCAGACGGAGAAGACGCCTTTTTACCCTCGTTCGCCTTATGGCGTGGCTAAAGTCTATGGGCACTTCATAACGGTGAACTATCGTGAAAGCTACAATATTTTTGCGGTATCCGGGATATTATTCAATCACGAGTCGCCGCGGCGGGGCCTGGAATTCGTGACCCGAAAAATCACCGACGGCGCCGCCCGGATCAAACTCGGACTGGGGGATAAACTTTATTTGGGCAATCTCGACGCCAAACGGGACTGGGGCTATGCGCTCGATTACGTGCGGGCGATGTGGATGATGCTTCAACATGACCGCCCCGACAATTTCGTTATCGCCAGCGGCAAAAATCATTCAGTGCGCGAATTTTGCGAGATCGCGTTCGGTTGCGTGGATCTCGATTATCGCGACTATGTGGCGACGGACCCGGCGTTCATGCGCCCGGCTGAGGTGGATATTCTGCTGGGCGATTCGTCGCACGCCCGAAAAACGCTCGGATGGGAACCGGAAGTAAGTTTCGAGCAGATGGTGAAGTTGATGGTGGAGGCGGATCTGGAAAGATTAAGGTCGGCCAAACCAAGTCGATAAAGTCGGTTGGGATAGCCCAAGGCGGATTTCCCGGCGGTGTATGTCCCGGCAATTAATTATTGACATAAATGGATAAAAATCTATATTGAAAAATTATGCGTGGAATGCCGCAGGAAAGAATTCGCCTGCCGAAAACAGATGCTAATCGCCCGGATTCGTCCGATAAGTCGGAGTAAATGATGAGACGATCACAAAAAATTACGCTTGCCCTGATTGCCGTGTTGATTCTGCTGGCAATTTACGGCCTGTACCCATCGGTTGTTTTTCACTCGATGACTTTCGAGGAAAAGGCGGCTCTCGAGAAAGCCGACCCGCAGAAATTCCGCAGCCTTCGCGATAAAGCATTGAGGCTGGGACTCGATTTACGCGGTGGGATGCATATCGTACTGGAAGTGGAAAAGCCGGAAAGCGGCGGCACCGGCGACGTTCAGGAGCGCGCCCTGGAAATTATAAGAAACCGCATAGATAAAATCGGGGTCACCGAGCCGTTGATTCAGAAATCGGGGACTAACCGAATCGTGGTTGACCTGCCGGGATTCACGGATATCGAACAGGCAAAAAAATTGATCGGTGAAACCGCCCAGCTTCAATTCAAGCTGACGTTATCTCCTGAAGAAGCCCAATCGTATCTGTTGAAAATCGATTCGGTGTTGGCCTCGGCCAAAAAAGAATCGCCCGCGGACACTCAGGCCGTTAAAAAGTCGGGATCGGAAATCGATACAACGACTAAAGCAATAATGGACATGTTCAAACAGGACACTTCGAAACAAGCCGCTGAGCAGGCAGTCGATGAAGAAACGGAGCATCCATTTACGTCGTTGATCGATGAAAACACCGGCGTGGCATTCGGAATTCCGATGACCGATTACGAGGAAGCGAGGAGATTGCTCGAAAAGCCTGAAGTAAAGGCGATTTTGCCGCCCGAGGTACAATTGAGCTGGGCCACCCGACCCTATTACCGGGGCGACAGGGCTTATCAGGCGCTCTATTTTTTGCGCAATCGGGTCGAGATGTCGGGTGAACATCTGGTTGATGCGCAACCGTCATTCGATCAATTCCGTCGCCCGATAGTTCGATTCGAACTCGATAAAAAAGGAGCATCGAGATTCGGCGCGTTGACCGTTGCAAATATCGGCAAACCGCTGGCGATCGTATTGGATGACCGAGTCGAATCAGCTCCGGAAATCAGAAGCCGCATTCGGGAAGCCGGCCAAATCGAACTGGGCGGAAACGCCGGCTGGGATGACGCCAGATTGTTGGCGGTGGTGCTGAAAGCGGGTGCTTTGCCATCGAAAGTCAAAATAATTCAGAATTCGGTGATCGGCCCGTCTCTGGGTCAGGATTCGATAAACAAAGGCCGAATCGCTTCGATTGTAGGATTGATGCTGGTGATGGCGTTCATGGTATTCTATTATCGCTTGTCAGGGGCGATCGCCGATGCGGCTCTGATAATAAACCTGATATTAATTCTGGCATTCATGATTATACCGGGAATCGATGCGACGTTGACGATGCCCGGAATCGCGGGGATAATTTTAACGATGGGAATGGCGGTGGATTCCAACGTGCTGATATTCGAGCGAATCCGGGAAGAACTGCGAACCGGTAAAACGGCGCGCGCCGCGATCGACGCCGGTTATTCGCGTGCTCTATTGACGATTATCGATTCCCACGTGACGACGTTGATCACGGCGTTGTTTTTATTCATGTTCGGAACCGGCCCGATCAAGGGTTTCGCGGTGACCCTGTCGGTGGGGATCGCCTTATCGTTATTCACCGCTTTTTTCCTGACAAGAATGATTTTCGATATTCGCAAACAATACAAGACTCTCAGCATTTAGGCGGCAGGGCTTCAATATGATAGAGTTGATCAAGAATCCGAAACTGAATTTCGTCGGCGTGCGCCGATATGCGTTTATTTTTTCGGGCTTTTTGTTGGCGTTAGGTATCCTCGCTTTCGTCATGATTTTATCCGGCAAAGCCAATCTCGGAATCGACTTCTCGGGTGGAGCGATGTTGCGCGGCAATTTCGAATCGCCCGTTTCGATTAACGATCTGCGTTCAGCCCTGGCGGCCGAGGGGCTGACAGATGCCGAAATCCAGGCAATCTCAGGAGAGAATATCCCGCCAAATTCGTTCGTGATCAGGACCAAAGGCGAAGGAATAGCTACAGCCGATTCATCGCTTGCCGATGCGATCACCGCAAGATTGCAAAAACGTTTCGCCGGAAACCCTTTTCATGTGGACAGCATCGATGATATCGGCGGCGCAGTGGGACAGACCTTGCAACGCCAGGCGCGATTGGCCGTCTTGCTTTCGATGATCGGAATTCTTATTTACATTTGGATCCGTTTCGATTTCAGATTCGGCGTTGCGGCCACGGTCGCCACATTTCACGATGTTCTGGCCGTGCTGGGAATATATTACCTGCTTAACAAAGAGATTTCGTTGCTTCTGGTAACCGCGATTCTTACCATAGCCGGTTATTCGCTTACCGACACGGTAGTGGTTTTCGACCGCATCAGAGAAAATTTAAAACATTTCCGCAAGCGGGGTGATTTCGCGGGAACGGTGAATCTGTCGATCAACGAGGTTTTGTCCAGAACCCTGATCGTTTCGGGCACCACCCTTATGGCGATAACCTCGCTTTTGATATTCGGCGGCCCGGTCTTGCGCGATTTTGCTCTGGCGCTGCTTTTTGGTGTGATAATAGGAACTTATTCATCTTGGTTCGTGGCCAGTCCCATTGTGGTCGAATGGGAAGCAAGAAGGCCTCGACGTTTCAAGTAATCGCTCTTTATTCCCACCCCGTTTTCCGGAATCACGGGATACGGGGTTTTTTTGTTTCAAAATTGAACGCCGATAGGCGCCCGGGGGCGATAATCCCGAAAGAAATCAACTCGGTCGAATTGATGACGATTTTGGATTAAAAGTATCTTAATCCTGGGAGATTGCTTATGAACGAAAACATGAAAATAATGCTCTCTCCGGCCGGGGCGGGAATCGCTATGATCTGCTTTTTTCTCCCCTGGGTGGAGTTTTCATGCGGCGAACTTCGGCAAAACATGTCGGGAGCGGAAATCGGCGGTATTTTTTGGGTGGTGTTCGCGGCGGCGGTTTTGATCCTGCTGGCCTATTTTTATTTCCGCAATTCCGATGAGCTGGCCAAAGCTCGTCCGGTGGTTCTATTGTGTTCACTGACGGCGCTGGCGATTCTGTCATACAAATACTTGGATTTCAAGTCCGGAGCGCAGGATGGAATCGCCGGTTTGAATCAGCTTTCACAAATGGCCGGTATGCAGCAATTCGAGAACGGCCAGGAAATGCAGATTCCAGAGGTCGGCATAAAAATAAAAATCGGCGGTTACGGCACCATAGTTGGTTTCGTTCTGGCTTTGGTCGGTGGATTCATGCTGGGCGGCGGCGACGATTCGCGGCCCACAAAAAAGGCCATAATTTCATATTATCAAACGGCCGATACCAGAGAAAAAAGCGGAACCCCCACTTGATTTTTCGATGATTTGGATAATATGAACGATCTGTTAAATCGCCACCCGTAAATATATTTCGTCGGGTCGAATTCACCCTAATAAAAAACCGGCCGCACCGGGATATGCAGCCGGTTGATTTATCTTGGGGCTGTCGAGCGCGCTTTAGTATCGAGGCGGCGGCGTAATCCCTTTGGAATTAAAAGAAAATTTCATAGCCACATGGAAGAAGTCGAAGTTGTACTCCACGCCGGAATTGTCATCGGCTTTTCCCATATTATATCTGAACTCGAGCTCATAGATTATGTTGGCCAACGGGTCGGAGCATATACCGATCCCGCCCTGGACGAACATGCCCCGCTGCATCTTTTCATCGGTTGAGCCGTTGATCATCCAACTATGCTTATACGGAGTAAATATGCCTCCTCCGCCCAATAGGTAAATCTTTCCGGTGGAAACATCGAACACGTTCAGACGTCCGAGACCGCCGATTTGAGTGAAATTGTAACTAATATGGGCTTCGGTCGCGGGTTGATCGGTGGTAAATCGGTTATATCGTATCGAGGGACCGAACGAAAAATGTCTTACAATAGTGTAACGTAATTCGGCGCCGATACAAACACCGCCTCCGGCGGCGAATGCGGTATCATTCGAAAAATCGCCGAGCGCCGAGGCGAGTCCCAAATCGAAACCGAAAACGAATGAACCGGCCTTTTGACAATAGGCCGAACCGGGGATCAATAGGGCCAGTGACAGAATCAGGATACATTTTCTCATCGCGTCTCCTTCCGCAAAAAATCAATCTCTCCCCGTTCGGTCTGCAATATATCAATTTATAGAGGGCGCACAAGTGTTTTTTGGCTTATTCAGCTAATCTTTGATCACTCGACAGTGGGAGTGATTATCGGGCCGCCGCTTGCACAAGGCTGTTTGGGAAATGGGTGATTTCGACATATTTCACGATCGGAATTTCTTGCTTTATTAGCCGGCGCCGCAAGTACCTCTGACATCTGGCTTTGTCGATCGACCCGTCATAGTTTTAGCCTGGGTTTGTCCGAATCAAGTGATTTCAAACTCCCACTTGCACCAGAACCTGCCGTTATACTCATCAGGCGGGCAGGCTATGCAACGGGTGACGATCCGGGGATCGATAGTGCGGGCGAATTCGGTATATTCGACTAAGCCGACCTCTTTGCAGGGGAACGGGGTAAGCCCTTTACGGCGCCTGGCCTCTTGCACGCGGCAGGCTTTCATGACGAACACCGCCTTTTTGTCGTCGGCGCTAACGATCTCCTGTTCGTTGATGAGCGCGTAAAGCCTCTCCCCCAAGGCGGCGACCAACGCTTTGATTCCTCCACCCGGCTGGATTCCCAGCCTTTCCATGATTCTTTTGGCCTCCAGCGGCGAAAATCGGCTCCAGGCGAACTTGTCGATCTCTATTGCGGTCTGTATGCCGAATTTCTGCTCCACTCCCAAGAACCAAAGGCCGTCGTGGGCCAGCCATAGTTTGGCGAAATCGACCAACTTCGCATTCAGCATCTTGTCGCCCATACCTATAACCTCTCCACCAGCTTGTGCTCGTGTCATAACTTAGTTTTGTCGCCAGGAATTCTACCGGCGTTGTTAAGCACCATTATTTTCAATTCGGTCATTTCCTCGATAGCGTATCTGATTCCTTCGCGGCCGATCCCGGAGTCTTTGATTCCCCCATAAGGCATGCTGTCCACTCGGAAAGAGGGAACGTCGTTTATTACCACGCCGCCGGTTTCGATAATATCATAAGCATAAAATGCATGATCGAGATTGCGGGTGAACACCCCGGCCTGAAGCCCGAATCGGCTGTCGTTGGCGATTGCGCATGCTTCGGTGAAATCGGTGAATGGTTGCATGGTAGCGGTCGGCCCGAAAACTTCCTCGCAACTCACTTTCATATCGGGGCCGATATTTTCCAGCAAAGTGGCCTCGACACAAGATCCGACCCGCCGGCCGCCTATCAGCACTCTTGCGCCGCGGTCTGCCGCCTCCTTGATCCAGCTTTCGACACGTATCGCATCGGCCTCGGTAATCAACGGACCCAAAAAAGTATCGTTTCGCAACGGATCGCCCATTTTCAGCAGGCTGATTCTCCCGATTAAAAGCGATTTGAGCTTTTCGTAAATATCCGCATGGGCGATTACCCGCTGCACGCTGATACAACTTTGGCCGGATTGGTAATAGGCGCCGAACACTATCCTTTCGGCGGCATAATCGAGATCGGCGTCGCGATCGACGATACAGGCGGCATTCCCCCCCAACTCGAGCGTTACGCTTTTCTTGCCGGCAATCGATTTCAAACGCCAGCCGACCGCAGCCGACCCCGTGAAAGATAGGTGCTTGATTCGATCGTCGACGACCAGCATTTCCGCCTGGGAGCCCGCACAGGGCAGGATGCTGAAAGAAGTTGGGGGGAGATCGGTCTGGGAGATAATTTCCCCGAGCATAATCGAGGTAATCGGGGTTGTCGAGGCTGGTTTCAGAACAAACGGACAACCACATGCGATCGCCGGCGCTATTTTATGCGCCGCCAAATTCACCGGAAAATTAAATGGCGTTATGAAAGCGCAGGGACCGACTGGAAATCTTTTGCTTATCGCTTGGTAGCCAGCCGATCGCGCCGAAATATCCAGGGGAAGTAACTCCCCGTATATTCTGGTCGATTCCTCAGCGGCGATGCGGAAAGTTTCGGTAGCCCGGGTGATTTCGCCATAGCCGTCTTTAAGCGGTTTTCCCACTTCTATAGCCAGCACTTCAGCGAATTCGTCTTTACGTCTATCGATTTGCTCAGCTATGCTATACAGCACCGCTTGTCTGACATACGCGGGCAGTTTCCGGGTGATCGTAAAGGCCGATTCGGCCGACGAAATCGCTTGATCGAGCAAACGGTCGTCCGCAGCGGCAACGCCGGCGGCTGTTTTGCCGCTGTACTTGTTGCTGACCTCTATCCGGGTATCTGTCCAGACGGGCTTACCGGCAAGATAACATGGATATTCCGATTTCATAAAGACTTCCTTGAAATTCCGATCATATAAGCCATAATAAGCAGAGGCATCGAGGTTGTAAACCGAAAAATATAGTCGCATTTTTCTTAATATTATGGTAACAGTATAATAACATTTATGCGGCCGCTGGATGGGCGATATAGTGCCGCGATATCAGATTCGAATAAAATCGGCGAGAGAATCGATCAGTATGGGCAGCGACAGGTAAACTCGGATTTGTTTAAACTATATTGAAACTCAAATTCGCAATGAAAAGATGTGCCTGATTGTGAATAAATTATTTTGCTATAATTATATAATATTCTATTATGTTGATATTTAATATAATGTAATCATGGTTCCATATTATTATATAAAATAAATATGAGAAATATTTCACTTGACATGGGGTAATACCGATAGTATTAATAAGCAGACACAGTCAAAAGACAAAACGGAAATAAACAATGTTTCCTCTCACCAAGAACCGCCGATCAGAGCTTCATATCGCCATGCTTGGCTATGCAGCTTTATATCTATCCCCTGACCGAAAAGGCACATGTTCAAACCTGATGCCGCCGAGACGCCAAAAAGGATAATTTATGTCGAAACTCAACTCTTTGGACGACCCGAAATTATTTCTCGACAGCAAACAGCTCGGTAAATTGATCAAACTGCTGGCTGAAAACGGCTACGATGTAATCGGCCCGGTATGCCGCGACAACGCCATAATCTATAACCATATAGACGATGTCAGCCAGTTGCCTCGGGGCTGGAGCGATCAGCAGGGTGCCGCCTACTATCGGCTCAAAAAAGACCAACATGACCTATATTTTAACTACACGGTCGGCCCGAATTCGCTGAAAACTTTTCTGTTCCCGCCTTTTATTGAACTGTGGCAGGCACAGAAGAAACCCGGGGGCATAAAGATAAATTACAATCACGACAAAATAAAGAAAACGGCCGTGATAGGTCTCAGAGCTTGCGAGTTGGCCGCCTTGGCCGTCCACGATCGGGTCCTTACCAAAGATAAATACAAAGATCATGATTACGAACAAAGGCGAAAAAATATTTTCATTATCGGAGTCATTTGCACCCGCGCCGGCGGAACCTGCTTTTGTGTTTCTATGGGGACCGGGCCGCAGATAAACTCAGGATACGATATTGCGCTAACGGAAATAAAAAGAGGCGATTCGCATGGTTTCGTCGCCGAGCCGGGTTCGGAAAAAGGGCGGTCGATTTTAACGCTTTTGCGGGCGCGCCGGGCTAAACAGGACGATCTTAATGCCGCCGCCGAGGCAATCTCCCGGGCTGAGACGGGAATGCAATTGAGCCTTGACACCAAGAGCATTCCGACACGGCTGGCTGTAAATGTGGAAAGTCCCCATTGGGATAAAGTGGCCGAGCGCTGTCTGGCATGTTCTAACTGCACTATGGTCTGCCCTACATGTTTCTGTACCACTGTTATCGATTCGACCGATTTGACCGGCATGACGGCATCCCGCAGCCGCAAATGGGATAGTTGTTTCAGGCTCGATTATTCTTACATTCACGGCGGCAGCATCAGGCAATCGATAAAATCGAGATATCGCCAATGGCTGACCCATAAGTTGTCATCATGGGTCGATCAATTTGGAACATTCGGCTGCGTCGGTTGCGGGCGATGCATAACATGGTGCCCGGTGGGAATAAATATGGTGGAAGAGGCGAAAGCCGTAATCGAATCGGATAAAAAAACGGAAAGCTTAATTAAGGTAGAGGAATAAACATTATGGAAACTTTGGAGCCGTTGCTCGCGGAACACCCGTTTTTCAAAGGTCTCGAGCCGCACCATATCAGGCTGCTGGTCGGCTGCGCCTCGAATGTAAGATACAATCCGGGCGAGTTCCTATTCAGAGAGGGCGAAGAAGCCAATAAATTTTTCGTAATAAGATACGGCAAGGTCTCGGTCGAGGTCTATCAGCCGCAGAAGGGGCCGATCACCATTCAGACCCTCGGCGAGGGTGACGTCCTCGGCTGGTCGTGGCTGGTAAGCCCTTATCAATGGCGTTTCGATGCGAGAGCGATGGAATTGACCAGAGCGATCGCTCTCGATGGCAAATGCCTCAGAGGAAAATGCGAGGACGATCACGGCCTTGGTTACGAATTGCTGAAAAGGTTCGCCGGCATGATCGCCGACAGGTTGGAAGCCACAAGAGTGCAACTGTTGGATATTTATGGCACGCACTGCGGCAAAACCAAAAAGTAAAATCGGCGAGACCGATAACCAGTTCGTACCCCGGCAGTGGGTCATCGAACGGAATGCGCGGGAAACGCATGACACTTTCACGATCACGCTCAGACCCCGCGATGGTAAAATCGGCTGTAATTTCGCATGCGGCCAGTTCAATATGCTTTATCTTTTCGGTACAGGCGAGGTCCCGATATCGATCAGCGGCGATCCGTCGCGGCCCGAGAGACTGATACATACTATTCGCGCGGTAGGGACGGTTACTCAGGCGATGGCAAGACTGAAAACGGGAGATATAATCGGCGTGAGAGGACCTTTCGGAATAGGCTGGCCGGTCGAGGAAGCAAGCGGGTATGATTTGGTGATAATCGCCGGCGGGATCGGTCTTGCGCCGCTGCGTCCGGTGATCTATCAGGCACTTCAAAAGCGCAGCGATTTCGGCCGGGTGGTGCTGCTGTATGGATCACGCACCCCCGACGATCTTCTTTACCGGCGTGAACTCGAAAAGTGGCGGGCGCGCCTCGATGTGGAGGTACTGGTGACGGTCGATCGAGCCTTGAGCGACTGGCGAGGAAACGTGGGCGTTGTAACCAAACTGATAGCCAAAGCCGGATTCGATCCTTTGCATGCGATAGCCATGGTCTGCGGACCGGAAATCATGATGCGGTTCACCGCAACCGAACTTTTGGCAAGAGGGGTTCCCAAAGAAAATGTTTATCTTTCGATGGAAAGAAACATGCGTTGCGGGATCGGGCTGTGCGGCCATTGCCAGATGGGACCTACTTTTATCTGCAAGAGCGGTCCGGTTTACCGATACGATTATATCAAAGATATGTTGACCAGGCGGGAGATCTGATTATGACCGCGAAAAGAAAACCTCGGCTGGCGGTGTGGAAATTCGCCTCCTGCGACGGCTGTCAGTTAAGCATTCTTGACTGCGAGGACGAACTGCTGGCGGTGGCCGAACATATCGAAATCGCCAATTTCCCCGAGGCCTCGAGCGCCGTGGCCAAGGGACCTTACGACATCTCGCTGGTCGAGGGGTCGATAACCACGCCGCATGACGCCGAGCGGATACACGCCATCCGTAAAATGTCGAAAACGCTGATAACCATAGGCGCATGCGCAGTCTCTGGCGGAATTCAGGCGTTGCGGAATTTTCAGGAAGACGTGAGCTGCTACGTGAATATCGTCTACGCCAATCCGGACTATATCCGATCGCTGAACAAATCGACGCCCATCGACGACCATGTGCCGGTGGATTTCAAACTTCGCGGCTGCCCGATAAACAAATACCAGTTGATGGAGGTGATAAACGCTTTCCTGAATTCGCGCAAGCCAAATATCCCCGCGCACAGCGTATGTATGGAATGCAAGATGAAAGGGGTAATCTGCCTGATGGTGTCGGCAGGAATCCCTTGCCTGGGACCGGTGACACATGCAGGCTGCGATGCGCTCTGTCCGAGTTACAATCGGGGATGTTTCGGCTGTTATGGTCCCAAAGAAACCCCGAATACGAAATCGCTGGCCGACCATTTCTCGAAAATCGGGCTGGACAACCGGGATATCATGAGGCGATTCCGCGGTTTCAACGCCTATGCCGAGGCTTTCCGAAAGGAGAGTGAAGCCCGTGAAAAGTAAAACGATCAAGGTCGATTATCTGGCTCGAGTCGAGGGCGAAGGCGGCCTGTATATCAAAACGAAGGGCGCCGAGGTCGTCGAAACCAAATTGAACATTTTCGAGCCGCCGCGCTTTTTCGAGGCGTTCCTCGGGGGACGTCATTTCTCGGAGGCTCCTGATATTACCGCGAGAATCTGCGGAATTTGCCCTATAGCCTATCAGATGAGCTCCATTCACGCGATGGAGCGGATTTGCGGCGTCAAGATCGATGGGCAGTTGCGGGCGCTGCGAAGGCTAATCTACTGCGGCGAATGGATCGAAAGCCATGTGTTGCATATATACATGCTTCACGCGCCGGATTTTCTGGGTCTTCACGACGCTATACAGATCGCTAAGAAACATCCCGAACTGGTGAAAAAAGCGTTACGGCTGAAAAAACACGGCAACGACATCGTCAATCTCGTCGGCGGCAGGGAGATTCACCCGATCAACGCGCGTGTCGGAGGGTTCTACAAAGTTCCCCGCAAGACTGAAATGAAAGGATTGACCGAGCCGCTCAAATGGGCGCTTGAGGCGGCTATCGACACGGTCAAGTTTACGGCCAAATTGCCGTTTCCGGATTTCGAGCAGGACTATAATTTTGTCGCCCTGCGTCATCCCGACGAATATCCTTTCAACGAAGGCCGCTTGGTATCGAGTAAAGGAATGGATATCGATATAAGTCAGTACGAGGATCATTTTCAAGAAGAGCATATGGCTCATGCGAACGCTCTGCATTCGGTGACTAAGAGCGGAGAAAATTATCTCACCGGGCCGATGGCGCGCTACAACCTGAACTACGATCGCCTTCCGGAAGTGGCAAAACAAGCCGCCCGAGCCGTCAAATTCCCCAAGGTCTGCCGCAATCCATTCCAGAGCATAGTTATAAGAGCGATCGAAACCGTATTCGCCTGCGCGGAGGCACTCAGGATAATCGACGAATACGAGGAGCCGGATAAGCCTTTCGTGGAAATCGAGCCGAAAGCGGGTGTGGGTTACGGCTGCACCGAGGCGCCCAGAGGAATTCTGTTCCACAAATATCGTATCGACGAAAAAGGGACCATTCAAGAGGCTAAAATAGTTCCCCCGACTTCGCAAAACCAACGGACGATCGAAAGCGATCTGCGGCATTATGTCGAAAAATATATAAACCTTCCGCTGGACAAACTGACCTGGCAATGCGAACAGGCGGTTCGCAATTACGATCCCTGCATTTCCTGCGCCACCCATTTTCTGAAACTGAAAATAGACCGCGAGTGAGTGAACCATGACCGGCGGTCATGATCACGATGGTGCAAGAGGCGCCGTCCGACGGGCGGTCATAATAGGTGTCGGCAACGAAAACCGCGGCGATGACGGGATCGGAATAATCACGGCCCGACGGATTCGCAGGGTTCTGGGCGATACGATACCGATATTCGAAAACGACGGCGACGGCGCCGCTCTGATCGAGCAGTGGAGAAGCGCCGAGCTGGCGATCGTTATCGATGCCGCCCATGGCGGCGACCGAATAGGGCAGATAAAAAAATTCTCGGCAGATGAAAATCCGCTGCCCGCCATTACCTTTCCCAAAGGATCGACCCATAATTTCGGCTTGATTGAAGCGGTGGAAACGGCTCAGGCACTGGGAACGCTTCCCAGAAAGTTAATAATATACGTTATCGAGGGCGATTCGTTCGCTTTCGGCGCGGCGGTCAGCCCGGAGGTTCTCGAATCGGTGGGGCCGCTTATCGAAGATATCCGCCTGCTGTTGCGCAGGGAAGGCTTTACGGCGTAATTTATGCGCTTGTCAAGTTTACGTTGCATGGAAACGGATTCGCGCAAGAGACTGGTCATTGGAATCCAGGGAGCCGTACAAGGGGTCGGATTCCGGCCGTTCGTATATCGCTTGGCTACCACATTAGGGCTTGCCGGCATGGTTAAAAATACCGTTGCCGGCGTTTCAATCGAGCTCGAGGGACCGACGGAAACATTGGCTAAATTCCTTTCGGCGATAGAGACGGAGAAGCCTCCTTTGGCGCATATTCGCAAGCTCGAATACCGCTATGCCGACCCGAAAGGTTACCGGGGATTTACGATTTCCCAAAGTGAATCCGCCGCAGAGAAAAGAGCGTTGATCTTACCCGATATCGCCACCTGCCGGGATTGCTTGGCGGAGATCCGCGACCCGAAAAACAGGCGTTATCGGTATCCGTTTACGAATTGCACCAATTGCGGGCCCCGTTTCAGCATAATCACGGCTCTGCCTTATGACAGGCCCAATACCACGATGACCGCATTTTCGATGTGCGATGACTGCCGGGACGAATACGAAAATCCTACGGATAGAAGATATCACGCCCAACCGATCGCCTGCCCGGCTTGCGGCCCTAAGGTCGAACTCTGGAACGATCAAGGAAAAATCGAGTCTGACGGCGATGAAGCGATCGCCCGATCCGTCGAATTGATTGAACGAGGAATGGTTTTGGCTATCAAGGGACTGGGGGGATTCCACCTTATAGTCAACGCGGCCGATGACGATGCGGTGAAAAAATTGCGGCGACGCAAGAAGCGCCCCGATAAACCATTCGCCATGATGTTTCCTTCCCTTGATACCATAAAAGCGATATGCGAAGTGTCGCCGGATGAACAACGAATTCTTGATTCGCCGCAGGCGCCGATAGTGCTTTTGAATCGCCGGGCGGACCCGGCAGCCGATTCGATCGTTTCTCCGGCCGTCGCACCGTCGTGTAAGTATCTCGGGATAATGCTTCCCTACACGCCGCTACACCATATTCTGCTCGAGCGTTTGCAAAAACCGATAGTCGCAACGAGCGGCAACCTTTCGGACGAGCCGATCTGTATAGATGAAAAAAAGGCGGTGATCAGGCTGGCCGGCGTGGCCGATTATTATCTGGTCCACAACCGACGCATAAGCCATCACGTCGATGACTCGGTAGTCGGCATGGTATGCGGAAAGCCGCAGGTCTTGAGGCGGGCACGCGGATTCGCTCCGCTTCCGATTACAGTCGGCGATCAAACTCAAACAGTTTTGGCTGTGGGCGGTCACCTCAAAAACACGGTGGCGATGGCGGTGGCTGACAATGTATTCATAAGTCAGCATATAGGCGATTTGGAGACGGAAGAGACCGCTGAAACTTTCGCGGCCGTTATAGCCGATTTAGGCGGATTATATGGGGCGGCGCCGGAAGTGATCGCCTGTGATATGCACCCGGAGTATATCAGCACGAATTACGCGAGAAAAAAAGCAGGTATTATACGAGAAGTTCAGCATCATTACGCCCACATTCTCTCGTGCATGGCGGAAAATGGCATATCGCCGCCCTGCCTGGGGGTATGCTGGGATGGCACCGGCTATGGAATCGATAAGACAATCTGGGGCGGCGAATTTCTTATCATCGATGAAAACGATTTCCGCCGACTTGCCTGCTTTCACAGATTCAAGTTGCCCGGAGGCGAAAAAGCGGTCCGCGAACCGAGACGAGCGGCGGTCGGAGCGCTTTATGAGATATACGGACCGGACGTTTTCGAACAAACCGAACTGCCTCCGATAATGAGCTTTACCAATTTAGAAAAGATTAATCTTGCAAGAATGCTTGAAGCAGGTGTCAATTCACCGCTGACCTCAAGCGTAGGCAGATTGTTCGATGCCGCCGCTTCGCTATGTAACCTTCGCCAGATCTGCACCTTTGAGGGACAGGCGGCCATCGAGCTTGAATATGCGATCGCCGGCGGCCGGAAAGATCCAGGTTATGAACTGCCAATCACGCGGAACATGGTCCCCATCACTATAGACTGGCGGCCGCTATTTATGCAGCTGATCGCGGACTACCAAACGGGTGTTCCTACCGGTGAAATCGCGGCGCGGTTTCACAACGCTCTGGCGAAGTCGATCGTGGCGATCGCCCGAATCGCCGATTTGCCGAACGTCGTGTTGTCGGGCGGATGTTTTCAAAATCGGTATCTGAGCGAGGCAGCGATTGATTTATTGCAAAAGGCTGGATTTAGAGCTTGGTGGCATCGGCAGATTCCGCCGAACGATGGTGGAATATCTCTCGGGCAGGCGATCGCCGCGCAAAGATATTTATCGGGGAGGCCATGATGTGTCTCGCCGTGCCGGGAAAAATAATCGAGATCACAGGCGCCGATATCGAAAAATCGGCTAAAATAGATTTCGGGGGCATTACCAAGTGGGTGAGTCTTGCGGTTCTGCCTGATGCGGCCGTAGGTGATTATGTAATCGTTCACGCAGGAGTTGCTATATCGCGAATCGACGAAGCCGAAGCGAAACGGGCATTCGAATATTTTGAACGGATCTCGACTGAGGTAAATGAAAGCGGCGAAAATGAAGTTTCTGACTGAATACCGCAACAATGAACTCGTCGTCAAATATCTGCAAGCAGTCATAAAGACTCTCCGGCGGCCATGGACGATGATGGAGATCTGCGGTGGACAGACGCACTCGATACTGAAATACGGTATAGACCAGATGTTGCCGGGCGAAATAACGTTGCTTCATGGTCCCGGTTGTCCGGTATGCGTAACCCCGATAGAGTTGATAGATAAAGCGATCGCATTGGCTGAAATTCCGGATGTCATTCTCTGCACGTTCGGCGACATGATGCGAGTTCCCGGGTCCGGCGGTAATTTGCTCGAGGCCAAAGCCGAAGGCTGCGATATTCGGATGGTTTATTCGCCGCTTGAATCGATCAGAGTGGCGGAAAACAACCTTGACCGAAGGGTGGTCTTTTTCGGAATCGGATTCGAGACCACCGCACCGACCACCGCGTTGGCATTGATACAAGCGAAAAAAAGGCGGCTTGCGAATTTTTCAGTTTTGTCGGCGCATGTGCGTGTTCCTCCGGCGATTGAACTGATTCTTTCCTCATCGGAAAACCAGGTGCAGGCTTTTCTGGCCGCCGGTCATGTCTGCACCGTTATGGGATACCGCGAGTATATACCGATCGCGGAAAAGTATAATGTTCCGATCGTGGTCACCGGTTTCGAGCCGGTCGATATTATGCAAGGAATTTACATGGCAATCAAACAGCTCGAACGAGGTGCGGCTGCCGTGGAAAACCAATACAGCCGAGTCGTCTCGAAAAACGGCAACGAAACCGCCCGAAAGCTTATCGATGAAGTGTTCCAGGTCGAATCGAGGAAATGGCGGGGCATCGGCGAAATCGAAGGCGGTGGATTGGCGATCAAACCCGAGTATGCAGCCCTTGACGCCGCAAAAATATTCGACTTGCCCGATGAAAATATCGAAGAGTCTTCACGCTGCTGGAGCGGCAAGGTCTTAAGAGGTCTTATCAAGCCGCCCGAGTGTCCGTCGTTCACGATCGACTGTTTCCCGGAGCATCCCCTGGGAGCGCCAATGGTATCGGCTGAGGGAGCCTGCGCCGCCTATTACAATTATGCGAACTCCCGGCAGGGAAAGACAAACGCATGAACGAGAAGTCAGATAATAAGCTTTCGCCGATAGACCGAATCAGTTGCCCGGTGACGACGTCGAACTACGACCACATCTTGCTTGCCCATGGCGGCGGCGGAAAATTGACCGCCGACCTTATCGAAAAAGCGTTTTTGCCGGCGTTCGGTGACCCGGCTCTCGCTGAACGCCATGATGGCGCAGAATTTAATATAGAAGGAATTCGTCTGGCGATCTCCACCGATTCGTTCGTGGTTACGCCTTTATTTTTCCCGGGCGGCGATATCGGAAAGCTGGCCGTTTTCGGCACGCTGAACGATCTGGCGATGTGCGGAGCCAGACCGCTCTTTTTAAGCGCGGCTTTCATTATCGAGGAGGGATTACCGCTAAGCACGGTCAATCTGGTCGCCGAATCGATGGGTCAAGCGGCGAAAAAAACTGGAATCCGTCTGGTCACCGGCGATACCAAAGTTATCGAAAGGAAAAGCGGCAATGATCTGTACATCACCACCACCGGCATCGGAACGATCGAACATGATCTCAAGATCTTCCCCAAATCCATAAGAGAAGGCGATAAGATAGTTTTAAGCGGCGATATCGGACGCCACGGAATCGCCGTCATGGCCTGCCGCGAGGGATTCGAATTCGAAACGACTATCGAAAGCGACTGCGCCCCGCTCTGGAATCAAGTGGAGATTTTGCTGCGAAACGATATAGAAATCCATTGCCTGAGAGATCTCACCAGAGGAGGTTTGGCCACCGCTCTGGTCGAGATTGCGGAGGCGGCCGGTTTGCGCTTGACGATCGATGAATGTCTGATTCCAGTAAACGAACCGGTAAGGGGAGCCTGCGAAATACTGGGATTGGACCCGCTTTACGTCGCCAACGAAGGGCGATTCGTATGTTTCGTTCCGGAAAAAGATACAGCAAAAACGCTGGATTGGCTACGGACGATTGTTCCCGAAGCCGTCGTAATCGGACAGGCAACCGGAACTCGCAAACACGATGAAGCCCATAGACATGTGGTGATGAAAACCGCGCTGGGAACGACACGGATAATCGACCGATTGACTGGCGAACAGCTGCCGAGAATCTGCTGACTTTTCCTAACTGCCGATGTTTTTCCCCGCGATTAAATCGTCGCAGAGCCGCTGCAACCGTTTCGCCGTCGCGGGAGCATGACCGGCGTAATGGTTGTTTATGTACACAAAATTTGACACCCCTCGGCCGGCCAATTCAGCCAGCAGGACAGCCCATCTTTGCAATCGGTCATTTTGATCGATGACCTCCTTATCCCAGGTCGAGGTGATCGATTCGATTTTTTTTCGGTCGCCGAGCAATCTGATATAGCAGCCGTTCGACGATTCGGGTCGGAATATCTCGGGAAGTTGATCGCCATGCGGCATCCATGGATGATCGACCATGACCGCAGCAGCCCCGAATTTCCTGCACATGGCGGCAAATCTCGAAATGAGCCATTGTCGATTCCTGATTTCGATGGCATAACGGAATTTGACGGGCAGATCTTCCATAAAACGCTCGAGCTTATCGAAAAATGCGTCAGCTTCGGAGAACACCGCTTTCGAGAAAAAAGGAAATTGCAGCAAAATAAATCCGAGCTTGGATCCGAGCGACTCCACCGAATCCAGGAAACGGTCTCGATCGTTTTTTGCCGAATCGCCGTCGAGAATCTTGGCCGGATCTGGTCTTGCCTCTTTTCCCCCGTGAACGATGCTGCGCGGAAATTTGACGCTTATGATGAATCCCTCAGGAGTCGAATCAGCCCAATTGCGGATGATGTTTTTCGAAGGAATGGCATAGTAGGTGGAATCGATCTCCACCGTGTCGAACGCATTCGAATAGTACGCCAAAAAGTTCCTCTCCTCGGTTCCCTGAGGGTAAAAAGGACCGATCCAATCCCGGGACGAAAAAGATGATGTCCCAATTCTAATCTTATCATCAGTCGATTTCATAAGCCATTCGATCCGGCTCAACTGTTGGCAGGATAATTCATTTGTGAAAAATGCCGGCGCCTTTTGCAACATTGACTTTTGGGACGCTTCCACCGGTTATAAACAATAATTCGCCGGTATCGGTTCACGGGTCATACACTTCGGGAATCGGCGAACCAGCATTATGATTATCGACCTACGAAAATATCGCCGATTAAGGCGCCAAGGGAATTTTGGGCACGATCATGAGGAACGCGATTGGGTCGGCTTGGGAACGGCGGAATTTTGAATATAATCACCGTCTTCGCGATCTCTCTCGCTTATAAGTTTCTTGAAGCTCAACCCCTCGCGAATGGAAAAAAACCAGCCCAATAGCAGCGGCGGAAGGTAATTGAACGTATGAAGGATTATCGAAAAACTGAGAGCCGTCTGCCTACCTACATGAAACAGCGAAAGGGCGAATACGCAGGCCAGTTGAAACGTTCCGATATTGACAGGCGTGACGACGATGGTCACCAGAACGGTGTTGATAATCATTATTATCACCGCTCCCCAGAAAGTGATGTTCAACGAAAAAGCGGCTATCAGCAGATAAACCATTATCGCTTGCAGCAGCCACGAAAGAGCAGTCAGAGCGGAAACCAGATAAAGATGTTTGCGGCTGCGAAGCATTTTCAGGCCGACTATAAAACTGTTCTTGATATCCGTCAATCGTTCGATCCACGAAACCGCCGGCCAATCTATTCTCCTTTTGACCTTCAACTCGGCCTCGTGATGATGGCGGGACATCCGCCAGAGCACGATCGAAAGCGCGATGACGAGAACGGCACCGATAATCTCCCAGCTGCGTATCGATTCCGGAAACACGTAAAATAGCGATACCACAAAAAGCAAACCCACCAAAACCAGCGCATCGAATAAAATCTCGAGCACCACCGAGGTGAATGCGGTCGTCTTTTTGATGTCCTCCTTGCGGGCAAGCAGAAAAATGCGGGCCACCTGCCCGGTGAGCGCCGGCATCAACAGGTTCATCATCATGCCTATGGAGAAGGTGGAAAATATGCTCAGTGAATCGACTTTCTTGCCGGCATCGATGATGAATTTCCAGCGCTGCGATCGAACGAATGCGATAACGAACTCGCATACGCTTAAAGGAAGCAGATACCAGAAATTAATGCTTTTTATAATAGGCCAGATTCTATCGAAATTGAAATCTCGAAAAATGAATATACTTAAAGCTATTGCCAGGATTGCAGCCCAAAACCTCTTGCGCTTAAGCAAATTCAAAATCGTATCTCCATCACGGCATCCATCGGAACCCACCCTTTCAATCCATTGGCTAATTCCACCAAATAATACCCTTGCCTCGACGATAGAATATTGAGTTCGAGTCCGTCATGGCAGGTGAGTAATTTGCCGAAATCTTCTCCTGGACCCTCAATCAACTCGATCGAAGGGGTCACGATCACTCCCGGACGCTGTCTGAGTTCTTGTTTGATCGCGGAACCCGCAACCAGCGAAGTCAAAATAAGCAGCGAACCGATAATAATCAAAAGATAAATTAGTCTTCGTCTATGCCCGGCGGACAGGATTAGCAAAGAAATTACCGCCGCGGAAAACCAGAATAAGACCGCGCACGCCATAAGATAAAAATCAGGACTCATGAATCCGATGATCTCAAACCATATATCACCCAATATGCCCCGCGGCTGCAGTTCGACTTTATCGACGACTTGATTCCGCACGAGTCGCAGGTTTTCTTCGCAAACCTTCAGCGACGGCTTCACTATAAGGGCTTTTCTATAATAACCTATCGCCGCACCGATTTTGCCGGCCTTATAATACGCATTTCCCAAATTATAAAACAGCTCTCCGGAAACGACTCCGCGCTCGACCAGACTTAAATAGGATTTAATAGCCCGATCGTAATCGCCGCTATCGTAAGCGCTGTTGGCTTCGTTCCACAAATCCAACTGCGTCGCCGATGTATGCGGCATGGCCACAAGCGTAAAAACAAAGACTGTCAAAATCCGGATCAATTCAGGCTCCTGTCAAGTCGAGACAATAATTTTTCAGCCGATTCATATATTTCCTGCATCTGCTTTTTCTCCGGTTTTACGGGTGAATATCTGGCCGAATCGCAGGCGTTCACAAGTTTTTCCAAGTCAGAGACTAAGTCACCGCATTTGCCCGTGTCAGTAAGCAATTTCAGCATGGCTTGGGTCGTCAATCCGGCGGCGCTGACATTCAACTTATCGGCCACGAAACCGACCACGCCGGTGTAGATACTCGAGAAAAAGCGTTCTGGATCGTTCAGTGATTCCCGGGCTGATTTAAGAGCTTTCCGAGCGGCCTTTGAGGCATACGAACGTCTGGCGAAAGCTTGATCGTTTTCCAATCGTTTCTTGCGGGCGGAATAGATAGTTAATCCGGTCAGCCAGGCGATGGGAAATATCTGCATATACCAGAAAGTCGAATTTCCATAAAGCGGTTTGCTCGGGCGGGATTCGTTAAGCTCCGTAATTATATAGTTAAGCCCCGTCTTCTCGGTACCTATGATATTTCTGGCTATGCTCAAAGGATTTTCCGCGATTGCTGCCGAGCGGCCAACTTTCACCGCACCGGCCTTTTTATTGAGAGTGATATATTTGCCCTGTTGTGGATCGAAATACGAAAACGAAATATCCGGTAACTCATACTCCCCAGGTGCCGTCGGTATAAGCACCCATTCGAAATTCTTGGATCCGGAAATGAGGTAATCGTTTTTCGAAATGTTTTCGCTGCTTCCGGAATCGTACAGGCGGAAATTCTCGGGTTGTCTCAATTCGAGTTGAGGAAGCTTCTTCATATTGCCCACGCCGGCGATCGAGGCTTTCAGAGTAACCGGCTGATCGACGACTACGGAGTCACGATCCTTTGACACGCTCAAAGAATACCTCCCGACTGCACCAGAAAAATCGGCCGGCTTTCCGTTTTCGGGAAGCTGCCGCACTTCCAACACGAGACTCGAAGTCCGCAAAACCTGTTCGCGCTGGGGGGCTCTTCGCCTTTGACCGAACATGCCGAAGGGATCGTCGAAGAAACTATCGAAAAAACCGAAGGCGTCGGCGGGAATGACCAATTCGGCGGGATCGATCACATGGCGCCCGGGCGTCGTCGGGAAAAGAGCACGCCTTATTTCGGTAACTCGATATACTTTGCCGTTGATCGTGGTAGTATAAGATTTATTCGGCGGCAAATCCTCGATCCAAAAACCGGAGTAATCGGGCCACTTGAGAGTCGGCTGCTGAAAGAGATTCTGCGCTTGATAGAAACGGAATGTCAAAGTTACTTGCTGGCCGACGTAAGGGCGCGAATTGTCGACCGATTGTTCGACGAAAAAATCCTGACCGGCTCTTGTTCCTGCCGGCTGCTGGGTCTTGGCCTGCGGCTTTTGCGGCGATGGAGGTTGAGCCGTCGATTGCCGGACCTCGATCTTGATTGGCTCCGTGGAGTAGGTATTGCCTTGATATTGAACCACGGCCGGTTGAATCGTGATTATTCCGATCTTACGCGGAACCAATACGTAGCTGTAAGTTATTTGATTTACGAATGACCCGATCCCGATCGAAAAATTGGAACTCGTTCCCGACGAATAAACTTCGAAATCGGACAAGTCCGGTAATATCGGTTTGGGCAAAGATCTGACGGTTCCCGATAATGAAACGGTCAAATTGATCGATTCACCGAGATCGACCACGGTGCGATCGACCTCGGCGGTTATCTTGATGTCCTGCGCCACCAACGCTGATGTCAGGGCGAGAACGATCAGTACGCTACCAATCGCGAGACGAACCTGCTTTGACTTTGAACCGGCGCAATTTTTCCTGTATCTGTCTTTCATCGTCTTTGAACGCTCCCAATAACTCCTTGGCCTCTTTTTTGCTTAGTTCCTCACCGGAACGCAGAGCCGATTGATCTTTATTTTCAGCTTCGGATTTTCCCTGTTCGCGGTTTTTATCCGATTGCGACCGTTGATCTCGGTTATCTTCACTGGATTGATTTTCCTGAGGATTATCCGCTTTATCGTTTCCGTTTTGATTTTGTTTCTCTTGGTTTTGGTCCTGATTTTGACCTTGTTGCTTCTGATCTTGCCGCTGTTGATTTTGTTGCTGTTGCTGCATACGTAACAGCGAAAGTTCGTAGTTGAATCGGGCGTCATTATCGGCGGGATTTTCGGCCAAAGCCGCCTTGAACGCCTCAGCTGCTTTTGCGAAATCCTGGTTTTTGAACAGCGCATTCCCGAGATTATATTGCGACCTGCTTTTATTTGCCTGTTCCGCTTTGGCGGCAGCGGCTGCAAAACGGTCGGCGGCCTTGGCGTATTCTCCGGCTTTATATTGCGCTGCCCCGAGATTGAAAGAAGCTTTATCGTCATCGGGTCTGACAACCTCCGCCTGTTGGAAATTTTCGGCTGCCTTCCGATAATCGCCGGATTTGTAATTCTTCATCCCCTCGCTCATGAGTCCTCGAAAATCATCCGCGGCGGCGATACCGATGGAAAAAAGCACTGAAATCATGATTTTACGCAACATTTTTTCTTCGCTCCCCGATAAACATCGCAGCAACCATCATAAATAAACCGGGAATCAAGAAATACTGGTAAACCTCGTTGTAAATTCGTTTGAATGTTCCCTCGGTTTCGCCTTTTTTGAAACCCCTTATCCTATCGGCAAGCTCGTCTATTTCGTGCTCGCCGGGTGTGGCGATATAGGTTGACCCTGATGCGGTTTCGGCGATATCAGCCAAGAGCTGCTGGTTGAGTTTGGACAAGACAAGTTGTCCGGATGAATCTTTCTTATAGTCGGCTATCGAGCCGTCGGCGTTGCGGATAGGGATCGGTTCACCCTTGGAGGTCCCGACGCCTATGGTGAATATGCGAAAATCGTCCTTATATTTTCTGGCCGCGCCGACCGCATCACCATCCTGATTTTCGCCGTCGGTAAAAATCACCAGCACTTTATCGGCATCGTCCGCGGGGAAACAACCGGCGGCTGTTTCGATCGCCTTTTCGATATTGGTCCCCGTATCGGAAATGATCCCCACTTTTATGATGTTCAAAAACATCTTGACCGCGCTGTGATCGGCAGTCAGCGGACACTGCACGAAAGCTTGACCGGAAAAAGCGATAAGGCCGAAATTCTCGGCGGGCAGCTTATCCAAAAGCGCCAGAATCTCTCGACGGGCTTTTTCGAGGCGATTAGGATAAAAGTCGGCCGCCAACATCGAAAGCGAAACATCGAGAGCGACCATCACATGGCTACCGCTGGTCTTGATTTTGACCAACTCCGACCCATACTGAGGACGCGCCAAAGCCAGAATTAGCAATCCCAGGCCGAATAAAAACAGCAAATTCCTCATCATCCGACGAGCTTCCGAACGCCCGGCTCCTACTAAGCCGGCGATCGCGCTGCCCCCGAGCAGTTTCAATTTCCTGCGCACGATTCCACCACCGAGTAAAAATATAAAGGCGAAAATCGGCAGTGTCAGCAGCAGGTATAGCGCATTTTCGTTGACGAATCTCAAGGAATGCTCCTTGCCACCAGGTTGCCTATTATAAACTCGAGCGAAAATACCGCGAGGGAAATTATCAAGAAAATTTCGTAATGTTCTTCATGCTCATAATATTCTTTTATTTCTATCTTGGATTTTTCGAGCCGGGAAATTTGGTCGTAAATCTGGCCTAACATCTGGGCATCGCGCGCCCGATAAAATCGACCGCCGGTAATATCCGCGATTTTTTGAAGAATTTTTTCATCGACATCCGACTGCATCTTGACATATCGTCTTCCGAATATCGGATCATCGACCGGTATATCAACCAATCCCTCTCGACCGGCTCCGATCGTATAAACCTTGATACCGAGTGCGGAAATCGCTTTGGCCGCGGTCAACGGATCGATTTCGCCGGCGTTATTGGCTCCGTCCGTCAAGAGTATCATCACCTTGCTCTTGGCATCCGATTCGATCATCCGGTTGGCGGCAGTGGCCAGCGCCAGCCCTATCGCAGTTCCGTCATCGACCATACCGAAATCAACCATATCTAAAAATCGGCGGAGCAAATTGAGATCCGCTGTCAGCGGACACTGAGTGAACGCTTGTCGAGAAAACACGACAAGTCCGATCCTATCCCCCTGTCTGCCCTCGATGAATTTGGAAATCACTTCTTTGGCGATCGCCAGCCTATTATACGGCTTGAAATCCTCCGCCCTCATGCTTCCGGAAGTGTCCAGTATCAGCATGATATCTATCCCCTCGGAAAAAACCTGTTTCTGCCCGAAACTGGTTTGAGGGCGGGCCGCAGCCAAAATCGCAATGCTGATCGCCGCCGCCGACAGCCAAGGCCTTGCTTTCTGAAATCGACAACGGATTGTCTGTCGCGCGTTCGAAAAAAGCGACAGATCCGAAAAAGCCATCGCCGCAGGACGCAGATATCGCCGGTAAAAGTAAAACACCAGATAGCCGATCGGGAATATCAATAAAACCAGCCAGTATGGATCGGCGAACTTGATCATTTCACCACCTCGACTTCCACTGCCACCGGTTTCGTCTCCATGATGAACGACTTAACGGCATCGAAATCAGAATTCGCGTGGTTGGCGTCGGGAAGGTATTTCGCGAACTTAACCAGATCCGCCCGCATCAGCACCGATAGCGCCGCGTCAGCTTGAACCCGTGGCAGGTCATCGTGTCTAAGAGAACGCTTGAGCTCCAACGTGGTCGACTCAATTGCGGCTATGCCGAATCTTCCCTCGATATAGTTACGCAATATAAGCGTCAATTCGATATAATACTGTTTGAAATTACCTTTTTCGATCAACCCGGCTGCGGCGAGTGCGTTCAGTCTGCGCAGGGCGATCTCATAGGGGGACTCAGCGGGGACATCGGGCAAAGGCATGCGAAGCAAACGGCGTTTATAGAGCCAATAGCCGGCGGCAAGCGATCCAACCGCCGCCAGTATAATTACCGCGATCAACCATCTCCTGCCCGGCAACTCCTGCGGACCGACTATATCTTTTATGTCCAGCCCCGCGGTATCGGCCGGAAGAACGGATTTCACGAATATGCTTCCCGGTTTTGCGAAAACGGTCATGACCGAATCGACGGAATCATGCCAGACAAATTCCAAATCCGGAAGCTCTTGGGCTCCGGAGACAAACGGTGAGCCTACGAATTCGTACTTATCCTCGAGCGATCCGGAAACCTGTTTCGAAGAGAGCAAACGGGCTTCTTTCATTAAAAATCGGCCGTCGGATTTCACCTCGGCAGGCTGATGTAATTTGGTTCCGGCGGGATAAATTGCGGTGACCGCGATAACCAATTCCTCTCCGATAAGAAGAGAATCTCTCGACCGGGTAATTTTGAATTCGACAGGAATATCCCCAGACGGATCTCCGGCGGCCGGAGCTGCGCCGCACAATAAAACGGCAACCAGAACACTTTTAAGGGCAAGCGATTTCATCATAGGTAATTTATCAACGACGAAGACGCCTTGCCCTTTTTTCGAAAAGCTTAATAAGCGGTTCGGCATAATCTTCACGAGTATTGATATCCGCGTAGTCGATATTGTGACCGAGGAAAATCTGCCGCATCTTGGCGATCCTATCGGCGGCGGCTAATGCGAATCTTCTCCGGTTTTCCTTGTCGTAAAGATCGATCGTCATTTCGCCGCCGGTTTCCAGGTCGATAAGGTTAATTAGCCCCGAGGACGGCCAAACTCGTTCGATGGGATCGAATACCCTGACGGCGACCATGTCGTGTTTATTCGAAATTATGCTCAGCTGTTTCTCGAATCCGCTGTCAAAAAAATCGGAAATCAGGAATATCACGCTTCTTTTTTTGATCGCATTCAGTAAATAAGCGAGAGCATCGGCGATACCGGTTTTTCGACCGGTCGGCGTGTAATAAAGAACGTCGCGTATAATTCTCAGCACGTGACGGCGGCCCTTACGCGGCGGAATAAATTTCTCGATTCGATCCGTGAATAACAACAGCCCCACCTTATCGTTGTTTTTGATTGCGGCGAAAGCCAAAAGAGCGGCCAATTCCGCCGAGACGTCGCGACGAAACGCGTTTCCGCTGCCGAACAGTCCGGAGGCCGACAAGTCAACCGCGATTACCACGGTCAATTCCCGCTCCTCACGGAATACTTTCACGAAAGGACGATCATAACGTGCGGTCACGTTCCAATCGATAGTCCGGATATCGTCTCCCGGTATATAATCCCGCACCTCGGAAAACTCCATTCCTCGACCGCGAAAACTCGAATGATATTCGCCGGAAAAGATATCATTGACCAGGCGCGAGGTGGTGATTTCTATCCGCCTGATTTTTTTCAAGACTTCGCGCGGCAACATCGCTTACGGCACCTCGACCGCGTTGAATATTTTTTGAACTATCGCGTCACTTTCGATCTCTTCCGCTTCGGCTTCATAACTCAATATTATCCGGTGGCGCAAGACATCGGGGCCGATCGACTTGACATCATCGGGAGTTACATAAGCCCTTCCTTGCAGAAATGCATAAGCCCTGGCCGCCACATTCAAATAAATCGTGGCTCTGGGCGAAGCGCCATAGGCTATCAGGTCAGCGGCATCGATCTTGTAATCGGCGGGGCGGCGGCTGGCCATGACGATGTCAACTATATAATGCTTGACCTTTTCATCGACATAAATCTGCCCGATAATTTCCCGGCAGGCCAAGATATCCTCCGGCGTAACCACGGGAGCCAACGCCTTGATTTCCCGGGCCGCCATTCTCTCCTGAATTTTCAATTCCTCTTCGCGGCTCGGATAGCTGATTTTAAGTTTCAACATGAAACGATCGACCTGCGCCTCCGGCAGAGGATAGGTTCCCTCCTGCTCGATCGGATTTTGGGTCGCCAAAACCAAAAAAGGAGACGGCAGCGGGAAAGTATTATCTCCGATAGTGACCTGCCTTTCCTGCATCGCCTCGAGAAGTGCGGATTGCACTTTGGCCGGCGCCCGATTGATTTCATCGGCCAGAATAAGGTTCGCGAAAATCGGACCTTTGCGGGTTTCGAACTTTCCATTTTGATAAATCATGGTGCCGGTCAAATCGCCCGGCAGAAGATCGGGAGTGAATTGAATTCTCTTGAAACTGGCCTGGATCGTTTGCGCCAGGCTTTTGGCGGCAAGCGTCTTGGCGAGTCCGGGTACACCCTCGATCAATATATGCCCGTCGGCAAGCAGACCTATAAGCAACCGTTCCACCATATATTTCTGGCCGACTATGACCTTGCCGATTTCATCGGTCAGGCGGCCGATAAAGGCGGCTTTTTTTTCGATCGACTCCTGCACCCGTTGTATTTCCAAATTCATAAGACCTCCAATTTTGGAAAATATTACACCGTAGACTCGTTTATGTTCCACCCAACGTGGACGAAATTTCGTCGAGTTCCGCCGAGTTCTGCTTTGTTTTTTTCATAATCCGTAGCCTCGACTGCCGAGATAAAGCGCGACCAAACCGAACGGCATTATCATTTTAAGTATTCGTGATAACACCCGAAATTCCACCGAACTACGCGAGCGCAACAGCATGATGACGACGAATACGAGCGGCAAATCGACCGCCGCAATCACCACGACCAGATATAAGCCCCCGTAAAGACCGATTAAAAACGGAACAGGGGTCAAAATCAACAAGGTAAGTCCAACGGCGATAGCGAAATTGCGGGAGACATTCAACCCATACTTGACCGCCCCTGTCCTTATTGAAAAGCTGCTGTCGTCCGGAAAATCCTCCATATCTTTGGTTATCTCGCGCATCAGATGCAGTGCGAATGCGAAAAGCGAAGGGAAAAACGATCCCGATAGATTGCCCACGGCAAGTCCTCCGAAGGGGAAGGCGCTGGCACAGATCAAAGCGATAAGAATGTTTCCCAAGTATCCGCGCCCTTTGAAAATCGGAGTATAAAGCCAAAGCAGAACAGCGTTGGCAACAGCAAGCACGCAACAATATCGGCCGACAAAGCAGGCTGATATTACTCCGGCCGAAACGAATATGGCGGCGGCGATTCTTGCGCTCTTGACGGATAACCGGGCCGACGCCAGCGGACGATAGCCTTTGGATTTCTTATCGAGCTTAAGGTCATATAAATCATTCGCTATATTTCCGAAGGCGGCGATAAAACCGGCTGCCAGACCGGCGAGCAGAAGCTTTCCCGAATACAGATTGGGCAAACAGATGACTCCGCCGGCATAAACCGCAATAATGGTTATGATGACGTTAGCCGGCCGGATCACGGCTATCCAATGCTTAATCAAACTCCGTCCTTATAGCGAAATGAATTCTGGCTTCGGTCACATTTTCTCCGGCAGGGAAACCGATTTCGAGGATTGCCATACCCGGTGCAATCCTGGAAGCAATTCCTGCGCCGAAACCGGTCTTAAATAATGTTTCGGATGGGGTATGCGCCAGTATCGATTTCATATTGATCCCGGCCAGATCGGCAAAGATATATGCCCGGCCGTCTCGATGGTACAAATAACGATATTCGATCGTGGCCACAGCGTATCTGGAGGCTCGAAATACATCCTGGTCGAACCCCCTCAAACTACCGGCGCCGCCCAGAGAAAATTGCCGATCTACGACCGACTTATCGCCGAATATCGCTTTACCGACGATCTGGGCCATAACGATGGTGGAATATGTTATGGGCGCGAATTTGCCGGCCATTATCTCTATTTGGCGATAACTATCGCCCGAGGAGTCTATCATTCCGCCATCATGTCGATTTTCAAAGAAAAATCGCCAATCCATTTTCATTACTTCCCCCCGACGGGGATTGTCGGAGTAATCGCGATTATCGGCATAAAATCCGAGCAGTAAATCGAGTTTGTCCTTCGGAGGGATGATGTTTCGGCCGTAGGATTCCGCTGAGATTTGCGCAGCGCCGAAACCTATTCTGTAAGCATATCTCGACACCGTCGTCAGTTCGAGCGTCAGCCTCAAGCCGGTTTCGATATAGAGGCTATCGTAATCGAACTGGAAGGCATTTATTTGGACGTTTACCGGCCAATTCATCACGGACGGCTCGAAATATCCTAATTCCTTGTTGCTTGAGTATTCATCTTTCCTGCTCCACTCCATCTTTAACTGACGTCCCCTACCGAATATGTTGGATATCATCGCGTCTGCTTTTCCGAACAGCTTTTTTGTTTTCGAGGCTATTCCAACCATGCCTTCAATCTGCAAGGCGGGTCGCTCGGTGATCGGCAATTCAATGACTCCGTTTTGCGGATAACTTGAAAATTTCAGTTTGGGTTGACCTATGGATTTGAGAAAAGCCGCGCCATTAAGTCGCCTGGCGATCGATCTCATGCGTTTATTCGAATAGACTATCCCCGGTTGAAACAGGCAATACGTTTCGAGGAAAGCCTGATCGATTAAATGTCGGCCCGGAAAATTTAATCCATGAATCGTCACTTTCGGTCCTGGATTGACAATCGCCGTCACACGTAAGCGATTTTCCGGTATCTGCTGGAAATCGCCGAAACCGATCTCGGCGTAGGGATAGCCGGCATTGGCAGCGCGCTCAAGTAATGCCATCGCGAGTTTCTCGATATTTGCCGAGGTGGCGGGCAAGTCGGTATAGTCTTGGCTCAACTCGTCGAAATCGAATAAACGCACGCTGTCCGATCCTGAAACCGCGATCGTCACCGAAAGCAGATACCTTGGTCCTCGGTTTATTATGAAGCTGAGATCGGCATGCGTCGGGCTGATTCGATAATTTACGGCTACCTGGCAATCGAAATATCCCTCGTCTTGGAATACGGAGACGATTTTCAGGGAATCGGAACTAAGGCTGTCAGGTTGAAACGGCTTCCCCTCGGCATTGACAAAGTCGATCAGCCGCGGCAGAGGACCGTTCTCCATACTTATGTTTCGAACCGTTTGGCCGTTTGCGGTAATCTCACTCAGGCAGAATAACAGAAACAATATCGATACGAGCGTTTTCAAAATTCCGCCTTCGCTTGCAGGCGTAGGTTATAATTATCATAGCCGTCGCCGAGCCGTTTATACGAATAACGGATCTCCATTTCGGTATAACTATTCAGCCTGAACCGGAAAAGCAACAATCCATCGAAATTGTCGCCGTCCTTGCGGCCATCGGCGAAAAGATAAGCAATCCGCGATCGAGTCTGCGCGTTTACGCGGAGATAATTAAGTTGACTTTCGAACCGGCTCATCGCGCCCAGACTCAATACCATCTTCAGTCCCCCGCCGAACGAGGAAACTCCAAAGTCGCGCCGAATCTCTCTTTCGCGCCGAACGGAAACCGGTATTTCAAGTCTGAACGTTTTTGAAAGTTTGTAGAATTGAGTCAATTCGACTTTGTAGCGATGAATATCGTAAGCACCCGAATAGATGACACGCTTATCGGCCGCATATCCGGCCGCGAACAGGTAACCCATCGTCTTCTGAGGATCGAACCGCAATTCGATATCAACCGCGCTTAACCTGTCGTCGACCGATTCGAAATCGTACCGTGCCCCTCGATTTCTCGACAGGTTCAAAGTATTGCGTATATATTCGAAGGGCGAGGGGAGCCTGAACGTGGTTCGATTGCGCATGTCGAAACTCTCATACCGGGGACGCGAATAACCTCCGAATATGGGAAAAAGATGACCTATTTGGAGATCGACTTCGGGGGCAAGATCATTTTCGAATGCAAGATCGTTCTCGATAGTGATTTTTTTGGCGAATGACGAAACCGGCAAAGCGTCTCCCTCGAAACGCGACCGCCAGCCGCCGGATATTTCATACCCGGCCGGCCCGTAATCTCTAAGCTGTCCCGCCGGCCTGATTACCTGAATATATTCGCCGCCTTGTTCGGGAACATAATCCTGTCCGTCAAGCCGATAATCACCCTTGCCGCGTCCTACATAGACGAACTCCCGAACCTTGGCTGATCTGGTCGATCCATTCAGGTTTTCGTAAAATGAAAATGCTATCCCCGGGTAAGTCAGTTCGATCTTGGAGTTCCCGGCGTATCTTGTAGATCTTTCTATATTCGGATAAAATGCCCGATTATCGATGTAAACCAATCCCAATTCTCCGGAGACGCCCTTTCCTCCCCCGTCGAGTTTGACCGCGGCTTCATATTGGTCGGCGCGGCTTTGATAAACCCACTGATTCGAAGTGAACACGGATGGGGCGAATCGGCGGCGGCGCAATATATATTTTCCGCTCGAGGATAATCTCCCGGTAATTCGGAGATCCGCCGATGATTCGATTTCCACGACTCTTATCCCCTCAGTACTCCGGTCTTGACCTTTCTTGATGTCATAGCGCCCGACAAGCGAGGAGGCGATACGGCGGCCGGAAAAACGGGTTCCGGTTTCGAATCTATCCCATTGGGACTTATTTGTTGCCCCGCTTTGCCTCGATTCCGACAAGTCAACGGCTCCGAACAGGTTTAATCCTTGCAATGCCCTAAATGAAACATGGCCGAACCGATTGCTTGCCGAGATGCCGTCGGCTTTTAATTCTCCGGCTCCGACACGAATGTATTCGCCGGAATTCGATACCGCCGACGTCATAAATTCGCTTTGTCGTCGGTAACGCCCGGTCGAAGTCAAAGGAAGGTTGTACTGTCGGAACAGCTCGATCGTATCAATTGCCCCCGGGACAATGAAATAGTTGTCGAATCTTCTATCTTTAATTTCCAGAATGTTGAAATCCCATACTCGACCAAGCCCCGGAAGACTGTCTTTTTTCCAGCCTCCGCTTAAAGAAATTCCGAGTCCCGTTCTGATATTATCAGCCGATGACAATTTATTCAGGTCATACCTTGAAACCGCCAGTTCGCTTCGAAAATGCAAATCTCCTTCGGATTTAAGCATGACCGAACCGTAATTCGCCGAATTCGGCAGAGGAAAATACTTTCTGGCCAAATACGAACCGAGACCTTTACCGACATATACATATCTGCCGAAACCTGCATATTCGTAGTCACCTTTACCTGTCCCCACAAGGCTGAAATAGACGTCATAAGAGCCGGAATCGACTCCCGCATATACGTAGATCGTATCAAGTGATGAATCCACGATTGCCTCGTAATTACCCTGATTTTGCCCTACATAGCTGGCTCCGCCGATAAATGCTGATTCGGGGTCGGCGCCTGCCGTTTCGATAGCCCTTTTTTCAGCATCTCCGAGCTCGAAAGCCCGGGGACGCGATTCGTCATCGTTTTCGCCGATGAATTGAAAACTGATTGTCGGGCCGCGTTCAAACGCAATATCGCTTCGATAAAAGGAACGGCGATAATTTTCCAAAGGCACCTGGAACTTAACGCTGATCAAATTTTGGGAGGTGATAATCACCTTGGGCGTAAAAGTAATGTATCCGTAATCGTAATCTATTTCATAATCGTTATCGATTCCCCTCGAAAGTTTTCTACCGTCGATAAAAACCTCCTCGGTTCCCCGGACTATGGTCCGTTGACCTGTTCCCGTATTGGCAGCAAGTTCGCCGCCGGTTAACGGATAAGGCCCTTGCCTTCCGTCGACTCCGAAGAATCGGATTTCCTTTTGCGCCCCGGGAGAAAATGCCACCGCTCCGGTTCCGGAAACGGGCCCGCCGAAACCGCTTAATTTCAGGCCGATCAGTCTGCGCCTGAAATCGAGAATGGAACCATCAACACCGGATAATTCGAGATTGCCGAAATCAGCGGCGAATGTCGGCGAGGTCAGATTCACCGAGACCCGGTCAAGCTCGTCCACAGCCTCGGTTTGCCCGCCTGCGCCGAGATTACGATCGGAGATATTTCCCGAAAGTCTGACATTGCCACCGAGATTTCCGCTTATGATCAAATCGAGACTTTGGGTCAACGACGGCTCGCCGCTGTTCCCGAAATTGACCGCGAAGTTCTTACTTCCCGCCAGCTCAATGCCACCCGTTTTGTTTATAACCGGCTGAGGACGGCCTGCAAAAGTCGTGGTTTCCGGCCGATCGATTTCCTCCGGTCGCATGAGGTAATAACTATCGCTCAGCATAAGCGGCCAAACCTCAAGACGGACGAGCACGCTATCGCCGATAGGAAGAGAACGCGAGAAAAAAATGATCTTTTCCCTGAGGTCGATTCTATAATCCATTCCATCGACAAGAAGCGAATCCCTATATTGGACCTTTTCGCTTGCGGGAACAATTTGTTTTTGACAGAGAGCATACGGCCCGGTGGTGCCGTTGCCGGTGATGACGATTTCGATTGTCTCTGTTGCCTGGGCGATTGTCGCGCCGAGAATAAAGAGAAGCAAAAGGCGCTTCACAGATCAATCCTCGTAAAGCGGCTTTAACAGCAGAATCCGCGAAAGTCCCGCATCCGCCAGATAAAGCAGCGTATCTCCCGATGGACAAACGGCCGATAGCGATACGGAAGGTCCGAAATCAACACCGCTCCATGAGATTAGAACGTTGCCCCGCCTGTCGAGGCCGTTTAATTCGGTTTCGTCGGTTATCCAGATAATTCCGTTCGACGAGACTCCCACCGAATTGGGAGCTTTCCCAGGACTATCAAGACCGGCTATCGGCATACCGAAATCATCGAAAACCGCGACTTTACTGCGGAGTCTATCGGCGATGATGACCCTCGAATCGGGGGCGATAGCGATTCCGGCGGGATATCCGATCTCCAGATGACTTCCTATTTCCCCGAAACTGTTCACGTAACTGAAAAACGGATCGAGTTTGTAGCATCCTCCCAAGCCATCATCGCCCAGATAAATGTAGCCGCTGCGGCTTACTTTTATCGAGGTCAAGTAGCGAAACGGAATCAACTGCTCCCGCCGGAAACCTATATGCGAGGAGATGTAATCGAGCCTGAAATCAAAAATCACCACCCGTGAATTCCCGGAATCGACGACGTAGACGTTGGAAACGTTATCGATCGCAATCGAGATCGGGCCTTTAAGGGCCGTTTCTTTGAAACCGGAGCCGCCGCATTCGGCCATGAATTCGCCGTTAGGGCCGATTTTCACCACTCGGTCGTTGCCGTAATCGGCTATGAATAATTCACCCCGATCATTGACCGCTATATCGGAGGGAGCCCTGAGCGGCTTATTCGATCCGATTTCGGGACCTAATACCCCGACGGAGGTTATACCGATTACATGCGGCGGCCGAGCCGCATTCGAGATATCACTGGCGCCGCATCGGCAAAAAAACAATAGGACTGATATGAATAAGATTAAACACGAGCGCGACATCAATTGAATTGCTTCGATAAGCCGAGATAAAACGTCGAAGCGCCCGATCCGGTGTAATAGCGGCAATCCAAATCGATTCCCGAAAATCCCAACCGCCTGTTGAACTTTCCCGCGGAGATAAAGGCATCGATCGCGGACACCAAATGATTGACGATGACTCCGCCGATCACCAGGTCGGCGCGCCGGTAGGCGGTTTTACTCTGATTGCGCAATTTGCGATAATGTTCGCGCGACTGCCGGCTGTCCCAATTCCAGTAATAATCGGGCGTCTCCGGAAATATCAACGCTTCGTCTCTATCGATAACCCTTATCATCTGATTGTAGCCGAAACCGTCCGGCTCGTTGCTATCACGGTTATCGTAGTAAGTCAGCTTGGTCCAATATCGATCGTCATCGTTATAAGGGCTGGCGCCGGCATGCAAAACCGCCCAGCCTCTGGAGGCCTCGCTTTTCATTTTTCCAAACTTGCGGAATCCATAGAACGAAATCCATAACCCGCTTTCGATGCCCGCGTATAATTTCGTTTTGAATACATTTCCGGAGTAATATTGCCCTGCGCCGGGCAAGATCAGCGAATACAAGCCGGCAAGGAATCTCGACTTCGCTGCTTTGCCCGATACCTGACCGGACAGCGGGATGTTCAGATCTTCATCGCCGCCAAGCCGTCGCTCGGCCATCTGCAATTCAAGGGCGGTAATTATCGACTGGGCCGCTGCAGGCGATACGGCAATAATAGTCAAAAGCAGTATTAAAACGATCTTGCGCATATCAAAATTTATAATCCATTGTCAACACCGGCGCCAAAGTCCGGCCGAATTCCCGCGATTTGAATTTGAGCGAAAATCGTTTCTGTCCCTTGTTGAATTTTTTGGCCGTCAGGGCGGCATCGAACGCCGATATCAGGTGATTGCCGATCGCCACCATAATCATGGTGTTGGAATTTTGATACAGGTCGTTGGCCTGACGACGTAAATCGAGATAAAAATCTCGATGGGGAGACGTGGTTTCCTCACCGAACGGCGGCGGTTCGATGTCTATATCATCCCAGCCGATCTGGAATTCGTTATATTTTCCGATATTTTCGTAATATTCATGATTGAACAGCGGCCGGTTGTTGTAATCATCCCATGGCATTTCGTGCGAATAATTCTCTCTGATATCCTCCGGTATCTGATTCCACCAAGCCCGAAACTCCCGCCAATCGTAATGCTCATCGGCAAAGGCGATATATTCATTTTTCTTCTTATCACCCTTACTTTGATAGACAAAGTAGGCAGTCCAAACGGTGGCCTCTATGCCGAGAAAAACGAAAGGTTTTATGCGCGAACCGGCGTAATATTGACCGGCGCCGGGCACGGCCAGCGAATAAAAGAAGGCCTTCTTGGTGGATTTGGTGCCGAATTGATAAATGTCGGCCTCAAGCGGCTCATCCTCGAACTCGAAATCGGAATTGTCGGCCAAAAGGCGACCGACTGTCATATCCGCTTTGGCGAAATGATCGCTTACGGTGAAACTTCGTTCAGCAAATATCGGGTGCGTTGCCAGCATGACAATCAATATGATCATTCCAAACGCGCGCATCGTTCCTCCTCTATTTTATCAAGGCAACTTTCAGGATCATGTGTTTCTTCGAATCGACGGCATCGGCCTCGATTCTGGCCAGATATACGCCTGGGGCCACATTACGGCAATCCCAGGCGATTTCATTATCCGAACCGGCTATCGCCGCCCCTGACAGATTTTCCACGAGCTCTCCGGAGAGGTCGAATATTTTCACGACAACCCTGGCATCGCGATCGGAATAATAGCGGAAAGCCACCCGATCTGAGGCCGGATTGGGATAACAATAAACCGAGCCGTCGGGCAGAAATCCGGATGCGGAGCTGATCGGGCGATTAAACCGGGCATCCAAAACGGGATTGGCATAATGGCCGCCATCGGACATGGGCCATGGATTCCTAAGGGAATCGTAATCGGCCTCAAGATTCCAGGCGGTTACGAATCCGAAACTATCAAGTGCGGCGATCTCCAGCGCGCCGTTGCCGTCGAGATCACAGGCGATCGGCGGGCCGATCAAATGAGACGTTGTCGGCAACGGAAAACCGGGCAGGGGAATTCCCCTGTAATCGTAAGCGGCAACCCCGCCCCCGGGCAACGCGAAAATGATATCGGGATACCCATTGGAATTAAGATCGGCCAGCGTCACCGCCGGGGATTCCGCCGATGAGTTGGCGGCGAAATTCAATCTTACCGGAAAGCCGTTGAGATAAACACAATTACGATTCAAAGCATAAATCGTCAAGAAACGATCACCGCCGATCAGTGCGATGTCCGGATAGCCATCGGTATCGATATCACCGACCGCCGGCGGCCCAAGATTGGGCAGAAGTCGTTGCGAAAGCGAATACTCAGCTCCGTCGATCAGACAAAGATAATCGCCTATGACTACGACGGCATCGGCAAACAGGTCACGGTCGAAATCGGCCGCCGCCAATCCGCGGTATTGACCATCGGGCAATGTAATTTCGCCAACAAACGTGAAAGATATCCCGCTTCTACGCAAAATTCGACAGGTGAATGATAAATCATCTGCGCAAATAATGTAAGCCACCGAATCGGCGATTGCTACCGCCCTTGGCGTTCGGGTGAGACTGTCCAAAACCGTCATCGCCAGGCTGTCCGGCGAGAACATTTTCAGATATCGAATAGTCTTGTCCTCAAAACCCACAACGATTTCATCATTACCGTCGAGATCCAAATCGATAGTCAGTGGGGATGCAGTGACGTCGGCAGGAAAGGTCAAACCGGTCATGAAATCCGACAGCGAATCGAGCGGAAAGCTGTCGATAGGCGCATAAACCCGAAGGATACCGCGATTATCCAACAGGATAACCTCGAGACGATCATCGGCTATTAGATTTCCGGCAACGGGTCTCGCGGCCAATGAAGTATCATTGATGGTGAACAACGGCAGATCATAAATCAATGAATCGCCGTCGAAACGCGGAACATACAATCCCGACGTGAGCGGAAAATAGGGCGTGCCGTCATGCTGCAGGCAAACCAGGAATCTACCCCCGCCAGTCAGTAATTCATTGCGGCCGTCGGCGTTCAAATCGAGAAACAAGAGGTCGTGATTATCGCCGATATAAGGAAAACCCATGACCGGGAAACCCGGTCGGAACCAATCTATCCTGATGCTCCCGCAATGCATCAGCGTATCCGACGAATCTATATCCGTAATCCAGATATGACTGTCCGCGCCGAGATTCGAGCGGCTGCTCGGATTGGTAAACGGCGATAAGGTGGCATTATTGTCTATCCGATAATAGTCGTCCGCCGAGCCGTAGCCCGTATAGTAGTTGCCGCCGAAATCTATTATGCCGTCGGCCTCGACCACGGTCAGAAACCGCCTCGATGGGTCCCATTGAAGGGTGTTATTGAGAAAATTGTTTCTTCCGTTGCCCAAATAGTCCATATAGGCGACCGTCTCGTCCACGTGCCAAATTAAAATTCCATCGCCCGGCAAAAGACGGTCATATTCGCCGGTGGGGACTTTTATCGTATCGTTCATATCGAAATAGGCATAACCGGGTCCGAGAATGACGCCGGTCGCCGGATCCGCCAAAAGTACGTTTGGTATGGAGGGGTTATAATCCAGGTAACCGAAATCCGCCGTGGTTTGACGATTTTCGATCAGGAAATACTCGTGTTCGGATATCGGCACCTTGACGATTTCATTGTTGAAGTATGCCTGTTCGGCCGCTCTTACCGGAACGTTCTGCTGGTTCACCACTTCATGCACCGCCGAGAAACCCAAATAAGCTCTCGACCAGGCATCCGGATAGATCGGCAGTGCCCCATTCACGAATCGGGCTCCTTCGCCGAGGTCTATAGCCACGGACATACCGTTATTGTCCATCAACGAAAAATCGCCGACTTGGGTCATGAAATTAAGCGTGCTGTAGATATCGACCAGCCCCAATTGGTGTCCGAATTCATGCGCCAGCACTGCATTCAAGCAGGTAATCCGATTGTCCTGAGAGGCAGTCTCGGGCATGAGCAACCCCTCGCTGATGTAGTTGCGGCCGCTGTCCACGCTCACGGAGTCGCCTAATGATATAAATCCTGTCCAAAGATCGTTGGGAGTGTCGTCAATAAAACTAAAGTTATTTTGCTGATCGCTGCCGGCGTGGAAAATTATAACTGATTGAAAACGTCCGAAATCGAGCTGGGGAAACTGACTATCGGCCAGGGTGATCGAATGGATGAAAAACCGCTCCAGCCCGCTGATTATGCTATCGGGATTTCCCCCGCTGCCGTAATACGACATCGGAAAAGGCAAACGCAACGAAACGGTCTCCTCGACCGGATAAATTTCCCAGATCAGGCGCAACCGCCTATCGGATACGAACCGCCAGTAGCGGGCGAGCGCTTCCATATGCGACGAAAAGTAAGCTGTGTTGTGAGGAGCGGGATCCAGAAAATGGCCCTCTTCCTGCAAGAATTGCTCGTAACTCCGCAAATCGAATGTACCGTCGCCAGTGGTCGTGGGGTCATCGGGGACTTCCTGCTGAAAGTCGACTTTCAGAACGAGGACGTTCAGAGTATCGATCTGAGAGGAAAGCGCAAGGGGTAGATTCCCCTTGGCAACCGGCAATCCGAATTCGGTTTCGCGCTCGAGTTTCAACAGATTTTTCCGTGACACCATCGAGTGGAACCCGGTGGTTCGGGGTCGAGATTCCGATGGATTCAGCGACCATTTCCCGCCGGATTGAACGGGCCTAAGCACCGACGGAGGTAAAGCCGAATGGACGGCGACCCAAAATGAAAATACGATTGGAATTACGATCCAGCGGATTTGCGATGCGCTCACGCTACACCTGTCTAAAAGCCTACGTTGATCGATAACCTGACGGTATTCCCCAGTCGATTGGTCTCTTCATTGGATGATGGGATATACGAGAGGTCAACCCGCAGCCGCGAATATTGCAACGAGCCGCCGAGCGTCATATATCGCTGCACACCGATATCATCATATACGTAACCGGCCCTGACGGCTATATAATTCGAATACCAATATTCGGCTCCGATATGAGGGATTATCTCCCTTATTTCGGTTTTCAGATCGTCGTTGAGATCCACCAGCAGCTTGTTGGCCTCGCCCACTATAGTCAACCTATTGTACGGTGAATCAATCAGCTTGTAGGCGAAAGCCACCGCAAGCTTGCGGGGAAGCGGGTCGGCCTGATCGGCATCGATATAGGCTATCTCCGGTCCGATATTGGTGATGGTGGCCGCAAGATCGGTCCGCCGGTCAAAATTGTATAAAACACCACCATCGACGGCACCCGAAAAACCCACCCCCTTGCCCTTTTCCAGGCCGGCACCGACATCGGCAAGATGGGAGATAATAATTCTGGCGGATATCCCCGCGGAGAGGGATTTCATCAGCTTCGTGCCATACGAAACGGTCCAGGCGAGATCATAGGACGTAAATTGTCCGATTACGTCGCCCACTTCGTTGGTTCTATCCTGTTGACCATAGGAAAGAAAGGTTATACCGGTGCCGAAAGTCCCCCACTCGCTGGTGGGATAGACGATCGCGAAATAATCGTAGTATAAATCCGGAGCGAGCTGGGTAAGGTAATTGGAATGCATGAAAGTCACCTGACCCCGGGGGCGAGCCAACAAATAAATCCGATCGGAACCGGCGAACCAGAGCTCGCCATATTCGTTTTCGATCGTGTGAACCGGCGAGCGGATCCCCTCCAGGCGGGCGAAACGGCTCCAGATTCCGTCGTTGTATTCGACGACGCCATAGGCGGTTCCGACATAAGCCTTTTTCTGCGAGACGGCCGACACGGAAAAAATCTTCGAACCGAGCTGATTGGCGTAAACCACCAAACTTTTCCCCTGAGGAATCGTTTCGCCTTCAAGTTCGTTTAGTTCCAGAATCTTTCCGGCAAGCCTTTCGACCTGTTCATCGCTGCCCTCGGGAAGGATATTTCTTGCCATTTCGAAAACGCTCATCTCCCTATCAGCTTGAATCACGCGATAACCGAAATTAACGAAAGATTCGCCATCGAAAAGCACAAGGCCGTTCTCGGTTCCTATCCACAGATATTTATCTTTGGCGGCAAGCGAGGTTATGTCGCCCCACAAGGCTGGGGCATACGGAAGTTTTATTTTTTGACCGAGCGTTACCTCATCGCTGAAATCGTTCAATCGCCGGACCTGTTCTTTTAGGCGTTCGATATTCAAATCGGCACCGGTGCGATAGATTTTTTTCAAAATGTCCCCAAGAGTCTCGCCGACGGACACTTCATGAATCATGTAATTTTTCCACGACCCGCCGTCGTAATGATATAGATCCCGATCGGTTGCCGCCCAGATACTCTGGTCGCTAATCGCGGAGATGTTAGAAATATATCCCTGCGGCGGGGTTTCCTGGGAAGAATATTGCTTGATCCTAACGCCGTTATAATAAGCTATGCCGTTTTCGGTTCCGACAACTATGCTTTTCTTGCCCATTTTATCGAGCGCGGTTACTTTGAGAGCCGGCAAGCTGTCAGGCAACCCGTAATACCGCCATTTATTCGAGGTCGGATCGAATCGATAGAAGCCGGAATCGGTGCCGGCATAGATCATGCCGTCATGCGATTCCAAACAATTGGCCGGAGCCTTGCGCGGCAGATCGAACGGTATCCTGATCTCGGACATGGCCTTTGCACTTACCGCGTGGTCTATTTCCGCGATCAACGTGTCCGTTTCCTCGGTCGAAAGACGTCCGTCGGCCGACATCGTTTGAACCGACTTTTCGAAATTGATGAAACCCTGCGGCAATAATTTGAGCTCAGCATATGCCGCGGTTAGACGATTGACGCCGTTCCTGATATACTCGGCATTCGGGTCCGAGTCGGATATTCTGGTAAGAACATTATTGATGACGGATTCGAGCCGCTGGCGGCTTATCCTCAGGTTCCACTGCAAAACTTGATCGACTTGCGCGCTGAGCTGATCCCTCTCGGCGCCGGTGTAACGGGCCACGATATCCGACAAAGCCGTACCGGCTCCGATTTTGACCGCTATGCCCGAATTCCAGCGATCTTTTTCCCATTTCACCAGATGACCGTTCATCAATGCCCAGATATCGAACTGCTTATAATTATTTTCCGGCATATCGTTCTTAACAAGCACCAATTTTTCGATTTTATATCCTCGTCTCGAGGGTAACTCCAGCCACAACGGCGAAAGAGGATAATTCCCCAGGCCGGCGGGATTCCAGTGGGTCGCCGTCGCATCATCGGCAATTGATACAAAAGTCTCTCCCATGCCTCCGGCGCGGGCTCCCGGAGCGATCAGCAAAAACGGCACGGCGGTCTGCGAAACCTGAGCCGAAGATTGCGCAGCGATAACGACCAAAAACAAAATCGCGTATATGGATAACCTTTGCATCAAATCCTCCCTGTCATTTGCGCCAGTACAATTATCGACACGGGTCGTCCGTTTGTTGATTTTCAGTCATTGCGTTTAATACTGCAATTGCCAACTTGCGCACCCCGCACGATAACCGATTATCATCTCATTATCACGAGTTTCGATTGAAAAGAGTCTTTTTGCCGCCGGCCCTCGTCGTCATACCCGATCGCTTCGATTCGATAGATATAAACGCCGCTGGCCAACCTGTCACCATCATCATCGCGCAGATCATACGGCAGAAAATGATGGCCGCCAACCGTGTATTGAGGCGAATCCTTTCTTATGGTTTTGATTAATCTTCCGGACAACGTGAATATTTTGAGAGTTACGGTTTCAGCCGGTCGAGTTAAAACATATTGAAACGTAGTCGAGTCGGTCTGCACCGCCGGATTCGGATAATTCATCACATCGAACAAGGAAAGATCGGTCGTTCCGAAAACTCGAATCGGCGATGAATAAACCGAAGAGTTATTATAGCTGTCCCAAGCTTTGAGACTGATCGTATAATCACCATCGGGGAGCAACGGCAATTCCGCTGAAACCTCGCCACTCTGCCAGTTGCCGAGATCGAAGCGGAAATCGGAGGTTATGTCCGCCGAGTAGGTCTGACCGCCGTTTATGCTCATCACGATCCCGTGCCCCATCGAACCGGTGATATTTATGCCATGCTCGTCGAACAGCCTGAACACCAGTGACGCCCCGGATGATACGACCGCTAATTTTCCGGTGACCGGATTTCCGTTGTAATAAAACTCTATCCGGGGGCCGACGGTATCGATTTCTCCGGCTGCGCTGCCGGAAATCGGCAGCGAATCGACTATGCCGGAACCATCGATCGTTTCGTTGGCGAAATAAACGTAAATTTTAGCCCTCGATCCGCCATAGGAAATATCCTTGGGCACGAAAAACGAAGTCGAAAAACGGCCGTCGATCACTTCCGCAGGTCCGTAGAACAAAGTCGGACCGGGTAAAGTATAATCGACATAAACGTAATTGGGGGGATTGAGCGGCTGGTTATTATAATCGAGGATCGCCTTATGTCGCCGAACCGAAGCGTCCTTCACCGTCACCCAGATTATGCCGTTGAAATCGGAGACGAATCGCCCTTGACTGTCGTAAATCCCGCCGGCGATCGAATCGACCGACAGTCCTTTCAACGAATCCGGCCGGTAGGTGAATTCCGATCTCAAATAAGGCTTGGCCGCGATCATTCCCGGATCACCGAGGAAAACGTAATTGCGATCGTTGGCGATCGGCCCGTAAGGGTTGTTCAATTGCCTGATATATTTGGCCATGAAGAAAGCACCTCCGAACGTGGTGGAATCCTCGAACAAGATCTGGTCGAAAATCTCATTATTGAGATCGGTGTTGGGGCCGGCGTACACGACACGGGTTGCGCCTATGGAGGCTATGGCCCCGCCTTCAGGATGGCTCAATAAATCCTCGGCCATCGATTGATCGGCTGGCGCATCGAAAAATCCTATGGAGCAGGATGCGGCAAGCATCAGCGGCAGCTTGCGGCCGTTTCGGAGACGCGGGATATCCTCGGTTCTGCGAAATATCTGTTCGTGAGCCCAGAGATTCTTGTTGCCATGGCCTATCCAATCGACAATAAGCGCGCCGTTGTTGATCGCCTGCACCAGGGCTTCCCTTGCGTCGGTCTTCAGATTTCCCGCTCTCGTGGGATATTCGACAAGATATATTTTCTGAACCTCCATGGTCCGCGGCACATGAAAATTGCTTAAAGCCTCGGCCTGGGTGGTATGAAACGTTTCATAAGGCGAAAGTCCTCCGAGATTATCATCGGCGACGACAATCACGTTGTTGCGCCACTTTCCCATATCCGGATTAGCCTCGTAATCGATTATCTTATCGACTATGGTCTGCATCTCCGCCGCGCTGTTTACTCCCAAGCGGCCTATCATCATATCGAGGCTTCCTGAGCTGTCTGAATCGAAATACCCATAGCTACCGAAATAGATGAAGTTCTCGTCGGAACCTGATGCTCCGGCCTCAGGCGGATTCGCAGCCTCGAACGGAGGGATATAAATCGGGTGGCCGCCGCCCAGGTTGTTGCGAAAGTCATAGTGTCCGTCGCCGACCAAAAGGCATATTCCGGGAGAAGCACCGCTCCAATTTTCGTAGGCGAATTTCAAGAAGTCACGGATAGCGAGCGGGTCGTTCAACCCCCAACTGAATTGATTGAAGATATCGTCGATATTCACGACTCTTACTTCCAGCTCCGGATTTTGTCTTGCCCGATGTTCGGCCAGTTGCTCGACTTGTTCCCTGAACAACGGGTGCGTAATCATGATATAATCGGCGCGGTTAGCTGGGTCACGCAGGTTGTCGCGCTCGTAACGCGAATAGCGGCCTACTATTCTAAAGCGGGAAGGTCCGGCCATGTAAAAACGATGTCGACGGGAATTGACCTGCTGAAAGCGCAGCGTATCGCCGACGAATACGCCGTTGACTATTCTGCGCACGCTATCCGGCGAACTTATATCCAGCAGCACATAATCACTCGAGGTCCCGGCGACTCGATATTCGATTCGTCCGAGCAATGTGGGGCTGGTAAACGTCAAAACGTTATCGACTGTCCGCAGATGCCTGCTGTAATGAATCTCTATGTAATCCAGAAAGAATTCGACGGCATTGCTCAATACGAGAGTATTATAGCCACCCTGAAGGTTTTGTGTGGAGAAGAAATGCAGATAAGAATAGGGGTCCCTATAAACCGAGTCGCGCGTCGCCGCAACTCCATTCACCGTCAGCCCCGAGAAGGAATTCCTGGTCTTCACTATCACTCTCGCGGGAATTCCGCCCAGAGCGTCGGTCGCCTGAATACTGGCGGTGAAATTCTGGCCGCGGCCCCAGTACCAATCGAAATAATTGGCAAATTCGCCGCTCGATTCGGTTCTATAAAATATGAATTCCTGCTCGTCATGCGTAAAATCGGTGAAACTGGTCATGATCGCCAACGGCGATCCCGTCGGCGCGCCGTTTTCCTGCGCCCAGCGCCGGGGAAGATTGCCGAAGTTGCCCCCATAGGTCAACCAGTAGGCGTTGCGCGATGTATAATGATTGCGCTGGTAAGTGAAGCGGCCGGCTGATTCGTTGAATTCGAATCGATCCACGCTTTCGCCGAAAAACAGCACTTGATCGCCGAAATCGAATACCCCGTCATCGCCGCCGATAACCTCGATCGGGATCTCGAAAAGGTTCGGTCGGGCGGTTTCATTATCAAAAGGCAACTCATCGCCGCCCCCATAGAAAATCCTGATCTGGCGGGGATCTATCTGGCCGACATCCAAACCGGCATTCGAAAGATCGAATCGATTTATCCTGTATATACCGGTATTGGAGATTTCCATTTTAAGCCACACTTCCGCCGAGTCGAAAGCCGATGCGGTCATCTGTGATCGCAACTGCGTCGGCGGCCAATCGATCCGCCATGCCTCGGCCAGTTCATAATTGGCCACGAGCTCTTTAAGTATTTTGTCGAATACCGGTCCGGCAGGCCGCTGGGAAACCGCCGGCGATCGGGAAACAGGCACGAAATCGATCCGCACGACGATCTTTTCGGCTTTCATCCGCAGATCGCCGTCGATGTTTATGGGGGCCATAACCAATTTCGCGATGCGCAATCCCCGGATAATATCTTCTCCGGCCACCCAGGCGATTCTTGTCGGCCAGCTGGTCGTCCTTCTCTGATTCCGTGCGAGTTCGGCCGAAAACTCTTTTTCTGAAAAGGAGCAAATATAGGGTGCGGTTTCCGCCGATTCGAGCGGGATAAACGATTGGCTCAATATGGTTATCCGGATATCGCAGTTGAATGGTACGCCGATCGGGATAACTTTTATCGGCAATAACGGCTCACCTTCGATTCGGTTCTGCGCCGTTCGCGGAATCTGTGGGTAACGATATGATTCCGGATATCCCTCGATCTTGGTATCGCTAACCGGCGGGACAAGGTAGGTGACGGTCATGCCGCTTATCGAGGATTCATTTATGAAGATGTCGTTATCGAAAACGATTTCGCCCGTTTCCGGATCGGAAAAGGATAATTGCGTCCCCAAAAATAAAATAGAGGCTATTATCGCAATGCGAAAGAGTCTCAAAACTCCTCCTCTGAGGGATCGGGCGATTCGATCAATAATGCCAAATGCCCGCCCAGGCCAAAAGGTTCAATCCCTTATATTTTCGGCAATTCCGCCACAAACCCTTTAGCCAGATGCGATAAAAAACCCCTTTCCTTGTGGATGAAATTAATCAATATCGGCTCGATGTCAAGCTCCATTTTGCGCTAAAGCGCGCTGTTCAGAAAGGCCGCCGAACCGTCAGCCTTGAACGACTTGATGAATTCCGCGGCTGTTCGATAGGCTTCGTCGGCGATCGCCTTAGCCGAAGTCTCAGGAATATTATCAATTTCCTTCTTGAAAGGTTTGGTGGCTTCCTTGATATTTTTATTATTTTCCTTCGCCCATTTTTTCATGCTTTCCATCAAGTCTTTCGGCAGGTTTCGATGCGCTATATTCTGCCACTCCGTGCCGACATTGCCTTTGCGAATCCCGAATTCCACGAACCGTTTCAGAATGTGCGGCGGTGTTCCGGTTATTCCATGCTGAGCGATTCGGATTCCTTTGCTCTTTATAGCTTCGTAGATTTCGCCGGTTCGTTTCAGATCGATATTCACCTCTTCGCCATCGAGATAGTTGCCGTGTTTCGAGCCGTTGTTGATCGCCAGCAGATTCGGGGTGATTCCCCGGGCGATAATACCCTCGACGAACTCGGTGGCCTCGGCGACCGTCGTGACATGGGCATCCTGCCCGGCAGAGGAGATCTCCCCGACTTCCGCTTCGAGTCCCCAGCCTGCCTCGATGATGGGTGCGGAAAGCCGGGCGGTGATATCGATATTGGCCTCGATCTCGTTGAACGATGCGTCCACGCAGAAAGATGTATATCCCGCCTCCAGTTCAGCGGCGATCAGCATCCGGGCGGATTCGATCTCCTTATCGCTGGTGTTTTTAACGGTGATATGATCGCCGTGAATGAAAAACGGCATGGTAAAACCGATCTTATCCGCGTATCCTATAAGCATTTCGAAAAACTGGGCGGGATTCTGACCCGTGTAACCTCCGTCGATATTGCCTTCGGTCTTGGCAAGCTCGAATCCGACCACCGCGTCGAGTTCTTGGGCGGCTCGCATGATCCCCGGAACCACGTGCTTGATCCGCACGTTGCAAGCCATCAGCATCATTTCCTTATCGCGGATCGCATTGAATATATCACGGCCGCTTAATAGACAGATTTTGCTTTTCGAACCGAGTTTCGCTTTAGTCGTTTCATGCCGTTTTTCGAGCAATTTTGGATATGACATCTTGATTCTCCGATTTAAACCGATTGAATTTTAAAATCATGACTTCCATTCATAAAACCGCATCAGCGTCCGAAAAAAGCCACGGCAAAAAGAGCCAACGGCAGCGCCGGGATAAAATTACCTACCTTAATCCTTGACAGCCCCAGTAAATTTATCGCGATTCCGATCACCATGACACCGCCGACGGCCGACATCTCGTTTACCGCCGCCGGATTCAGTACTGATTCAAGATACTTCGCCAATAAAGTAAGTGTTCCCTGATAAATCAACACCACGACTGCGGAAAAAAGCACGCCGACCCCGAAAGCCGCTGAAAGTGCAACAGCCGCAAATCCATCCATAAGCGACTTAATATAGATCAGGTACCCCTTGCCGTAAAGGCCATCTTCCAAAGAGCCGACCACGGTCATAGGGCCTACGCAGAACAAAAGCGATGCGGTTACGAATCCGATCACGAAATTGCCTTCTTGCGAGCCGGTTTTACGCCTGAGATGTTCGCCCAGCGATTCGAGCCTTTCCTCGATTCGCAACATTTGGCCAAGAAGCCCACCGACAATAAGCGAGCCGATCACATACAGGAAATTTGCTGTGCCAATCGCCATCTTGACGCCGATCGCCATAGTCGCCAAGCCGAGCGCGGAAAGGACGATGTTTTTATATTGCTCTCGAAGTTTATTACCGCCCAGAAGTCCAATAGAAGCCCCGAAAAACACGGCCAAAGTATTGACGACAAAAGCATACATACGCGCCCGGTTATATACGGCATATATCGCAGGCATTTCAAGGCAAAAAGTCGGCATTCCATCACGCGATCTAATGTGGATCGAATCAATTGCAGACCGCTTTGCAGGCGGTAAGAGGTAGAATTACATAAAGAAGCAGATCACGCACAAGGTAAAATAGAATAATCAGTCCTAGATAGAGCGGCCCTTTGGCCTTGGCTTCTTTCAACGTTAAGGGAGGCTTAAGATAACCCCAGATTTTCTTTACCGTTTGCTTTATCTGCATATCAAAACTATTTAATCCGTGTCCCCCGAATGAAGTTCCATGGGGATGTTTATTTTCCAGAACCGAAGCGATCTTGGTGATCGCCTATTCCCATTCTATAGTCGCCGGCGGTTTCGAGGAGATATCGTAAACGACGCGGTTGACCCCCTTGACTTCGTTTATCAGCCTGTTGGATACGCGCGCCAGAAAACTTTCAGGCAGGCGCACCCAATCGGCGGTCATGGCATCGGCGGAGGTTACGGCGCGCAGGGCGATCACATTTTCATAGGTTCTCTCATCGCCCATTACTCCCACGCTGCGAACCGGCAACAAAACACAAAAGGCCTGCCATACCGTATCATACAGACCAGCCTTAATGAGTTCCGCCATAAAAATATCATCCGCTTTCCGGGCGATTTCGAGCCTCTCCGGAGTCAGGGAGCCGAGAATCCGTACCGCCAGGCCGGGACCCGGAAAGGGGTGGCGGTTGAGCAGCCCCGAAGGAATACGCAATTGCGCCCCTACGGCTCTCACCTCGTCCTTAAACAACTCCCGCAACGGCTCGACGAGTTTCAGTTTCATCCTGGCCGGCAGTCCGCCCACATTATGATGGGATTTTATCGTCGCCGATGGCCCCCTGAACGGGGTCGATTCGATCACATCGGGATAAAGCGTCCCTTGAGCAAGACGGCTTATGCCGCGGATTTTTTTGGCTTCAGCTGTAAATATATCGATAAAAGTCCTTCCGATAATTTTGCGCTTTCTTTCGGGATCGGCGATTCCTTTCAGGCGGCGAAGAAAGACACTGGAAGCATCGATATGCCGTAAAGGCAGCTGCAATTTGCGGTAGGAATCTACAACCCAGTCCGCTTCGCCGGTTCGCAGCAGTCCGTTATCTATAAAAAGACAATGTAGGTTTTTGCCTATCGCGCGTTTTAACAAAACCGCGGTTACGGTCGAATCGACCCCCCCGGAAACCGCGCATATGACTTTTTCGCGTGCCAACTCTTCTTTCAGTTGCTTGACCCGTGAATCCACGAAAGATTTTGCTGTCCAGTTATCTTGACAGCGGCAGATTTTCCGGACGAAATTTCCGATTATCCGCATGCCGAATTCGGTGTGCGCCACTTCAGGGTGAAACTGAACGGCGTAAATCGAGCGGGGTTCATTTTCGAAGGCCGCGAATTTCAAACTTTCGGTCGCCGCAGTTTTCCTGAAACCTGCGGGTATTTTAACTACCGAATCGCCATGGCTCATCCAGACCCGCGAAGAATGCGGCAAGCCCGCCAGCAACCGGGAAAGAGTGCCTGTCAGCCTCAAACGTGCGGGACCGTATTCACGAATTGCGCTTCTGCGGACGACGCCGCCCAATTGGTGAGCGATCAATTGCAGCCCGTAGCATATACCGAGAATCGGGATTCCGAGATCGAACCAACGCGGATCCAGACGGGGCGAACCCGGATCGTGCACCGAAGCGGGTCCCCCCGAAAGTATAATTCCCTTAAGCTCGGTCGGTATATTTTCCGGCGGTTGGGTGTCAAAGCCAACCAATTCGGAAAATACTTTACACTCGCGCACGCGTCTGGCGATCAACTGCGAATATTGCGATCCGAAATCGAGAACTATTATTTTATCCGGGGAATTCAACTGAAATCTCTTTGGATCACAGTATCCCTTTTAAACCGGGAATCATCTCTTTGCGGAAAATCGACATTGTAATGCAATCCCCTCGATTCCTGCCTTAACAAAGCCGACCGGATTATGATCAAAGCGACATCGGCGATATTGCGCAATTCGAGCACCTCCGATCTCACCGGATTTTTGCGATAGAATTCCTTGACATGTTTACGAATCACCAGACAGCGATCATAAGCTTTGCGAAGTCGGTCGGTGGATCTGACGATACCGACGTAATCCCACATGAGCTTGCGAATCTCCTGAAAATCATGGGAGACGACAACCCATTCCTTGTGATCGAATACCCCAGACTCGTCCCAATCCGGAAGTTTTATGCCTTTAGCTTTTTCTTTCGCCGGAAGATTCATTGCCGTCCATTTCGCGGCGAAATCGGCGAATGCCACGGCTTCAAGCAACGAATTGGACGCCAGCCGATTCGCTCCATGCATTCCGGTGCAGGCGACCTCACCGGCGGCAAGCAACCCGGCAATCGAGGTGCAGCCGTTGATATCGGTTTGGACTCCGCCGCAAAAGTAGTGCGCCGCGGGTACCACCGGTATAGGATCGACCGCCGGATTTATCCCCAGACTTTCGCATTTTTTCATGATTGTGGGAAACCGCCTTCTGATGAAAGTCTTTCCGCGGTGAGATATGTCAAGGTAAACGCAGGGAGCGCCGGTTTCTTTGAGGACCATATCGATCGCTCTGGCGACTATATCGCGTGGGGCCAGTTCGGCCATAGGATGATAATTATCCATGAATCGACGGCCGTCGGCGGTGATAAGCTTTCCCCCTTCGCCCCGGACTGCCTCGGTGATGAGGAACGGCTCCTGCCCGGGCGCATACAAACTGGTCGGATGAAACTGAACGAATTCGAGATTGGCGACAAGCGCACCGGCGCGATAACCCATGGCCACTCCATCGCCGGTGGCGATCGCCGGATTCGTCGTATGTTGATACACTTGTCCGGCTCCTCCCGAGGCCAATAGCACCAATCGCGCCCCGAACACCTCGACCCGACGGTTCGCGTTATCGTATACGTACACGCCATAACAGGAAGGCCCTCTTTTGGGTATCTTCATACCCAAATGATATTCGGTGATCAGGTCGATTGCAGTATGCTCCTCGAAAAGATCTACGTTGCCGTGGCTCTTCAGGGAATTAAGCAGTGCTTGTTCGATATTTCTACCGGTGTGATCGGCGGAGTGAACCACTCGATTGTGCGAATGACCACCTTCGCGACCGAGATCGTAGGTGCCCGATTTGCGGCTGAAAGCGACTCCTAACCTGGTCAGCTCCCTTATGTATCTCGGACCAAGCCTGACTACTTTCCGCACTACTTCTTCGTGGCACAAGCCGCAACCTGCCTCGAGAGTGTCTCGTATGTGATTGGCGAAACTGTCCGTCTTGCTCATCACGCTGGCGATTCCGCCTTGAGCATAATTGGTCGAGGCATCGTTGCTGCTTTTTTTCGTGATTATAGCGACCCGATTGCGTCGGCTTACCTTGAGAGCATACATCAGACCGGCTATTCCTGATCCGATCACGAGTATGTCATAATCTCTCGTCAAAGTGCGATCGCCTTTCTAAATCGATCCGGATCATCAATTTCATATACCGGCAGACAAATATAGACTGCCGTCTTGTCAAAGTCAAAACCCTTTAATTTCACGGCATCTTTGGCTGTCGTCATAATCGAGTAATCTTTTTTCCGGGCGATATCGATGATTCTTTCGATATCCTGAGATGTATAACGATGGTGGTCTTCGAACGCCATAAATCCGGCGACCGCGATGCCCAGCCGGCTCAATGTCTTTTGGAATTTGCTCGGATCCGCCAATCCGCAAAAGGCGATAAATCGTGTTCCGAACAAGCTTCCCGCGTCGATTTCCTTGCCGCTCGCAAGTTCCACGAATCGCGCATTGATCATTTTCATGGAAAATACCGGAATATCGCGAAAATCGGGTAGATTAAGCCAGGCGTGAGATTCACCGCCGCCGGTAAGGACGATAAGGTCAGCCCTATTGACGGCTTTTACGGGCTCGCGAAGAAGGCCCGCCGGAAGCAGGATTCCGTTGCCGTACGGTTTTTCCGAATCGAGGCATAATATATTCAGATCGCGATGAAGTTTCCGGTGCTGGTAGCCGTCATCGATAATAATCAGTTCCGCCCCATCGCCGCAGGCTTTGCGTGCCGCTCGTGTTTTCGATTCACAAACATATATTCTCGCCTGTGGGACCGCCGCCGAAATTTCCAGCGGCTCGTCACCGACATCTTCCCATCGCGAATTCGGGGAAACTTCGATCAGTCCCGATGCATAACGCTTATAGCCGCGGGTTACGATCGAGGTTTTGATTCCCTTTTCGATTGCCATTCGGGCGATTAAAATCGTAAGAGGAGTCTTGCCGGTGCCTCCGGCGGTTAGGTTGCCTACCGAAATGATTTTTGCCGACAGTCTTACTTTGGGGGCGATCCGCCAGTATAGGTCCCAAAGGAATATCACTGTCCTGTAGGCGATCGAACAGATACGAAGGATTAACGACGATAGGAGGTTCATTGCAAATAATTCAGCAGCCTTCTAACCGTTTTTTCGGCGACTCCCGAATTCATCTTGACGAAATCTTTCGCCTTGGATCCCATTTCGGCCGCCTGTGATCTATTATCAGCCAGATAATTTATCGTTTCCGACAATTCGTCGGCGCTCTTCACCTCGCGGGCTGCTTTCAATTCAAGCAGTTTCGTCGCGGCGTATTGGTTATTTTGCATAAAAGGGCCGAAACAAATCGCGCAGCCTGCAGAGGCCGGTTCGAGAGGATCGTGGCCGCCGATCGAAACCAACGAGCCGCCCACAAACGCCAGATGGCAATGCCGATAAATTCGGGACAGCTCGCCCATGCTGTCAAGCAACAACACGGATGCTTGATCGGATCGATTTTCCGCCAGTCTGGATCGTTTGGTGTATTTTATAGAAAGGCTGTCAAGTCCGTTCTCGAATGCCGGTAGATCCTTCATATGTCGCGGCGCTATTACGGCGATCATTGAACGACCGGTCGCCAGGGACCGCTCGATCGCCGAAAGCAAAGTTTTCATTTCACCCTTTCTCACCGACCCGGCCACGAAAACGAAAGTTTCAGCAGGTTGAAAAAAACGATCGAGCTCGTCGTTTATCGAGTGGTCGCTCCCTCCATTAACCTGATCGAACTTTATGTTGCCATAGATTTCCACCCGCTCGGGGGAGGCTCCGATTTCGATGAAACGGCTCCTATCGGCTTCAGTCTGGGCCATGATCAGATCTATATCCCGTAAAACAGCCTTGAACAGGAAACGAAAGAGCTTGTAATATTTGAAAGACCTCGTGGAAATCCGCCCGTTGACGATCACTACCTTGGCCCCGCTCTTACGCACCCACCGAATCAACAGCGGCCAAAGCTCCGTTTCAGCGAGGACCAATAGCTTGGGCCGAATCACGCCTGCGGCCCTTTTTATGACCGGGGCTATCTCCAATGGCGCATAATAAAGGGTTGCATCGAGTCCGGCCGAAAGCGCTTTCTGCTTGCCGGTCTTGGTGACCACGGTAACAACCGGATAAATATCGGCCGTGCTCGATCTCATTAAGGGTATCAGCGAGGCCGCGACCTTCATTTCACCGACTGACGCGACATGAAACCAGACACGAGTCTTCGGATCGGGAATCCGCTTGTAATTGCCGAATCGTTCCGATAGTCCGCGGATAGGAAAAACTCCCCGCAATATCAGAATAGGAACAAACAAAACGATAGCGAGAAGGGTCAGGGCCTGATAAAAAAATAACAAGATCGAAATCATAACCGCCTAAGGCCTCAATAATCCCAAGGCGGCTTGAGCGGCGCGGGCCGAGGCTCCCGGACTGCCCAGGCGTCTTTTGACCTCGACCAGATCTCGGCGGATCCGCTCATAATGGGTATCGCTTCTTAGGATCTGCAAGGCGGCTTCGGCCATCTCCGCCCCGGTGCATTTATTTTGAATCAATTCCGGCACGATCCTGCGGCCGGCGACGACGTTCACCAACCCGATGACCGGAATTCGGATCAATCTTCGAGCGATAAAATACGTCAAAACCGAGGTTTTATACACGATAATCATCGGCGTTCCTAAAACCGCGCTCTCGAGAGTGGCTGTGCCGGAGCAGACGAGATTCAGTCGTGCATGCCCCATAAGATCGTAGCCGTTTCCCTCGAATAATTCGGCTGTGTTCTTCTCGTTTTCGAGAATCTCGAGGTAAAGAGACTTTTCGATCGAGGGGGCTTTGCCCACGAGAAATCTGGCGTTGATCGATACCTTCAGGATTTCGGCGGCAATCAGCATCTGCGGCAAAATCGATTTTATCTCCTGCTTGCGGGATCCCGGAAATAGACCGATGATTTCCTGATCTGGTCCCACTCCAAGGCCATTTCGAAAAGCCTGACGATCCTGGCTCGTCTTTACGTGATCTATCATAGGGTGGCCGACACAAACGGAACGAATGCCGGCCTCATCATAGATTTGTTTCTCGAAATCGAAAAAAACCGCCATCAGATCAACGTTATTTTTTATATCTTTGATTCGGCTTTTTCCCCAGGCCCAAATTTGAGGGCTGACGTAATAGAATACTTTAATTCCGCGTCGATGAAGAATTTCGGCCAATCGAAGATTAAATCCGGGATAGTCGATAAGAACCGCCAGAACCGGCTTTCTCGTTTCGATCGAAAGCTTCAAATTTTTTTGAACCGCGCTAATGAAACGGATATTCTTTATTACTTCCCAGAATCCGAGAACAGACAGATCTCTTATATGAAATAAAAGCTCGCATCCTTGCTCCGCCATTCGATCCCCGCCCAATCCATAGAAAACAATCCCCGAATCGAATTTGCGAAACTCTTCGATGAATCTGGCTCCGAGGATATCGCCGGACGCCTCGCCGGCGGATATCAGAATTGCGCTCATAATTTCCGCTGGTACTGAAGGCAGTGATTTTCGATCTCTTCGGCGACTTCGAGCGCGGCCAAACCGGACTTGCCGCTGACCAGCGGGGCATGCAAACCGCTCACGGCCTTGACGAAAGAATCGAGTTCCAATTCGAGATTGTCCCCCGGAGGTATTTCTATATTTTCCCTGACTATCACGGTATTATCGCCCAGATTGAATTTCATGAAAGCAGCCGCTTCGTTCGCTTTTTCGGAATCTTTATCGACAAGCACGTAGGATTCGAGTTCTTTGCCTGCAAGATCCATCGAGATATATCCGGATTTCTGGAAGACCCTGAGTTTGCGCATTTCCCTTAATGATATTCTGCTGGCGGTAACATTGGCCACGCAATTGTCCGGAAACGTCAGGCGGGCGTTGACAATGTCGAACGTATCGGTAATCACGGCTACTCCGGCCGCTTGAATATCGATAGGTCGTGAACCGGTCAAATCAAGCAACAGATCTATATCGTGAATCATGAGATCGTAAATCACGGAAACATCATGTCCTCGTCCCTTGAACGGGGCGAGGCGATGTGTCTCTACGAAACCCGGTCGATTTATACGAGACCGCGCCGCTCTATACACCGGGCTGAACCGCTCGCTGTGCCCCACCTGTAAAACCGCGCCAGATGCGGCGGCGGCTTGGTCGATCAGCCTTGCCCTCGCGGAATCGACTGCCAACGGTTTCTCGATTAAGACGGCTATACCACGCTGCAAAAGAGGAATCGAACACGCGTCGTGGGCGGCTGTCGGAACCGCTATGACGGCCGCCTCTATTTCATCGGCCAGATTTTCGAGTGAAGGGAAAGCTTTCGCTCTATAGCGGGCGGCGATTTCCTCCGACCGCCCGGGATCGATATCAAAACACCCGACGAATCGGACATCGGGGTGAGCCGATAACTTTGCGGCGTGAAATTTCCCCATATGTCCGCAACCGACCAATCCAGCCCTGATTATTTTATGATCCCCCTCTCGGCCGTTTCGATAAATGCGACCAGCTTCTTTATTTCGGGAATCTGTTCTATCTCGTTTTTTATTTTTTCGAGAGCCTCGCTGGTTTTCAATTTAGAACTTAAAAGGAAATGAAAAGCAGTCTTCAAACTCGAAATCGTTTCCGGACTGAATTTTCGTCGTTTCAACCCCACGGCGTTCAATCCCAAACAGCGAAGAGGATATCCCGCCGCCAGGCTGTAGGGCAATACGTCTTGAGTAACCCGGAAACCGCCGCCGATCATGGAATGCTCGCCGATGCGGCAGAATTGATGAATGACCGTGCCTCCGCCGATAATGGCGTTATCGCCGATTTCGACGTGGCCGCCCATTTCGACCGTGTTGGCGATGATTACGTTCGAACCGATAATGCAATCATGCGCGGCGTGCGAGTAAGCCATGAAGAGACAGTTATCGCCGATTTCAGTTTTCCCATGGGCGGCCGTGCCTCTATTCAAGGTTACATATTCGCGGATCGTGCAATTGGCTCCAAGAATCAAGAATGTTTTTTCGCCGCCGAATTTCAGGTCCTGCGGCGGTCCGGCGATGGCGGCGCCGTTGAAAATCCGGCAATTCGGCCCGATTCGAGCGTAGGACTTAATGCTGACATGCGAATCGATCCATACTCCGTCGCCCAGCTCGACATCGTCGTCGATAACCGAATAAGGACCGATGGTGACGGTTCGGGGTATCTTTTCCGGGTTTGCCACTATCGCGGTAGGGTGAATTCCTGACATGTTGCGCTTCTTGATTTAAGGATTTTCGATTGTAATTATCATCTACCTGGCCAATAACTTATCGTCGGTTTCCCGAAAGCCGTGCGGCCCGCCATAAATTCCCATGTCTGATCTTGAACCGTCACGGTCATTAATACCGGGATCGCCGGAGTCGCGGCAGGGAGATCCGGGAAGCAGTCGGTAATCGTCCTTTCCTTTGAACAACGGGTCCGCCGAAATATTTCCCAATCGATCGGTCTGATCCGGCATATCTCGATACTGGCCGCCGACGTTATTGAAAACATTATTGTATCCTATCACGAATTTTCCCGGGTGTCCATAGTTCCAGAAACCGACCGGGGGGCATACCCATTCCTCGCGCCAGCCGTTGTTTACGATAACATTGTTGATAATCCGCCCCGAGCAACTGTCAGACCAAATCGCCAGACCGCAATTGCCGTTGTGAGTAACCAGATTGTTGGAGATCTCGACCCAGGCGTTTCCCGTGGCTATGATCCCCCAGCCGAGATTGTCTATCACCAGGTTATTGCTGATGACGGCTTTGCTTGTCCCGAATGCTCCTATTCCCTTCCAGTAATTCTTGACGATATTCCTGTGCGCCACAGCGGTGGCGTCCCAAGTAATGCCGATTCCCGCTCCTCGCCCACCGTCGATTTCGTTGTCGCAAATGACTGCGGTGGCTCCGCGATAAAGCGCGATACCATCCCAGCCGTTATTGAACAGGCGGTTATTTCTGATCGTCAATTCCGCGCCTTCCCTACCGAAAATCCCGCCGATACCAACCACTACCTTTTCCGGCCGGTCGGTATTATCGGCGATCAAGCAATATTCCACGGTCAGCGTGGAGTTTCTGGCGACTATTGAGGCGTCGGTGGCGTTGCCGTCGCGGTCGCGGACGCCGCCGGTTATTTTAACCCTACTGATAAGCGAACCGAACGAATTCGTGAATAAAATCCCATAGCCGGCATTGGTGACAAGGGTCGTGGAGTCGATGCCGCTTCCGATTATCGTCAGTCCTTTGGAATCGATAAGAAAACCCCTTGAGGCCGCTACTTCGACCATAGGGTTCTGGCAGTTTCCGCAAAACATATCCTCGTAAGCGTGCCATTTGGCGGAAAAGCTGCCCGGGGCGATCAAAATCGTATCTCCATCGGACGCCTTATCCAGAGCCGATTGCAGATCGTTGGAAAAGCACTTTTCCGATCCATCCAGTCCGAAACGAGTTGGTTCGGAACCGACATAGAAGGTTCCGGCGGCGGCGCTTTCCACCAAGATCCAAAGAACGGCCAGCAGAATCAACATGGAATCTATATAATGGCTGTTATTATTGCGGTCAATCGATTTTGCGGAGTAGATCCCATTAGCAGTGAGGATAGCGTAGAATAAAGCGGCGGCCGCTATTACGGGCCGCCGCCCGGTTGCAGGATAAAATCAATTGGACTTCTTGAACGGGGTCACGAAAATCGATTCATACATCGAATCAGAGACCTTATAAACGAAGGGATTCCCGGAGACGGCGGCATAGCGCGTTTTCTGCAGCGTATCCGCCATGGCCCCGAACGAAATTTCGACCGATCCCCAGTTCGCGACAGTCAACACGGCCCTGGCGGCGGGTTTTTCCAGGCCGGCCGCACGCAGACTGTCTCCGGAGGTCAAATCGATAGCCCTCATATTCGTAAGGCGATTCAAAATGTTGGAAATTTCGCTTTCCTCGAGTTTTTTGCCGAGGCCCGATTCGATCTGTTTCCAACTGAATTTGGGCGGCGCGGCGGTATCCTCCACCGCGAGCTTTTCTTTCATGAATCGATCGGTTTTCCCCTTTACCACTAGGTCGAAAGCTATAACGCTGTCGAGCGGAAAATCGAACATTTTCAACTCGATCCAGCGATTGACCTGAATCTTCCGCCAGGGCTCGGCGTTCCACATGGCGAACCTGGAAATGAAATTCTCATCGGCTTTATACACGGTATCGGATCCCGCCCGCCGTATGAAACTGCTGCGGGGCGCATCGGGGATTCCTTTACCGGCCAGAAAATGAAGCACCACCGAGGAATCTTGTTTCATCAATTTCAGATGCAGAGCCTCGCTATCGGCAAGCCCGAAATCGCCCAGTAACGAGGGATTCGTCGAGCGCACTTCACCGCGCAGATTTTTCGCATCGATCATGATTTTTTCGATATCGGTCTTCTTCCCAGGGGCATCATGATACGAAGTGACGATCCAACCGGTATCTTTCCGAGCGAAAGCGATTCCCGAATCCGGATATTGCTCTTTGTAAACGCTGATCAGCGACACGTCCGACGGCTCGAATCCCGGAAACAGCTTCACCATGGTCTCTGCGATCGTCTTTTTCCCCGGGCTCAGCTGCTGAATGATGTAGATCACCACCAAGATTCCCAAGACGACAAGTAAAATTGCGAAATTCTTCTTTTTCATCGCTTCCTCCTCAAGCCGATTGCTCGAGCAGCCTCTGATAAATTTCCCGCCGTTGACGCCGCATCATGAAACGAACAATCCCGACGGCGATTAAAATGACGGGAACCAACCCGACTACGACAAAACGCCAAAACATCTTGGTGGCGGCCGAAGTCTCTTTGATGAAGCGCTGCGTGATCATCTTCGAACGCACATTGATAAGATCCTCTCCGAGAGTCAAAGCGTCCACGGTGTTCAGCATCAGCAAAGCGTTACCGAATGCCCCGATTACGTTATCCGCGAACATCTCGCCGCAGCCGTAGATTGCCACCTTAGCCGGCTTTTGGGTCACAGGCGGCGCGGTGACTGCGGCCGAAGTATCACCGGGCCATTGCGGCACAGCCTTGCCGGAGGTTACATCGGGGAACTGCCCGGTCAACAGCATTCCGAGAGGCTGAGGGCCTATGAGCTCGTGTTTTTTCGGGTCGATATCCTCTCCGCTGATAAAACCGCCGGAGAACGGGACCGTCCAGGTTTTGGGGGAAGAGTTAAGCAGCGTTTCCGCCTTGAGTCCGATCTGCTCGATTTTACCTTTATCCGGTTTCAATGCGGTGCCCCAGAGATATAACAACCCCGCGGTTCTGTTGGTAATCGATAGATTTTGATTCATGGAGTTATCGGTGACTTTAACCTGAATCGGCAGTTTCACCGGCGTTTCCACCATTGCGCTCAGGAAACCGCCGAACGTCTGCCGCACCGGAATCGAGAGAACCTCATGGCTTTCGTCCATCAAAATATCTTCGCTGACCACCACTCCGTAATTTTCCAGCAAGCTGTTGATGCCTGAGCGATTAGGCTCGGCCATGACCTGAATTCCCATTCCCCCTTGAGGCATATAGTTGAATTTATAATTTTGGATAGCGAAAACGGCGTTTTTTCCCGAGGCGATCGCTCGGCTGATCTCGTATTTCGCCCTATCTGACAGCGATCTCGGGGACACCACCAGCAACAGGTCATAATCCGAAGGCAACGGGTCATCTTTGGTCAATTCGCAACGAATCACCTCGTAGTTTTCATTGCTAAGAATCTGGTTGATCGTCTTGAATCTATCTTCCCTATCCGGCACCTGCTGCCCCATCTGCATCATCCACTGACGCATTCTCGGATCTTGTTGAGATATATCGAAAGGCGCCACCAAAACCACTCTCGGTTTTCGGTCCATAGTCATCCGGAAAATGCGGGCGAGTATTTCGTATTCGAGGCTGGACAGGTTTTGCGGAATCACCTGCGGAATTACTTCCTCGGCTTTATCAAGATAGGAAATGGCGATGGCCGAATATATCCGTTTTATATTGAAGGCATCTTTTTCCACCGATCGGGTATCGAACGGATTAATCCCCTTGCTCTGCAGAGTCCCGGCCATATCCACGTCCGTCGTCGGGTCGATCACCTCGTAGCGGAACATTTTCGAGGCCACCTCGAACTCGCGCAGCAGATCGGTGACATCCTGCTCGATAGTCTTCATGGCCGCCGGCATTTTTTCCTTGGGCGAAACGTAATAGCGGACCGTTATCGGAGCATCTTTCAATTTTTTCAATATGTTGCGGGCCGCCGGACTGATGGTATATATGTTTCCCTCGGTAAGGTCGAACCGACCCAACCTTATGTTGCTGACCACCAGATTAAGCATCAGTACCACCACCAACCCCATCAAGGCATTGACTGCGAATCGCTTGTCCGCCAATCGGCGCATGACCTGCTCCACGGTTACCGAATTGAGCCAAAGGAAGAGCAGCATGTATGATAGGAAGTAAATTACATCGCGAAGATCGAGCACGCCGCGTTCTATCGAGGAAAAATGATTGGCCGTCCCCAGCGATTTCATCAACAAGGTTCCTAATCCACTTATCCAACCGTCGATTATCACCGCGATATAATCGGTCCCGAGCATGTAGAAAAGGAAACAGGCAACCATGGATAGTATGAAGGCTATTATCTGGTCTTTGAACAAGGCCGAGATAAAAATGCCAATCGCCAGATAGAAAGCACCTATCAACGCGGCACCGAAATAGCCGCCTATAATCGGCCCCGGGTCCGGATCGCCCAGAAACATGATCATGATCGGGATGACCAGAGTGCCGGCCAAAGCCAACAGATAAAATACATAGCTTGCCAAATACTTCCCGGCCACGAGCTCGGCAGGCTTGATCGGGAACGAGTGTAAGAGGGCGATCGTCCCCCCCCGCGAATCCTCGGCCCATAATCTCATGGCAACCGCGGGAATAAATACGATGAGGGTTATCGGTAATAGGGCGAAAAAACCCCGCATGTCGGCGCTGCCGGCAAGAAAAAAGGAGGTCATGAACAGGCCGCTGTTCACCGCCAGAAATACCACGATAAATATGTAAGCAATCGGGGCGTTGAAATAAGCGGCGAATTCCCTACGATAGATCGTTTTGATATTTCTCATTTGGCCTTCTTCTCCCTCGTCAACTGAATAAATGCCTGCTCGAGGCTCGGGCGGCTCGGGGCGAATTCCCGCACCAACCAACCCTTGCGCCTGATGAATTCGGCCGATTCAGACCAGAGTCTATCCGGCTCCGGAGCGGTGATATAATACCTTGCGAAACCATCTGATTCGGAAACGAAATTGAAATGCAGAGCGCTTTCGCTTCCGGCAAATGCCTGCTCGATTTCCTGACGCGGAGCCTTCATTTCGAGGAAATAGCCGGGCTCGCCGCTGGCCATATTGCGAAGCTGGTCCGGGGTGCCTTCGGCGATGATCCTCCCTTCATCGATAATCACAATCCGATCGGATATCGCCTCTACTTCTTGAAGGATATGAGTCGAGAAAATAATGGTCTTGCTCGCCGACAGATCCTTGATCAACTTCCGGATGCTGATAATCTGTAAGGGATCGAGGCCGGAAGTGGGTTCATCGAGAATCAAGACTTCTGGGTCGTGGATCAACGCCTGGGCCAGGCCCACCCGCTGCCTGTATCCGCGCGAAAGATCGCCGATAGGTTTGCGATATACCTCTTTCACCTGGCAGGCATTGACAACCCAATCGATCCGGTTTTTCAGACCGCCGTTTTCGAGGCCGCGCCCTCTGCCGACGAACTCGAGATACTCGGCCACTTCCATATCGGCATAAAGCGGGGCCGTCTCGGGCAGATAGCCTACTTTCCGCCTTACCGCGATAGGATTCTCAAGAACATCGATGCCGCAGACAATCGCCGTTCCGGCCGTTGGAACCATCTGAGTGGTGATGATTTTCATGCAAGTGGTCTTGCCCGCACCGTTAGGTCCCAGCAATCCCATCACTTGATTATCGGCGGCGATAAATGAGGCATCGATAAGAGCCCGCGTCGTCCCGTAATTCATGCATAGGCTTTTAGCTTCTACCATCAAATGCTCCTTTTATATAAAACTAAAATTTCCATTCAAGCCGCCTTCATCCGAATTTTTGATTATACAAAAATATTTTAATTATGTTCTATCCTTTTGGCAACAATTTCGAAATTCGATCATCTCCCGACATGGCCATGCGGCGGTAAAGCACCTTTACCTCAATAGACCTTGACCGAAAGGCGACCGGCGGATATTTTAGCGTAATGATTTCAAGAGGATCGATAGCGGCCGCCCTCATATTATTGTGCTCATTCACGGCGGCTGGTCAGACATTGTCGCCACAGCAAATGCTTGATCCTCTTGACCCGAGGCTGCCATCGCCGGCATACGAACTCTGGGCCAGAACCAGAACAACTAAAACTATCCGTTATGATTTCGAGCGGTACCGTAGAGGGTTTTTCCGAAATTTCGTCTTGGACAGCCTGACTTCGAAATTGATCATGTCCCCCGAACGCTATCCGATTAAAATAGACAATAACGATTTCCGATTCTGGATCGGGTTCCGCCTGAGCGAAAACTGGCTGGGTTTCAAGGAAAACCGAGACGATTTCAGCAGTCTGCAATCATCGGTATCCATAAGCGGCAATGCGAACATCAAGAACAAGGTCGATTTCTACGAAGACATCACGTTATATCGCGAAGACAACACCCTGAATATCGATCGGGCGTCTCAGACCGGCGAATTTCTGCGCGATCCGCTGACATCGTATCCTGCATATTGGCCTGATCCGCTCGAGGGAGGGCCGCTGGATTTCGATATAGCCGCGGATCGTGCGGTGATTGCCTTGAACCTGTATGGAGTCGACATAACGACCGGTCACGAACGGATAATCCAAAAACCCGGTTATCGCAACGGATTGTTGTTTTCGGGACTGGCCCGACCGATAGATCTGTTTTATAAATTTGATTATCGTTTTTGGAAAATTTCCCTGACATCATTCGCCGGACAGCTCAGCGGGGAAAATAAAAAATATATTGCCGGGAAACGGGTGACTATCGCGATTCTGCGGAATTTGAGCATAGGTTTGGCGGAGGCGGTCTCTTATTTCGATGATCCGACGGCCTATATCAATCCGATAATGCCGGTTTTCGTAAGCCAAAGGCAAAGGCCGAACAATGACGATAATCTGCTCGCCGCGGTGGATATCAGCTATCGGCCGACGCAGGATATTCAACTTTACGCTGAATTCTTGAATGATGATTTCATGTATCTCGAAAACGAAGATAGAGGACCGTCGAAATATGCCTTTTTAGCTGGGGTCGCGCGTAACAATTTGATAATCGACCGCCTCGATCTACGGATCGAGTATTGTCGGGCAAGCAAATGGACATACACTCACGTATCGAGAGTAAACTCTTGGAGCCATGCCGGGCAACCGCTTGGATTTTGGTTGGGTCCGGATGCCGACGAGCTGTTTTGCCAATTGAGCTGGATCGCCGGTTCCTCATCTTTGTTCCGGATCGCTTTCGATCGGGTGCGTAAAGGAGAAGGAACGCTCGATTTACCGTATGAAATCGAAGGCGGCGATAAGTCGCCGAAATTCCCATCGGGCATAGTGGAAAAGTCCAACGGAGTTTGGGTTGATATCAATGAAATAATCGGCAGATTTTCGGTGGCTGCGAGAACCGGGTTCCGTCAAATAAAAAATTCCAACAACACAGACGGTAGAGCAGTCGAAAACCCTTTTATACATATTATCGTAAGTGCGGATATGTAAAGTGAAGATATTATCGAAGAATTCCTCAAGAACCGGATTGTGGATTATATTCGCTGCCGCTTTCGTTTTTCGTTTGTTGATTATTTTCATTTTCGCATGGGATCGGGGTCCGCATTTCGAAAATTATGCGATAGCCAAAAACATAGTCAGTGGCTTCGGTTATTCCTGGGATTGGGACGGCATCTTGAAAGTTCAGCCAACCGCTTTACTACCTCCGATTTATACTTACTTTTTGGTAGCCTTTTTGTATCTTTTTGACGAGCCGTCCCGTTGGATTTACATTGCCCAGGCCTTTTTGAATTCTCTCGGGGTTTTTCCGGCCTTTGGTTTAGGTAGACAATTAAGAAATGAAAGAAATGGCTTTTTGGCGGCGGCACTTTATGCGTTTTTTCCGGAAATCGCCATTTCTCCCACCAAAATGATTTCCGAGCCTTTATTTATCCCCGGAATATTAATGGGGCTATGGATCTACCGATCCCTTAGCGCCAACAAAGAAAAATATATTGGAGCGCGACATTTTTTTCTATTCGGCTTATTTTTGGGATTTCTCACATTGATTAAGACAACCGGAACGCTAATATTGGCGGCTTGCTGCATCTGTCTATTATTGAAAAATAGGTTTTCCGGAGCATCATTGAAGTCGACTGCTTTGATCTTCGTGGGATTTATCCTGGCTATCAGCCCTTGGAGCGTAAGAAACATGGTTGTATTGAAGGCACCCGTCGTCTTGGGCTCCAATATGGGATACAATCTCTGGCGAGGAAATCACCCATGGTCGAAAGGAACGGAATATCTGAATCCGAAACAAACGAGTGAGGCGGAAATCCCTCTGGAATATAGAAAATATCTTGAGAACAATTATCCGGATAAAGAAACGGAACTGGATTCTTTTTTCGGAAAGGAGGCGTTTCGTTTCATTAAAGAAAACCCAAAGCGATACGTAAATTTGGTGGCCAAAAGAGCTTTATACTTTATAACCTACGATCCAACCCACCCCTTGACCAGGAATTTGGCATATCTTGGCGGTTATATATTCGTGGTCATTTTCGGCGTTTGGGGTGGCCTTATCGCCCGAAAATTAAAAACCTTCGACTGCGTATTCATTTTAGGACCGTTATTATTTTTCATATTCTATATCCCGATAGTGATGGTGCCGAGATTTCGGATCGTTATGATATTGGTTTTATTGATGCTTTCCTCACTATCCATCGGGTCGCTTCTCGAAAGAGAAGGATACATAAGGCGTTTGGCGCATAAAGTTGGGATTAAGTGAATTTTGCGGCGGACAGGGTTTGAGTCTAATCATGTCGACCAAAATCAGCCGAAAGGCAATTATCGCCACGATACCTTGGTGCCGGGATTTCCGGAAGTGGTACCATAATGGAGCGTGCGCAATTACCTTATTATCAGTTAGTCGGTGTTCCTGAACACCGTGTATGGTTTTAACCTGTGGCATAGAAATTATCCATGGTCTTTAGGAACGACCAGGGTGGATTTCGATAGATCAAGCGAAGTAGATTGCCCGAATTAACCTAAGCAATAAATTTTACGAAGGAGAAAATAGATGAAATCCGATTCTAAACTCGAATGGTGGAAAAGTCCGCTTCCTCATTGCAAGCCGGCGACACGAGTGATTTCGGCCGGTTACGATCCCATATTTTCCGAAATGGCGGCGAAAATGCCTATATATGCCACTTCGACTTTCTTATTCAAGACCGCAGAAGACGGCGAAAGATTTTTCCGTTTGTTCGCCCATCCCGATGAAAGACATGACGGCGAGATCCCCGGATTGATTTATTCCCGTATGAACAACCCCAATATGGAAATCGTCGAGGATAAAATGGTGGTGATGGAGCCCGGTGCCGAAGACGCCGCCGTGCTGCCATCGGGGATGTCGGCCATATCGACCACCGTGCTTGCACTCCTTTCACCCGGAGATGTTATACTATATTCGGCGCCGGTATATGGCGGGACCGAGCATCTTTTCGAGGATGTCTTGCCGAGATTCGATATAAAGGCCATCCCGATATTCTCCCCGGACATGAACGATTACCGTAAAGCGCTCGACCGTCAAAAAAACGCGGTCGCTCTGATATTCATAGAAACGCCCAGCAATCCCACTATGGTGCATACCGATGTAGAACAAGTGGTGGCCTTAGCCCAGGAGCATTCAACTCCTGAACGAAAGATATTGACAGCCGTCGACAACACTTTCATGGGACCGGTCTTTCAAAGCTTTTTCGGGCAGGGAATCGACTTGAGCATCTATTCGGCGACCAAATTTATCGGAGGCCATTCAGACTTGATCGGGGGTTTCGTCTTGGGGAAAAAACCGACGATACAGAAAATCAAAGCGTTTCGTTCGGTGATCGGAGCAGCCACCGACCCGTTTTGTTGCTGGTTGATGGCCCGTTCTCTCGAAACCATTGAAATCAGGATGCATAAAGCGGCCGCCAGCGCCCAAAAAATCGCCGAATTTTTAGCCGGACATCGCGGGGTAGAGAAAGTCGTTTATCCGGGTCTGCTCAAGCCGAATGATCCGCAATACGCCATATATAAAAGGCAATGTCGCGGAAGCGGCTCGTTGATTTCATTCTATATTAGGGGAGGCAAAAAAGAGGCTTTCTCGGTGCTCAACAGCGTGGAGATTTGCCGGTTGGCAGTCAGTCTCGGCGGCACAGAATCGTTGATCTCGCATCCCCGGAGAATGACCCATTCGGAAGTGCCGGAGGAAATCTGCCGAAAGACCGGAATCACTGATAGCCTGATTCGCCTGTCGGTGGGGATAGAAGATGCGGATGACCTTATCGGTGACCTTGATCAGGCGTTAAGAAAAATCGCCTGATCGGGTCGGCGATTAACCTATCGAAAAGATCACTGTATTATTGTTCCTTGTGGATCACCATTAATCGCGACGCCGGGTATTTGGGAACTGGATCATTTTTATCAGCTGTGTTCGGTGGAAGTTGTTAAGAATTTGTAACAAACAATGCCCAATATATTATGGCAACTTAGAAGTATGGATTCAATGGCAATGAGTAGGAATCCTCTCCAAGATCCGAGGGCATTTTCGGAAAAAGATGAGTCATGCCATAAAAAAGGTTCTATAGTGGTGATGGCTTTCAAATAAACCAGTGCGCTCATGCTTACGAACAAGTGATGTCTATCCTGAAACATGACATGAATCATGGGCAATAAAGTCATCGACAAATAGAACGTATTGGTTTTTTTGCTTAGTATAAAAAAAGGGTTATTGCGGCCACGTAGGCAAACGATCTATCCGTTTTAATTCAATCGGCTTTGGATTGCATTCTGGCATACTTGAAAAATAAAAAGACGAAAAAAAACGCAAATGCCACGATTGGTAGAGTCCGCAAGGTTGCGCTCCCTTCGAAATTCGAAATAAAACGCGATAATAAGAACCAGATATTCCCGCTGGTGAAACTCGAAACCTCGCACTTTACCGGAATCAGTGGATCAAGTCCGAATACGGCGAGTAACGCAAGCATCAACATCGAAGCGGTAATGGGGACCGCTCTTTTTATAATATTTTTACGCTGGTAATAAACGACAGCCGGCCAATAAAGAATCGCCAAAAACTTGCTGCAAAGGAAACTCATTCCCACCATTATTCCCGACAGGTGGTTTTTTTCTTTCTCGGCCATAGTGATTCCGGCGATTACCCCCAAGGATATAATCGGGCCGTTAGGTCCCACTACTCCGATCCAGCAAAAAGAAATCGGGCAGAATACATAGAAAAAGGCTATAGCTCATCTATCAGGCACTTTTGCCTTCCGTACCCATGCCAAATAAACAATAACCGCAGCCGCATCGATTATATTCAGCTTGATTACGATGGAGCCGACCGATCGCCAAAAAAGCATTGTAACCGCCAATAGAACTGTGAACAGGGGTGAATAACTGCTTATGAAATTTCGGTATGGCAATTCCCCGGAAAGTAGTTGTAAGACTTGAGGAAGATAATAGTCGGCGGCATCGGATATTAGCTTGAAAGACAGCTTGACCGAATAAATCAAAATTGGGGCGATAATCCTAACGCAGTACGCCGAGATTATCAAAGTTCTGAATAATTTATCTTTCCACGGCCGATTGCGGACGGCCATAAATACTAATAGACTGCCCAATGCTATGGCAGCACAAAATATAAACCTATAGATGGCAATTTTCTTTTTCGCTAATCGCTATGTAAATCAGAGCAAAGATTTTTCCTTTTACTATCTCGAGTTGCCGGATTAAGGGGCCATCAAATCTTACCGGGAATAATCCGCAGCCAAAATAGGCCAGCCGCCAAATAAACGCTACTTCACCTCTGTTCTGTTCTCGATTGCCTTAGCCAAAGTGCTCTTATCCGAATATTCCAAAAAACCGCCCATGGGGATTCCACGGGCGATTCTGGTGATCTTAAGCCCCGGTTGCTTAAGCTGGTCTATCACATAGGCAGCCGTCGCTTCGCCTTCGGTATTAGGATTGGTCGCTATTATAATTTCGCGAACCCCTTGGCTAAGGCGCTTTTTCAGCTGAGCCAGATTTATGTCTTCAGGCCCTACTCCGTCCAATGGAGAAAGAGCGCCGCCCAGTACATGATATGTGCCCGGATATCCGCCGGCGCTTTCTATTGCCAGCAGATCGGATACCTCCTCGACAACGCAAATAAGCGATCGATCACGTCGGGGGTCGCTGCAAATAGAACATATATCCGCCTCGGTCAAATTGGCGCAGTTGCCGCAGGGGTGAAGATAGCGCCGGGCCTTCACGATAATTTCGGCGAATTCCTCCACTCGTTCCCGAGGTATTTTAAGCAGAAAAAAAGCGATTCGGGCGGCGCTTTTGCGACCGATTCCGGGAAGAAGAGTCAGGTTTTTAATGAGTTCCTCTAAAACCCCATCCATATCGGCTAAAGTTTCAGTCCAGGGATCGGGGGCAAGCCGGCGGTAAGCCCGGTCATGCATTCCTGCTGCAATTTTTCCGCATTCTCGCGCGCCTGATTGACCGCCGCCAAAATCAACTCCTCGAGCATTTCCACCTCGTTCGGGTTTACCACCTCCGGGTCAATTTTTATCTCTATGATTTCCTGACGCCCGTTGGCAATCACTCTCACCATTCCCCCGCCGGCGGAACCCTCAACGGTCTTCTGGGCCAGTTCTTCCTGCATCTTTTCGATTCCGGCCTGCATTTTCTGCATCTGCTTCATTAAATCGCCCAGACCTTTTGCCATAACCGCTCCTTTGATTATGTCGATCATTATTTCCTGATTCATGCCAGATTTCCTTTGAATCCTATATCCTCTCCCTCGATCAGATCATGAAGCATCTTCAACAAGGGATTACGCTCCAAAAACTCTCTTGCGAATTGTTCTTTGCTTCCTCTCCAGCGCGGCGATGATCCGCCCGCTTTTGTTTCCGCTCTCGCACTCGGAAGCGGAACGGACTCGCTCCTGGGATCTCCATTCTCGACCCCATTATTTTCAGGGCTGATCGATGCCGCGGCTTTGACGTAATCTACACTGTAGTCTGCGCCGCAAAATTCTTTCAACCACTCGTGAAGGGAATTTCTTTTTTCCCGGTTCATGAATTTCAGATTGAATTCATGATTATTGGAAAATGTCAGTCTTAATGAACTTTCGCCGCTTATGGCAGGGGTCGCCTCGATAATATTGCTCCATATCGCCCGGCTTTTCGATTTCAAATACAAAAGAAACTCCGGCCACCAAGCGGCTAAATCGCCCAAAGCTCTTTTTTGCCGGTTCGGCGGATACTCTTCATTTTTTCGATCGTTTTCGATTTCTATCGGCCGGGAGCTTTTTTCCGGCGCCGGGGAAATCCGCGGATGGTCGGGCGAAACTTTTCCTGCCGAATTAAGCGAAACGTTTTTCGGCAAATTGGGTTCCGGTTGACCGCCGGATCGTGAATTATCGAAGCGGCCGAGCAGTTCGGTGATATCCACGGCACGATCCAGATTAGCCATCCGAACAAGAGCTATTTCCATCGCTATCAAAGGGTCCAGACCGGATTTCCTATCAGCGTGATAATCGGACATGATTTGTGCAAGACCGAGGAGGTCCGCCGAATCGAGACGGGCGATCATGGAGGAGATTTTGTCCAGTTCGACACTGTCGAGGTCCAGCGCGGCGGCATCCTTTACTCCGTTTTTGATCATCAGGAGTTTGGCGCAGAAGTCGGTTAGCTCTTCGGCAAGCTCGTCGATATCGGAGCCTTCCCGGTAGTAACGGTCGAATACGGCCATCACCTGAGCCGTGTCGTGATTGAATATTTTTTCGAACAGGTCGATCAATAAATCGCTCTTGATCAGTCCCATGGCGTCGGTGATCAATTCGGCGGTTATGGTTCCCGAGCCGATATTTATCAACTGGTCGAGAAAAGATAGAGCATCGCGGAGCGATCCGTCGGCTTTGCGGGCGGCTATCATAGCCGCCTTAGGTTCGATTTCGACCCCTTCGGATTTGGCCACCGCACTGATCGATTCGGCCAAAGCCGACACTGGAATCCTTCTGAAATCGAATCTTTGGGTGCGCGACAAAATGGTCGCCGGCAACGCCTGCGGTTCGGTGGTGGCAAAAATGAAAATGACGTGCGGCGGAGGTTCTTCGAGCGTCTTCAACAAAGCATCGAAAGCCTCTCCCGTCAAGCGGTGAACCTCATCGATAATGTATATTTTATAACGGGAGGCGGCCGGGCTGTAACGGACGTTTTCGCGGAGCTCCCGGACGTCGTCGATACCTCGATTGCTGGCTGCGTCAATTTCGAGGACGTCGGGGGATACGCCCAGCTTTATCTCAAGGCAATTCGGGCATTCTCCGCAGGGAGTCGGCGTGGGTCCTTTATGGCAATTAAGCGATTTTGCGAGCACCCGGGCGGTGCTTGTTTTGCCGGTGCCTCGCGGCCCGCAGAATAGATAAGCATGGGCGATCCGATTCGACGCGATCGCATTGCTCAACGTTCCGGTTATGTGCCGTTGGGCAAGGATGCTTTGGAAATCGCCCGGACGATATCTTCTGGCAAGAGAAAGATAGCTCATAAGACTCTTTTGCTGACCATGGCTCCCATGACGATATTGATTAAGGCGGCACGCACCCACCTTCGGCCTCTGGGCCTGATTAAGGCATCCGCTGAAAGGCTCACGATCGGGTGATCTTGCATCACACGGCAGTTCCGCTTACCGCTGCTGCCTTCCGGCCCTGACGGGGTTCGGCGGCCGCCCGTTGAGCCAGGCCCGTCCGCTCATCGCCATCAAGTGGAGCCCGCCTGCGGCTTGCCGGCCTCGGTATGGGGATTCGGCCCCGGTATAGCGGGTTCCGGGTTCAGGGCACCGCTAACTCCCCGCTTAGCGCACCGCCAATCGATTCCTAATGGAGCAGAGCGGGATCGAACCGCCGACCTGTACGTTGCGAACGTACCGCTCTCCCAACTGAGCTACTGCCCCTCATTTTTATACGATCGGGATATGTTCAAATATCCCGCTGAATAAAATAGTGAATATCCCGCCGCAGGCAAATCTTTTTCTTGAATTGAATAAAACTAAAGTTTCCGCCGGCGAACAGCAAATTGCCTGCCCCACTATATCCGGAAACTCCTCTCGACCTTATCGAATCCTCGTCGATATGCATCTCGGGGAATTTAATCTTTCGTCTTCCAATCCATCGCCGTCGATCAACACAGGCCTTTATGCCGGGATTCGCCTAATCGGCTATTGTAACCTTTTCGCGATCTCTTTAGCCAATGATGCGCCATCAAGGCGGCTGCCGAATTGACGTTTGATGCGCCCTGAAATGTAATTGATTTTTTCGGTGACGTCCGCAAATCGACCGTTGTCGATAGTCGCTATTAGCTTTTCGACCGCATCCTGGACTTTGCCATCGGTTATAGAAACAATCGCATGTTTTTCGATCTCGGAACCGATCGATCCGACTTTGCCATCTTTAAGCGACCGCATTATTCCGTAAAGTCCTTCTTTTGTGATTTTCCGGTCGCGATAGGCAATAAAAACCGCTTCGAGTTCGCCGTTCATTAATCGAATATGTTCATTTGCCTTGACACCGAGAATACTTAGCGCCGACCAGACGATATCCGGTTTGATTTTCAGAACGATCAAGCGATCGAATATCTCCGCCATCGGCGAAACCACCGCCTTCTCGGCGATACGTGCGGGTACTCCTGATTTGATCCATTTTTCCTCGACCTTATAGGCCGGATCGGACAATCCTCTTCTAAGTCGTTTCAGGAAATCCGAATCGATCTCGATCGGAGGACTGTCGGTATCCGGGTACATACGATCGGGGCCGGGTAGAATCCGCTCGAAACCGGTGATTCCGCCCCGAAAGGCCTGCCTGGTTTCATTGGGCACACCTCGGGTCGCCTCGATTGCTCTAATCTTGATTTCGGATATTGCGGTCGCAACATCGGCCGCCGGTCCCCAGGTGATCACCATCGCGTCCGTATGTTTGCACATGCACTTTTCTCTAATCCGCCGCCAGAATTCGGGCGTAAACCCGGCCATGTCGGGAATATCGGAAACGGCGAGGTTCGGCATTTTATCGAGGCAAGCGATCACTTTCACTCTGCCGGAAAGCTCGTCTGCGAAAGTCATTCCCGGCTGTAAAGGCCAATTCAGTATCCCCGCGAAACCGTCGATTTTTATTCCCCGCACAGACCAGCCTCGGGCCAGCGCTTGCTCGATAACCGGAATCCTGAAAGGTCTGAGCTCGTCCTCGAGATCGAATTTTTCGCCGTGAATGGTCTTATCGGTGATTCCTCTTCCTCGGAGTGCATCCTTTATCGCCAGCAATTCGGCCTGCCGCGCTGCCTCGATTCCGGTCAGCTTCTCGACCATCCAGGTTTGCGGCACACCCTTGATCTCAACGCGGCTGCCGCCCGCTATGGAAACGTTGACATCTTGACGAACCGATCCGATCCCCCTTCTCACCAACCCCGAGGCCTTGAGTATGCGGCCGATAAGGGCGTTAACCTCCATGGCTTCGAGAGGGTTTCGCATATCAGGCGCGGTAATCACCTCCAAAAGCGGCATCGACAGCCGATCGGTTCTGAAAACTATGTCGTGCCCGATATCCGAGATCTCGCGACAGGCGTCTTCCTCAAGACAGACATGGGTGATACTGATTTTGCGTTTTTTATAAGGCACCCAACCGTTGACGCCCACGATGGCCGTGCGTTGAAAGCCCGTCGGAATTGATCCGTCGAGGTATTGTTTTCGTGAAACGTGCAATTCATCGACGACCGCGCAATTCAACAACATCGCCAACTTTATGGCTATCTCCAGCGCCTCTCGATTCAACGGGAAAGGCGGCGTATCGTCCATCTCATAGGTGCAGCAATTATCGCGATATAGTTGATATATAACGTTTTTCTTGGTCTTGAACTCCATCAGAGCGGTGCCGTCGTATTCCCCCAGCTCCGACAATGTCGGCCGCATATGTCTTATGATTTCGGCCTCGGGCTTGTCGTTGCGATAGCCGGATGGGCAGCGGCAGAATAGCTTTTGACGTGTCAGCAGCTGTTGATGAATTTCCAGACCGCACCGGAATCCCAGCTTTTCGAAATCCTCCAAATCCCTCTCGAAAGCTCACCTCCGCCAGTCACGTAATTTCGCCATATCGGATAAAATATCTATTTTATATGTATTGTCAAAAGGAAAGGGATACTGCGGGCGGATATCGACAATTACGAACCGCCGAGACGAATGAAGTCGCCATTGACTATATTCGATTCGAGAAACCGACGGGTATTCCATTCCGACCGCGGAATAAAATCGTTTTGCTTCTTAACGTTCAAGCTTTATCTTTTGCCATGCCCGCAAAAAAGCAAAGCAAAGAAATCGGGAAAGACCTCCTTATAGGAGCGCACATGTCGATCGCCGGCGGCACCTTCAATGCTTTCACCGAGGGTGAAAGGAAGGGCTGCCGCACGATTCAGATTTTCGTGAAAGCCTCCAATCAATGGCAGGCGAAGCCGCTGACCGATGCCGAAATACGGAAATTCCATGAAGAGCAGAAAAGAACCGGCATCGAACCGGTGATAGCGCACGATTCATACCTGATAAATCTGGCCTCGCCGGACAAGAACCTGCTCGACAAGTCAAGGAAAGCATTCTTGGTCGAAATGGAAAGATGCCGCGATCTCGGGATATATCACTTGGTGACCCATCCGGGCAGTCACATGCAATCGGGCGAAAGCGAGGGAATACGGCGAGTCGGGGAGTCGCTCGGATGGCTTTTCGAGCGCACGGATGGTTTCGATGTGTTCATAACTCTCGAAATAACCGCCGGTCAGGGAACCAACCTCGGCCACAAGTTCGATCAACTGGCCAAAATGATCGAGCTCTCGGGCGCCCCCGAGAGATGCCGGGTTTGTTTCGATACCGCGCACGCTTTCGCGGCCGGATACGATATAGCCTCCCCCGAGGGGTATCGGCAAACCTGGGCTGAATTCGAACGTATAATCGGACTGGATATGCTGGCGGCGATACATTTGAACGATTCGAAAAAGGGTCTGGGAAGCCGGGTCGATCGTCATGATCATATAGGTAAAGGGGCGTTGGGGCTCGGGGCGTTTCGGATGATAATGAATGATTCGAAGCTGGTTGATATCCCCAAGATACTGGAGACCCCGAAAGGCGACGAAGACGAAATGGACGAGGTCAATCTGGCGCTATTGCGGAAACTGGCAAGCGACAGGGGTTGAAAGAAATCGTTTTTGTGGGGAGCTGCGGAAAGCAGGAAGTTATGTTTTTCAAGAGGTCGATTATTTCGGCGGTGATATTCACGGCCGCAATCAACATCAATTCCGCAGCCGATACCTACCTCGAAACCGTTTGCGCCAGAATACTTGCCGAAGGAAAGATCGACACTTTAAGCTCGGCCACCAATTATGTAAGATTCGGCGAGCGGGTGCCGATTTTTTTGCCCCCTTACACTATATATTGCGCCATTTTTCCATTCCGCGATTCCACTTATAGCGTGAGCCTCGATTTCCATGAGTTGGGGCCGGGGTTCAGATTGAAGCAAACCCGGATTAAGCCGAGCATCGCCCAGGAATTTGTAGTCGACAGTCTGGAATCGAAATCGAATCGTTATCGCTATATTTTCCGACTACGCAACGATTCCCTGGCCGATTTCGCGCCGCTGCCAGAAGACAGTCTTTCGCCGCGGCCGTCGGTTCATTACGAGACGATGTTGGTCCCTGGCAGTTACGCCGATTATAAATGGCCCTCCCGGTCGGCATTGCTCGAGAGTTATTTCGACAAATTTCGCAAAGAGCTCTCTATAACCAGAGCCGGCAAGATCAACCTTAAAGTATATTCGAGCGCCGTGGAAAACGCCGCTCTGGATCATAAAAGCGGCATCGGATTCGATATTCCCGGGGGCAATTTATTCGTTGTGATGAACAAGCAATTTGACGCCGCTATGCCCGCCGAATTGCAGCGGTTCGTGATATACGAAACTTGGGGGGCCGGTTCAAGAGGATTGGCAGTCGGTATGGCCAGATATTTTCTTGACGATTCATTTCGTTCGAAAGACATAATTTCCCGAATGTCAAAGAATGAATTACTGGCTGCGCTTAAGGATGAAACCATCGCGACATCCGAAACCACAGATATGATTTGCGGCGCCTTTTGCAGATTCATAATCGACCGCCATGGGATTGGAGTGTTCAGGGAATTTTACGACAAATCGGCGCCGGGGCAATTGCCGATAGAGAAACAATTCGGCAAGAAGGAATCCGAATTCATATCGGAATTCATCGAATATGCACGAAACTATAATATCCCTTTGAATACCGCGATCACCGCGGCCGATATGTATCGGGGATTGATGAGATTCGACTTGGCGGAACCGCTCGAAAGATATCTGGCCGATGCCTACCCGGACAAGCGAGGGTTTTATTTCCGCCGTCTTGCCCAAACGCTTTTTTCGCAAGGGAAATACCAGGAATCGATTACGGTTTATGAACAGCTCGTGAGCCTGCCGGAAAACAGGACCTGGAATGCTTTGGCGGAATTAACGAAACTCAGGTCAGGCAAATTCGGCGCCGCTCTGCCAACTTTGATAAAACTTGCCGACCGTGACCAGTTGGCCAGAAAAGCGCTCGCCGAGTACTACCTTGATTTCGGAAAACCTGATAGCGCGGAGGTTTACCTTGCGCCGATAGAATCGGTCCATGATACTTGGACGGCCATCCTAAAAGCAAGATCGGCTGAACATAAAGGGAAAACCAACCTTGCCGACTCATTGTCGGAAATCGGGTTAAGATTGGCCGAAAAAATTATCAGCAAGATACCGGGCGAAGCCAGAGGATATATCGATGCCGGTTACTGTAGGTTGATAAAGGGCGACTATCACTGGGCGAAAGCCGATTTTGAGGCCGCACTTTTCGTCGACGATCGCCCCTACTATACAGCAACGGCACTATTGGGTCTGGGTCGGCTTCATGAGCGTATCGGGGAAAAAACCAAGGCCATGGAATATTATAAGCAGGCGGCGGAATCCAACGGCGGAGGTTATAATCTAAGCCTCGCCGAATTGCTATTGGGAAATCTGGCCGATAAATGACATTCCTGAATTCCATTTTTTTGGCTGCTCTCGCTGCGGTCGTTATTCCGCTTCTGATTCACTTTTTATCCCGCAGAAGAATCAAGGTGGTCGATTTTTCATCGCTGCGTTTCTTGCTGCAAATGCAAAAGTCCCGCCTGCGTTGGCTGAAAATTCGTGACATTATCCTACTACTGCTTCGAATCGCCATTCTCGCCATGCTGGTTCTTGCATTCGCGAGACCGACGATCACCGGACGAAGAGTACAGAGCAACGCTCCGGTTTCGACGGCATTCCTAATTGACAACTCGCTTTCAACTGAGGCCGCTTCGAGTGCCGGCATCGTGTATGACGATCTAAAGCGGTCTGCCCTCGCAATTTTGGATATGGCAAAGCCGGGCGATGAGATTTTCATAATCACTTTGGCCGGCCGGCCCACCTTGCTCGGCCGTTTCGGAGATTCGGCCAGGGCCCGCACCGCCCTGCTGTCATCGACTCCGCAGGCAGGTTCACCGGACGTAGCCGGAGGATTGGCGTTGGCGACGGAACTTCTTGAGACAAGCCATAACCTCAATCGGGATATATTCTTGATTTCCGACCTTCAAGATGGGCCCCACTGGGGAAGCTTGAAAAATATGGGTGGTGATCGCCGCACCCAATTGTTTATAATCGATCCCGAGCCAAGGAATAATCTGAATTTCGCCATCGGCTCGATCGAATTCCCTCCCCAACTATTAGCGCCGGGTGAGGATTTTCAGATCAAGGCTTTTATCAGAAATCATTCCCGGACGGAATCGGCAGATAGACTCGTAGAACTGCATATCGATAATTCCAAGAAGGCGCAAACCATCGTTTCGCTGAAACCGCAAGAAGCTCGCGCGGTTGAATTCGTTACCAGAATCGATCAGTCGGGGCGTCATCTGGGATATATGGAAATTGAAGACGACGATTACCCCCCAGATAACCGAGCCTATTTCAGTATCGAAATCCCGAAAAAAATCAGGGTGTTGGGATTAAGCGAAAACCACGAGGGGGCTCGAATTCTGAATAATTGCCTGGCTAAAAGCAAGATCGGCTTCATAGAATATACCGAGATTCATCCCCAAGCGATCGGACGTATCGAATTATCGGGTTATGATGTCATTATAGTCAATGATATTCCGACGCCCGAACCGATATCAGGAGGGCTGTTAAAGGATTTTTTGGGAAAAGGCGGCGGCATTTTGCTTATTTTCGGAAATCGATCTATACCGGAATCCTGGCGGGATTTCCTGCTTGAGATATCAGACATTACGATCGATTCCGGCAAGCCGGCTATAGCAGGCTACGGAGAGTCTTATTTTGAACCGGCTGAATTCGATTATTCGCATCCTATTCTAAATATATACAGCCCGCAAAATGAAGAAGCTCCGGCTATCCCTCCGCTGAAACTATGGACAATCCGTCCAATCGCAGGAGGCAAGAACCTAATCACTTTGGCCGATCGACGATCGGTGATGGCCGAATCGGAGAAGGCCAAAATCATTATCCTCGGAACGGGGTTGGATTTGAAAAGCTCCGATTTAGCCATCCATTCATTTATCGTTCCCCTGCTTATACGCACCGTCGAGTATCTGGCGACATCGAAAACATGGCGTGAGGAATACCTGACCTCGGGGAAAAGTTCGACCCTCGTCTTGGGCGATACGAAATCATCCGCGGCGGTAACCCTATCAGGCCCCGGAACCGCGGAAAGCATAGAATTGAAACGCGGCCTATACGGAAGCTTCATAAATCTATCGCCGAACAAGACACCCGGATTTTATTCGGTTATCGATGGTTCCGACACTTTGGCGGTTTTCGCGATAAATCACGACAGCCTCGAATCGATTGACCGACGCGTCGAATTGGATCAGCTGAAGAAATCGCTGGGAGACATTACCGTGATCGGGACCGGTCGAAACGTCGCGGAAAAAGTGAGGCAAGCCAAGTTCGGATTCGAACTTTGGAAATACTGCTTGGCTATTGCATTGCTGTTATTAATTCTCGAATCACTTTTAACCATCGAACTTAAAGCAAAATAGCAAAATCCACTTATTGATGACTCCGATCTTCGAACCGAATTCCGTCGGCAAACAATAATAGAATAATTTTCAGCCCGCCGGGATCTTTTTTCCTTAAATAAGATCAAGCCGCTTTATTCAATCTCAACCCGAAAATTCGGTAATTCTTTTGCCTGCTTATAATTAGATCGATATCGGATTATCGTTTTCAGGCGGCACACTCTTTGCGTTGTTTGATAACGGAAAAAAATACATTCGATCACAGCGAGGGTGTATGTCAAATAGATCAATTATCTTAATCGCCATTGCGTTCTGGGCGGCGTACAGTCAGGGGCAGAATCTGCCGCAAGGAATCTCTCAAACCCAACTCGAACTTATAGGCAAAAGACTTCAATCCCGTGGCGTGGTTGCCGATACCGGAGTCGAAAAATATTACTCCCCTGCGGTCTTCGAATCCGAGCTTGCGGACGATTCATTGACCATCTCGAATCTCGGCCAAAATTTTACAACCGTAGAGAATAGGACTTCGGCCGCTGATTCAGTTCTTAAACCTTACGGAATGGAAATTTTTTCCTCACAATCGCGTTTTTTCGAGCAATCATCGCCGGCCATGCCGCCTGCCGATTATCGGGTCGGTCCCGGTGACAATATCTTGGTGCGCACCTGGGGGCGAGTCGAACTCGATCTGAACCTTGAGGTCGATCGTGAAGGATCGATTTTCATTCCCAAAATCGGTGACCTGACGGTTCAGGGTGCGACACTTTCGGAAATCGAAAAAATTCTGAAAAGCAATCTCGATAAAATCTATTCCGATTTTCGACTTTCGGTGACTTTCGGCAAGCTGCGGCAGATAAGAGTTTTTGTTTTCGGCGAGGTGAAACACCCGGGCGGATATTCGGTCAGTCCTCTGGCAACGGTCCTTCAGGCGCTTTATATAGCCGGCGGCCTCACTGAAAACGCCTCGATGAGGTCGGTGCAGCTGGTGCGGAATTCCAAACCATATTCGACTTATGACCTTTACGATTTGCTTATGAAAGGGGACAACTCCAAGGACCTCAATCTTCGTTCGGGAGATGTCGTCTATGTGCCGGTAACCGGCCCGCGTATCAGCATAACCGGAGAAATTCGGCGGCCGGCGATATATGAATTAACCCCGAGCGAGGGACTGAAGGAAGCCCTTCAATTCGCCGGCGGCGTTTTACCGACCGCATATCTGCAATCGGTCGCCATCGACCGCGTCGGAGAAACCGACAATCGATTTCTTTATAATATAAATATCTCCAATATCGATTCCCTTTCGCCGGAAGAGTTGAAACTTCGAGACGGTGATCGGCTTAGAGTGCCGTCGATATACGAATTTCATGCCAACATGGTGCAACTTGCCGGACACGTTACGCACCCCGGCCCATTCGGCATGAAAGACTCAATGTATATCATAGATCTCATCGCCGGCGGCGGACAGCTTAAGGCCGATGCTTACCTTGAAAGCGCCAAGCTTTTTAGGATGGAAAACGACGGCCGACGTTCGGTCTTGCCGATCAATCTCAAGAAGATCCTGACCGGCGATAGAAGTTCCGATATTTTACTCAGGGAACAAGACAGCCTTCACATATTTTCGTATGCCGAGGTGACCCGGGACAATTTCGTATATATTGAGGGCGAGGTGGCTAAGCCGGGGAAGTATCCTCTCTATCACAACATGAAACTTTCAGATCTTATCTTCCTGGCCGGCAACCTGACCAAAGCATCCTACTTACTCGAGGCCGAAATCGCTAGATTCAACGGGAATAAATCGACCGATATTTACCGGGTCGACTTGACCGAGATTCTCGGACAAGATTCCGCCGACTGCGACTTTGTATTGCACGATGAAGACCATGTGTTTATCAGGCAACTGCCCGATTGGAAGCCGATCGAGATAGTGATTATAGAAGGAGAAGTCAGGTTCCCCGGCAAATACGCTTTATCCAGAAGAAACGAACGGCTTTCGGAGATAATCGCGCGGGCAGGAGGATTGACCGCCGATGCTTTTCCCGAAGGTTCGATTCTGCTGCGTCGTTCCATATCAAAGGATATTTCACGCCGAAACATAACGAATATTATTCACAATACCACCGAAACCTTCCTGGATTCGACCGGCAGGCAGATCGAAAAATTGCAGGTCGGGTTCGATCCCAACCAGTTGAATCGAGTGGTAATCGATCTGCCGAAAATTTTACAATCGCCTCTCGGACCCGAGGATATAGCGATGGCTGACTCGGATTACTTGTATGTCCCCGGAACTCCACCGGGTGTTCAGGTTATCGGAGCTGCCGCCTCCAACGGCACCATATCCTATCAAAAAAACAAAGATCTCAAATACTATATCGAACAGGCCGGTGGATTCGCCCCCGATGCCGACAGAGGTCAGGTGAGATTAGTCAAGCCGAACGGCAAGGTGCTCTACGGTCGGCAGGCTTTTTCCAAAAAGGTGGCTCTCGGCGATGTCATAATCGTGCCCGCGAAAATCAAGCGAAAATCCGATGTGGGCAAGGCGCTGGCGACCGCGGCCACAATCGTGGGTTCGATGGCCACGACCGTTTTTATAGTCAATCAACTCAGGTAGCCCGAGATAGCTATTGCCGGTCAAACTTTCGAAAATGCCAAGAATACCGATGAAAATATCATCAGCAGTGGCAGCAAGTGAGGTAACAATGAATATGCAACCGGTCAGAATCGCTCCCCATGTTCTCGATATTCCCGATCCGAACACTGCATCGCTCGATCGTTTTAACTCTATATGCGGGAAGTCGGAAGTGGAAACCAACATAGGCAAGTCAGAAGAGCCGCTATCGGCCCGTATCGGCGATGCCGTTATGAGACTCGTATCATCGAATATGATTTTTTCACCTCCGGATCGGCTGGCCACGCGACTGAGAAAGCAGCTTTCAATCTACGACGATATCGGCCACGAGTTTATCAGATGTTATTCAGGAAACGCCGCCGCTTTGACGGCGATCTTTCAAACCTATCTCGGCCGCGACATTGAAGCGGTGATTATCGCTCATGCCGAGGACACCGTTATGAGAACAGCTATGGCGACGGGCGCAAATATCCGTTATACCGAGCACGAAAATCCGTTCGAACCGCGGGTCGATGAAATCATCCGATCGATGTCGCCCAAAACAAGGATCGTCTTTATGGCAAATCCGACCTGGCCAACCGGGGCGATCTGGAGCGCGGCGGAACTGATTTTTCTGCTTTCTTACGGTCAGAACACCATGTTCGTCGTCGATGAATCCTATTTCGAATTCAGCGGAGTCACCATGTTGCCTTTGGTTGACAAATTTCCGAATTTGGCAGTTATAAGATCGCTTTCACCTGCTATCGGATTGGCGGGCGCCGATTTGTCCTATGTCATTTCCGATTGCATCAACTGGCAATATATCGATAGAATCGGGATCGGGTTTTATCCTAACTCTTTCGCTCAGGCGGCCTTTGAAGCCGTTTTGAACGACTTGCATTTCGTGAAAAGACGGATCGAATCGATCAGGCTCGCAAACAAGCTGCTGGCGGACAAGCTAACCACCGCCGGTTATAAAGTAATCGAGACTCCTTGCGATTATTTACTTGTGGAAATCGACAGCCTCGATGCATTACGCCATGAACTGCCTGCTGATTCGTTCCGTTACCGCAAGCTGGATGAGATCGAGGGGTTGGAACGGTATCTGATCGTCCAATCGACATGTGAAATCGAAACTGCAGCGATACCAATTGTGATCGATTCCAAGCGCACTTATAACCTACTGACCACCGAGCGATTGTCGCGATCCAATCTTTAAGAAGCGGCTGACGTAACTAAAATCGAGATAGAAAAATCCGGAACGATACAATAATCCCGAGCGATTGGTATTAGTTTCCGGCTTTCGGCCATTATTTCAAACCGGCGTCAATGCTGTGCGCCGTATCCCCAACTGTCAGTATCGTTTTGCATGCGCTGGCAATAAGACCCATTTCACGAACGCGGTGATACTGGGATCAATCCCTACGCGCCCGCGATTCTGTTTCGCTCTTTGTCCTCAAATGTTTCAATTGTAAACATTAGCCGGTACATGCCGAATATTATATTAGTCCGAATAATCAAAACCCGGGGCGACTTTTGATGATTGGGAATCAGATGAACCAGCTTCGCCGCCTATTGCTGATTGTGGATTTGGCTATTGTGGCGGCAGGCACAGGCATCGCCTTTGGAACATACCCCTTCGGCGATTATAACGACCCCAATCGCATCACTTATAGCAACATCGTTCTAGTATCCGTCATATGCTGGGGATTGGCGCTCTGGAACCAAAAAGCCTGCTATTCGTTCAGATTCAGATCGCCAAAAGATATGATCCGACCTATCATAACTGCCTCGTCCATAAGCATCGCGGGATTGTTCGCCTATCTTTATTATTTGGATTTGCCTATAGAAGGCCGCTTACGCTTGTTTGCGTTTCTGGCGCTCATCGTCATATCAATAATTTTAATCAGATTCGCGATTCACTCTCTGCTCGGGTATTACCGGGGTCGAAGCAAAAATATCCACCGCGTATTGATAGTAGGTGATGGTAAACGGGCGCGGTCGGCATCCGATATGATAAAGGCCAATCCCCAATGGGGGGCAAAGATAATTGGTTTCATCGATGCCGATCACGTCGCCGATTTCAAACTTTGGCCGCTCAGGAGAATCAACGACATCCCGGTTATCGGGAATCTCGATATATTGCCCCACTATATCAAGCCCAGGCGAATCGATTGGATAATATTCGCAGCCGAAAACAACAATAGCGAGCATGTGCAAAAGGCGATCGACGAGTGCCATCTGATGGGAATAAAGACCATCCAGATCGCGGATAAGCCGGTGCGTCCGGCAATCAGGAAAACGATCGTGGAAATCGACAATCAGATGATGATCATCTCCGACCCGCAGCCGGCCGCTTCCCTTTCGCTTTCACTGAAGAATCTCTTGGATAAATGCCTGGCTGTTTGCGGATTGATAGTGACTCTTCCGCTTATGGCGGTGATCGCTCTTTTGATAAAAATCAGCTCTCCCGGACCGATTCTGTTCAAACAGAAACGATTGGGGCTGCATGGCAGGACGTTCGTGCTTTACAAATTCAGAACCATGGTTCGCGGTGCCGATAAACTCAAGAAAGCCCTGCTGTCTAAAAACGAAATGGACGGACCCGTGTTCAAAATCAAGAACGATCCGAGGGTAACCGCTCTGGGCAGATTTCTCAGGAAATCATCGCTTGATGAGCTGCCCCAGCTTTTCAATGTATTAAAGGGCGATATGTCAATCGTCGGTCCGCGGCCGCCCTTGGCCGGGGAGGTAAAGAAATTCGAGCCTTGGCAGAGGCGCAAATTATCGGTGAAACCCGGAATCACATGCCTTTGGCAAATAAACGGAAGAAACCATATCAAATTTCAAGACTGGCTGAAAATGGATCTCGAATATATCGACAATTGGTCACTCTGGCTCGATTTCAAGATCATGGCGCGAACCATCCCCGCCGTGTTGACCAGGCGAGGCGCCTATTAAGCAGGTCGAATATGGCTGAAATCCTGGTGGTAGATAACAATAAATGCATTACCGAACTTATCAGGGAGGTTCTGGGGAGCGACGGTCATAATGTGGCTACTGCGCAGACTGGAAATCAGGCGGAGGAGCTATTCAATTCCAAGGATTTCGACGTGGCTTTCATAGACATCGGCCTCCCGGACGCCAACGGCCTTAGCCTAATATCGAAAATCAGACAAATCAATCCCGACACGAAAGCGGTAGTAGTCTCAGGCAAATCGGACAATGACACGATCATCAAATCGTTCCGTGCCGGCGCCGCCGATTACCTGTTGAAACCGTTCGATATCGACGATCTGCTTCGACTTGCCGGCTCACGGCGGGATATCCAACCCATAGACGAGATCCTCCCTTATCGGAAAACGACTCACAATCCAAAGAGACTGCCCCGATTCCTGCTGAAAATTGCAGGACATCTTGTGCCGCCTGCTATGATGGCGGCTGCCCTCTTGATCAAATTCCAGCTTCTCCCGATGCCGGATATCCAGAAAGAAAATGCGGCCATGAAAATCATTTTGCAACTGGCTTCGTTTATCTGTTGCTACGGATTCGTGATTTCAACCGCAGGATACTGGGTAAAATTTTTGAATTCAAAAGACTCTTTCGGGCACAAGTTGATATCGACCACTCTTGCCCATATATTGTTCCTGGTCGTCCTGTATTTTGCCAATCCCTATATCGATGCACGTGAAGTGTTGGCGATGTCGTGGTCGGCCTCGGTGGCATTTTATTATATAGGTCAATCATCCAGGATTTCATCCTTTATACGAAACCTGATTGCAGCCAGGGAAGGACGCCACAGGCTCATTTTTGGAATTTCGTCGTCCGATGATTTACGCAAACGAGGTGATAATCCCGATCCCACCCAAAAGCAGCAATCGGCTCCGGATAAAGGATACGCAACATACATGACAAAGCGGCTCGACGTCGAACAGGAGGTCCCGGCCCGGCGGGAAGACAAAGTCCCGCTTTCGGTGTAACAAGTCGGTCATGCGTGGATTTTATACTTTACTTATAACCTTCATCATTTTCGACCATGCCGGGGCAATACCAACAGGCAGGCTCGATACCGAAACCGCCAATCTTTTCTTAAGAGAATTATATCTGCGAGGAGGAATTTCCGCCGGAAACGCCTTGCTATTGCCGACGGAGGGGAAATATCAAAATGAATCGGATGCTTCGTTCGGAACCGAAAAAATCCTTAAACAGACGATAGCTCTGAATTACGAGCGTTTCGCCGCCGCCGATAAAATCCTTCAACCAGGACTTTCGGTCATAGGTCACGGCCATTTCGGAAAAGATTTCAACAAGGCATATTGGCAGTTCTTCCCGGAAATTTCCTATGGTATAGCAAAAAACATCAGCCTTCGCGTTGACTATCGTATCGATTCGAAGCTCGCTGGAGATTCCGATTATGCGGGGAAAAAATGGAAAGGCTGGGCCGGCTACGCCGAAAATGCGACCGTCGGATACATCACCAAGAGGCTTTCGATAGATCTGGGTCGGCGACGAACCAATTGGGGTATCGGGCGACAATCCAACTCGCTTTTTGTCTCGTCATCGGCGATGCCGATGGACGGCTTGTTTATGCGGTACCGATTCAATGAACATATCGAGTTGGCGTGGATAACCACTTTTTTATCGCCAACTATCGATTCCGTCGGTTTGCCTGCTTCAGAAAACCGATATTTATCCGCCCATGCTTTGATAGTTTCTCCTTTCGACTGGTGCGACATTATGCTGAAAGAATCGGTGGTTTACGGCGGGCCGGGACGTCGCCCTGAGCTTTATTATGCTTTTCCTCTGCTATGGTATCATGCGGAACAGCTCAATCAGGACCGTGATGATAACACCTTCGTCGGCTTGGGCGCCGTGTTCAAAATGCCCGGCAGAGCCGCGCTATATTTCGACTTATTGATTGATGACCTGCAAATCGAAAAACGAACCGCCTTCGATCGGGAACCATCGGAATATGCCTTCTCGGGAGGAGTATGCCTATTCGATTTTCCGGTGGAATCAACCAATCTCGAGCTGACCTATGATCTTATCACAAACCGCACCTATAATCAGATTCGAACCTACAATCGCTATGAAAACGAAGGAGTTCCGATCGGCGACAGCCTAGGTCCGGACCATGATCGAATCGGGGTATTTTACGACTGGCATTTTTCCAGTTATATGCACATTGCCGCATCGGTGACATTCCAGAGGCGAGGCGAGGGGAGGCTAACCGGAGATTGGACAACGCCATGGCTCGATTCACCAGGATATAAAGAAGCTTTTCCCTCGGGAATTGTGGAAAAAACAACCCGGGCTAATCTGGGGCTCCATGTCCAAAAAAACCGCTATTGGCAAAGTAAGTTGGCGCTCGAATTTGTCGATATAAAAAATGATAATAATATCCGTGGCGAAGACCGGAGAACCTGGGGATTATATTACAATATAGTCTGCGATCTGCCACGAATAAGCTGGAGGATTGACGATGAATAAGAAGCTGCCGGTAACGATGGTTGCCATTGCAATGTTATTTATCTCCACGGCCAGGGCCAATCTCGAGGTGAATGCCGGGGCACGCGGCGAGGGGATCGGATTCGCCTATAGCGCAATCGCCGACGATGCTTTCGGCGTTCTACACAACCCAGCCGGAATCGCATTCTCCCAGGGCTGGCAGGTCCAGCTTCAATATCTCCGTCCCACCGAATACGGATATTCCGCATATCTTGAATCGCCCTACTCGGGCCTGGCGGCCATCCGCTTTCACGATGAGCGGTTCGGTGCTTTGGCTTTTAACGCATTCCAATCCGGCTCGACGGCTGAACCCACATCGATAACGACCATCAACGCGGTCAATTTGGGATATGCGCGGAAACTGGCATCGTTCGCCGCATTCGGTCTGGGAACGAAATATCAATTCGAAACCAACTACGGTAAACGAAAAGCGTTCGATCTGGATTTGGGAGTCAATATAAATCCGACACCCAATTTCACTCTTGCTCTTGCCGGGGAAAATATCCTTAGAAGCGAAATGACACCGACCTGGCTGAACCAAGAGGCCCATCTCGATCGTAAAGCGCGCGCCAGCGTCGCATTCGGCATTCCATTCGGCAACAACCTCGGATTCTTGCTGGCCGGGTATCAGGCGGCCGAGACCCAAGGACAAAGTACCCGCTGGAATTCATTGTATAATTTCGGAAGCGAGTGGTGGTTCGGCATACTTTCCAAAGTAAGTTTCGGATTGCGCGGCGGATATGCTTTCGGGAAAGCCGAATATAACTCCACCACCGGCGATTATAAGCGCATTCATGCGGGAGTTTCCTTCAACCTCGATTTGGGCGGAAGAGATATGCGTTTGGATTACGGCCTTCGCACGTTCCCCTTCGAGTCCGATGAAAATTTCGCCGTCGATCAGTTCATCTCATTTAGTTATGGATTCGGCGGCGTGCCCCAACAAAATCGCAAGACCAAACAGGATTTTGCCGATATACAAACACCGTCATTCGAACCGACAAAGCCGCCTGACAAACAACCCGTCGGCATGAAATCCGTTCCCGTCGAAATCAAGCCGCAGGCTATACCCGCTCCCGTTTCCGAATCACCGAAACCAACCACGGTCAGCGAGCCGGACTTGACGATAAAACCGACGGCGTTGCCCGAGACAGCCAAGCCGATGACTGAACCGACACCGACACAATTCGAGCCAAAACCAGTTGCTGCAACCGGTGCCGTCCCCGAAACCCCGAAATCGCCGAAGATCGGTGAGCCCGATCAGACCGCCAAGAAGGCGGCCGCGCCCGAAACGGCGCTCCCGACAACCGAACAGCTCCCGAAGCCGACTGCGCCAGTGGAGGAAGCAAAACCGGTCGTCGAGCCGCCTCCGGTCCTTGAGGTAGCCGGGATCGACGAGGTGCAGACGGTAGAGCCTACGAAAAATATGCCACCCCCGATAATTGAAAATATGCAACCGGCAAAAATAGAACCGAATCCGGCCGACTATATGAAATTGGCGGTCAGCCTCGATGTGTCGGATATCAGCATGATGGGCGAAAAGCGGATCGTTTTCTATATCAGGCCGGAACGAGTGGTGAAATTGACATCCTGGAAACTGTATATACTCAAATCCAAACTGAAAGACTGGTCGGAATCGAAACTGGAAGCGGACGCCATACATTATATCGAGGGCAAAGGGATACCACCGATCAACGTAATCTGGAACGGGACGCTCAGAAACGGCGGCCATGCCCCTGCCGGGAAATATCATTTCATTTTAACGGGAATCGATAAAACCGGCCAAAGGTATATCTCCGGCTGGTGCAAATTCGGTCTGAATTAAGCAAAGAATTTTATATTTCAAGCGGCGGTCGATTGTCGGCCGCCGTTTTTGTTTGCACCTTATTCAAAATATGGTGCTCGGCTGCATACAAACCGATCAGGTCTTTTTCTTAGGAGGCAGCGCCCTGGCTTTCACCTGTGAGGTAAAGCCGACTCGTTTGTGCGAGCCGTCGCAAAACGGCTTATCTTGCGATTGACCGCAGCGGCAGAGCCAGATTTCGGTCCTGCCTCCGAGATCGAAAATCCGCCCTTCGGCATCGACAAGTTCGAATTCTCCCTCGATATGCAGCGAGCCGTTATCATTGGGAGTTATCCGGCAACGATTCATACGATCCTCCTTGATTTGCATGCTTACTTCCGACCGGCGGAGCCTCAATTAACCGCTTGCAGCTGGTCGGTTTTACATGGAATCCACCACAGCGGCCAGATTCTTTATGACCGCCAGGTAATTATCGAATAGAATTTCCAGCGTGGCGGTCGATTCTTCCAATTCTCCTCGCTTTAATTTCCAGACCTCGCCCAGCGGCGCCGTATCGATTCCGTAATCTTCCTCTATTAGTTTCAGCAGCGCCGTTACGCTTGCCGGCGGCGTATGCCCCTTCAGCCGAATCATCCCCCGGCAGGCGGTCAGTATCGAAACGATCGATCCGGCTATGAGTTGATGCAGCGAATCCCTATCACCTGGAATCTGGACGAACCCCCGCCGCAGGTGAATTAGTTTGCCTTTGAACTCCACCTCGCACTGATGACGCAAATTCTTCATCTCGATCTGTGCGCCTTCAAGCGGATCCATTCCATAAAGACAAACATGATTTTCCTTCATATCGGAAAATTCGAGCGGAAAAGTGTCGAGCGATGTCGGAATATGGTCTCTTCTGAATATCAGCGGCGCAACCAATCCCGACTTGCGATAACGCCGGCCGATATCCCTTATCGCATTTAGTTCCGCTGTCGATATCTTTTCCAATATGAGCACCGTATTTATATCCGAGACACCTTCCTTAAAATAATCTACTGAGTCATCGGCCGATTTGCGGGCCGCGGAACCATAAAGCAAAAGGGAAATCAAGTTGTCACCGAATGCTTTGATCAGATCACGGCAGAAACCCTCGATGGCGCGCCTGCTTTTCTCCGGAAGATGGGCAAGTTTGGTTTCCATATCATTTTCGGCCATGACATCCCTCCTCTATTCTTCCCCCTGGACTTCTTTGATTATTCGCACTATAAGGGGCATTATTTCACCTGATTTTCCTCTGATGGTCAAATCGCAGATCGCGGAAATTTCGCTCGGTTCGGGGTTGATTTCGACCACGAAGGCGCCGTTTTGTTTGGCCATGAACGGCAACGACGCGGCCGGCTGAACCGCCGCCGAGGTGCCGATACTGAAGAAAAGGTCGCAATCCCGGGCGGCCGCTATCGAGGCGGATAGCTCTTGCTCGGGAAGCATCTCGCCGAACCAGACGACGTCGGGACGCAGACTTCCTCCGCATTGACATATCGGCGGAAATTGAACGTAATCGTCCCGATAATCGGTCCGGTTGCATTTCAAACAGCGGTTCCTCCTTATATTGCCATGGAGCTCGTAAACTTGAGGCGAACCGGCCAGCTCATGTAAACCATCGACGTTCTGAGTTATAAGGGTGAATCTCTTGAAATACCCCGCCATCTCCGCCAGCGCGTAATGCCCCGGGTTCGGCTTAACCTTTTTTATCAAGTCGCGTCGGTAATTATACCACTCCCAAACCAATCCAGGATTGGCCATGAACGCCTCGAACGTGGCCAATTCTTCCGGCCTGAACTTTTTCCAGAGACCATCGGCGCCGCGAAACGTCGGCACTCCGGATTCCGCCGATATGCCTGCGCCCGTCAGCACCGCTGTATGCCTTGCTCGTTTCAGCACGGCCCTGAATTCTCGATGATCGATTTCATCTATCATACGATTATGATAGTTATATGGACCAGAGCAGTCAAGCTTACAGGTTATCGATTTCGAGCGATTCGCAAGAGGGTTGATTTCTCAACTCGTTTTTTTTGCGGCCGACCTTCCGAAAACGGCGAAATAGGCGGTCCCGATTATCCCAAAAGCGAAAGCGGTCCAGAGATTCAAAGCCGGGCTGATGCTCCAAAGCCAGCCGCCCAGAAAGGCACCCGCGGAAACGATCGTATCTCTGAGGAAATAATAAGCCCCCACCGTCCGCGCTTTCATTCGTTGATCCGCAAGATCCACGATCAGCGCTTTTCTTGTCGGTTCACCGAATTCTTTTAATCCCCGCACCATAAACGCCAAAATCAGCATCGATGTCGAGGTGGAAAAAAAAAGAATGGCCGGGAAAAGCGTAAAAAAAACGAACGTCGCAATAACGAATGGCTTACGCTCGGCTCTGTCTGAAAAAGAGGCGACCGGGATATAAAGCAGCATGGCCGTGCCCATCTCGATCGCCGTCAGCCAGCCGAACTGGAACGCTCCTTTGCCGGCAACGTTCATGACCCAGATTACGACGAACGAGTTAGGGATTTGTTCGCAGAATCTTATAAGGATATCCGAAACCAGCAGGTTTTTCAGCGCCGGATCGAATCTCCCGATGATTTTCAACAGTTTCAACTTCTCATAAGCTGCTTTTTCTTCCAAAACCATCTTCTGCTGTAATATCAAGGCGCCCAATGCCAGCGCAACAGCTGCGCTGAAAGCCATCTTTATCCCGTTTTGCATGCCGTATGCGCCGATCAATATGCCGCCGAGCACGGGACCGGCGGCCATGGGAATCCGACGAATGATCGAATGCATCGATACTCCCATCGCCCTTTTCGATTGCGGCAGTCTGCGGGCGATAATATCCATGGTGGCGGGAAGCGATAACGACGACCAGGATAGAAATAATATGGATGCCATAATCACGGCCGGCCATGACGGCGCCAAGATTACTATCAGATATCCGCAGATCGATATGAGATTGAATATCGCCAGCGCCCGCCGCGCGCCAAGACGGTCGGTCAAAAATCCGCCGGGGAGCGACCATAAGGCCCCAAAAAGGTTTTCAACCGTACCATATATTCCTATGGCTATCGCACCGGCTCCGAGAAATTCCAGATATTTGGGAATATATCGCGAGCCCAAACGCTCCCCGAGGCCGACAAGTATGCTCATTCCCAAAAGCAGTACTATATCGCGTTTAAGCCCCAAGAAGCCGGCGGCGCGTTTTGAAAATGGCTCGGGCATAAAATCAATCAATTATAGCCTCCGGCAAAATGATTGTCAATTTCCGTCAGATGCTCAAAATCCCTTGAGAATTCATGATCAATCGCTTAATTGATTATTTTGGAAAGACAGTGCAGAGAGTCGTCGTATTCACACGATGATTCGGAATCGTAGAAAATGAAAAAGATTAAGTTACTGTTCAAGATCGGCTATGCTTATCACAAAGCCGCCTTCGATCCGATAATAGAATTGCTGATGAACGATGAACGTTTCGATGTTTGGTTTTCTCTCGAGTTGGAAAAAAAACGATTTCTTTTGTTCGACTTTCCCTATCGAGCACCCATAATCAACGAATGGCGAAAACTCGGTTATCGTTTTACGAATATTAAACGCGGATTCGACATAGTGATAACCGGCGACACCATCCGCGACGCGCACGCCTACGGCAAGACTTTGCTATGCTTCTTGAACCACGGAACCGGAATCAAAAATATCCTGTATCGTAATCTGGCCGGAAGAACCGGTGATCGCTATCAGATATTCGTAGAGGGCCGACACAGAGTCGATTCGCTTTTGGCTTCGAGAAGCCTCGGCCGAAGCGAAATCCACCTGATCGGATTGCCCAAGCTGGATCATCTCTTACAGGGGCGGTTTGCCGACAGGGAAAAACGCCTCAGTCGATTGGGGCTTGACCCGCGAAAAAAGACGGTGTTGTTCGCTCCCACTTATAAACCTACATGTTTATACGAAATCAAAGACGACATTTTCGAACAAACCAAGAATTATAATTTGATCATCAAGTTGCACCCATATAGCTGGATGGGGAAATACGCCCCCCACAGGCAACACCGAATTTACCAAAAGAGAGTGAAAAAATATCCGCACAGCGTTCTCTTACCGTTTTCCGAATACAATATCATGCCATATTACGCGGTTTGCGATACGGTGATCAGCGAGGCATCCAGCACGATCTTCGACCTGCTGGCGGTCGGCAAGACCGGAATCGTGTTCGATCTACCCTGCGATAAGTTGCGCCATTCCGACGGTCAACCGCTTCTGGAAATCGACAATCGGGAGTTCTTGAAAGGGGCGTTCGTGCACATCGGTTCAGGCGATCAAATAGAGAAGGGTATAGAGCAGGCGTTGAATCCCACGCCGGAAATGCTCAAAGCGGCCGACGAATACCGGAAACGGTATTTTTTCGGTCTCGATGGGCAGGCCTCAAAAAGATTTATCGATAAAATGCTCGAATTATACGAAGAGGGAGGCCATGAGAATGTACCCCCAGGTTGTTAAGGCATCTGATCACTATGTCGATCACATCCGATAATCGTCCCGGATCTGCAGTAATAATAGCCGCCGGCATGGGAAGCCGGCTTTGGAGCGATATTTTTTCCGGACCGAAAACCTTGCTTCCCTATGGCGAGGCCACGGTTCTATCTACGATAATGAGCGGGCTGAACAAGGTCGGGGTAAATCGATTCGTAATCGTAATCGGCTACAGAGGAAATGAAATCAGGGACTACCTCGGCAAATATGATCATTTCGGTTGGAAGTGCGAGTATGTCGTCAACGACGACTGGCAAAAAGGGAACGCTTTGTCGGTGCTTGCGGCAAAAGAATTCGTGGGGAACACTACCTTTTTGCTCTCGATGTCGGATCATCTGGTCACGGTGGGGGCATTGAATAAAATAGCCGCAGCCCGCTCATCCAAAAATCTACTGCTTGTCGATCAGCGCATCGACCGGGTTTTCGATATCGAGGATGCAACCAAAGTTCATTGCAACGATAACAAAATAGAAAAAATCGGCAAGACTCTTTCCAGATACAACGGGATCGATTGCGGGATATTCAAATTGAACGAACGCATCTTCAAGGCAATAGAAAAAGCCGCGAGGCTCGGGAAAGATTCGATCAGCGCCGCAGCAGAATTGTTGATAGCCGACGGCGATTTCGAGGCGGTCTTCATGGATTCCGACGATCGCTGGATCGATATCGATACGCCCGAGGCCTACCGATACAGCCTCGAAAACAAAATCGTTTAAGTCATTGACATCAATCCGAGTGGATTGAATCGGATTAAAAAAGGCGGCCCATCCACATGGACCGCCTTTCATAAGCAAATCAGTGAAACATCATTCAGCGGGAGTCTGGCTGTTGCGTCGGAAAACTCTCGGCGTTCCTGATGGCGGCGTGAGATGACAATAGAGCAGGTTGGTGAATCCCTTGAAATATGCTACCAAGCGGGTGATATCAGATCCCCTGAATTGGCAATCGTCGTTGACATCGCCGGCCATATACAGGAAATGATTTCCGGGAAGCGAATCATCATAGCAGGAATCCGGAGGATTGGAGCCGATTCCCTTGAAATAGCGGACGCCGAACGTGACATCGCCGCCCAGAACGTTACCGTCGCCGTTGATGTCTCCGGGCGTATATTCGCAGGGATGCCGAATCGTCAGCTGGTAAGTGTCCTCGCTGAATCTGCTTGCGCCTCCGCTCGTGGCGGCCAGAACTTTCCAGTAATAGGTCGAGTCATAGTAAAGGCAAACCGGCGATTGCAACGTGGTATCGAATGTGGAATCGGTGATGAAGGGGCTGGAAAATGACGGCGAGAGACTCCAATAGACGCGATAAAATACTTGACTCCCAGTCAGAGTGTCGAAACTCGGATGCCAGCAAAACAAAGGATAACAGGTTCTGATATTCGAGTGATTGGCGGGCGACTGCAGCCTGAACGCGGTTAAGTCATACAAAATCGCCGGCAAACCGATTTTGGCGCTCTGCAGAATTTCCCGCGTCCGGTCGGATTGAACCCAGACGACCAATTCGCAATTCTGCCAGACCAACTGACTGGGGATCGTAAAGGGAAGCGAAATCTCGACCGTATCTCCTTGCACCAATGTTCTTCGCAATCCGAGCGTATCCGGGATCATATCCCGCATGGTTTGATGATGCCAAAGTGATCCGTTCGGGGCCTGATAGTATATGCCATTCTGAATTAAAGCGGTTCGCACATATAGACTATCCAGGCTAATGACGTCGGTGGCTATGATCTTGACTTCGAGCGTGCCGCTTCGAGACAACTGAAAATACACGCCCGAAAGATTGATTTCAAGGGGAGACGGCATTTGCCGCCTGTTTTGTATCATCGTCCACCACGAGGTATAAGTATATCCGCCCCTGATTACACCATCGATCCAAGCGTACGGCGTATATCGATAGCCATCGGTATGAGGTGGATAGTAGCGAATCCTGGCGGAGTTTTCAGTGGGGTTGTACGAATAGAACGGATCGCTGCTGCTGGGCCACCAAGCATGATAACGAACCGCGATGAACTGGTTGGGATAATTTGCAACTAACTGATCCAAGACCGAATCAGCAGATTCACAGCCTGCTCACGAGGTGTTGGTTTGCATCTCGATCAACACCATACGCTGTGTTCCGCTTGCCGGTAATACCGCGGCAAGTGACAAAACCAGGGCCCAAAGCACTGCGCTGCGCATAACACCTCCGAAGCCGAAGCATCAACCTTCGCTCGTAATATAATAATAACCATGGAAATTACAAGCGAAACTTCGCTCACAACTTACCGGGAAATAGCCATTAATTAAAATGGGTTCCGGTCTCGGCACCCGATTTTCTCCATGACCGGTCCGCCCGGCCGCGTTCCGCTATCGATCCTTATTCCGATCCTCGCTTTCAAGATCGGCCGCCGTCGATTCCTGAGGAGGATTTTCGGCAAAAATCGGATCGGCGGGATGCTCGTGGCGATACATGCTCTCCGGCATTTTGGTGGTAATCCAAGATGGATTCATCGGATAAACCGTGGGGCGGAAAACGGTGGAGTACATATGCCAAATGGCGATTGCAAGCGTGGCCAACCAAGCTTCGTAATAGTGAATTACAAGCATGACATCGAGAAAACCCTTAGCGAACCAGCGCACGGCCACGTTTTCGAACCACAGGAAAAAGCCGCTGATAAGCATCACCACCGAACCCCAAACAAGCGCCCAGTATTCGGCTTTTTCCACGTAGCTGAACCTGCCCAAACGGGGGGGATCAGGGTTACGGCCGAGATTATATTTTATCATCTGCCAGAACTGAATGAAATCGGTCGCTCGAGGGAAAATGTCGCGAATAAATCCGCGGCCGCGCCGGGTGAACAAGTAGACCACATGCCAAATCAAGGTCAGTATAAAAATCACCGCGGCGACCCGATGAATGATACCCCGCAAAGGAAAACCACCTTCCCAACCGAAAAGCAGTTTAACCCAACCCGATTCTGAATAGCGCAGCGAGAAACCGGTAACGACAAGAGTGATGAACGTAATCGTCAAGAACATATGCTGCCAGGCTTCGTTGCGAGTCATCCTTTGAATCTGCTTCTTGGAAAGCAAAATCTGGAATTGCTTTCGCAAATCGATAAGCCAATGGATCACCATGGTGCCGATTATAACTACAATAGCCACTATATAAATCAGCCGCACCAATCTTGCCGCCGGAGTGCCGGATATACCCGGCGTCCCGTGGATCGGAGTCTGGGCCAAAGTAGCGGTGATGCCCGGATGGCAGCGTCCGCACGTTTGTTGCAGGTTGGCCATGTTGATAGACGATTTGGGGTCGGTGTGCGGCAATATCAGATGGGCGCCATGGCAAGATGCACAATTGGCAACGGTAATATCGCCCGCTCGGCTTTTTAATCCATGATAACTATCCACCCAGGTTTTCAGGCGCCCGGTGGGGATACCGTATTTTTCATTCAACCTTGCCGATTCGTGGCAGGGAGAGCACGTTGCCTGGGCGACCCTCGTCGGACTCACCGGGGAACGAGGATCAGTCGGCGATAGAATTCCGTGTTCACCGTGGCAATCCGTGCAAACTGGCGAATCCGTCTCGCCCCGGGCTACCAATTTACCATGAATCCCCTCCCAATAATCGTTTTCTATACTGCGATGGCATTTGCCGCATGTTTTAGGAATATTGAAATGATAAATCGTCGAAGTGGGATTGAACGGCGATAGTATTTTATGAGCGGTCCCCTCGGCCGAATGACAGTCGTTGCAGGTGGCGGCGGTGTAGATTCCCCCCATCGACGCCTTGCCGTGAACGCTGCTTTCAAACACCTCGATCGGTTTTTCCACCAGGATATCATGTTTCCTTATGATATTCAAATCCTCATGACAGGTAGCGCATGTGCGCGGCAAATTCAAAGGATTGACCGCGGATTCTTTTTCGGTCGATGGCAGTATATTGTGTCTGCCGTGGCAATCCGCGCAACCCGGAATGTCCGGGCTGGTGCCTACTTCGAGCCGCCCGTGCCAGCGGTAAACCTCTTTTTCCTGCGAATGGCATGAGCCGCAATCGACCTTTTCGAGTTCCTCGGCATGGGGAATTTCGCTTATGCCGGAGTGGCAATCGGTGCATTCGAATCCGCCGTGGGAAGAGGTCTTATAAGCAATTGTATCAATGGCCAAGCTGATCGTCTTGCCGAATTGATTTTGCTTGGTCAGGGAGGCATCGCTATGGCATTCGAGACATTCGCTATTGGAGACAGCCTGCGCCGGACTGACGATAACCCAGGGGACAATGAAAACGATGATCGTGCCCGGCAAGAAACGATTTATCATTTGTTTTGCGTGAGCAATCATCATCAGACCTTCGCCTTAAACATATGGCAAACTTGTAATCATTTCCAATCGGCTGTCAAGACTTTATTATGCTCATCGCAGCTCTATCATCGACTACGAAGACCCAGTATGCCAGTTTACGGCTGGCAGAAAAGTTATCATGAAAAAAAATTATTCTTGATATTATCATCATAAAATATTAATATTGACGCCGTTCTGTCGATCTTTTGATAAGCGAAAGGAGGATCGGTTGAGGATTATTTATGGATCGGAAATTCTGATTGTCTTGACCGTTATTCTTCGATTGATATCAATATCGCCTGATGTATTCGCTGAGAATACTCCGAATTGTCTCGATTGCCACGAAGGTTATGACAAATCGCTTGCGGGAACCGCCCACCAGATTTCGTCCGATCGCCTTTTGAAAGCAGCGATCAAGGTCGAATGTATCAGCTGCCACGACGGCTGGCAAGAACATCAGGAGATGCCTACGATTGAGAATATCACGCAACCGTTCAGGCTGGTATCCTCCAGACAGGTCGAGCTCTGCGGACGCTGCCATCTGACTCCCCACCAAAAGACTATGGCCTCAACCGATCCGCATGCGAACGCCGGGCTGAGCTGCGGTTCTTGTCATTCGATTCACGCATCAGGCGCCGAGACAGGGACCTTCGATAAAAATGAACGCTGTCTTTCCTGTCACCGCACGGTTGCGCTTGAATTAACCCGCCGATCGGCTCACCCGCTCAATACGGGAAATATGGAATGCACGGATTGTCATGAGCAGGGATCAGCTCAGGGATCGCTGCAGAAAATAGGATTCGATTGGACCTGCCAGGGATGCCACCCGGATAAGGCAGGACCATTTATATACGAACATCCGGTCAATTACTCGCATCTGACGGCCGGCGGCTCTTGTATCGAATGCCACAATCCTCACGGTTCAGATAACGACCGTCTGCTGAATCAGCCTGGGAGCGGAAACTGCTTGCAGTGCCATTCTATCCCTGCCGGTCATCGCACCGTTCACAGCGGCCTTGGGACGAAATTCGCCTGCGCGGAATGCCATTCGGAAATACACGGTTCGATGAACAACCGTTATTTGCTCGATCCGCAACTCGGCTCCAAACTGTTCCCGGATTGCTATCAATCCGGCTGTCACATAGTCAATCAATAAGGGGGTGGCGATGATCAAGAGAAATTTTATCTTGTCGGCCGTTCTGATCGCGATTTTAGGGGGCGGTTGGGTCTTTGCCGGAACCGGTAACGGAAATCTGGGTATCGGCTATATCACGATAGATGACGAAGGCAACAAATCGGCGGACAGGGCGACTTATAATTTATACGAGGGGGTTCAACTTTCGCTGAACGGATTCCGTTATATGTTGGACAACGGAATCGTCTTGAACGCCGATTTCAATGGGGTTCCTTTGAAAAATCGCAATCTGGCCATGGGAATATCGAGGTCGGGACTTTTCGGCGCCGATTTCTATCACAATCGTTATCGACGGAATTACGATTTCGACGGGGCTGCGAATTCGCGGCGCAATCGCTCGGGCACCGATATCTGGGTTTATCCGGTCAAACAGCTTAAAATATATATGAATCTGGACTACGTGGATGTTACCGGCCGCCAGGCGCAGATGTTCGATTTCGGAATTCCTGACACTCAGACGATCAGCTATGACAATCAACGTTATTCGTTCGGAGCCAGATTCGCTCATCGGGGAAGGATGCTGCAGGCGGATTTCGGAATAGGCAGATTCGACAACAGGCTCGACGACGAATACGATCAAGATCGACGCGAATTCACTATCACCGGACACTATCCGATACCTCGATACGAGCGTCTTGTGCTGACCGGTGTTGTCAAACACTTCAAAAATGAATTCGCGGGCGGCGGGCAGGGAATACGATCCGATGCCTACATGGGAACTGCACTGCTGCACTTGAACACGAAAATATGGATCAAATACTTGGGCTTTTTCAATAGGGCAAAATCGGACAGCGATCTGGTGGCGACCGATAATTTGGCCCATGCATTTTTCGTATCATTCACCGGACCTCAAAAAGGCGGGTTGACCATAGGCTATCAGGTCAGCGTAAACGACGATTACGACCGCGGCATAGATGGATCGGCCTATTACGCGAGCGCCTGGTATAAGCCCATGGAAACGGCGGAAGTGCGCGGCGAATACGGCCTGAAACTCGAGGATGTGGCTTCGGGAACCAGATTGATCGGCGACCGAGAGGACAGCCGCTATAGGCTCGAATTCAAGTGGCGTCCGAACGCCCGCGCGAACCTGAAATTGCGAGCCGAAAGTAAAAACAGAACCAACGATCAACTGGGAACCGAATACGATTTTATGCGCTACTCGGCTCAAATAGAGCTCGGCGTCTTGCGCCATCTGAATTTCGTCGGGGGTTATGCCTACTCTTCCGGCAAGTATTCGAATCTATCGCAGGAATTCGAATATGCCGATGACCAAGTTTACGGCGATTTCGAATTATCCGAAGTGGGTAGGTTGATAGCGGGGGTGGGCGGAAATTGGAATCGCAGTAGGCGTGATTTGAATCTGGAAAATTCCAGCCTGAGATTCAAGGGCGGATTCCGTTTTGCCGGCGACTACCAATTGCTGGCATATTATAAAGTTTACAATTTCGATGATCTTCAATACCGCGACCGTTATTTCACTTCCAACGTCGTGGAAGTAAGCCTTGGCAAATCAATATCATTTTAAAGGAGATAAATCATGAACAAAAAGGCAATGCTGATTTCGGCGGCTCTGGCGGTTGCAGTTTTATTCCTGGCAGGGTGCGAAAGAAAGGTTGTCGTCGAGGATAACGACCAGACCTCGTTGGCAAGCTGTTTCACCTGCCACGGCGATCAGGAATTCGCCATGCTTGCCGCGAAAAATCAATGGGAACATTCCCAGCACGCATCGGGCGAAAACGCCGATAGGAATCGAAATTATGATCCTACCCGCTACCAAACCTGCGAAAAATGCCACACCAACGAAGGATTCATCGCGGAACTCACCGGGACGCCGTATGAAGGCGGAGAGTTCTCGGTGATCGGCTGTTTCACCTGCCATGCCCCACACACAAACGGCAATCTCGATTTGCGCACCACCGCAGCGGTGGCTTTGTTGAACGGCGATTCGTACGACCGTGAGGAATCGAACATCTGCGCCAGATGCCATCAAGCGCGCGAAAACGCCACGACCTACATAGTCGACGGCGTCCGACTGTCGACCCGTTGGGGACCTCACCACAGCAACCAAGCGGATATGCTTCTCGGGTCCAACGCCTATGAGTATGAAGGATTCGATTACGACAATTCCGCTCATACCAATGCAGCCGACGAGGGATGCCTGAATTGCCACATGGCGCCCGGCATCTCCAATATGGTTGGCGGGCACACGTTCAGAATGTACGACGAAGAAAGCGAACATATTCTCGTTTCCGGCTGCAACGCCGCCACCTGCCATAACGGCGATATCAGCGGTTCGTTTAATGTCACTGCCGACGAGGACTACGACTGGGATGGAAACACCGAGGGCGTCGCCGATGAAATCACCGGACTTCTTGACAGCCTGTTCGTCTTGTTACAGGCGGGAAATTTGATGACCAGCTCCGGTTCACCGGTAAACAATCGGGTCGTGGCGCTTGCGGAATCGGCCGGCGCAGTGTATAATTATTTGTTCGTGGAAGAGGACAAATCCGAGGGAATTCATAACACGGAATACGCGGTCGGGCTTCTGCAATCTTCCATAAACTACTTGGCCACCGGCGATCCGAACGGTTTCTTGCGTAAGCCGGGTATGGGAACATTGACGATGGCGGCGGCGCATTAATAGCCGACCGATAGTCTGTAATAGATAAAAGGGACACCAAACTGAATCAACCGCAGTGACAGTCCCCCGGCGCCCGTCATAGCAATTGCCAACGGGCGCCGTTTTTTATATGATTGTCGTACGGGAAATTGAAAAATAGGGAAATGCTTAGGACAACCATATGGCGTTAACGAAATACGGACTGCCGCGATTGGCATATAACTGGATTAGCACGGTCGGTGCCATAATTGCCGGCGTCGTCGGTAGTATTGAGCTCACCTTGATCGGCATAGATATGATTTTCGGGATCACCACTCAATATCTGGGAATTCTCATTTATCTGGTCATTCCCCCTATCATAATTTTCGGTCTGATCTTGATACCGATCGGAATGTATCGCCAATGGCGGCTGACTCAAAAAACCGGCGAATTGCCACCGCAAGCTTGGCCGGTGATCGATTTCAATCAAAAAAGCCAACGCAACGGCGCTGCGATTTTCTTTTTCGGCACCGCCCTATTTATAGTAATGAGCGCGGCCGGGACCTATCAAGCATATCATTTCAGCGAGTCGGTCGAATTCTGCGGAACCACCTGCCATAGCGTGATGAAACCGGAACATACCACTTACCAGAATTCGCCTCATGCCCGGGTCTTATGCACCGCCTGCCATGTCGGCGAGGGAGCCGGCTGGTACACTCGTTCGAAATTGTCGGGCGCATATCAGGTTTACGCGGTGACTGTCAATAACTACCCGCGGCCGATTCCCACACCGATCGAGAACCTTCGCCCGGCTCAGGAGACATGCGAGCGCTGCCACTGGCCGGAGAAATTCTTCGGGTCGCAACAACGCCAGTTCGCGCATTATATGTATGACGAAGCTAATACGGGATGGATTTATAATATGCTGCTTAAAACCGGCGGCGGACATCCGGCAACAGGTTTGATGCACGGTATTCACTGGCATATAAATATCGATACGAAGGTTGAATATATAGCCAGAGATAAAAAAAGACTCGATATCCCCTGGATCAAAGTCACCGACAAGCTGACCGGGAAAGTAACGGTATATCAGGATAACGAAAATCCTTTGTCCCCGGAGGAAATAAGAACGGCCTCACCACGAATAATGGACTGTATGGATTGCCACAATCGACCCAGTCATATTTACCGGTCGCCGGATTATGCGATAGACCAATTGCTTTGGGCAGGTAAACTTCCGCAATCTTTGCCGGAGATAAAAAGGGTTGCGGTCGAGGCACTCAACGGCGAATATTCCACGGAAAGCGAAGCGCTCGAGAAAATCGCCGAATCGATCACGGAATTTTACGGCGCCAATCATCCTCAACTTATGGAGCAAGACAGCGCTAAGATCACCGGGGTGGTTCGCGAGGTGCAGACCGCTTTCAAAAACAATATCTTCCCGGAGATGAAAGCCAAATGGTCAGCTTATCCCAACCACATCGGCCATTTCACGGACAAAGGTTGCCTTCGCTGCCACGATGGTAAGCACACCACCGATGACGGAACCGCAATCAGCCACGATTGCAAAGCCTGCCATACGATCCTGGCCCAGGGCCGCCCCGATTCACTCATGAACTCAACGTCCGCGGAAGGTCTGGAATTCATCCACCCGGTCGATGTCGGGGACATATGGAAAGAAAGCGGTTGCTACGAATGCCATACGGGGGTTCAACCCTGATTCAATCGATTAACTGGAAATTGCGGAGAACTCGATCGAAACGCTCTCCAAACGAATCGGCAGCCCGGATCAAATGAAATTCAATTTCGGCTCATGAATTTGCCTATGCCGTTCAGGAACATCTGCACGGATAGAGTCGTAAGGATCATCCCCATTAATCGCTCCATGGCGATCAGGCCGCGATGACCCAAAGTCCGGCTTAAATGAGTGGACGAAATCAGTATTGCGGCGGTCACTATCCAGGCGCATATCAGGGCCAGCAGCCATTCCGCAACGCGGCCCGGCTCGCGGGTCGATAATAGCAAAACGCTCGCCATCGCCGACGGCCCGGCGATAAGCGGTATAGCCAGCGGCACGATGAAAGGCTCTTTATCAGGACCGACAGGCAAAGATGCATCCGTCGTGGAAAAAATCATCTTGAGCGCGATTATGAACAAAATTATGCCGCCGGCAATCGAGAGCGATGGTTCGCTTAAATCGAGAGCCCTGAGAATGAACCTTCCGGCAAACAAGAATACGACAAGCACTATCAACGAAATCAACAGCTCGCGGATAATGATCCTGCGACGCTTTTTGGGAGGAATATCCTTAAGCATGGTCAGGAAAAGAGGGATATTGCCCAAAGGGTCCATCACCAAAAAAAGCAATATCGCCGCCGAATAAATCGTCATCGCCTATTCCAATTTTAATCGAGTTATAGTTGAAATCACGTATCGGATCAAGCCGTTTGTCGTAAATTTCACGAAAACGGCGCGAGAGGTTTCCGAAATTTCCAAACTAAAACGGGCGACTGCTGGAAACAGACGCCCGTTAGGATCGTCGAACAGTCTGATATCGCCTACTTCAAGATCAACATCCGCTTGGTTATCGTTTTCTGCTCGGTATTCAGGCGATAGAAATAGATGCCGCTCGAGACCGTGTTACCGTTGAAATCGTGGCCGTCCCAGATTACGGAGTGATAACCTGTATCTCGATAGGAATCCAGCAACGTGGCCACTTTCTGGCCCATGATATTGAATATATCGAGCGAAACTCTGCCGGAAATCGGCAGTGAATAGCGGATTACGGTTCGGGCGTTGAACGGATTGGGATAATTCTGAGCCAGAGCGAATTCAGTGGGTAATCCATTGTTTTCGTTTATCCCGGTCGTAATGCGGCTGTAACCCACGGTCTTGTTCGATCCCAGCGATTGGGCCTGATAGTTCGCACCGCCGAATACCGCAACCACGTAGTACCAATAGGCGTTCGTATCGGTGACCGACACGTCATTGTAAATTACCCCATTGATCGGGGCGCCGTTTATCTTGGAATAAACGCCGTTTTCCCAGCGGCTGCGATAGATATCATAGCCGATCAGATCGGGATGGGATACCGCAGACCAGGAAAGCTCGATTCTGTTTTCGAACGAGTCGCTGGCTGCGAGGTTGGCAGGCACAGGACACGGAACCAAAGTCGCGTTTTGTCCGGAGACCACCTGATTCGGATTGACCATAATATTCGCTATGGTTTGGGGGAACCAGCCTGTCTTACTGAAAGTGACATCAATCGTATCGGGCGGCACGTTGTCGATCAGGTAGGCCCCTGCCGCGTTGCTCATGGCATATTGACCGGTCGATGCATTGGCCTTTACTCCGTCATTGCCGCCGCCGGTAACCGTTACCGAGCCGGTAATACGTCCCCGGCCGGTGTTGGTAGTTATGCGATAAACCCTGTTAGCGGCCAGAGTGGCGCAGCCTGGGCTGTAGGTGTTGGAATAGGTTACGTTGAAGCCGATATTCTCGTTGTGATTCTCGAATCCGACGGTGGCGTAATTCTCCTCTGGATCGGTTTCTCCATTGGTAATCTGGCGGTAAACGAATTCGAACATGCCGTCGCCGCTGATCGTGGGATAATACTCTTGATCATACAAAACCACTTGGAAAGTTTGCCTGGCCGTGTATGTCCTGGCCGAAACGCTGTCCCACTGAATTATAAATCGATGGGATAAAGTATCGAATTTTGTAAATATATTGTATCTCCCGCTCGGCCCGAGGTCATCCCAGAAAGGCGCGATCATCGCCGGCGCATTGGCCGGATCGGGGAAAGGCCAGTTGCGGAAACTGACCCATTGGGTCGAGTCCATGCAGATCCAGCCGTTGGAGCAGACCGAGATCCGATTGTGGGATCGCCCATAGTATTTGAACGTGAACGGCAGATTTACGATCGCCCGGCTGTCATCGGAAAGATTCAGATTCGTTCCGCCGTTGGTGCGTGCATCATACCAGTTGAAAGTCGGTCTTTCGGAATACGATACATCCAGGTCGTCATAGACGAAATAGCCGTAAGCATCCGGTCCGCCCGGATCCGAGGTTGCGACTTGGCCAATGGTGAGATTGTAACTTGCCTCGTAAATTCCACCCTCGGCCGTAGTAATGCTCAATTTGAATGGAACCGATTGTCCTTTGAATGCGGCCGGATCGACGATGACAGTGAATGGATCCAGGCTGTTGCGGATCGTATCCCCGATATCGATCGGGCCGTAATAGGAGGTTTGCGGCGACACCTGAACATAGCCCGATGTCGTCGAAATCGTGGCCCTGACATCGCCGGCATCGAGATGCCCGAAATTATTCAAAGCCAAAGCGACGGTTGCTGTATCACCAGGATCAAGCCGATTATTTCCGGAAATGGTGGCGCCGGTTATTCTGAAATTAGGGGCGACTATCGAAAGCGGCATATAATCCTGCCAACCGATCGAATCATCAGTCGATCTTATGTCAAGTCGAAGCGTCGCTATGTCTCCGTCTTTCGCCGAGGGGTTGATTCCGATAACATAGTTGTCATTGCAGAAAGCGCTATCGCCCGGAGCGATATTGCCATAATTGGCCGTACTTCTATGAACTGTCACCAAATCGGCATCTACAGCCACCAAATCCGCCGTCACATTGAGAGCGGTGCCGGACACACCGGCGTTTTTCAATATTATAGATAGCTCGATTGTCTCGTCCGGACTGGCCATGCCGTTCGAATCGCCGGAACTCAAGCCCTGGTCGTCGTCGTCAACAAGGCTGGAATGATACCCCACGATTTCGGCGCCGGGAACAATCACCACCTGCCCCTGAAAAGGTATCAATTCCCGTCCGCTGACCGTCAGTTTCAAAGTTCCGGTGGTGTCGGTGGGCACGCGAATCAAGGCGTTACCTTCGCTGTCTGTTTTGCCCACGGAGAAAAATCTTTCGGTTGTGCTGTCGGCCATGATCAAGGTAACGTAGGCGTTCGGCATGGGACGCATTGAGACATCGGACACATTCACGGTGGTGTAATTCATCCCGAGGATTATGGTGTCTTCGAAACTGACGGCGATTTGCACCGGCAGAGAGATTCTCATTTCGAGTTCGGGATCGCCCAGCATATTATAAGTGTGGAAATACTGCTGGATAGTGGATTGCGCCCTGGGATAGACGGTTTTTTGGCGCATTTTCCCGGCGACCGCGGCCATAGCGAAATGATAAATGTCGTCATAAAGAAGGCCGCGGTAGAATCCTATGGTTATAGGATTATTCCATTGCGTATGCGTATTGCCATCGGTTGCGCCGAAGAAAGCTGGACCGCCTTTAGGGGCGGCTTGGGTTCCCATTCGAATGTAGGTTTCGCCGAAACAGACATCGACTCCATAATTGCCGGTTCCGCAGACAATAGAGGTCATCACTCCGGGCTTGTTGATATTATTGCAGGAGCTGAGGTTTCCGGTATTGAACGGCGGCTCCCACCAGCCGCTTGATCCCGCCCAACCACGATAATTGATAATACCGACACCGTTTGTGATTACCTGGGCGATCGCGCTTGCCGGCGGTGTATAGTTGGCGCGCTGGAAAAATGTATCCACCTGAGTGAACCCTTTCCAGAGCAACCGCTCCTTGACCCAGAGACAGGTCCAAACCGGGCTTATCGCGTGTCGATCGGTGGAAACGCTGACGCCCCGAACCAGATACTCCCTATCACCTGAAACCAGAGGATTTTTCTCATAGACAAGAGTCTTGGCGATAAAAGCATTAAGCTCGGTGATATTGTCGACAGATGCCCTCGCAACGCCGACATCGGGAATCCAGTCGGAACCGTTCAGACAAGCATATTGATGGTCCGATGTGTAATAGCTGTAAGGATAATCGGGTACAAGCTCGCCTCCGCTGTTAAGGTCCTCATCTCCGACTATACATACGAAATCGGGGCGGACAGGCCAGGTATTGTAAGCATTCGTGAGGAAAGTCTTTATCTGCGCGGCCGTCGGATGCCCGTTCGTATTTATTTCCGAGGTGGTGACCAACCTGACATCGTATCCTTTGGCGCGTTTCCAATCGGCGAATTGCTTCATGGGCGCTTTCCAGAGATAACTTCCGAGATTAGGCACGATAATTATATATCCGCCGCGCTTGATCTCCGTCGCGCTGAGGCTTGCGATATAAGCATCGAAATTGGCCAACGTGGTCCTGTAAAGCGGCATGAAAGCTTCGGAAAGATACGGTCTTCTGTTCGTCAGCGGATTGATCACTTCGCCATCGTGGCTGATATTGACGGTGATGTTGCGATATATTTTCAATTGATGGCGGACCGGATTGTATTGCACCGGATAGACCACCACCTGAGCCATCCGCACGTCCTGCATGATTACGGGTTCGCCGGCTTCGCAAAGCTGTTCCGGGTAGAATGCATCACGGGAGTAGGCCTCGTTATTTATCACGAAGGCCGCAGGCGCTGCTTCACCACCCTCCGGTGTGGGAACTTGGAAGGGCATGACATCGATATTTTCAATGATCTCGTAACTTTCGTAGTCCGCGGAAACCGTAATGCCGGCGTTATCGGGGATTCCGACAAAAGTCGAAAGCAACGGCAATTGCGGCATTCCGATCTCAGATATAGACCCAGCGACCAGGCGGTCGCCGTCCGGCAGCGACACCTGGCTGTATCCGGTATTCCACTGCTGGTCGGCGACGATCGATATGACATCGAAATCAATGGCAAGAGATCCGCCTGCCGTAGAATAGGAAATCGGGGCCACCTGGGAGCTGTGTCCCTCTATATCCTGGACAATCGATACCCGCTGGGCAGAAAGTGCAGGATCGACTGGAAACGATAGCAGAATCGCTGCAATTATTGCCGCAGTTGCGATTAACATTTTGGATTTCATAGTACCTCCGCGTGCGTTGTTTAAAATACCCTATTTTCGAAAATCATCAGACCGTTATCCCTATCCGTGACGTAAATGTATGACTCGTCCGCCCATAAACCATAGGCATAGGGAGTCGTATATGCGGACAAGAAAACGGGAGCGAACGGATTGGAAATGTCGATCACTTTCAATCCACCGGAACCATCGGCGATGAAACAATAATTGCCGACTATATGCAGATCCTTGGTCCTGCCCGAGGTATTGATTCTGGCGATTATCTCAGGATGAGCCGAGTCCGGCTCGGGGTTATCGAAAGCGAATACGGTGTCAGGCATTTGCATTATCACCAGCCCGCCGCGATCATCGGCGACATAGATGAAACGCCCCTTGGTCTGGATCGATAGACACTCCGACCAGGTGTCGCAGCGTCCGACCCTGATCGGTGAGTTCATTAGCTCAATAACCGAATCCGGAAAGCCAAACGGATGCGTGCGGGAAACATCGAACACCTGAACCCCGTATTGACCGCTGGCCACGTAAATAAATTGATGCAGCGATTCTTCGTAGCTGACCGAATCGGGTTCGCGGGGATCACGATATTGCACCTGCACGGTCATGGTGTCGAACCACACGCCTTTTCCCGAGCCCTGCAGATTTATTTCGTTCATGGTCCAGAACGGGTCCTGGTGCGGCAACGGATCATAAACCATACGATAAATATTAAGCGATTGATGCGACGGTGCGCCCGAGGATACGCCGATTATATACAATGAATCGTTATAGTAAACGCCGAGCGCCTCCTCGAGATTCTGAGCGATACCGAAAGTGCTGTTTCCCGGCGAATATGGGTTCAAAGGAAAGGAAACATCCATGATCTGAATTTTGCCGTCCATGTCGGCCACATAGGCATAATTGTCGGTGGGCGATTTCCAAACCGCCATGGCTATATCATCGTTGGACAATTCTATGTTGCCGATAATAGCGGGGCTTTGTGTATCGCTGATATCGACCAGCGTCAAGTCAGCATGACCATCGGCCACATAGGCGATATTGCCCTCGATCAAGACATCTTGAGGAATGCCGTATGTCTGTATCCGGGCCAGAAAACCGAAATAATTGCTGTTGTCGTTGATCCTGAATCGCCATATAGTTGCATCGGCCCAGTTGCCCCAGCCGTTCACGGCGGTGAATTGTCGGACGCGCCAATAATATGAGCCGTTCGAAAGCGCCTCCGACGGAGCGTATTGGGTATCCGAGACTACAATGTCGAGAGTGTTGTCGATAAAATCCACGCTGCCCGAAACTTGCAATTGATAAGCCAGCGCCGCTCCATAAGGACGCCAATAAAAAACCGGAGTGGTCGCCATAGCGGAATCGGAATTGGGAGGCGCGGCGAGCCTGACCCGATTTGGATTGGGGTAGGTGGTGTCTCCGTAAACGACAAAGCGCCAAATAGTTGCATCAGACCAATCGCCCCATATATTATCGCTGTTTTGAGCTCGCACCCGCCAATAATGCCTGCCGTCGGAAAGCATGCTGCCATGCGAATAAAAAGTATCATTAGTGGCAACCTGAAGTATCTGGCCGGGGAATGCGGGATCGGCGGCAATCTGGATCTGATATTGGGTCGCACCAGCCAGTGATTCCCATGCGAAGACCGGCATTTGAGTAAAAACCGAATCGGAATTGGGCGGATACACGAGCTTCACTTTCCCGGGCGGATTTCCATAGATAATGATTTTCTCTTTCGAACATGAAAGCAAAAATATTGCCGCAAAAACAATCGTCATGCCAAACAACAGAATGGTCCAATTCCTTTTCGATTCAGGACGCATGCACACTCCTTGGAAAAAGCGTCAAAATATAGATCTTTTTCGTCTGATTCTCTCTAATTTCACAGTTACTTGGGCGGGATGCTTCAAAAAACCTCACGGTCTTTCAACCTGTCCAAATATAACCTAATTCCCCCTTCTGTCAAGGGGAATCGGCCGGAAACAATTAATACTCGAATTTATCAATATCTCAAGACAGCGGGGACGAAATTTTCGTTTTGCAATCCCGGCCGTATTTTATAATAAACAACGCCCGGCAATAGTTTGTTGCGTAATTCCGGTTGGAATAGCGGGTTATTATATTTCCGCGACTATAATGAATTTTCACCGCAGCTGCGGTCATCTCTTGGCAAGATAATCTGTCATGGAAATAGCGGACATGCCGGACACTATTGATCCGGCTGGACCGCCATATCAGTCGAAAGACCTATTATCATTTGCTTTCGGTAATTTCAGAAAACCGGAATTCATTCCTCTCGATAGAGATGCGGAATTTGATATCGACTATTCCCAGCAATGCTCTGGCATGGCCATCGATTTTCACGCTTGTCGCCACCATGGGTTGGTCCGGCCGCTTATCAAATTGAATTTGCATAGCCATCTCTTTAAGCTTCTCCGGTCGGGGAATCGTAATATCGGCCTTCCTACACAAAAACGACGATTTATCGATATAATAGGTTCCGTTGATCTGACCTTTTTCCGGTTTAGCGCTCCGCGGCTTTATGGAAATTACGTAATTGCTGTCGGTTTCTTCCTGAAGGGTAAACTCGTAATTGGGATTTTCTGGGGAGAATTCGAGTCTCATGCCGACCGATTCCTGCCGTTCGTTCTTTTTCGAGCGCTTATTCCGGCCCGCGTTTTCGGTCGAACTCGAATACAAAAGGATGCGGGAAATCTCTTTTTCCCCTTCCATCTCCACACGGCTGAGAACTGTATCGGAATTTTCCGGAGACCCGTCGTCGCCGAGTTTCTGAAAAATCGCCTTCTCGACATACTCATAGCGATTTTTCATCAGGCTTTCGTATTCGGCTTTATTGGCCGAATCGGCACGAGTCAAAATTTCGGGCAACGCAATTTCCGAAGTGAGAGCCGGATGCGCCTGGATAATAAGAAATACGAGGACGCAAACCGGGTTCATTTAATTTCTTTCTTGGTGAAACCGGCCGGCACTTCGAATTTGCCCTCGTCGATCGGTTTCGAATCGATCGATTTCAGATCGGTGGTGACGGACAACAGGGTCGCTCTTCCCGAATCAGAACTCTTGTCCTTATTGGACTTGCCGCCGAGCTTGCCGAGTTTACCCAAAATTTGGGCAGGCGCGCCCTGCTCCGGATTTTCGAGATCCTCGTCCGTATCCGCCTGCTTTTCACCCTTGGCGCTTGAACTTTCGATCAGCACGGTCGAGCGAACGGGGAAACCGTCCTCTTCTTTCAATTTATTCATGAGCTCGTTGAATTGACCGCGATACGCGCCGACAAAAGCCTGGAGTCCTTTCTGCATCGCCGATTCATCGAGCCCGATCGCGTTCATGTAATTTTTCATAAAAATATTGTACTCTTCGATACCGGCGATCCCCTTGCTGTTCCAGTTTTTGATATTGATGATTATGGTATCGGAGGGCGCCTTTTTATTTACCCCGACCGCCTTTCCCTCGATCAGACGGCAATCGAAACCATTGATTTTTTCATTGCCGGCGCCGGTCTTGACCTCGACTTTCCACTGATAATCGGTCTCCTCGCCCAGCTGTGGATCGCTACCCTTACCCAGAGATTGTTCGAGCATCTGTTTGAACTTGGCGAAGGTCATTTCGCTGTATTTTTTCTCATCCGGTTCGATATCCCAGATAAGCTGTCTGTCCAGCCTGGTTATAGTGCTATGGCGCATGGATTTCCCGCCCGTAGTCATTTTCATCAGCCCGCTGGTGAAAGCGGTTTCCGTCTCGTCGCAGCTGCGATCGCCTTTAATGTATTGAGTCTCGGTTGATTTGGTCGAACCGATCCCCATCAAATTATCGATCGTGGTTTCTCGTTTCAAAGTAACGTCGGCGTTAGTCGCCAGTGGCAAAGCAATGATAAGACAAGCGCAAAAAATCAAACTTCTCATAACTCCTCCTTTTCCACCAAATCATACAAAATCGAACATGGCCTTTCAAGAAGATAATTCTCGGTATCAACGCCAGATTTTGAACTCGCGCCAATGTCCGGTTCCCCCCTGCCCTCGGCAAGAAGTGCTTTTTCCATTCGCTATCGGATGGAGCGTGATCAAGCCGAAACCGGTTTGCAGCGATTCTATTGCGATCGGAACATCTTTTGCGGTATAAACCAGAGCTCCGTCAACGAAGTATCTTGTCGAATTTTGCTTTCGGCTATATACTATCGTGCACTCGATCTCATCATCCGGCCGAATCGGTCGGTCTATCGGGATCACCTCGGTGAAAGCCTGTTCCTGAGTAGTCATTCCCGGAACAAGCAATCGTTCATAAATCACCCACAAGCGATGTCCATTGCTGATAATATCGAACACCATCGCCGAATTGAAATCGAGAACGTTAAATGCAGCAAAACCATCGCGATAGTCATTCTTATCGCCCCCTCTTATTTCCGCCTTCATCCTGCACGAGAAACCGATGAGGCCTTGTCTATTGGGCGAATAAGAAGCTTTCGTGAGGATAAGGTATTTGGGATTGTCGAAAATCTGGACCTGATCGTGCGATAACGAGAATCGAGGAATTTCAATCGTAAATCCACCACTTGTTGCATTGAGAACGGCGTTCCCGTCCTCATATCTCCAAAAACGACCATCGCCCAGAGGCATAGCGGCGACCTGCCAGATAATCGAATCGAGGGCTTTTCCATCAATTAATTGAAGCTGTTCGGGATTCATTCCCGTTAAGACCGTTTGCTGATGGTTCTCCATCGGTTTTCCCTTTCATATTAAATTGGTCGATATCAAAATGTAAAACCACGAACTGCTGAAAAAGGTTCGTCCCTTCGGCGATAAAGAAATCATTTGACCGCCCGCTTCCACGTTCGTTAATTGGCAACAATAGAAAATTTAAGGGACGAAATCGAAATGGATTATAACAAACTTAACCAATCCCATATAAATCAACTGAAATCGATAGTCGGAGACAAGAACGTCGTTATCGAACGGTTCGAACTCGAAAATTACGCCCACGATGAGACAGAAGACTTGATATTCTATCCCGATGCGGCGGTGAAACCATCCGACGTTGAGCAAATTTCGCAGGTTCTGCGGTTTTGCCACGACAACAACATTCCGGTTACGCCGCGAGGCGCGGGAACCGGTCTTTCGGGAGGGGCATTGCCGGTATACGGTGGAGTCTTGCTTTCGCTTGAACGATTGAATAAAATCAAAGAAATCGATATCGACAATATGATGGTTACAGTAGAATCGGGCGTGATCACCAAGACGCTGCAGGACGAACTGGAAAAGATCGATCTGTTCTATCCTGTGGATCCGGCATCGCGCGACTCCTCTTTCATCGGCGGTAACGTAGCCGAAAACTCCGGCGGGCCGCGCGCGGTCAAATACGGCGTCACCAAGGATTACGTTTACGGTCTCAAGGGCGTCCTGGCGGACGGCCGGATCTTCTCCAGCGGCGGCAAATTGCTGAAAAATGTAACCGGATTCAACCTTACCGGACTGCTTGTCGGTTCGGAGGGCACGCTGGCGGTGATCACCGAGATCACGCTGAAAATAATCCCGAAACCCGCTTTCAAGCAGACGATGCTGGCGCCTTTCGATTCTCTCGATTCGGCCGCCTCGAGCTTGACCAAGATATTTACCAACAAGATCATCCCTTCCGCGGCGGAATTCATGGAGAAGGCGGCGATCAAAGCGGCTGAGGCGAAATTCGAGAAAAAGTTCCCTTACTCCGATTCGGAGGCGCTGCTATTGATCGAAATCGACGGCAACAATCAAAATATTCTGACCGAACAGGCGGAAAAGATCGGTGAAATATGCATTCAAGGGGGCGCCGCCGATGTCTATATCGCGGAAAATCCGGAAAAGCAGGCATTTCTGTGGGACATGCGCCGCAAAATCGGCGAGGCGGTCAAGTCGATCGCGCCATATAAGGAGGAAGACACGGTAGTTCCCCGAGCCAGGTTGCCTCAATTGATCAGCAGAATAAAAGAGATCAGCCGAAAATACGGCCTGACCACGATCAGTTACGGTCATGCCGGCGACGGCAACATTCATTGCAACATAATCAAGAAGGATATAAGCGAGGATCGTTGGAATAATGAGGTTCCTCGGGCGGTGGCTGAGCTTTTTACGGAGGTGGTCAAGTTGGGAGGATCGATTTCCGGCGAACATGGAATAGGGTGGGTGCAAAAGCGGTATTTGCCCCTGGCTCTTTCCGAAGTTGAGATCGAATTGATGCGGGGCATCAAATCGGTTTTCGATCCCAAGGGGATTCTGAATCCGGGAAAGCTGTTTCCGGATCCTGAAGCCCGGAGATAATGTCGGCCGGACCTATTCGTTAATCAGGCTTGTCTTGCGCATATCGCTTATGTCGATACAAGACGACAAAAAGAATTCCCCCGAACAGAAAACAGCGATCGAATATACCGACGGCCCGCAGATAATACTGGCCGGGCCCGGTTCCGGCAAAACGAGAGTGATCGTCGAAAAGACCGCCTATCTGATCGAGCGAAAAGGTTATTCCCCCGAGGAATTGCTCGTCTTGACCTACTCGAATAATACCGCCGACGAACTGAATCAGAGAATCCGCGCCCGCCAAAAAGAACGTCCGCTTTCGGAGGCGATGACTTTTCATGCTTTCGGTCAGAAAATAATTCAGCGCTATTTCGGCGAATTCGGATTCCCTGAACCACCCGAGGTGGCCGGCGATTATCAACAGTATCGATTGATGAGGCAAGCCTATTTCAAGGCCGCCCCGATCCCGCCCGGTTTGACCAATCCCGATAACGTCATTTACGACCTCGTTAGTTTCGTTTCGAGGGCGCAGGACGAGTTGGCTGAACCCGGCGATATCAGCAGGTTCGTGGAAAAAAAGCGGGTCGAAATCGAATCGATCGACGACGACGACCTACGGGCGGATATGTTACGGCAACTTGACGATTGGCGATTCGCCGGAACGTTTTACGAAATATATCAGGCGCTCAAGAAAGAAAACAACCTGATCGACTACGGCGACATGCTTGCCGGAACATATCGTTTACTCAAATCTTTTCCCGATATCCTGGCCATCATGCGCAATAGATACAAATATATCCTCGTCGATGAATTTCAGGACGCCAATTCGGGGCAGGTCGAGGTCGTGGCATTGCTCGGGGAAAAATCCGGCAAGGTGTGCGTGGTGGGCGATGACGATCAATCGATTTATCGATTCCGCGGGGCCAGCTACGGCAGTTTCGTGAATTTCAAAAACAAGTTCCCGAGAGCGGTCACCCACCGGTTAAGCATAAATTTCCGAAGCACGCCACATATCGTCGAGACGTCGCAAGCGCTGATTTCTTATAAAACGCAGGAAAGGTTCGACCGATCGAAAAAAATCGTTTCGAACAAAAAACGAGGTCACCGAGTAGGGATAATGATTTCCGCCGGCCAACCGGCTGAGGCGCAGGCGGTAAAGGAACTGATTCTTTCGCTTCTGGCAGAAAAAGAGGCGGACGGACCTGACGAAATCGCGGTGATATCGCGCACCCATGAGCATCGTCGGCTAATACGCCGCGCTTTAGCCGAGGCAGGTATCCCCTTTTCGGATCAGCGCCCCTTGCCGGTTTTCGCTGTGCCAGAGGCTTATCTGGTCGTGTCCCTGGTGAGAGCCGCTCTTAAAGATACTCGGCCTGACCTGATTTTCCCGATATTGACCAGATATTGCCCGAATTTGAGTCCTATTGACTATGCGGAAATAGGCAAGGTTCTCCAGGAGCATCCACCGTTCGATGCGTTGAGGATAATCGCTGAATCGGAAATTCTTTCGGAAACCGATCGCGCCGCGCTCAAAATGATCTATTCGGCTGTAGAAAAAGCATCCCTTGCGGCTGAATCGAGTCCGGAATCCCTGGCGGCGTCGATAATCGAAAATTCGGGCATCATGAAAGGAGCGGTTCTATCCGGTCCGAGCGGGGAGACAGCGGCTCTGGCTTTAACCTCGCTCTGGTCCGCGATCGCCGAATACGAAGAAGCCGGCGGTGATTTGCGCGGTCTTTCGGATTTTCTCGATTGGGCGGAGACCAACGAATCGATTCAGGTCGATTCGGTAGGATCGAGCGGGGTGCGTTTGATGACCGCCCATGCGGCCAAGGGTCTCGAGTTTCCGTTCGTGATTGTTGTCGGCCTATCCGAAACGAGATTCCCTCAGAAAGCAAAATCACCCAGATTCGAGTTTCCCCAGGAATTGTCCAAGGAAATAAAACCTCCGGCGGATGCGCATTTCCAGGAGGAGCGACGGTTGCTATACGTGGCCATAACGCGGGCCTCCCGACGACTTTTTCTTTCGGGGATCGAACAGCCGCGCCTGGGACTTTCCCGGTTTGTAAATGAAATTATCGCAAGCGCAGCTCCTCACATTTACGGATTGAAGACGGAGGCGCCACCGCCAAAAATCGACGAATTTCAACATGAGGATTCGGTGGAAATGGAAAAACCGAATTCGACAAGCAGCTTGAGCGAGACGATCGCCATGCTCGAAAAGGCCGATGACCGATTTTTGGGCGATGGAATTGTGCTGCTCCTTGAAAAATTATGGAGGGCGAGAGCCGGCGCGGGGCTTGCCGATGACCCCGAGGAGTTTCGGCAGGTGGTACTGCAATCGATCGCCCGTTGTCGGCTGGAACCATCTTCCCCCTATCGAGCATTCGAGACTCAATCCCGACCGAAACTTTCTTATACGGATCTGAAGACTTATGAGAGATGCCCGCTGCAATACAAGTTCAAAAAGATTTATAAAATTCCCGAAAAAATACTGCCTTACTTGCACCTCGGCGACGCCATTCATCGAACCCTTTTCGAGGCGATGGCCGTTTCGAAAAACAGCAAATCCATACGATTCGAAGATCTCGAAAAGTCGTTTTTGCTCAAATGGCAGGGGTATCGCAGCTCCGATAGGGCATGGATGGAAAGCCTGAAAAATGCGGGTTTGCTGATGCTGAAAAACTTCGTCGATGTGGAAAAAACCCGGGAAACGGTTCCGCTTGATCTCGAGAAAAGGTTCAAGTTGGAGATGGAAAACTGCCAGCTCACCGGGCAAATAGATCGGATCGATACCGACGAAAAAGGCGAGCTGTATTTGATCGATTACAAGACGGGAAAGATCGGAGCTACGGATAAATCATTTGAGGCGGATGACGATCAACTTGCAATTTACGCTCTCGCCTGTGCCGAAATTTACGGGGGCAAAAGTCCGAAATCGGCAAGTCTGTATTTTCTGGCCGAAAACCGCGAAATCAGTCAAACTTTATCGGCTAAACGAATCGATCGAGTCAAAAGCAAAGTGCTGGATACCGCGGCCAAGATCGCTGCAGGCGAATTCCCGCCGAAACCGAATTCGTACGAATGCGGTCGCTGTTCTTATAAAAATATCTGCCCTCACAAAATATAAATCGCAGTAATCGCCTTTGTCAGAATGCTTATCGATTCGATTGTCGATTACCGATGCGTAAGTTCGGGTAAGGCGATAGGATCGAGAGTGGAGGATCTCCGAAGGGAGTGAAATCGCCAAACAGATTCATGGCGGACTTATCCGCAACCACCATGAAGTCCGTTTACCTTTTGGTCAGTTACCCCTCAAGAACTCATCGATTCGAGGAATTTGGCGTTGGTTTTGGTTTTCAGGATTCGATCGAGCAGAAATTCCATGGCGTCCACCGGGCTCATTTCATTGAGGAATTTGCGCAAAATCCAGACGCGATTCAATTCTTCGGCCGACAGCAGCAATTCTTCTTTACGCGTGCCGGATCGATTGATATCGATCGCCGGGAAAATCCGTCGATCCGACAACCTGCGATCGAGGACTATCTCCATATTGCCGGTGCCTTTGAATTCCTCGAAAATCACATCGTCCATACGGGAGCCGGTCTCGATCAGGGCGGTGGCGATTATGGTCAGCGACCCTCCCTCTTCTATATTGCGGGCGGCACCGAAAAAACGTTTCGGTTTCTGAAGAGCATTGGAATCGACGCCGCCGGAAAGAATTTTGCCGGAATGCGGAACGACCGAATTATAAGCCCGTGCCAGCCGCGTGATGGAATCGAGCAGGATGCAGACATCTTTTTTGTGTTCGACCAGCCGCTTGGCTTTTTCGATCACCATCTCGGCCACCGCCACGTGTCGGTCGGCCGGTTCGTCGAAAGTCGAGGAAATGACCTCCGCTTTCACGGTGCGCTCCATATCGGTCACTTCCTCGGGGCGCTCGTCGATGAGCAAGACTATCAATTTCACCTCAGGGTGATTGGCGGTAATGGAATTGGCGATTTTCTGAAGGATGATCGTCTTGCCGGCCTTGGGAGGCGAGGTTATCAGGCCGCGCTGGCCTTTGCCCACCGGCGTCAGCAGGTCCATGATTCTGGTCGTGGGGTCTTTGGGATCAAGCTCCAATTTCAATTTTTGCTGGGGATACAGCGGAGTAAGATTATCGAAAAGAATTTTATGCTTGGCGACCTCAGGATTCTCGAAATTGACCGCCTCGATTTTTAACAGCGCAAAATAACGTTCGGTCTCTTTGGGCGGACGAACTTGACCCGAAATCGTATCGCCCGTGCGTAAGTCGAACTTCTTTATCTGAGAAGGACTGACATAAATATCGTCGGGCCCGGGAAGGTAGTTATAATCGGGGCTGCGCAAAAAACCATACCCTTCGGAAAGAACCTCAAGAACTCCTTCGGCGAAAATCAAGCCGTCCTGCTCGGTTTGCGCCTCCAGGATTTTGAAAATCAACTCTGATTTTTTTAGACCCGATATTCCGGGAATTTGGAGCTGTTCGGCGAGATCGCTCAGTTCGTTAATGGTTTTGGATTTCAACTCGACAATATCCATAAGCAACTCCTTGAAAATATTTCGTTATCGGCGTAAGTGTCACGGGTGCGTTCCCGTCATGTGACTTTCAAAATGCGGGATATCAGACTGCGGTCAGCTTATAGTTTCCTTAGGCGCATCTCCCCATAGTTTTTCCAATGCATAGAAGTTCCGCGATTCCGGCTGAAAAATATGAATTACGACGTTCACATAATCGAGAAGCACCCAGCTTAAGCCCCTATACCCCTCGACATGCCAGACCCTCGTATTCTTGGATTTAAGAGTATCGACTATATGATCGGCTATCGCTTTCACGTGGACATCCACCGACCCGGTGCAGACGACGAAATAGCTGGCCACATCGGTGAGTTTGCGCAAATCGAGAATAACTATGTCTTGACCGTTTTTTTCGAGCGCAAGTTTGGCGGCGGCCAGCGCCAATCTCTTAGGAGTCAACCGGGATTTTGCCTTTCTTCAAATTTCCGATAAGGGTCGGATAATCGGCCCCTACAATTATGGTTACATCTATATTCAACAGATTTTCCGAGAATTTTTGAATCAAAAAATTATCGGCATCGATTCCCAGAAAATTTTTAACGATAGACGCCTGGCCCGAATAACCCCCGGATCGGGGATCGCCTTTTCTGTCGAGCACCAGCGTCCGGTCGAAAACGAACATCTCGGCATTTCCCCTATCGATCACGTCGAATATGGTTTCAGGCGGCGCCGTAGAAACGATCGCTCTTTCCATCTCTTCGGTTGCGCCATTCGTGCCGCAGCCGTTCAAGATCTGAACCCGAATCCTTTCCGGCGCCTTGTGGACCTCGACCACCTCGGCCGGCCTCATGGTTATGGAGATCGCGAATGCTGCGATAAAGACGGCGACGAAAATTATGCCCCAGCTTATCAGGCCCGGGCCTCGTTTATGTTGTTTGGTTTTATTTTTCGAGCGGTTTTTTCGCGGCATCCCGGAAAGATGGGGAAACGATCAGGATCGCCTTTCATCGATCGCTAAAATTGTCGTCATAATAGAGGCCATTAAAATAAACAGGCGATTGCTGGTAATTCAAACGCAGGAAAAAGTTTTCGCTGGGTTTCCAGGAAAGGGAAATGCCGGGAAGCAGCTTGCCGTTCTCGAGAGCGGCTACGCCGCTTCTGGCGACCGCCCCGGGTCGGTGAAGATAGCCGAGATTGAGCTGTAATTTGAGCGGATCGGAAATCTGGTACTCGATCGAGTTCAGATACATGGCAAGGCTTTGGCTTCCGCGCGATGATGATGAATACCATAACGAGTAACTCTGGCGCATCTTGAGCTTTTCCGGATTGAACAGCGAGAACTTGGACTTGGCGGCGTCGGCGAAATCGCCGGAAATCCCGTTCAGCTGGCCCAAAGCCGAACCGGCAATGAATATAACGCTTATGGCTGCCTTCAATAATCTTAACTTCATTCGACGCCCTCGCTTGCTTTACTGATCAGGGAATGATTATAGTGATGAGATTGCACCCTGTCAATTTATTTTATATATTATACCGGTTCCCCCCTGCGCTGTTCCATTAGAATTCGTTCCATTTCATGCAGCTCCTCAATGGAATTCACACCGAGCCCCTCATAAGAATTATCGGCAAGGTATGCGGCCACCTTAAGACCGTCCTTTTTCATTATGGAAATCACATCGGTTAGATAAAATTCACGCTGGGCGTTGTTGTCGTCAAGGCGGTCGATTACGCTTCGCAGTTTACCGATATCAAAACAGTAAGTGCCCGTATTTATCTCCCTTATCGTTCTGGTCGATTCATCGGCGTCTTTATACTCGACGATTGCGGTCAGCATGCCGTCGCGATCGCGCACGATACGGCCATATTCCTTGGGATCATCGAGAGTCACGGTCAAGACGACCGCCGCCGCATCGGACTGACGCCGCTTTTGCAATAATCCGTTTATCGTCCGGGAAGAAATCAGCGGCATGTCGCCGTATAGAACAAGCAGGTCCCCTTCGTAATCCGCCAGTTTCGGCATAGCCATCTGAACCGCATGCCCGGTACCTTTCTGCGGCACCTGAAGCACGAATTCCACCTCAGCGTTTTCCAGTTGCTTTCTTACCAGCTCGTGCTTGTGGCCGATAACCACCAGGATTCGAGAGATTCCCGCCTCCACAACATTATCGATCACATATTCCACCAGCGCCCGCCCGTTCAGCTTGTGCAAAACTTTGGGGAGATCCGATTTCATCCGTTTCCCGAGCCCGGCAGCCAGAATGACAGCTGCGGTTTTATCTTGTCCTATCTTCATATCGTCGCTTTTAATTTTCCCGTTGCGTATCTTAAAAGAATCAAATGAATATAACGACTTTGAAGGCGCCCAGGGTTCCGATCATAAGGGTTTGTTTTCGTTATCGACCCTGACGATAATCGGCTTGTGCGACCTCATTTCGTCGAGCGTGAGATGGCAATAAGTCATGATTATAATCAGATCCCCTTCGAGCCCTAATCTCGCGGCCGGTCCGTTAAGGCAGATTTGGCCGGTATTTTCCTCGGCCTCTATGGCGTAGGTCACGAATCTTCCACCGGTATTGAGATTGAGCACCTGAACCTGTTCGTTGACCAGGATTCGCGCCGCCTCCATCAACTTCCGGTCGATTGCTATCGAGCCTTCATAATCGAGTTCGGTGGCGGTTACGGTGGCTCGATGGATTTTCGATTTAAGCGCGGTAATCAACATATTTCGGAAGATAAAATAAAGCTCCGAAACGGCGTTTTACAAGCGAAATTTTCGCCCGATCGTTGACGAATGACCGTGGCCTTATGTTCCGGGGGCATAGAACGTAATCGGGGCTTTGGCCGCCGTTTGGGCTTGCCATATTCCATCGCCGGCGATTATATTGATTGAGTTGGGCGATATGGGCATGAATCAGGGGATTTTTTATGTCGGAATCAGCAAATAAATCGGATCTCGATTATATTTTCAGGCCGAAATCAATAGCGGTAATCGGCGCCACCGTCAAAGAATATACGATCGGCCGGGCGATACTCCATAACATGATCATCAACGAATTCAAGGGCAAAATATTTCCGGTTAATCCCCATGCCCAGGTAATTCAATGCCTTAAGTGCTACCCCGACGTCGAGGCGATTCCCGATCCGGTCGATTTGGCGGTGATAATGGTGAAAAAGGAACTGGTGGCGGAAACGCTCGAGCAGTGCGGCCGCAAAAACGTGAAAGGTGCGGTGGTCATCACCAGCGGCTTCCGCGAAATTGGCGGCAAAGGGATCGAGGAAGAGGAACGCCTGATTAAAATAATAAATAAATACGGCATGCGAATGGTCGGCCCCAACTGTTTTGGAATCATAAACACCGATCCCCAAATTTCGATAAACGCCACCTTTTCCAAAACGCGGCCGCGTCAAGGGAAAGTCGCTTTCATTTCGCAGTCGGGCGCTCTGGGCGAGGCCATTCTCGATTATGCATATCAACTGAAACTCGGCTTTTCGATATTCGTTTCGATGGGCAATAAGGCAAATATCTCGGGCGCCGATATGCTCGAATATCTCGAAAACGACCCCCGTACCGAGTTGATCCTGCTTTATTTGGAGAATTTCAAGAATCCCCGTCGATTCGCTGAAATCGCCAGAAGAGTGGCCCACAAAAAACCGATTATCGCTATCAAAGCCGGACGCACCTCCGCCGGCGCAAAGGCCATAAGTTCGCATACCGGAGTGCTGGCGACTCCCGATGTCGGAGTCGATGCCATGTTTCGTCAGTGTGGTGTCATCAGGGTCGATACCGTGGACGAGCTTTTCGATTATACGCTCGCATTCGTAAGTCAGCCGCTGCCGAAATCCAACCGTGTGGCGATTATCACCAATGCGGGCGGCCCGGGAATCATGGCCACCGATGCCGCCGTGGGAGCCGGGTTGGAGGTGGCGCCGTTGACTGCGGATACGACCGCCTACCTGCGCGCTCATCTGCCCGATATGGCCGCTGTCGGGAATCCTATCGACGTCATCGCCAGCGGGGGCCCGGATGCTTACGGCGCCGCTTTGAACGCCGTTTTTCGCGATCCCAACATAGATTCGATCATCTGCATCTTCGTGCCGCCGATCGTGGTCGATCATCGGGCGGTCATAAACGCGATCGCGGAAACGGTGGATAGGTTCAACAATTGCAAGACATTCCTCGCCTGTTTCATGAATATGCCCGAGATTATCGCCGGTCACGAGGAATTGGCCAACCGACATATTCCGATTTATACTTTTCCCGAGGCGGCGGCGCGGGCGCTTGCCGGTCTTTTCAAATGCGCTCAATACAGGAACCGCCCGGATGGAGCACTCAAAACTTTCGAGGTGGATCGAGAGACCGCAATGGCGGTCGTTAAGTCGGCTATCGCAGCCGGGCGCAAAGCGATTATGGGCGGTGAGGCGATCGCGATCCTGCGGGCCTACGGAATAAATGTGGCACCCACGGCCAAGGCGAAAACGGCGGTTGAGTTAGCCAAACTATCCTCGGAAATAGGATATCCACAGGTGATAAAACTCGATGATCCCGAGGTAATCCACAAGACCGATGTCGGTGGAGTGGTGCTCGATATCAATTCCCTGGAAGAGGCTAAAAAGGCGTTTGCCCGATTGGAGGCGGCTTTCACTCGAAATGGGGTATTCGCCGGCGTCATAATTCAAAAAATGATCAAAGGCGGAATTGAAACCATTATCGGCATGAACTGCGACCCCTACTTCGGTCCCTTGCTCATGTTCGGGCTGGGCGGCATCTCGGTCGAGGTGATGAAAGATGTCGCCTTCATGATGTATCCATTGACCGACAGAGACGCGGCGGAGATGATTCGTCAGATAAAGGGTTATCCGCTTCTATTCGGTTTTCGGGGCGCCGCTCCTGTGGATCACGCCAGGCTCGAGGAAACGCTCCTGCGCCTATCGCAACTCGTGGGCGATTTTCCGGAATTCGAATCGCTCGATATAAACCCGTTTATAGCCGGAACCCGGCCGGAAAATTCGCTGGCGATCGACGCCAGAATCATACTGAAATAAAATCCGTCGGATAGGAATCGTGCCCGCTGAAAACGGCTGTCAATCGATCCAGTCGGCAATGAATATATTCGTCTCCCCGGCTTTGCTGCCGAAACGATTGGAAGCGAACACCAATTTCTTACCGTCGCGGGTGAACATCGGGAAACCATCGAATGTATCGTTGAAAGTAATCTGTTCCAGGCCGCTGCCGTCGATATTGATGATGTAGAGATCGAAATCGCGCGGATTCTTGCCGTTCAGGTTCGAGCAGAATATAATTCTCTTGTTGTCCGGGTGAAAGAACGGGGCGAAACTCGCCTTGCCCAGGCTGGTAACCTGCTGGATATTCTTGCCGTCGGCATCCATCACGTAAATCTCCAGTGTCGTCGGGCGAACCAACCCCTCGTTGACCAACTCCTCATAATCGCGCAATTCGGCTTCGGTTTTAGGACGGCTGGCGCGAAACACTATCTTTTTGCCGTCCCAGGAAAAAAACGGTCCGCCGTCATATCCCTTTATATCGGTAAGCCTTTTTTGCTCGGTGCCGTCGAGATTCATCGTGTAGATTTCCGGATCGCGGTCCCGTGTCGAGGTGAATACGATTTTGTCCCCGAGCGGCGAGACCGTTCCCTCGGCATCGTAACCAGGCGCGGCGGTCAGCCGCCGACGGATTCGGCCATCGATCCCGGTAATATAGATATCGAAAGAGTCGTGCAATTTCCAGACGTATCCTCGGCTTCGATCTGGCGGCGGCGGGCAATCGGGGCCGGCGTGATGAGTCGATGAATACAAAATCAACGAATCTCCGGGCAGAAAATAAGCGCAGGTGGTTCTTCCTTTTCCGGTAGAGAGCAACCGCTTGTCACTGCCGTCTATATTCATCACGAAAATCTGATCGCAGGCGAAACTATCGACGGTAGCCTGAAATACGAGTTTATTTTCCGCAAAAGAGAAATATGCCTCGGCATTTTCGCCTCCCGCGGTCAATTTTCGAATATTACGCAAATGATTTTCGCCCGGCAGCCAGTAGCCGGTCGAGGAAAGCGTATCAGCCCAACCGTATGTCCACGGCCATGATAATGCGATTGCCAAAAACAATGCCTTGGTCTTGAAATCGGAAATTTTCATAGTTTCTCTCGTTTTATCGTTTTTCGCCCAATTTTAGCGTAGTCTCAAAAGCTTCGCCGCCTTTGTCGGAAACAGTGACCAGCAATGCCGCAGCTGTCTTGCTCACGTAACAGCGCGATTCATTATCTATCTCGCAGTAGCCGGCGTCGATGTCGATATATATCACCGCCCGGCCGGCTGCCGCCCTTATCGGAATGTTAAACGATTTTCCGGCAAATGAGTAACCGGATTTTTCGATTTTCACCGCCAGAGTGTCGCTGGATAGCAGTTTCAACGAAAAGGGGTATAGTCGATTGAATTTCATACCGGTTGGAAGGCTTAACTTTAATTTCAAAGTTTTGGTCTGCGGGCTTATTGTTTCCGGCCCAAGAATTTCACGAAGAGAATCGAGATATGACGAGGAAGAATCGTGGGACACGAAAGCCATTGACGAGGCTTGCACCGGGCCGCTCGTTCGGTGATTTCGGCCATCGGCAGGGTCGGCTTCGGGACGCCCGCCCACCATCGATATCATCAATAGGATAGCCAACCAATCAACAGACATCGCTTCACGACCGTTTTTTCTTATACGAGGTGATTATAATCGAAGATCACGGTTGAAACAACATTTTGCGGGTCCAAAATCGCAAGCGATCACAAAAGACCAATTATACCGAACTCGGCGGCGACGAAAAAAATCAACGTTCCGGAAAAAAAGCCTCGAGAACCTCGCCCGCATGCTCTTCGGGCTTGACCTTGTCGAATATATGAACAATCGTTCCCCCCTCGTCGATCAAGAACGTCTTCCGCGCGGTCCCCATCGACTTTTTGCCATACAGGTTTTTCTCGACCCATACCCCGTACAGATTCACCACTTTCTTGTCGGTGTCCGCAAGAAGAGTAAACGGCAGGTCGTATTTCTCGCGAAAGGCCGCATGCGATAATTCGTTATCGACGGAGACCCCGAGCACCACTACATCATGCTTTTCGAACTCAGAAAATTCGTCTCTGAACGAACAAGCTTCTTTGGTGCAGCCCGGCGTATCATCTTTGGGGTAAAAATAAAGCACCACTTTGCGACCCTTGTAATCGGACAACCGATGAAGGTTTCCCTGATGGTCTTTCAGTGCGAAATCGGGAGCTATCATTCCTGCTTTCAGCATCCTGCCTCCCTTGGCGAAACAACCGCCGAGCAACGCAATCACGGCGGCGAAAATTATCAAATGTAAATTAATCCGATTCATCTTTTTTTTCTTTCTGCAACAAATAACAATACGCTCCAAATCGATGTTCCCCCGAGCCAGGCCTCATTTCAAGATATCTCTTGAAACCGGCGCCAATAACAGCATAAAATTAGTGAAGAATATCTACTTATATCATGGGAGTCTGCCATGGCTTTGCGAAGTTATCAGCAATATATCGATTCGTTGAAAAAAATGCGGCCCAACATCCATAAGTTCGGCGAGCTTATCGAAGACGTCACAACCCATCCGGCCACGCGGCTGACGGTGGAAGGGCACAGCAAATCGTTCAGACTTTACGACGATCCCAGGGAAAAAGAGATACTGACGACGACATCCCATCTGACAGGCGAGCCGATCAGCCGCTATCTCTCGATCATCAGGAGTCCCGAGGATATGTATGCCAACTGCCGCATGAAACGTCGAATGTTTCAGTTGACGGGAACCTGCACGGGTGGGCGATGTGTCGGCTGGACGGCGTTGAACGCGATGTTCGCCGCTACCTACGATATGGACGAGAAGCTCGGCACCGATTATCATCACCGCTTTCTTGATTGGCTGAGTAACGCTCAGGCAAATGATATCACGTTAGCCGGCGCGCTGACCGATCCCAAAGGAGACCGCACGAAACCGCCCTCGCAGCAGGAGGATCCGGAAATGTTCCTGCGGATTATCGAGCGGCGTCCCGAGGGTATCGTGGTGCGCGGGGCGAAAGTGATGATTTGCGGAGTGGCAGCCGCCAACGAGATATTCGTGCTGCCCGGTTCGGGATATAAAGAGCCTGATAAGGACTATGCCGTCGCTTTCGTGATTCCCCGCGATATTCCCGGGTTGACGATCGTCGAGACGCGTCGCCCCAGCGACAGCCGCGAGCTCGAAGACGGATTCGATATTCCGGTCAAGGAGGGTGGAATCACGCAGGCTTATCTGTTTTTCGAGGACGTGTTCGTGCCCAAGGAAAGGGTTTTCATGGCAGGCGAATACCAATTTTCGTTGAATGTGGTGCTGTATTTCATCGCCGCTTACCGCGCTGCGATCGGCGCCTGCGTCGCCGGTCAGGGTGATGTCAAGATCGGGGCGGCGGTGTTAACCGCCAGAGCCAACGGCCTGCAATCGAAAACGTTCATCGACAAGATAATCAAAATGCATATAAACAACGAAACTACATTCGGCATGGGAATAGCTGCGGCGGCGCTGGGCAAAAAGCACCCCTCGGGAGCCTGGCATTGCGATATGTTGTTGGCCAACGTAAACAAAGTCCATGTGGCGGATCTGCCGTATGAAACTTCCCGGTTGGCGCAGGATATCGCCGGCGGTATCGCCGAGACGGGGTGCATGCCCGGCTATAAAGATTTCACCTCCCCTCAATACGGCCATCTGGTGCAAAAATACCTGAAAGCGAAATTATCGGCGGAAACGCGGGCTCGAGCGGCCCGACTGGTGGAATGGACGACGATCGGGGCGGGAGTTCCGGGTTGTCTTCACGGCGGCGGTTCTCCTGACGGCGCCAAACTGATGATAAGAGTTTCGGCGAATCTCGAGGAAAAGGTGGAAATCGCCCGGCGCCTGGCGGGGATCGAGGAACCGGTGCCGGAACCCGAGGGGAAGAAATGACGATCCCTGCCTGGCTTCAAGATTGTATCGACGGCGCAAAAAATCATCGCTCTTAAGGCCGCGATAACGGCCGACTAAATCCCGATAAGCTGCTTGGCAGTTCGGCAGCCAATGTTTTCTTATGGCTTAAATCCAAACAGATAGGGTGGCTTATGTGTCGAAATTTCGTGAAAATACAACGGCTGTTATCATAGTTCTGACAATTATTATGGCCGAGATTTCTTTCGCTGATATCCCAAGATTTATAAGGATAATAATGAGGCGATCGAGGCCTTCAAGCAAACCATAAGGATGAATTCTGATTATCCAGAGGCCCATTATTATCTCGGCGTAGCCTACGCAAAATTAGGCAATACCGGGACCGCACTCGAAGGATATAAAATTCTCAAGAGCCTTGACTCCGAACTGGCAGGCCGCTTTACGATTTGATTTATAAATGGCGCTCATAAGCCGTTTACAGCCTCTATGGCGCGCAATTCATACCATTCACAAATACGAATCCGAAAGAATATGGCTGTTTTCCATGTTTTATCTCTCCCGCTTCCCCATCCTCTCTGATCCCCTTTTGCCGTTGACCGTAAAGACTAAGACTTATATCTTGTGGAAGCTGTTTACGACAGAGAGGATGGTGTGGTATGGTTGACAAAGTGCTAAGAAAAATCAAAGACGGCAAATTCGAATTCATCGATATCAAATTCACTGACCTGAAAGGATACTGGCGGCATATAACCCTGCCTGCGGAAAAATTCGGCGAGAAAACGTTCGAGGATGGTGTCGGCATCGACGGATCCTCGCTCGGATTCCTTTCGGTCAAAGCGGGCGACATGATAGCCAAACCCGACCCGTCATTTTGCTTCGTCGATCCTTTCTACAAAGAACCTACGCTGTCGATATTGGCGGATATATGTGAAGTAAATCCGCTGGAACCGCATCCGCGCGACCCCCGCCACACCCTGCGCAAGGCGATCAACGGGCTGCAAAAACTGATCCCCGGAGCCGAGGTGATCGTCGGCCCCGAATTCGAATTCTATCTGTTCGATCATGTGCGTTACGACCAGTCGCCCAGCCACGGCTTTTATTATCTCGATTCCGAGGAAGCCGAATGGAACTCCGGTCTTGATAACGAAACCAACCTGGGCCATCAGATCCGCTATAAGGACGGCTACCATGCCACTCCCCCTCGCGACAAGACGTTCGCCATCAGATCGCATATATGCCGGCTTTTTAAGGAAACAGGGCTTGACGTAAAGTATCATCACCATGAGGTCGGCGGGGCATCGCAGCAGGAAATCGAGGTCGCTCTGGGTTCGATTATGCCGATGGCCGATAAATCGCAGCTTGCCAAATATCTTATCAAAAACAGCGCCGCCGCTTTCGGCAAGTCGGCCAGTTTCATGCCCAAACCGCTGTTCATGGAGCCGGGTTCGGGCTTGCACGTGCACCAGTATCTCGCCAAGGACGGGCAATCGTTGTTTTACGATGAGAAAATGGCCTGCAAACTGTCGCAAATCGGCAAATGGTATCTGGGAGGGCTGCTCAAGCACGCGCCGGCGGTGCTGGCGTTCACCAATCCCTCGACCAATTCATTCAAGAGATTGGTGGCAGGGTTCGAGGCGCCGGTCCGAATCAGTTACTCGGTGGGAAATCGGACGACTGCGGTCAGGATTCCGGGATACATAAAAGATCCCGCGGTGATGCGTATCGAGTTCAGACCTCCTGACGGCACCGCCAACATCTATCTTGCTTTCGCCGCCATGGTGGCCGCCGGTCTTGATGGTATCCGCAACAAAATCGATCCCGGCGAGCCGCTTGATCTCGACGCGGGCGCCGCCGACAAAGAATATCTGGAAAAATACCCGCTGCTGCCTTCATCGCTGCTGAGAGCTATTGAAGCCTTAACCCAAGACAACGGATTTTTAACCGAAGACGGTGTTTTTTCCAAAAGCCTAATCGATACCTGGATAAAAATGAAAGAGAACGAGGTCGAGCAAATCAGGATCAGGCCTCATCCCTGGGAATTCAGGTTGTATTATGATGTCTGATGATCAAATAAATGAAAAAAACGCCGGCGAAGTCACTATCCGGATTGCCTTGCCCGAAGATGTAACCGCGATTTCCAAACTTTGGTTGAAGTTCATGGAATACAACGCCCGGTTCGATGATTCGTTTCGGGTAAAACCGCGGATACTATCACGGTTCGCCAGAGAAATACTGGATCGCCTGAACGACCATGACTTTCGGATTGCCGTGGCCGACATGGGCGGAGAGATAGTCGGATACAGCTTTTCTTATATCTCGCGCAAACCCTACTTTTTCCGGCTGGGTAAGTTCGGTTTCATAGGCGACGTCTTCGTACTGGAACAATTCCGAGGAAGGGGAATCGGCCGGCTGCTGGCCGAAGACGCCCATGATTTTTTCCGCCGCCGAAATGTAGAACAGGTTGAGTTGCTGGTCGCCACCAAAAACGTCGAAACCGTCAAATTTTGGGAAAAGCTCGGATACACGAGACTTCTCGAGTGGATGTACAAAAGAAACATCTAATAAAATTCGAAGACAAACCCCTATCTCTTTGCAGGCAGTATATAATCTTTGTCTTGTTCAGCGATTATAGGCCGATGCCCCAAAGTGATCTTTGCTGAAAATAAAGGGGCACGGTGAACCATGCCCCTTCGCTAAGCCAGGATCCGTTTTTCGGATTATGTCTATTCTATCTTACGATTAACCGCCGACTCCGATTCCACTTGCCTTTCGATTCGGATCGCGCCGTTTTCCTTATCCCAAATCCAACCCGCCGGAAGGCGCAGCGGCGGCAATGGAGGTGTGCGATGACAATAACTCAACTGAGAAACATAATTCTTGAAGAACGAAACCAGCATGGTGATGTCGGAACCGCGGAATTCGCAGCTGCCGTTGACATCGCCGGCGGCATAGACCCAAACCCCCATCGAATCGTCGTAACACGAGTCGGGCGGTGGTAACGGCGAAAGTCCCTTGAAATAGCGCACGCCGAAAGTCACGTCGCTTCCCTGAACACTGCCGTCACCGTTAATATCACCCGGAACATATCGGCATCCACTCGGGCCGAAATCCCCCACCCATAACCCTACCGGTATATTGATCGAGCCGTTCAAAGGATCATTGCTGGCGACAAGAATCTGTCCGGTATATGCCCCGTCATCGAGTTCGGTTGCGTCGATTGAGACAATCAGGGTATCGGAGGTTGACGGCGCCAAACTTCCCGATGCCGGGTCGATCGCCAGCCAAGTTCCGGCGCTTATTTTCACTGCCAGTTGATTATGCACGTAGTTTGCGTTATAGCAAATCTGCAGACCATCGTTGCCGGCGGAGTTTTCGATTCCGATTGTGGCTCCGCGAAGACTGTCCGTATCGCTTCCCGGATTCATGACGGCGTAATTGAGAACGATCTTGCCGTTGCTATGAAGAATGGCTTGGAATGACAGCGCTCCGGTGCCGCCGCCGCTGATATAGTTCGGGACGCTGTCGAAACTCACGATGAACCTGTTGTTAAGCGAATCGAAATAATAATAGACGTCGCCGTATGCCCCGGGATTCAAATCATCCCACCACATGGCGATCAGATTATTGGGACTGGCGCTGTTCGGGATGTTGGTGTTGCTCAAGGATGAAGAGCCGCCGCCGAACGTCAATATGCCGTTCGAGCCGATATAGAGCTGAGAATAGCTGTTCTCGTAGAATGGGAAAGAAAATCCTATATCGAATGGTCCGGCGAAGGAATCATCGGATAAAGTAACCCGAGTTCCGGAACCGGAAATATCAACCCAGCTGAACGCCGGTCCGCCCGGTTCGTCCGAGTCTATCCAACGGTGGCCGAATTGATCGGGGCCTCCTTGGCTGCAGATAACCGGCGGATAAATAGGTTCGAGCGAGCCGTCTTTGTCTTGATCCAGAATTGCGAAACGTTCCGGTTGGGCAGCTGACTCTGCGAGTTTAGTCAAAATCACGGCAGACGGCGATTCGACGATGCGGCGCAATCTATCGTTAGTCGATGCCTCGGCGCTGAAGTTGAGGCGTCCCGGTCCGCCGTTGGAGATTATCATCGCCGCCTGCGATTGTTCGCCGGAAAGCAGCGTATCGGTAATCGCCAGCGGAGTGATACTTACGCTGGGCGGATAGATATAAAGAGATAGGGGGATATTCCCGTTCGGCATATCGGGATCGTTGCAGGTGAAACTTAGATTGCCGCTCTGTAAACCGGGCGTTCCGAGAGAAGAGGAATTCACATAAAGCGGCAAGACCAACGAATCGCCGGCCTGAATAGTTTGCAGCGATTCGCTGACCGTGACCCAAGCAACGGATGAACTGAAGGTCGCGCGCAAAGCAGCGTTGCCGTTGTTGATCACCAGCAGGTTCCAAGTGGCCGTTTCTCCCTGAACCATGCTGTCTGCAAAACCGCCGGGTAGATAGACCATATTGGGATAAGTGGCCTGCCCCTGCTGATATCCTTTGAGCGTGATATCGTCGATATTCCAGCCGCAGTATTGCCAGGAACCATCGGTGGTGCCGATACTGAAACGAATCCTGAAATTAGGATTGTTGTCGGCGATCGCCGAAAGATCGTAGTTTTGCTCGCTCCAGGCCGTTTCGTCTATATGATCGCTGCCGTTTTCGAACAGCTGGATCCAGCTTGTTCCATTGTAGGCCTCCAGCCGGGCGTGATCGTAGGTGTTCCTTTCGACTCCCAGCCAACGATAAAATTTCAGCTGAACGCCGGTGTAATTCGAACAATCGATGATTGGAGAAGTCACATAAGCCGGCGATGATATATTGGCGCTGTAATCTCCGCCTGTGCCGGAAGTAAGATCATTTCCCAAAAGCCTGTTGTCGGAAGTCGGGCTATGGTCCTGCGCCGGGTCGGGTCCGCCATAGGAATCGCTTCCTGAACCGCCGGTTGCAGGCCCTATCGTCCACTCACCAGCGCCACCCAGTCCGGTCCACCCGAGATTGGAGGAGAAATCATCGGAGAAAAATACGACCCTATCCCCAACCACCAGGTTGAAATTCAAATTTGCCGAATAGCCCATGTTTCCTGTGACCGCCAGATTGCAATTGATCGAATACCCTTGGGGACAGCTCGGACTGGCGCTGACCAGGTAGCGATCTGCGGCGTTGTTAGCGTTTCCGCCGGAGGGAATATTACCGAAAGTGCCGGAGTTGTCGCTTACGGTAATATAGGGATCGCCGACGCTGAGTACGGCGGCGACGTTGCCGGCGTCGGCCGAACCGCTGTTGGACAGAGTGACGGTCAGATAAGCCGATTCGCCCGGATCAAGCATGCCGTTCGGTGTTCCGCTCTGATCGGCAACCAGCACGCTGACAAAACCGAGCGTCGGCGCATGCACGGTTAGATTCAAGTTGCTGTTCCAAATATCGAGAGCGTTGCCGCTGACGCTTAATTGAAACGGGATCACGTGCCCGTCAGGAGTATTGCCCGCGGCGTTGAACGAAAAGGCGTTGGCCCGGTTGACGGTCCCGTTGTTTCCGTTTATCGTCCCGTAAGTTTCAGTATTATCGGTTACGGTGACATAGGGGTCGGTTTCGAGAAGCGACGCCACCACATTGTAGGCGTTGTCGGGGCCGACGTTTTTCAATTGAACGCCGAGCCGGATATTTTCGCCGATATCGACCAGCCCGTTGTTGTTGCCCAAAGAATCATTTACGAAATAGTTATCGAGCACCACGTAGGGACCCGAAGGGGAAATCGATTGGATTGTGGAAATATAGGGAATTCTGTTCTGAGCGGTCACCACTATATCCACCGTTCCGGGAACGCCGAAGGGGATTATAGGCACATCCACCGTTCCTGTCGAATCGACGAAGGCCGCCCCATGTAAAACACCGTTGAACGACAATCCGACATAGGAATAAGGTGCAGCGCTGACGGTGAAAGTCGTTGCATTTATCAGCACGGTCGAGGAGTGGGATACCGGATTGACCGAGGGAACCCGCAGATATGTCATTACCGATGGATCGCCCATCAAGTGATATATCTGCCAATAATAGGCGATTCGCGAGCTTCCCGCCTGCATAACCGCCAAATTGCCGCAGAAAATAATGGCATCGTTGTAAATGTAATGCCAGCGCAGCGGTTCGCCGCGGTCATGGAACATGCCATCGTAGGCACCCGGCTTATTCGCCTGATAGGTGGGGTTGGAGCTGACCGGCTCTGCGCCGACACCCCACCAATAATCCTCATCCCAATAGGTGCTGTTCGAGCCGCCAATGTAACCGATGGCCCCTTTATTGGCGGATTGAAGCCATACCTCGCCGACACAGGGAGTGGAATAATCCGTGCCGAAAGTGTTGGTCAGGCAGCAATTGCCTATTGCCAAAGGATACTTGCCGGCGTTGGTCAACGCCTGAACATGAGCGCTGCTGAATTGAGGATCCGACCATTCGGAATGGCTGCCGTGGGCGGTGTAATTTATCACGCCCACGCCGCTGTTAACGGTTTGTCTGATCGCCTCCGCGGCACCCGGTTGCCCCGAAGCCGGATAGAGCCAAGTATTGGAATAAATGCCATGTGCGGCGTTGAAATAATAATTGGTGCCGTAATTTATTTGGCCGTTGCCGTAAGTCGGCGCGTAATTGGCGTCAACCCCGGCGATCAGCGTGACATTGCCCAAAAAGCTCGGGTCGGCCATTAGGTAACGCTCATATTCGAGAGTTTTATCTATCTGCGGTTGTAATTCCCCTGTGTTTTGGGCCGAAAAACGGCCGTAGTAGATTTCCGGGACATTGTCACCGGTGTATTCGCAGAAACTCAGATCCGAAATATGACCGCTGAATTGAAAAGGAGGTATCTGCTGGGCGTCACCCACCAACAATACGAAAGACGGCGCTGGATCCTGAGGCGAACCTTGATTATAAATGTTCTGGATAAAAGCCTTGATGGCGGTGTTGGTGGTTCCGATACTGTCGGTATAGCCGACTACGACCTTGAAACCGCGTTTGATTTTCCAGGCGATGAACGGCTGTAATTGTGACTGAAACATCCGGTGGGAAACTATCACCATTTTCAACGGATATCTGGTGATATCGTCAAGGATAAGCGATTGCTCCTTGAAACTTTCGTAATTCTGCAGACTGCTGAATGCCGGTTCGAAGGCCGGCGAATAAAATCTCTCCTGCATGAGACGCGTCTGTTCCCAGTCGGCGCCGACAAAATCGATTTTGACCGAAATGCGAGTGTAGATTTTTAATCTGTTAGTCACCGGATTATAGGCAAAGGGAGCGATAGAGACCAAACCCAAGCGGACCGAGCGCATTATTCCCATATCTTCCGCCCGCACGAGCTCCGGTTGAAAATACTCGTTTCTGCCATAAAGCTGATCGTCGATTATAAACGGCACGAGCTCGGGATCGTCCGATTTGGAAAGCGATGGTTGGACCGGCATAAGCGGCAGAGTCACCCCATAATCAGCCAGATCGATTTCGCTTAATTCATATGACGTGACGGTCGCCTGCAACTCGGCCCCGAACGGAACAGCCAGCAACCGGTTGGCGGTCGGTAAATTCGGCTTTCCCTTGAGCTGGGAACGCACGAGGTGATCGGCGGTAAGCAGCTCGAATAACCCCGCTTTCGTCTTTATTTCGTAAAAGTCTATCGCGCCGGTCGTCACCTCGATTTCGACGCCTGATCGGTCTTGCCGTATTAAGACGATATCATTGGGCAAGTCGGCCAGCTTGATGGTTTGGCTTGCCATTGCTGACGCAGCAAGCGCAAGACCGATAATCACGACGGAAAACCCAAAAATCCAATGCCGGTGATTCAAGACAACCTCCTAATCGGTTTTTATTTTACAGCCACGATTGCCACTTGTCGGATAATTATGTTCGCTCCTTCCCCAAGCCCCAATGTGGCTTAATTTACTCCATTATGAAGCCTAACTACTCCATGAAATAGTATATAAAATTGACCATAAAAACAAAGCGTTTTTTGGCAATTATGGTGGGTTGGAATCGTTATTGTGAAAGACGATTCCTATAAATCGGTCTTGGCGCGGTGGACGACGGAGTATTTCTATTTGCCCAACAGGTGATCCTGGAAAAACACGTAGGCCCTCGTGAATTCCTCGATTACCTGCTGTTTGCTCGTCCCCCAGTGGCCGCTGGTTAAAGATTCATAATAGATTACGTCTTTGCCCAGCTTAGATAACAGATAACCGAATCGTCGGGGGTCGCCTGCAAAAACGCGCGGATCGTTGTATCCGGCGGTGAGAAATATAGGACGCTTGATCGCCCCGGCTTTGAAAATCGGCGAAAGGTCGCGGGTCAATTTGCTTCCGATCGGGCCGAATTCGAGCTCCCAGCCCTGTTGGAAAGTTACATCGCCATGGGTATTGCCGTAATCGACGTCGGCCACTCCTACTTCGCTTACGGCGCAGGCGAATTTTTCGGGCGCGGTAACCGCGATAAAATTCACCGTGTAACCGCCGTATGAACCACCCCAGATTCCGATTTTGCTCGGGTTGGAGTATTTCTCGTCAGTCAGAAAATCCAACGCGGCGACTGCATCCTCAAGCGCCTTGAAACGACCCTCGAGATTGTCGGCCCTTTCGTAGGCTGCTCCATAACCGGTGGAACCGCGCACGTTGGGAAACATTAGAATGAACCCTTTGGCCAAGGCGAAAGCCACGTTGCGCTGAAATCCAGGGCGGCTTTGATCCGGCGGCCCTCCATGATAGATAACCAGCGCCGGATTATCGGCGTTTTTCCTGATATCCTTGGGCAGATAAAGCAATGCCGGAATAAGGGAACCGTCTTTGGAACGATATTTAACCACCTGAACATCGACACCGGAAAAGTCAAAACCGAAATCGGTCACCTCGGCTACTTTTTCTTTGGATTTCAAATCAAGCCTTCCCAGGAAAATCGAGTTCGGCCTATTGGGAGCATTATACGAATAGACGAATTCTCCGAAATCGTTGGCGGAAATTTCGCTTATCACTCCGGGTTCGTTCGATGGCGCGATCAGGGGTTTCCCCGCCAAATCGATTGCCGCGATTTCCGAATAACCGTCGCGGTTGAGCAAAGATATGCAGGCGCGCGCCCGGGGCACTGCTACGAAATTATCGATTTCGAGCCGGGGATCGTACAATAACGCCGGCTTGCTCTTTCCGGCGGGATCGATCAAGACGAGCTTGTTCATTTCATCGGATTTTGAAAGTGCATCCGATATGCAGATTATTTTCCCGTCGCCGGCGAACGCCGCCGAGGCGAAATACCCCCTGCCAGTCAAGTTTTTGGTCTTGCCTGTCCGCTCATCGATCATGAAAAGTTGACTTTCGGAAAAGGAAAACCATCTGGTGCAAAGAAGACGGCCGGGTTCGTGGTCCGAAATATCGATCCATTCCCTTTCGCGGTGAACCAGCCGCAAAGTCCCTTTCGGAATCGAATAAATACAGAGTTGGCGGCTGGTATCGGTCGAAACCATCAAATAGAATTCGTCCCTGCTTTTGAAAACCACGTTGCTGTAACCAATATTGGGGTCTGTCAAGAGCGGCCGAAAACCGCCGTCGCGATTGAACAGCCAGATATTATGCTTTTCGGAACCGTGCTTCATCACTCCGACCAGGACGAAATCACCCGATGGATGCACTTCAAAATAGTAAATGTTAAGGCCTTCCTCGGCCCAGTTGTTCGGGGTAAGTTGCCGCGGCCAACCCAGCGGCTCGTCCACATAGAAAAGGTGTTCGATCTGACCGGTTATCCGCATCGTGAAATATATCCGGCCGGTGTTATCGATCTGGGGTTGGCCGAGATTGTCGATACCCATCAAAAACGAAAGATCCCGATATGTATCGTTCCAGAAACGGGAGCTTTTCAACCTCGAATCGGTGGCTTTATTGCAACTATCTATATATGCATGGATTCGGGCGGTATCGGATATGATCCAGGTGTCGGCCTCTTTAAGGATTGCCTCAATCTGCTGCGAGTCCGCTCGAGATGCTAATGTCCACAGGCAGAGAATAGCCAAAAATAAACGAAAAAAAACCATCATTCCTCCATACGAAAATACATTTCCGGAAATTTCGTTTTCTTTGGGATTGAAATCATCTGGTCAAGGCTAAGCGACCTTTATTTTACGAAAATGCACAAGCCGACCTATTCAATCGGGAGCCTCAAAATTATAAAATATCCGGCTGAGCAATTTATCTATTTGATTTATGCGGAAAGGCTTGGCGATATATCCGGCGGCCCCCTCAAGGGTGGCTCGTTCCTCGGGATAGGCCAGCGGATAAGCGGTGATAATAACCACCGGCAGATTCGGAAAATTCCGGCGGACCGCATTCAACAGCTCTATACCATTCAACTCGGGCATTCTGATATCCGATATCACCAGGTCATATGCATTGCTTTCTATTTCTTTCAAGGCTTGGTTTCCATCGGCGACGCCCACCGCCTGATAACCCAATGCGGCGAGCGACTCGATCAACGTGCGTCTGATATTCTCCTCGTCATCGACAACCAAAATTGTCTTTTGCGCCGGACGGCTACGAGCTTTGGTTGAATCATATTTGGCCAGAGTCGTCTCGATTAAATCTTCTATTTTCCCGATTCGAAACGGCTTCGCCAGAAATCCATCGGCGCCGGCGTCGAGAATTTCGTCTTGCGAGATATTTTTCCCGGAAATCGCCAGGACCGGAATTTTAGGTTTCGATATTTTTACGTGTTTCAACAATTCTATACCCGATCGGCCCGGCAACAAAATATCGGTTATCACGACGTCGATATTTTCACGATCGAGAATTTCGACGGCTTGCTGGAAATCCTCGGCGGTAAGACAGTGGTAACCGACCGCAGTGAGAGTATCGCTCAAAAGCTCGCGGATCGTCCGTTCGTCGTCGACCACCAGCACCTTTATGGAGCGAAAATCCGCCACATTCAACCCCTGATTACAGCTAAAACCTTATCGGTGGCATTCCGCAATATTTCAGCGGTCTTGGCCTCGAGATTAAGGCGCAACAAAGGTTCGGTATTGGACGGCCGAACGTTGAACCAGAAATCGCCCGTATCTATCGTCACCCCGTCGAGGTAATCGACATGCGCATCGGGAAAGGCGGCCACCAGCTGTTTAAGTTTGGCGGGAATGTCGTCAACTTTCGAGTTGATCTCCCCCGACCGATGATAAATATCGAATGTGGAGACCAGCTCCGACAGCTTTCGATTTGACTTGCTCAACAACTCGAGGCATACGACGAAAGCGATCAGCCCCGAATCGGCATACCAATTGTCGCGGAAATAAAAATGTCCGGAATGCTCGCCGCCGAAAATGGCATTATGTTCTTTCATTATAGGTTTTATGATTGCATGACCGACGCGGGTGCGAATCGCTTTCCCCCCGGCTTTTTCGATAACGGCCGGGACGGCTTTGGAGCAGATAAGATTGTAGATAATAGTCGCATTCGGATGTTTCTCCAGCAGGGATCTGGCCACCATGGCCGTGACCATATCACCTCCCAGGGGACGGGCATTTTCATCGACAAGAAACATTCTATCGGCATCCCCGTCGAATGCGGCCCCGAAATCGGCTTTTTCGGCGAGCACCCTATTGCGGAGATCGACTATGTTTTCGGGCTCGATAGGGCTGGCGGGATGATTGGGAAAGGTGCCGTCCAGCTCGAAATACATAGGGATAAGTCGGCAGGGCAGATGTTCGAAAAGCCGCCTTATCAGCAGTCCGGCCATGCCGTTTCCGGCATCGACGACAATGGCAAACGGTTTGATCACGGACACGTCCACGAAAGATAGCACGTGATTTATGAAGTCGTCGGCGATATCACGAGTGCAATAACTTCCCCTCCTGGCTGCGATACGCAGATTTCCCGTTTTCAGAATCTCCTTGATCTTCGCCATCTCATTTTCGGCCGAAAGCGGAACCGCCTCGGACCTGCACATTTTCAGCCCGTTGTATTGGGGAGGATTATGCGATGCGGTGACCATGCCGCCGAAATCGAATCCATATTTTCCGACGGCATAATACAGCGCGTCCGTCGAAACCAGTCCCACATCCGTCACATCGGCCCCGCCGCGGCGGATCCCCTCGATAAATGCGGACGCCAGTTTTTCCGAGGATACCCTCATGTCCCTGCCGACGACGGCTCGTTTTACCCCCAGAAGTTGTATCGCCGCTTGCCCGAGGGCCATAAAAATCGGTTCGTTGACTTGTTCCGGGTAAATTCCTCGTATATCGTAGGCCTTGAAAATTCCCTCATCGATAATCATTTCGGACAGTCTCCAGTATGGATTTTCGATATTTTACTTTATATCGGTAAAATGTCAAGCCATATGCTTTATCGGAGATTATTCCACAAGGAAAAGTTGCCGAAGGAAATTATCTGTGCGCCCCCACAGGAGATTAGAGATCGGCTTAATTAGCTTGACAAGATTACGGAATGGAGCGATATTGGCATGTTTTAATTATACTATCAGGGACGTAACAAGAGCCGGGGTAATTCTGGAGTTGGCGATGGATCTATTTGACAAATGCCGTAATTTTACCGCGGCGCGCGAGGCTATCAAGGCCGGCTATTATCCATATTTCCGCGAAATCTCTTCGGGTTCGGATTGCGAGGTGACGATCCACGGCCGGAAAGTTATAATGATCGGATCCAACAATTATCTCGGTCTGACGAATCACCCGAAAGTGATCGAAAAAATCCACTGGGCGGTCGATAAGTACGGGTCGGGATGCACCGGATCACGGTTTTTGAACGGAACCCTTGATATTCACGTCGAGCTGGAGGAAAAACTTGCTCGTTTCATGAATACCGAAGCGGCGCTCGTGTTTTCCACCGGGTTCCAGACCAATCTCGGCACCATAGCCACTATCGCCGGCAAGGACGACTATATTTTCACCGACCGCAGTGATCACGCTTCCATAGTCGATGGTTGCCGGCTTTCGTTCGCCGAGACCATCAAATATCGCCATAACGATATGGAGGATCTGAAACGAGTTCTGAGTCGGGTGTCTCCGGATTCGGGAAAACTGATCGTCACCGACGGCGTTTTTTCAATGGAGGGGGACATAGTGAATTTGCCGCGGTTGGTCGAGCTGGCTTCCGAATACAAGGCCAATATACTCGTGGATGACGCCCATGCCATAGGGGTGCTCGGTCGCAACGGGCGAGGCACCGCGGAACATTTCGGGCTTGAGGACAAAGTCGACCTGGTGATGGGGACCTTTTCCAAATCGTTCGCCTCGATCGGGGGATTCATTGCCGGTAAAGAGGAAGTCATTCATTATATAAAACATTTTTCGAGAGCGTTGATCTTTTCCGCCTCTCCTCCGCCGGCGGCGGTCGCGGCGGTCTTGGCCTCTCTCGAAATTATGGAGAGCGAGCCGGAAAGACGCACCCGGTTATGGGAAATCACTCATAGAATGCATAGAGAATACAAGGCGATGGGATTCAATCTGGGTACCTCCGAAACCCCCATAATTCCCATCTATATAGGCGAAGACTTAAAGACTTTTTTATTCTGGAAAGAGCTGACGGAAGCGGGGATTTTCACCAACCCGATCGTTTCCCCGGCGGTTCCACCCGGTTCGTCGCTGATAAGAACCAGCTACACCGCCAACCACACCGACGAGCAGATGGATCGGGTGCTGGAGGCATTTTACAAGGTCGGCAAAAAAGTCGGCATCATTTAATCGAATAAGTCGTGACATCTTACCGCATAATAGAAGCATCCGATCGGAAATCGATGGATGATTTCATAGCAGTTCCTTTTTCCCTCTATCGCGGCGATCCATATTGGGTGCCCCTGCTGATCGCGGATTTACGGAAATTTTTCGATCGTCGAATCAATCCGTTTTTCCGTCATTCGTCGGCTAGATTTTTCGTGGCATATAAGGACAAGCGACCGATCGGCAGAATAGCCGGAATCATAAACAACCGACATAACGAATTTCATAACGAAAAGACCGGATTTTTCGGTTTTTTCGAATGCCCCGATGATCAAGGATTGGCCGCTGAGCTTTTTGCGGCGGCGACCTCGGTGGCAAAAGAGGCCGGCATGGATCGTCTTCGCGGCCCCGCCAACTATTCCTCCAATGACGACTGGGGATTTCTCTGTGAGGGGTTCGACCTGCCGCCGGCGTTCCAGATGCCATACAATCCGCCCTATTATTTAAGTCTGGCCGAAAAATGCGGATTCGCGCGATGCAAGGATCTGCTGGCGTATTATCTCGATCATGGCACTCCGCTGCCGGAAAATTCGTTGCGCCTTGAAAAAATAATCCGAAAACGGGAAAGAATAAAGGTTAGACCGATCAACCTCGCCGATTTCGATCGGGAACTGGAAAATATCCGATTGATATACAACGCCGCCTGGAGCAAAAACTGGGGATTCGTGCCGATGACCCAAGAAGAAATCGAGCATGTGGCTGCGGATTTCATAAAGATCGTCGATCCCCACATCGTATTCCTCGCTTTCGTCAACGATGAGCCTGCCGGCTTCTCGCTGACCATGCCGAATCTGAATCCGGTTTTGAAAAAGATGAACGGAAGGCTTTTCCCGACGGGGTTTCTGAAATTCCTCTGGCATACCAAAATCAAACGTTCGATAGATGGAGTACGGATAATGGCCACCGGGGTAGTGCACAAATATCAGAAGCTGGGGATTGACAACATCTTCTACATCGATACTTACCGAGTGGCTCAAGATCGGGGATACAAATGGGGCGAGCTTTCCTGGATACTCGAAGACAATGCGCTGATGAATCGTGCACTGCAAAATATCGGCGGGCGGCCCTACAAACGCTATCGATTATTCGAAAAAAAGATTTGACGACTCACAGCTGTCCATAAGAAACGCCAAATCCGCCATCATTATGCTTTATTTATAATCGTCAAGTTTAATCGAACAGTCTCAATTTTGGTCATGACCGATACCCAAAAGAAATCTTTTCCGGCGCAAGCCTATCGCCGTTCGGTGGATAATTTTCATAATGCACATGCAAAGCTATCGGCCTTAATCCGTAAAGCGGAGGCTCAGTGATAATAGCAACCGAATTTGAATCGATCGAATCTATTGTGATAGGTCGCCGGCACTTCAATGCTGGCATCGAGGGCAGTAGTGGGTGGATCGCCCTCCGAGAATGATCCGCTTTATGGCGGTTCCGCAACGCCGGCAAGGTTCGCCGGTTCGCCCGTAAACCTTGATCAGTTTTTGAAAATTGCCCTTGCGGCCGTTGCCGTCAAGATAATCATCGACGGAGCTCCCTCGGTTGTCGATCGCCTTTTGCAAAGTCCGCCTTACACATTCGTGCAGGCGCAAAAGTTCGCGCCGAGTAACCGTTGAGGCTTTTCGTGTCGGCCTTATGCCTGCCGCATGCAGCGACTCATCGGCATAGATATTGCCTATTCCGGCGACGATTCCCTGATCCATGAGCGTAGATTTAATCGCCTTCTGCCTGGCTTTCAGGGTTTGGATAAATCGGGTGCTGCTGATTTCGAAAGGCTCGGGACCGAGACCAGCGAGACGGGCATGTTGATCGATTTTCATTTCCGAGATGAAACAGATTCGGCCGAACTTTCTTACATCGTAAAACGACAGCCTATTCTTTTCGAATTGAATCCAAAAATGGAGATGTTTGCTTTGGCTCGTTTCGGGATGATCGATTATCAGCCGTCCGGTCATCCCCAGATGACATACGATCGCCAGGTGAGATTCGAAAAAAAGCATGAGGTTTTTTCCCCGACGATCGATCCGCTTGATCATTTTGCCAGAGAGCGCCGATATGTCATAGCCGCGTTCCGGCTCGACGACCGCATGATTCAAAAGGCGGACCTCCAAGACCCGCTGGCCGATCAGGACGGCACGCAAATCGCGCGCGATAGTTTCGACTTCGGGTAATTCCGGCATTCTACCGCCTTAGAACCAAGTATTTATCCGCCTGGTTCTTGGCGGAGGCATAGAAGCCGTTAAGACTGGCGCAAGCTTCGGGCTTCAGGCGATATGGTTTCAGGCTGAATCCGCGGGTAATGGTTATCGTATTGGCGGAAACGACCACAACCGAAAATATCTCGCCCAGAAAACTGGTCAAACTGAAATTTTCAGGAATATGTTCGACCCGCCAGCCGGCAGGAATCTCCACCGTGATTCTTTCTTGTTGCGAATGGGGCCGCCCCAATTCGATAGGCAGCCTGCGTGTTTCATCATAATACTCGAATCGGCTCCAGCGTCCGAGAATATCGAGGGGCAGAAATATGCGCCGATCGCCTTCGGCTGTATAGCGCTGTGCGGCGATTCGATAACTGACGCGCAAGGGATTGACCGGCGAATAAATATCCTCGAATTCGAGTTCGGTCAAGGTCGATCCGGGGATGCCGCTCAACACCATCTTCGACCATCTTTCCCGGCGTATTTCCGGTGATTCATCCTGCAGCATTTTTTTCTCTTCTATATTCAGCGATCCGGAAAAAAGCTCAATCCCCTCGGCCAGAAGCTCGCCGGTTTCCGTGAAAGATATTTTCAGATGAACCGCCCGACCGTTTTCGCGATAATCGGATACGGGCGTGCCGATAAATTGCCCCGCCTGGCCGACAACGAGACCGTCGACCGCCTGATCCTCGAACGGCAAAACCCCGATCGGCGCGCCGCGGTAAAGCGGATCGATCCAGATCGTATCGCGGGAATCGCACACGGCCAGCAGAAGACGATTGAAAAAAAGGAAGGCGGGAAAATCACGAATTATCGTTTCGTTGTTTCTGGTCGAAATCAACACGAAATCGTAATCGATACCAGCCCTGTCGAGAAACCATCCTGTTATGAAGGCAGCTTCCGCTTGCGAACCCCAGCCTCGCGCCATTAGACGTTCCGGCGTGTCGGTTACGTCTATAGTCGAATAAAGAGACCGAAAGTTCTCGGATACATAGGTAACAATCTTCTGCAGGCACTGCCTTTTTTCCTGCGTGTCTTTCAGCAGCTCGACTGCTTTCGCCCTTAGAATTTCGGAGTCTCTATCGAGCTCTTTTAACCTGCTGTCATAGGCTCTTGACAAAGTTTTCCAGCTCACCTTATTTCGTTCGGGGTCGGGCCAGCGGTTGTCATGGGAAAAACCATAGAGCAAGCAGGGTATGAATTCGTCGGCCGGCGGGCTGTCGGGTTCGAAAATCACCCCGGGCAACGGACCTGCATCCCATGCGTAATTCACCCATAATTCACCCGATTTGATGTATTCGTTCGATCTCGAATGACGATATAAACAGGAGGGATTGACTATAAAATTAAATACCCAATCCACCGGCGCAGAAAGCGCCACTCGACTATGCCGCACCGGATAACTCCGCCCGAAATATCTTCGCCCGGAAAACGCCGGTTCACTCGATTCAAGCACCCACTCGAAAACGAAAACCGCGCCGGCCCGTGAATCCGGAAAAGTCACGGCTATCCTTCGCCTATTGCCCTGGATATCGATCATCGCCATTTCCGAATCGGGCACCGCCGAAGTGTCGCCCTCGGGGGTAATCGTGAAAGCTGTCGCGCTGATCGGATCGCTATAGGGAATCACCGGCGTGGTTGCGTTCGCCGCCACGCCACCTCCTCGTCTCAGGGCCATGGCCAGCGAACGGAAATGTCTCGAATATTTGAATCCGCCGCCGTCAAAACTGACCGCCGTGCTGTCATACAAGTCAAGATATACCGCTTCCTGGTCGGGGTAGATCGCCAGCATTTCGACCAAACCCTGTATTTGCTGAGCGTTAAGGCCGGCGGCCGCAAGACACAACAGCAGTCCCACCGAAAAACAGCGGCGAGTAATCGGATAATCGAAAAAAGCGATGGCAAAAAAGTGAGTAAAAACGATCGCTGCCGTCCGTTTCGTGTCGGCGATTATCGCTTTAGTCGTAAAGATCAGCTTACCTCGTAAAATAGAGTTGCACTAATGCCTTAGGCCTTCGATAGCAATCTTCCCCGGCAATCGATCGGTCGATTCTTCAATAAAACGGGAAAACTTCTTAAGGGTTTCCGTGTCGTAATTATACCTGCTGAGATTGACAAATCGATAAATCTGGCACCGCCTGCCTGAATGATATGCCGTGAAATGCGCCTGCACTCCTCCCTGTATAAAATCCAGCGCCACGGAATCTTCCTCGGCAAAACGCCCCTCGGCCAGCGTCAAGCTTATAGATTCCTTAAGCCGCACGGGGAATTCGAGATCGAAGACTTCGTCGGATTCATCGATCTCGAACAGCCGCCGCAGATAATCCGCAAGCGGCGAGGCGGCGACGAACAGCAGATGTCCACCATCGGCCGTCGAAAAAAAACGGGCGGTCGATTTGGCTTTGATGCTTGCCTTGTCCCGGGCGAGATATTCAACAGCGACATTCTGGACGCCGACTCCATAGCCGCCGAGTACCGGAAATTGATCGAGAATATTTTTGCCGAATTCGTTCGGGTCCGCGGAATACACGGCAAAAGCCGGATCGCGGAAATAATTCAACGTAATTTCCCCTTTGGATATTTCGGAAACGAGCCCTTTGAAAGTAAGGTTGATTTCTATCATATTTCCCGGATCGCGGGAGTCGAGCAAGACAAGTTCCGATTCATTTCCACCGGAACATACCAACGCTCGTTGTTGTCTTAAGCGCACCGGTAGAACCTGATCGCAGCATGATCTGCCGCCTGGATCGAAAAACCAATATCTTCCTCCGGAACCGCTCGAAACCCTATTTCCTACCGCGACTATAACGTGGTTAAAATATCCGGGCCAGGGTAAAGTATCTATCATTTCCACCCGGTCGCGAGAGGCAACCAGCGCCGGAAAAGCGGAAAAACCAACCGCCCGCAGCAAGGCGATCAGCAGAGCGGATTGATCGCGGCAATCGCCGTATTTCCGTCTTAATACCTCCATCGGTTTCATCGGTCTGAAATCGCCGCGGCCGAAATCGGCCGATATGTAGCGAATATTTTCGTTTATGAACCGGTTAAGGTAAACTGCGCTGTCGATTGCAGTCGGGGCGACGTTGCAGATAGTCGATGCAAGATTATATAGAGCGGTATCCGCGTCTATGCCTTCAGAGGAGATATCGTCATAAAAGGCCGCAACATCGTTCCACGATACCGAGGAATACTTTTTCCCCTCATACTCGAATGAATCAGGCCTGATTACGATGCGGTATGAATCACGCGTGGAATCCCCCTTTTCCGCCTTATGGGCGGGAATGAATCCCGCAAAAAACGCCGCCGAATCCTCGGAATCTAATAGCTCGAATCGACCGACGGTCGAATAATGCCTGAAGGGGACGGCTGATTTTACGCTGAGATATGAATTGTATGTGGGAATCGCTTTTTGTCGGAAATATTGAGGTAAATAGAGCAGACAATCGAATTCGATTCTATAGCTGACGCCGGCCACTGATCCTTCGCCGCCGAAAGGAATAGAAACGACTATCGTCTTGCTGTCGGCGAAATAATCCGGCCCGAAGTCGGAATTCGTTCTGATGTCGCTATCGACGAGACCAACGATGCGACCATCAGGCAATATGGTGGTGACTTCAATTTGCTTAAGACGAATATGCCTGTTAGTGGATAGCGTTAGGTTCCTGGCGGCCGCATCAACCATCGCCCCGAAACGATACGCCAGTTTGTGAACGGCCGCGGCTTTATAATCGCCTCCGATCGACAGAAACACCGAGTCATAAAGACAAGTCGTCGATTCATTAGCGGCGGCCTGCGAGCATAGGATAATGTAAATGAATATAATAAAAATGGCGCAATGGATGCGAATTAACATTACCGATATACCGAACATCGGTAGATTAATGCTATTTCAGATAGCCGGCGATCTGATTCACCCAATCGATAAGAAATCTGAATCGGCCGATCAGTAGCGAAATGCGCGACATGACGGTGTATCCGAACGTGGAGCCGAACCCGATCATCAAAATCCACACACCGAATCTGGCCATGCCGCCGACGATCCCTTTATGCTCCATCGAAAAATAAAAGTAGGTAAGCCCGCATATCGTTCCGATTATCACGATAAGATCTTTTAGAACCGCGGAGATCGACCCACCCAGAGGTATCATGCTTGCACGCATCTGCTCGACCGTGAAACTCTGCAAATAAAGCGGCAGCGCCACACCCGCGGAAATGGCCAGATAAAAAGCAATCGGCCAACGGGACAGCCAGGAGATTTTCGAGAAGAAACGGGTGAACATGATCAAGCCGCCGATACCGGGAATCACGCTCAAAAAGAATCGCCCAAATTCGCTCATGAACGAGCCGCCGGGCGTAACCAAGGCCTTGAATCCGTTCGTCAGCGGTTCAAGCCAGAGCGCGACCAACGACTGATGATACAAGACGGCGATCCAGTATCCTGCGGAAAGCCCCACGATCAGATGCTCGGCCAATCTATAGAAGGGATTGTCTTTGTATAAAAATGAAAATATCGAGAGAGTTAAATAGGCGCCCAGCGTATACCAGAGTACCGTTCCCAGCGAAACCTGCTCCATATCAACCCTTTTTCTTTCTTGAGGAGAAATAAGCGATATTACCGACGATGATGAATATCACGATCACGCTGTGGGCGATAGATTGGACATCCATAGCCCGCATGGCTAAGCCCGGATGATTTATCAATTTTTCGTATTCGGCCGCGCCCTTCAGACCGCCGATCAGTCCGAATATCTGATTGGAAGACAAAAAAGCATAATAATCGGTGGCCATGACCGCCGTAACCCCTATCGCCAGCGGAGCTCCATAACGCGTATGAGCGTAATTTATCCAGTAATCGACCCCGGACGTGGCGTTTATGTTAACTATCATGGCACAGCTCGAATAATTATACACTCCGGCCATCATGGGAAGACTATCCAGCAGATTGCCGTAATAATCTCGTGGAAACGGCTTGCGAAAATCCTCGCCCATATTAAGAATCACTATTCCCGGATAAGGTTTGTATCCGAGAAAAACGTAATCCTCGCCGTATTTACGCCCATATTCGGCGGCAATCAATTCGAGATCGTTTTTAATGATGGTTACGCCCTCGATCTGCAGAGCCGTGGATATGACCTTTATCCCCTTGGAAAAGCAGTGCCGCAATATGGCGTAGGCCATGGGTTGGAGTTCGGCCATCGTCGCCGGATCGTATTCCATGGGGATCATGATGATCGAGCCGGCCTTAAGGCTATCGATCCGGTCATAGACATTCTGCACTTCTTTTGTGACTTGAACCGGCAAACCGATAGGAAACAATATCGGAATGAAAACAACAATTCCGATGACCAAATAAATCCAACGCCGGTCGATATTGATCAGTCGCGACCAGAAACCTTCGCTCGGCATTTGTTGCTGGTTCACTTGCCGTCTCCTCCGAGCCAGGTCCTTTCGATTCCGAGGATTATTTTAAGCGAAACAGCCGCCACGCCGAGGCCCACGCCTATGTAAATCGTCCGTTTGGCGGCGGTGTTGGGAACGTATAGCAGAAATTCAGAAATTTTGGAAAGTTGCAAAGGCTCGGGCAGCCAGCCGCTGATAATTTCACCGATCGGCACCCTCCCCAGCATCACTATTACGGCGGCCAACAACAGAAGAGTCGACAATACGGTACGGGCGCGAAACGCTCGATAAGCCGCACTGGCGATAAAGAAGGCCAGCAAGGCGAACATGGTGGCGGTAACCGGTGATAGCCCGAATCGATAAAAATGTATGAACAAATCATTCTCCATGCCACCGAACAATCCGAGGCCGGCCATGCCTATAAGCGAGATAATCGTGACGAACGAATATCCCCAACCCTCTTTCCTGAATCTGATTTTGCTGTAATGAACGCTCAACAGGGAGGCGATACCGATCACCATGGTGAATATGCCGATAATAATGGTCCAATTATTGAATTCCTGATAGATATTCGAGGAAATTCGATGGGGAACGAAATATTGAAACGCCATGAAAACGCCGAAAACGAGCACTATCAGAAGCGGTATCTCTCTTTTCACGGTCAACCCCTAATGGAACAGATTGGACTTTGAAGTAAACAACCAAAATGGCGCATCATGATTCCCGATAGCTCCTAACCCACATTGAACCAAGCGGCGAAAGATTTCCATCCGAACGTAGCGAAAATAGTGCCGATTATTATCAATGCCGCGATTGTCACTTTTCCCCAATCCTGAGCCTTGAGCGTTCCCAGCTGTTGAGGTTCTTTGGAGAGATAGGCCGATGCGGCATACAATTCCTCGCCCATCAGCACGAAATCGCAGGCGCAAACGAAAAACGGGATCTGCACGAGCTGGTCGGTGCCGGCGATCTGAATCGACCCGGCCACGAAACCGGTTTCCGCTAGAACCAGCGATTCGGCGTAAAACATCCCCATATAAAAATTGGTAGCGGTTTTTTCGCGAAGAATTATGCCGTTGACCGCCGCGGTATAGGGAAACTGGTCTTGGGTCACGTAGAAAACATCCTTGGGATCATATAAATCGGGCTTGCCGGCCGCAGAATAGGCCTCCCTGACGACCTCCTGACATACGGTCATCACCACCGGATCATAGTTGGGTACTATCACCCGGGTGTTGTATTCGGCGGTCTTGCGGGCGACCCGGGCCAGAATCGTGAAAGCGGCGATTGTGGCGACATCGGCGGCGGTGCCGAGTCCCGGTACATAAAGTATCGGCCGGCCCATCTCCGTCGCGCGCCCTATTGCTTCATCGACGGCGTTGATACCGGCGATCGGCCGTACCTTGAAAGTATAACCGGAGCGGGCGCGTTTTATAAAAAACACCGCGGTCGCGCTGAATAGAAGCATCAGAATCAGAATCGGTATCCTGCCGGTATGAAACCATTGTCCGGCGGCCACCCCGGATCCCGCCTCGAAGGCCGCCGACTCGATACCTTCTTCAATATAGATAAGCCGATAATAATAGCATACGTGGTCTTTCAGACCGGAATCTTCGTAGCGCAATGCGTTTCCGGGCAATGTGGCTGCCAATTCGTATGGCCCTTCGGCCGCAGTCGAACGATAAATCGCGATTTCACCTGCATACCCCGCAGCAGAAATGGACGGAACCAACTCCCATTCGAGTGTCAGAGCACCCCCCACATCGTTGGGCTTGTCGGTGATGCGGCAGTTTTTGATGGGATTCGAAGGGATTGCAGGTGTGGTATCGAGCGCAGCCCCGCTTATCTCCGCAACAGCCGTTACACTGAGCAAAAATAATGAAGCCGCCAATCCAATAGCCAACCGCATACCGCAATTTATCCAATCTCACTCAACATAACAAGAAAAAACAATCGCAGCCATATCATATAATGCTTGCCTATCGGGTCGCCTTTGAATTTTGCCTGCTCGAAATGCATTAGTAACCGCGTGCCTTGTCGCTTATATCGGATATTGAATATAGGGAAAACCGTATATTGCCGCTTAATGAAAAAGGGGTGCTTTTCGAAACACCCCTATTTACCCTTACGGTCTGATGATGGATCAAGACCCGCCTATAAAAGCCACCAATCCTCTCACATAATCGTTGATAAAAATCACTCTTTGGACCAGCAGCGCGATACGCCCCATCACCGTCATCCCGAAACCGGCTCCGAACCCGATCATGATGACGTAAATTCCTATTCGCGAAACCGTTCCTATAGCCCCTTTGTGCGGCAACGAGAAGAAGAAGTAAACCAGCGCCGACACCACCGCCAGCACGATCAGAAATGTATTGATTCCCGCGTAATCGGCGGTTATCGGCATCCCTATCGTGGCTTGAAGCTGCTTGAATAAAAATGTATAAAGCGTAACGGTTATGGTCACGCCCGACGATATGCCTATGTAGAAGGCGATCGAGTATCGCGACAGCCAGGCGTATTTTTTGGAAAACCTGGTCCACATCAACACTCCGAGCAACGCCGGGATTATGTAATGCAATTGGCCGCGGACGAATATCGGGGTCAACACCTTATCGGTGAAATTGGTATGATAAAGAAGCATCGTCCAATACCCGGTGGCGACACCAGCCACCAGGCGCTCGGCGAACTTGTAAAACGGATTGTCGCGGTATAGGAAACTGAAAATGCAAAGCGTCAGAAATACCGCTATGCCGTTGAGAATGGCTTGTTCGGTCGTCATCTGCCGCCTCCGAGTTGTTGTTTTTGTTTGCGGGTGGCGAAGTAAGCGATGTTGGAGATCAAAATAAAGGCGATAATCACTGAATGGGCGATTACCTGATAAGCCATCTGCTCCTTGCCCTTGCCCGGGAATCCCACCAGTTGCTCATATTCGGCGGCACCTTTGACCCCGGGTATTATTCCGAAAATCTGCCCCGACTGCAAATACTGATAGTAATCGGCGGCCATAACTCCGGTAATTCCGATCGCCAGCGGAAAATCGAAACGGCCGACTCCATAGGTTATCCAGAAATCCGCGGTATTTCCTGCCGTGAAATCGATCACCGCCTTGACATCCGCGAAATTGCGGATATCTCGCATCATCGGCATCGAATCCAATGGCACGCTGTAATGATCCACCGGAAAGGGAACCCTGAAATTGATGCCCATCAACATGATTGTGATGGCTGGATATGGTCGGTAACCAAGAAATACATAATCTTCACCACGGACCCGATGGTGAGCGGCGGCAAGTCTGGTTGTCAGGTCTTCCACCATACCCGGTCCGAACTGCGCCAAGGTTACGATAATGACTTTGAGATCTTTGGCAAATGCCTGGTTCAGCACGGCCTCGGCCATGGGATTCAACTCGGCCATCGATGATGGATCGTAATCCACCGCAATGAACAGGTAATCACCGGCGTTAAGGTTTTCGACGAAATCATATATCTTCTTAACCTCCGGCGAAACCGACACTGGAACTTCGAACTGCACCACCACCGGTATAATCACCGCCAGGCCGATCGACAGGTAGATCCAGCGGCGGTCTATAAGCATCATTTTTTCGAGAAAACTCATACCCACCTCAATCTCTACCCATATAGGTTCGTTCGATACCGAGGATTATCTTGATCGCGGTGGCCGCGGCCCCCAGACCAATCCCCATCATGATGGCCCGCTTGGCGGCCATATTAGGAACCGATAGAATCCAAGCGACAGCTCCAAGATTAGCAGTCGAAATCGGTCCGAGAGGAATAAAGCGGAGCATGACCAGAAATGCCGTAATCAGCAATACGGTGGCCAATACCGAGCGCGCCCGGAAAGCACGGTAAGCCGCACTGGCGATAAAAAAGGCCAGAAGCGAAAATACCGTCGCCTGAATGGGAATCAGAATGGTATTGAAAAGTTTCATGAACACTGATCCGGCTTCAAACGACTCGCGTTTCAAACCGGTAAGAACCATCGCCAGAAAACCGGCCAAAAGAACCGCAGAGTAAAATCTTTCCTTGGGGTCCTTGAGTTTAAGCACGTTCGCTTTTACCAGGCTCCATATCCCGAGAGGTAAAGACAGAATCCCGATCACCATTACCCAATCCTGACCATAGGTGAAAATGAATTCCGACCAACCGGTGGGTATGAAGTACTGGAAAAACATGACTACACCCGTAACCCCGACTATGATAATGGGAATCTCACGTTTCATCGATCGCTCCGAGCTACAGGTTTATGGTTACCAAGTTGCGCAAGAAAGGCCAGCCGGCGGTAATTGCAATCGCGCCCAGAATCACGAACAGCATTACGATCGCCTTCGTGTAATCCTGCGCCTTCAAAGTCCCTAATTGAACCGGCTCCTGCGAAAGATAGGCCGATGCGGCGTAGAGCTCCTCGCCGATCAACGTATAATCGGTGGCGGCTACGAAGAAAGGCAGCTGAGCTATCTGGTCGGTGCCGGATATCTGTATGGATCCGGCAATGTTGCCGGTCTCAGCCAGAATCAGCGCCTCGGCGTGGAAAACACCCATATAGAAGTTGGTCGCCGGGCGCTCCCTTAACATGATACCATTCACCGCCGCCACATAGGGGAATTGCATCGATGTCACATAGTAGATATTATCCGGATTATATTGATCGGGCCTGCCCACCTCGAGATAAGCCGTGCGAACGGTCTCCTGAGCCACCGCCAACACAACCGGATCGTTCACCGGCACCAGGACGCGCGTCTGATATTCGGCGGTGCGTTTGGCCACCCGCGATAGAATCGTGAATCCGGCTATGGTTGCGATATCACCGGCGGTCCCCAGCCCGAGAATATATAGAATCGGCTTGCCCATCTCTGTGGCGCGTCCGATAGCATCGTCCACGGCGTTTATCCCGGCGAGAGGTCGTACGTAAAGCTTTTTCCCTCGTTTCGCGTGGATTATCAAATACATAAGCATTATCGTGAACAAGATGGCGCCGACCAACACTGGCAGTTTGCCGAAATGAAAAAGGTTTTCCACGGTCGTTCCGGAGACAACGGCGGTTTCCGCGGACCTGATGCCGTCCTCGGTGACGGCGGTCAGCTTGTAATACCAGGTGCTGCCGGCGGGCATGTAATTGGGATTGGGCCTTTCTTGGGTCGGTGCAAGGTTATCCGAATCCACATATTCTTTATTGCCGCGTGCGATTATGCCACGCGATATGAACGGACCATCGGGCGATGCCGAGCGGGAAATTTCATATACCGAAACGTTATTCAAGCCGGAGCCGTCATCCGGCGAGAGATCCCACCTGATGATTAATCCGTGGCCGGCGTCGTTCGGCTTATCGGCGATCCGCACGTTTGCCGGCGGTTGCGGCGCCGGCGGGCCGGTGGAATCGGCTGCCGCAGACGATTGCGGAACCTGAGCCCACAGCGCCGAGCCGAAAAACAACAGCCCGAAAAAAACTGCCGGAATTCCGATCGCGCCGGAAAATCCATGTCGATTTTTCATCAATGCTACCTCCGTCTGTATCTATTGCTAAGTGCAAATTCTTTTATTTTATAATCCTGCTTTTTCGCCGATTCCAGGAAATCCGTAAGGTAACTGCGCCAGCCTTTACGCAACGCCTCGATTTCACTATCCGAAAAAAGCTCTCGGCTGAACGATTCGAGCCGTTCGCTTGCAGAGTACAACTCGTTAAACTTGTTCCATCCATAATTCTTGATCAAAAAATCGACGACCAGCGATCCCACCACCGAATAGAAACTGGCATCGGATCGGAAAAGCTCGGGGTCGAAAAGCAAAGGGAATTCCGGAAGCGAGTCAAGTCTTCCCGACTGTGCGGCAAGCAATCGAACTACTTCAGGGGTATGACCGTCGGCTCCCCAAAAATATACCGCCAAGCCGTACTTGATCAGCGGAACCTCGTACGAGTCATGCCCATAACGCCGGTAAGCGAGAATCGGAACCAACCCGACGGCGACTTGCCGGGCCTGCAAAAGCGGTAGATTGGACGGCATCGAACGATTTTGGTATGCGAAAATCAAGACGGATTCGGCCGGATAAAACCACATCCGCCTTTGAAATCTACTGCCGGAAAGCTTCTCAACCTCGGCGGGTGATTCCGCGAGATAAATGGTGATCGGGGTATCGTCTTTCACTTCAAGCATCGATTTCGTATGCGCGAACATCGTGCGTAACGGCTCATAAAAATCGGCCCCGGGCATTTTCCCCGAAGGCGCCTTTAATATCAATCCATCGACAACGCTTATCACCCACTCATCGCAGTAATAATCGGGAGGATCGATCAGTTTCCACCCCTTCGAATCAGCCAGATGATAAGTCAAAGATATTCTTTCATTCGAGGAATCGATCAGGGTCACTTTGACTCTTGCCTTTTTATCCGAGATCTCCGTTTCCTCTATTATCCTGTCGAATGCGGCATAATGAGCTGCCAACGTATCGTCGGGGGGAGCGAAATGCCAGTCGGCAAGGGCATTCGACGGTGTCGGATCGAGCCAGTGCCGGTTGGCTTTTATCGGTTCATTCTTCTCGAGGTCGTTCCAGTATCGCTCGAGCGTCTGCCGGGGAGACTCTTTCGAACAGGCCTTTGCCGACAGAGCGATCAACGTCGACAGGAATAATAATCCCGCAATTCTGAATGCCTTCATTGTGGTCGCCGATAGCATCGTAAATCCGGTCTATACCGCGGCAAAAGACCACCTCATCACTTGCTGATAATCCCCAGCCAGTCGGCGAATAGATACTGGAATCTGCCGACCAGAAGCGAAATGCGCGCCATAACCGTATAGCCGAAACCCGCGCCGAAGGTTATCATCAAAACCCAAATCCCTATCCGGCTGGCGGCGCCTATCGCCCCTTTGTGTTCCTTTGAAAAGAAAAAATAAACCAGACCGCAGAGAAGCCCGCCGAACAATATGGTATTCGATACACTTTCGAGCAAGTTCAGAGATCCTTTCTCGAACACGACCAGAGGTATCATTGAATTCTGCACCTGCCCGATAAAATCGGAACGCAGATAGCGCACGAGATTCAAACCGGCGGTCGTCCCCACGATGAAGGCAAGTGCCCAGCGGGAGACCCATCCGATTTTGGGGAACAGGCGTAAAAGCAAAATGATACCGAGAACGGCGGCGATTATATAATGATATTCCGGTTCCCGGTCGGCCAATGAGGGCAGAACGAAACGCACGCCCTCGGGATAAATCTTGGCGATGAGATTCGGGAACAGGGTCCCCCAGATACCTATTACCATCCAGTAAGCCGCGGAAACGCCGACGAAAAGATGTTCGGCGAATTTATAGAAAACGTTGTCTTTGTAAAGAAACGACAATATAGAAAGAGTCAACAATGCGCCTATCCAGGTCCAGATATCAGTCATGCGCCTGCCCTCTTTTGGATTGCGATCTTTCAATAAAGAAAGTGATGTTGCCTATTATGATGAACAACATGATTACGATATGAGCGATCGCCTGCGGCCCCATCATTTTTATCCCCGGCTGCGATTTATTTTCGTAGGCGGGATAATGTTTTTTCAATTCGGATTCGTATTCCGCCGCCCCCTTGATTCCGCCCATCAGGCCGACAAGTTGGTTCGGCCAGTAGGGATAAAGCAGTGGAGCCTGCACCGCGGTCGATCCTCCCGCCACCGGGATATTTCCGGGATCTCCCGCGAACAAAACCCATTCCTTGATTCCGGGCGATCCTCCGCCGAGACTGATTATCAAATCGAAACCGGTGAGATTGCGTACCGATTTCATCATCTCTATATCATCTATATAGGTTCCATGCACATCGGTGGAATACATTTTTTTCATGTCGGTGAGAAGCACGTTGATCAGCCCCTCGTTGCCCGCTTTGTATCCGAGATTAACGTAGTCGATTCCGTAGAGGCGATCGGGGAATTCCCGCACCTGCACCGAATCGACCGTATAGGTGGTCAGATTCTGCCCGGTCGCCCAAAGACACATATAATATATCTTCATCTTTCTTTCATTGAGGTGGCGGATTAGGGCGTTGGTCATCGGCTGGATTTCGGGGAAAGTCGAGGGGCCGTAGTCGAGCGACACCAGTACTCTCGAACCCACGGGCAAGGACTCTATCTTGTCGAAAATATTTTTGACTATGGGACTTGCTTTCTCGGTGAAAGTAATATTGAAAATCAGGGGGATAATAACCGACAGGGCTATGAATAGAAAAATCACCCGACGATCTATATTTCGAAAAAGCCGGAGTATCTTCATCCCTTGCCGCCTTCCGATCCGATGTAGCCGCGCTCGATCCCCAAAATCACCCGCAGCGACATCGACACCACCCCCAGCGATATGCCGATCATGATCGCTCTTTGTCCGGCGAGGTTGGGAATCGCCATAATCCAGTTGGCCAAATTAGGAACGTGAAAAAAAGACAGCCACGAGGGGAGCCAGGCGGTGGCATAATTGCCGATCGGGGTGCGGCCGAGCAGAACGATAAAAGCGGTGACAAGCAGGATCGTGGCTTCTTTGTTTTTCGCCCGGAAAGCCCGATAAGACGCCGAGGCCACGAAAAAGGCCAAAATCGAAAACATGGTGGCCTGCAAGGGAGTGAAAACGAAATCGTAAATATTCGTGAACAACGATCCCGGAGCGGTGACATCGCCGCGGATTCCGTTTACGTTGCCGATCTTGAATGCCCCGGCAATCAGCGTTATCAGAAAACCCAGCACCGTGACTATCGAAAACTGCCAGCCCTTGATCCGCCGATAGATTTTGTCGCCGTGCACCCGTAGAAGATTTCCGCCGCCCAGAATGAATGCAAACACGGCGATAATATCGAAAAAGACGGAAAAATCCTCGCCGAGACGACCGAACGGCGCATGGGGTATGAACACCGAAACGACCAACACCGCCCCCACGATTCCGGTTATCAGGACAGGTAATTGACGTTTCATTTCAATTCGGTACTCGGTAAAGTAATCTGGTCGGATAACGCGAAAACGGAAAGCCGCCTTTTTTCAAAAAACGGCTTCGGTCTTATTATTTCTGCCTTACTATCGAACAAATCATCGCCCTTTCAATTCAGCGAAAACACTTCCAGCAAAAATTTATGGATAGAATCGAACAAGCCGACGCCGGAAAGCGAATAGGCGGTGGCGGCCGCCGAACCGGCCAATATCGCGATCATGGCGATAAATTTCCCCACATCCTGCCCTTTCAAGCTGCCGAGTTGTTTCGGCTCGTTGGAAAGATATGCGCTGGCGGCGAAAAGCTCCTCGCCGATCAAAGTGTAATCGCATGCGGCCACGAAAAAGGGAAGCTGTGCCGGCATGGCGGTACCGGCGATCTGGATCGCTCCTATTGAATTGCCGGTTTCGGCGAAAATCAGACTTTCCGCAAAAAACGACCCCATATAAAAGCAGGTTGCCGGCCGATCGCGCACCATTATGCCATCGACCGCCGCCACATAGCCGAATTGCTCATCGGTCAGATAATATACGAAATCATCGGAATAAGCATCGATCCGACCGGCGGCGGCGTATGCCTCTTTGATTGTCTCCCGCGCCGTGGTCATCACAATCGACCTCGACACCGGCATGTTTATCTTTATGTCGTACTCGGCTATGGTCCTGGCGACACGCCCGAGGATCGTGATGCCGGCTATCGTCTGCACGTCGTCCATATCGCGGATTCCAGGAATAAAAAGAATCGGCCGCCCCATTTCAGTGGCACGGCCTATAGCCTCATCTATCGCTTGAAGGCCTGCGATCTTCCTGAGGAATAGTTTTTTGCCCTTCTGGGCATGGTAGATAAAATAGATAACCGAACCGCAAATCAAGACTCCCAGCAGAAACATATATTTGAGGTTAAGATTGAGCCACTGGGCATATGAATGGGCCGGGGCCGAATCCGCGGAATAAGAAAAAACGACTCCATCGGTGGACGCCACGCGATAGATATATGATTTATGGTCATCGGTATTCGAATCGATATAGCGCGATTGGCCCCGGCCGACCATACCGATCGATGAAAAAACGGTATCGCCGGCTAAGGCTCTGAATATCTCATAGCCGATTACGTTTCCCTTGCCGGCGCCGTCGTCTTTGGATAGCCTCCAGGAGATCAAAATCCGCCTTCCGGCGTCACTCGGATTATCGCGGGCGATGACATTTCCGGGAGGAGCAGGCGCCGGATAACGGGGCATCGCGGCGCCGCCTAAGGGAATCTCGGCTCTTACTTCCTCGGGATATGCGGGCAAGACGAAAACGGTCGAAATCAGGACCGACAACAGCAGAAACAAAAGCGGCGCGCGAATGGCGGACAAAAAATTCTCCCGTTTCTTATCGAAATCAGGCCCAAAGGACCGGATCGGCGGATAATATAGGAATCGAGGGCTGATCTAACAAGTTATTTGAATCGGGATCCCTTCGAAATTGGACTCGTTTTCGCCGACTACGCATTCCGGATCAACTCTTCGACTCGGAGACCCCTTGAGCTTTCAGCAATTCGGCCGCCAGACCTACTCCGCTGAGCAGGCTTGCCACCTCGATCGGGAAAAATACTTTGTTGGCTTTGCCGTCGGCGATCGTTTTCAGAGCCTCGAGATAACGTAAAGTGATAAGCTTATTGTCCGGCTGGCCTTTGTGGATCGCCTGAAAGACGTTGACGATAGCTTCGGCTTCTCCCTGAGCAACCGTGAGTTTCTGGAATTTTTCGGCTTCGGCCACTTTCATGATCGCCTGCGCCTGCCCCTCGGCCTCGAGAATAGCAGCTTGTTTGGCCCCCTCGGCCTTGGTTATTTCTGCCTGCTTTATCCCTTCGGCTTCGAGGATCGCGGCGCGTTTATCGCGTTCGGCTTTCATCTGGCGGCTCATGGCGTCGGTAATGTCCCGCGGCGGATCGATCTTCTGGATTTCCACGCGATTGACCTTTACGCCCCATTTGTTGGTGGCCTCGTCGAGCACCACGCGCAATTTTTCGTTGATGATATCGCGGGAGGTCAGCGATTGATCGAGTTCCATCTCGCCGAGGGTGTTGCGAAGGTTGGTTTGGGCGAGCTTGACGGCCGCATAGACGAAATCCATGATTTCATAATGGGCGCGGAACGGATCGGTGACCTGGCAATAGATAATGGCGTCCACCTCCACCATGACGTTGTCTTTGGTGATTATAGATTGCGCCGGCACGTCGATCACCTTTTCGCGCATATCGACTTTTTCCATCTGCTCGACGATCGGCAAGATGATGTTGAGTCCGGGTTGGCAGGTTCGATTGTAGCGTCCCAGCCTTTCGATAAGGCCGCGCTGGTAAGGCCTTATGATACGCAAAGACATGCCCGCGAAAATCAGGGCGAAAAATACGATCACCAGAATAAATAAGGCTTGCATCAAGCATCTCCTTCCAATTTCTCGACAACCAACATCGAGCCGCGCAGCCCGGTTATTTTCACCGGAACACCTGCGGGAATTTTGATATCGGCCACCGCCCTCCAGGAATCGTTTTCATAGCGGACCTGACCCTTGCCGGTGATTGAATCGATATCCTCGATGACCAGCGCTTTCTTGCCGATCAATGAATCGGCTCCGGGTTGAACCACTTTGTCATCGCCCATTTTACGGCCGATCATCCGGGCCAGTGGTATCAACGCTAGTGATACCACCACGAACAGCAAAGTCTGCAGCATCAGCGATGCCGGCGAAAAGTAAGAGACGGCGCCTGCCGCCAGCGCCCCGACCGCGAAACAGGCGATAAAAAAGCCGGCGGTGAATATCTCGATAACGATGAAGACGGCCGCCAGTATCAGCCAAACATAAAGGGGCATGGGATCCTCCTTGAGTATCGTTCACAAATTGGAATCAAAAATCGCATAGCCTTCGAACGCTGCATTTACCGTAACAGTCCCAGCCAGGTGCCATACAAAAAATCGAGCCGGCCGATCAATAGCGACATGCGCGACATCACCGTGTAGCCGAACGACGCCCCGAACGTAACCATCAAAAAATATATGCCGATTTTCGCCGCGCCGCCCACGATTCCTTTGTGCTCTTTCGAAAAATAAAAGTAAGCCAGCCCGCTGATCACCCCTACGAGCAAGATCAAGTTGTTCAGATTCGCCCAGCCGACAAAGCCGGGTTGTCCGAATACGATGAAATCTTTCAGTGTGGCATGAATCTGCGATAAAGCGTTCGAGGCCAGATAGCGGGTGAAATACAATCCTGCCGTGGTTCCCACCACGAATGCCAAGGGCCAACGGGAAATCCAGCCCACTTTGGGAACCAGCCGCAGAAGCATCATTATGCCGAGCGCGCCCGCGACCAAATACCATATATTAGGATCCCAACGACCGTGGACGAAAAGCGATTGCAAGGCTCCATCGGTTTTGGAGGCTCCCATCAGCTTGGTTACGCCGAGATTGTCGAACAACCGCGGCAACAAACTTTGATAATACAATGATACGAACCAGTAGCCGGCTGAAATACCCAAAAATATCGATTCGCTGAGCTTATAGAACGGGTTGTCTTTATAAAGAAAAGACAGTATCCCCAGCGTCAATAAAGCGCCGACCCAAATTCCGATGGTGCTCATGACAACCCTCCCTGTTCTTTCTTGCGGGTGGTGAAATAAGCGATGTTAGCCATTATTATAAACAATACGATTATCGTATGGGCGAAGGTCTGCCCGGTCATGTACTTTACGGCTCTGCCGGGAAGTCCGGTCAAAATTTCGAATTCTGCGCCGCCTTTCATTCCTCCGAGGATTCCTTTGAGCTGCTTGCCGAGATAGGGATAAACCTGCGGCGCCTGAACCGCGGTGTTGCCCGCGCCCAATACGATATTGAACCTATCGACTGCGAAAAGAACCCATTCCACCGTGCCCGGATAGCCTGCCGACAGATTGAAAACGTAATCTATATTCGAAAAATTCGTAACCCCCTGCATCATCGGGAAATCGGCTACCGGTTTGCCGAAATAATCGACTGGGAATGTTTGGGGTATTGAAGAGCCCATGCGCTGGATCACCAGTTCGTTGCCGGCCTGATAACCCAGATTTACATAATCGATCCCATACTCGAATTGTCTTCCCACCTGTCTTTCGGCGATCGGCTTGGCCCTCTCCGCTTGGATCGGTCCCTGAGGCCACAGCCCGATAACTATGACTTTGAACTTTCGCCTGAGGGCGTATCCAAAAAACGTTTCGGCCATCGGTTGAAGCTCCGGCTCCGATCCGGGGTCGTAATCCAGCGATACCAAAACCCGTGCGCCGTCGGGCAGCTTGTCGAGAGTCGCCACCAACGATTCGACCTCCGGCGAGGTCGGTATCTTGAGATTTATCTGCAGAAACATCGGCACCGAAATGGCCACGAAAATGAACAGGAAAATAATCCGCCGGTCGATCCTCATCAGGCTGTTCCAAAAACCGACTTCTTTTTGCTCGGCCATTATTCACCTCCCAGATAAGAGCGTTCGATTCCGAGAATGAGACGCAACGATGTCGAAACCGTGCCCAGGGCGATACCTATCATGATTGCTCGCTGGCCGGCGATATTAGGGATATTCATAATCCAGCTTGCTATTTCCGACATATGCAGCCACTTGGGCAGCCAGCCGGTAAGCATATCACCCAGCGGCACCCGGCCGAGCATAACCAAAAAAGCCGCCAGCAGCAGAACCGTTGCTTCACGGGTGCGCGCTCGAAAAGCTCTGTAAGAGGCCGAGGCCACGAAAAAGGCCAAAAGCGCAAACATCATGGCGGTCAGCGGTGAATAGACGTAATCGTACAACTGCGAAAAAGGCGTGCCCGGATCAAGAAATCTCCGGCCGCCGGAAAAGAAAAATCCGATAATCACCATCACCAAGAACGAGGCAATGATTATCGCCGCATAAGGCCAATCCTTATGGCGACGGTAGATTTTGTCTCCAGCGACCTTGATCAAGTTCAGCGCACCCAGCCAGATCGCCGAGGCCTGGATTATCGAAAACCAATCAGAAAATACGTCGTTCAACGTGCCGAAAGGTTCAGCGGGAATGAAATACTGGATTATCAAGACAACCCCCACCGTGCCTGCAATTATCATCGGTATTTCGCGTTTCATGTCATTCACCTCCGGCCGAGACTGAAAATATCGAGGCGAAATCGAATGCGCCCGACAATTGGATCACCAGACCGATGACGATAGCCAGAATTATGACCAGCTTACCCAAATCCTGACCTTTCAGTGAACCGAGCAGTTTGGGCTCATGCGATAGATAGGCGCTGGCGGCGAACAGCTCTTCGCCGATTAAGGTGTAATCGCAGGCGGCCACGAAAAAGGGCAATTGCGAGGGCATTGCCGTTCCTGCGATCTGTATGGCACCGATCGAATTTCCGGTTTCCGCCAAAATCAAAGACTCGGCGTAAAAGGCGCCTTGATAAAAAATCGTGGCTGGTTTCTGACGCACGACCAATCCGTCTATACCGGCGGCATAGCCGAATTGATCGTCAGTCAGATAATAAACCATGTCGTCGGTATAAGAATCGGGCCTGCCGGCATTATAGTAGGCTTCTTTCACCACTTCCCTGGCGGTGACCATGACCAGCGATCGGGAAACCGGAACATCGATCTTGGCTTCATATTCCGCCGCCACCTTGGCTACTCGTCCGAGAATCGTCAACCCCGCGATCGTCTGGACGTTATCCATATCCTGAGTGCCGGGTATAAAGAAAATTTTCCGGCCCATCTCGGTCGCACGTCCGACCGCCTCGTCAACCGCCTCAAGCCCGGCGATTTTTCGGATATATAGTTTCTTGCCTGATTTGGCTCCGGATATGTAATACAAGATTGCGGCGCTGAGAAAAATCACCGCAATCAACATATTTATCAGGCTGGTGTTAAACCATTGCTGACTTGATTTCGCCGGCATCTTGCTGACTGCTCTGGCTGCCGTACCGAATGCCTTGGCATCGACGGCATAATAATATTCAGCGCCGTCTTCGGTATTATTGTCGAGACAGGTCTTGTAGAGTGGATTTCTCTCGTTGCTGCCCCCGGGCACGCTGAGCACCAATTCGAAAGGGCCATCGACGGATTTACCTCTCAATATGTCGTAACCCTCGAACCGGCCTTGATCGGCGATATCATCGGGAGATCTTTTCCAGGTGATAGTTATCGAGTTACCGGCGTCGTTAGGTGTATCGAACGCCCGGATCTCTTCGGCGGGCCTGACGATCGCCGGAACGGCTCCGCTGTCGGCAAGCGTCTGGGCGAAAACAGGACCCGCTATGAAAAAGGCGGTTATAAGAAATTTCAAATTGACATGTTTCATTAATTTCCTCCCGAATTTCCACTCTGCGGCTTTAATGGCGATAAAATCATATCGAATTCCGTTCCTGATATATTTCACTTCTGATCAATACGATTGCATAATGCCTTGTAATAGCCCTTGATCGCGGCGATTGTCAAGGGAAATAGGGCTGCAAAACTCGGTAGGCCGCCGAGGCGCACCAGTTAAAAAACAGCGGCTATCAAAAAAATCAAGCCGGACTATTTCCTGCGATAATCCGGCTTTTTTCTCTCAGACAGTAAAAATAGACTATTCCTCAATCATCTCCACGTTCGCGCGAGGAATGATTGCTTTCATACCATCAGAAAATTCAACTTCGAGAACGCGGGCATAGGATTCGGACTCGAGTTTTTGCAATGGTGCCGGCAGCGACGAAACTTTTCCCAACTGCCCGAAATACGGTTCACGGATCACCCTTATTTGCGATCCCACAGCCAGACCCACGTTTTCCTGCATATGGGCTTCGTCGGCCTTTTGGATATTTTCATCCACGGGGATTACGACTTCCGGGCGGATTACACCGGCGCGAATCTGGGTGGCTCCGTTAATACAGGCCATTCGCCCCTCAAACATTTTAAGCAGATCGTAAGTTTTTTGGGCCATCATTATCTCGCCGAATCCTTCTGTGACCACCAGAGTTATACCTTTTTTTTCGTTTCCGGTGATGGCCACTCCGAGATCATAGCCCAGAAAATCCCGCAGATCTTTATCGTTGAATCCGCCGACCACGATTCCCACTGCACCGACCGAGATGGCTTTCTGCAATCCGGCGGCGGTTACCAGAGAACCGCCCACGATAACGCACCCTTTACATGAATTATCTATTTCCTTATCACTTAAAACATCGCGCGGGGTTTTCGATACGATCTTGATCGGGCCGTGGGTTTCGCCGCCGATTCCGAAAATGCCCTGAACGAACGCACCCCAGGTGGTTACGGCCACTCCCTCGTTGGGAAAGACTTCGGTAACCACGCCGTCGAGGTAGGCTTTAACCTCCACCGGTATCGGAGCGCCGCGGAGGAGCACCTGGCCCGTAACCTTGGAAATGTTTTCTATCTTGCCGCTTATTTTGGCCTTGGCCGAGGAGCTGAATAATCCGAAAAACGATTTCGATTTGGCGATGACCTCACCTTCTTGAACCGTGTCGCCCTCTTTTTTCAGCATCGCCTCGATTACATCCTCAGGCGGCACCCCGAGGATATTGGCGACATTGACCGGCTCGACAGCTCCGGGAAGTTCGGTCCTGGCGACAACCGTATCGGGCTTTACCCGATCTCCCACCTTGACGACGACTTCGCCTTTGAGCGGCAATATACGCTTTTTGGTGATTCTCATCCGATTGGTTACGCGCAATCCCGGAGTATATGCATGAGCCATACGAACCTCATCAATTCTGCGCCCCGACCGACATCCTCATTTCGAAACGTCAGAGCATATTTTCGAGTGATGATAATAATAAATAGAGAGTCGTCGAGCAACAAGATTTATGGGTCCGGTCGGCACAAAAGCGCCGATTCGGCCAACACCGGCATTGCGCCTTGAATAGCAATACGATAAATTCATCATCATGGTCATTGCCACTTTGGCCGAATTAACCAAAACTTACCCGTCGGTCGTCGTACTGGACAGAGTAAACGCCTCCATTCAAAATGGGGAAAAAATCGGCCTGGTGGGACCGAACGGGTGCGGCAAAACCACTTTGCTCGAAATTCTGGCAGGGCTCGTGGAAATCGAATCGGGGGAGGCGAGTTTGGCCAGAGGCACAAGCATCGGCTATCTGCCGCAGACCCCCGAAACCGGAGACCTCGACTGCAGCCTGATCGATTACCTTAGAAGCGCACACGGCCGGATTATCGAAACCAGAAAGCGGCTCGAAGAGCTGGAAAATCGGTTGGCAAGTGGTCAAGCCACCCCTGCCGAAATCGAACAGTACAGTAAGAATCTCGATTGGCTGGATCGCAGCGGGGGATTTTCGCTCGAAACGATGCTCGAGAAAACAGCGATCGGGCTTGGCCTGGAAAAGGAACTGCATCGGCGCCGTTTATCGCAATTATCGGGCGGGCAATTGAACCGAGCGGCCTTGGCGCGTCTGCTCTCCTCCAAACCAGACCTTATGCTATTGGATGAACCCACCAACCATCTCGATATCGACGGTATCAAATTTTTGGAGGATTATCTCGATGCGACGCCTGCCGCCGCGCTGATCGTTTCGCACGACAGGCGGTTTCTCGACAATGTCTGCCGTACGATTTGGGAGCTTCGCCGCGGCCGGCTGAAAATATTCAAAGGGAATTTTTCTGCATATTTGGAAAAGCGTCGGCAGGATGATGCGCTTGCGCTCAAAGCTTATATCCGACAGAAAGAATTCATAGCCAAGACGGAGGCTTTTATCCGCAAAAATATAGCCGGGCAGAAAACGAATCAGGCGAAATCGCGGCGGAAAATGCTGGCCAGACTGGAGAAAAAAGATAAGCCCTCGGCGCCGGAAAAAAGCATACGTCTGTCATTCGCGGGAGCGGAACGATCGGAACGGATAATTTGCGTCATGGAAAACCTGTCTTTCGGCTACAGCGATAAGCCGATATTGAAGGATATAAATCTGACAATCGAACGTGGTCAGCGGATCGGCCTCCTCGGTAAAAACGGCAGCGGCAAGACCACTTTGCTGAGAATCATGGTAGAAGAGTTGTCGCCGGCCGAGGGAAATTTTTACCGCGCGAAAAATTTGAAAATCGCCTATTTCCGGCAGGCAAGGAACGAGTTCTCCGAAAATGACACGCCGCTCGGTTTGATACGGGCGGCCATGCCGCAACTGGCCGAAAACAAATTACGAGATATTCTGGCCGGATTTTTATTCGAGGCCGAAGATGTCTTCCGCCCGATGACTTCCTTTTCCGGGGGACAGAAAAGCCGTTTGGCACTGGCGCTTTTGATCGCCGCCCGGCCGAATTTCTTGTTGCTCGATGAACCGACGAATCATCTCGACATTCCGTCGCTGGAGGCGCTCGAAAACGCGCTCGATTCCTACGACGGGACGCTTCTGGTAGTTTCCCACGATCGTTATTTTCTCGATGGGCTTGTTGACACGATTTATTATATAGAGGACGGCAGGTTGGAAATTTATAACGGCAATTATTCTTATTTCGAATCCAAACGAGCCGAAAAAAACGCCGACGACGAGATGAAGGCGAAATCGACCGAAAGCGACACCGTTCACGCTCGGAATACGATCGATAAGAAAAAGCCGCGAAAAGTAAATCCGCAGATCATCGAAAAATTGAAAAGCGAAATAGCCGCTCTCGAATCTGAATACCAAGAAATTCATGAGCAACTTATTGATTCGAATATCGCCAGTGACTGGCAAACGCTGCACAACCTCGAAAAACGCAAATCGGAACTGGAAAATCTGATTTTGATCGGCTACGAAAAATTGGACAGCTTGATGAAAACCGACAGCGAACAATCGTGAAGAAAAATACTGCGGCCGAAACGATCTTATTCGTCACCGCCCTGGTTGCGTTTACTTTGCTTTCGAACGCCGACCAAGGAATGGACTCTTATATATACGCCATCAACGTCCGGGATTCGTCGGAGCTGTTGCATCCCCACCATCTTCTTTACAATCCGTTCGGGGTGATACTTTGTCGGCTTTTTTCGTTCACCGGCCTCGGCAGCCTGAAACTGCTCTCGCTTTTCAATTCCGTACTCGGTGCCGCCGTATTGACGATAATTTACCGCACCCTCCGAAAGTATACGGACCGCCGTCGGGCGTCGGCGGCGGTGATCTCAATCGGAGCTTTATATTCGTTCTGGTACTATTCGGCTTCGGTCGAGGTCAATATGGCCGCGCTTCTTTTCGGCAGTTTGGCGTTATTGCTGATTTCACAAGAAGAGACTTCAACGACAAAAGGCATGGCGGCATCGCTTAGTATCGCCGCGGGGACATTATTCCATCAAGCGCTCGTGCTGATGTATATACCGTTGTTCATCGTTTTCCATCGGCGCCGAATCCCCTTAAGCCGAATTATCATGCAATTAGGTCCGAGTATTCTTTCTCTCGGGATAATCTATTCGGCATGCGCATTATGGATTACACCGGATCACACCGTCAAATCGGCTTGGCGCTGGCTGACCCTATATTCCCATCTGGGGACATGGGGCAAATTGAGTTTGAATAATTTCGTAATCTCGATCTGGGGAACGGCCAAGACTCTTTTCGGAGGAGACGAAATCAGGCGGACATTCTATGCCGGAGATCGTGGATTATCCGGCTATTCGTATCTGTTTTTGCTGGTCGCAACTGTATCGCTATTACTTTATATTGCCTTCGTTTCGTTAATGAATCGCCTGTTCTGGAGCACATTTGAATTGTTTCTGCTGTTGAACACCATCGCGTTTGGTCTATTTGCATTTTGGTGGGCGCCAACCGATGATGGCTTTTGGCTGTATTCCATTTTATCCTTGTTTCTACTGACATTCGTTCGTTTCACCCGAATAAAGTCGCCTGGTTTGCCGTTGAGCGCCTTGCCGATTTTCTTGATTTTGACAAATTATCCATTCGAAATAATCCCTTCTGCCGAAGTCAATAATTCGATCGTAAGAAGCGGAGCCGCCAAAATAGCGGCCATGAATATCGGCGAATCCGATCTGGTGATCACCAATTTCAATCAGATACGGCTGGCGCTGGATTATCATCACGGCATAAAGACCAATACCGCTTGCTTGCTTTTTGCTCCCCCGGGGGACAACCACGAGGTCGTTGAAGAATATTCAAAGCGGATCAGGGATTGGTTGGCACGGGGCAGGGTTCTCATTTTCGCCAATGAAATTTTTCCCGAGCCGCATCGGCGTTACTTGACCGAGCGATTCAGCCTCGACGATTATAGACGGGCTTATGATGAATTTCTGCCGCTGCTCGTCAAGCGTGATTCCATTTCCGCTTATGGATCTTGGGTAACGATCTGGGAAATACAACCTGATCAGGCCCGGCTTTCGACTAAACCATCAGATGATCATTGACACGGACAATCAATTGGCTATTTTGATTGATCGGGCTGCAGCCGGTAAGACGGTGCGGCGCCAGATTAAAATCGGAAGAATATGGAAAATATCCGCAATTTTTGTATCATCGCCCATATAGATCACGGCAAATCGACTTTGGCCGACAGGCTGCTCGAATACACCCATACGATTGACCCCCGCCAGATGAAAAGACAGGTCCTGGACACGATGGATCTCGAGCAAGAGCGCGGTATAACTATCAAGTCGCACGCGATCAGGATGGAATACACCACGCATGACGGCGAAACCTATATTCTCAATCTGATCGACACTCCCGGGCATGTCGATTTCAATTATGAGGTGTCACGGGCGCTTATGGCCTGTGAGGGAGCTTTGCTGGTGGTCGATGCCTCTCAGGGGGTCGAAGCCCAAACTATCTCAAACCTTTACCTTGCACTCGAATCCAATTTGACCATAATCCCCGTCATAAACAAAATCGATCTTCCATCGGCGAATATCGAGCGGGCCAAAGAGGAAATCGTGAATCTTATCGGCTGCTCCGAAGATGAGATACTCGTCGCCTCGGCCAAATTGGGCACGGGGATAGAGCAGATTCTCGAGGCGATCGTCAACCGGATAAGGCCTCCCGGAGGAGACCCGGACGCCCCCCCGCGGGCGTTGATATTCGATTCGGCTTTCGATAATTACCGCGGCGCCGTCGCCTATGTCAGAGTTTTCGAGGGGAAATTCCGCAAAAACGACTGGCTGCGCTTCTTCTCGCATCAGCGGAAATATCAATGTGACGAATTGGGTTACCTGATTTTGAAATACGTTCCGCGAGAAGAATTGAAGGCCGGGGAGGTCGGCTACATAATCGGTAATATCCGACAGGTGGGCGATACCCGCGTTGGCGATACCATCACTACCGATAACAATCCCGCGGCCGAGCCGTTGCCCGGATTCAAGCAGGCCAAGCCGATGGTGTTCGCCGGTATATACCCGACCGAGGCTGAGAATTTCGAGGATTTGCGGGAGGCGATCAATAAACTGCAATTGAACGATGCTTCGCTTGTTTTCGAGCCCGAGACTTCGCTTGCCCTCGGGTTCGGATTCCGCTGCGGGTTCTTGGGCCTATTGCATATGGAAATAATCCAAGAACGACTTCAGCGCGAATACAAGATGCCGATTATCACCACTGTCCCGAGCGTCAATTATCGGGTGACTCTCACCGACGGCTCGATAGTGGAAATCGACAACCCATCGCTCATGCCCGACCAGGCTAAACTCGAAAAAATCGAAGAGCCGTTCGTGACCGCCTCGATAATAACACCGACCGAATATATCGGTAATCTCATGAAACTATGCCTCGAGCGCCGCGGCCAGCATCTGAATACGGAATACATCGATCCGACCCGGGCGAATCTGCATTATCTCATGCCGCTGTCGGAGATAATTTTCGACTTTTTCGATCGTATGAAATCGGTTTCCAGAGGATACGCATCGCTCGATTACGAATTCAAAGACTATTATGAATCGAATCTGGTGCGACTCGATATTCTGCTCAATGACGAGCCGGTCGATGCCTTGTCGGCGATCGTGCATCGCGACAAAGCCTATAACTGGGGGCGCTCCCTATGTCAGAAATTGCGGCAGTTGATTCCCCGCCAGCTCTATGAAGTCGTAATCCAGGCGGCCATCGGTTCACGGGTCATCGCCCGTGATTCGATAAAACCTCTGCGGAAAAACGTCACCGCTAAATGCTACGGCGGAGACATCACTCGTAAAAGAAAGCTGCTTGAACGCCAAAAAGAAGGCAAAAAGAGAATGAAACGGGTCGGCCAGGTGGAGATCCCTCAAGAGGCTTTTCTGGCCATATTGCAGGTGGAAAAATGACGACCTGCGGAAAGGAAACAAATCCGTGACGATCGAAGGCTTTATGAAAATCAAGACGCTGGCGAATTTTTGGATATTCGAGGTCAAGCCGACGCTCGACAAGGCGCTTGAAATCGCTCCCTCCGAAAAACTCGACTGGATGCCCGCGCCGGAAATGATCACCCTCGGAAACATTTTCATGCATATAGCGGAGGCGTCATCGTGGTGGATCGACAAAGTGATCGACGGCGGTGAGTATAAACGCCTTACCCCCTGTAAATGTCCAGCGAAAGACCAGGTCGGGCGGCTGCTCGAAGGTCACTGGCAAAGGCTGGAACATCTATTTTCGAGATCGCCCGAAATTTTCGAAAAATCGTACGAAGTCAGACGCAAAGACAAAATCGACAGGTTCGAAGGCTACTGGATCATGCTTCATTTGTTCGAACACGATATTCATCACCGAAGTCAGGCGAATCATTATCTTCGCATACTTGGAATCACGCCGCCACAGATTTGAAATCCTTGAAATCAAATATTGACGGTCCGTCTTCGATGTTCCATTTGGCGATATTATTTGGCCGTGCGCGTATTTCCGTCAAAACGACAATACATGATTATGGACTTATAGGTGACGCCGCGGCCAAATCATACAGACGGCTGACTCAGTCAGGTTAAATTACTTTCAGTGAGCCGTAAAGCCGCCGAGCTGTTCAAGTCGCGTTGCAAAAACCTCGAAGCCGGATCGGTCGAACAGCACGAAAACGATTTTTTCGAGCACGGTCGATTTTTCGATAAACTTTGCGCTCGCGCCTATCATTATATCGGCGCACTCGGCTATGGGAAATCCGCCCACGCCGGTTCCGAGTGCCGGAAACGCGATGGATTTCGATCCCAACCGATCGGCCAGCATGAGGCTGTTGACCGTCGCTTCGCGGATCAATTCGGCGTTCGTGCGCAAATCCTGCCCCATCACTGCGGCGTGAATAACATGGCGCGCCTTCAAGCTCCCGGCACCGGTGGCGATCGCTTCGCCGACCTTGATCGGCCCATGCTTGACCGCTTCGTCTTCGATTGTTTGACCACCTTTGCGTTTAATCGCGCCGGCGACGCCCGCACCCATCCACAGATGGTTATTCGCGGCGTTAACGATTGCATCGACCTCCGCTTCGGTTATATCCCCCTGCTGACAACCGATGGATTTGCCACCGAATTTTATACTTTTACCGAATAACATCCCCACTTGAACCTTTCGCCATGTCGGCGTGACTGCGATTGCGGGGATAAGCTATTTTCCTTCTCACCCATAGAACAGCCATCCCCATTAAAACGCCGAATAGATATCCAGCCAGAATATCGCTCGGATAATGCTTGCCCAAATAGATTCTCGATATTCCGACCGCAACGGCCAAAAGCCACATGAACAAAATCAGTCGATGCCTGAACCGGCCGACAATATAGGCGACGACAGCGCAATTGGCGGCGTGATTTGAGGGGAATCCGTAAAGACCCCCGCACTCTATTATCTCACGCAGCTGTAAACCGGCATGACACGGCCGAGGTCGCATCACCAGTTTTTTGAGTATCTGCGAGCAGATCGGATCAGTCAGGGCGATTCCGATCAAACTCAGAATTATCATATTTCCCGTATGAGGGACTTTGCGGATAATCATGACTGCGACAATCAAGCCGAGAATAGCGAACAAAATACGTTGATCTGAAAGCAATATGAAAAGGTGATCCAAAACCGGGTTGCCGAGCTTGAGGTTTATGAAAAAAAGCAAGCCTTTATCGATCTCTGCCAGCATTATTCTCCAAAGATTATATAACAAATAAGTATATTATCGATATGCCCTAACCGCAACAATCATCTGAAAACGCTCAGGGCGGATAGCCGAAATTATTTGGCTTTCCGTTTCCGCTTGCTTCCAAGGAAGGAAAAAAACAATTTATGACTGAGGTGATTCTATGCCGGCGAATCTGCCCCCTCAATATTACGAGCTCGAGCGGCAATTCAACAAAGAAACCGACCTGGCCGAAAAGCTGCGCCTGGCCAAAGAACTTCTGGCCATCATGCCCAAACATAAGGGCACCGACAAACTGCAGGCGGATCTGAAGGCCAAAATTTCCAAACTCAAATCGCAATTGGAAAGCGGCGCCAAAAAGCACGGGGCTCATCATGTCGATCGCTTCCCACATATCGAGAAGGAAGGCGCCGGGCAAGTGATCTTAATCGGCCCGCCTAATTCGGGCAAGTCGAGCATACTTGACTATTGCACTAACGCCCGACCGTTTATCGCCGATTATCCTTACTCGACCCACGAACCGATGACCGGTATGATGCCGTTCGAAAGCATCCAGTTCCAGTTGATCGACACCCCGGCTATCTCGGATCTGCCGATGCCGTCTTATCTGCCTAACCTTATCCGCCAAGCCGACCTGGTCGTCTGCGTGATCGATATAAGCGATTTTATGGCGGAAAAACGGATTGCCGAATTGCAAGCAAGGCTGCTCGAGAAAAATATAGCCCTGACGCCACCTAATACCGTGCCGGAGGGAAATGCCCGATTCGTCTATAAGAAAACCTTGATCGCCGCGCATAAATATGCCGCGCCCGAATCGGACGACGCCCTCGCGGAATTGAAAATCAAGCCGGCGGAATTTCCGATCATTCCCACATCCATTTATGATTCCGCTCTCATGGAAAATTTCAAGAAAGCGATATTCGAAGCCTTCGATATCGTGCGAGTATATACCAAGCGAAGCGGCCACGAACCGGATTTCAGCGACCCGGTGGTCCTGCCCAAAGGCAGCACCGTCGGCGACGCCGCCTTGCGGTTGCATAAGGATTTCGCACAGAAACTTCAATATGCCAAAATCTGGGGTAAGGGAAAATTCGAGGGCCAACGGGTCAAAAGCAATTTCGTTTTATCCGATGAGGATATAATCGAATTTCATATATAGGTCGAGCGATAAGGCTATCGTCGACCGGAAGCATCCGCCCCGATTGCGATAAGGCTGTCGAGAATCCTGATCGCCGGAATTACCATCTTGTCATTTCTGCCCTTGGGCGTGGCCGCATATCTTTCGAGATACTCCCTTGCCTCTGAATATCGTCCCAAGCGGTTAAGCAAAACGGCCAGATAATTCATAGCGAAAACGTCATCGGGTTTCAGGCGAAGCGTCTCCTTGAAATTGGCTTCCGCCTCTCTGTGTTTACCCTGCTCCATTTGCACGAAACCCAGCCAAAGAAAAAGCCGCGGATGGTCTTTGAAAGTAACCGCCAGAGCATAAGCTTTCTCCGCGAGCGGGAGGTTTTTGGCGTAATAGTAATGTTCGCCGAGCACTTCATAATTATACCAGGCGCGAGCCGGGTCCAAAGCGGCGATATTCCAGAACCGCAACCGCGATGCCTCCAGATTCGAATTCAGGTAAATCCAAGGCAACACCAACGAAAGCGACAGCACCGCCACGATCAGCTTGAATTTTCTGCTGCGATTGGACCAATCGACGCCTAGAAAAAGCGAAAGATGCGGCGTTAGCAATAACAATGCGAATAGGTCCCAATCGCGCGCCATGCCCAACCGCGGGTCGATCAGAACAATCAGAACCAAGGCACATGCAGTCGACAACCAGAAGCCGATTCTCAATCTCCTGAGTACCTCATCCGAGGAATTGACCCTCTGAAAACCTATTAGCAACACCGAGGTTGGTAGAACCAAGAACAATAGATTGGCAAGATCAACCAAATGGCGCGGACTGAAAACAGCATACTCCGGATCCGATCGGCCGCTCGAGAGAAGCATACCGGGAATCTCCTTGTTCACGTGGGCGAAAATCATATATACCGCCGTGATTATCGGCACCAGCATTATATGTAGAGACCGCAACGGAGATTTTCTCGACAGCAACCGAACCTTTGCTTGATACAAAATAAACGGGAGGATAACCACCGCCAGATTATGCATGAAAAAGGCCAGTAAAAAGAAAAGCAGGCTCGAGTTCAACCTTTTTCCGGTTTCCGAATAAACGATCGTCTGCTGCACCGTCACGAGCGAGAGTGCGGCGGCAAGGGCGTAATTTTCGGCATATCCAAAAAACATCATCACCCCACCCCAGCCCAAAAGATAAGACAGAGTCAACCATTTTTCCGCGCCGAAACGAACCAACCATCGGGCGAGAGCCCAGCCACCATAAAAATAAATCATTCCCGCCAGATAGCTCCAGAAACGGAAACAATCGACCGCATTCAATCCGATCGGTTTGAAAATGTATTTGTAGCTCAGGTAATGAATAGCATAATCCAGCGGCTCACTTGCCGCATCGATAAAAAACCGATGAAATCCTTTCTTTTCCATTTCCTGGATCCGTAATGGACCATCGCCGAGCAGATTGGCGCTGTCGCTGAAAAGACGGAAAATGAGCAATAAACCTCCGATTACTAAGACGCCGAGGATGATGCGATTGGCTCTTCCGCCGGCTTCGGTCCTTTTCGTTGCGGCGCTCTGGATCTCGGACTTTCCGATAAGCAGAATAACTGCGGCCACAAAGATCAAATAGGCATAGGAAATAAAATGGGGGAAGTATGCGAAAATATCGACGCCCCAGAGCCTGATTCCGGGGAAATTGAGCGCCACGGCGCGCAAGGCGATCAAAGACAGCGAAAGCGCGATAGTCATGATTTTCTCGCTCTTATACAAGGACGGATCCCGGTCAATAGTTCACACTTGATTCTTGAAATGAATATAAAATAAAAAAAGCCATCTTCGGTAGGAAAAGATGGCGTCATCAAATTGCTTCGACAGGGAATTTAGAATCAGGAGCGGTTCAATATTTCTTCTTGACGTGCTCGAGCCCCTCCTTGGGATAAACATCCAGCTCGAGCATCCACTCTTTGAGCTTGGCCACTCGGGTATTGGTGTCGGTGGGCAGATTGAAAGGTCTGCCACGCCCATCGAGAATAATCCCTACCACACCTCCGGAAATAGTCCCTTCTATTTTATCGTTTTTCCCTTTGCCCAGATCGAGTCCGCGCCCGGGGATAAATTCCGCCTTGGCTTTCAACGGCACGCCTTTTTCGTCGATCCCCAGCTTGATCAACTTTATCTGGCCGAATATGATTTTGCCCTCCTCGATCCGGCCGCCGGGAAGCTCGATCTTGTAAGACATCATTTCCCTTCCTTCTTTCGCCTCGCCGGCAGGAGCCACGCACGTCCCGAGATGAATAAGACAATCCTTATTGAACACCTCGCGGGCGGCCTGGTCGTGCAAAGTCGAAAGCACACCCAGTTGAGGCATCATGAAAATCGAATCGACCGCAAGTCTGGTCACGCCCTCGGGGAGGAACGCGTCTATCAGCATCATCGCGGCCTGATTGCGTCTGGGCGCATGCGAAAGAACGCCTCCCGAGCCAATCAGCATATCGAGCGTCATCATGTTAACCAAAGTCTGCCCCGACGCCGTCTGTTCGAAAGCATCGGCGATTGTCCGCTGCTGTTGCACCCCTTTGAGCACCGTAGCGAACGATTTATGCTGAATGAATGCCAGCCGCAGCGCTTCCTTGGCGATCGCCTGCTCGAAAATCAATTCTTCCATAAGTTGCGGAATCGTGGTCGGGCGAATCATCTTGTTCTTGACTCGATTGCGCAAATCGCGTTCGTCCATGTCGAACGGCACCCAGCGCATTACGTTGGGTAGAGTCGCCTCCGCGAATACGTTCGAGACCGAATAACTCATGCCGAGATTGGCCGACACCGTGCGGTTGAATATCCCCTCGCCGCCATCGGGCCGGAAAACGCTGAATATATCGGTCGTCGCTCCGCCGATATCGACGCCGACGACTTCTATATTTTCGAGATCGGAAATTTTCTTCATTATCAGGCCGACCGCTCCGGGAGTGGGCATTATGGGCGCATCCGTCCAGCTCATCAATTTCGAATAACCGGGCGCCTGAGCCATGACATGTTCCATGAACAGGTCGTGAATTTTCTCGCGCGCCGGAAGAAGATTTTCTTTTTCGAGCACCGGGCGAAGATTATCCACGATATCGAGCGCGGTTTTTTTGCCCAACGTTTCCTTAACCGCTTCCCGGGCATCGACATTGCCCGCATAAATTACCGGCAGATTGTAGCCGTGGCCGAGCCGTGGCTTCGGATCAGCCGCCGCTATGAGCTCGGCCAGTTCCACCACGTGCGTCGTCGTGCCGCCATCGATACCGCCGGAAAGCAAAATCATATCCGGGCGAAGGTGGCGGATACGTTCGATTTGCTCGTGCGGAAGGCGTTTATCGTTCGAGGCGATAACGTCCATCACGATGGCTCCCGCGCCGAGCGCGGCCCGCTCCGCCGATTCCGCCGTCATGGAACGCACCACGCCGGCCACCATCATTTGCAAGCCGCCGCCCGCGGACGATGTCGATATGTATATGTCGGTTCCCACATTCCCCTTGGCCGGGCTTATGATTTTGTTGTTTTCGTCGAGGATTTTCCTCCCGGAAAGCTCTTCCACCTCTCCTATGGCATTCAGAACCCCCATCGTAACGTCCTCGAAAGGAGCCTCGACGGTGGTGGGCGCTTCGCCCCGCACAATCAATCGATATTCGCCGTCGCGATACTCGATCAAGATCGCCTTAGTGGTGGTGGAACCGCAATCGGTGGCCAGAATTACTTTTATTTCTTCAGGTTTTAAGCCGCGCATTTTTCGCCTCTATTTTAATATCCGAACCCAAACACAACCGCCAAATATCATGAATCCGACACCAAAAGTCAATCGGATTTGCCTGAGGATCGGCTGTGGGACATTGCGCTGATCAACGGATTGGCCGCCAGCGAGACCAGCATGCCGATAGTTCCGGCTTGCGGCGATGGCTGTCCGGCGAGATAGAGTATAATGCAGGTCGCCAAACCGCCGAGCGATGATGAGATCGCCCCGAATTTATTGACTTTCCGGCTCATCACCCCCCAGAAAAACGGCCCCAGAAACGTGGATCCTATGGCGCCCCACGAGATCCCGAGAATCGCCACGATCGAGGAGGGACGATAATAAGCCAGGAGCACTGATAGGCATACGAAAAAGACTGCCGATATCCGCATCAGCACCGTCAACCCGCGATCGGATACTTTCCGATTGATAAAGCCCGAATAAACATCTTTTGCCAGCGACGAACTCGATATCAGCACCAATGCCGCCAAAGTTGACATTGAAGCCGACAGTATCAGAAGCAGCATCAATATGGCAAGCGATGGTGACATGACGTTCGCCAAAAAAACCGGCATCAAGGCATCGAAAATCGGTCGGCCGTCCTTGAACGCCGCCGGAGCGTCGGCAGCCGACAAAAAACTTCGGGTTGCGGCACCCACGAAATAAGCCGTGCCGGTTATCAGAATGGAAAAAGCGGTGGAGGCGATCATGCCTGTCTTGATCGCTTTTCTATCGCGAATCGCATAAAATTTCTGGACAAGCTGCGGCATCGCGAAAGGCGCAACGCTGGTCAAAAACACCAGTGAAAACAGAGGCCACAAACCGGGTGGACCGACGACTTCCGTCAATTTGCCATCGATCGCCGCCAATCCGGTTACCAGCGGCGCCAAACCGCCCGCTTTGTCGATCACATTCGCCAATAGGGCGGTAGCGCCCACAACCATTATCATGCCGAATAGAACATCGATTATGGTCATCGATCGATAACCGCCCAGCACAAGATAAAATCCGGTGAACCCGCCCATGAACAGCAGAGCCAACCCATACTGAATGTTGAAATTCGCTTGAAATAGATAGGAAAGCCCGATAAACACAGCCGCCGAGTACGGGATAAAAAAGATGAATATCATGATCGAACCGTATAATTTGAAAAGTCCGCTGCCGTATCTTTTCTCCAAAAATTCCGGCAGGGTGCTCACACCGTAATCGATCGACATTTTCTTTATTCGATATCCCATCAGCCACCATACCGCCAGAACGCCGATTAAAGAATTTCCGGCTGCTATCCAAAGACCGGACAGACCGAACTCCCACCCGATCTTGCCGGCGAATCCAATAAACAGCACCGCCGAAAAATAGGCGGCTCCGTAAGTAAAAGCGGTCATCACCGGTCCGATTTTACCTCCGCCCAGAAAATAATCCGAAAAAGATTTCGCTTTCCGCAACCCGATAAGGCCGACAACGATATTCATCAAAGCAAATGCCGCCAGGACCAAAATCTTAACCGTCATTCATCCCCTCCGCCTATCCTTCTGCGTTCACTCGACTCAATAGTCAACGGACAGCTCCATTCTTGCCCAAAGATAATTATCAGCGCCGGTGAAATAGTAATTTCCGGGGCTGAAATATTCGCATAGAAAATGCCCCTTGATTCGGTCATCTATTTTATAGAACAATTGCCCTATCGCTAAATCACCGCGAACGTTTCCTCCGCCTCGGATCGAATCCAGATACATGGGTTTCGCCGGCGCCATTAGTCGCTGATATTGCAACTGCAGCTCCAGCTTTCCGCCAAACTCGAAAGTCGATGATATGCGTGGAAAAAAGAGATTCGTCCAATAAGCAACTCCACCCTCAAGAATCAGCGTGTAGATATACGACTCACTCCATTTCGGCCAGCGGGCGAACATCGGATCCCATCCTTCTTGCGGGACGTATTCGTTGCCGCTTAAATAGACTATCCCCGCGGCAAGACGCCTCGGTATCCCGCTTTTCGACACCCGCTTGTGCTCGAGTTCGGCGATGCAGCCGAGTTCATTATCGAACAATTGATATGCAAATTCGCCGGTAAAAACGATCGGTCCGCGAGGGTAGGCAATTGTCCGCAAACCTACTGTATGTGTACTTCGCCTGGCTTCCGGTCGGGTGATGTGCTTGGAAATCTGATATATGTCGAACGCATAATCGTCGTGAATTTTGCTGAAATAGATACCCCATCCTTGCTCTTTGGCCTCGACCAACTTCTTGTCTTGAGAATTGAACTGCGGTAGGGATCGATCTTCCGCAGGCTGAATACAATAAAAAAGATTGAGTTGATCCTCGGCATCTACTTTCCATAACGTCCTTATCGCATTGAAATAAGCCGATCGCGAGCCATCGAGAGGACCGCCGTCGGTTACCAAAAATCCCTCGCCGAATAACATATCCTGCCGTCCCAATATCAAATCGATTCCGCTTTTCCCGATATCCGTCCAGACCAGATTCAGCTGATCGAAAAATATCTCATCGAGTGTGAATTTCTTGTTTTCCGGAACGAAATTGTATTTGAATTCATTGCCAAGTCGGAGATTGAATGCGATCGGCCGCGCCGGCTTCCAACCAAGCGAAAGCCGTGACCGCACTCGTAGATAGCTGCTGCCCGCGCCTGCAGACGAGGAAAGACTGGTGGCGTTGTCCCAGGTCTCGATTCGGAATCTCTGCGAAGCCTTAAGCTCGAGAGAACTTTTCTCGAAATTAGCCGATTGACCCGAAAGTTCAATATTCGCAAACAAGACAAGAACCGCTGCAATTATTGCTTTGGTGAGCCGATCAAGCTTCACACACAACTCCTTTCGACAATATAACGAAGCCAATGATACCACACTTCAGGGAAATATTCAATGGCTTGCATGGAAAAGGCTTTGCGGCGAATGCAAAGGCTATCCCGTTTGGGCGGATAAATATGCGGCAAATAGAACAGGTTTCCGCTTTTACGATAAGCCACAAGTTGACAGTTCAACGAACAGCGCGGCCGCCATCGATTGAAAACCACAACCGCAACGGCGGAAAGAAATGGCAGTAGCTCAACGACGAATTCCCCTTGAAATACTGCACCAGACGGGTGATATCGGAACCGCGGAATTGGCAGTCGCCGTTACAGTCGCCGGCTACGTAAAGATAACTCGATGTCGAATCCATATAACAACTATCGGCGGGCGGGATACCGAGCCCTTTGAAATAACGCACGCCGAAAGTGACATCGCCTCCGATACACACACCGTCGCCGTTGATATCGCCAAGAACGTATTCGCAATCCCCAACCGGTATGAGTAGCGAATCCAGCGGCGTAACTGCAGTGTCAAGTCCATCGCAAAACTCGAAATAGTAATAGTGCCGACCGCCGCCGGGCCAAGGAAAGCTTACTTCGAACTCCGAGGAATCCGAATAGATATGATCATAGCTGCCCAAAACGAACGATTCGGAATCAAAGCGAAGCCGACGCATCGAGGGAAGATTGTTATCCTGGTCGATATACTTTACTCTGGCGATCAAACTCACGGTCGAATCGATATCCATACTGTGCGATCGCAGTTGTGGGGCGGAGTTTGCATTAAAATCGAGAAATTGCGTCTTAGGCTCGTAGATCGGCGGGTAAGTTAGATCGTTTATGGTCTGCCCCGAAAGACCGGCTGTTAAGGTTGCACCCATCGGCACTATGTATCCATCGGGCGGCGGCCAGCCGGGCCAATTCGGATCGGCGGAAAATTGCGAGAGGTAACAGGCCATATGCAGCTTTCCACCGCTGATACTATAACTAATATCGCCTATCCGATTGTATGACGAATCAGCCAAGTCCAAAACGTAGAGACCCGACGACAACAATAATGGCACATTGGCATAAACCAGAGCATAATAAGACGACTCAGGGCCGGCCGTGATCAAGAAGCCGAAAGAATAAACGAAGTAATTGAAAAGTTGGTTCAACGGCCAAGTGCCGGAGACATTGCGCAGATAGCAATAGATTCTCGTATCGGAATAGCTCATGCCGTTTTCCGTCAAATCCAGCCAGTTGCCTGCGGAACCGCCTGCCGTATCGCCTTGGGGATCAGCGATAAAATCGGCATACGAATAAGAAGCAGGGGGAAATTGATCGCCGGTGTTTTTCGGCGACTGGGTGATCATGAGAGTATCCCGCCGGGTGCTGAAATAGTATTCGAGCACCACCGGATTTCCCGCGAAATAGACATCGGCACTGTAGGTGAACGGGTAATACGGGAATTCAGCCGCCTGCGTCATGATAACTTGACTGAAACCGCTTTCGCCTTGCCCTCGGTGGTGCAAAACCACAATCGTCGCCTGAGAGTCCGGGGTATCGCAATTAAAAACAACCGTATGGTTGGGACTTCCGGCCGAAGCACAACCGTAGAACAGCGATTGTGCCGTCAGGCTCCGATCGCCGATCAATATGAGCAAAAACGCCGACGATAAAATCAAAAATCTTGTCATATCCACTCCGCTTTTTAAAACCGGGCTGCCCGGACCGTTTCCGAAAACGACCTGACTAATTGCTACATCATTGAAATATCAATCGGCGATTCTCCTTGCAGGCGGCGGGAAGAAATGGCAATAGCTCAGCGATGCGTTCCCCTTGAAATATTGCACCAGGCGGGTGATATCGGAACCGCGGAACTGACAATCGCCGTTGCAATCGCCGGCAACGTAAAGGTAACTCGATGCCGAATCCATATAGCAGCTGTCGGGAGGCTGCGGGCCGAGACCCTTGAAATAACGCACCCCGAAAGTGACATCGCCGCCGATCCGGTTGCCGTCTCCGTTAATATCACCAGGCAAATAATCGCAGGGAGGCGCCGTGATGCTGGCGAAGGTCGTGCATTCCGGCACCCAGCCATCGGCTTCCCAATTAAAAGCGCAGTCCCGCGCTCTTGCCTTGAAATAATATCTTCCCCCGTCTCTGGCGCCGGTATAAGTGTAAGCCAGCGTATCCACCCCGATCTGCCACGGCCACCAGCCGCTGCCCGAATCGCACCAGACGTCATAGGCGCAGATTCCGCTCGACGGCGCCGAATCCTGCCCGGCGGTCCAGGTAACCAAGAACGATGTCGTATAGGTCGTATCGGGCGATGAGGCCTGGGTTCCATACGGTATCCGCCGATCCAAAATCATACTGCGAACAGCCGTCCAGCCCGACCAGCCGGCGGGGTTTCCCGCCCTGACCCGCCAATAATAATACCCATCGGGCCGGGAGCTCAACGAATAGCCGAAATAATTATAAACCAGAGTGCTGTCGTTGTAAATCGGCGTTGACATCGGGGGATTGTCGGCGAGCTGGACATGATATTTGGTGGCGCATAAGGGGACGACCCAATTACCGCCGACATACGAGGAATTGGTTGGGAAACCATCCGGCGGATAAAGACCGGTCGGAGTATTAGGCGGCGCGGTCGCTCCCACGTCCATATCCGCAAGCATTATATATTGCGACGAGCTTATGAACGGCATCGACACATACGTGTTATTTCCGTAATAGTCCCGCGACGAAGGGAGCGTATTATATCCGAATGAGCTGTTCGTGTATGTTGCGAACGGATCATACTGGTCCATGCCGTTAATTAAGTGTTCGAGATGATATTGATTATCCTCCTGCTCGAGAGCCACCATGTAATGGTAGGCGGGATTTTGAGTCGGCCACCATTGGCAATTGTTCACGGAGTCGCGCATGTTTTCATCCACGTGATATATAAGCAGGCCATGGGCCGCCAGCGCGGTGTCGGTGAATATCGGCTGCCTGTTCTCGGCCAGAAAATACTGCAGGCTCGTGGTATCGCCATAGGTCCACAATCTATAGACACAGGCACTGTCCTCCACCGCCGGAATATGAACATTTTGCACGAAACAGGGGATATTCGTCCTTTGAACGAAACCGAGTTTTACCCTGCTCCAGGCATCGAGAAAAGCCGGACTGGAACCAGACATGGTATCCGGCCAACCGAGATCACCGTTCCATCCTCCGTAGGCCATCAGCGACCAATAGCCAAGCCCGTAAGACAGGCCGCCGTAACCACCCTTATCGTAAAGATCGGGAAGGCCGAGGATATGCCCGAATTCATGGGCGAAAACCCCGACCGTGTGATCATAAGGCGCGTAGCGATACTCGGGATCGACACAATAATATTTGATCACTACGCCGTCGCGGGTCTGGGGCGTGATCTCCCATTTGTGCGACCAGACATCCAAAGTATCCAGCGATAATTCGGCTCCCCGGCCGGAATGTATGATTATCACCCCATCCACCGTGTCGTCGGCATCGTTATCATAATTGGCCAAATTCACGTATGGGTCGATCAAAACGAGGATATCTTCGCATAATTTCTGGGAATTGTTTGGATAGCTTCCCATGCCGTAACTGTTGGTTCCCCCTTGGGCGGTATAATAACGCCGATTCTGCGGCAGAACTTTCCAGCCCAACGTTGACGGCAGGTTAACCGTGACGATATCCAGGGTTCCATAGGAGGCGCGATTATAGAATTGACGCAGCGATGGTCCTCTGTGGTAGGTTTGATCGAAAATCAAACTATCGAATGATGCCGCCGATGTCAAGGGAGTCTGATCCGAAAATCTCGCCAGCACCACCAGAGTGTTGAAATTGGCGAGAGCCGTCGTGCGCGTTGTCAGAGGACGATCGAGCCCCCGATTAATGCCGACCTTTGCCGCATATTCCGGATTCTGCATAAACAGAGGCGCCGGGACTTCCCCATTCGCGATCTTCAACAGGTTTTGTGGGTGCGGCGGCATTCCGTTCAAAGCCACAAAACTCGATAAAACCACCGAAAATACCAATAACACAACGCGCAACATAAGAACCTCCGATCAAGGTTCGATTTATTTATTCTTGAATTGCTTGTTCAATTACCTTAATCTGAAATCTGAAATCCGCCTTAGAGTGCATTATCCAGAAATGATACTTTGATATCGTTAAACAAGGAGCAGTTGCTCTTTACTTGTAAATATGGTATCAATTATCTATAAAGCAAGAAAAAAATCGAGCTTTCTGTATTATAGCGGCGGCCGAAATCGATCCCGCCGGTCGTATGGATCTATTTAAGATGACACCCGATATCAATGGCGGCAAGTTCGGGCGAAAGAGTAATCCGGCCTGCGAAAATTAATTTTCAAACGTTGAACTTGAATTGAATCACGTCGCCGTCGCGAACGATATAATCTTTTCCCTCCATTCTCACCTTACCCTGGTGGCGTGATTGCGCCCAACCGCCGATCGCCGCAAGTTCTTTGAATGCGATGGTTTCTGCCTTGATGAAGCCCCGCTGTATATCGCTGTGGATTACTCCTGCCGCGGTATATGCGGTCGTTCCCCGGGGAACCGCCCAGGCCCGCGCCTCTTTTTCGTTGGCCGTCAAAAAACAAATAAGGTCGAGAAGCTCGAAAGATCGTGAAATCACCTCGGCAAGCGCGGTTTCTTTGATCCCGATCTCCTTCATGAATTCCCGCCGATCGGATTCGCCAAGTTCCGCCAGCTCCATTTCAAGCTTGCCGCAAACGGCCGCCGCCAGACAACGATCAGGAATATGCGGAAAACATTCGGCGGTAATCTGGGCCGATGCTCCTATTTGATCCTCACCGATATTCAATAGATAAAGCACCGGTTTGAGACTGAGGAAGCCGAATCCCGCCAATTGCGTTTGCTCCTCTTTCGCAAGGTCCAATCCCCGCAACGGACGGCCCGTTTCCAGATGATTTTTCATCTTCTCCATGGTCTGATGCTCTTTTTGATATTCCGGCGAAGGTTTAACCTTGAGCAGGTGTCGCAATTTCTCCAAGCGGTTTTCAACTAGAATAAGGTCGCTTATTATCAATTCCGTTTCGACTTCGGCCGCGTCGCGGGATGGGTTGATATCGCCTAAGGGATGCGCGACGTTGTCGTTTTTGAAACAACGCAGCACAACTATTACGGCCGCTGTCTGTCGTAGTGCGGTCAAGCGATCCGCCTCGCCGGACTTTTCCCTTGCTTTCTCTTTTTCCAGTCCAGCAACGTCGATAAATTCGATTTCCACATTGACTAATCGCGCCGCGCCCATAATTTCCGCCAGCTTAGTGAGCCGTTCGTCGGGGACTTTCACGACCGCCACGTTCGGCCGTTTGGATTTTGCGGAGTCGCCGATTTGGGCATGAGCCGCCGCAAGGGCGTTGAAAATGGTGCTCTTGCCTGATTGCCTTAACCCGGTGATGCCTATCTGAATCATTAGAACGGCCTCGGTGTAATCGAGTTTGCCTTGATTAAGATAATAAACGATTTCGGTATGCGCCGCAATGATGATCGTAAAATCACAAGATGAAACAGCCGATGGGAGCCTCAAATCACCGTAAAGAAATTCGGGCTTTTCAATGTTGCGGTTATTTATCGATCAATAATTCGTTTCGAAGGCGCCGTTTTTATATGTGGCATAAATGAACCCACGCCCGCTTCCTCTTATATCAAAGCGGTCTTTGAGGTCATTAAACAAACCATCGGAAAAACTGCCCGGAGAAACGAAAAGCAATTTGCGGCATTCCTCGCTTTTGGGTTTTTGAATACCTCTGATGATCAATCTGAAATCGCACTCCAGCTCGGGAAACTTCAGGACACCGGTCCGGAAAATAGCCCGGCAGACCTCATTACGATCGGCATAGATGAATAGCGGCACTCTATGGTACGTGTTTATGTTAGGGCAGATGCGTAAAAGGGGTTTTCTGATACCGACGGATTCCGAGTAATACTCGGGGTAATCGAACTTGGTCATCAGATAAGAAAAACGCGTGTCGGCGGGAATCGTGTGTTCGATCCTATCCTCGAAACGCTTGTCGTCGATCCCCTGGATGACCATGGCCGCGCCGCGGGCAAGAAGTAGAATCAACGATGTCAATGTTATCGATTTGATCAGCCTTTCCGATGGTTTTTTGCCGATAGTCAGCGCTGCGGCGCAAATAAAAATGACTCCGAGCCAGAACGGCCTATCCCCCTTGAAACCGAATCCCATGATTTTATATGGCATAACCAAGGCCAAAAGCAAAAAGCCGATTCCTATTACCATCTTGGCGTTTTTCAACGACTCCCGATAATTTCCTTTTAGCTGAAAATGAATGAACAAAAAAAGAGCCGTCATCACCAATAGATTTATCGCGACGATTATAACCATCATGGTATTCGAAGCGAAATCATTGAAACGATAAAGCACCGCCAATGATATGTAATAGGCGCCCAATTTACCGAACACGTCATAAAGCCAAATTGTTTGCGATCCCAGTTCTCCTGAATACTTGGCCAAATATATTATGAATAGAATCGTCACCGGCAGTAAAGCCACCGCGACCGATCCCATATCTAAATATTTTTTCGATCCATAGAACACCCTCATCGACAAGACCGTGATCACGGCCGCCACTAAAACGATAAAGTGAATGTAATACAACAAGAGAAATAGAATCGAGTAAATCAATGTATTCACCCAGGACCGCTTAATAGACAATGGCTCGGCTGCGAAAATCAAATAAAGCGCCAGACCGAAATTGAAAGAAAGATAACCATAGAAGAAGAAAATCGATGGTGTAAAAAAAGCGGCAAAGGCGCCGGCCAGCGTACGATTGACTTGAGAATCGCCGAATACCCGCTTAAAACCAATAAACAGCAACAGAAATGTAACGGCGGAAAAAATCCTTCCAGCCAGGTCCGGTGAAACTAAAAAATTCATCAAGCCCATTATTATAGTCAGAGCCGAGTTCGGAATCACCGGCGCTCTAATGGTGAAATTCTCCGTGAATTCGGCATTCGATTGCAGCAGTTCTCTGAACACTTTCGCCTGGTATATCCAATCCGCGTAATCCTGAAACGGCAGGCGCGGGGCGATAAACATGCAAAGAACAAACGCGATTACCGATAAGTTAAGAGCGCTTTTCATTATGTTGTTATTCATGCCTTAATTAGTAGGCCGATCATGCGATAAAGTCAATCTTATTTTGGCGCTGGATTACCCCATGATCGGGAATACACCGAAACGAAATCGTAAATCCCGAATCACCACGTATTCATCGATCGGAAATTATAACGAAGATTATTAAAATCGCTTTCGGTCAGGTTATCCAGACCCGGGCCATGTGGTGTGTTTAATGATGATCATCGGAGAAGAACTGGCTGTCGGCTTTGCAGGCGGGCACTATCGCATTTGTATCGATGCGCGATAGATAGGTCAATACGCCTTCGCCCGTTCTTTTCGACAGCAAAAGCCCCTTTTCGGTCTCGCAAAGCATCTTGTAAATGCGCCCTTCGTGCTTTTGATACAAATATCGGGCCGTGACCGCGGCGTCGTTTAGACCACGCTCATCGTCATCGATCTGCAACAACCTTTCGATCAATCCCCCCGCGCATATCGAATCTTCTATAGAAAATTTTCCGGGTCTGCCGGCGCAAAAAATTATTATCCTCCTTGAAGCCGCCAACTTATCCGCCAACGCACCGATATTGTTGAAACCGCCGATATAAATCCGCGGGGCGATGTTTCTGATTGCCACCAATCCGGCAAGTTCCTCCGAAAGCAACACCAAATCTTTTCCGGAGCTTTGCACCTGACCGATTTCCGTCGGAGTGAAGCCCAAGTCGAACCCCCCGATTATGCGTCCGTCCTTTTCGCCACATAAAAGAACGTTTTCTGCGCCCAAAAAATCGCGCAGGCGAAATGCCTCGTCAGCAGTCGTCGCGGGCACAATGCGCTTTATGCCCTGCTCGAAAGCGGCGATCACTATGGCGCTGATTCCGAAAACATCGATTATGACCACGACATCGGCCTTCCCTCCGGCCGTCGTCATATCCTCGATCGAGTAGAAAATCGAAATTTCCCGCGGCAAGTCGTGCATATTCCAATGTATCGGAAATAACCGCTGTCGATAGAGAATTTATCGCTCAAAAGCGGCAACCGTTCCGTCACCAGATTTTCATTTCCGGTCTTACTGCGATATCTCTCCAGCTCACCCACTATCACCTTAATCGCAGATGTCGCAGGTCTTGCTTATCGCGCGCCGCGAAAGTTCGCCGCCCAACGCCTGAAAGGCCTTGATCGTTCCGGCTATTTATGAGTAGCCGCTTTATAAAACGGCGTCTTTGCAACTCTGGCCGGATGTTTTTGCCCGCGCACGTCTATTTCGATCTGCTTGCCGATTTCAGCGTATTCGACCGGCACATATCCCATGCCTATCGCGGTCTTCAGCGATGGCGAAAACACACCCGAGGTGACCTCGCCGATTTTCCGGTCCCCGTCATATATGGAATAATGCTGGCGCGGAAATACTTTCCCGGGCATCTCAAAACCTATCAACTTGCGCTTGAGGCCCTTTTCTTTTATTCGAACGAGCGCCTGTTTCCCGATAAAATCCTGCTTATCGAGCTTGACGACCCATCCCAATCCGGCCTCAAGAGGGTTCGTTTCTTCCCAAATATCATTGCCATATAGAGCGAATTTCATTTCCAGGCGAAGCGAATCGCGGGCGCCCAAGCCGACCGGCCCGCCGCCGTTATCGACGACAGCTTCATAACAGGCCTCCCAAAGTTTCTCCGCCAGACGATTCGGAATGTACAATTCGAATCCATCTTCGCCGGTGTAACCGGTTCGCGAAAACATTATTTTCTCGCCAGCGACCCGCCCGAACGCCGCATGATAATATTTGAGTTCCGCGATCGGGAAATCGGTCAACGATGACATGACTCCAGCTGCCTGCGGCCCCTGAATAGCGATCAACGAGGTCTCATCGGAAATATTCCTGAGCCGGACTCCATCGGTAAGATACTTCTCGATATGCGCATAATCCTTGGCGATATTCGAGGCGTTGACCACCATGAAGATTCGATCTTTGAAATTATAAACCAGTAGGTCATCGACGATCCCGCCGTCTTCGTAGCACATACAGGTGTACATAACCTGATTTTCCACGAGCCGATCCAGATCGTTGGTCACAAGATTCTGCACGAAAGCTCTCGCACCGGGGCCGCTTATTTCGAATTCTCCCATGTGAGTCAAATCGAAAATTCCCACGGCCTGCCTTACCCGCATATGCTCGGCGATCATGGAATCATACATGACCGGCATAAGATATCCGGCGAACGTGATCATTTTCGCGCCGAGCCGGCAATGGATATCATAAAATGGGGTTTTCTTTTCAGTCATCTTTCCTCCAATAATCGATTTCTATAGGGATAAGATATGCCGAACGGTATATCGGGTCAACCTAATTAACCACCTCGGTCCAAAGGCCTCGGCACCAATCGCATCTTCGGACTCAAGTTCCGGCTGTAACTCGAAGCCGAAGTCGATTCAGCGCTTTCGGGATTTTAATTTCCCCAAAAAAATCTTATATTATTAGGGGAATAGAAACATAGGCTCATAAATATCTGTTTATATACATTTGCGGTGGAAAAACTTTGAATCTTGACCGATAACCAGGAGCCGGCCATGCCCCAGAATCAATCAACGGGTAAAATAGTGATTTTCGAAGACAAAGAGAAAGTCTCGGCGTTCACCAATGCGATAAAGCAGTTCGATCGCGCCTCAGCGATTTTGAATTTGACTCCCAACCAAGTTGCATTAGCCAAAGAGCCGCGCAAGATAATGGAAGCGATGCTGCCGGTGCGGATGGACGACGGGCGGATCGAGACGTTCAGGGCTTTTAGAGTTCAGCACAGCATCGCCCGCGGGCCTGCCAAGGGCGGAGTGCGATTCCATCCCGACGTCAATCTCGATGAAGTCAAGGCTTTGGCCTTCTGGATGACTTACAAATGCGCCGTCGTCGGCATACCGATGGGGGGCGCCAAAGGCGGAGTGGTGGTCGATCCGCGGAAGCTGTCGATCGGGGAACTCGAGCGGTTGTCCCGTCGCTATTTCGCTGAAATGATCAGCCTGTTCGGCCCCGATCGCGACGTGCCCGCCCCCGATGTCAACACCAACCCGCAGATCATGGCTTGGTTCATGGACACTTATTCGATGCACTTCGGCGATTATATCCCGGCCGTCGTCACCGGCAAACCGTTGGCTCTGGGCGGATCTCGGGGGCGCAATACCGCGACCGCCCAAGGGATGGTCTATGTGGTGCGGCAGGCGGCCAAATACCTTAATTGGGACCTGCCCTCGCGCAGCGTTGCCATACAAGGTTTCGGGAACGCCGGCTCGTTCGCCGCCTTGTTGCTGTCCAAAATCGGCTGCAAGATCAAGGCGATATCGGATATCGACGGCGCTTTCTACAACGACAGCGGGATCGATCCCGAGAAGGCGATCGAATTCGTGCGCCTTAACGGCTCGTTGAAAGATTTTCATCTGACGGGCCAAGCCGAAATTATCAGCAACCCCTTGGAGCTTCTTGAATTGCCGGTAGATATTCTGATTCCGGCCGCGCTCGAAAATCAGATCACACAAGAAAATGCGCCACGGGTCAAAGCCCGCTTGATCGCCGAATGCGCTAACGGCCCCTGCACACCCGAAGCCGACGACATTCTCGACGGCAACGGCGTTTTTGTCGTGCCCGATATCCTCTGCAACGCCGGCGGCGTTACCGTCTCGTATCTCGAGTGGGTGCAAAATCGGATGGGGTATTACTGGAAAGAAAAACGGGTGCAGAAAGATCTGAAAGAGATAATGGACAATTCATTCTTGGCGGTTGTCGAAATCGCCCGCCAATACGGCGTCAATATGCGCACCGCGGCGTTCATTGTCGGTATCAAGCGGGTCATCGAGGCAAGCGAACTGAGAGGACTTTACGCTTAAAACCGTTTCCCCTGAAAGAATCAGAACCGAACCTGAACCGTTGCCGCATGCTCCAGGTTCACCATCCAAAATCGCGCGACTCCGCGTTCGATATTCATAATATCGAGCACCGCCAAACCGCCCCATGGCAAATAGGAGGTTTTCATTTTTAACTGACTTGCGGAATCCCACCTGAATCCTTTCAACATTTTCCTTGACTGTCGGCCGTAATTCGCTATTTTTCGACCCTGAGGAATTGTGAAAAATTGAACAATCCCCGTTTGAAATATTAGTTGGGTGTCGCCTTTACATGACTCAGGAAAAGGCTAAAAGAATAAGGAGAAAGTGATGAGAAAAGAAGTCGCCGAATTCATGGATCAGGTGATCAAGAAAAATCCCGGTGAAAAAGAATTCCACCAAGCGGTTCAGGAAGTCGTCGAATCGATTTGGATCGTGTTCGACAGAAATCCGATTTACCGGGAAGCCCGTATCCTCGAAAGAATCGTCGAACCGGAAAGGGCGATTTTATTCAGGGTTTCCTGGCTCGATGACAAGGGGAAAGTTCAGGTCAACAAGGGGTACCGCGTCGAATTCAACAGCGCCATCGGCCCCTACAAGGGCGGTTTGAGATTCCACCCCACGGTCAATCTCGGAATTCTGAAGTTCCTGGGATTCGAACAGATATTCAAAAACAGCCTTACCACTCTCCCTATGGGCGGCGGCAAAGGCGGCTCCGATTTCGACCCCAAGGGTAAGTCGGATAACGAAGTGATGAGGTTCTGCCAGGCGTTCATGACCGAATTGTTCCGTCATATCGGACCCGATACGGACGTTCCCGCCGGCGATATCGGTGTCGGCGGCCGTGAAATCGGCTATATGTTCGGCATGTATAAGAAACTGCGCAACGAATTCACCGGCGTATTGACCGGAAAAGGTCTGAACTGGGGCGGCTCCCTCATCAGGCCCGAGGCGACCGGTTACGGCTGTGTCTATTTCGCCGAGGAGATGCTCAATACCCGCGGCATGTCATTCAAGGGCAAAACCGTGTCGGTTTCCGGGTCCGGCAACGTGGCCCAGTACGCAACCGAGAAGGTGAACCAGCTCGGAGGCAAAGTGGTCACCCTCTCCGATTCCAACGGCTTTATCGTCGATAAGGACGGCATAAATCCCGAGAAGCTTGCATACGTAATGGAGCTGAAAAACGTGAAACGCGGCCGAATCAAAGAATATGCCGACAAGTTCAAATGCGAATATCACGAAGGCACGGGGATTTGGAATGTGCCTGTGGATATCGCTCTACCTTGCGCCACTCAGAACGAACTTAACGGTGAAGACGCCAAGGCGCTCGTCAAGAATAAGTGTATCTGTGTCTGCGAGGGCGCCAATATGCCCAGCACTCCTGAGGCCGTGGAAGTTTTTATCAATGCGGGTATTCTTTACGGATTGGGCAAAGCGGCCAATGCCGGCGGCGTAGCCACCTCGGGCCTCGAAATGTCACAAAACAGCATGCGCATGAGCTGGAGCCGCGAGGAAGTCGATCAGAAGCTTCACGGAATTATGAAGAGCATTCATAAGACCTGTGTGGAAACCGCCAAAGAATACGGCGCCCCGGGCAACTACGTCGTCGGCGCTAATATCGGCGGATTCCTCAAGGTAGCCAACGCTATGTTGGACCAGGGAGTTGTTTAGGTTACGACTAATCGAATATCTTTGCGCAGAACGACCCCGCCCGGGGTCGTTTTTTTTGGCATATACCGCAATGTTGAGCACATGGCTGAAAATTAAAATCGATCCCGCTATAATCCGTCGGCTGTTTCGCCGGGCCCAAAATGCGAACTATGGAGAAATAAAAAAACAGCAGGGATCCGTTGAAGATCCCTGCTGCGTTTTTCATTGCCCTCTTAAGGCATGAAATTCAAGATCGACTATTTCAGCGATTCGATATTTTCGATCGGTGTCGGCCTGATGATGGGCGGCGGAAAGAAGTGGCAATAGCTTAAAGTGGCATTTCCTTTGAAATAAGCCACCAGCCTGGTGATATCCGAGCCCCTGAATTCGCAGTTGCCGTTGACATCGCCGGCCACGTACAGATAACCGCCGGTCGAATCCATATAGCAGCTATCCGGCGGCGGACCACCGATTCCCTTGAAGTAGCGCACACCGAACGTAACGTCACCGCCGATACGGTTGCCGTCGCCGTTGATATCGCCGGGCACGTATTCGCAGGGAGTGCCTCCGCCACAGTCATAGCCGGTGTTCAAATCGGCGTCGGAACGCGGCACAAGGCGCCAAGCCCCGCGTCTCCAGCGAACCACACCGGTCAGACCCGCCACCGTGCTGCCCGTCGTGGGAACGGTGTAGCTGCGGTGAGCCGCCTCGCCCTCTATAGAGATCGTGTCGCCGGTGGTCAGTGAAAACAGATAATGAGAGTAGGCATCGGGAACGCCGGGAGTTCCGACCTCCAAAGAATCGCACAGCTTGACCAGTGAACCCTCGAACCGTTCGTTGTTCAGGGCCGGGCCGTTATAGCGGAAATCACCGGCATTGGTCGTTTGGTAGCTCGGTTGGGGGCTTCCTCCCTGGCCGACAAGATACACGTTGCGATAAGTGCCGAGGTAATCGAGCTCGGTCTCGCCGAAATATTCGCGCACCTGAGCCGTCACCACCGCCGTATCGCCGATTGCCGGCCAATAGCTGCCCAGCCAGCTTTGCGGCGCCGGCATGTAAATCAAGACGCCGTTGAAATAATCGCCGCTGTTGTCACGGATATAAAAGTTGTTCGGATAATATGAGGAAGTATCGGCGATGAAAACTCCTTTTACCGTGACAACCTCGTTCAGCATCGGGCTTGGTGCAGTGGAATCGAACGAATTCGGCGTCTGGATCATGCTGATAGGAGTGAATCCCTGCCAGAACCGCACGCTGTCGGGATTGGTCATCTGGATGCCGCTCGAGTCAATGACGCCCTGCGTAATCAAGGTATCACCGACTCCATTTCCCTGGGTCGCGGTGGTCAGCAACACCCGACGGCGGGTCGTCGTATCGAATTCGGCTGCTGTCACGGCGATTCCGCTCTTAAGTTGATAGTTGCCGGGTATCTCGGCCGAGGCCTCCTGCATCGCCCTGTCGAACATCGCCATGAGATGAGTGTTGTCGATCGACCAGGCCCCGATAAGATTAGCCTGCGGAATAACCAGCGGCACATAATCGGATGCTTTGCGCGGCAGCAACATGTATTCGTTGTCGTAGCCGGTGCGGCCCTCCCACTTGATCACACCGACGATCGAAAGATAACGCGCCCCCTGCGATGGCGCCGGATTGGGCTGATCGGCACCGTAGGTCCAAAGATCGTTGTCCATGGGGATCGAGTCCGACGTGGAATTATCCGTTATCCACCATTTGCCGGTTATCGAACTGCCGGAAAGCACGGTGACGCTGTCGATTTTCACCAGAACGTTCTCGAACGCTTCGGCGCCGAAATTGCAACCGTTGATAAGGTCGATAATTCTGACATCGGTGGTTTCAGGCAGCGGCTGGCCATTTGCCAATATCGTATAGCTGACCAGACTGTCGATCTCCGTCCAACCATAATACTCCTTCACCCTTCCGGTCAATTCGATCTTGTCACCGATAGCCGGGTGAACCGTGTCGGTTCCGGCGGTGAAATCGTAAACGTAAATACCGGTCCAGGCAGCCCCGCCTCCGGGATTGTAGCTATCCTGAACATAGAAGCCGTGGATGTAGGGGAACGACGTATCCTGGGCGACCGCGGTGACGATCCCGCAGATATTCACCAGGTTTCCTTCCTCCGGAGATATAAAGCAGGACGAATCGGTTCCCTGATTGAATGTGAATTCGATGTTGTAGATGCTATCGGCCGGTGCGCAACTATCGGAGGCCGGCACCACGTCGGAAGCGAATCTCGGATTGACGCTGTAAGACCCATGGGAATAGCTGACATGACCGATTATGCGGGTGTATTGCTGGCCCAAAACCAAAGGAGCCGGCTGGTTGCCGCCGAGACGGTAGTCATCGTCGTCGACAGCGCAAGAATCCGTAGCGCCTGGCGTTTTTATCCAGGCCACTCCAAACGAGTCTGGGGCAACAACACATGTCGCATTAAGCAACTTTACCAACATCCCTTCGAACGACTCGGCGGTGGCATTGCAGGCGGACTGGATTTGATCGGACGTTACCTGCGTGGTGCATATCGGGTTGCCGCTCGATATAAGGGAAACCGACTGAACATTGCCGATTTCCGTCATGCCGTAATACTCGTTTACCACGCCGCGGACCCTTACTTTTTGGCCGATCGAAGGGGTATAGCTGTTTTGATAAACGAAAATTCCTCTCCAGAGAGCGCTGTCGCAATCCTGAATATAAAAATCCTGGCGGGTCCCTTGAGGAATGCCGGAAACCACCCCTGTTACGTTCAAGGTATCTCCCCAATACGGCGAAGGATAACACGTATCACCGGTTCCCGGGATGGTATTGTTGAATTGGATCGTGGTGATCGGCGTCGAGGCCACGTTCGAATCCTGTACGGTGTAGCTATAGGTGGCCGATTGCGTGCGCGCGGAACTATCGTCTATGGCAACCACGTAGTATTCGACCAGCGTGCCTGCCGGTCTTTGGCCTATAGTGTACCAGTAATAATCGCCGACGATGCTATCGTGATAAACCGGATTGAAAGTCAAGGGAGTCGTCTGAATATACAAGCTGTCATTGACTATATTGTGGTCATCGACAATCGTGGCTCTCACGGTAGTGTTGCTCTCTACATAAACATTGGGAAACGGATACCGGAACACTTGAGAAATGGTCGGAGGCTGGTTGCCTGCTCCCGCCGAAGGTCCGAACATCTCGAAATCGTCGATGTAAATAGTGGCATCACCGTCCCAGTTGGCGGGTACATCGTAAAACCTCAGCCCCACCTGGACGCTGGTGGCCGCGGTCGGAGCCACGGCGCTCCAACCCCATTTGGTCCAATTCGGACTGTCGGACGTATACGAGAGGTAATAACTGGTGCTTCCCGTGCTCCATCGGAAAAAGATAGTAGCCCTTCCGGCAACGTCGTTATCGTAGTAATACAGACTACAGCTGTAGGTGGAATCGCCGATTACCGCGACCGGATCGGAGAGAAGTTCGCAAATCGTCTGAGTCGGCGATATCCAGGTGAAATTAACGCTATAGCTTCCCCCATGCACCGGCGACGTAGCTTGGGTGGCGCTCGAACTATCGGCGTTGGTTATCCGCCAGTTGTCCGGCGGCCCGCCAGCACCGTTTTCGACCCATGACTCGAATCCGGTGTTCTGCAGCAACTGGACCGCTTGACCGGAAGCAGTCATCGCCAGCGCCGCCAGCATCACCATTAGAATCTTGTAACTTGTCTTCATACTCTCCCTTCTAATTGAGGTTTTTTTGTGATTAAGACGTAACTTTTATTCACTATCACCCGCTTTTCGTCGGGTGATCGCATAAATAGACCTATCGGTTAGCTTGTTATAAGCCTTCGATTGGCGCATTATTAACTTTTCGGGCAGATACTCCACCTATCCGGATTACGGTTTGCCGGTTTCCTGTTTACTTATCGGTTCTCTCTTTTTGCCTGCCGGCGATGTGAGTCTGACTCGTTCCGCCGGCTGATCCTGAAGATTACTTTAACTCATTCGGCAGGGCGGCATTCCACGCTTAACGCCGCCGAATTTCTATCGCAGCCTCTCCGCAATTTTCGCTGCGGCGACATGAGGCTCGGTGATAAAAGAATCGATCACCAGCATGGGGTTCTTCTCCTCATAATATTTTTCACCCATACCGGCCAGCTTCAATTCACCCTGCAGTGCGCGCTGATAAAGATCGATAATATCCGCTTTGTCGGTTCTATGTTGCTCACGCCGAATACATTCCTCGAGAGGGCATTCGATCGTCACTACACCGAAATTCTGGATGTTTTCGTGGCAAAGCCGCCTACCCTCCCCTTGACCGTCAACCGAATCGATCAGTGCATTGATACCGTAGCTGTTGAGAAGGATCGAAGAAAATACCGCCGCTCGGTAGACAAACCCTTTTTCCTCTTTCGAAAACGTCGGATTTGGGGTCAAAAACTGCCTCATATCGTCAAGTCGAAGATAATGACAGGTGATCGAACGCCCGGCAAGGATTTTCAGAAGCTCTTTGGAAATGGTGGTCTTGCCGGAACCGGAAAGCCCCGTTATCCAGAGAGTCCAGGGCTGTTCCAGAAAAAGGGGACCAGCCTTTTCCGCCGCATTCTCCACCATTATAACTATAATATAAATTTGGCCTCTGTCAAGGATTTTACATGTTTAGGTCTATTATCGACAACCCTACTGCGGCTCGCTAAATCATGGAGTCAACAAGACCGTTTCAGCCGGCTTAAGTTTTGGGTTTTTGATTCGGGTCACTTGCATCAAAGAAAGCAAATCCCCAATAAAACAACGCGCGGAATCGGCGATGATGATTTAATCACTTGATTACTCGACCCGACAGCTTGTACATTCGCCCGGTAACAACTTGAAACGAAAGGACTCGAAGATTGCTATGGTATTGATTCGGTATTGACATGGAAGGATCGCTCGTAGTCATTTTTATCGGCGCATTGGTACTGCTGGCTCACGGTTTCGTGACGTTATCCTCGAAAACGCGAATACCCGACGTCCTGTTTCTCATCGTCATCGGGATTGCGGTCGGGCCCTAGTTGCATTTGGTGTCGCCCCGTGATTTCGGGCATGTCGGACAGATATTCACTATGATTGTCCTGGTGCTAATACTTTTCGAGGGTGGTCTCGAACTGCGGCTGAACGATTTTATAAAATCGTTCCGCGACATTACATCTTGACCTTAATGAGCTATGTTGTAAGCGCCATATTGATTCTTCTGGTCATAATCTGGCTTTCCGATCTCAATTTGATCGAATCATTCTATTTGGCCGCCGACTTGTCCGGGCCGGCGCCATCCGTCGCGATTCCCATAATCAGAAACCTTGACCTGAAACGTTTCGCTCGTGTCACGATAACCACCGAATCGGCGCTGGGCGAAACCCTTTCGATTCTTATGGCTTTGGCGATTCTCGACTGGTTGAGGTTGCCGAATGTGGATTATGGGAAAATGGTCGGGGCCTTATTTTCATCGTTCGCTTTGGCGCTTGCTATCGGTGCCGCCTGCGGGTTCTTGTGGTCATTGCTCTTGACCAAGGTGCGTCAGCTGAAAAACGCCATGTTCACCACGCCCGCCGTCGTCTTCATCGTGTATGGAGTCTGCGATTTCGTAGGCTACAGCGGACCGGTCGCCGCACTGGCTTTCGGCATAACCATAGGAAATGCGTCGTCAATTTCACTTCCGCAAATCTCACATAAAATAAATCTGAATCCGATTCATCTCAATGAGCCCGAAAAAATGTTTCTGGCGGAGATTGTATTCCTGGCCAAGACGTTTTTCTTCGTTTATTTGGGATTATCGCTTGAATTCACGTCGCCCAATTTACTGATTCTTGCAATCGCGCTGACCGTGACCCTGCTATTTGCTCGGACACTTGCCGTCAGACTCTCAATCCGAAGACATATAATGCCAGCCGAGGATGCCGCCGTCGTTGCAGCGCTCGTACCTAAAGGTTTGGCCGCAGCCGTTCTGGCGATACTGTTTGCGGAATCAGCGCTTTATGAGGGTGAAACGGTTCAAAAATCATCTATGGCACCATAATGGTAAGTATCGTCGTTTCTTCAGCGATGATTTCAATCCTTCGCACCGCAGCCGGGTCCTCGCTCGCGGAACTGATATTCAGGAAATTCGGAAGTGCCCGTGAGAACGGGGAATATGAATGACCCCGTCATGAAAACGAAAGCACAAGCCATATAGCCTTGCGTTGAGAAAGTAAACAAACCGACTGCTTCTTCCGCCTCACCGCAGGACAAGAGGTCAAAATCGGCAAGGCGCTGCTGGTGAAATAGACTATCGGCGGCTGCACAATCGGCTTGACACAAAGGATAATGATTTTATATTCAGGACAGAGGTCAGGTCATTACTCATGAGGGGCGCCATGGTCGGCCAAATCGGATTCGTAAGAGAAGTGTTTAGAACGACGCCCGATTATAGACTACCCCCCCACGATCAGCAAGCTCGTTTGACATCTTAAATAAATCGCCTCCGCTGTTTCCTCCTCGGAAATCAATGGTTCATGGAACGACGACCAAAGGAGGAAGGAGAAAATATGTTTTACCGAACATTTCTTATGATGGTCATCCTGTCAGGAACGATAGTCATTTACCACAAGTCAGCCTACGGTCAATGCAAGTCCGCCGATTCGATCGTGGCGCAAAATGATAATTACCTGCCAATTCAAAATAACAGTTTCGACCCCTGCGTTACTTGGCTGAAATGGGATGTCTGGTTTACCAGGAATGAAGTTGAGGGGAGAACCGTAATAACATTCGAGATCCATGGTCACTCGGATGTCTATGAGTCATACGATTCGGCCGAAATTCCGCCGGGCGACTACCACTTTGGGGAAACAAAATACATTGGTTCAAGCAATTCGGAGCGGCTGTATATGGGACGAAGCGGTGATAATGAGATCAGATTCATCAATATCAAAGGGAAAGCCGCCTTCTTCGCAATTCAGGGTGATTAAAGGTCATGACAATGCCGTTGCAAATTATTAAACTCCTTAGCAATCCCAGTCGTGTTTTCTTCGGAATTTATTTCCGGCGGCCTCGATTCATTTCACTGGTTATTTCGCTGCTATGTAATGTTACAGCCGCTATTGCCCAGGGCAACGTTTGGCATTCGCTCGGTCCGCCGGGCGGTTCGATAATGGCGATCGCAATTCATCCTCAGAACAACCGGAATCTATTGGTCGGAACCGTAAATAATCCGCACGCATTCCATTCCGAAAATCAAGGCGAAAGTTGGAGCAGATTCAGGAATTACCCATGTTCGTTATCTGCGGCAAGAATAATAGTGCACCACCCATTTTCACCCGACACGGTTTTCATGGCATCACTCCACGGCATGTTTAGGTTGATCATCAGCCAGGACAGCTGGCAATTACTTGTTCCCCCCGGTTATCCTTACAACGAAATCCGGGCATTGGCGGTTCATCCTCGATTTCCGAACATCATATTCGCGGGCGGTCCGTTCGGCAACAAGTGGCGTTCCACCGATGGCGGCGTCAGTTGGACCGAACTCTATACCTCGGGCAGAACCATCGGTATCGATGACTTCGCTATCGATCCAATAAACGACAGCGTCGCCTATTTCGTCAGCGGTTCCATGATATACCGGCTGGGCGTATGGAAAACAACCGACTTGGGCCAATCCTGGTTCTGCATTCACAACAATATGGACACGCTCGGCTTCGGTGAAGCGGTAACCGTCGATCCGGTTGATCCGCAAACTGTATATGTCACCAAGAACTCGATTCAATGGTCGGGAGTCGAATGCGTCTATAAATCGACCGATGGCGGCGCCAGCTGGAGGGGAATTACTCCTCAGCAATTGAATTATCGCGATGTCAACGATATCGATGTGTTACCCTCGGATCATAATCTTCTTTTCATATGCACGGCCAATGAGGGGGTATTCAAAAGCACCGATGGCGGCCAGAGCTGGAGGGCGGTGAATACTGGGCTGAATGTAACAACGACCAAGACGATCGAGATAGACACCGCTGGCGGCATAATCTATCTGGGAACCTATTACGACGGCATTCATAAATCCACCGATTTTGGGGAAACCTGGCAGAAGATAAGTCAGAATATCAATCTTTCGGGTTTCCGGGATATTGCATTCCACCCCCAGGATTCAAGTCGCTTTTATATTTTGGGAATGGCCAGCTATCTTACGAATGATCTCGGTTTGAATTGGTCTCTTTTCGTTCCCGACGTCGGGCCGCTTCAATTTTTGACCGGTATCGAGATAAATAGAGCGGATCCGAACAACATCTACCTGAGCACTAGCGATATTTCCGAATATAGTCGGGTCGGGCATCCCGGTTTTTATTATTCGAGCGATTGCGGAATGACCTGGCAACGGCGGATAACCGGTTTACCGGTGGATTCGAGCTGTTTTAACCTGCGGATTTCTTACGCAGCGGATGGAGGACGGAGATTATTTCTGTCCTCCATCAGAAACATCTATTTTTCGGATAATGAGGGTCTTACCTGGCAGAGATGCCCCGGTAGCCTGCCCACGGACCGGTTTTTTGAGACAATAGAAGTGTCGAACGCCGATTACCGAATGGTCGCAACGGTGACATCCTACTGTTATCTATATCTTTCGACGGATAGAGGACAGAGTTGGAATCTGATATTTTTGCCATCCGGGACCGCCTATTTCAATGACTTGGCTATGGATCCACTCGATTCCAGGGTCATTTATCTGAGCGGCGATCCTTTCGGGCTCGTGAAAACGACCGATCGGGGAGTAAGTTGGGATACTATCGCAACCGAACTACCGCATCTGAATTCTCGAGCAATTAATGCAATCACCATCAATCCCTTAAATAATCTAAACCTGTTCGTTACAAATTTCCCCTTCGGCGTGTTTGGATCCAATGACGGTGGTATTTCATGGTATGCATACAATGCAGGATTCGACACGAAAATTGGCGGAACTGTTATGACTTTTGTGCCCGGAGACACAACCACAATCATTCTTCCCTCGAGCAGTCAATCCGTCTGGTCCATCACCCGCACAGCCACATCGATCGACGACGATTCCAACCTCCCCGCGCAGATTACCCTCCACCCCAACTACCCCAACCCCTTCAACACCGCCACCACATTCGGCTTCTCGCTCCCAAGGGTGATGTCGGTATCACTCGACATCTACGATATCCTCGGCCGCAAGGTGGTGCGCCTGTTCGAAGGGACAAGTTCACCAGGCGAACACTCGATCCGCTGGGATGCCTCAGGCATGTCATCAGGTATCTACTTCTTCCGCCTCACCGCAGGACAAGAGGTCAAAATCGGCAAGGCGCTGCTGGTGAAATAGACTATCGGCGGCTGCACAATCGGCTTGACACAAAGGATAATGATTTTATATTCAGGACAGAGGTCAGGTCATTACTCATGAGGGGCGCCATGGTCGGCCAAATCGGATTCGTAAGAGAAGTGTTTAGAACGACGCCCGATTATAGACTACCCCCCCACGATCAGCAAGCTCGTTTGACATCTTAAATAAATCGCCTCCGCTGTTTCCTCCTCGGAAATCAATGGTTCATGGAAAACAATGCAATGGAGGAGAAAAATGAGAATTCCACGATTTTTTCTGATTATCGCAACGGTGGCTGTGTTGTATATGCCGTTGTCAGGGCAACAGGTCGAGCATATGCCTCTGGAAGTGGAAAGCCAATACGAACTTCCAAAGATGACGGAGCAATACTCGCCGGTCGGTAATTGGTTTGATTGGACATTCGGATTTACCGTATTTTCAGACAATGATGCAACAATTAGTATTCAAGTAGTCCAATCAGACCTATTTCGAGAGATCCGTTCAAGGAGCTTTGGCCCTGGCCAATACACTATCACTGACAGAAACTTTACCGGCAACGGAATGGACCGTCTCAAGATCGGGATTGGGGTCGGTTCTTATCCAGAAGTATTTTCCGACATGAAGTTCGATGTCTATTATTTTTGCGACCAAGAGAAGTGAGCTTAAACCTCCGTCTTATTTACGTTGGTGTTTAAGGAAGCAAGCAATGCAAGATTATAAATTATCAATTGCGGCTGTTGCCGTTATTGTCCTGGGAGGTTTATCGCCGCTTGCCGCCGACCCAAATAGTTGGGAAACGAACGGGCCGTTCAATGCGCGGGTCATCACGATCGAAATACACCCAAACAATAACCGGTTCATCTTTTCCGGCACGATCGAGGGAGGAGTGTATAAGAGTGAAAACGGCGGCTTAAGCTGGCAACATGTGGACGATTCGATTCTGGAGAAGACCACAAGAGTTATCAAGTTCCATCCCTGTGCGCCGGATACGGTATTCCTAACAACGGTAAGAGGAATCTTCAGAAGCAACGATTGTGGTTTAACCTGGAGCAGGCTGGATCTGCCATTCGGAGACCAAAACGAATATACCAACTTCGCCATTAATCCTTTTAATCCGCAGATAATGATGGCAGGTTCGTGGGGATATATCCTCAAATCGACTGACGGCGGCAATTATTGGGACTTACTTGACATACCGTACCATATCGAGGATATGGAATTCGATCCATTCGATTCCAACACGGTATATGCGGCCACGCATGCCGCTGCTACCGGGAAATCGGTAATTAAAAGCACGGATTTGGGAGTGACTTGGCAGATCATAGGCGGCAATCTCGATAGCATATCTTATTCGACTGACCTGGACGTCGATCCTTATCGTCCCGGATGGTTATATTTATCGAGATCGGCTTCCAATCCTTCATATATAAGATGCGTTTCCAAGACCACAAACGGCGGCGCCTATTGGATCGATATCACCCCGCCGGGGTTGACCCACGGCGATGCTGTCAGCATCACCATTTCTCACTCCGATAGTAACACGATCTATTTATGCACTAATGGAGATGGCCTTTTCAGAAGCCGAGATGGGGGATTAAGCTGGGCAAGAATAAACGAGGGACTTTATGGGAATAGGTTTGCCTGCGTGGTGGAAGATACGGTTTCCGACCTTTTGTATTTGGGAACGTACTTTGAGGGAATTTATCGTTCGACCGACGGCGGCGACAGCTGGGAGAAGATTAGCCAGGGAATCAACCAGACCGATTGTACCAGCATGGCGATCAATAGCCGGAACAACGATTCTGTTTACGTGGCTACTTTAGCGGGACTGTATTTTTCTTCCGACGGCTGCCAAAATTGGCGATTTATCGATCCCCGACCAACCGGCTTATATGTCATCCCGACTTGTCTTTTGATCGATAAATACCACCCCGAGGTGATCTTCGTCGGCTATTCCGGTTATGATTTCCTTGGCAGAGGCGGGATCATCAAGTCAACAAACGGCGGGACTACATGGTTATCGGTTTCCCATGGCCTTCCAATCAATGTCTCGGCGATTAAGCTGGTTCCGATATACGAGGGGTTTTCCCTGCGTTATCTACTTATGGCCGCTTCCCATGGACTGTTTAAATCTGATAGTCAAGGAGACAATTGGGGACAATTGCCCACACCATTCCCGGAAAACTTCTTTATCGACCGGTTCGAGGTAAGCCAGGTTAATAGCGAATTAATGTTTGCAATTGTGTCAACTTATACGGAGGGAACTATTGGTTATCGTTCGACCGATGGCGGAGCCAGCTGGCAGCGGCTGACAAACTATCCGGCCGGCGGCCGGCCCCTTGATTTCGTGTGTGACCCTGTTGATCCAAATATCGTCTATGCCAACTGGGGAATCGGCTTGGGAATATTCAGATCGACAGATAGAGGTGAGAGTTGGACCGATATTAATAACAACCTGCCGCGCCATCCCAGGTTTTACTATGTATCCGGGATAGCGGTGAACTCCCTTAATCCGCAGAATATAATAGCTGTCTCATTTGAACGGGGGTTTTACTTTTCCAATGATTGTGGTCAGAGCTGGCAGGAGTTGAACGAAGGATTAAGTCCTTATATTGGAATAACCGAGGCGATGTTCGCCCCGAACGACACGACGAAAATCTATCTTTTCACCCACGGCTTTTCCGTCTGGTCAATCACCCGCACGACCACATCGATCGACGACGATTCCAGCCTCCCAAAACATATCACCCTCCACCCCAACTATCCCAATCCCTTCAATACCACCACCGTTATCGGCTTCTCGCTCCCCAAGGCGATGCCGGTTTCACTCGATATCTACGATATCCTCGGCCGCAAGGTGGTGCGCTTGTTCGAGGGGACAAGTTCACCCGGCGAACACTCGATCCCTTGGGATGCCTCAGGCATGTCATCAGGTATCTACTTCTATCGCCTCACCGCAGGGGATGACGTCAGAGTAGGCCAGGCGTTGCTGATGAAATAAGTTAACTATTTCCGTGCGGTAGCTTTCGTTCCTGACTCAACCGGCATGCTCTACTTTTCCGGATAACCATGATATAAATCCAGCAGCTCGAATCTGGCGAAATCTTTAACGAACGCAAGATTTATAATGCCGGTCGGGCCGTTGCGCTGTTTGCCGATTATTATTTCGGCCTCGCTGCCCAATTGTCCTTCATCGTTTCGCGGACGATGAATAAAAATAACGACGTCCGCATCCTGTTCGATCGCGCCCGATTCCCGCAGATCCGACAATTGCGGGCGGGCGTCTTTGCCGCGCAGCTCCACCTGACGCGAAAGCTGCGACAGAGCGATGACCGGCACTTTCAATTCGCGCGCCAGTGCTTTGAGCGATCGAGAGATGTATGAGATTTCCTGCTGGCGGTTTTCGACGTTTTGCGGCCCCTTTATTAATTGGAGATAATCGACAATTATCAGTGCAATGTCGTGGTGTGCCTTAAGGCGACGCGCCTTTGCCCGCATTTCAAGCATGGTGATGCTCGGCGAGTCATCGATATAAATCGGCGATTCGGATAACGGCCCGACCGCATGAGCAAGTTCGCGCCATTGCTCGTCGGTGAGCCGGCCGTTGCGCATGTGATGCGATGAAACCCGCGCCCGGCTGCATAAAAGTCTTTGGGCCAGCTGCTCCTTCGACATCTCGAGCGAAAATACCACCACCGGCTGTTTTTTCTCCACCGCCGCATATTCGGCGATATTCATGCTGAACGCCGTCTTGCCCACCGAGGGGCGGCTGGCTATAACGATAAGATCCGACTTCTGAAATCCGGAAGTGAGTTTATCGAGTTCGTCGAACCCCGACGGCAGACCGGTCACGAAACCTTCACGCTGCGTCAAATTCTCGATCATGTGGAAAGTTTCCGTCAGGATTTCGCCGATCGGCGTGAAAGCTCCCTTGAGCTTTTCTTCTTTGATCGCGAAAATCTCCTGCTCGGCCGAATCGAGCAGATCATCGACATTACGGTTGGGCTCATAAGCCCGGCTCAAAATCGACGAGGCGGCCTCTATCAATCGCTGCAGGGTCGACTTATCGAGAACAATTTTGGCATGATGTTGTACATTCGCGATACTCGGTGTCGCCTCGGTAAGTTCCGCCAGATAGGCGCGGCCGCCCACCTCCTCGAGCTGTCCGCGGCGGCTAAGTTCATCGGCCACCGTCACTATATCAGCCGGCTCGTTTCTGTCGAACATATCCACCATCGCCCGAAATATCTTGCGATGAGCGGATTTGTAGAAATTGCTTTCCCCGACAATCTCGATCGCCGCATCGACCGCTTCCTTGGAAAGCAGCATCGCCCCCAGCACCGCCTGTTCGGCCTCAATAGATTGCGGCGGTATCTTTGCAGTTTGATCGGTCATTTGGATTTCAACTCCTTGAGCCGCGATAACAGCTTCTGCATATCCTCCCAAAAAGGCCGCTTGTAATCAGGCGTTCGAAGCAACGCCGCCGGATGATAGGTGACTATCAGCGGCGTGCCTTGCAGACTGAACCAGCGCTCCCGCATCTGCCCCAGTGTCATATTGGTGCGCAGCAACCTCTGAGCGGCGATTCGGCCGAGGCTGCAGATGATTTTGGGTTTAATCAACGCTATTTGGTGTAAAAGATATACTTCGCAGGTTTCCGCTTCTTCGGGGAGAGGGTCACGATTCTCCGGCGGGCGACATTTCAGTATATTGGCGATATAAACATCCTCGCGCCTTAAACCCATCGCCGCCAGCGCGCGGGTGAAAAGCTGACCGGCCCGCCCAACGAACGGTTCGCCTTTCATATCTTCCTCATGACCCGGCGCTTCGCCTATGAACATTATCTCGGCATGCGGATTGCCCACGCCGAAAACGAATCGGTGGCGAGTGGCGCCGAGCGGACACATCCGGCAATCTTTGATTGTATCATAAAGCTGCTCGAGCGTTTCCGTCTTGGCGAAATCCTCGATAGCCAGAGGTTCGACAGCAACCGGCCTATTTTCCGCGATCTTCTTTTCTGCCCGATTGTCAAAAGGAAGATATATGGTCTTTTCGCCGGCTTCAAGCTTCCGCTTGAGATAATTTCTGAAAAAACGGTTCTTATCGAATGTCATGATCTTTTCGGATCCCATCGGAAATGGAATTCAAATTGCTGTTGTCATTTTATTCCGAACTTGTTTCGGCATCCAGGATTCATTGCGAAATAATCACATTGCTTTGTTCTTCACCTCAACTTCTCGATTTCATCCAAAATTCTATTCGCCAAAGCGGTCTTGGTCATTAGTTCTAACTGCAGCGGTTTCTTCCCCCTGACGATAATCGCCGCCTTGTTGAAATCGGATCCGAATCCCGAGCCCTGTTCGGTCGGATCGTTGGCTACGATCATGTCCAGCCTTTTTTCTTTCAGTTTCTTCTCCGCACCCGCGATCAGATTTTCGGTTTCGAGCGCAAAACCGACCACCAGCCGTTTTCCCTTTTTCGCCGTTATTTCTTTCAGGATGTCGGGATTGGCTTCAAGTTTCAAAGCCAGCGATTCGCCGCTTCTTTTTATTTTTTGGGGTGCTACAGCATGTGCGCGGAAATCAGCCACGGCCGCCGCCATTATCAACACATCGGCTCCGGCGAACTCCGCTTTGACCGCTTTCAGCATCTGGGCGGCGGTTTCCACCGGTATGAATTTTACTTTGGGAGGCGGCAACAGGTTTACCGGGCCCGAAATCAGGCTGACCTGGGCGCCCCTTTCAACGGCAGCAGCTGCCAGAGCAAACCCCATCTTACCCGATGAACGGTTGGAAATGTAGCGGACGGGGTCGATCGGCTCCACCGTCGGCCCGGCGGTGATAACGAATTTTTTCTCCGCCAGTCTTCCTGTTCGATTCAGAATTTCCTTCGCCCTGTTATAAATCTGTTCCGGTTCGACCATTCTTCCCGCCGCCACGATCAAACTCGCCAGATGTCCGGCTGTCGGGCCGATAAAATAGACGCCGCGCCGCGACAATTCCGCGATATTTCGCTGGGTGGCCTGATTCTGCCACATCTTGACATTCATGGCCGGGGCCACCAGTATCGGCCCGGAGAAAGCCAATAGCTGCGTCGATAAAACCTCGTCGGCGATACCCACGGCCATCTTGGCGATTATATTTGCGGTGGCGGGCGCCACCACGAACAACTCGGCCCAATCAGCCCAGCTCACATGCTCCAATGCATCGCGATTCGGATCCCACATCCCGGTGGAAACGGATTCCGCCCCCAGAGCCGAAAAGGAAAGCGGGGTTACGAATTTCTGCGCCGAGTCGGTCATTACTACCCGCACTTTCGCCCCGTTTTTCACGAAAAGACGTAATAGCTCGCAAGCCTTGAATGCGCCTATTCCGCCTGAAACGCCGAGAATTATCTTGTGTTGGTACGAATTATTATCCACAAATCCGCTCCTGTCATAATAAAAAAATTATCTATAATATATTGATATCGCAAACACAATTAACCAAAATAATAATTCACCGATTGTTAACAATGGAAATTATTTTTGGCGTCAAGAGATGGAAAATTTCTTCGGCCTCTGCTCCGTGAGTCGTCCATATAAAATCCTCGCGGCGTTTTCCACAAGTTGTCCACACCAGGCACGGACAGCAGGTTGCGCGCGATTATGAGCAGTATTTGATTGCATTGTAATAAGATAGACATCTCCTGCGGATTATTTCTGCCGGAAATGGGCGTTATGGCGGCTTTTTTCAACGTTTTTCAACACATTTTCCACGCCTTTATGGCGCTATTCGCCCGGAATTCGAGATCGCTTTGACCCGAACGGTTATTATATTATGATATACTTAATGAAATTCATCTGTGATGATAATCTCGGCAAGCTGGCGAAATTTCTTCGTCTTCTCGGATATGACACCCATTTCGATCCGACAATCGAAAACGCTCGTTTCGTCGCGATCGCGCTAAAGGAAAGCAGAATCGCTCTCACCCGCGATCATCGGATTCTTGCAAAGCTCGATCCGGCGAAAGTGATGCATATCGATTGCGACGACCCCGAAGAACAACTGAAAAGGGTCTTTATTCGGTTCGCGCTATCGATTGACGGACAATCGCTTTTCAGCCGTTGTCTTGTCTGTAATGATCTCTGCAAAAAGGTAAACGCGGACGAGATCGCCGATCGGGTGTTTCCGTTCATTCTGCGTACGCAGACCCGATTTTATCGATGCCCTTCCTGCGATCGTGTTTTTTGGCGGGGGACCCATCATCGCGCAATGATCGCCCGCCTGAAAAAAATCTTCGGCTCGGTATTTCCCCCTGGAGACTCGTCGGTAGAGTGAAAAAATCAAAATTACAGGCCGGAGATTATCTTGCATCGATAATTGCCGCTTGCAAGCGGATTGAAATGGCTATATAATTTTTTTATGGAAAAAATAAGGACGTTCGTCGCTGTCGCCTTGCCCGAGGATACAAAACGTGAGGTCGATAGGGTAATAACCAAATTAAAGCCGCAGGGTGGAGGGATAACCTGGGTGAAAGCCGCTAATCTTCATTTTACGCTTCGCTTTCTTGGCGATATCCCCGCCGAATCGATCGGACCGCTTAGAGATCAACTGGCGGTTTCAACGGAAAAATTCGGCGCATTTACAATATGTTTAAGTGGTTTAGGAGGTTTCCCCGATCTGCGCCGCCCGCGGGTCATCTGGATAGGGGCGGACGGCGAACTCGAAAAAATGAATGCACTTGCGGAAAAGACGGAACAAGGATGCCACCAGGCCGGGTTCGGCAGCACCGACAAGCCGTTTTCGCCTCACCTGACTATCGGCCGGGTCAAGAAGCCGATGGATCTTCGCAATCTAACGGCTGCGCTGCAATCGATTTCATTTCGATCCGAACGATTCCTGGTTGATCATTTGGTTGTTTACAAATCAGTTTTAACGCCGGCCGGGCCGATATACACGCCTTTGGAAAAAGTAAGAATCACATGATTCCGCCCGGCTGGAATTAGTATAGGGCCGATATCGCGGTCAAAATCATTAAGGCGGTGGTGTGATTGCCATAGGCGCCTCGACTCGAAATCCAAGAGATGAAAGCGGGACGAGACCGGGAATAATCACAGATGCGCCGAAAATTTGCCAATGACAGTGCTGATTCGGAAAGGGGCGGAAAACCCTAAGGGTTTGGGAACTTTATCGAGAATCTGACGTGATAAAAATTCGGGTAAAGGGATCGTGTAGAGAGACGGAACAAGCCAACCGATAATACAAAGCAAAAGGAGAGGAAATGAAAAACAGATTAATCATGGAGAAAATAACGTTCAGACGACCGGGGATTTTGCCGGTCATCGGCGTGGCGGTAATCGTTCTCATCATGTCTATCGGCTGCTCCAATCTCAAGCGCCGTGATCAGGGCGCGATAATCGGCGCCACCACCGGCGGAGTGATCGGCGGCGTTATCGGAAATCGGGCAGGCAACACCGCGGTCGGGGCGATTCTGGGAGCGGTGATCGGAGGTGCGGCGGGCGCTTATATCGGTAACTATATGGATAAGCAGGCCGAGGAGATGCAGAGGGATATCGAGGGTGCGCGGATAGAAAGGATCGGCGAAGGGATCAAGATCACTTTCGATTCCGGCATTCTTTTCGACATAAATAAATCCGCCCTGCAATTACAGGCCCAAGAGAATTTGCGGAAACTGGCTGAGATTTTGAATAAGTACCCGGATACAGAGATCCTTATCGAAGGCCATACCGACAACACCGGCTCCGAGGAGTATAATATGGAACTCTCGCTCAGGCGCTCGCAGTCGGTGGCCAATTTTCTGGCCTCCCAACAGGTGAATCCCAGTCGTTTCCATACCATGGCCTACGGTGAATCTCAACCTATCGCCACCAATGAAACGCCCGAGGGAAGACAGCAGAATCGGCGCGTGGAAATCGCCATTTTCGCCAACGACAAATTGAAAAAAGCAGCGCAGGAAAAAGCCAACGGTTAAAGCCTACTCGGAAATAATTCCATAATCATGTAAACCATGGCCGACGGAAGCCGATCCGTCGGCTTTTGATTTTCGCCCGCACTTTGATCCGGAGAGGAGTTCGTTTCTCATTATCAGCAGGCGATCGTCGACCGTATCACCGCCCCAGACACCACTGCAATTACGCGATTATCTCCGACTCCCGCGAAAGAAACGACTTCCTGACTGCAAGCGCGATCGCCGGTATTTAAGATTGGATCATGGCCGCATCGCTTTCCGGAAAATAGTCCGCCGCCACATAATATTGGATGATCCCCATACTTTCAGGAGTCGATTTCACGCCCGAGGCCGCCGGCAAAGTTGAAAAAGTGGAACGGGATTGTTAATTCCTTATGAATTCAGGGCTTATCCATCTGTTTCAAGTTGCCGGAATCGTCCGGCCATCGGGCACGCCCTTTGTTTTATCCCTTGCGGAAAGAAACAAGGGAGCGGCCATGAAAATGAAATTCACTCTGACAATGGAAGATCTCCTCGTCGAGGACACCAAAGTTGATAATATGATAATCGACTGGATCGAGGAGGTTACGCAGGAAGAGGTTTTACAGATGTCTCAGCAGTGGATTACCTCCCAAAATTTTCTTACCGAACGGATGGTCGGTCTGAAAAGAGTCGGTGAATCATCACTCACTATAGAACCGGTGGAGGAATGAGGCGGTGGGTGAGATCAAACAATACATAAGACCGGTATTGGACTGGCTTATTTCACAATTCGGTCAAATTCGGGAGGCAGCCAGGGAACTCCTCGGGCATATTCCCGGCGCAGGCAAATACCTTTCCAATCATGCAGAAATATTTTTGATAGGGCTGGCTCTGATAGCCGCTGTGATATTGATTAAGCCCTTGATTAAATGGGCAGTGGTTATCGGCGTTATCGGTTCGCTGACTGCTTATGCGATTTCTATTTATCTTTGCCTGCCGTTCACGACCGTCTTGCCCTATGCTCTCAGTGGTGTCAGCCTGCTGATTTTGGCCGTTAGATGATCGGAGCGATTATGTATCGCCGAAAAACCAAAAAAATATGTCATGAATGCGGCGGCAGACTGATGCGCGATTGGGACGAATATATCTGCCAGCGCTGCGGTAACAAGACGAATATCGAAATGGCGCGAAATACAACCAGCGATTTCGACTACGATGGGAAACAAGCATGAATCGCCCGGATAGTCAACACTGCCGCAATTGCGGCTGGATAGCCGATTCCGGAGCATTGCTTTTACTTGCCTGTCCCTCCTGCCAAGGGCGACTTAAAAACTGCGACCACGGCGAGCAGGACAATAAGGAAATAAGAGTCAGGGTGATCTCCAGCCGAACCGCCGATAAGGACTTTCTCAAGATTTAACACCAAATTCACCGGCGAACAAACGAGCCATACGATCGAGCAGATCGGCTCGTTTGTCTTTTCGATTCGCACGGGCCGATCCGCAGGCGGTTTTCATCAGCTCTCTTACGAACTTTCCGTTTTCGATCCGCCGAAGCAGCCGCGACATGCCTTCAAGACTTTGCCTGTTGATAATCATCTTCTCGGCCCGACGGCTTCCTGCACGGGCGGTCGTGCTTATCCGGCGATACATCCCCTCGACACCGAAACGTTTGACCAAATCGACGATCAGATCGAGTTGATAGACGCATTCGAGATAGGCGTTTTCCGGAGGTATTCCGGAATCGACCAAAGTGCTGAACCCGCCCCGCAGCAATCCGGCCAAACCGCCGCATAGCACGGCCTGTTCTCCGAAAAGGTCGCCGATCGCTTCATCTCTGAAAGTGGTGATGATCAACCCGGCCCTGGCGCAGCCTATCGCCTTGCCGTAAGCCGCCGCGATATTCAAGGCCGATTCCGATTTATCGGCGGCGGCGATAAATGCCGGCACTCCCCGGCCGTTAAGATAATTCTCCCGAAGCCGTATTCCGGGAGCGTGCGGGGCAACCAAGACGAAAGATGTCCCCCTCGGCCTTTCTATAAGCCCAAAATGAACCGAAAGACCATGGGCGAAAATGTAGCACTGCCCCTTTCGCGCATTGGCATAGATATATTTTTCGAATAATCGTCGGTGCAGATGATCGGGAATCATGACCGCGATCAAATCGGCATCCTTCACTGCGGATTCGATGTCGACCACCCGTAATCCCGCCGCCGCAGCTGCCTTGCGCGAACTGCTGTGGGGACGCAGGCCGATAATCGGCGCAAAACCTGAATCGCGAAGGTTCAACGCTTGAGCTTCTCCCTGGGAACCGAAACCGATCACGGCTATCGATCTATTATCGAGGATATGCAAAGGAATTCGATTGTCTTTGAGTATGCGAATCCGCCGGCGATTCATACGGGTGAAGTTACCCAAGGAGTCCGGCGATGTCAAGCAAGCCATTATCGAGGACCGATGGAATGAGAAGCCCTGCAATTCGCTACATCAATGCCGAAATACCCACCTAACGCCGATCATGATCTCGAATGCAGCAATGGATAGACCGGCGACGATCATCGCCGCGCCTATACCGTTTACATAAATTTGCAAGACATACCCGAAATTGCACTGGGCGATGGGAAACCGGGAAAGCGGCCTACATCACCCCGAAATATATGAGCGGGCGCAGTAGAAAATCGTCGCCGATAACTTCACCGTCGGAATCGACCTCGAGGGTCAAGTAAGCAAGGCGACGGAAATCGAGCGGCATGAGAGACACTTTCTTATAAAATACTCCGGCGGAAGAGTGATCCACTTTTTCCCAATCGAAAAGTATGGTGATTTTACCGGCGTCGTTCTCGCCGATCGCCCGCAACTGCATCGACCCTTTCGGCCTGTCTTTTCCACCGGCGGGAATTCCGTAATAGACCACGAATGAATCGACAACGGCCTTTTCCGGCAACTCGATAGGTATCGCAATAGATATCGTCCGCCCGTTGGCCGGAGCGTTATCCGGACCTTTGGTATAAATCCAATATTTCTTATCGTATATCACGCGCGCCGCTGCGGTCTCGTTGTTCTTGCGGCGGGGCCCGGCGAAGTAACCCTCGAATATCTTGCTCTCCTCGAACTCGAGCTTTCCCGATCCTTTTTTAAGTTCCCAATTGAGCCCATCGGACGACTCCACCTCGAACTTGGGGAAATAATCCTCAAGACAAAGCAACAGCACGTTTCCGCCGGCGCTTTCGATCGGATCCACGAATTTGGGCTCGGGCGGAGGCTTAGGCGGCTCTTTCGGCGGCGGCGGTATCGTATCGACCGGTATCGGTTCGGGCTCCTGCGGAGGCGGGGTAATAGAGACGGCTATCGCCGCCTCTTTGGTCTCCCCGGGCTCAATAACCCCCAGATTGATTATCGTGGAGTCATTGCCGAATTTCACCAGCAAAGCGTATTGGCCGGGTTCGACACTTTCCATGCTGAATTTGCCGAGCGTATCCGTGAGCGCCTGATAACGTTGAGGAATCGAATAGACCGCGGCCCCCCCCAGAGGCGTACCCTTATCGTCCTGCACGACCCCCTTTATGACTGCCGGCTTTTTGGCGCAGGATAAAACCAACCCTATCACCAACCCGATCACTATAGCGGGTCGTAACGCTTTAATCAAGCAAGGCCTATTATCCACGGATGATTAATGTAGCAGAGCACAGGAATTTTGTAAAGCATAAATTGCCTCGACCGACCATCCGAGTCTTTCCCATGTTGATTAAAATAGTGGAACTATTGGATTATGAAAATGAGTTTTATTATCAATAAATTACTTTCGTTGCTTCACGATTATCTCGGAGGTATTATGACAAAAAGGCTATCACGAACGGCCGCAATGCTGATATTACTGAGCTCCACCGCGTCGATGGCAACCATCCATAATGTTTCTATTCCGGGCTTTTCATTCAGTCCGGCGAGTTTGAGCATCACCCAGGGCGATACCGTCACCTGGACCAATAATCACTCTCTCCCCCACACCGCCACCTCCGACGCATTGCTCTGGGATACCGGGACTCTGACGACCGGCCAGTCGGCCAGCATCGTCTTCGATTCTGCGGGCGTGTTTCCTTATCATTGCGCCTTTCATCCAAGTATGTTGGGCACTTTAACCGTCAACGCTCTCGTTTATGACACTTTGATCGAAATCAACGATTTTTATTTCAACCCGATAGTGATTCAGATTGCCCCCGGTCAGACTATCCGTTGGATAAACATGGGGGGAGTCGATCATACGACCACAGCCGACGGCGGTCTTTGGGATTCCGGAATTCTGGCTAACGGTCAATTTTTCGATTTCACATTCTCCGCCGAGGGAGTTTACGATTATCATTGCGATCTGCATCCGATGATGATGGGCACCGTGGTGGTCGGGACGCCCGATAGTGTGGTTCTCGATATACGGATATCCGGATTCGATTTCGTGCCGCCGGCTGAAACGGTTATGCTGGGCGATTATATCCGCTGGATCAATTTCGACGATATGCCGCATACTTCAACGTCCGACAGCGGCCAGTGGAATTCCGGCAATCTTGACCCGGGCGACTTTTATATATTACGGATGACTACGCCCGGCGTTTTTCCCTATCATTGCGATTACCATCCCTCGATGACCGACACGATTTTTGTTTTGGATACTGTCGTAGTTGACACAATCGTGGAAATCATCGATTTCGCTTTCAATCCCCAAGTATTGCTGATCGCGCCGGGCAAATTGGTGCGCTGGATAAACAACGGAGGTCTGCATCATACCACCACGGCCGACAGCGGCCAGTGGGATTCGGGAATGCTGATGCCGGGTCAATATTTCGATTACCTTTTCACCTCCGAGGGCGTTTATGATTACCATTGCACGCCCCATCCGTTCATGACCGGCACAGTCGTGGTAGGCCGCCCGGATTCGGTGGCTTTGGATATAAAGATCGTCGATTTCGCTTTCGTGCCCGCTGATACGACTGTCTCCCTGGGTTCATATGTCCGCTGGCTGAATACGGGCGAATTGGTTCACACTGCCACGGCCGACAGCGGCCAGTGGGATTCTGGAAATCTGAATCCAGGCGACTTTTATATCCGTCGGATGGAGGAGGTCGGCGATTTTCCATATCACTGCACGCCGCATCCGGCTATGACGGCGATACTGCATGTTGAGGACACAACCGGTTTCCTACCGGGTGACGCCAACGGCGACGGCAATGTATTGGGTTCGGATGTAACCTATCTGGTGCGCTATTTCAAAGGACTCGGCCCGGCGCCCAATCCGATTCTCGCCGGCGATACCAACGGTGATTGCAACGTGCTCGGTTCCGATGTCACTTATCTTGTGCGTTATTTCAAAGGACTCGGCCCGGCTCCTCACAGTGGAAGTTGTCTCTGATAAATATTGCTCCCATGGTTGAATGGAAACAAATAGCAAAACGTTTTCGGGAAAGGAAATCAAAATGAAGAAAACAGCGATCTATTTTGTTGCGGCTCTCATGCCCGTATTGGCTTTGGCATTTTCGAGCGGCCCGCCCAACGGCATGACCGGAGCCCCCGGCGAGGCCAACTGCACCAGCTGCCACGACTCGTTTCCGGTCAACAGCGGCAACGGCGGTCTCACAATCGATGGGCCCAGCACGTTCGAACCCGGTCGGACTTATGAGATAACGGTTACTATATCCGACCCCGGACAAAGACGTTGGGGATTCGAAATCACCCCATTGACAATAGGAACCTGCACTATTACGCAGGCCGCCCATACTCAATTAAGCGTCCAAAATAACAGATCATATGTCAAGCATACCACCGCCGGCACATTCAACGGCACTATGGACGGCCCCATAAGCTGGAGATTCAACTGGACCGCGCCCCTGGATGCGCCCGATCAGGTTGCGTTCTACGCCGCCGGAAACGCCGCCAACGGCAATGGCAACAACAGTGGAGATTATATTTATACCACTTCCTTTTCCTCAAACCGCACCACGGACATCGATGATTATATACAACCGCTGTTGCCGGGGAATTTGGCCCTGGCTAATTACCCTAATCCATTTAATTCCTCCACGGAAATCAGATTCAACCTACCCGGCGATAGCAAAACCTCGCTGGAGATATACGATATCACCGGCAGATCGGTTAAGATCATGGAATTCGGCCACCTGGGCGCCGGCTTGCATAGCGTTCAGTGGGATGGAACCGATTATCGGGGACAAGCCGTTTCGAGCGGTATTTATTTGATCAGGTTGGCAGGCGAAACCGAGTCCAAGACACATAGGGTTTTACTTCTAAAATAGAACCATGCAAGTCGGAGGATTGAAGATGAAAAGCAATGTCGGTGTAGTTGATCGGGTAATCAGAGCGGTTCTCGGAGCGGCCATAATCTTGGCGGGAATTTTAGCCGGTAGTTGGTGGGGACTTATTGGATTAGTCCCTTTGGCCACCGCAGTAATCGGGTGGTGTCCGGCCTACTTGCCGTTTGGCCTGAGCACCTGCAGAACCCGCGCCGTCAACACACCCCGAACTTAAGTCACCTAACTTTTACACCTAAATAGCCGGTTGGGAAACCGACCGGCTTTTTTATTGTCGCAATTGATCGATTGGTCTATGTCGGTAATGATTGATCCAAAATGCCCTTGACAAGCGGATCACTAAAAATTATTATCTCCGGAAACAAAATTAGCACTCATTAGTATAGAGTGCTAACAAGAAATGTGGCTTTGAAATAGTTTGGTTGTCGAATAGGCATACGGTTATGCCAAAAAGTCAATCTGTAAAAAAGGAGTGATCTTAAATGCAAGTGAAGCCATTAGCCGATCGCGTAATGGTCAAACCGCTGGAAGAGCTGGAAGTCAAGAAAGGCGGCATTATCATTCCCGATACCGCCAAGGAACGCCCCATGCAAGGCGAGGTCATCGAAGTAGGGCCGGGGAGGGTCGAGGATGGCAAGAAGGTGGCCATGGAGGTCAAAAAGGGAGATAAGGTGCTGTATGGAAAATATTCCGGCACCGAGGTCACTATCAACGATGTCGAATATCTTATCATGCGCGAGTCCGATATTCTCGCCATAATATCTTAACGGAGGAATGCTGAAATGGCAAAAATTATCGAATATGAAAGCGTAGCCAGAGAAAAGCTGAAAAGAGGCGTCGATAAGTTGGCGGATGCCGTAAAGGTAACTCTCGGGCCGAAAGGCCGCAACGTCGTGCTCGATAAAAAATTCGGTTCACCTACCGTAACCAAGGACGGCGTTACTGTCGCCAAGGAAATCGAACTCGAGGATCCGTTCGAAAACATGGGAGCCCAGATGGTCAAAGAGGTAGCCTCTAAAACCTCCGAGGTGGCCGGTGATGGAACCACCACCGCTACCGTCTTGGCTCAAGCTATTTATCGCGAAGGAATCAAAAACGTCACCGCCGGGGCAAATCCGATGGCTTTGAAACGGGGAATCGACAAGGCGGTCAAAGAGGTAGTGGCCGAGCTGAAAAAATTGTCGAAAAACGTCGAAAGCCAAACCGAAATCGCTCAGGTGGGAACCGTTTCCGCCAACAACGACCAGTATATCGGCAACCTGATCGCCGAAGCGATGGAAAAAGTGGGTAAAGACGGCGTGATCACGGTCGAGGAAGCGAAATCGACCGAAACCACGCTCGAGGTGGTCGAGGGGATGCAGTTCGATCGCGGCTATATTTCGCCCTATTTTATAACCGATCCCGACGCCATGGAAGCATCGCTGGAAGAGCCCCTGATCCTTATCCATGATAAAAAAATCTCGGGCATGAAGGATCTGCTTCCGATACTCGAGAAAGTCGCCCAGATGGGTAAGCCGTTGCTGATAGTCGCCGAGGATGTCGAAGGTGAGGCGCTGGCCACTTTGGTGGTGAACAAATTGCGCGGCACCCTGAAAGTCTGCGCGGTCAAAGCCCCGGGATTCGGTGATCGGCGCAAGGCCATGCTCGAAGATATCGCTATTCTGACCAACGGCAAAGTCATCTCCGAGGAACTCGGCTTCAAACTCGAAAATACGGTGGTATCGGATCTCGGTCGTGCCAAGCGGGTTACTGTCGATAAAGACAACACCACCATCGTCGAGGGCGCCGGATCGACCGAAGCGATCAAAGGCCGCATAAACAGCATCCGCAAGCAGATAGAGGAAACCACCTCGGATTACGACCGCGAGAAACTTCAGGAAAGACTGGCTAAACTCGCCGGCGGCGTGGCCGTGATCAATGTCGGCGCCACCACCGAAACCGAAATGAAGGAAAAGAAGGCGAGAGTCGAGGATGCCCTGCATGCAACCCGAGCCGCGGTCGAGGAAGGAATCGTGCCGGGAGGCGGCGTGGCTTTCCTGCGCACCATAAAGGCTCTGGAGAAAGTGAAACTCGACGGCGATGAAGCCGTAGGAGCAGTAATCGTCAGAAAAGCTCTTGAAGAGCCGATCCGCCTTATCGCCGAAAATGCCGGGGTCGAAGGCTCGATCGTGATCGACAAGGTGCTGGCCAAAGATGGTTCTTTCGGCTACAACGCCGAAACCGGCGAATACGGCGACATGATGAAGTTCGGCGTGATCGACCCGACCAAGGTCACCCGCACCGCGCTCGAGAACGCATCGTCGATCGCCGGATTGCTCCTGACGACCGAGGCTATCGTCTCCGAGAAACCGGAGAAAGAAAAGCACACTCCGGGCATGCCTCCGGGCGGCGGCATGGGCGATATGTATTAATCGTCGGCCGATATTATTCCAGCGGCATGGCTATTTTGCGCCTGGCCGGTCTAACAAGAGGGTATCGTTTGATGCCCTCTTTTTGAATTATATCAATCTAAGCTTACCGCAAAAAATCAAATGTCTAACCCGAGAAAAGGTAATAAACAATAACTGACAGTATGCCCAGGTGTAGATCTCAACAAGACCGGAAATATATTGCTTACCTTGTCCAATTATATCGGTATAATACAGCCAAGGATTCAGGGGAATTAGACATTTATGATCGTCATGGATTTTAATGTCGAGGGAAAGGATATTCTTACAAGGAGGCATTAATGAACCTGATGGGAAATATCTTTATTTTCTTTCTCCTCATGGCTCTGGTAAGCCATAATGGCGCCAAGGCGATCGGTCAGGGCGAGATAATAAGGTGAAATTGGTGAAGCCATAGCGATCCTGCCTTATGGCGAGGCCGGAAAAGATTATGCCGACGGACAATTCATTGCAAAACTAAAATACGGCTATTTAAGTCTACCCGAGCAACAATCCGAAGCCCCTATCGAATATTGCACGATAGAGAAGCATCCCTTTGAGATTCTTTGCCATAATGACGTTGTCTTTGCAAAACGCGTTTTTACCGATTTCGAACCGTTAGATACAATTAGAGTAATAAATGGTGATACGGTTACTGTGCCAGACCTTTCGTAGACATATCTTTTCCTGCAAACATCCTCCAATGCTGTGCTCGATGCGGTAAATGAAATGGAGGAATTTGAAGGCACGATTTATGCCGAACCCAATATGATTTCAAGTGAATTATTTAGAATTCCTAATGATAATTGTTGGCCTTTGCAATGGAATCTGCACGATGATCAAAACGGCATAGGTGCCCAAACTGCATGGAATGGGACTGTGGGCAATCCAGCGATCAAAGTCGCGATAATCGATGCCGGTATTGATTATACGCTATTCGAATTCATTGGACCCAATTATCCCAATGCTAAAATAACAGGAGGCTATGATTATTATGTGCCGGATCCCAATCCTATAGAGGAGTATCTATATGGCCATGGCACCGGTGTCGCCGGAGTTGTTGCGGCCTTGGCCAATAACACGTTAGGTATAGCGGGCATTGCCGGCGGCTGGCAAGCAAATAGTCAGGATATTGGAGGAGTATCCCTGGTCGCGATAAAGGTGACAGATAATTATGGAAATGTGGCCAACAATAGAATTTTGGCCAATGCAATTTACGAATCGGCCGACCCAACGCATTTCGGATGTAATATATTGAATTGCAGTTGGGGCAGTTATGGTTATAGTGAAGTTTTAAGAGAGGCAATCAATTTTGCCTACAGACTTGGCGCAAATGTAGTGGCTGCTAAAGGCAGGAACGGAGTATCGAACCCAACATATCCGGCTGATTTTGATTACAGCTGGATAACCTGCATCGGCGGATACGGGCAGAATGGGCTCTTTTGCGTCATAGGCAACTGCGAATATGCTACAGACTACGGGCAAGGTCTTGATATGCTTGCGCCCGGCTATAGTATTTTTACAACGTGGTTTTATAATTCCTTCAGCCAAAGGAATGGGAATTCATTCGCTGTACCGCACGCGGCAGGGTCCATCGGACTCATGAAAAGTATATTGCCTGATTTGCGCAACGAGGATGCGGATTGGATGTTGAAATATTCTGCTTCTGATCCCCCGCCGCCATATAGCGATAATAATGTGTGGACCTGGGATGAAAGATACGGCCATGGTGACCTGCGCATTTCTACGGTAATCAATAGAATTGGCAATCCATCAATTCAGCCGTTTGATTATCTGACTCATGATGCGCGGGGCGGGGAAGTGGCAAGTTCCGTTCATTATCCTTCATATACATTTATTGGATCACCTTTGAACGGCACATATACGACCACCGTTCATGAAATTCGCGTAAATCTCAGCTATCCGGAAAGCTATGATGGCATGCCATTCGTTTGGGCAGTGGGTCAAGGCACGTCCGGCTGGTCGGGGGCGCAGCCGAACTACCAGGATGGTTGGGCAAGAGTCGTTCCCGGATCAGAATCCAAAACCGGTTGTCAGATGCAAACTTTCGTTTATGAGGTCTGGGATAATCAACCTGGGCAACCTCATTGGTATCCCTGCCAGCCGGAAAATGTGAGCATTATATGGGGAATAAAATCCGCAATTCAGCCAAACAATCCGGGCGGCGATAAATGGGTGCGTAGCTCAGACGAAATAACTGAAATCACAGTCGAGGCATCTCCAAATCCATTTAATTCTTATATTATATTGAGAATTAATTTGCCTTATGAATCGCGCGTTGCTATTGACATCTATGACATACTTGGCAGGGAAGTAGCTAATTTGGCTGACCGCAAGTAGTTTCCCGAAGGGAATCATGAAATTGCCTGGAACGGCAAAAACGACAAAGGCGCTCCTTGCCCGTCGGGCATTTATTTTTGCGAGGTTCGGAACGAGAAGCAAACGAAAATAGCCAGGTTTGTTTTATTGAAATGAAGTCAATTCGGTTCTTAATCGTTTCGCTATTTGGGCATTTCCCTGTATTATTTTTGGTTGTCGTCGGCTGTTCTAAGCCGACCGATAGGGGTCAACCGTCGCCGATTGAAGAGATCCATTTTATGCAGGGCTGGCCTTCATGGTCGCCCGATGGGCGATACATTGCCTTTACCTATAATCTTACTTCGAATGAAGAAGTCCTTAGATTCGGCTCGCCTTCCATCTGGGTATATGATTTTCAGACCAATACATTTGGCTACCTGACTGGGCCCGGCAAGTTTCCTCGATGGAATCGTGATGGATCCATAGTGGCATTCGAGTGGCACAATGAGATCTATTTTTATTATCTGGCTACATCCAGCGTTCGCCAGGTTACGAATTTGGGTCGTCTTATTTACTCGTTTCACTGGCTTCCGGACGGCGCCCGACTTAGCGGTACTTTTGATGGGTTTTTCGTTATTGACACCACAGGAAGAATTTCCAGAACAATAAGGCCAAGATGGGGCGAATTGGTAGGTATAGCCAACGGTCAGGAAGCTAATTGGTCACCCGGCGGTGATTTGATTCTGACCTTTTGCGGTTTTGGTGGCAGCAATTGGTATTTGATGTTGCTTGATTCTCTCGGCGCGGTACTTCGGACGATAATAATGCGCACCTATGATGAAGAGATGAGTTATCTCTGCTGGTCGCCGCAAAGGGATAGATTTATCGTTAATTACGGTGATTATTCCGATGACAGCAATGTCGTTCAAGACCTGCGGATTTATCGGATGGATGGCACGGTGGAAACCATCATAATCAGGGAAACGGGGGGGGATGGCCGAATGGTCGCCAGACGGAAGCAGAATTGTATTTCAAAATTATACGTTCATGGGACATAATCCCAATCCCTGGGATATTGATTTCGGTCGGGTGACACTTTGGATATGCAATGCGGATGGCAGCGACAAGCATGAGTTGTTGGGCTGGCCGCAGCGGGGTTATGATTCCACAATGTTCGGCGGCGGCTATAACTGGTACACCGATACGCATGGGCCTTAAGCGTTTAATGGTTAAACTCAGAATCGCCAGGTTCTATACACTCGCATAAGGTTCCCTGATTTACTGTTTTCCGTATATATTTTTATGCCGACGATTAACTGCGGCGGCATAAAATGCTATTTCCAATTCACCGACTCGACCTATCAACCGTTGCCACAGGGGATCATAATATCCGGCGATTCTCCGCTATATATCGATGCAAAATACTGGAGCGCAGACAGCCTTTTCGTATATATTAGTCTCGAAGGAAGACCTGACGAGGGAATTCGTCTTGCCCTGACCCCTGTTTAATTGGGTATGAAGTGCACTGGCGGGGATCGATCCTCAACAGCCGGATTCTCGGCCTTAAGTCATGTGGCACGGTCTACGTGGACGATGAGCCGTACTCAGACTTTCCGGTCATAGTTGGAACGATCCCTGACTGGGTCGATGTTGCCCTGCCGCTCGTGTTTACGGATCCGGAGACGGTACTGATAAGCCACGACAGCATGAAGGTGGCCGAGGATGTGCGAGCTTGCGTCCGATTCGTCGACGATATCAGCGGCACGCAAGTAATGGCAAAATATCTTATCGATACAATAGGATATCGAAGCAAGTGGGTAGCCAATGAGAATTACATTGCCGAAACGTATTGGCGATCTTTTCCGGCCGGCGGCGAGTATAAATCGGCGACAGAACCTTACGACAAAGATTGCTCGGCCGTATTCGATAAGGATTTGTTATATGCCGTCGGGGGAAAGCTCAGCATTGACGCACTGGGGAGTTTGAATCCGGTCGCCCATATGGACAATGGTTTTTCGGTGACGACAGATACGCTGAATACCGCCGGGGACACTTTTGCCACGAAATTGATTCTTATCGACAGGGACCCGGAGAATGAGCAATTAATCGACAGCCTAAAAACCGACCGGATGCGGGCGATAGCCTACGTAGAGGGAGCCAGAACCATATCATATGGCGGACATCAACCGCAGTTAAGATATAATCATTACTGGAATGACACGGGGACGCCGTGCGAGAATGGACAGGGCACAGATACCGGAATAATGCAAATCTGCAGGACGCCGGACTGGGAGTCGTGGTTTGCGACAGGCAGTAATTTACCCGCTGGTTATGTGGTGGGAACTTGGGATAGTTTGGCCTGGAATTGGAATACGAATATTGAGAATGGCAGATATATTCTGAATACCTATATGCCCAACAGATTCACTTCGCAGCAATTATTATTCCCCGATTCCTGTTCCTTTGCGAGCTGCGGCTACTTTCCCGAATCCAAAAACAAGGAGGATTTGAAAACTTTCGGTTATCATAAGGGCGATCCTTTCATGAGGAAAATAACAGGTAACAGTGAATGGAGAGAGTATATAGCTGTAGAAAACAATCCACCTGAATGGGCTGATTATGTTCAGAGGGTCCGAAACTTTTATTATCTTAAGATATGGAGATAATTCAATATGAAACACAGACAACTATTTCACTTGTCAATAATTACTATGGTAATGGTTGGCGCTTTCACCATTTCATCAAATTGCGAATTATTTCCCTTAGTAGTTTATGGCGACAAGAATCATTCTGGATTCAGAGACGTATGGTTGAAAATTGTTTCTCTGAATGAAGGTGCAACAGCCGACAGCCTGTTGCTACGCCAGAGCGGATTTATTGCAAATACGGAAGGAACCCCAATAAAATTAAGCACTGACAGCGGCCGGCTCTTACTGTGCGGTATTCAGTAAGGCGGCTATGCCAAAAACACGAGCGTCGCCTATGATAGCCTGGGCAGATCGAACTTTTATTATTATCTGATTAGGTTGGATCAAGCTGCATCGATCCTTCATTCAGACAGCTTATTGGGCGTAGATTACGAATATTTCTTTCAATATCCAGGGGAGGCCGGCTTTCAATTCGCATTATATAGTTATGACCGGAGCAACATCCTATTGCCGGGCGAATATACCATCGATAGGGGATTTCAATTTCGACGTATACGACCAATAGACCCTGACTTGCCCCGATGGGCGATTAGGATGGACAATCGGCCGATTTATTTGCGGAGATTAGATTTACCCAATAGTAGAAATTTATATTAATCCTTTGATGAAAACAACCGTTATTGGCTTTTCAAAATCGAAGGTCCGCGACATACGATAATCGATTCGCTATTCATCGACACCTATTAGAGGGCGTCAACGATTTTCGCATATCATCCCGACAGAGATCTAATTTACAGTTTCCACCTAAATTATGAACAGCACGGCAAATTTGTCGAATTCGAAAAATCCAGAGGGCAGGATTGGATATCGCCGGAAGTGCGAATCTATAATCCATCCACTTTGCGGCTGGAATACACCCACCCTTTGCCGGATTGCGCTCCGGGTGATTTTGCTATGAAAGAAAATGGTCTGGCAAATGTTGTAGGAAACTATATCGTCTATTATTTTTTTCAATTTGAGTGGATCGGACGATTCAATCCCGCCATGTTGTTCATATTCGACACCCGCACCAACGAAGCAACCTGGCTGAACGTCGGCTGGAGGTGAGGAGATGACTACGCCAAGAGCATCAATCGATCCCTTCATGCTTTTCCCCATAGAGGCCGGTTTCGATACTTGCGGATGGGATAGCCTTGCCTGGAACTGGCGGGCGAACATAAATGAGGCCGGGAAGCGTTTCCGAACGGCACTGCGCCTTTAAGTATTCTGGTGTTGCTTCTTGACAAAACATCCTGCCCGTGTTAGGTTCGGGCGACAATTATGAACAAAAACCTGTTGTATTTGTTGGCAATATTCTGCCTGCTGCAGGCGGATCATGGCCGCCTCGATGCCATTTGCTGCAGTTCCGAGCAGGAGGCATATATCTGCGGAATCGCCGTCAACCCGACAATGGAAGGTGGGAATTGGACGGTTCGCTGGGCGGTGTATAACCGGACGATTCATGATCTCATCTACGATGATCATGAAAACAAATGCTTTGAGGCGAATTGGATGCGGGGATGGGTGATCGAGTATGATTGGGATAACGGCGAACATGATCATTTCCGGGGAATCGTGGAAGAAGCATGGCATTACACGAACAGGATTTGCGGGCCGACGGCCCCGCTTTATGAAGTGAATGCAGGGGTATATTATGCTGAGGACCCGATAAGACTGCCGGTAAACATAAGTTTATATACCTGCTGCTTGACCAGCAACTGCGATTCGGCCAAGCAATTAATACAGACGATCAGAGTTAACAAGGATGATTTCCCCTATCCACCCGGCCCACCCTATCCGCCGTATGCCGATTGTCAGTATAATCATATCGCGCGATTATGGTTTTGCGACAATGAATTCAACCATCTCGGCCCCGCAGATTGCCTGACGCCTCGGGATAGAGTCTATCTTGAGGCGAGGATGACAACCGGCCATGAGGATCCGCCGTTCGTGCTTGCCGATATCTACGTGATACCGGCGGGAAATCTGGTCCGGGTGACCCTGACCATGGATCACCAGGATCCTGACGGCATGAAATACTACCGAGGCGTATCGGGCCAGACCATATCCGCCTGTGATCTGAACGGCCAGGGAACATATGTTCGCGCCCAGGCCTATTATGTATATAATTGTCCCGACAGCTCCGGCCTTGTGGGAGTGGGGATGCCGTTAGTCGATCTCGAATTGAAGATAGAGAATCCGCCTTCCTGGTCGCAGTTTCCCTATCTGGGGCCTGATTATATCGGACCTTCGATCATGTTCAAGGGGAAACTGGATGGCTGCGGCGCTTACAAAGACAACCAGATTCAGTGGAACTTTGATTTTTATTACAAGCGTGAACGTAATGGTATGGACGTCTGGGAGGTAACCCAGGGTGACACGGCTCTTACCGGAAGATACACTGAGCATTATTTCAGTCCCGCGGCCAAGGGGATAGAGGTAGGTGGATTGGGGATAATAACGGCGAAATCATACCTGCGGGGGATAGAATACACGGCCAAGCCCTGCACGATAGTGGTGGTGGGGTGTGCAATACCTGACGATTCGATTACCACCAGATTGACTGCCATATATCCCCCGCTCTGGGATGAGAGGTTCCGCAGGCCGTGCCCGACACAAAACCTGCTTACGGGGGTATGTATGAAGGAGAGTGGATACCGGCAGTTCCAAGACAGAGCGCTATATCGTGTTTTAGCGAGTTTTCCCATTATTTCGTGGGAAGGTTCGCATGTCGGTCTTATGCAAGTACCGCATGTGCCGGACAGTGTCCGCTGGGCCTGGAACTGGCGGGCGAACATAAATGAGGCCAGGAAGCGTTTCCGAACGGCACTATACTATTCGGATAGATTCCATAAAAAGATGCGGGAAAAAATCAATGGGTTAAGGGACAAAGCGTTGCCGGATACGGCGATCGAGGACAATGCCGGATTCATGTACGAGTTTGGCGGTTACGCAGGCAGCGATACGTCTTATCCGGTAAGCCTGTACTGGTTTCTGTCTTTTTGCATACCGGAAAACCCCGACACATTGGCTTCAAATAATAGATGGATGCAAAATAATCTTTGGTGGAACAAAGACAAAACCATAATGGGAAGATTTTTCCATAAGCCGTTTTCATATGAGGCTCTGGAGACGGCAATTAATGGCGTATATCGGACAAGGAGGTATTTGAGGTAAGATGTTGAAATCAATAAGCATTATTATCGCATTGTCGCTATTCAAAATGGGATGGACCGAAACTTTATATGTGGCCATGAACAATGGCGCGGTGCATAGTGTGGATTTGCAGAAAGGTGAGGTCGTAAGCTCGATCGGGGAAAGCGGACCGGACAGTCTGAACTGGGATCCCTGCGGTGGCGACCGATTTGCGGTCAGAAGAAGATGTCTTGTATCCCCACGGGTATTTTAAGCCGTTAAGGGGGTTGCATAACATTCTTCATGCACCGAAATACAATCGGCTGATTTGCCATACTATTTACAAGTGGAATATTCTGGTGTTGCTTCTTGACAAAACATCCTGCCCGTGTTAGGTTCGGGCGACA
>JBBIRK010000001.1:305283-652471 GCA_037441845.1 Candidatus Zixiibacteriota bacterium
GTTAAGGGGGTTGCATAACATTCTTCATGCACCGAAATACAATCGGCTGATTTGCTATACTGCCTGCAAGTGGAATAATCTGAAGTTGCTTGACGTAACCGGCCTGAAAATGATTCCCGAAAGACCGTTAACGGTCGATAGCATTCTCGCTTTGTACGCCGATTGGGATTTCTATTATCCTTACAGTCGAGAAGAATCGACGCTTTTTGGTGAAGGTGCACAGTTCTTGAACCCCAAAAAAGATATCTTTTATATAATAGACAATTATTTTTGGGCGGCTTTCAGATTAAGCGATTTTTCCCTGCTCGCCACCCGGCTTGACAGCAGCGCGCTGATTACCCATCCTCCCATATTCAGCAAGGACGGCTCGATAATCTATCGACCAGCTGACTATAATCCCAAAGGCGACACCACCTTGTGTTTTGTCGGTCTCGATGCCGTCACATTGGAAGCCAAAGAATATCACCACAACCCTGCGGGAATAAGGCACAGATTTTATCACTACTACGGAGAAAGAGTGTTCCATCCATATTTCGAAGACAGGAAAATTCTCGGAATACTTTTTGGCAACCACAATTTGGGTATTTTTGACCTTAACACCGATGAAATAAGGGACCTGGGCATCGGAAGCGATTTGAACGATCTCAAAAATATTATGGCATCGGCCGATGGCAGCGTTGCCTGCGGCGTCGGCCTAAAAAACGACGATCTGATATGGCTTTTCGACTTAAGGAAAAATATTAAAAGGGCGATAGATGTCTCTTTCCTTGAAGATTCGATCTGGTATTATAGCTATCCGAGCACGAGCATGATATTTACCCCTGACAATTCGCGACTTGTGGTTTCATGCACCAAAGGGATCTCTCCGAAGAAAGCTCGACCCCGACTCACGGATACGGTTTATGCCGCTAACGCGAGCAGGCTGTATATTTTCGATGTGGCCACTGGCGATCTGTTGAAGGTTATCGATATGCCGATTGGCGGAATTAGGGCATGGACGTTTTAGGCAGACAAGACATCTTGACAGCTTGCCTCTTCCACTATCGATAGGCAAAAGGCGTCAGGGCATGGTTTTGCGAAAACGAATTCGGTCATCTTAGCCTTGCGGAATGCCTGACTCCTGGCCTGGTCTGTTTCCGGTAAAAATCGCCCTCAAGGCATCGTTGACTTTGGTATAGGTGAACGAAAAGCCGGCTTCCATCAGTTTTTTCGGCAAAATGCGCTGGCTGCTCAAAACCAGCTCCGACATCTCCCCGAGCATCCCCTTGATAACGAACTCCGGCACAGTCACCCAAGACGGCCGCCCCATCGCCTCACCCAGATATGCGCTTAACTGCCGCATGGTAACCGGCTCCGGCGCCGTGATATTCACCGGACCGGTTAATTTCGGATTGGCTATGATAAAGTCGATGGCGCGTATCACGTCTTGGCGATGAATCCAGCTCACCCATTGTTTGCCGCTTCCCGGCGGACCGCCAGCAAACAGCTTGAACGGTGCGGCCATGCGGGCCAGCGCTCCACCGTCTTTGTCGAGCACAACCCCGGTTCGCATAAGCACGACTCGGGTGTTGGCGGAAGAAGCTGCTAAAGCCTCTTTTTCCCATTTGACACAGGTTTCCGCAAGAAACCCCTTGCCTGCCGCCGCCGATTCATCGATCAACGAATCGCCTCTGTCGCCGTAGAAGCCGATTGCGGAGGCGTTGATCAACAGCCGGGGGCGTCGGTCAGCTGCGTTGACAGCCTCGACTATGGCTCTGGTGGCGTTGATTCTGCTTCCGACGATTTCTTTTTTCTGGCTTTCGTTCCAGCGCTTATGGCCGATAGGCTCACCGGCCAGATTTATGATCGTCTCGGCTTCATCGATATGCCTGCACCAATCGGATACGGTCCTGCCATCCCATAAAGATATCGAAACATTAGCCAGGAAACTTTTCGATGGAATTTTGCGAACCAACAGGACAAGGTTGTGGCCATGCGAAACCAGATAATCGACCAGGGCTGCGCCTATAAATCCCGTTGCGCCGGTGATCACCAGTTTCATAACCGAATCCCGAGCAGGAATTATTTCCTGACGGCTAGGCCGAGCCCATCGCGGATCGGAATTATCGAACCGAGAATCGCCGATGAGCCGAACAATTTCTTATTGAATTCCATTATTTTCTCGGAGGCTGCATCCGGATTTTCATTCAAAATTCTGCCCGACCATAAGACATTATCGGTTATGAGCAGTCCCCCTTTGCGAAGTTTCGTAAGCGAAAGATCAAACGCATCCGGATACTGATGTTTATCGATATCGTTCAGAATGATATCGAATTTGCCGGGCAATTTTCGAGCTATATTCAGCGCATCTCCGACACGAAAATCTATCATTTTCGAGTAAGGCGATTTTTCGAAAAAGGCTATGGCGGCTTTCCGATTGTCTTCTGAGCCGTCTATACAAATGATCCTACCGCCTTTTCTCAATCCCCCGGCGAACCAGGCCGCCGAATAGCCGAACCCGGAACCGAGTTCGAGAATGCGTCGGGCGTTGCTGATCATGGCCAACTGGCGAAGGAACCTGCCCACCACGGGACCGATAATCGGAAAATTCCGGGCGACTCCGTATCGGTACATCCTGGTCAACAAAACCCTATCCGATCCTTTCGGCGCGATCCCGGAGTTTTTCTTGATGTATTCATCAATTTCCGGAAAAGTGATATTCATGAGTATTATCCGTTTCCATTTGCGTGGTTTCAGGTTCAGTCGGAAGCGATCCTATCGAATCGAGGCGCTCCGCTTCATAATAAAATATCGATGCGAAATTATCGGCGATCGCGGCGAAAACCCGTTCGAGCGGCACGTTCTCGCCGGTTATCGATGCGATCGAGCCCACCGGATAAGAGGTGATTCCACACGGATTGATCAGCTTGAAGTATTCGAGATCGGTGGTCACGTTGATCGCCAAACCATGATAGCTTATCCAACGCGAGACAGCCACTCCAATCGCGGCCACTTTATGGTTATCCACCCAGGCTCCGGTCATTCCTTTCTTCGTCGAGCCCTTCAACCCGAATTCGCCGAGAACCGCAATCGCCAGATTTTCCAGGTCGCGCAGATAAGCGTGCAAGTCGCGACCTCGATTGTTCAGATCTATTATCGGATAGGCAACCGCCTGCCCGGGGCCATGGAACGTAATGTCCCCTCCCCGCTCGGATTCGCATAAAGCCACACCCTTATCTTTCAAAACGGATCGGGGAACCAACAAATTGCTCATGGAAGCTCCGCGTCCGAGCGTAATCACCGGATTGTGTTCGGTCAGCAACAGCAGATCGGGAATTTTGCCGAGACGGCGGAGATCGACCAGCCTTTTCTGCAGTTTCCTTGCATGGTAATAGTCGGTTCTACCCAGTTCGATCACCTGCAAGCGTTTATAACCGCGGCTGCACATAAGGCTTAATTGACTATATGAATCGCCTTTTTATGAACGTTCAATCCGGCCTCCATCAAAGCCTCCGAAAGTGTGGGATGGATAGCCATTATATGACCCAATTCCTCGGCCGTTCCGTCGAATTCCATCAATGCCGTTCCGGCAAAAAGAATATCGGCGGCATGCGGCCCGAAAATGTGAATCCCGAGAAGCCGATCGGTATCCGCATCGGCGATTACTTTCGCGAACCCGTTATCCGCCAAAGTCGCCAGAGCCTTGCCCGCCGCCCGATAATGAAATTTTCCGATTTTTATTTTCCTGCCCGATGTTTTCGCCTCTTTTTCAGTGGGACCGATTCCGGCTATCTCCGGATCCGTAAAAACGGCGTAGGGCACGGCTTTCCAATCCGCTCCGGCAGTCATCCCCGCCAGCGATTCAACCGCCGCCACCCCCTCGTGCGAGGCTTTATGAGCCAGAAGCAGACCGCCGGTGACATCACCTATAGCCCGGATATGCGGTAGATTCGTCCTCATGTTTCTATCGACCGGGATGAAACCGCGGCCATCCGTTTTCACTCCTATTTTATCGAGGTTCAGGCCAAAAGTATTGGGTTTCATTCCAGCGGCAACCAATACCTTATCGAACGAGAATACTTCTTTTCCCTGCGGCGTTTCCACCTCGACCTTGACCGTTTCCCCGACCACTTGCGAGGAAACGACTTTGGATGAAGTAAAGATATCCATACCCAGCTTTTTGAATGATCGTTCGGCGGCCGAGGAGATATCGGGATCGAGCGTCGGCAGAACGGAATCCAGAAGTTCGATAATGGTTATTTTTGAGCCGAGCGTGGCATAGACGGTGGCCAGTTCCGTACCAATCGGTCCGGCGCCGATCACACCGAGCGTTTTGGGGATTTTCGGAAGATCTATCGCCTCACGGGCTCCGATCACGTTTTTTCCGTCCGTCTTGAGCATCGGCAGCTCAATGGGTGCAGCTCCCGTGGCTATGATGAAATTTTCGGCCTCGATCCGTCGCTTGCCCTCGCTGCCATCGATTTCCAGCGTTTCGGGCGTGATAAAGGAAGCCCGACCCATATATATTTTCACGCCGGCCTTATCGAGAAGTGTCTTAACGCCTCCGGTCAACCGCTTGACCACATCGTCTTTGTGTTTTTTCAACATCGCGGTATCAATCCGAACGTTGTCGGCGCTGACGCCTATTCTGGATGCATGCTCGATCGTTCTTTTCAACTCGGTGGCATAGAGGAGGGCCTTGGAGGGAATGCACCCCCAATTAAGGCAGACTCCGCCCAAATATTCTTTTTCCACGATTGCGGTCTTCAAGCCGAGTTGACCGGCCCTGATAGCCGCGACATATCCTCCGGGTCCGGCACCTATCACCACCAATTTATATTTTTCGTTCATTTTTCATGTCTCCTGCCATCACCTCAAATATACGGTGAATTTTACATGACTCCGGCAAGCCAGGCCTGCGGGTCCTCGAGAAACTCGATCAAACGACGCAAGAACTGCACCGCATAACCGCCGTCTATGACCCGGTGATCGAAAGACATGCCGAAATTCAGTATAGGGCGAATCACGATCTGGCCGTCCCGCACCACCGGTTTATCGACAATTTTGTGCACGCCGAGTATGGCCACCTGAGGATGCGCTATTATCGGGGTCGAGGCGGTGGCACCGTAAACGCCGGCATTGGTGATCGTGATCGTTCCGCCGCTTATTTCATCCATGGAAAGCTTATCGGCGTTGGCTTTATCGGCGAGTTCCTTCATCTCCCGGGCGATCTGCAATATCGATTTTTGCTGACACTGCTTGACCACGGGGACGATCAAGGAATTGTTCCGGGCGACCGCCATCCCGATATTGAAATATTTTTTCACTCTGAGGGTTTCGCCGTCGAAAGTCGAGTTTATCCACGGGTAATCGCGGGCGGCATAAATGATGGCCTTGGCGATGAACGGAAGAAAAGTCACCCTGACCCCATGTCGTTTTTCGATTTGATCGACGTAGCGTTTTCGCCAGTCGATCAGCTGGGACATGTCGCATTCGTCGAACGTGGTTACGTGGGGAATGGTGAACGCTGATTTGGTCATATGTTCGGCGATCACCTTGCGCACGCCGCTGATCTTGATAACTTCCTCGTCCTCGGCCTCGGGCCAGGCGAATTCGGGTTTGCCCGGCTTCTTGATATCGATCGAATGACGCATTTCGATATATTTCAGAACATCTTCTTTCGATACTCTACCGTCCTTGCCGGTCCCCTTTACCAGCCGCAGGTCTATGAAATGTTCTCTGGCCAGACGGCGCACCAAGGGCGATGATTTCACCGCTTCGATTCCGGCGTTTATCGCCTCCTCGTCGGCGTGGATTCCCATGGCCGCATGGTGAGCGATCGTGCCCACGAATTCCTGAGGCGGAGGCGCCACCTCCTGTTCCTGCGGAATATGCTCTTTTCCGGAATCCGGCAGAACCTGGAAAGTCTTGGCCTCGATCGCTTCCCCCTCTATTTCCATAACGGCGATTTCGGTGCCGATTTCCACGGTCGTGTTCGGGGGGACAAGATGCTTTTTCATTTTGCCGCTGTGGGGGGAGGGAATCTCGACGTTGATTTTGTCGGTCATTATTTCAACCAAAGGCTCATCGACTTTTACCGAGTCGCCTTCGTTTTTAAGCCATTTCACTATCGTGCCCTCGACCACCGATTCCCCCAGGGGCGGGACGATTATCTTGAATTCCATTGTTCCTCCCTTAATATTCCAAAATCTTTTTCACCGCACGGCCGATTTTCTCCGCATTCGGCAGGAAAAAATGCTCCAGCGGAGGCGCGAACGGCAGCATCGGCACGTCGAGTCCACAAACCCGGCTGACCGGTGCATCGAGAAAATCAAACGCCTCTTCGGCGATCGCCGCGGCGATTTCCGCCATCACCCCGCCGGTCTTGCTGTTTTCCTGCACCAGCACCACCCGTGAGGTCTTCTTGATCGAATCGAAAATCGTCTCCCGGTCCCAGGGCAGAAGGGTTCGCATATCGATAACCTCGACGGAGATTCCATCCTTGGCAAGTTCCTCGGCGGCCTGCATCGATTTATGATACATAAGCCCATAGCTGACGATGGTCACGTCTTTGCCCTCGCGCCTTATAGCGGCCTTGCCTATAGGCACCGTGAAATCGTGATCGGGAATCTCCTCTCTTATCCAGCGGTAAAGTCGCTTGTGCTCGAAATAGATGACCGGATCCTCCCCGCGAATCGCCGATTTCAGCAGCCCCTTGGCATCGTAGGGGGTCGAGGGGAACAACACGATCAAGCCGGGCTGCGAAAAGAACCACTGCTCGTTGATTTGCGAATGATATAAGCCGCCGCCGACCTCGCCGCCGCAGCAAACCCGGATTGTCATGGGACAGGTCCACTGGCCGGCGGTGCGATAGCGGATCTTGGCTGCCTGCTGGATTATCTGATCCATAGCGGGGGTTATAAAATCGGCGAATTGAATTTCAGGAACCGGCCTCGCCCCAACCAGCGCCGCACCGACACTCCCACCCACTATGTAAGCCTCGGAAATGGGCGAATCGATAACCCGCTCGGGCCCGAATCTATCCTGTAGGCCTTTGGTAGCTTTGAATACGCCACCGTAAAGCCCTATATCCTCACCGATTAAAAATACTCTGTCATCGCGCTCCATCTCCTCGTAGAGCGCCTGAGTTATGGCCTCAATGAAAGTGACCTTTTTCATTATTTCTCCTATCAATAAACCGGCCGCCGTTCTTGGATTCGACGCGCCTTTTCATACTCGTTTTTGTCTTCTTCCGTCAGCAATTTGAGGGGCGGCACCGGTGCCGGTTTGCCGTCCGGGCCGAGATTGACGAACGTCAGGTAGGCCTCCGATGTCAATTTGCGTTCGCCGGTATCCATGTCCTCTGCGCTGACAACCACCTTGGTGACCAGCGACGTCTTACCGGTGAACACCACTCTTGCGGACAACCTGGCCAATTGTCCCACTTTTATCGGATTCAAGAACGATAACCCCTCGATCGCGGCGGTCACACAGATCGATCGGCAATGGCGATGGGCTGCAGTAGCCGCCGCCAGGTCGATCCAATGCATCACCCGGCCGCCGAGCACGTTTCCGAGAACGTTGGCGTCGTTGGGCAAAACGAGCTCGGTCATCTCAATCGCGGAATCGTCCGCTGATTTGGCCTCCAGTCGTCCATCACTCATGGTTTAATATTCATCCCTTCGCACCGGGAAATTATCGGAATAAACATCGCGATACGCTTCCTCGGGTTCGGCGTATTTTTCCTTTTCGGATTCAGCGACGGCCTCCTCGATTTCCTGCTCTATTTGTTCGACCAGAGCTTCGCGTTTGTCTTTGGAAAGAATTCCGAGATCAAAAAGCAGGTTTTCGGCCCGTTGAACCGGGTCTTTTTTCTTCCACTCGGCCAGCTCTTCATTCGACCTATAGTCGGCCGGATCTATTTCCGAATGTCCATACCAACGGTAGGTCAAGCATTCGATTAGCGTGGGACCCTCGCCGGCGCGCGCCCGGGCGATCGCCTGCTGCGCGGTTTTATGAACAGCTATTACGTCGTTGCCGTCAATGGTCACGCCGGGGAATCCATAGGCTTTGGCTCTTTCGGAAAATTTCTCCACCGCCGATTGCAACTTGAAAGGAACCGACTCCGCCCATAGATTATTCTGGCAGACATATATGATCGGCAGTTTATGGACGCCGGCATAATTGAGCGCTTCGTGCCAACCGCCGCGGGAGGTCGCCCCCTCGCCGAAAAACGCCACCGCCACGTTGTCTTTTTTCATCATCTTGAAAGCCATGGCGCAACCGGTGGCCACAACCGTTTGGCCGGCCACCGTGGATGCGGGGGTAATGACTCCTTTCTCGCGCAAACCATAGTGGCAGGGGTGGGTCTTGCCTCTATCAGGTGAATTACGCCGGGCATAAACCTGAGCCACGATAGTTTTCAGCGGGACCCCTTTCGTAACGCTGGCTCCTATTTCCCGGTGGGAAGGACCAATGATATCGTCATCTCTTAAGCCATAGGTGGGCCCGACGGTGGTGGCTTCTTGGCCGACCGCCGAAAAATATGTCCCGGCAAATCGACCCTGGCGGAAAAGTTTACGCAACCTTTCATCGAGCATTCTGGTCTTCAGAAGGCTGACATAAAGACCAAAAACAGTTTGCTCGGGCAAACCAATTTCTTTCAAGGTGATTTTCTTTTCAGCGTTTGCAGGCATCAATCCTCCAACTATTTTTGGAACTGATAAAACCGTCCTCCTGACTTCCCGACGCATTTCGTCGGCAAATCAAGTTTATTATCGACCGTGCCGCCGATTCGTTGCGCATTCTTCGCAGGCAAAGACATGGAATCAACGGTGGCGGAGACAGAAAAAATCAATCGTTTGTCCCCTTGCAGGAATGTTAAAAAAGCATACATCAAGATGTCAACTTCAATTTCGTCCGGAAATTTCCCGAATTTTCTCTGTTTTTGCGGTTTTCGAAGCGAAATCGATCGATTCCCGTGCGGAAATCGGCGATTCGGGAATCGGTCAGGTGAAGATATCCCATGACAATAGGGAAAAAATCCCTTAAAATCAGGCATGGCCGATTCGAGAAAAGAGATAAGTGCTGACAATATCTTAGATAAAATATCAGACTATATCAGCCGAGACTACACCAGGTTGTATGCCGATCAAACCGTCGGTGAGGCGTTAAGCTGGTTGAGAAGCCAGCAATTCGTCGGCAAAATCGTTTATTTTTACGTAACCGACAGGCAAGACAAGCTGGTCGGGGTGATCCCGGTGCGCCGCCTTATCAGTAGCGGCGCGGACCGCCCGCTATCTTCGATAATGATCGAAAAGGTCGTAACACTCAAACCCGACAATACTCTGCTTGAGGCCTCCGAGCTATTGCTCGAGCATCGGCTTTTGGCGCTGCCGATCGTAGCCGATTCGGGTGAATTACTCGGTGTCGTAGATATCACGTTGTTCGCCGATGAAATCAGCGCGTTCGCCCGTCAGAAAGAAATCGACAGCGTCTTTCAGCTAATTGGCGTTCATGTCGCATTGGGAAAGAAATCCGCCCCTTTGATGAGTTTCCGCGACCGCTTCCCCTGGTTGATAATAAACATAATCAGCGGACTCGTCTGTGCCTTCATCGCCTCCCGCCATGAACTTCTTATCCATGAACTGACGATCATAGCCTTTTTTATCACCATAGTTTTGGCTTCGGCCGAAAGCGTCAGCATGCAATCGATGACCATGACAATGCAGATTTTCGCCCACCATAGATTTTCATTGAAACAAGCCGCTATCGCCTTGCGCAAAGAAATTTCGACCTCGGGCTTGCTCGGGATAGGCAGCGGCCTTATCGTCGGAGGAGTCGCCTATGCCTGGCGCGGGAACCCGCCCGCGGCGGCGGCGATCGGGGCCGCGATATGTTTGGCCATGATTTCGGCGAGTGTCATAGGTGTCATTATTCCGAGTCTGGTGCGGGGATTGCGAATAGATCCCCGAATCGCCTCCGGACCGGTGGTTTTGGCTATGACCGACATTTTGACGCTGACTTATTATTTCAGCCTGGCAGCTTGGGCTTTGGGCGCCTGAAACCGGCCCAAAGAATTTTCGGGCTCGATTTAACGTTTGCCGCCAACTTCGAATATGTATATTATGTTTATTGATAATTAAAAGAGCGATTCCCGATGGCGCATTTGAGCGAGGGGAATCAGATTCGATAAAGGAGAAATCAAATGGATGTCGAAAACGCAATCAAAACGGCGATCGAATACGAAACGAGGGTAAGGGCGGTTTACGCGGAAGCGGCGGAGATGATCGCCGATGAAACCGGCAAGAAAGTAATTACGGCGCTTGCCGACGAAGAACAAAACCACGTCAACTACCTGAAAACGAGGCTTCGGCAATGGCACGAGCAAGGGACTCTGGTTCCCGAGAGGCTGAATACGGTGGTGCCCGATAGGAAAACGATCGGCGAGGGAGTCAAGAAGCTGAAAGGACACATGACGGTGGCCGACAGGGATGCTCAATTGCAATTACTGTGGAAAGCGCTCGAAGTGGAAATCGAGACCAGTAATTTTTATAAGCAGATGGTCAGTCAACTCGAGGCCGGGCCGCAGAAGATGTTCGCCCGTTTCCTGGAAATCGAGGACGGCCATCAGGCGATAGTCAAAGCCGAAATCGACGCTTTAACCGGGATGGGTGTTTGGTTCGATTTCGTTGAGTTCGATCTCGAGGCCAACTGAAGGAAAACGATCGACGAAAGGATGAGCGTATGGAAAACAAAATCATTATCGAGGGGATCAAAAAAGCCATGCAGGCCGAATGGGACGGCCATAATTTCTATAAAATGGCCGCCGATAAAACCACCGATAAAACCGCCAAAGACGTATTCGCATCATTAGCGAAAGACGAACTCGATCATCTGAACTTTCTAAAAGCTCAATACAAGTCTTTCAAACAATCCGGAAAGCCCGATAGCAATGTCAAGCTGACAAAACCGAAGTGGCTGGAAAGCTCCAGCGCCATTTTTTCGGAGGATTTCAAGAAGCGGCTTGCCGAAGCCCATTTCGAGGTAAGCGCACTGGCTATCGCAGCCCAGCTCGAGTTGAATTCGATCAACTATTACCGGGCCGAGGCCGATAAATCGACCGATCCGACCGTGAAAGATTTCTACCTTAAACTGGCCGATTGGGAATTATCGCACCATCGCCTATTGCTCGAACAGCAGAAGCAGGTTCAGGAAGACTATTGGTTCAAGAGCAATTTTTATCCGTTTTAGTTTAGGATAAATATCGCATCGTTCTAAAAGAAGGACAAGCTAATACCGTATAGGCCCAAAGCATAAAGGGGGTGTTGCTGCCGATGCTGTGGGCGCAAGTCAACCGCCCTGTTCCGCCTGATATGCCGGATATCGACACACAAACACATTCAAACATGGATGGATCGATGAAATCGCAATCTCGGGACACGGGTTGGAATCTCGATAGTTACCAAACGACATCTTATCGAAATACTTGCCAATGTTCGTCGAAATCGCCTATTTTAGGCACGATATCTAACAAACAACGAAAGGCGGCTTGGTGATCGCATTAGTCGTGATAATAACGATGCTGCTGCTTCTCATAGCTTATCGATTTTATGGGCGTTTTCTGGCCCGGGAGCTGAAGCTCGACGACAGGACGCCGACGCCCGCTTGCGTGGTCAATGATGGTATCGATTTCGTGCCGGCAAAGGCCTCTTTTTTATTGGGTCAGCATTTCTCGGCGATTGCTGCGGCCGGCCCGATCGTCGGGCCGATCTTGGCCGGAATCTGGTTCGGCTGGCTGCCGGCCTTGCTCTGGATCGTTTTCGGTGCCATCTTTATCGGAGGCGTTCACGATTTCACCAGCCTGGTGGCATCGGTGCGCCGGAAAGCGGCCACTATCGCCACGATCGTCCGCGAAAACATGTCTAAAACGTCCTACTCGTTATTCATGATTTTCGTTTGGCTCTGCCTCGTATATGTCATAATCGCTTTCACCGATATCACCGCGCAGACATTCAAGACCGTCACCGGCGAGGCGGCGTTCGGCCCGGGAGTAGCCGCCAGCTCGATCATGTATATCGCGCTGGCCATGATAATGGGAGTTCTGATTCGCAAATTCGGTCTGGGCACCGGGATCGCCACTTTAATTTTTCTTCCGCTGGTCATTCTAATCGTATGGCTGGGTCCACGGCTGCCGGTTTCTGTTTTGAATTTCTTTCAAGGCATTCCGGTCAAGAGCTGGGATATTATCATCTTGATCTATTGTTTCGCCGCCTCGGTCATTCCGATGTGGCTGCTTTTGCAACCGCGCGGGTATCTGGGCGGGTGGTTATTATATCTGACTATCGCAATCGGTCTGGTCGGAGCCTTGTTCGGTGGATTCGGCATTCAATACCCGCCTTTGAATATTTCCGGTTTACAGAGCATTGCGAACGGGAAGTTGCTTTTTCCGATTCTGTTCATCACCGTGGCCTGCGGAGCCTGTTCCGGTTTCCATAGCATTGTCAGTTCCGGCACCACATCCAAGCAACTCGCCAAAGAAACTGATGCCCGTGCGGTCGGCTACGGAGCCATGTTGCTTGAGGCGTTGGTAGCGGTATTGGCGCTGGCCACGGTCATGATGCTTCCCAAAGGGTCCGAGATGCTGGCCAAAGATCCAAATCTGGTTTATGCCAACGGCCTCGCCCGCTATCTCGGTTTGATTGGTGTCGGATTCAATGTCGCGTTTCCGTTTGCGTTGCTGGCATTTTCCACTTTCGTTTACGACACTTTGGACGTATGCACCCGCCTTGGTCGTTACGTATTTCAGGAATTGACCGGACTTTCCGGCAGAATCGGCGGCATCATCGCCTCTATGGCTACGCTTCTGTTGCCCTTATTATTCCTCATGCTTACCAAGGAAAAAGGTTATCTGGTGGCATGGCCGATTTTCGGCACGTCCAACCAGCTTCTGGCGGGATTGACCTTGATGGCGATTTCGGTATGGCTGGTAAAACAAGGGAAAAGAGCGATCTACGCGATCCTACCCATGATATTTATGATAAGCATGACCATCTGGTCATTGATCCTTCAGATAATCCCATTCGTTCGTGAATGGCCGAACTTGATGAACGGCGGTTCCATCAAGCCAGACATTTTCATTTCGGGAATCTTTGGTTTTATCCTGCTTATTCTCGCCGCCTGGCTTTTGGCCGAATCGCGGATCGTTTTTCGGGGAGATTCCGGATTAAAAGCCAATAGCCCACAAACGACGGCGGCAAAATAAAAAGGGATCGATAGCTGTCGAATCGATCCCTGAATCGCCTATTTTCAAATGCTATTTGCCGGCCGGCTTATCCAGTTGTTTTCCGACCGGCTTTATCGCATCTTTCACCGTCGTCGGATTGTTTTGCTGGGGTGGTTTTGTGGCTTGCGACGGCGCTGGTTGCGGCGATGTTCCTTTAACCACGACCGGCACGGACAACCGTTCGATAGGCGACCCCTCGACCGCGAACGTAATCGTTTTTTTCAGGTCTTTTTCGGGAAAATCGCCTTTCCATTCGAATTCAAGCACACCTTTATTATCTGAAGCGATCTTATTATCCTTGACTTTCAACTTAAGATGGTCGATGATCCCGGCGATAGGCCGTAAGGTTATTTCCTCCCGCCCTCTATTTTCCAGTTCCGCTCTTATTTTCTTGGTCTTTTGATCAAATTCGACTTTCTCCGGATTGAGCCAAACGCGAACCGAAGTATCCGCCGATGCGAAAACATTCGCCCGAAAACTTATCAATATTTTCGCGGCGGCCGAATCGCTGCTCAAAACGCTGGCGCTTTTGCCGACTTTGCCTTTAGTCAAACCTGTGTTGAATATCAACTCCACGACCGTGGATTCGCCTGGTGCAAGAACGTTTTTCTGCACCGGAGCCGAGGTGCAGCCTCAGCCGGGCTTGACGATGATATTCCGCAAGGTATCATCGCCGATATTCTTTATCCAATACTCGTGAGAAACAGTGCTTTGCTGCGGAACCACACCGAAATCCCATTCCTTTTCCGGAACGCTGATAACCGCCCCGCCTAATACAGACGAGTATATCGCAGCGGTGAAAAGACCGATTGCGAGCGATACCGTTGATCGATTCATGTTGACATCTCCGGACTAACTATCGTCAGAACCACCTTATTGGTAATATCGCCGATTATTTTAAGTTGTCAAATAAAATTCGTAAATTAGCCGCGCTTCGAGCAAACAGAAAAGCAATCCTTGTGGTTTTGTTCTATGATTTGGACAACTTTCTGTTCCACAGTGGATAATATATAAAGGCTTGACGAGGCGGTCGGCTATCGTTAAAATAAGAAACATATGGCACTGACCGAGGACGATGTCGATAAGATAGCCCGTTTGGCGCGGCTTAAACCAACCCCCGAGGAAAAGCGGAAGCTGCTGGAGGATTTGAATAAGATCCTCGAATATATGAAAGTTATCGACGAAATCGACGTCTCCGGGGTCGAGGAGATGTCTCATGCGGCGCAGCTTTCCACGCCGTTCAGAGAAGACTTTATCAAACAGGGACTTACCCAAGACGAGGCGCTGCTTAATGCGCCCGATGTCAAAGACGGTTACATCGTCGTGCCCAAAGTAATCGAACTTGACCGTTCTGAAACATAATCCAACCTCGTTGTTTCACATATTAATCATAGACAAAATCACCTCCTAAATAATGGCGATAGGTTTCCGAATTCGAAGAAAAACGCATTATTACAAATGGAGGAGATATGTTCAAGAAACTAAGCATTATCGCTCTGATTCCGCTATTAGCGATCGTCATCGCCGGTTGCAGCGAAAATTCCAGTCAGTCTGCGGGATTGACTCCGGGCGACCCGAACGACCCGAACTTCCTCAAGGCGCAGGAAACAGCCGATGATTTCAGCGAGCAGTTTATCGGGAGTATGAACGAAGGACTCAATTATGTTTACTTTCAAGGCGGCATGCTGAGACCTGCGGACACTTCTCTTATTACCTACGACGAAGAATCCTCATGGTGGATTCTCGTTGTTGATAGGCTGACGGATCCCGCTTTCACGCCTTTTTATATGGTGGACAGCGTCCGCTTCAGCGCCGATGGAGAATATCAGCAATATCCCGACGAATCCACCACGACTATAGATTACAAATTCTGGGCTGAATTTCATCCGGAGGCCTCCGAGGACACCGCGCTGGATGTTTTCGCCCACAACGATTGCTCTTTCGATGGGTTCACCGGCGATACCGTCGTTGTCAACGGTTCCACCGACTATTCCATAGAGGGAACAATAGGGGATGTCGAGGTGGAATTTTCGCTTTCGGGTGACGCCGAAGATATCGAATTCCTGCGGGCGAATATCAACGGTGACGGCACCCACCCGGTGGACGGCAGATTGAGCTTGACGCTTACGATGCACACCGCTGGTCAGATCGGAGACTTTCCGGCGGTGGACGGCACCTGGACTTTGGTGTTGAGTTTCGACGAGGAGGGTTACGACGCCAGACTCGAATCGGGCCAGAACTACTGGCAATGGTCGAGAACCTGGGACGAAATCATGCGCACCGGCAGGAACCCTCTGAAGGCGGCATTCGGCTTGAATTAAGCCGAGCACGATATAATCGAGAAGAAAAAAGCGTCCGATTCATTCGGACGCTTTTTTTCGGCCCCGATAGCTTACTGGGCAACTTTATCTTTTTCAAAATAGTTTATTTCATATTAATAAAACCGACTCGGATACCGCCGAAGCATCGGCATCGACAAAAATATGCCGGTTCAATCTCGAATCATCAATACCGGTATAGAACATGTTGCGCAAGAAATCCGCCATTCAGCAGCGGCTTAACCCAAAAAACATGAAAGGAACGGACTATGGCCGACTCAAAATCGATGGATACCGTGCTGAACGAATCAAGGCAATTTCCTCCTCCAAAAGAATTCTCGCTTAAAAGCAATCTTAGCAGCAAGGATATCTATGCCGAGCTTTACCATGAAAGTATCAACGATCCCGAAGCGTTCTGGTCGAAAATCGCCGCGGAATTGCATTGGTTCCGGTCTTGGGACAGCGTTCTGGACTCATCCGATGCCCCCTTCTATAAATGGTTCAAGGGCGGCCAGACCAATATCGCCTACAACTGCCTCGATCGCCATCTTTCGTCGGTGATTCGCAATAAGGCGGCGATTATATGGGAAGGCGAACCCGGCGATCAAAGAGTTTTCACTTATTATGATCTATGGCGCGATGTCAACCGTTTCGCCGATGCCTTGAAGCGGCTGGGGATAAATAAGGGAGATAAGGTGGCCATTTATCTGCCGATGATTCCGGAGCTGGCTGTCAGCATGCTTGCCTGCGCCAGAATAGGCGCCGTACATACGGTCATTTTCGCTGGTTTTTCGGCCGAGGCGATACGCGATCGGGTGACCGATTGTCAGGCGAAATTGGTGATAACCGCCGATGGTTCCTGGCGACGGGGAAATGTCCTGCCCTTGAAAAATATAGTTGACCAAGCCGTGGCCGGCTGCGACTGCGTGACTGATGTCATCATCGTGCGCCGCTCGAACTGGATGTCATATCCCTGCCATATCCGCGAGGGACGGGATCACTGGTATCACCGCCTTCTCGAAAACGCCTCCTTGAGATCCCCGGCCGAGCCTATCGAGAGCGAGGATATGTTGTTTCTGCTTTATACCAGCGGCACCACCGGCAAACCCAAAGGGATCATACACACGACCGGCGGCTACATGGTCTATGCCTATTTGACCATGAAATACGTATTCGATATCAAGCCTGAAGACGTGCATTGGTGCACCGCCGATATCGGCTGGGTCACCGGGCACAGTTACACGATCTACGGTCCCCTTCTGAACGGCTCCACCTGCCTCATGTACGAGGGGTCGCCTGATTGGCCGGAGCGCGACCGATTCTGGGAGCTGATCGAGCGCTATGGAGTCACCATTTTCTATACGGCGCCCACGGCAATCAGAACATTCATGAAATGGGGCGATGAATTACCCAAAAAGCGCGATCTTTCGTCTTTGCGCTTGCTCGGGACTGTGGGCGAACCGATCAACCCCGAAGCCTGGATCTGGTATCACCAGATAATCGGAGGCGGCCGCTGCCCGATTGTCGACACCTGGTGGCAAACCGAAACCGGAGGAATCATGATTTCGCCGTTGCCCGGAATTACCCCCACCAAGCCCGGCAGCGCCACGATACCGTTTTTCGGTATCGATCCGGCCATACTCGATGAAGGCGGCAGGGAAGTCGCGGCCGGCCTGCTGGCGATTAAGAAGCCTTGGCCCGGCATGTTGAGAGGAATCTATGGCGATCCCGAACGATACAAGTCAATCTATTGGTCGAAGTGGCCGGGATATTATTTCCCTGGAGACGGCGCCCGCAGGGATGCCGATGGCTACTACTGGATTTTAGGACGGGTCGATGATGTGGTCAACGTCGCCGGGCACAGAATCGGAACCGCGGAACTGGAAAGTGTCTTTATCGAACATAAGGCGGTGGCCGAGGCGGCCGTTATCGGAGTAAACCATCATATCAAAGGGCAAGGATTGGTTGCTTTCGTTACCCCCAGGGAATCCGCCAAAGCCGATCAAAATCTGGCAACCGCCCTAAAGGATATGATCTCCAGGAAAATCGGCAAATTCGCAGTCCCTGAGCGGATCATATTTTCGACCGATCTTCCCAAGACACGCTCGGGAAAGATCATGAGGCGTCTGCTCAGGGATATCGCCGAGGGAGGCGTTCTCGGTAATGTCACTACACTTGCGGATCCGGGCGTTATCGATGCCTTGAAAGCCAAATACGAGGAAGACTGATCCGGCCGCCTCGTAGGCATTGACGCAGGATATGATCGGCCGTTGGTAAAAAGGATAAACGATAAAACCGAGCCGGTCGCTATGAACCGGCAGATTCGAAAATCGATCGCTATTTAATTCAATCGCGGCGCGATCGCAGCAAGACCTTGGTGAACGACTGAAGATTTTCGAGACACTTGCCGGTGCCGCGGACGACGCAGGTGAGCGGATCGTCGGCGACTATGACCGGCAGGTTTGTCTCCTGGCGCAATCGCCTGTCCAGCCCCTTTATCAAGGCGCCGCCTCCGGTCAAAATGATCCCTCTTTCGAGAATATCCGAGGCGAGTTCCGGCGGCGTTTGCTCCAATGCCTGACGAACACCATCGACTATGGCGTCAATCGGCTCGGCGATCGCCTCCCGCACCTGAGATGAGCTGATTTTCATCGTCTTGGGGACGCCGGCAACGAGATCGCGCCCTTTGATATCCATCGATTCCTCTTTCTCGAGCGGGAAAGCGGAGCCGATTTTGATCTTGATCTCCTCGGCAGTGCGTTCGCCGATAAGCAGGTTGTAATTCTTTTTCAGATAATTGACGATGGCTTCATCCAGCTCATCGCCGGCGATGCGGATCGAGATATTGGATACAATGCCGGAAAGAGCGATCACCGCTATTTCCGATGTTCCGCCGCCTATATCGATTATCATCGAACCTGTCGGCAAATCCACCGGCAAACCGACGCCGATCGCCGCCGCCATCGGTTCCTGAATCAGAAACACCTCGCGCGCCCCGGCGTTTTCCGCGGAATCGCGCACCGCTCTTTTTTCGACCTCGGTAATCCCCGACGGCACAGAGATGATGATTTTGGGCTTCATCAGGTAGCGGTGGCGCACCACCCTCTTGATGAAATCCGAAAGCATCCGTTCGGTGACTTCGAAATCGGCTATGACTCCATCTTTAAGCGGCCTGATAGCCGATACGTTTTCGGGGGTCCGCCCTATCATTTCCTTGGCGGCCATGCCGACAGCCAAAATTTTGCCCGAATCCTTTTCGATGGCCACCACCGATGGTTCGTTTAAAACAATTCCGGCACCGCGCACGTAAACGAGAGTGTTTGCGGTGCCGAGATCTATTCCGATATCGTTGGAAAACGCATTAAACCAGCCCATTTCTCTCCTGTTTGTCCTAAAGGTTACTTCCTGATTTTGGGCTGGGGCAATTATAGTCTCTGGCATAATCAATGTAAACAGTTTTTTGTTATTATCTTTTTAATCAATTTCGGAATAGCAAAGTGATTCTTGATTTCCCTGACGAATATTATGGTTGGAAAGCTTCGACTTTAATCAATTTTAGGAAATACCCGACCGCAATCGACGGCAGAATCGAAAAAGGGATGTCTATCCATTCCCCGGATTGTTATCGCCATCGGTGATGGGACCGCGGGCTTGACCGTTTATGAACTGCTGCACGATCGGATTGTCGCAATTGCGGATTTCCTCGGGGGTGCCGCTGTAAATTATCCTGCCGCCATACAACATTGCGATCCGATCTGATATCTTGTAAGCCGATACCATATCGTGGGTTACGGCGATAGAGGTGATTTTAAGGCTGTTTTTAAGATGCAGAATCAAATTATTGATGGCATCGGCGTTGATCGGATCCAGACCGGTGGTCGGCTCATCATACAGCACTATTTCCGGATCCATCGCAATCGCCCGAGCCAGGCCGACGCGTTTTTTCATCCCTCCGGACAGCTCCGCAGGTTTGACCGTCTCGACATTGAAAAGCCCGACCTGGGCGAGTTTTTCTTTCACGATCGCCCTTATCTTTTCCTCGGCCATATCGGTGTGTTCCCGCAGGCCGATTCCCACGTTTTCATCTACCGTCATCGAATCGAAAAGAGCGGCGCCTTGAAACAGCATCCCGAAACGACGGCGCACTTCCGCCAATTCCTTGTTGCTTATCCGGGTGATATCGATACCATCGATATAAACCGATCCCGAATCCGGTTTCATAAGGCCGATAATATGTTTGAGAAGCACCGACTTGCCCTCGCCCGAACGACCGATTATGGTTAATGTCTCGCCGCGGTTGATGACCAAATCGACACCGTTGAGCACCGGCTTTCCGTTCAGACGCTTATGAAGATTCACGATCCGGATTGCGGATTCGGCCACCGCTTGTCCGGCATTCAAAGTCGTCGCCTGGATCATCTTAATTTTCCATGACTCGCCGCTGTTCTCATCTCGACTGAATCAGCTTTTACTTAATCTCTATAGTTTCGGCGTTGACGTTTCTCACCCGAACAATATCGAGGCGATAATATAATCGGATATCAATATCAGGACGCTGGCCAAAACCACCGCCCGCGTCGTCGAAAGTCCTACCCCCTCGGCGCCGCCATAAGTGCGGAAACCGTGATAGCAGCCGACCGTGGCGATTATGCCACCGAAAAAAAACGATTTCAGCAGCCCGCCGAAAAGATCCTTCAAATCGAAAAACAGTTTGACGCCGTTCAGAAAAGTGTAGGCGGTTATATCGATAAAAAAAATGGAGACGAAGAGCGCACCAAGTATCGCCACGAAATTCGAAAATATGGTTAAAACCGGCAGCATCACAAGACCCGAAACCAACCGCGGTGTCGCCAGATATTTCACCGGATCGAGCGCCAAAGTTTCGAGCGCATCCACTTGTTCGGTGACTTTCATGGTCCCCAGCTCGGCTGCTATCGCCGCTCCCACTCGTCCGGCCACCACCAGCGCCGTCAGCACCGGCCCGAGTTCGATGATGACCGCTTTGCCGACAGCCGTGCCGAGATACCGCATGGGCACATATCCGCGGAACTGGTAGGCCGCCTGAACCGCCGAAACCGCCCCGGTGAAAACCGAGGTGAACAGCACCAGCGGCAACGAGGCCACCCCCATCATCAACATCTGCTCACTGGTCAAACGAAATCGGCGGAACACGAGAGGTATCGCAGCGATCGTGCGTATCGTTAACAATGAGTACGATCCGGCCTCGTGAAGAAAAAACATCGCCTTTTCGCCGAATACCCTGACGACCTGTTTTATCATGAGCGTCCCTTATACAATAACATAGTCGGCAGAAGTTGATAGTGCAAGAGCAATATGGCGGTATTCTCTTCTGCTATCGGCAATAAGCGCAAACTCGATCGTTGAAATGAGTGATCATCGGGACGATTCAGCGGATACTCTCCAACGATAGGCGTGGAGAACTTATCCTGATTAGCCGCCCCATCGTTCATATTGACAATGATTCACGGCATAATGAATTCGTTTGGCGAACCCGGAACAAGGGCGTATTTTATCTAATGATGGCTTATGATCGCGCAGGAAAAGCGCAAATCTCAGGAATAAAGCGGGCAAGCCGCAAAGGTATTTTACGGTCTCAGGCATCGGCGGAAAGGCCCACCCGCGGCGCCGGAATTATTGGGGTGATCGACATTATACTGTCGAAAGCGAAAATGCTGATTTTTATAGTCGGGCCGGCCGCCCTGCAATTGTCCTGCGGCATAGCCACAGACCCGCTGCCTAATTCAATCTTGTCCTATGTGTCCGATTACGACACCCCAGGGGACGCCTATCGGGTCATAATCATCGGGGATTATGCCTATATCGCAGATGGATCCGCCGGTCTGCTGATTCTTGATATATTCAACCGCTACAGTCCCGAATTCGCAGCTCATTTGGCGACACCGGGACCTGCGGTAGATATCGCGATATCAAACGATTACTATGCTTATATAACTTACACGATGGGGGACGGACGTCACTTGGGGGTCATCGATGTCGGTTCACCGGATAATCCGGTTTGGGTCGGCGATTTCGATTCGCTGGCGGCATTTAACCTTAAAATCGAAGTCCGCCAACGATACGCTTATGTAGTCGCGGGAAATTTATTTATAATTTTCGATATAACCGATCCCGCCCGACCGATTCGGAGAGGCTCGGCAACCGGGGCGCTCGCCGGATGCGATTTGGGAATTTCAGGAAATTATGCAGGTTTGGTGAATTACAATGCCGTTTCCGGATTCTCGGAATTGATCGCCGTTAATATCGCCGACCCCACAAATCCGATTTTGCAGCCTGCGGCGAATTTACTGGCGGATAGCACAATCGATATATTTATCGATGACCGCTATCTTTTTCTTGCTTTCCCGGACAGTGGTATGAAAATCGCCGATATTTCGAATATCTCCTCGCCCTCGATTCTGGGCGGTTACCGCTCTTATGGGCGCGCCGAGGCGGTTTTTTATTACGGCGGCTTGGCGTCATACGGCGATGGCAACAATGGAGTGGCGTTGCTTTCGATAATAGAACCCGCTCAACCGGAATTCCTGGGATTCTATGATACCCCCGGCTATGTTCGGGGGCTATTCAGCGATGGCTATTACCTGTACGTTGCCGATGGCAATCGAGGGTTGCTCATATTGAAAATCGAAAGATAGCGAAGTCCGCTGGATAAAGGATTTTCGGTGACCTGTCGCAACAATCCGTTGTCAAATCAATTTAGATTGTTTTATATATCCGATGTTATTGGAGCAAACGTGAGAATAGGGTCGATTTTATTATTAGTCTTATTGATCGGCCGGTCGGCGATGGCGTTACAAAGCCTGCAACTGGTTTATGATCAAGCTGGTCCGGAAGGGCGTTATGATAAGCATATCGTATTGAACCCGGCCGAGCAATATATCGGCGATTTGACAATCGCGCCCGGGCATAATGTGTATATAGAAGGAGCCGGGTCGTTAATTTTCGGCCAGAATGGTGTCAATGCAATCACCGTTTCGGGATCCAACCTCGATATCCATCATTGCGTGATCGCCGGTGGCCTGAACGGAATCGAGATAGAGGTGGGCGGCTCGGCCACTATCAACAACAACACCATATACGGCGTTACGGCGTGTGGGATAAAAACCGGAGAGCTCGATACGATCGCCTGGACAACGATTTGGGACAATATCGTGACCGAATGCCGCTATGGCATTTATATACTCGATGAACACATTCCGCATTATATAGCATTCAACACCGTTCATGATATCGATTCGATTAGGTATGCCGCATTCTGCCCCAGCTGAGGGGGCGGGACGGTATCGCCGTTCGACCCCCTCCCAGGTCTGGGAGATCAAGATCTCGATCCTCTTTTCGTCGATTCCGCCGCCTGCGACTTTCATCTCCAGGCCGATTCCCCATGCCGAAACAGCGGACGTTATGCGAGGGACCGCGGCGCGCTGCCCTATACCTCCACTTCGATAAATCAGTCGGGCTTGAATCCGACGGCGGGAATGATTAGGAATTATCCGAACCCATTCAACGGCTCGACCAAAATCCAGTTTGAGATTCCGATGGAAGCTGCGTTAAGCCTTCAAATTTACGATCTGCTGGGACGCGAAGTATTCTCGGCAGGAAAGATGTGCTTCGGCGCCGGAACACATGCGATTGCAGTCGATTTCAACGGCCTGCCGAGCGGAATCTACATCTGCCGGCTCGAATCGAACGATTTCGAGCTCTGCACTCGTATGCTTCACCTGCGCTGAATTGTCATGTGCTCTTAACTGATGCGGCTCACCCGTCATGGCGGCGGTTTTCCGGCTCTTTCGATACCAAAATCGGGCTCTTGTAACTGTTTCAACTTGAAATAAATCTTCTCGATCTAAATTCCAAGGTTGTAATAGGCGCATCCGCGCTACCGATACTTTCGTTGTAAACCTTTAAGGAGGGACAAATGCCCTGGAAGACACCGAAGACCAAGAAGAGAACAAGCAGCAGGAGCAAGAAATCCAGCCGCGCCAAGAGAAGTTATCGCCGGCGTTAATCTTGTTCTTGTTCGGTAAAAAAGGGCTCGATAGGATGTCGAGCCTTTTTTATTTTGTTTTTACGAACAAACACCGAAAGCCGAAATCTATTCGTCGATACTATTCGATAAATGATTTCCGCGAGCATTGAAATCGGACGAACCAGCAGCAGCCGGCCCAATAACCGATAACCCGAACCGAGCCTTGTCGCGACCGCGGCGACCGCCTTATGGCCGTAATGAACCGACATGTCTTCGTCGATTAAAATCAGCGATTCGGTTCCGGCCGACCTAATTCCGTCGCGTCGCAACCATATTAACTCACTCAGCGGCCGAAACGTGAATCGATCGGGGCCGACGCGTTTTTCGACTTTGCGCCTGAATGCTTTGCAAAGTTCACATGCAGAGTCATAGTAAATCGTCATCATCTTGCCGCAACCATTCCGGCTGTCATGTCGTTATCGGATTTCTTTAAGTCGATGAATTTGCCGGTTTCGCCGATCTTATTCGGAAAAGACGACAAAAAAAGTTCCCCCGCCAAGGTCGGGGGAACCAAACGCGATGTTCAGGCAACGATGCAAGCGCATTCGCGTGATCAACATTCCGGCGGTTATTTGACGTATCTTTTGTATCTTTCGTTGATTCTGCCCCAGTGCAAATTCGCCATAAAATTGTCGATATATTTCGCCCGCCCCGGACCATCTTTGTGGTAATAAGCATGTTCGAAAACATCGAGCGAAATCAAAGGAATCCCGCCCCAAATCGCGCCGTAATGATGCTCATCGACGAGCACGTTCAGAAGCCTTCGGCTATAAAGGGAATCGAAAACCAGCACGCTCCAACCCGACAATTTCGCGGCGATCGCCGCGGCCTTGAAATCGGCCTTCCATGAATCGAAGCTGCCGAATTCCTTTTCGATCGCTTTGATCACCTCGGGGCCTTTGGATATATCGCCGTCGCCGCCGAGCACTTCCCAGTAAACGTCATGCAGCAAGGCCCCGGCATGATTCCAGGTGAATCTTCGCTTGAGCTCACCGAAATCAGACCAGTTGCCGTTGGCGGTGCTCCGATCGGCTTTCTCCAGTCCTTGCTCGATCTTATTCAAAAAAGTGACATAACCCTTGTGGTGCGTGTTGTAATGCCAGTCTGTAGTCTCGGGGGACATTACCTCTTTCAGCAGCTTTTTGGCGTCCTCATCGGAATAAGGACGCGGATTGAATTTCCACTCGTAAGCCATTTTAACTCCTCTATTCTGACAATCGAAATATTTCGTTTCGGCTTCACGCCGCATCTGCAAATATCAATTGCAATAAACACCCGATCGATGATGATGGTTCCCGCAGCCGCCGGCAATCATGATATTATGGCTTTTCCCGATTGAAACGGCGATTAAGACCGACGATTTTATTGAAGCCGCAATCTGCCGACAAATATTCTATCGAACAACAGTTCGGCGAATAAGCATCCGGCGGAGGACGAAATGTCGACTGAGAAAACGGCGAATATTACCACTGTCATGATATTCGGAGGAACCTTCCTCCTATCGGTGTTGTCTTTTATCACCACCCTATACGGCATGTTGATAATCGTGCCGCCGCCTCTGGCAGTTATAGGTTCGCTCGGACTTCAGACGGCCATGTTGGGGATCGCTTGGAACCTGATCAGGATTCAGGAATCACGCTGGAAATACTCCTTAGTATTCTCTATCGCGGCCATTTTCTCGATATTTTTTTCCTATGCCAATTTCGATATAAACATAAAGGCTCATATCCGTCCTCGAGCCGCCCGGCATGCCTATTACGATTCCGCAAGAGCGACCTTGATCGAATACACGGCTATCGATAAAAAAGCCGTGGCCATTGGACGGTATCAGGTCGATCGGCTTATCGACTTGATTAAGATGGAAGAAGAAAAGGGCTGGGCCACTATCAGCGACGAGGGCAGCCGCGACAAATTTTTACAATCGATAATCGACGGCGCCAGATTGGCGGTCGAATCCTGGCGCGCCAGCCAAGGTAACGAATACCAGCAGGGTAAGGGGCGGGGCTTGATAGTGAATTATCTCGAAAGCCGCCTGGCACAGGCCCGGCAAAACTACGTGACGGTAAGTTCATATCAAAATATCTTAGAGGATATAATCGCCAAGTTGAACGCCGAGTTGCCCGTCGAAGAACAATATGCGTTGGTGAACAAAGCTTTCGTGTCTTTCCCTTTGGGTGAGATCGAACAAATACTAATGCAGTCCGATTTGCCGCTTCCGCCGCCGCAATCGCCTACTGAATATGCCGAATCCCCGGTCAACGGGCAGCAGGCGTTGAGTATGGTAATCGACGATCTACGCAAGCCCGATTCGTTGACTCTTTTCGCCCTGATTCTCGCTGCGGCAATCGATTTTATCGTGCTTCTTATGGCATTGGCGGGCGGCCATGCGGCCTACAGCGGCGATCGCCTGCTGGACAAGCTCGATCAAGACATTCAGCGGAGAATCGAGAAGGCGTCGTTTGACGATCCGCAAATTCTGGCCGAGACGCTTAAGGAAAACATGAACCGCTATCAAACCGCGGCCAATTTCAGTCTTGATCTGATCAGACTCATGTCGGAATACAAGGCGGCGCGGGAAAATTACCGCCTGGTGCTAAAGAAACGCAGAGAAGCCGTCAAGTCGGGGATAAAAAGCGGGTTCGGACAAGCAAAAACAGGCCAAATGGCAAATGAAATAACCGCCCCGCCGGAGTTGGGATCGCTGACCGAGACCGCCATCAAAAGAGATACCGATCGCAACGAACCGGCCCGGTGCTCCGGACAAGAATCGGTTTGCGATTCCCAACGAAGGCATCAATTCATGGGAAGATCATTAAATTATCTTTCATACTGGTTGAAAAAAAATATCGGAAAAAATTCAAAACGTTCGATTGGACCAATCCCACCCGACAGCCGATCAAATCTCCCGCTTAGGAAAAATCGGGCGGAAAGCGGACGCACAGGCAGGATCAGATTTTCGGCCTCAAGCCGAAGTTTCGATGAAAAGCGAGCGCAATCGAATAGAACCGCGGCCAACAGCAAATGAGCCTTACGTAATCAGAGCTCGCATCATTCTAATTTGAACTGCCATCGCAAATCATAGTTGCATAAAGCGACAAATCGACTCGAAGTAGAACCCGATCGTTATTTCGGGTCGATTATAACGACTATACAGGGCAGACGGAAGCATAATCAAATCAGAAGCAGCGGTAGATGTAATAGCGCCCACAAACTGAATCGCCAGGCTGTCGACAGACGGACGCTCGGAGCAAGAAATCCGAAATATATTCCCTTGACCACGGTATTGCTCATCATGGAAACGATGATCGCGGATATGACGAGATTCTGGATAATCGCCGTTTGATTTACCATCGACAAAATAAAAGGATCAATGTCGGTTACGCCCACCACCGCCGCCAGTGTCAGAAGTCCGGCATCACCGTACATTCTTTCGATCACTATCGTTATGACCGAAAGTATCACGAACAGCGATGCGAAAACCAAGGCCGGCCTTATTTCGAACGGATTCTGCAGGGTGCGAACCGGTGTATTTTCCCTCGAGCGCGGCTGCTTATCGCGGGTGATCGAAAGCAGCAAGCCTATTGCCGAGAGCACCAGCATTCTCCACCAGATATGATGCATCATCTCCGGGCGGACGAACCAGATAAGTGCGAGAATCCGCAAATACATTACGCTGCTGGCGAGAATCGTCGCTTGAAGCGCGCAAACGCTGCGCTCAGGCGATCGCTGAGCTATACGGCCCGTGGCGATACTCACCGCCGTGCTGGATACGATGCCGCCTAAAAGACCCGACAGCCACATCCCCGCACGTTCGCCGAATTTCTTGGTCAGAAAATAACCGGCGAAACCCACTGTCGATACCAACACGACTATCTGCCATATATGGCGCGGATTCAGCTTGAATTCGGTGTATTGTTCATTGGGCAGAACCGGCAAAATTATCAAGGTTATGAGCAAAAATTTTATCACCGCTAGGAATTCGGCGTTGTTGAGCCTTTCGACATATTTTTCGATTTTAGCTTTCTCGGATAACAGGAACGTTCCGACTATCCCGAGAGCCATCGGCACCCAGAGATCCGCCAGAAGACACATCGCCCCCATCACGAACGTGAGCAAGGCCGCCACCTCGCTCGTCCACCCGACGAAATCGCTTTTAAGTTTGGCCAGATAACCCACCAGCGCCAGCGCCGTCAAGGAAAGCATCCCGACCGGCAACGCCCAGGGTTGATTGATGCTCACGAGCCACCCGCAACTAAATCCATAGACCCCGATCAGCGAATAGGTTCTTACGCCGGCGAACACCCGTCCTTTGGTGGTCAGCCCGGAACTCTCCCGTTCGAGACCGATCAAAAACGATAGTCCCAGGGCGATGAAAAAACGGAATTCGAATGGCCAGTTCAAATCATGCATCGCTTACACCGATTGCCGATACTATCGAACAGCCGCAAAGGCGACATTCGCGATCAATCTATACTTTATAATCGAAATGTTCAACAAATAACTTATCCCAAAGCATGCGCCGGAAAAGGTGGAATTGCCATTTTGCCCCCTGGTAATGATGTTAATCGATTTTTAAGCCGATTGATTCGACCCCCGATCGCCGCTATACTAACGACGAGCCGAGCGATTCAAAAGACTACGATTTGCTGTTGGTCATGAGAACTTCAACCGTAGGAAATCGCAGCGTGTCATCGGCAATCCGATATCAAGCGTTCGACTTCCTCGAGCGAGGGGATCCCTTTTCTGCCTCCGATATGGCTACATTTCAGGGCGGCGGCGGCAGCGGCGAATTTTAGGCGTTTTGCCAGATCGTAACCGCGGCTCAAAGCATAAACATAGGCTCCATGAAACACGTCTCCGGCGCCGGTCGTATCGACGACCTTCACCGGGAACGCAGGCTGCAAAATGACGCCATCGGCCGAACAAGCCACGGCCCCATCTCCGCCCAAGGTTATAACCACCGCTTTGTATTCCCCTGAATTGAACAATTTCCGAACCGCCTCCAGCGGCGGCAGCTCCGGAAATATCGCTCTTGCGAAACTTGCCGAACCCACCAGATGGTCGGTCGAGGATAAAATTTCGCCGAGATGACGGCGATTGGACCCGGCGTCGAAAATCACCTGGGCGCCATGTTCTCTGGCGATCGCGGCGGCATTTAGCGAGGCCTCCGCCTCCCGGCCGTCTATCAAAAGATATTCGCAAGTCTCAAGAAATTCCGATTTGATTTGATCGGGCGATAACTCGCCGATACCGCACCTATCGAGCACCACTGTCCTTTCGCCGGTTCCCTTTTCGACCCAGATGAACGCCCTGGGTGAACGTGCGTTTTTATCAATAACCATGCCCGATGTATCGACCCCGAATTCCTGCATTCCGGCGATTATTTCCCGGCCGTCGTGGTCATCTCCGCATTTCCCGATAAAGGCCGCTCGACATCCGAGTTTGGCCAGAGCGCAGATAGCGGTGGGTACCGGCCCTCCTCCCTGAATATCTGAATCGACCGCGTCAATTTTCGCCCCGATAGCGGGGTACCGGTCGACCATAATCAGATAATCGAGGGCGCAGAGACCGACGCCGACAACCAGCGGTTGCTTACTTTTCAAAAATTACCTGGCCGTTGGTTGCGTCTTTCAATTTGGTGCGGAACTCTTTCATGCGTGAAGAGCGGACTTCGACCGTAAAAGCGGCATCCTGGCCATAGTGCGATTCCAAAATCACGGCCTTGAAACCGGCGATTATGTTATGGACAAGCGAAACGAACTCCGGACCGGTCTTGAACGAAACCTGATCGGTGAGAAAACTTTTTTCGACCCCGCATTCACGCAACAAATCCTGGGTGACTCGGCTGTAGGCGCGAATCAATCCGCCGGAGCCCAGCTTGATGCCGCCGAAATAACGGGTCACCACCACGATCGTGTTAGAATAGTTGCGCCCCTCAAGGACCTTGTAAATCTGCAAACCCGCGGTGCTCGGTGGCTCACCGTCATCGGAATAGCGATAGCGCAATTTGCGGCCGTAACCGAGGCGCCAGGCGAAACAGTGATGTGAGGCATCGGGGAATTCGGCGCGGATTTTGTCGAGAAATGCCTGCACCGCTTCTTCATCGGCGACCTTTCCGGCGGAGGCGATGAAGCGGCTCCCTTTTATCGTGTGCTCTACGCGTTTCTCCGCCTTGATCTGCAAAAAGGAATCGTTGGCGCCGGCGTTGGTTTGGTTGGCTATAGAATTTCTTAGCATAAACGTCCTTTATTAAAAATCAACTGAATGGACGGAGCATAGATAAACGAAACTCCAGCCTCGCTCAGTTGGTCATTATCGCGAATATCCGCTCCAGTTGGCCGAGCTCCTCGATTCTGTAATAGGAATCGTCCAGCCAATCTTCATTGTCCACTTGTCCTTTGCCTGCATATCGATTATCGGGGTCCCAGATAAATACCGGCTTGCCCTGTTCGATTGCGGCGGCCGCCGCGTGCAATTCCCCTCTTCGAGATTCGCCAACTTGCACTATGAGAACGGCATCACTGAGAGCGACGATCAACCGGTTTCGGGCTACCAGCCGCGGGGGGACCGCCTCCGCATATATGTTATACTCGGAAAGCAAGGCGCCGGTTTCCCCGATAATTTTCGCCAGCCCGCTGTTTTCCTCCGGGTAAATGTTCAGCAACCCGCAACCGAGCACCGCCGCGGTTTTCCCCTCGGCCTGAATACACCCCAGGTGGGCGGCGCTGTCTATTCCGGCCGCCAGACCGGAGACGACGTTTCGGCCTGAACGCGCAGTCGCTTTGCCGAACTCGACTGCGGCCCTGATATTTTCGTGGTCGGCGGCGGTGGTCCCCACGATTGCCAGTCCTCCCCGGTTCAGCATCTCCTGATCCCCGCGCAGATACAAAGCCAGCGGCGGCTCCGAAATCCGACGTAAAGACTGCGGATATCGGCTGTCGAAAAACGAAAGGTATTCTATATCCAACAAGCGCAAGCGATCGATCTCCTCGGCGGTCCTTTCGAGCTGGTATTGAGTCTCGATAATTTGCTTTGCCTTTTCTTGGTCGATCCCCACCATGGCCGCCAGATCCGCAGGATTTTGGGCATACATATTTGCCGGATCGCCGTAGGTGATGAGCAGCCGTTGAAACAGTTTCGGCCGCACCTTGCAACTTTCCGCAAGGGCGTAGCAGATGGATTTCAACTCGTTTTCTTCGCTCATCGTCGAGAATTATCCTGATTTTTCGATTGCCGCCGGGCCGAAGCGTCGTATCGATCGCGGCAATCATAAAAAAGCCGCGCCGGAAAATCAAGGGATAATTGAGTGGAATAAATAGTATAAGGATGCTTAATCTTCGCTTGGACAGATATTTGATTCACTTGATACGATTATAAACGAAGATATCGCTGACGTCCAACGCTGATTCTCGCTTTCCCATTGCCCTGTTATTCCCGCGTAAACGGGAATCCGGCCTTTGACCTTGTGCCCGTTTATCGCCCCCGATGCCTTATCATCCCCGCGAAAGCGGGAATACTAAAAAAACTTTTCGGGAACATCCTACTGATTTCCGCCGTTAATTATTTTAGGTATGGCTAAAAATTTATTTAGAAATACTGAAATTCGACGCGAGTCGATCGAAGACTACCTGCGCGCCGCTTTCGAAATCGAAAACCAACACGGCCGCGTCTCCACCAACAGCTTAGCCCGTAAGCTGGGTGTAGCCCCAGCCTCGGTCACCGGCATGATCAAAAAATTGGCCGAAAACGATCTGGTCGAATACCAACGCTACCAGGGTATCGCCCTCACTCGAAACGGCAGACGACTGGCCATAAACATTATCCGCTACCACCGGCTGGCCGAACTGTATTTGGTGAAAATGCTCGGAATCTCGTGGGACAAAGTCCACCAGGAGGCGCATCGCTGGGAACACGTGATCTCCGAATCGGTGGCCGCCGAAATGGAACGCGCATTGGGCAACCCTCGGGTGGATCCCCACGGGTCGCCGATTCCCGATAAATTCGGGAAAATGAGCCCGACCGAACGTATCCCCCTGTCCGCTCTCGGCGCCGGCGTAACCGCCACGATTTCCGAGGTCGAGGACCACGACCCGGCCCTGCTCAATCATCTGAAAAAAATCGGCCTGTTGCCCGGTGTCCAAATAAAGATCGTATCGATCACACCGGTGGATAAACTAATCCGTATCCGGGTCAAAGGCAAAATGCAAACCATTGGGAAGGTAGTATCCGAAAATGTATATGTACGCAAATAACCGCCGCGCGACTTTTCAAAGCAAGAACGATCGAAAAATAACACACCGGCTGTCGCCTATCGCTGCGGCGTTCGCGGCAATCCTACTGGCGATAATGATAACCGGTTGCCAAAAGCGCGACCAATTAGTCGGACATCCGAACGGCCGCCTGAAAGTGGTGACTACCACCGGCATGATAGCCGATATCGCTGTCAATATCGGCGGCGACAGAGTCTATGTGAAAAGCCTTATGGGACCGGGGATCGATCCGCACCTTTACCGCGCCAGCCACGGCGATATCGCTCTGCTTTCGCAGGCCGATATCATTTTCTACAACGGTTTGCACCTCGAGGGACAAATGGGCGAGGTGTTCGAGCAGATGCGCAGTAAAATCCCCACGGTGGCCGTGGCCCAGGCTATCGACACGTCGTTGCTGTTGTCATCGCTGAATTTCGCGGGCGTGCACGATCCGCATGTATGGTTTGACGTCAAGTTATGGATAAAGGCCTGCGAAAGTGTGCGCGACCATCTCTGCCGATTCGATTCGAGCGGCAGCGGCTATTATATCGAAAAAAGCGATAAATATATCGCCGACCTGCTCGCTCTCGACGCTTATATCCGGCAAACGGCGCAGACTTTGCCCGATTCGGCACGCGTCTTGATCACCGCCCACGATGCTTTTCAGTATTTCGGCCGGGCATACGGATTTCAGGTGATGGGTTTGCAAGGGATCAGCACAGCCGCCGAGGCGGGAACGGCCGATGTCATGCGCCTTGCCGATTTTATCGCTGGCAGGAAAATCAAAGCCATCTTCATCGAATCGTCGGTTCCGCGCCGCAATATCGAGGCGGTCCAGGCGGCGGTAAGGGCTCGCGGGTTCGATGTGCAAATCGGCGGCACGCTGTATTCCGACGCTCTGGGCAATCCTGACACTCCAGAGGGGACATACATAGGGATGTTCAAATATAATATCGATACGATCATGAAGGCGCTGAGATAAACCGAAATAAATGGAAGATAGAAAATCGAGAATGACCACTAAAAACGATCGACCGGCGATACAAGTGTTCGACCTGACTGTCAGCTACAAAGATAAGCCGGTATTATGGGATATCGATCTGGAAGTTCCCAAAGGTGTGCTGATGGCGGTCGTCGGTCCCAACGGCGCCGGCAAGACAACGCTCATAAAGGCGATAATTGATCTGGTGCCACGGGCCGCGGGAAGAGTCTTGATCGACGGCAAGACGCTGGCCGAAAATCGCCACCGGGTCAGTTATGTGCCGCAAAAAGGGACAGTTGACTGGGATTTTCCCACGAACGTGCTCGATGTCGTGGAAATGGGACGCTACGGGGCGCTCGGATGGTTCCGCCGGCCGCGCAAGGCGGACCGGGAGGCAGCCATGCGCGCTCTGGCTATGGTCGGGATGGACGATTTCGCCGGTCGGCATATCAGCCAGCTTTCGGGAGGTCAGCAGCAAAGAGTATTTCTGGCACGGGCTCTGGTCATGAACGCGGAAATCTACATAATGGATGAGCCTTTCCAAGGTGTGGATGCCGTGACTGAAAGGGCGATTATCGAGCTTTTGCGCAAGTTGAGGTCGGATGGCAAAACGGTTTTGGCTGTTCATCATGACTTGCAGACAGCTCCCGAGTATTTCGACATGATTACTCTGCTGAATGTACGCAAAATAGCCAGCGGGCCGATTGAGACGGTTTTTACCGCGGAAAATCTGGCCAAGACCTATGGGGGAAACGTGGCGATCGTCGGTGGTTTCGCCGGCGCAATTTCCTCCATTCGAAGCAATACCTGAATGGCGCTGGTCTCCCTGAAAATGTCGGCGATGATCAAGAACGACGGGCGAGGTGAAGAATGATCGAGACAATCGTAATCGCAGCCAACGGAAACATGAAGGGAAGCGGCTTTCATGCAGACATTCTCAAACGGGCGGACCTGATCATTTGCGCCGACGGTGGCGCCAACGGCGTCGATGCCCTGGGTTTCGTTCCCGATATCGTCGTGGGCGATATGGATTCGATAAAAAAGGCGGTCTTGGGGAAACTTAAAAAAAACCGCAGAACCAAGATTATTGAGGATCCCGATCAGAACAAAACCGACACTGAATTGGCGATCAGCCTGGCGGAATCATACAAGCCCAAAAAAATAATAATTCTGGGCGCGATCGGCGACAGGTTCGATCATACGCTTGCCAATATCCTTTGCCTTATGAAGATAAATCCCAAAATAGATGCCGCGATAATCAACCGCGGCAATGAAATACGATCAGCCGAAAAAAAGATCACGCTGACCGGGAAAATCGGCCAGGTGATTTCCGTTTTCGCCATGACCGAGGTAAAAGATTTGAAATACCAGGGGTTAAAATGGCCGGCACCGAAGGGCGACCTCGGCGGCGGCTGGTTCGGTGTGAGCAATAAATTGACGCGCACGAAAGGAAATATAAAGATCGGCGACGGCAAGATACTGGTTGTAAAATCTACTTGATACGCCGAATCGAACGCGAAAATCCCGGGTTACGATGACAGGCAGGAAAGCATGACCCTTTTTTCCGATTACACGTTCCGCATAGTCGCCCTGGGTTCTTCGCTGCTCGGGTTGATCAGCGGCCTCTTGGGGTCGTTCGCGTTCCTGCGCCGACAAAGTCTTTTGGGCGATGCCATCTCGCATGCCGCTCTTCCGGGAATAGCTCTTGCCTATTTATTCACGCGCAACAAGAGCCCTTTGGTCTTGTTGATCGGCGCTGCAATCGCAGGCTGGCTGGCCTCTATCTCGGTGACCCACATAGCCCGTCACAGCCGGGTCAAATACGACGCCGCCCTCGGCTTGATTCTCTCGGTGTTTTTCGGAATCGGTCTGATGATTCTCACTTTTCTGCAGAAACAACCGGACTCCGGCCAAGCCGGCCTCGATCGATTTCTTTTCGGCCAGGCATCGGCGATGTCGGCGGCCGATGTGATGACTATCAGCGTTATAGGCGGGGTGTCGCTTATCGTGCTTTTCTTTTTCTGGAAAGAAATCAAGGTCTTCATATTCGACGAGGGGTTTTCAGGCGTAATCGGTTTTTCTCCAAAGAAAATCGACTCAATTCTTACTTTTCTGATCGTCATAGCCGTCGCTATCGGCCTGCAAATCGCCGGTGTGGTTTTGATGAGCGCAATGCTGGTGGGGCCGGCGGCCGCGGCAAGACAATGGACAAACAGTTTGAAATCGATGGTTTTGCTTGCCGGATTATTGGGAATGCTGTCGGGTTTCGTCGGAGCAACCGCCAGCAGCCTGATGCCGAGGCTTCCGACCGGACCGGCGATTGTCGTTTGCTTGAGCATCATGGTTGCTTTTTCACTACTTTTCGCCGCCGACCGGGGACTGGTCTGGAACATGTTCAGGAAATGGCGCAATCGTGAATCGCTTCGCCGGGAAACGATACTAATCGATCTTCTTGAAATGGCCGGAAGTCATGACTCTATCGAGCACAGCCACTCGATAGCCGCCCTCAAATTGATGTATCCGGATATCAGAGGATTGCGGGGGATATTGGCGAAACTCGAAAAAGAGGGTTATGTCCTTAAAAAGGGTTCGTCGGAATGGGCGCTTACTCCCAGCGGGTCCCGAAAAGCGGCGGCTTTCGCCGAAAGACTCGAGGCGAAATCATGATGCAGGCGCAGTTGGAAGTTGTCCTGGTGGCGGTGGTGACCTCGATAGCTTGCGCGATAGCCGGCGTATTTTTGGTGCTGCGTCGGATGGCCCTGATGAGCGACGCCATAAGCCACGCCATCCTGCTCGGCATCGTAATCGGCTTTTTTATCGGCGGCGATCTCGGCTCGCCGCTGTTGATTGTAGGAGCAGCCTTGATCGGCGTGGTCACGGTCGGCTTAACAGAAACGATCAACCGGACCGGGCTGGTCAAAGAGGATGCCGCAATCGGGCTGGTTTTCCCGCTGCTATTCTCGATAGGGGTGATTTTGATTTCCCGCATCGGCAGCGATGTTCATCTTGACACCGATGCCGTGCTTCTGGGTGAAATCGCGTTTGCACCTTTCCGCAGGTTGCAATTAGCCGGACTCGATTTGGGGCCAAAATCGCTTGCGATCATGTCCGCGATTTTATTGCTGAATGCAGTTTTCATAATGGCTTTTTTTAAAGAACTCAAACTTTCCACGTTCGACCCATCGCTGGCGGCGACTTTGGGATTCGCACCATGGCTGATTCAATTCCCGCTCATGGGAATCGTTTCGATCACCGCGGTGGGCGCTTTCGATGCAGTCGGCTCGATTTTGGTAGTGGCGTTGATGATCGCCCCCGCGGCCGGCGCGTACTTGTTGACCGACCGGCTGAGCACGATGATATGGATCGCCGCTGCAATCGCCGCTTTGTCCGCAATCGGCGGATATTGGATGGCGGACCTGTTGGATGTTTCGATCGCCGGATCTATGGCGGCCGCATGCGGGGTCATATTCGCCTTAATTTACCTGTTCGCTCCAAATCGAGGTTTGTTTTCGGCAATCCGCAGAAGAGCCCGCCAAAGGCTCGAGTATGCGGTCAGGATGCTGCTTATACATCTGAAGAATCACGAGAATCAGCCGGAATCGGATTACGAACGCAGCTTGATGCATCTGGAGAATCATTTTCGCTGGGAGCCCGGATTCGCGCGGAGAGTCGTGGGGCAGGCTGTCGATTTCGGATTTATCACGGCCGAAGCTGACGACCTATCGCTCACACCAAGCGGCCGCAAGGCTGTCGAGGAACTAAACTTTCAGCTAAAATAGAATGCCGTTGACCGGTCAATACGATCCCTTTATCTTGCCTCCATGGAAATCAAGCCCAAAAGCGGTGATATATATATCCCCCTTGCCGACCGCATGCGTCCGCGCACGCTCGAGGAGTTCGTCGGCCAGGAACATCTTATCGCCCCCGGCAAACCACTTTTCGAATCAATAAAAAGCGATCGGGTGGGATCGCTTATTTTCTGGGGTCCGCCGGGTTCCGGTAAAACCACCCTGGCGCGCCTGATCGCCGCGCATTCGAAAGCCGTTTTCGCCCCTTTTTCGGCGGTCACCGCAGGTATCAAGGAAATCAAGACTTTCATCGAACAGTCGCGCAAACGGCTTGAATTCGAGGGTCGCAAAACAATCCTGTTCATCGACGAAATCCATCGTTTCAACAAAGCCCAACAGGATGCTTTTCTGCCTCATGTCGAAAACGGGACGATTATCCTGATCGGCGCCACCACGGAAAATCCATCGTTCGAGGTGATTTCGGCGCTGTTGTCGCGCTGCCGGGTTTACACTCTCCGACCGCTCGAACCTGACCATATAAAGACGATCGTCCGGCGGGCTCTCGAAGATGCCGAACGGGGACTGGGCAAGCAGGGTTTGATTCTGGACCCCGCGGCGCTCGATTATCTGGCGATGATCGCCGCCGGCGATGCGCGGGTGGCGTTGAACACTATCGAGTTCGCATCAAGGACGCTGGAAAAAACAGCCATGGCAAAACGCGAGCTGACTACTGAGCTGATCAACGAAATAGTGCAGAAAAAGGCGCTCCGCTATGACAAAGCCGGCGAGGAACATTTCAATCTCATTTCCGCTTTGCACAAATCGCTTCGGGCATCCGACGCCGACGCCGCGCTTTACTGGCTGTTCAGGATGCTGGAGGCGGGCGAGGATCCGCTATATATCGCCCGACGGATGGTGCGTTTCGCTTCCGAGGATGTGGGCTTGGCCGACCCTCGGGCTTTGACCCTGGCTCTTGCCGCCAAAGACGCATATCATTTTTTGGGCAGCCCCGAGGGCGAGTTGGCGCTGGCTCAAGCGGCGATCTATCTGGCTCTCGCCCCCAAGTCAAATGCGGTTTACTTAGCGGAAAAGGCCGCCCGCCAGGCTATCGCGCGGAAACCGGCGGCCGAGGTTCCGTTGGTCATTCGCAACGCACCGACGGATTTAATGAAATCACTGGGTTACGGGGCAGGCTACAAATATGCTCACGATTTCGAAGACGCTTTTGCCTATATCGAATGCCTGCCGGATGAATTGGCGGGAAGCCGCTTTTACCATCCGACCGACCGCGGACTCGAGGCCAAACTCAAAGAAAAGCTCGATTGGTGGCTGGAAAAGATGCGCAAAGCACGCGAGAATAAATAAATTATGAGGAGGCCTAAATTGAAAACGGTCGGCGGGCCCGGATTCCGATGGCGATTGATCGTCTCGCTATCTCTTCTTTCTTCAGGGATTTTGTTGGCTTATGCGGCCTTGTTTCTACCTTGGTTCCGCGGCCGCCTGGCGATAGTCGGCAAGACCGTCAATGCGCTGGCATTTCCGGAACTGATGGCGATAGTGGTAGTGGGGGGTGCGCTTTCGCTCGGCTCTTTCGTGATTTTCATGATAAGAAAAAAGGAACAGCTTGCGCGTTTTGTAACTTTTGTGTTACTGCTGGCGACAATGATCGGCGCGCTGTTGGTGCTGCGTTCGTACGCAAATCGAGGATCGTTCCCCGGGGTTGGCGTGCAAACTAAAGCCGGAGTGGTCTTGACTTTTGCGGGTTTGCTGATGGCTCTTGCCGGCGCCCTGGCTGTCGATCACAAAACACCATCGGGAGATGACGGGGAATGAGATTCAGTTGGTCGTTTGTCATTCCCGCGCAAGCGGGAATCTCCCTCGCTAAAGTCAAACCATCTTCACCCGCAAACTGACAATCGACTCTGCCCGCGCAGGCGCTTATCGATACGAACGAATGTGGGGAACCTATTCCTTCCCCCAGTCTATAGGCCCGCTCTCGAACCTTTTTTTAAGGCTCAACAATACATAGTTCCAAGCCCGATCGAAATAAGCGTAAAGCTCATCCCATTCGGGGCCATCGCCCCAACCGTATTCGGAAAAAATCACCTTCGTCTTTCCCTCGGCGATCCTTTCGAAACGCAAGACGACTTGCGTGTGAATATCGCGTAATCCGCCGAACTCCGGCGGCGCGTTCCAATCGAAAGCGAACAGCTCGTATGGCGCGACCAACAACACTCTGCATCCCTCGGAACCCTGCTTGCCGATCGGCTCCTCGGGATTGAATAATATCTCGTATGCGCCTCCCGGAAACGGCTCGACTTTTGCCGTATGAGAAAAAAACGTCTTCACGCCGTCAGTGGTCGTCCAGGCTTTCCAGACATCGGATAAGGAACCGTTGACAATGACCTCCTTGCGCAGGACCCTTCCGGCGGGGTTTTGCTCGTATCGCGAACGATCCGGCAAGTCGGCGAAAACGGAAAGGGTCATCGGTTGAATGCGGAAAGCATTCAAGCCGCTTTTGACGCTCGGATCGTTTTGCAGCAACGATTCCGCCTCCGCCCGTGAATGCGCCCTGATAATTATCAGCCCGAACAAAGGATCGAAACAGGGACCGGCGGCCAAAACCTTATTTTGCGAAGCCAATCCTTTCAGATACCGAAAATGCTGGCCCATGATCAGCTGTTCTTCGGGAGACATGCTTTTGTCGAAATCAGGACGCGACGGCAACAGCTGGGCGAAAAAATGACTATCCGGCGACATGCCGACCTCCTTGCCGCCCGCCGTTTCGAATCCGAAACAGGCCGCAAAAAGCAAGCTTACCATAATAATTTTGAAAGTCGAATCGAAAAGGGTTGGAATTGAACGCCCCTTTACAATTGCTCCCTTTTCCAAGCCGATTGAATAAAACAAACGCGTCCTCGCTTGGGCGTCCGATTCAGAATAAGATAAGGGGCATGCAAGGCCGCACATTCAATTCATGACGGCGCAAAAGCGATTGCGCCTTGGAGGGCTCGAACCTCCGACCCGCTGATTAAGAGTCAGCTGCTCTACCAGCTGAGCTAAAGGCGCGGCAATTTTCAAATGAGGGTGGATGGGATCGAACCATCGGCCACCTGCTTAAAAGGCAGATGCTCTACCACTGAGCTACACCCCCAAAAACCCAAAACTGTATAATATTTCATTAGTTCGCCCTGTCAAGATATTTCTCCCGATGCCCGAATGCCTCTTTATCGGTAATACTTGGAATACTTGTCGGGCGACACATCAACCGGATCGATTACCTACAATGGTTGGAACGCGCTCGGACATCTTGCGGTTGTTGTAAATTTAATCGGCGTATCGCCGAACAATTCTGATAAAGGATTGTATAAGTATATTATGATTCTATTACGAATAATGTTTATACCGGCGCTCAAAGGACTTTTTTCCGAACCATCGGTAATTTGAAATCTTCGTCGATGCGACCGCCCGTGAACTTATTGTTTTTGCCCTGGACAAAACTTGGCCTGGCGGTTCTGATCGGTCTTTGCCAGGCCGATTTCGTTGCAGCCCAATCCGAACGTTTTCCTGCTGAGAGCGATCACCAATCGACGCGAAATGTCCTGCGTTTCGCTGAAATATGTTCGCTTGTGACCGCCAACAACGAGAACCTCAAGGCCGCTCGCTATTTTCAAATTTCAGCGCAAAAAGCGGTCGGCCCGGCCGGCGCCTGGAACGATCCTATGCTGATGGCCGGAGTGCAAAACCTTCCAACCTCGCTGGATTTCGGCGCCGATATGATGACCATGACCATGATAGGCCTTTCGATCGACCTGCCTTATTCCGGTTACAAGGGACTGCAACGCAAAGCCGCAAGCGTTGATGTAGAGCTGGCCCGAAACAATATAGTCATGACCGAAAACCAACTTCACGCGGCCGTGCTAACCGCCTATGCCGAAGCTTATATGCGACAGGTCGAGCTGAAATATCTTCGGGAGCAAAAAAACATCGCCGACAAAGCTCGGCAATCGGTGAAGGCGGACTATGTCACCGGAGGCGCCGGTGCCGCCGATCTGGCCGCAGCCGAAGCGGAAATCGGACGACTCGATTCGGACATCTTATCCGCCGAACAGGAGCACTTCGAGGCGGTCGCCGAATTATATGCTCTGGCCGGACAAACACCGCCGAACCCTCTGCCCGAAATCCAGCAAACTGAATTCGACTTCAAGCTGCAGCCGCTTGAAATTTTGCTGGACGACGCTCAAAACTATCCGGCCTACGCGAAGCTGAAAATGGAATCCGAAAAATACGGATTGCTGGCCCGTTCGGCTCGGAGAATGCGTTGGCCCATGGCATCCATCTCCGGGTATTACGGAATCCGCCAGGGGAACGATATGGAAAACCCAATCGACATGATCGGCTTTCAGATTTCCCTTTCATTGCCCGTTTTCTCCGGTCGTCAGCAGGGCTCGACAGCCGCCGCCAACGAGGCTTTGCGAATGTCGAGCCGATCCCAGGCTAATCAGTTATGGCAAGAGACAAGAAATCGGCTGGAGACATTAACTAAAAGGATACGACGATTGAGTGAGGCCAAAGATGGTTATGAAAACCGCATAATCCCGGCCGATTCGTTGGCGTTGAGCGCCGCCATGGACGGTTTTGTCAACCGATCGATCTCGTTTGTCGAGCTGACTTCTTATTTGCGCAACATCTATCAGGACTTAAGAACGCTGGCGCGGTTCGACTATGAGATCGCCCGCGCTTACGCCGAACTCGGCATCTATACGGGAGCCGGATACCAAAACAACAATGAATGAGGAAGGCGATTTATGATCGATGATTCACATGAAGACGGCGCTTTTCTTCCCGAGGGCGTGGAATCGCCGCCGCCGATGGTAAAAACGATGGCGATCGTTCGTTGGGGATTGCTTGCCGGTCTTACGATATTCGCCCTGTTCATGTTCCTCAGCATGCCGGGGCTTGCACTTTGGGAGGCAAGAGGAGACCAACAGGTGCAATACCATTGCCCAATGCACCCCACCTATATCGCCAACCAACCCGGGGAATGCCCGATCTGCGGCATGAGCTTGGTGCCCGTCAAGGGACAACCTGCCGAAAGGAAAACTCCGTCCAAAGCCGACGACAAGACGAAAACAATGAAGGATTCATCGGCCACAATGCAGAAATATACCTGCCCGATGCATCCTGAAGTCATCTCCGACAAGCCAGGCCAATGTCCGAAGTGCGGCATGGATTTGATAGCCGCAACTCACTCCAGTCACGACTCCACCAGGTCCGAACCAAAAGTGAGAACCGACACAACCGGCAGGAAGAAAGCCGCGGAAGGCTACTACACCTGCCCGATGCATCCCGAGGTCGTCTCCGACAAGCCAGGGCGCTGCCCGAAATGCGGAATGTTCCTCGAATACAAACAGGCAGCGGATTCGCTGTCGGAACATGGTACACATCCAGCCGATACCGTCCATGATGCCTCCACAGCGGAATCGCAAATTCCCGGACTTGCCCCCATTACGCTCGAACTGGCCCGCCAGCAGCTGATAGGCGTCCGGACCTCGAAAGCGGTCCGGGAAACAATCGGCGACAGCTTGAGGCTTTTCGGCGAATTGACGGTCGATGAAACTAAGCTGCGCAAACTCCAATTGCGGGTTTCCGGGTGGATTAAGAAGCTATTCTTGAACCAAACCGGACAAGCAGTAGATCGCGGCGATACGATCGCTCTAATCTACAGCCCGGAATTGTATCAGGCTATGAGCGAATTCAAAAACCTGCTGAATTCGCCGCTTATGGAATCCTCGCCGCAGATTCGCGCGGCCACACGGGAGAAATTGATTCTGCTCGGCCTTTCCGATGCCGATATCGACGAGATTGAGGAAGGAACCGAACCTACTCCCGATTATGCATTGCGCAGCCCCCTCAGAGGATTCGTGATCGAGAAAAATGTCATCGAAGGCCAGCGTATAGACCCGACTCAAGAGATAGCCACGATAGCCGATTTGAGCACGGTGTGGGTTTTGGCGGGCGTTTATGAACACGATATTCCCTATATAAAAACAGGGCAAAGGGCGGAAGTGAAAATCGAGGGGTTTCCCGACCTGATTTTCAAGGGACGAATCGGATTGATCTACCCCGATTTCTCTCTCGATAGCCGCAGCGGAAAAGTCAGAATCGAGCTTTCCAACGAGGGTTTCCGCCTTAGGCCGGGGATGCTCGCCGAAATAAATGTTGCTGCGGACAGTAAATCTCTTCTGACTGTGCCCTCAGAGGCGGTGATCGATGGCGGTGTGCATCGATACGTATTTGTGGTTCACGATAAAACCCATTTCGAGCCCCGCCTGGTTACCACGGGAATCTCGATCGGCGAAAGAACGGCGATCGAGACAGGGCTCCGCGAAGGTGAAGAAGTCGTTACCAGCGCCAATTTCCTTATCGATTCGGAAGGTCGGCTCAAAGCGGCCATGATCGGATCCTCGGGACCGCCGCCGACAACCCACGAAGGTCATAAATAAGGGATATGCGGTGATAAAAGCGATCATCGAATACTGCGCGCGGAATCAAGCCATCGTATTCACCGGCACACTGCTTGCCTGCGCCGGAGCTTTTTTCGCCATAAACAATATCAATCTCGATGCCATCCCCGATCTTTCCGATACGCAGGTGATAATTTTCACCGAGTGGATGGGACGCAGCCCGGATCTGATCGAAGATCAGATAACCTATCCCATAGTCGCCTCGCTTTTGGCCGCCCCACGAGTACGCGATGTGCGCGGATTTTCCATGTTCGGGATGTCGTTCGTTTATGTCATTTTCGATGATGGCACCGACCTGTATTGGGCTCGGTCGAGAATTATCGAGTACTTGAAACAAATCGAGGGGAAATTCCCGCCTGGAGTGTCGCCCAGGCTCGGTCCCGACGCCACCTCGATCGGGTGGATTTATCAGTATGCTTTGATCGACACCACCGGCAGTCACGATCTTTCGGAATTACGTACTTTCCAGGATTTCAATCTGCAATACGCCTTGTCATCGGTAAGCGGTGTGGCTGAGGTGGTCAGTGTGGGCGGATACCAGAAGCAATATCAAGTGGAAATCGATCCGCTTAAGCTCAAGGCCTACGGCGTCTCCATTTCCGATGTTATCAGGGCGGTCCGCCGAAGCAACAAAGACGTCGGCGGCAGAGCGATCGAAATGAGCGGCCGCGAATATATTGTCCGGGGACGCGGCTATATACGCGACCTCGAGGCGATACGAAATATCTCGCTGGGAACCGACCGGGCGGGCGTGCCGATTCTGGTCCGCAATGTCGCCCGTGTAACTATTGGACCTGATATTCGGCGCGGCGTCGGCGAATTCAACGGTATTGGAGAAGCGGTAGGCGGCATCATCGTAATGCGTCATGGCGAAAACGCCCTCAAAGTCATAAAAAACGTAAAAAACAAAATAGCCGAAATATCCCCGTCATTTCCCGAGGGAATCCAGCTTGTGCCGGTCTATGACCGAAGCAGCCTGATAATCCGGGCGATCGAGACTCTTCGCCACAGCCTTATCGAGGAAGGAATAGTGGTGGCGATCGTCATCATAATATTCCTGCTGCATTTTCGCAGCGCCTTGGTGCCCATTATTACTTTGCCGGTGGCGGTGGCCTTGGCGTTCATACCTATGTATCTGTTGAAAATCAATTCCAATATCATGAGCATGGGCGGCATCGCCATTGCGATCGGCGCCATGGTGGACGCCAGTATAGTGTTGGTGGAAAACACCCATAAGAAATTGGAAAAAGCGGGGGGCATGGCCGATAGGCGCCAAGTGATTATCGAAGCGATAAAAGAAGTAGGCCCCTCGATTTTCTATTCGCTTCTGATAATAACGGTCGCCTTCCTGCCGATTTTCGCCCTCACCGGACAAGGAGGGCGCTTGTTCAAGCCGTTGGCTTATACGAAGACATTCGCCATGTTTTTCGCGGCCTTGGTATCGATCACGGTCTCTCCGGCCTTGATAGCGCTTCTGATCCGCGGCAAAATCAAACCGGAAACCGAACACCCCATATCCAAATTCTTGATAAAGCTGTATAAGCCATTCGTATATGTCGCCTTGCGCAATCCAAAATCAACTATAGCTATCGGCCTGGTGGCGATTCTGGCGACCATCCCGATGATACCACGGCTCGGTTCGGAATTCATGCCGCCGCTCAACGAGGGTGACCTGCTCTATATGCCCACAACCCTGCCCAACATTTCGATCGAGCAGGCAAAACAGTATCTTCAGTATCAGGACCGCATAATCAAGTCTTTCCCGGAAGTAATCACCGTATTCGGAAAAGCCGGCCGAGCCGAAACCGCCACCGATCCGGCGCCGTTGTCGATGCTGGAAACCGTTATCCAACTGAAACCCAAAAAACAGTGGCGGAAAGTGGAAGTAAATAGGTGGTACTCGAGCTGGCTGCCTGATTTCTTAAAACCGCCGTTAAGACTCATTTGGCCCGAGAGCAGACATATCACTTGGGAGGAGCTCGTAAGCAAGCTCGATCAAGCTCTGCAATTCCCGGGATGGACCAACGCCTGGACGATGCCTATCAAGACGCGGATCGATATGCTTTCGACCGGTATCCGCACTCCTATCGGCATTAAAATATTCGGCAACGATCTCGACGAAATCGATCGAATCGGGCTCGAGCTCGAACACACCCTGTCGTCTATTCCGGGCACGCGCAGCGTATTTTCGGATAGAAACTCAGGCGGCTATTACATCGATATACTCCCCGACAGAACGGCGATCGCCCGCTACGGGTTGACGATCGCGGACGTTCAGGACATTATCGAGACCGCTATCGGCGGCATGCCGATCGAAACGACGATCGAAGGAAGAAATCGCTTCACGATCAACGTCCGTTACGCCCGGGATTTCCGCAGCGATATAAAGCGGTTGAAAGAGGTTCTGGTTCCTCTGCCGAGAGGTAGAAGCGGCGACGGCCCCATGTCCGGTATGAGTCGAAATTCCTTTTCGAACGAGCCGCCGATGCTTGCCTCTATGGAGATAAGCGGCTCTAATCCGTGGAAAGACATGAACTCGGCCGCGCCGGCTAAGGCGAAAGGGGCATTTCCGGGATCGGAAAATATGACCATGCAGCAATCATCCGGCATGAGCCCTATGTCGGGCGGTGGGTCTCCAATGGCTTTTCCGGGATATGAAAACCGGTTCAATGCGCTATCGAAAGAAACGGCGGCGATCCCACTTGGACGAATCGCCTCGATCGAAATCAGCGAGGGAGCGCCGATGATTAAAGATGAAGCCGGCAAACTTGTCGGATATGTATTCGTGGATATCGACCAAGGCCAACGGGATATCGGCGGTTACGTTAATGAAGCCAAAGAAAAGGCGCGGAAAAACGTGCAACTGCCCCCGGGTTATTATCTCAAATGGACCGGTCAATACGAACTGCTGGAACAAATGGCCAAACGGATGAAGGTAGTCATCCCGATAACGTTGATATTGGTGTTGCTGCTGCTTTATTTGAATTTCCGCAATCTGACCGAATCTTTGATCGTTTTGGTAAGCGTCCCGTTCGCGCTGGTGGGAAGTATCTGGATAATGTATTTCCTCGGTTACAACATTTCCACCGCGACTTGGGTGGGAATCATAGCCTTGATAGGGCTGGCGGCGGAAACAGGTATCGTAATGGTGTTATATCTCGACCAGGCGTTCGAAAGACGGAAAAAGGCCGGGAAAATGAACGATCTGAACGACATAATTTGGGCGCACATGGAAGGCACGGTTATGCGGATACGCCCCAAGCTCATGACGGTGGGCACCACGATGATCGGTTTGATGCCGCTGCTATGGGCTACCGGCAGCGGAGCCGACGTTATGAAGAGGATCGCCGCTCCCATGGTCGGCGGCTTGATCAGCTCGGCTTTCCTGACGTTGGAGATTCTGCCCGTTATCTACACCTATTGGCGCAACTGGCAGCTGAAACGCCAACGAAATCGAGTGGATACGGCGGCATCTTAGAGAGCTTCTCCAAAACGCCAGACAAACTGGTTATAATGCGTATCCTTTTATATCCCGAGGAATTCGGCGATTGTTTCTATATCCGAATAGGAACGAATGATCAAACCGGCACCCGCCTTTTCCAGTTCATTGTCAGGGAATTTGCCGCCGGCCTCGATTGAGACCGCCGCCGCCAGCACGCCGACTTCCCGCGCCGCCTTAATATCCGCCGGGGAATCGCCGAAATGACAAGCATGCTCGTCATCGCCGAAACCACCTCGATAAAGCGCCGTCCGCAATATAATAACCCTCTCTTCGCCATCCTCGCCGAAACCGCCGAAATTGAAATACCGATCGAGTCCAGCCGATTTCAATTTCCATCGAGCGAAAACCGCATAATTGCCGGTGGCAAGGCCGCATCGAACACCCGATCGAGACAGAAGATCGAGCAACTCGGTAACCCCGGCGAGTTTTTCGTATTCCGGTTCGTGATTATCGCGCGTCAACAACGCGAAACGATCCAGCATAACCATAAACAGACGATCGAGGTTGTCATCGACCGTTTCGGGGGCCACTCCGAGTTTCGCCAGGACTTCTCGCATGATCGAGCGATCGGTCATACCGAACAACTCCGGGCCGAGATGCCTCATGTAGTGAATTTCGCGTATACCGAACACCTCGGCGATCGCATATTCGATCGCCTTCATTTTCAGCGTCACAAGATTTCCGGAACGCCGCCGCACGAGAGTGTGATCGAGATCGAACGTGGCCATAGAAACCCGCATGAGGTCAATATGCCCATCGGCGTTCGCGTGTCAACCGTGAAAAATCACGCAAAGGAAAAAGTTTATAAATTGACAAAAGCGGCAGACGATAATATGATTATGAACAATCATGGATTTCTGGCGGTGCGCTTTTATAGATCATGACTCCCATTCCATGATTTTTTGGAATTGGAAATCCGACAAAAGGAAAAAGTCGATATGACCGAAAACGCAGAACAAAAAAAGGATTTGAAACCGATCACCGCGAAAAACTCGTTCCGCGATCTGCTTAAAAAATTGATCGCCTACATGCGCGGACAAACGTTGAAACTCAGAATAAAGACGACCGGCCCGGTGAAACAATACGGCAGAGCGAAATTCCTGAAGCATAACGGTTATATAGAAATAGGGTCTCGCTCGGCACTCTGGCCCGGAGTGAAAATAGAAGCCACCTCGGTTTTCGAAAACAAGACAGCGACCGTCAAAATCGGCCGTCGCTGCAACCTGGGCGATAATCTGCAGATACACTGCGCCGATTCGGTGACCATAGGCGATAATGTCGGAATCGCCTGGGACGTGATCATAATGGATCACAACTATCACTCGCTCACGGGGTTTTCCGAAGGTGAACCGGATTTGGATCCGCGCCCGGTGGTGATCGGTGACCGCGTCTGGCTCGGAATCAGAACGATCGTTTTGAAAGGCGTGCATATCGGCGATGGCTGCGTCATCGGGGCCGGCTCGGTGGTCACCAGGGATATTCCGCCTAATACGTTGGCCGCCGGCAACCCGGCAAAACCGATCAAATTGATCGAATATCCTCAGCGAAAAGGCGCTTAAAGCGATATCCACTGCCCTATGAATCCTGAAAAACAGATAAAAGTGCTGCACGTGTCTATCGGCTTGGGCACCGGCGGCCTGGAGAGAGTCGTTACCATATTGACGACAAGAATGGATAAAAATTTCTTCTCGGTCGGCTCGCTCTGCCTCAAATACATCGGCGAATTCGGAGAGTATCTCCGTAATAACGGCTATAGCGTCGAAATTTTCCCGCAAAATCCGAAACATTTCGACTTACGCGACCCTTGGCGCCTTTCCCGCTATTTGAAAAAAAGAAAAGTCGATGTCGTTCATGCTCATTCGGGCGCATTTTTCATGAGTGTCGCCGCCGCCCGCCTTGCCGGGGTTCCGGCGGTATTTTACACCGATCACGGCCGCCCGCAGGTCGAAGGAACGAAACGGATGATCGAGGAAGCGACCACGGCCAGATTCGTGGATCGCGTGATCGCCGTCTCCGAGGAGCTGAAACAACACCTGATCACCAAAACCCATTTCCCCGCCGGAAAAATCGACGTCATAGTGAACGGCGTCGATACGGATATTTTTCAGCCTCGGCCCAAACCCCAGAAACTGTTTGCCGAATTCCGCCTGCCACAAGGGGCGAAAATCATCGGCTCGACCGGAAGATTCTCCCGCGAAAAAGGATATCATATTTTGATTGAATCGTTTTCCCTGGTCGTGCAAAAAATACCCGACGCCCACCTGCTGTTGGTAGGTGACGGCCCGCAGAGAGATGAGCTCGAAAGGCAGTCCCGGGAAACCGGTTGCGGCGATAAAATCGTTTTCGCCGGGGTTCGAAGTGACATCCCGGAATTGCTGAACCTGTTCGATATTTTCGCTTTGCCTTCGATCTACGAAGGGACCTCCATGTCTCTGCTCGAGGCGATGGCCTCGGGAACACCGCCCGTGGCCACCGAAGTCGGCGGGAACCTGTCGATAATAAAAAATCAGGAAAGCGGGCTGTTGGTCCCCTCGGAAAATCCCTCTGCGTTGGCTGAGGCGATTATTGAGCTTTTATCGGATGACGGCAAACGCAATGCGTTCGGAAAGGCAGCGCAAAGAAAAATCAAAGCCGATTACAGCCAAGAAAATATGGTGAGGAGATATTCGGAATTGTATTTGAACGTTCTGCAAAAGAAAAAGCGTTTCATCGATATGAGGTTGCCATGAACAAATCAAGGCGGATCCGGCAATCGATGAGTAGGCCGCATAACAACACCCAAAATCCAAAGCAAAAAAATGATTCGGCAATCAACAAGGGCTCGGAACAGAAGTTTAGGATTCCGCTGTTTGCAATATAGATCGGGAAGTCACTGGTGCCGTCTAACGGCACAGCGGTTACGATTCGGAATACTCAGTAAATAATCATGAGGTAATCGATGAAGCGACGGCGTTCCCGACGATTATAATGAAAATTAATCGATGAGATTGAGCAGATGAACCCCTGGATAGCCCGAAATCTAATATATCGTCCGGCGCAGGCGATCAGAGGCGAAAAAATAAGCGAATACATGGCCGCGGTGAGAGCTTTCAACAGCCTGCCTTATCATAAGATGGCGGAAATTCAATGGTTCAAACTCGTCCGACTGATCGAATTCGCCTATAAAAACAACGCATATTACCGCGAACTCTATGACAAACACGGTGTCGATCCGAAGAAAATATCGAATTTCAATGATTTCGCCAAGCTTCCTTTGTTGCTTAAAAGCGAAATCAAGGAAAAGCACGAGCGTATGATTTCCGCGGGACGGTGGAAACTCTCCCACCGCAAAACCTCCGGTTCGACCGGAACACCGCTAAAATTCGTCAAAGATATCGAGGCCCTGGCCTACATGAATGCGGTTATGCACGATGTTTACAGCTGGCATGGGATAAATATCGGCGACCGACAAGCGCGTATCTGGGCCATCCCCAACGAGCCGCGCCGGAAATTATCGATTTTCTTCAGAGACCTGTTGCAAAATCGAATCCGCCTGAACTCTTTCGACGTTTCCGATGATACCAGTCGGCGGTTTTATCGCAGGCTGCTCCGATTCAAACCGGCGTTCTTATATGGCGTGCCGAGCTACATATTGGATTTCGGGAGACGGCTGAAACGGCTGGGATTTGATCCGTCCGCTTGCGGTTTCAAGGTCATAATCGTAACCGGCGAAATTTTATACAAAGAGCAGGCAGAAGAAATAAAGGAAATGTTTCGTTGTCCTCTGGCAAATGAATACGGCACAACCGAATGCGGCATAATCGCATTCACCTGCACCAAAGGCAATCTGCATTTGATGAATCACAACCTTTATGTGGAAATAATCGATCCGCAAACGGGCCGCGAAGTCGCCGGCGGGGAAACCGGCGAGATCGTGCTGACCGAGCTGCATGCATATTCGATGCCGTTTATCCGATATCGACTGGGCGATCGGGCGGTGCGCAAACCAGGGAAGTGCGAGTGCGGGCTCGAATTGCCGATGCTTGCTCATGTGGAGGGACGTCTCGAGGATATGATTACCACACCCGAGGGGAAAAAGGTCGCGGGGGGAATGCTGTATTATACGTTGGTCAAGGGGATACAGCAGTTCAAAGCTTATCAGAGGGCGATCGATCGGCTCGAAATTCTTATCGTCCGCGCACCCGATTTTTCGGATAAAATCCTGTCCGATCTTTATAGTCAATGGCGTCGTTACTTAGGCGAAAACATGAAAATCGAGGTCAAGTTCGTCGACCACATCCCCGCGGATCGCAGCGGAAAATTCCGTTATTTCGTCCCGGAAATCGAACTCGATTACGTAGCCAAATCGGCGAACCCGGAAAAGTCGGCATCGGACAATCCGTGAGCTTTACGCCATATATTTCTCTGACATAGCGGAAAAAAACAGCATGCGGATAAATCGTAGAGATTCCTACTGAGGGAATAAGGACAATTGCTCAATTATGGCACAGATTCTTCTTCGATGAACAAAAAACGACAGTCGGAAAGGATGGAAATGTCCACGATTTGCGTGAAAGCGATTGACGCGCAACAACATACGAGTAGGCAGAAAATCCTTTTACGGGCACTATTTTAGCTCTATAATAAAATGCCGAATAGCAGTTACAGGGCGACTTCCGCCCGTGCAGGATCGAAAGGAGAATAAAGATGTCCGGCAGATTCCTGATCGTAATAATAATAAGCTGCATAGCCATCTGGATAACTTCAGCTCAGGCCGCTACATATTATGTCAAGCCCGATGGCAACGACAACGCCAACGGATTGACCTGGGCGAACGCCTGGAGCACGCTCAATAAGGTGAACACATCGGTGGGCAGGGGCGACACGGTATTTTTCGGCACCGGTGTTTGGCGGGGGGAATTAAAAATTCAACCCGGATATGTGAATGACCGCACCGTTTATGCCTGTTCCGCATTCGCCTTGACCAATGGCAGCGGTCAATACCATTTCGCCAAGATATATGGCAGCCAACGCATAACCAATTGGATCCAGCACTCGGGAAACATCTACAAGGCTCGCTACACCGCCTGCGACGGCGGTTTGCTGTGCCAGGGAGACTCGTTGTTCTGGCTTGAAAGCGGAATATCTTCGCTTACCCAACCCGGGCGTTTTTACGTCACCGGTGATACCATATATGCCTATGTCTATAATATCGGAAATCAAGGTTACGATCCGGACAATTATACTATGGAAGCTGCGGCGGCGCCGATAATCTGGGTCTGGTCGGGTCATGGGCATTCCGAGGGCGCCGATTATGTTACGCTGTGGGGCCTGGAGCTCAAATACGCGGCGGTACAGATCATCAGGCTGGAGGATCCTCTGCCAACCCATTTCTATGTGGATCATTGCAAATTATCCCACATCGCCTCGCTCGATTTTCTTCCGAACAACCCGGCCTGTATCTACAGCGCCAATCAGGACCCGTATTACTCATCTTACTGCCGCGCGTTGGCTTGCTCCATCGGCTATTCGATCTGCCACGGCGGATCCGACCACGGCACCGGCATAACTCTGTATTGCGCCCAAAACTTCACCGTCGATTCGTGCACGTTTTTCGGCTACTTCTCGGCGAATTGCATAAATTTCAAACGTTCCGTGAAATATTCCGTCGTTAAAAATTCGCTTTTCAATCCCGCCAATGCGCAGGTGGCGGTGGAATTCAAGGCGGACGCTCAATACGACAGCGCTTATTTTAATGTGGCTATGGGGAATATAAACAACGGATTTATCGGCTATTCCGATTTTCCGACGATTTATCCCAACAGCAACTTTCTTTACTGTCTGTTCAATACCATCATCGGAGACGTCCCTTTGATAGGCACATACACCGCTGGCTGCAGCGGGCACAAAGCCTATGACACTTTCACAAAATACAACGTTTATTATTTAAGCAGCGTCGGTTCATATTCGCACAGGTTGCTGGAATGCGAATCCGATCCCATTTATAGGGTTACTATCGATTCCAATTTGTATTGCATGGTCGATTCCACGAGGTTCTATATCGGAACGAGTCGATACAACCTGACTGCTTGGCGGAACAATTTCCATTACGATACCCGAACCACGTTCGTCAATTCTTTGGCCGCAATCAACTTCGTTAATTACCCTTATGATCTGCACCGAAACGTAAGCGTTCCCGAGGTCTCGGGCATCACCATCGGCGGCGTTCAATGCACCCGCTACGGCGCGTTCCAGGGTCCCGTGGCGCCCGATTCTACCCCGCCGGTGATCAGCTCGGTATCGGCCACCAATGTCAATTTCAACGGTGCGACGATCATCTGGGGCACCAACGAGCCGGCAAACTCCACCGTGAATTACGGCTTGACCACAGTCTACGGCCAATCCGCCGGCGATGCAGCTTATGTTTACGCCCACCAAATAACTTTGAGCGGCCTGCTGCCGGATACGGTTTATCATTTTCGGGTTAGGTCCAGGGATGGCGCCGGCAATGAATCGGTCAGCGGCGATTACAGTTTCAGAACCGACACCGTCACCACATACCAGAATCTTGCTCTCGGGATAACTCCGACGGTAAGCAGCACCTACAGCGGCTACACGATCGGCCCGATAAACAACGGCGTAATCGCACCCCGGGGCGGCACCGCCACTACCTGGGCTTCGACGTCGAACCTGACCATCCCCCACTGGGTGGAATTCGATTTCGGATCGCCCCGCCAATTATCGAGCGTGACGATCTATTGGGCTTGGAATTCGACCTCCTCGAGCTGGATGTGTTCCCGACAATATCATTTGCAGTATTGGAACAGCTCTACCTCGACTTTCGAAAATATAACCACGGTGAACAATGCGGTTGCCGAATCGGTGACCACGACCACATTCCTACCGCGGGTCACCACTCGATTCAGATATTATCAGCCGGCGGGAATGGGCCCGGCGACCTACCCCTCGGTGGTCTGGCTGACCGAACTGGAAATATACGGCAACGCCGCTCCGCAGGATACGATTCCGCCGGCGCCGGTGCGCAATTTCGAGGCCAGGCCGGGGGGCGACCGCGGCTCGATCGACCTGTTCTGGGAGGCTCCGGGCGGCGATGACACGGTCGGCCAGGCGGCCGCCTACATGGTAAGATATATGCCCGATACCGGCCAGGTATTCGACTGGGAACAGGCGACCGAAACCTCCGATGCCCCGCCGTTGCCTGAGATTTTCGGAACCCCGCAATCGTTTACGATAAGCGGTCTTGATGAGGGGAAGATCTACCAAGTGGCGATCCGCGCGATAGATGATTTGGGCAATATCTCGCCGTTGAGCGAAATAGCAGACACTTTCGCCTGCGGTATCGCCGCCCCTTCTCCGGTTCAGACCCAGGTCGATTCCGTCACCCAATCCGTTTACGTTACCGCCAGCCGGGTCGAATCGTATCTTTCCCTTTACTATGAATTCGCGCTCGACTCGCTGGCCGGATTTCCCGCCCCCGAACTAAGGCAGGATTTCGCGGCGGATTCGCTTCCCACAGCCGCCTATACGGGGTTGTCGCCCGGAAGGGTCTATTTCTGGCGTTGCCGCGCCAGATCGAACCAAACCGACGATTACAGCTCATGGTCGCAGACCGTGGGCTTCTCGCTTGATCAGGGCCCGATAACTCCGCCTCTCTTGACTCAAGGCAACTGCCTATACCCGAGTGCGGGCGAAATTGTGGTCTCTCCGAGGCCGACTTTTTCGGTAAATTATCCGGGCGATGTGTTCGAGATTTATATTCAGGTTGACGACGAGGATGCTTTCGCTCAGCCGATAGAATCTGGCTCTTTGGTCGTCTCCGATTCTCAGATAATCCGCTGGCGAGTGCCGGAAAACCTGCAGGATCAGCAGACCTACTATTGGAGGGTGAGTTCCGATAATATAAATTGGTCTTCCCCGGTGCAGTTCGTGACGGGGTTCGCGGTGCATGCTTACCCCAATCCATTCAGACCGTCTTCAGGTCATGCGGGAATCGTATTCACCGCATTGCCGGAAAACGCCGGAATCACGATCACCACGATCTCCGGCGATCCGATCAAGACGGCATCGCCCATAGGACCCGGCGAATGGGTCTGGAATGTCAAAGATAATCATAATGAAGATATCGCCGCCGGAGTTTACTTGTATTCGATAGATTTCTCCGGTGGATCAGCCAGCGGAAAACTGGTCATTATCAAGTAGTCTGTCTTTTTTCCTCAGGAAGTAAAATTACATAGAATCGTGTGCGGAACATCGGGCGAAAATAATGGCTTGAAAAAGCGGCCCGCATTCCGATACAATAAATATATGACAAAAGGCATCTTTGCGGCCGTTTTCGGGGCTCTCCTGTTTTTTGCCTGCGATGGCAATAAGCCATCGGCGCCGACACCGCGACCGATTGCGATAACCTCACCGGCGAATAACGCCGTCGTTTCCGATACGGTTTTGATATCGGCCAGCCCGGGCGTTGGTTACGTGTTCGACAGTGTGCTTTTCTACATTGACAGCGACCTGGTTTACATCGATACGCTTCCGCCGTATACCCACTTGTGGGATGTATCCGTATATCGCGACAGCAGCTATCACTGGCTGAAAGTTTCTGCTTTCGGCTCTATCGACGCCGCAGACAGCGTCCGAGTCAGGGTAACTATACCCGGGGGAGCGATAAGGATCATATTCCCGGCGCCCGGGGCGATCTTGAGTGATACGGTAAGGATCAAAGCGCGGCAGGCTGCGGCATATTCGTTCGACAGTGTTCTATTCAAGATAAACGATGTCACAGCCGGAAGAGATTCAACCGCTGAAACCGATTCTTCCACTGGTGTGCCATTGATGGTATTTGCTTTTCTTCTGAATGTGAGCGGCTATCAGGATAATTCGACACTTTCGCTAAAAGTGGAGGCATTCGAAAACGGCCTTGTTTACGTCTCGGGAATTATTCCGGCTTATGTGATGTTCGATACCGTTCGCGGGCAATTCGACTTCATTTCGACCTTTGCCTTGTCGGCGCCTTCGCAGAGGGTGGCCACGGAGGGAGGCCATCTTTGTGCGGCTATAGGCAGCAGCGGCATAATAGGAATCGATATCACCTCGCCCTCGTCGCCCCATACCGGTTTCCTGCGCAACACCAATGGATTCGCCTACGGTGTCGATATCGCATCTTCGTATCTGGCTGTCGCCGACGGCGATCAAGGTGTCGAAAGGCTGAAAATCACAGCCGCCGATTCATTGCAACCGGCCGGATATTTCAACAGCGCCGGAATCAGCAGAAACGCAAAAATATCGGGCGATCTGATTTTCGTCGCCGACCAGGATGCTTTACAAATAGTCCGCATCAGCGGCGATTCCCTGATAGCGGAGGCGCGGGTCTTGATATCGGGAGGATTGGTGATCGATGTCGATGCGATCGGCAGTATCGCTTTCGTGGCCGACTATTCCGGAATCACGGCAATCGATGCTTCGACACCCGCTTCGCCCGTGGTGCGCTCGCGTTATACGGCGATCGACGGTCAGGGTAGATCGGTTGCGGCAATCGATACGTTCGTGTTTTTGGGCACCACCGCGGAGATTTTGAAATTGTCCTGCGCCGATCTTGATTCGCTGAAATTCGTTTCGCGCCTGGCATATACGTCGGGGATCACCGGCGTATTCGCCGCCGACTCGATTCTGTTCGCGTCGATCGGAGGCACGACCGGCGGAGCGGCGGCGATCAGATACAGAAATCAGGCGGCAATGATACAACTGCATCAGTACATCAACAACGATAACTGCCGCGACATATGCACCGGTGGTCCGTTCGTTTACCTCGCCGGGCAGACGAAAATAGATATTTTACGATTCGTCCCCTGAAATCGACACTTAGCCCATCTGAAACATATTGTTGCCGAGCACATTCGCGAAGTCAGATCTCTTTCAATTACATTCGGCCATAACAAAATAGTTGACCGCGGCATTTCCGAGGACTATACTTCGATGGAATTCGTTTATATAGGTGCATAATTTCGGGAGGATAAATGGCCATACCGATAGAACTGATCGTCGATCGCCAGATTCGAAGGTGGGAACTGGAAAAGTCGAAACCGGAATCGGCGGCAACAGCCAAGCAGGTCGAAGGGCCTATAATCACCATCTCCCGACAGCGCGGCTCCAACGGCAGTAAGGTCGCCGAACTGCTGGCCGGGATGACCGGTTTCAATTTAATCAGCCGGGATATAATCGATCAGATAAGCACCGACATCGGCGTGCAAAAAAGATTGATCGAAACTCTCGATGAAGGGGTTCGCTCGTCGTTCGAGCTTTGGGTTGAGGGGCTGTTCAAGGGACGAATCGTCGATTCCTCCGATTATATCAAGAGCCTGGCCAGGATAATCGGGGCGATTTCGCAGCATGGCTATTCGATAATCGTCGGCAGAGGAGCCAATTTCCTGCTGGGAATGCGCCGTGGCTTTCACATTCGAATCGTCGCCGATTACGATTTCCGAGTCAACTCCATTGCCGTAAGGAAGAAGATCAGCGAGGCGGAGGCCCGCGCCGATATCGATCGCACCGATGAGCAAAGGCGGAAATTCGTCAAGACGCATTTCGGCGCGGATATCGATGATCCTCACGCCTACGATATTACGATCAACAGCACCCACTTTCCGCCGGAACAAATAGCGAGAATGATTTTGGGTATATACCCATCGAAAGTTTTGTCATAATATCAAGGAAATGCAAGGCAGGCCGTCGGACAACGACGACTGTCGGCGGATACAATTTATTTTTCCTGAAAGGAAATTATGAAAGTAAGTGATATCCTTCGCGCCAAAGGTTCCGAGGTGGCAACCATAGGCGGCGAACAAACAGTGGCCGAGGCGTTAAAGCTGATCGTCAGACGCAAGGTCGGCTCATTGGTGGTCGTCAACGACGCCGATTTCCCAGAGGGAATAATAACCGAACGCGATATCGTGAGGTTGGCCGATGAGAAAGCCGAGGGAAATTGGCGGGCGCTCCCGGTCAAACAGGTCATGACCAGAAACGTCATCATCGGTCTCCCCGAAGACGATGTCGAATACATCATGAAACTGATGACCGCCAACCGATTCAGACACGTGCCGATCATGAAAGAAGGCAAGCTGGCCGGGCTGATTTCCATAGGCGATATTATCAAATCGCTTTTATCCGATTTCGAGGCGGCCAACCGATATTTGACGGATTATATCGCCAATAAATATCCCTGCTGATTCGAATAAGCCTCGACTGAAACGCGCTGCTTGAGCTAAGCGAGTCCGGTTATCGATTTAGATACGATTCAACAGCGGCCGTAAAAAAACACCCCTCATATAGGAGGGGTGCAGTCGATCGATATAAAACTGCCACGGCTAACGGTGCGATCTTCTCAAATCGGCCGCCAAGTCTTTTATTTCCTGAAGATCCATTACCATGGCGCTCCAGCCGTACCAAAGTGAATAATCGGGATTGGCGTGGAACGTTCCCTGGAAAGATCGCATCCGATGTTCGAGATGCATTTCGAACAGCTTCTGCTCGATCCGAGTCGGCGCATCGTGGAAAGTCAACAGATCGGGGAATGAGTGAGCGTAACCGGCTGGTTTGGCCAAGATACCTTCTTTATAAAGGTCGGCAACAATCCTTATCGCCTCGGCCAGAAGATGATCGGCTTCGCGGATCATATCATCGCCCTTTTTAAGCTCGGCCCGTGCGAAATTTTCGGAATGGCATTCTCCACATATCTGGATCATTTTGTTACGCTCGGCATCGAATGATTCCTGGGTCAGTCGGGCTACATCGGCGGCTTTGACGACGTCAAGTCGTCCTGTTGGTTGTCCCGCCGGATCGAGAACGCCCAGGGCCTGAAGAATGGTGATCTGATCGGCTTTCCATTGCGGATCCTCGGGCAGCGGCAGGCGAACCGCCAGAAATCCCCAAGCGGTCCTCACTTCGTGATTTCCGCCTGGCATATGGCACTTTTGACAGGTGGGGGCCGGAGTCGATTCCGGCAAAACGCCGCTTTGTTTCAGCAGATGGCGTACACCGTGCTTTGATGATGAATACATTTCCCATTGTGGATGGTCAAAACCCATATGGCAGGTTTGACAGGACTGTGGCTGGCGCGCCTCGGTTAACGAGAACGTGTGCCGCGTATGGCAGGCATCGCAGGAGGCATTGCCGAACGTGGAGCCGTCGCTCTTGAGCTGCTTGATTTCCGCCTCTGATTTCAATCCGATCTTATGACAACCGCCGCACCCTTTCATTCCCTCGATCAGGGCCATTGGATGGTTATGGGTGGTGGGCATCGCGTTCATCGCCGCCCAGGCAAATGAATGCTTGCCTTTGCTGAACTGAGCCAGCTGCTGATCATGGCAATTGCCGCAGGTCTGCGCCGTAGGCAGGCTCACCTCGGCCACGTCTGCCGCATTGTCATGACCGGTGCCATGACAGGCCGAGCAAGTGACTTCGGCGGCGAAATGCTTGCTCAGTTTCCAATCGGCAACGATATCGGGCGTCACCGATGTGTGGCAGTCAACACAGATTTCAGCCGGCGCCGGAGCAATCAATAAGAATAAAAAAACCGGCACAATAACTTTAGCTCTCAATTCATCGACCTCCCAGGTTCGTTGTTATACTCTTGAATGAATTATACCATCTTATGTAATTTCAATCAAGCGGACATCATTGAATATGTAACGGACATGACGATAAATCGCGTGAAAATACCGATTTCGGCTGCCGTCGAATCAGCCCCTGATTTTTTCTATGTCGTCCTCTTTGCCGAGAACCACGAGGATATCCGAGTCTTTTATTTTGAAATCCCCGCCGGGGATGAATTTGAAACTGCCTGACAAGACATCTTTGACAGCGATAACTTCGACATGATAGCGCGCCCGCAATTGTAATTCAGCGAGCGTCTTGCCCATGAAATTATCGGGCGGAGCCAGTTCGGCGATCGAAAATTTCTCGGAAAGCGGCAGAAAATCGAGAAGGTTCGGCTGAACCAGCGATCTCGCCAGTTTGATCGCCATCTCCTCCTCGGGGATCAAAGTCTCGTGCGCTCCCACCGCAAGCAAAATTTTCGAATGATCCAACGAATTGGCCTTGACTATAATCCTCTGCGCGCCCAATTCCTTAAGGTGAAGAGTGATTAAAATCGAGGCGTGCTCGTTATCGCCGGTGGAAACGATGATGGCCGTAAACTTATCGACCTCCATATTCTGCAGGAATCGTCTGTCGGTGGCGTCCGCAACGATGGCTTGATTGCAGTGCTCCTGCACCTCCTGCACTTTCGCTTTGTCGGCGTCGATAGCGGTGATTTTGATCCCTTCCTCGAACAACTTCTTCACCACCATCGCTCCGAAATTTCCCAATCCGATTACCGCGAATTCGAGCATTCTTTACCTCTATCCGATCATGACCGGTTCGTCCGAATAGGTCACTTCGCCCCTAAAAGGCGAACGCGCTATTCCATAGGCAAGTGTCAACAAGCCCACCCGACCGATAAACATACACAGCATTATAACTATTTTGCTGATTCCTGACAACTCCGGAGTAATTCCCAAAGACAATCCCACGGTGCCGAACGCCGAGACCACCTCGAACAGGCACTCCATCATCCAGCCGCCGCTTTCGGCATGCGAGATACTTGAGCTTTCGACAATCACGAGAATCATCGTCGCCAGAACGATGACAATAACCGCCAGCATAAATAGAGAGATTGCTTTGATGATCGAGTCCGTGTTGAACGAACGTCGAAACGCGTTGACCGACGATTTGCCCTGCAACCGGCTATAAATCAGAAGCAAAATAACCGCCATGCTGGTGATCTTTATGCCGCCGCCGGTCGAGCCCGGGCAAACGCCGATGAACATGAGTATAGTCGTGAATAACAAGCTCGATTCGGAGAAATTCGGCTGGGGAATCGTATTGAATCCGGCCGTCCTCGGCGTCACCGATTGGAAGAAGGCATTGGCGATCTTCTCCAACAATCCCATTCCGGCAAACGCTCCTCGCGATTCGGAAAACAAATAAAACAAAGTTCCTATCGACAGCAGAATCGCCGTACCGAGCAAACATAATTTGGTATGAAGAGTCAGCGATCTGCGGCGGTATTTCAGAAATTTGGCCGTTATTTCCCGCAACAGCGCGAATCCCATCCCACCGACTATTATCGTCACCGTCATGATTACGATCACCGGAATGTCCGTCCGATATCTTTCCAGACTATCGGGAAAAATCGAAAAACCCGCGTTGCAAAACGCCGACACGGAGTGGAAAATTGAGGCATAAATCGCCTTATCAACGGGCATGTCGTCTGCAAACTGCAAAAACAAAAGCGCGGCGCCGATCAGCTCGATCGACAAGGTTATGGTGATTACCGCCCGCAATAACGATTTCAGCATCAGGCGGCCGGTGCTGAATGCTTGTCCTAAACCGAGTCTGTCGTTCAAGGGAATTTGGGATCCGAGCGACCAGAATAGTCCCGTCGCCAAGGTCATGATACCGAGACCGCCGATCTGGATCATTATCAAAATTATTATCTGACCCAACAAGCTTAAATCGGTGGCTGTGTTTACCACCGTCAATCCGGTGACACAGATGGCCGAGGTTGAAGTGAAAAGCGCGTTAATCAGCCCGATCGACCCATTGTTGCCGCAAATGGGCAAAGATAGGATGATCCCGCCGATAAAAATAGCGGCGGCAAAATAGATTACTATCTTGCGGCCGGGATTGGGCCCAAAAATTTCCATGCTTAAATATATATATCGGGAAATAAATCAAGGATTAAACTTCGACTTATACGCGAGGATTCACCCAGCAAGACCGCCGATTGATTTTCCTTGACAAAATTCGATTTATTCGGAACCTGCCGACGGCTTCACATTTCGCTTTTATTGTCAATAATATGATTTGCGGCAGTGTGACCTCACGGGCAAGATGAAAAAGCCCCGGTGATCCGGCCAAGGACCATATCGATAGATCCGGCTGCATCCGGATTTATCGATAAAAAACCCTATTTCATCCGTTCCTTTCGAGTCGTAGCCCGTCAGCGACAATTGCCGGCATGGGGCGCGGGGCCGAGTCCCTTGAAATACCTAACCATGAAAGTGACATGCGAACCTATCACCTGGCAATCTCCGTTGGCATCGCCTGCCAGCAGCGGGTCGGGAGGCGGATTGATTCCCTTTGGGTAACGCACAAGATAGGTGACATCGGAGGCCAAAAGAAACCCGTCGCCGTTGGCATCGCCAGGGATAAAATCACCCACGATCGGCGACTCGGCCACCACGATGTCGATATAATTGGAAGGCTCGTTTTCGAGAACAAGGAAACTATCGGGACGCATCGTGACCCAACTGAAATGGGACGAGTCGGTACCGCCGGTGCTGTCCTGTTCGGTGTCGTGTCGATACCAGAATCCGCGCGCACCCTCGCCGAAATCGATCTTGCCCTCAAGGGTAACCCAGTGGCCGCCTTTAGGATTTCCAGCCGAATCCAGCCAAGTAATACCTATCTCGACATCCTGCCCCAGGTCGACCTGCCTCTCGATCCAATCCCAATCCGGACGAGTGCCTTCCCCATGGGCTGTGCCGCTCGGAGTAGTGATGTCGTTGTCGCCATAGACATCATCTTGAAAGTGCACTTCCCAGGGCAAGCCGAGCTCGTCGATAAGTTTGAGCTTGCCTTTGATCATAATCTCATCACTGGTGCCGTCGGCCGAACTGGTATTCATATGGCGGGCGTTTTTAAGGCTGTCGAGAATCTCCTCGACTGTGGCATTCCCGAGAAGCCTTCCCCGGAAGCCAACCAGGCAAAACTGTTTGCCGCCGCCGCTGGAGCACATTCATTGGTCCCGGCCTCAACATTCGGCATTCCGGGCCTACACTCGACCCGGATCGGATAAGGTATTGTAAAATCCAACAAGGTCATGTCGCCGATTCCACCGCTGAAAACGTATGGACCTCCGGGACGTCCCTCGGCGGAATACAATCCATCACCCACAGCGTATGTCGTCCAAGACATTGGCGAGGGCATCGCCGTCAAGGGAATATCGCTTAAGGTAGCCTCTATGTTGATCGCCGAAACGGGAATGCCTTGAACCGCTCCGATCGTTGCGAAATCGAAAATGGTCTTAAAACAGTGAGGAATAGAATCAAGATAATAAGGAATAATCGGTAGGTTTTGCGCTATCCACTTAGGTACTCCGCTTCCTGCGGAATCAGCCACGATATTTACATATTTCAGGCTTTCCGGCGGTGTCATCGTAAGCTGAACACGCCCAAGTGTGGAGTTCTGAAGAATCGGCATTCCGGCGCCCTGTAAATCCAATTGGATGATTTCTATCTCGATCGGCGGCGCCGGCGGTTGCCCCACTCTGATGAACTGGACGATTAATTCTCCTATGGGTGGATCTGTGGGATTCAACGGATCGAAAAGCGGAACCGGCTGCAACGGATTCGTTACGTAAATTGAACCATACGGCGGTATTTGGTTGATAGTGGATTCGTGATGTGTCGGGAATTTTGCCTCACCTTGAAAACCTACGGATGGCAATTCGATTCTATAAAAAATATCAAAGAAACTTTCCGCGGGATAATCGTTCCCGGATGCCTGTTGCTTTATCAGGCCTAATGATTGAGGCATGGGAATAGTACTTGCGGTCATCATCCCCATATCCGAAAATCCGGTCAGATTCATCGATACGATTTCGGTTTCGATTTGAACCATACCGTCGCCCGGATCATAGGGCGCTCCCCTTTGTATTGAGGTCGGCCCGCTTAAAATGGCGGATGTCATGTGCGGCGGTGAATAGATGTTCAGGATCACCTCTGCGCTTCCAGCGTCAGATCATCGATCCCGGCAGGCGGGTAGGCTGATGCTGTCGCGGCGAAAACCATCACGCAGACCGCCGATAAAATTTGGGCATGGCGCATGCTTCCTCCTTTGGTATGGTGTATTATACTTTTGGACACAGGATCAATCTCGCATCACACGATCGGCTAACAACCTAATAATGAATATCATTATTAATGTCAAATCTTTTTTATTCGGCCCTTTTCTACGGAATCGGCCTATCCCCCTCTTCGTTAGCCCAAAGCGGCCATATAAGGAAACCAACGGAAATTCCACTGCACGGGTTAGATAAATCGGAGGAAACCGCGGCCCCGAAAAATGCATTTTATGTATCAATTGGCCATGCAGATAATACAACGGTTGCATTCGGCCTCGTTCGAACTGATTTGAATAATGGCTTTTCGAGAGATTCAGATGGGCGATTATCCCTTGACAGAACGATGGTTTTGCCTATTTTATTATTGCATTTTATCATTAAGATCGGATGAATAAGGGGAGAATCCCATGAAAATCGGTTTCACCGCGGCATTGATATTCTTCGCCGCTTTTCAGATCGCTGCGCCGGTCAGCATTGCACCGGAAATCGTCGCCCAGTTGCGGGCATCAGGACAACTGGAAAGAATCGTAGAAGCCGACAGGATCGCACGACAGAACGGCGTGTGGGAGGCCAATCCGAATCCGTATCGGCCGAATGTCGCCGCCGATGTCGATACCCTTCACTGCCTGATTATACTGGTTGATTTCAGCGATATGACTCATGAAAGCGGATTCCACGCGGAGCCGTATCATTTCGATTCGCTGCTGTTTTCGATAAATGTGAGCAGCCCGGGCAGCATGACTGATTACTATCTTGACAATTCATACGGTCAGGCGCTGTTGGTCGGCCAGGTTACCCAATGGTATAGAATGCCGCAACCATATTCATATTACGTCAACGGCCAGCGCGGATTCGGAACCTATCCCCGCAATGCCCAAAAATTGACCGAAGACGCGATCGCGGCGGCCGATCCCGATGTCAATTTCAATCTCTATGACAACGACGATGACGGCTATGTCGATGCCTTGTTCGTGGTTCATGCCGGACCCGGCTATGAGGATACGGGAAATCTTAACTACATCCACTCACATGCCTGGGTTATCAGTCAGCCTATGTGGGTGGACGACGTGATAGCTTATCGCTATTCGATGGAGCCCGAGGAGACCGGCTCGCGCACTTTGATTTCGATCGGCGTTTTCTGTCACGAATTCGGCCATGTGCTGGGATTGCCGGACCTTTATGACTACGATTATGATTCCGATGGCGTCGGCATGTGGTCGATTATGGCCTCCGGATCGTGGGGCGGCGGCGGCCGCCGACCGGTTCATTTCGACGGCTGGAGCAAATTGCATCTCGGGTTCATAAATCCGATAGTGTTGCAGAACAACAGGGAAAACGAACAGATCGACGCGGTTGAGTATTCGCCCGATATCTATGTGCTTTTCAGCCGTGGTCAATACAGCAATCAGTATTTCCTGGTCGAAAACCGGCAGCGCGTGGATTTTGATCTCAGCTTACCCGGAAGCGGGCTGGTGATATACCATGTTGACGAATCGGTTCCCGACAATGACGACCAGAATCACTACAAAGTGGCGGTGGAGCAGGCCGACGGCGAATTCGATCTCGAACATAATCGAGGCAGCGATTCCGGAGATCCCTGGCCGGGCGGTCTCGACCGACGCACTTTCGATGATTACACTACGCCCAATTCCAACCTTTATGGCGGAAACGAGTCGGAAGTTTCGGTGAGTAACATCTCGGATTCGGATTCGACGATGTTCGCCGATCTTGCCATAATTTCCATAAATCCGTTGTTCCGACTGACAAGTTTGATTTTCATCGATTCCACAGGCAACGGCAACGGCCGCCCCGATGCCGGTGAAACCTGCAGGCTGCTCTTTTCCGCAACCAACGTCCGAGCCCAGGTCGATGACTTTACGGTGACAGCCCGCTGTAACGACCCGGCCGTTGTTTTCCTCGACTCCGTATCCCTATTCGGATTCATTCCCGTCAATCAGCCGTTCGATAACTCAAACGACCCGATCAGATTTTCACTTCCGACAAATTACCAGAGTCGGTTCGTCGAAATCGTTCTCGATTTTTCCGCTCACGGCGGCGACTATCACCAATCGATAAGCCGACGCGTTATTTTCGGGCTGCCGGAAATCACGCTGGTCGATGACGACAACGGCGCCGCCATAGATACTTTTTACACCCGCGCCCTCGACAGTCTCGAATTCACCTGGCAACGATGGGACATAGCCAGTCAGGGAACGCCCTTTCCCGACATCTTTCAAGCCAGAGGCGTAATCTGGATGACCGGCGACACTCGTGCCACGCCCATGCCCGAAGATTACGTAGCGGGGCTGATAGCCTACTTGAATCAAGGCGGAAGGCTTCTGATGACCAGCCAGGATTTCGTCCAGCTTCTCCAGCAACGAGGCTCGACACAAGATCTATTTCTACTTAATACGTTGCTTAAATTAAGCTATGATACCCTATCGACTTCATATGTAGCCGACGGTGTACCCGGCATGCCGTTCCAGGGTCAACGATATATTACTACCGGAGAGGGCGGTGCGCAAAATCAGCATTCGCAGGATGCCCTGGTGGCGCTCGCAGGAGGAACACCCGTCTTGAGATATTTCGTAAGCGATAGAATTGCCGCCGTGGGCGCCCAATCCAATTATCGCGCCCTGACTGTCGGTTTCGGAATCGAGGGAATCGACGTCGGTCACCCGCAATCCGCCACGCGGGCGGATTTCCTCTACTCGGCATTGCGTTATCTCGGATTTACGACGTCGATCGATGAAAACGAGAGCGCTACCCCTACAACATTCAGCTTGGATCAGAACTACCCGAACCCGTTTAATGCCTCCACATCTATTTCATATAAACTTGCGACGTATGCGCATGTCAGACTGGATATTTACGACTTGACCGGTCGGCTGGTGGAAAGACTGGTCGATAGTTATCAGGCCCCAGGATCATATTATTCTCGATGGAATGCGGCGGAAATTTCGAGCGGCATCTATTTTTATAGGCTTCAGGTGGGCGAAGAATCGCTGAAAAAGCGCATGTTGCTGATTAAATAAATAAGCATCCAAAAGAACTGCCCTTAAAAAAACACCGCATGACGGCGCTTTCTTAATATCGTGCCTTGAAATCACTAAAAAGAATTTTTACTCTTTTATCCATAATCCTTGACAAGGTGACATCGGACCAATAATATAAATGGTGAAAATACACCATTATTGTCGTTCAAGTCGGGCGTTTGAGATGCTTATAGCTTAGCCAAGACGATGATCTCATAAAAATTTTCGAGTCTCAATTCCAATTTCGCCTGCTATTGCCTTTGCAGGCAGGCAGTAATGGAGGTTCTATGATCAAGAAACCGCTGACATTATTGGCCGCTTTTCTATTGTTATTGCCATTCGCACCTTGGCAACATTCGGAAATATCGGCGGAAACCAGCGATCGTTTAACCGATCGGGCGCTTGATCACTATCAGCCATCGCAGTTAACCGAACCGTTCTGGGTTGTGCTCGAGCGGATTCCCGCCGAGCGAAAAGGCGGCTGCAGAATCGAATTCGAAACTTTCGAGCAACTGCCGGCCGCGGCGACAATTGCCCTGAACGAAATCGCCTCCGCTTGGAACAATGGTCAACCGGATCAAGCGCTGGCTTTGTGCTCCAAACTGCCGGTCGATTTGATGGCCATTCCTCCTGCCATAGGAATTTCATGGCTGGATAAAGGCGAACCCTCGCCCAATACGGAATTGCCGCTTTGGTACACGGATATCCGTATAGGCACCAGAGACAGCATCGATCAGCTCGCCTTTGATATCCATCGCGCCAGCAACCACCTTTTCGCGGTTCTGAAAAATCAGGAAGGGACCGGGCATTACTGGCACGTCAATATCTCGACCGATCTGGGGCAAAATTGGAGCGAGACATATTCGTGGTATGGCTCGTATCCGATGACAATCAGTGCGACCGTAGTGGTGAATCATTGCTATGTAGCCTATGGTTATTTGGGCGATGCAAGGATACGGCGTTTTGCATGGAGCAATGGAAACAGCGAAAATTTCGGTGATGGCTCAAGTTACGTCACAGTATTCTCGGTAAGTTCGCCCGATTCGGTCAGAGAAGTAGTCTTAACTTCCAATCAAGACTCATTCAACAACCGCCTTTATTATTTGGCAATCACCAATTTGAACGCCTTGCGTTGTTTCTGGGATGATCAAGATGCCTTGAGCTGGAGCGAGGTCGCCACCGGCGTTTTCGATGCCTCACAAGGATTGGATGCCAGTTATAATTATAGCTACACTAACTACTTTTTCTTCGTTTCCTATCTGGATATCAGCGGCAACCTCAAAATTCTGGGCTGGCTCCCCGCGCTTTATCTGGGCGAAAGCGAAACCGGTCAGTGAGAATAGGAGGCAAAAATGAAAAATTCCATGTCGATTGCAATTGCCGCCGGGATACTCATACTGGCCGCAGGTCCCCTCAATGCCGAATTGATCACTTGCAGCAATCCCTGGGGACAAGCGCACCAATTCAATGTCCTCGCCCAATCGGCAGGCGGCGTCGAAATAATTTTCAGCCTTCACGATTATTTGCTGGAGGAACTTGTCGTAGGCAATTCGCTCATGTACACCGCAGGAATACCCGGAGTATTTCTGCCCGGTGATCCGGGAACACCTAATCTTGCGCGAAGCGCCCGCTACGTGGCTATTCCCCAGGGTTCCGAGGTCAAGGCGACTATCGTTGCAAGCCGAATCGACAGAAGATCGGGAATCGAAATCGCTCCGTCGCCGGAATTGCCTCTGGAATCCGACGATTCCCCTTTGACCTATATCAAAGATATGTCGATCTACGGCAAGGATGCGTTCTACCCGGAAACCCCGGTGTTGATATCTTCTCCCCGGAAGATCAGGGGCGTCGATGTCGTCATCGTCAGCATCTGTCCGTTTCAATACAATCCGGTCACTAAGGAACTGCTGATTTATCGGGACCTGCAATTAAGGCTCGATTTTATCGGCGGCAACGGGCATTTCGGCGAGGACCGACTGCGCAGCCGTTTTTGGGAACCGATACTGCAAAATCATCTGATAAACTACTCGTCGCTCGAACCGATCGATTTCTACTCACCCGAGCGCACGACGCTTATCAATGATTATGAGTATATAATTATTGTGCCCAACGATGCCGTTTTTGAGGCCTGGGGCGATACGATTAAAAGCTGGCGGTGCAAACAGGGCATTCCGACCGAGGTGTTCACCTTAAGCGAAATCGGCGGCTCCGACAGCGCATCGATCAAAAATTTCCTGCAAAACGCCTACAACACCTGGAATCCGGCGCCGGCCGCGTTCCTGATTTTGTCGGATTACCCATCGAGCGGCCTCGTCTATGGCATAACTTCGGCGCATGTGCCTCATCCCGACGGCCAGATGATCGCCGACAATTGGTATGCCGATTTCGACGGCGACACCTTGCCCGAACTCCATCACGCCCGAATTTGCGCCCAAAACAACTCTCAGCTGAGCACGATAATCAACAAATTCCTGTCATACGAGCGCAGTCCCTATACCGATGTCGATTTTTATAATGAACCGCTGGTCTGCGCCGCCTGGCAGACCGACCGCTGGTTCCAGCTTTGCGGCGAAGTCATCAGAGGATTCCTGATCAACGGCCTTGGAAAATCTCCTAATCGGCAGTACCAAATATACTCCGGAACCCCGGTGGTCGGCGGCCCCTGGTCAACCGCAACCAACACGCGAACAGTCGTCCAATATTGGTATGCGAGAGGTTGGCTGAGTGATACGTTGAATCAGAATAATTCCGCATGGTGGAGCAACGGCACCAATACTGCAATAACTAACGGCATCAATTCCGGGGCGTTCCTGGTCCAGCACCGAGATCACGGTTTGATTGATGGTTGGGGCGAACCTAGCTACGATACACTGGATTTGAATAACCTTAACAATACGATGTATCCGTTCGTCTATTCCACCAATTGCCAAACCGGATGGTACGATTATTCGGCACGATGCTTTACCGAAAAATTTCTGCGCATCAGCGGGGGCGCTCTCGGAGTCAATTCCCCTACGCGCAACAGCTACTCGTTCGTGAACGACGTTTATGTTTGGGGCACTTATGACTGCCTTTGGCCGCAGTTCGATAACGGCTACCCATTGATCGATATAGTCGGCTATCCTAATCTCAGACCATGCATGGCCATGACCTCGGGCAAATACTACCTTAATGTGCATAATTGGCCTTCTAATCCCGAATCAAAAGCGGTCACCTACAACTTGTTTCATCATCATGGCGATGCCTTCAGTATCCTCTATTCGCGAACCCCTCTGACCATGGCCGTAACCCATCCGTACACGATAGTCGCAGGTCAAGACATCGTACCCGTCACCGCTCCTGACAGCGCTATCGTAGCCTTGACGGTCAACGACGTAATAATCGGAGTTGCCGAGGCCACCGGCGGTCCGATGAATATAAGTATTATCCCCCAAGCGATCGGCGCGACAGTGTTGATTACCGTAACCAAGCCGAATTACTATAGATACACCGCGACCATACCGGTCATCCCGCCGCCGCTAAACCAGATTTACAGCCGTTCCGTCGGAGTAAACGCAGATTATACCTCGATCAGCGCCTACCGTGATACAGCCATATGCTTCTTCGACTACATGGGCGCAAGACAATACGTGATTTACGCGATCAGCTACAATGGAGGAAACTCCTGGCAGTGGGGAACCCCGGCGGATACGTCGGTCATGTCGGAAAGCCCCGATGTAACCGCTCGAGGCGGTGGCGGGATTGGGGTCATATATCGCTATTATTCACCGTTTAGAGAGCTCCGCTATAACTGGCGGGACTATTCACCCGGCGCTTGGAGTCCGTATCAAAGTCTGGCCGATAATCAACCTTATTACAATAAGCCGGCGATCGAATATCTCACCCAGGGAAATTATGGAGTGGTGTTCTTGAGCTGGAACAATCCGGTTGTCCGCGGAGCTTATTACGATCACCTCAACATGGGCGGAATATGCAACTATGTGCCGGGGGATATCAACGGCGACGGCGTCCGCCTGGGCGGCGATGTCACTTACGGCGTCCGCTATTTCAAGGGATTGGGTTCACCGCCTCCTGATAGTTGCTATATGGACTCCACCCACAGTTTCATCTATGTTGCCGGCGACGTCAACGGCAATTGCGAATTCCGGGGATCGGATATTACGCGCCTGGTCCAGTATTTCAAGGGAATGGCGACCTTGAGCTACTGCCATTTCTTCCCGCCGCCGCTGATCAGGCAAAATCGCATAAGCGAAATAATAAGTGAAATAGGAGGTGAAAAATAGGAACTGTCTGAATTGAAGATTCCGGCGACCGAAAAAATGCTTTTTCGTTTGTCGAAGGGGAAAACAGCGCAAATATCCACCTGATGGTCAGGGGAGATCATGCTAAGGCACTTTATTTTGAGGAGCTGACACGATGAGATCCGCAAAATTGTTTCTCTTGGTATTGTTGATTGGCATATCAGCGTTGGGAACTTCGGCCGGCGCTGATACTTTGACCATCCTTCATGTCAACGATTCGCATTCCCACCTATTGCCATACGGCCCGCGCGATGCCGCCGGTAATCACACTCTGGGCGGGATGGCACGCCTGGCGACCATGATCGGTATGCAGAGAATGACGGAACCGAACGTTTTGTTGTTCCATTCCGGTGATTTTTTCGTGGGCGACTTCATGTTCCAGAAATATCTCGGCATAGCCGAGCTGGAGATTATGAAAGCACTCGATTTCGACGCGCTCGAACTCGGCAATCATGAATTCGACCTGTATCCGCAGACGCTGGCCTATGTTTTATCCCAAGCCGGATTTCCGCAAAACGGTTTTCCCTTGCTTTGCGCCAATCTCGACCTTTCCGGTTATCCGGATTTGGGCTATTTCGTGCGGCCTTATATTGTCATGGATATCGGAGCGACAAGGGTGGGCGTTTTCGGACTATTGACCGATATGGCCAATCAGATATCGAACCCGGCACCGGTTACGGTTTTGCCGCCGATCCCCGCTGCTGCAATTTGGATTGACAGCCTGAGGAACGGCCACAGCTGCGATATAGTCATTTTGCTGTCGCACTTGGGGATTGATACTGACCAACTGCTCGCCTCGACGATCCCTGGTATCGACATCATCTTGGGCGGCCACAGCCACACCGAAATAAATCAGCCGATCCTAATAGGCGGCACACTGATAGTTCAGGCGAAAGAGTTTTACCGTTACCTCGGCAAGTTAAAAATCGTCGTCACCGGCGGCGATATCCAAAGCTGGAATTACGAACTGTTGCCGATCGATTCCTCGGTGCCGCCGGAGCCGACGCTCGAGGCGATGATAAACACTCTTGTCGCCGGTGTGGAAATAGATCCACGGTTCGGCCCGGTTTACTCGCAAATGATCGCTCAGGCCGGATGCGATATTAAGAAAGAGCTTGGCGATGGTATCTGCCGCGACAACGGCTTGGGCGCACTGGTGGCCGAGGCGTTGAGGACTGCGGCCGGCACGGATATCGCTTTTCAACCGCAAGGTTTTATTTCGCAAACCCTTTTCGCCGGAGCTCTATCCGGATCGGACATCTTTCAGGCGGTTCCTTATGGTTTCGATCAGATCTCGGGCCTCGGATTCAAGATGGCCACATTCGAGCTGAACGGACTATCGATAATCGCCGGCCTCGAGTTCTCGGTTTATAATATGCCTTACATGGAGGACTTCTTCCTGCATTGTTCCAATCTCGCCTACGCCTATAACTCTGCCGATGACCCGGGTAGCAGAATAAAATATTCCTCGTTGCGGGTTGGTGGAAGACTGCTCAATCCATTCGCCACGTATTCGGTGGCCGTGCCGGAGGGCGTGATACCGTTTCTGAGCCAGATCCCCGGATTCCAGATGGATAATCTGGTGATTACCGACCAGTTCATTTACGACGTGGTGAAAAATTACATCGTTGCCAACTCGCCGGTGGTATTTTACAGCGATGGACGAGCGATGGATTTGGCGCTTCTTAACCCACCTGTCGACGGCACCGTGAAACTTTCTGATGTCGTCAGGCTTTTCGGCCAAAATGGTTTCATAAACGATGCGGCCGCGGTCGATAATCTCTGTAATCAACTTCGCATCACAAGATACTATCTCGGACGCGATCGGGAGCTGGCGGCGATACTCAGCTTGTACGCGTTTAAAGCCAAGGTTAGATTCTACCAGCTGCGTCGGAATATCGATGCTGTCGGCGCAGGCAGATTGATTCTGTTGGCCGATCAATTGATCGACAATATCATCCCGGGCTTCCCCAAGGAAAGCGCAACGGAAGTTGCGGAAACGGAACCGATTCCGCAGCAATTCATACTGATGCAAAATTACCCGAATCCGTTCAACCCCAGCACCGAAATAACCTACTATTTGCCGCAGGATTCCAGAACAACGCTTGCGATCTATGATATTGCCGGAAGAGAGGTAAGAGTCTTGGCCGACGAATACCAGGAGGCCGGCATTCATTCGATTTCTTGGGACGGGCGCGATCGGAACGGGTGTCATGTCGCCAGCGGCGTCTATTTCTATCGTCTCAAGGCCGGCGATTTCGCGGAAACGAAAAAGATGAGTATAGTCCGCTGATGTCACAAAGACGGGTATCTTTCATGCGGGCGGCCTTATGCGCCGCCCGTTTTTTGTTGCATTGTGAGATGCAGGTTGATATTCTCAATCGATGTTCACCGGATTGCATTTCCTTTTAACCTATACCTGCCTATTCAAGTGCGATCATTGTTTTCTGTATTGCGGACCCGAGGCGAAAGGGACTTTTACGTTCGCCGAAATAGATGACGCCCTTCGACAGGCGATCGATGCGGGAATCGATACGGTTTTTTTCGAAGGCGGTGAGCCGTTCTTGTATTATCCCATAATGCTCGAATCGGTGCGGCGGGCGAAACGGCTCGGGCTATGGGTCGGAATTGTCACCAATGGATATTGGGCGACAGCTTTGGATGATGCCGAATTGTGGTTGAAACCGCTTAAAGTCGCCGGGCTCGACGAACTGACGATTTCCAATGATGAATATCATTCCGACGAACCCTCGAGAGGCACAACCGATAACGCCCTGACCGCGGCAAAAAGCCTGGGAATAAATACGTCATGTATTTGGGTCGATCAGCCCGAGAGCGCGGATACCGAATGCAACGATCATGTGAAAGTCATGTTCAAGGGACGGGCTGTCGAATTAACCGAAAGCGTGCGCCGGCGGCAATATTCGGTTTTCCGCGAGTGTCCGCATGAAAATCTGGCCGAGCCCGAACGCGCGCATCTCGATCCTTTCGGCAACGTCTTCGTCTGCCAAGGATTGTCGATCGGGAATATCCGCGAAAAAAGCCTGAAAAAAATCAAACGCGATTATCGGCCCCAAGACCATCCTATAATCGGCCCGTTGCTGCGCGGCGGTCCGGCGGAACTGGCGGAAATATACGGTCTTCCACAGGGAACCGATTACGCCGATCATTGCCATCTTTGCTTTCTAATCCGAAAGGAACTTTTAAGCATGTTTCCCCAATATCTTTGTCCGGCGCAGGTCTACGGGATTTCCGACAGGTGAATGCAGAAAAAAGCGGGATGGGCAATAGGTTGTTACGATTTCAAATCTATCTCGATGCCCGTATTTATTATCGAATAAAGAAGCGGCAACCAATTGTCGCGCTCAAAATCCTCGGGTGAATAAGCAACCGGCTCGATCCGCTCGTCAATTCGGCTTGCCAGACGGCTCAATGTCCTCTTGGTCTCGAAATCGGTGCGCTGAAGTCCCTCGATTATCAGCGCCAGGTCTATGTCCGCCGACTCCGTGGAATCACCTCGCGCCCGTGAGCCATAGAGGATCGCCCGTTTCACCGGAAAACCTTCTTTGAGCAGAAGCCGCAAGTAGTCGAGGATTATCCGTTTAATTTCCTGATCAACCATTGAAAGACGCCCTCCATTTCCTCGAGCGTGCGTTGGGTGAATTCCGGGGTGCAATGCTCGTAGAATTCGAACAGATAATCGGGGTAGCGCGTTTGTATATGAAAGCCGGCATAACCCGCCAGCTTCTCGATCAGATCGGCCGGCAACTCACCCCGCATTTGCCTTGCCAAAAGCGTGAGCGAATGCGTCTGCGGCGCGTGACGTCGGGTTCGCTTTACGTAGAGCGCTTTGAGGGCTTTTTCCAGAGCCATGTGAGCCAGAAATAAAGCGTAAGGGTAACGGCCCACCTTATATACGTCATGCGCCGATTCCATGTCGTATTTTGCGCCGTCAAGCCAATAGGATACCGCTTTGGCGATATCGAAATCGCGCCGTTTCATTAATTTAATATATCAGGAGGAGATGCGATAGTCAATGACGGCGCCCACGGAAAAGCGCAGAACACTGCCGGCAATCCGGTCGCGGCCTACGGCAGCATGGTGAGGCTGCGGAAAATAGTTGCTTCAGGCACGGGAAGATTTATATTTTTATAGCTGGCAGCTAATGTAAGTTTCTGACACAGGCCTACAAAGTTCTTTATGGTCGCCCCCGGCACCCACAACGGCATAACCGTGCAGGGGATCGGGATCGAGAACTCCATGCGGGTGATTTATGGACTGACAAGAATGGATGGCGCTTTCGACTTCTATTTACTCATTACTTGGTTGTCGGCAAAAATATGAGCGCATCTCCCCCTTTTATCAGCGATCAATTTACTTGACATCCTCGCCGTCGCCGATACTATCATATTGCAATCGGCCGAAAAGACCCGCTTTTTCTTATCGGCCAGGTGATGCCAATGATGATCCCATCCCCTTTACGCGCCGATCTCGATATCTCGCCGCAGGAAACCGCCGAGGGAAAAGTATTCGTAATCAGAAATCCCGATAGCGGCAAATATTATCGTTTCCGCGAGAAAGAATTCTTTCTCGCCGGCCAGTTCGACGGCATCAGCGATTTCGAGCAAATCGCCCTAAAATTCGAAGCCCGATTCGGCGAGCAGCCGCCGATTCGAGCTATTGAGCAGTTCGCCGCCCAGTTGGCATCCATAGGGCTTTTGCAAGGGTCATCGCCTGGTGTAAAAATAGCGGGATCCGAAACCCGACGTCCTCTGCTTCCCCGACTGCTCTTCATAAAAATCAAAGCGTTGAATCCGGAAAAATTTATCGCCGGAACCTACCGGTTCATAAAACCGCTCTATTCCCATTACGCATATGTTGCCTATATTTTTATGGTCCTGATCGCCGCCGTACTGACTATCGCCGATTACGAAGAGCTTCTTTACCAAGGCAAAAAAGTGCTGGGGCCGCAAGCGGTGCTGTTGATCTACCTGATAACCATAGTTGTCACTTTCATCCACGAATTATCGCATTCCTACGCATGTCATAAATACGGCGGCAAAGTGAACGATATGGGGTTGCTGTTGCTTTATTTTCTGCCCTGCTTCTACACCGACGTTTCCAGCTCTTATATGTTCGCCGACCGCAAAAAAAGACTGGCGGTGACGCTGGCCGGCATCGTCAGCCAGATCGTGGTCTGGGCCCTTGCCGTGATTATCTGGCGGATCACCGAAATCGACACATTTGTAAATAAGGTCGCTTTTCTTATAATCGCTCTGTCGTTTGTCGGCATATCTTTCAATCTGAACCCGCTTCTACGTCTCGATGGCTACTACGTTCTGGCCGATCTCTGGGAAATACCGAACCTCAGGCGCAAGGCGTTCACCTATATCAGGCAGAAAATAATCGGGCTCGGCGAAAACGAAATCGTGTTGGAACCGCCCTCACGGCTGCGCCGCAAATTGATTATCTACGGCCTTGCGGCGATGATTTATTCGGTTGCCTTTTTCGGTTATATTTTTTACCATCTCGGTCAATTCGTTCATGCCCATCTCGGCGGCCCGGCAGTGGCGTTGATGATTTTGCTGTTGATTTATTTGGCCTACGATGGCATGAAAAAAGGGATGATTCTGAAAGCGCTTTACAACCAACGCGGCGCCATTATGCGCCCCAGACGATTGCTGATCCTCGGAACCATATTAACAGCGGCGATCCTCAGTCTGATTTTCGTAAAAGTTGAATTTCGTATTACCGCCAACTGCCTGATTCTTCCCCGCGAACAAGCCAGTCTCAAAATAACCTCTCCGGGTTCGGCCGAGATGCTCATACAGAAAGCCAACGAAGAAACGGCACTGAAACAGTATCAGCTTATTTCGCAAGAGTTCTCCGTCCTTTCGATTACGCCTTTGCTTAAGGTGGGTGATTCGGTGAAAGCAGGCGATCTGATTGCCAGCATCAAATCGAATATCTATGAGGCAGAGCGTCGGGAACGATACGCCAATCTCGAACGGGCGAAACGGCAGCTAGAACTTCTCGAACGAGGACCGCAAATTGAGGAAATCAGGCAGACCGAGGATATACTACGGCAGACCAGGTTCAAGGCTGAAAAAGCGCTCATCGATCTTAATCGCGCCGAAAGCTTGTTCGCCAAGGGGATGATCCCGAAAGATGAGCTGGAGCAAAAAAGAACCCAAAGTCAGGTGGCCAAAGCCGAATCCGATTTTTACCAGAATCAATTGACGTTGTTGAAACGGGGGGCACGGCCCGAGGAAATCGAGATGGCGCGCGCGCAGGTAGATCAGCTTGCCGCCAGAATCAGCCATCTTGAAAGTCAGATCGAACAGACGTCGGTCCAATCGCCTATTGCCGGTGTGGTGACTCAGGTTTCCGAAAGCACGACGGTGATAACGATAGCCAGAACCGACACGATGAGGCTGCGGATTTTCGTGTCGGAAAAAGAAATCGCCGCGGTAACCCCGGGAAGCGCGGTTAAGGCAAGGATGCATTCATTCCCGGACAAGACCTACGCGGGAGAAGTTCTTAAAATAGATCCTTTGGTCATCGAGGATGACCGCGAGCGGCAGGTCGTAATAGTAACCGCCGGCATCGCCAACGAATACGGCGACCTAAAGCCGGGCATGACCGGTAAAGCCAAGATCAATTGCGGCAAAAGACGCCTCGGCGGCATAATCCTATGGCATATTTTCCGCCAGCTCAGATTGGAATTCTGGTCATGGTGGTAAATTAGATATGCCTACGCGCAGCGCCCGCTCCCTCCGGACAAGCGATATAGTATATAGACCTTGTCGCCAGAACGACCTTGTGCCCGCGATAAAGCTCGTATTGCGCAGTCTCAATCATTTGCGGCGCGCCACAGGCAAAAAACCGATTCGCCCTCGGCTAAAAAAAATCCCCCCGCTCTGGTCACACCTTTTCCGCACGGATCGCCCGCGGTTCTGGAGCGCCTGGCACAAAGGGAAAATGGTCGGTTTCACTGCGGCTCTGCAGCGAGGGAAACAATGGTATCTTGCTTATCTTTTCGTGGATCCTCGATATCAGGATCGAAAAATCGGCGGATTTCTGCTGGAAAAAGTCTGGCGCGACGGCCCGGGATACACTCACTCGCTGGCGACATTCTCGTTCAACATGAAAGCGGTCGGCCTCTACAGCCAATTCGGATTGACTCCGATCTGCGGTTTCCCGATGATGACCGCCGTCCGCTCGAAATTGCGATTGGATAAAAAACCGGCTCTGACCGCTAAGAAGCCGATCGGTCGCAGCGACCTAAAATGGATAATCGCTCTTGAAAAGAAAATTCGCGGTTATCAAAGACCTCAAGAATGGGGTTTTTGGAAAAATCAAGAAAATTTCACCATCAATCTTTTCCGCGACGGCCGAAGAAATGTGGGGTACAGCCTGGTTTCCGACGAAGGTCTTATCGGCCCGGCAGGCGCCATAAGTGGGAAATATCTTCTGCAGGTGATCGATTCGTCGATCAAGACCTGTCCGCCCAAGAAAGGAAGGGAATTCTACCTCTGGTGCCCGGCGACAAATATGAAGCTTTATCGTTTTCTTATTGAAAAAGGATTCAGGTGTCAGGAGATGGAGCTTTTCATGTCGGATAAAGATTACCCGGATTTCAGCCGATACGTTCCCGCGATGTTGGCTTTACTTTGATTTTCTCTATCATCTCCAATTTTATATCAAGATTCGGTTGATCTCACGATGACCCGTCGCGCGTTTGCGATATACGCAAAAAAGCCCGCCGGCATGATACCGGCAGGCTGGAAAATTCGGCTGGATAACGGCCGATAAAGGTTAATCCTCGCAATGACCCGGACCGATTAGGCCGTTGCTGTAGTCATCGAGGTCTCCATGCCAATCGAGCACCATTTGCTGTTCCGCTGCGCTCATACCGGCCCAATCAAGATGGTTGTGAGTGGACAAAAATTCATCAGCGGCGGTGATGACCCCCGCCACATCGGTCATGCTTGCGCCGGCCGCCACGTTCAATTTGGCTCCGAGCAACTGCGCATAGAGCTTCGTGATTCCGTTTTCCGGCGTTCCGTAGACATTCTGATTAAGAATATTCACAGCCATTACGTTCGTGGTTACATTAAGGCTCTTAGCGCCACCGGCAGTCCCAAGCCACAAGGGCAAAAGAGGCGTAACCATGTTGGCCTGATTACCGCGGCCGAGACCGGCGTGATTTTTCCAGTAGCCGATCGTTCTGGTGCAACCGAGTTGAGGAGTACGATAAAGCCCGGCGTCCCAGGTCAAGTCGGTTTCGCCGGCCTCAAGCGTCGTGCATATGGTCATACCGGTGTTGATGTCGGCATCGCTGTCGCGGGTGTCATCACCGCCCTGATCGTTCGCGCTGAATATATAACCGGCCGGGACGATAAAATGAACATTATAGTTCCCCGGGACGAGATTATCGAAAAGATAATACCCGTTGGCATCGGTTACGGTGGCGCCTACAAGATTTACCGCGCAATCGTATAAATGCACAGCCACACCGGCGAATCCCGGCTCACCGGAATTCTGAATGCCGTTCATATTGACATCGTGCCAGACGAAATCCCCCAAGGCGGCGGGACGCGGCGCCACTTCAAGATCGAATTTAATCAGGCTCTGCTTTTCCAAATCGGTCTCGCTGGCCCAACCCGTATATAGATAATTACCGGCGAAATTGGTATTAGGCTCAATCTGCCAGATATAGGCATCAGCGATCGCAATGGTCGTATCGCTGACCGGCCCATCGGGATTGGTGTAATAAATGCGCAAATAAGGTTTGTAAACGTGTTCGCGGCTTAAAAATACCGCACGGGGATAAGTTTGGTTCACCTGGTCAAGCAAGAGGCCGTAATTCGGGTATGATCCGTTCAACCAACCAAGCACCAGCGGACTGATATTCACCGATGTTCAGCCGCCTGAGGCAACGACAAGAGAGCCCATCACCGCCGCATCGTAGGCGCCGCCGAAATTATTCCAAGTTATACTCGCCCCACTCCAATCCGCGGTTACGCGATGAACGTCAACCGTCTGCCCGTTGGGAATATTGACATAGATGAACATGCTGGCTGAATCGATTGAAGCACCGGTGGGCAACGTAAAACGGGGCGCCAAACCTCCGGACTCCCTGTTTTCCGGCGCGACAGGCAGGTGATTCTGGCAGCCTATGCCTATAATGGCAATTAGCGTCATTATGGCAATTAGCGTGACTTTCTTGAACATGGCTTCACCTCCTGATGGAACTTTAATTAGATTTCATTAAACATAAATATAAGTGCAATCTTTGTGCCAAAATCATTTATTTTAGCAATATTGCTTTTTATGCTATATATCAATTGATTAGTCACGCCTTCATAGTTGCCAAAAGCAAAAGTGATGTTAAAGACCTCCGCCGGATGGAATGAAATTCGACTATTAACCATAATTTTATACCTAAAGCGGCCCTATCGCTTATTCATATTCGGATTGTCAAATATCGGCAGCGACCAAGAAACAACTTCATAAAATCGATTGCTTGACGCACCTTTCGAAATTATACTTGTATCGATTACCGGAAATGGCGGCGCGATATCGATTAGACGAGCATTGCGGCGGCATTCAACTGCATCGACCAAACTGGTTCGGCTTTTCGCGGCCCGGCATAAGGAGAATGAATTATGACTGCGGAAATGGCATCCCAGAAAAAGAAATCGCTTGAGGGAGCCCTGACCCAAATCGAACGTCAGTTCGGCAAAGGTTCGATCATGCGCCTGGGCGATACGACCACGGGCGTGAAGATTCCCACGATTTCAACCGGCTCCCTCGGTCTGGATATCGCGCTGGGTATCGGCGGACTGCCCCGGGGCAGAGTCGTGGAGATATTCGGGCCGGAATCGTCGGGCAAGACTACATTGGCGCTGCATGCGATTGCCGAGGCTCAAAAAGCAGGAGGAATCGCCGCATTTATCGATGCCGAACATGCTCTCGATGCCGTTTATGCCCGCGCGCTCGGAGTCGATATCGACAATCTTCTGATAAGTCAACCCGACACCGGCGAGCAAGCGCTCGAGATTACCGAAACGCTGGTCAGATCCGGTGCCATCGATATCATCGTAATCGACTCCGTGGCCGCGTTGGTGCCGCGCGCGGAAATCGAGGGTGAAATGGGTGACGCCCATATGGGATTGCAGGCGCGCTTGATGTCGCAGGCATTGCGCAAACTGGCCGGCACGATAGCAAAATCGCATACCTGCGTCGTGTTCATCAATCAGATCAGAATGAAAATCGGCGTAATGTTCGGAAATCCCGAGACTACCACAGGCGGAACCGCTCTGAAATTTTACGCCAGCGTCCGCATCGACATCCGCAAAATCGCGACCATCAAAGACGGAGATACCGTAACCGGATCGCGCACCCGAGTCAAAGTGGTAAAAAATAAAGTAGCCCCGCCCTTCAAAGAAGCCGAGTTCGATATAATTTACGGCAAGGGGATATCCCGTTCCGGAGAGCTTATCGATCTTGGAGTCAACGCCAATATACTCGAAAAAACCGGAACCTGGTTCTCCTACGGCGAAAACCGACTGGGACAGGGTCGCGACAACTCGAGGGCATATCTCGAAGAAAACCCCGCTTTGGCCAAAGAGATAGATTCGAGTATCCGCAGACATTTCGGCCTTGATGCCGTCGAGCCGGAAAAGCCGAAAGCGGAACCGGGCGAGGGGAAAAAAAGGTAGCCTTCGCGACCACAGTATAAAAGGCGGAATCCGGCGACGGAGCGACTCCGACCAAAGGAGCAGAAACGCCCGGCCCAACCCGGATTCCCTATAGCTATATTCGATCTTCGGCGGTTGCTATTTTGCATCGCGGGCATGTGGACTTTCGATATCGGTCGTTTGAACAGTTATCTGAACAGCACCTTCGCCTCATCTTTTTCTTTGCCGGTCAGGATAATCAGAAATGAGCCGTCGGCAACCGGCTTCGATTCCAATTTTCTTCCATCGCCATCGGTTATTTCAATCGGCTTTTTTCCCGGTGAGGCGAAAAGCTTAAGTGAAGTACCAGGCGGATATTCAGCGTTTTTCAAATTCACCCGGCAAGTGGTGGTCTCACTATCCCAGCTCACGTTCAGACGAACACGATTGCGGCGGTTCCAGAAATCGGCAACGTCTTTCGCCCGAGCGATCCAGACATCGCCGGTGGCCGCTGCATTACGAATAAATTTCATAAGCGGCGTCAAAGTTCGATCGGAAAACCCCTCGAAAGCCGCATGGCCGATTTGCACCATCAGGCCCCCTTCGGGCAATACGGTGTTCCGAAAATACTGTTCCAAAAAGGTTTCATATAAGAGTGCTCTTTGTTCGATTGCCGCAGCCGACTTCCTCCCCTCTGAGCCGATCAAGTCTCCATAGAACGCCCAATCATCGAGATAGATCGGAGAAAGCTCGAGCAGATCCGTGGAAATGATTCTGCCTTTTTCATCGAAAATAGGAAGATTATAGGGGAAAATACTGCCTTCGTAATATTCGCGATGGTTCACCGGCAGGCTGCTGTCGTAAAGATATCCTTTTTCGGCAAGTATAAGCAGGCCGTCGAACGACCGCCGGAATCGCGGAAAACGGAATCCTGCCGGCTTGGAACTCATGCGGCTTTCCATTATCGTGATATCTTCCCGGAACCTCTGGAAATTAGGCTCACCGTAATCGACCGTTCCCGCACCCGACGAGGCTACTTCCACGCGATCGGATACGGCTAATTGCGCCATTCTGGCTGGACCATTCGTCCCCTCAATAAATACCGTGAAAGCACCCCCGACATGCAAAATAGAATCGATCGTAGCTGCGAAATCCGGCTCGGAACCGTCGGCGCCGAGCGTGATGACCAGTGCTGCGAGCTTGCCATAGGGCCAGGCACTTATACCTACGATCGGGACATCATCGGGCGCCTCCGCCGCCAAGCTCATTATTCTCTTAAAAAACGCTTTGATCTCCTCGGGATTCGAGAGTCCCCCGTCGATCGCCGGATGCAGAAGCAATGAGAACGTAAGATAAATCGCGGAGCCCTTGCCGAAATCATTATAAATCGCGCCGCCAAACATATCGGCTCCCTGCCAGAAAGCCCAGAATTTTCCATCGCCGTCCTCGATCCGATCTTGCGGCACCAAAATCCATCCCGCATCGGGAATGCTGAAAGAATCCCGGTCTGTGGACCAACAGCCCCCGAGGAAGGATTCGGTATTCAGTTTGAATGTGTAGCCGCTGAGTTCGACTTCCTTAAATGAGGTCCCGAAAAGTCTTGCCAGCGGCCAATTGTTTTCATCCAGTTTTCCCGTGGCGCTTACCCTGTCGGCGCCATCCATCCGATTGCGTCCGATATTCTCGCCTGCCACCAGCACGCCTCCCTTTTCGACCCAGTTCATGATATTCGCCATCGCCAGCGAATCCATATAGGTCAACGAAAATTTCCTGTCGGCGTCGTGGCTGCCGTACAAGGTCGGTAAAATGAGAATATTATAATTCTGCAATGTCGCGGATTCATAAAGAGCGGTTCTGTTCTCCAGCCGGGTCGGACAGCCGAGCGAATTGAGCGCCTCATGCGCCGCAAGCACGCCGTCGCCGATCGCCCCGGTGCCCTCGCCGTCTCCGGAGGTTATTATGAGCGCGGCGGGTGTCCGATAGATATGACTCGGCCGGCCTGATTCTCTATCGATTTTCTTGGTGCAACCGATCAATGATATTGCAACGATCAACAATACAGCCGGGATCGACAATTTCGAAGGTCGCGTCATTTTTTATCTTTCATGGTTGAAAAAGGCGCCGCGAGTTTTTCCAGGTTCCTGACCAAAACGGTCGAGCCCGGGCGGGCGTCGATATCGATTTCACCGGTTCTCACGTTGTATATGCCATCATCTATGGCGCCCGCGATTTCAATAATTCTCCACGGAGTAGTCAATTTTATCGAAATAGCGGCCGAATCGTTTGCTTGTCCATTTTTCGGTATCAGGCGGATAAGGTAATCATCGCCGAAAGGTCCGAACTCGATTTTAGTGTTTTCCCTTGCCCTGATATAGTCCATTATATCGCCCAGCGATTCTATCTCATATCCCGAATTGCGGAAAAGTCGGAAATATCTTTCGAGCTCTTTCGGTGTAATCGTGTAAGTATCCTTTACACCATGATATTTGAACAATGCCCATTCTCGCGCCGAATCGGGGTAGATATGATGAAACAACAAAATCGTCCATTGGTTATCATTTCGCTCGATAACCTCTTTGAAAGCGGCAGGGGTCGGTCTTAGGCTGTCTATAATACAATAACTATAAAGGCGGAAAGGATTTGGAGGCAGCGGCGGATTGGGCTTATCGCCCCCTCGGCGTCCGTTTAGAAACCCCGCCTCCTCCAAGGCCTTTTCGATTGAGCCATCTACGGCCGAATATGGAAAAGATATAGAAACGCACGGCTTGCCGATTTTCTGCTCGATCGTCTGTTTGCTTGTCTTTACTATGGCACTTGCCTGGTCTTCGGTCAATCGGCTGTCGAATGGCCTATGCTCGGTCCCATGGCTGCCGATTTCGAAACCGGCGGCGGCGATTTGGCGCACTTGCGGCCAGGAAAGCCTTTGCGTCTGCAACCCCCCTTCTTCTCCGATTTTAATGGATATGTCCTCGGTCCAATCCGTTACGATAAAAAAGGTGGCGCCCAATCGATACTTTTTCAGCAACGGCAAAGCAAAATCAAATTGGCCCGAACTGCCGTCGTCGAAGGTGATAGTCCCCGCGGCTTTTCGTCCGTTCGGCCATATATTAATCTTCGCGCCGGGCGAGGCCTGTGGTGGTGTGGTCCGCCGGTATTTGTTCGCCCATTCTTCTGCGGCGGCAAACGCTTTGGCAACTATAGGATACCCTTCTTTCAAACGGTATCTGTATGTCGGGATATCCCAGGTTTCCCAGGAGTAGGCCAAGCCGCCCCCCAGCGGGTCGTCGGGCAGCATATCACGAGCGGTCGCCGAAGATTCGGAGGGGTCATAGGTAAAGAAATAGAAACAAAAAGCGTCGGTTTGCTCAACGGCTGCTCCCACCAGGTCAGGTCTGCCTTTAAGCACGGACTTAGACGAGGGGTCGGAAACATTCAATACCGCCCAGGGTATTCTAATCTCAAGCGATCGTCCATCCGGGGATGGACAAACATCATAAAGCCTTTCGGCAGACGAGTGGCCTGTGCCTGCCGGTGCCCAGCGAAGTGTGCCGCGTTCGTTGTCGATTTGCGGGAAGCGCTTTCCGGTCAAGCCGCCTCTCGGACGATTCGCCTGCAAACGCACTTTTCTGAAAATCCCATCGCGATTATCCGCACGAACGATCGCCATAATGGAATCGCGCGAATAACCGTTATAAATGTCATAATAATTATCCACCAATATCCGAGAATCGTCGGGGCCGCCGAGTTGCACCAAAAATTCCGCACCTCGATCGATAAATTGGTGAATCGGCGCTATAAGATGATCTCCCAGCGCCGAGTCGTGGGTATCGACAGCGATCAATATCCTGAACGAATTCCAAAACTGCTGGTCGTTTGGTTTAATGGGCTCGACCAACGTTATGAGAAGATATAAACAAGAACCGTCGGAGGTTATTTTGACATCTCGCAAATCGAAATACTTTTCGGCGCCGCCCGCCTGGTCTCCGATTTTATCGGCGGCCGTGGCTATTCCTTGCCAGTCTTGATCGCCGCCGTCTATTACGATTCTTTTATCTTCGAGCGCAGCCATACCGAAATGTTGCTCCGGATTTTCCAGATTATGCCAGAGAATGCTCCTATCGGCCGGTATCTCATAATCCATCACCAGCCAATTTCGCTTGAACCACTCGTCGATCCAGGAAAATAGTATGGCTCCGGCGCAGCCCGCCCGGGCTATATCCTCGGTGATGTGAGCGTTGATTTCCCCCTGATCGATTTCGCTGTGCTGCCCGTGATTCATCCCCTCGGGGGTGTAATGACTGGCGCCTCGGCTCGATGGCACGCCGTATTCGGCGATCAGTAAAGGGATACCCGCATGATTCCGTTTCAAGTCTTGGATATATCCGGCGTAAGAGCATCTGCCGCGCGCGCATGATGATTGAGCATACTTTTCATCGTTGAATACGAAATCTGGATAATATGGATAGGCGTGATAAGAAGCGAAGTAGCCCGCTCTCATTAAAGGCGTGATATGGATTTTCATCGGATCGATTGAGACTAAGTCGTTGTCGTATTCCAGAAGGTCGTTTCCTTCGAGCCATTCGGAATCATGATACATCGGATCCAAGGGCAGCCAGTTCACGAACGACAGGGGGTGTTGAAATCCATAGACTGCGGTTTCGTATAAGGCTATATAGTCCATTATCATGGCCATATAACATTCGCTCGGGCTGCCTTTGGGCACGCTGAAAAAGTTGCCGTGATATGAGGTCAAGTCGGCATTTATGCTGTCCATCGTGACTACGCTGTGGGGTTCCCATTCGCGGCCGAAAATTACGGCCAGAACATGCGCGGAAATATCGATCGCATAACTGCCGGAGGCATGTCCGCGGCGTTGCGGTATCACGGCCCTCCCGAAAATAACGTCGACGGCATCACGGATTTCGCGTTTGATTTCGTCGTCGTACTTGCTTTCGAGAAAATTGCCGCTTTCCGGCAATTCAGCCCAGATACCTTGAATCAGCCAAAGATGACGCTCGGGATGATCAAAATTATATTTCGAGAAAGCCTCATAAAATTCGGGAGGTAGTATGGTATAGATTCTGATTGCATTGGCGTTCATTTTGCCTATATCGACAAGCCATTCGTAATATTGTTCTTTGGTGGCCTTGAATTCGGTGGGCCAGCAACCGGGTAGGGCAACGCCGAGATTCACCCCCTTGATGAATATCGGTTGGAATTCCTTTTCCGAGCCCTGCGGATCCCGAATTTTCCGTCGGCCTAGCACCCACAACTGCTCTTCATACGCCGCCGCCACCAACCTTGCCCGGTTCGCAGCCGCGTTCCAATCGTCGGAATTCAGCTTCAAATTCAGCTCACGAGTATCGATTTCCGGAGACACCGCCCCATTGGCCGCGCCGGTCAATTGAATGCGCCTCTCGAAATAGCGGTCTTCCACTTCTATCATGGCGTAAATTACGATAGCCAACGCCGTCCCCAACACTAATAAGACCAGATATTTGCCGCCGATTTTCACAGATTTATTCTCAACTTTCCGCTTATGGTGCCCACCCGGTAATCGAAATTATTGCGATATCCCGAAAGGGATACGGTCAGCCACGACCTTCTCCCCAGATTCAACATCAGATTCGCGCTGCCCGAATAGGCTTTCACCTCATCGCTGTTGATAGTATAATAGCCGTCACCGTTGATACCGATTTTTCCGGCCGATTGCCAGGCGAAATCAAATCCCAATTCATGCTGGTTCAGATCGATCGGGCTGTAATAATAAGTCGACTTGAATTTATAATCCCACTGCCGGAAACGGTACCCTATATCGAAAGACGGATTGACCAAAATCCTGCTTTTAAGATTAGCGGAGGCGATCGCTCTGCGATTTTCATCGGACAGCCACCAGACCCCGCCGCTTGCCGCAAAAGACAGTCGCAGCCATTCATACGTCCGAAATTCTCCGGACACGCTGGTGGCGTCGATATCCGACCACGGCTCGTACAATCCACGGCCGAGAATCAAGGCGAACGATCTCAGCGGCGTAAAAGACTCGAGATCAAGCGCCAAGGAGGTGCGATCGAAATCGGAACGCAACAGCTCGACACCGGCGGAGGCCGATAGAGTCGTTCTTCTGGATACTTTCAAGCGCGATTTCAGCGATACCGTTCGTCTCTGAACATAAGCGTCCCGTCGGAACGTCCATAGCCCGGACAACCCGGCCTCGGCCGACACCCTATCGGAAAGACGTCGACTTATCACTTCATCGACACGATTGTACTCGGTGACCCGCCCCCCATCGTATTCAGAAACGAAAGCCATCGAATTGTCGAGGCGGAAATCCGTCTGCAATGCTATTTCATCGGCAAGTAAACGCAGGGGTTTGTTTTCGGGCATCGTTTTTGACACGACGGCGAGAGTCTTGGCCGCCCGATAAGGCTGATCGCTCCATAGCCTGACTTTCGCCAGTCCCTCGAGCGCATCACCGTTGCTGGAATCGATAGCCAACACCTTTTCGAATGCGGAGATGGCCTGCGGATACCTCTCGCTCCAGGTGTAAACCCAGCCCAATCCGACCAGGGCTCCGATAAGATCGACTCTTATAGAAAGAGCGCGGTTATAATAATTTTCGGCGTCCGCAAAACGTCCCTGCCAGGCGCTTATTCTCCCTTTGCCTATCAACGCTTCGGCGTCGAGAGAATCCACGGCCAAAAGATAGTCGTACATGGCATTGGCTTTTTCGAAAAGATTCCGCCACGAATACAACAAACCCAGGGCAAGATGAGCGTCGTAATCGTCTGGATTCAGGAAAAGAACTTTCTCGTACGCCGAGCAGGCGGCAGTCAAGCTGTCGGCCAGCCGATATGCGTATCCGAGCAATCTCCAGATTTCGCCGTTGCCGGGGTCGGCGGCTGCCGCCTCATTCAATATCGAGATGGCCGCGACGTAATTTCCATTCCCGATTTGAAAGTCAGCTTCTTCAAGCGGGCCTGCATTTGCATTTCCCAAGCCCAGGGAAAAGGCGAATATGAAATAAAGCGCGCTGATCGATTTGTTCATGACTCCGGCCGTCATTGGACCACCATCACCACCATTTCGGAATACCCTATATTATCTTCGTTATCCCTCGCCCTGGCCAACAGCGTATGATTGCCAGTGCCAAGCTGTCCCGTATCCACGGTAAAATAGAACGGCTCGGTGCTCAAACTTTCCGCAACGGCCCCGTCGATCAACAACGCCACGGCCGCTACGCTGTCGTTATCGATAGCCTCCGACCTGACTTGAATCACACCGCTTACCTGCGTCCAGGGCGGCGGATAGGTAATCCAGATCGACGGCGGAGGATCGACCGCCTCCTGCCTTATCGAGACGGTGACCATAGTCGATAGTTTGAATGACCCATTCTTGTCCACGGCTTTGGCGAAAACCGTATGATTGTCGGTCATCCCAGCCGTATTCCATACAGCCGAATAGGGTGGATCCGGATCGGAAAACAGGGAATCTCCATCGACGAAAAAAGTCACGTGCGAAACGGCATCCGGCGGTCCGGCCTCCGCCTTTATCGAGACGTCGCCGGACACCACCGCCCAGGGAGCAGGATTGGTCAGCTCCACGAAAATTAAATCCGACGGTTCATCCGATGAAATGCTGTCTTTGAAACATCCACCAACGACAAACATTATCACCGCGGCGATCAACGCAATTGAAAATCTTCTAAATTTCATATTGACCCTTTACTTGGATTGCCTGACTTTCAAACCGATTCTGCTCGATTTCCCCCAGTTCTTGATTCCTTTCAGAAAATCTCTGATTCCCGCCAGCTGCCAGAAATTCTTTATAAATCCGAACGCCAACTCGGAATATAAGGCGGTCACCAGCAGTTTCAACCATTCCCCACCGCTGCGGTACCTCAGCGCCCTAAGGTGTGTCGGCGAGTATTTCCTCGACCAGGACTCGACCGTCACGGTGGCGATACCAAGGCCCAGCATTCCGATCAGCACGACAAACAACGTCAGCAATAGAAAGAACAGATCGTGAATACGACCGGTTGCAATCAGATATAAAATGAAAAAATAGGTGAAGGTCTTTACGATCGGTCCGATAGCTTCAAAAGCCAAGTAATAAGGCATCGCCACCAATCCAAGACGGCCGTATTTCGGCTCGAATATGATATTCCTGTGATACCAGATAGTTTCCAGCAGTCCCCTGTGCCAACGGTTCCGCTGTTTGGCCAGCGCCCCGAAAGTCTCCGGCACTTCCGTCCAGCAGATCGGCCAAGGTATGAAAACGGCCTTATCGGGAAGCTTTTTTTCTCTAAGATAACGCCGAATTCTAACCACGATTTCCATATCTTCGCAAACCGTCCCTCTGGCGGTTTTCAGAGTCTCGATGATATATGGGCTGTTGCAGAATCTGGAATAGAAGCCTCCCACGGCCATCACCACTTTTTTCCGAAAAAGAGTGAAAGCTCCGGAAAGTATCAGGAGCAGGTTCAGTTGCGACAGCCCGATCCGGTTGACCCAAAACGACCGCAGGTATTCGATAGTCTGAAATCTGACCCACATCGATCTGGGGAGACCCCCGACATCAATTTTATCATCTTGGAAAACCGAACCGTTGGCAACGGCCAGCGCCCCGCCTGCAAGAGCAACCGACTCCCCATTTTCGCCCAGAAATGGTGAAATTATCAATCGCAAAGATTCAGCGTCGAGGATCGAATCGGCATCGATGGAGCAACAAAAATCATATCGCGACGCATTCAAACCGATATTCAGTGCATCAGCCTTGCCGCCGTTTTCCTTGTCGATCACCGTCAAATGCGGCAAGTTTTTCGATACATAGATACGGCGCGGTTTAAGAGTCCCGAGATTATCGTAATAGGTGAATGATTCGCTGGGCTCAAGTTCGAAAGCAGCGACAAGTTCGGCCAACGTTTCATCGGTCGAGCCGTCGTTAATAACCAGCACCTCGAACTGATCATAATTTAGTTTCAGCAGACTTTTAACGCAGGGCACTATCGTGGCGGCTTCGTTGAAAGCGGGAACAAGGATACTGATTCCGGGAAGCGATGATTTCCGATGCTCAAATCGATGTGGTTTGCGCTTTTTCCAATTTGCCAGGAAAACCAAAAGCAGAAAAGTCTCAATTATAAATAAGGTTCCATAATATAGAATCAGGAAATTCTCGGCGATCCTTACTGCCAACACGCCCCCAATATAAGCCGCGGAAAACAGGTTATCAAGAATATGCCCGCGTTAAAAATGAATTTCCAAACACGCTGAATATAAGATTAAAATGGAGTAACATAAACATTGATAAGCAGCCTTAAGACGCCATGAGCCCTTAATATGGGGCGATATGGGACTGATCATGATTATAATCGGCCGTCAGGTCTTGGTCTTAATTTAAGGGGCCACTATGAATACGATCGCTTCATTGCCGGAGGAAAATCATCTCGGTCAGTCTGCGCAGGCTACTTCTGGTCGTTTTTCTGCTTCTTTTTTCTGAACGCCTCAACCGCTTTTATGAATTCCGGCTTGAATTTTACGTCTTCGGCTACCGGCAGCGCCTCGAATTCGGGAGTTCTCAGGGGACAGGGGTCTTCATCAGATCCTTGATGTGTCTTTTCGTATAGCGCCTCTATGGCCAGAGTGGCATTGCGAAACAGGTTGTGTTCGCCGATTTTGTAATACAGATACGTTCTTCTCATCGCATCCAGAACGCTGTCGTTCAAGCCGCTGATCGAGATATCGTGCCCCGCCTCGCGCAGTCGGTCAACTATACGCGACAATGTCTCCTCCCCCGAGGCGTCGAGTTCGTTTATGCCGTTGCCTACGATAAGTACATGCCTCAACTCCGGCATGGTGGCCACTACCTCGAGCACTTGCTTTTCCAGGAAATCGACGTTGGCGAAAAACAACGACCCTTGATATCTGATTACCGCTATATGGCGGCATTGTTTGAGATTGAATCTTTCGCGGTTTCTAAACGTTCCGTCGGGATGTTTCGAGAGCATGGCGATCTGTGGTTTCATATTTCTGAACAAGAAAAGAATAAGCGACAAGCCTACACCGATCATTATTCCCTTATCCAAATGGGGTGCGAAAGCAAGGGTGCATATGAAAGTGAGAACGCCGATTATGCCGTCGTAAACCTGCGTTTTCCAAGCATGTATGAACCCGGTGACATTGACCAAGCCGACCACCGCCATCATGATTATCGCCGCCAGGACCGCCTGAGGAAGATGGTAAAGCAGCGGGGTCAGCAGAATCAAAGTCAACATGACCAGCAGACTAGAAATGACGCTCGACATACCGGTGACCGCTCCCGCCTGTATATTGACCGCAGAACGCGAGAACGACCCAGAAACCGGATAACCCTGGGTGAACGATGCCGCGATATTCGCCAACCCTTGCCCGATAAGCTCCTGGCTCGGATCGATCAGCTTTCCCGTTTTGGCGGCCACGGCTTTGGCAATGGAGATGGCCTCCATGAATCCAAGCAATGAGATTACCGCCGCCATGGACAAAAGATTGAGCATGATTCTGATATCGAATTTCGGAACGCTAAACGGTGGCAGCCCCTGCGGAATTCTGCCCACTACCGCACCGCCGCCGATGAATGTGAGCAAGGTATCTTGAAAACCTCCGCCGCCGATTTTAAGCGAATATTCCGGTCCCTTACCCCGATTACCCGGCGGAATGGATTCCATATTGACCAATTTGACACCGTTATCGACGGCGACGGATTTATAACGGATCCTGCTGAGCTCACCGCGATAGATCGACAACTTGCCTTCGAGTTCGCGGATCTCGGCCGTAAGCAGTGAGATTTCGTGTTCGATTTTCATTCTGGCGAATTCTTTTCTGTATCGGTAATAGCTATCGATTTCGATTCTGCTGTCGTAATACTTCAAAGTATCATAAAGGGTGCGTCCGAGTTTCACTCTTTCCTCGGTTCTGTCTCGAATTTCAGCGAGAGTCGAATTGAACTCGCTCATCAGAAGCTCCGTTTTCGGGCAATCCACGTTTCGCGCCGGGACCCGGATATTGTTTTCGAACCTGCCGAGCGCGGAAACGATAGTGGTGATAATCACCGCCACCAACACGTAAGGCAGGCGCGGCTTGTATTTTTTCAGCGACAACATGATGGCGAATGCGGCTATCGCCATGAACAGCGTAGGCAGATGAGTACCATGAAGCGCCGCCTTGATCGTTTCATACACGACATGATGGAAATGGCCCGAACTTTCGACATTCACTCCAAAAATTTTCGACAATTGCGATAGAGCGATAATCAAGGCCGCCGCGTTCGTGAAACCGTTCACAACCGGATGCGAAATTAAATTTACTATCAGCCCGAATCGAAAAAGACCAAGACAGAATTGAAACAGCCCGACCATGAAAGCCAGCAGTATCGCATACGCTATATAATCGCTGCTTCCTGGGGAGGCCAAAGGCGCCAGAGCCGTGGCCACCATGAGAGAAACAACCGCCACCGGTCCCGTCGAAAGCTGCCGGCTCGAACCGAATAGAGCCGCGATCATTGGCGGCAAAAAGGAGGCATATAAACCAAAATAGATCGGCAGGCCGGCAAGCTGCGCGTACGCCATCGATTGGGGCACCAGCACAAGGGCTACCGTAATTCCGGCAACGAGGTCGGCCCGAAAATATTCTTTATTGTAACTTTTCAGCCAGCCGAGAAACGGAAATATCTTTTGAATCATTCCCTCACCTATTCGATGCGCAAATTACGTTCACCCAACCCGATCAGCGATAAATACTCACCAACCCTTTTTATCGAGAATATCCCTCAACTTATCTTCCATCTTCTTTTCGACGAGGAGCATCCGCCGCGACTTAGCGTCTTTGATTTTTTCCAGAAGGCTGTTCAGGTCAGCGGGCTTTTCGAGAAAATCCATAGCTCCCAATTTGATCGCCTCCACTCCTTTGTCGATACTTCCCTGGCCGGTGAGAAGAATCACCTGAAGCTCGGGGTTTTTTTGCTTGATCAATTTAAGGGTGGTGAGACCATCTATGCCCGGCATCGCCAAGTCGAGCACGATCGCGTCATAGGGGGTTTCGTTTATCTTGTCCAGTGCAGCCGTACCGCTGTCGACCTTGTCGACGTTCAGTCCCCTCGATTCCATGCGCTCGGCCATGACGGTCGTGAAATCTTCGTCATCGTCAACCAGCAACACTTTGGCCTCGGCCAATATTCACCTCCTTAATCTAAATGTTTCCCTGCCGCGATCCCACCGCCCTCCGCCGCGGCGGGCCACGACTTAATCTAAAGACGGAACAAAAATAGCCAGCGACCGACCATCATCGATCAGCCGTAATTCTCCGTGAAGTTCCTTCATGATTCCGGCCAGTTTCGCCAATCCTAATCCAACGGCATCGATTCCGCCTTTATCCAGACCGGAAATTGCGATCCCGGCCGAACCGTCATCACTGTTTATGCTTATAGTCAGAATATCGCCCGAACAACCACTATCGAGCACAAGTCTCAACGATTGGTAAAAACACAGCTGTAGAAGAAAGGGATTACCGTTCAGCATCAAGGAGGCGACGCCGGGACGAAAATCAAGTTTCACCTTTTTCAAGCCTGCCGGCCGTTCACAAAGCCCCACGATATTTTCCATTACCGGCACGAGATCGAAAGTGCGCATCTTCTCGTCGGCGGTATGAGCGAAGCGGTTTAGCCGCTTGACTATCATCTGCCCCCGCGAAACCTGAGCCGACAGACGATTATGCACTTTCTTCAGCGCCTCCGGCGGTACGGCTCTATTCGATGCGCCTTCTTCGATAAAATCTCCGAGCAATCCCACGACCTCATTGGTCACCGCAATCACATTGTTGAGCTCATGAGTCACGCTTGCGGTGACGCTTGCGAAAAATCTTATCTGCTCGTCAAAAATGCTTTCCAAGGTCACTCCCGACTACTGATCCCCAGCGCTGAATTTATTTTTGCGGTGATCTCCTCTATATTGACCGGTTTTATCAAATAATCGAACGCTCCTTCGGCAAGACCCTCTTCCCCCTCGGCCTCGCATCCGTGCCCTGTCAAAAGGATCACTTTCATGGACGGTTTGATTTTTTTAAGCCGTCGCAAAGTCTCGATTCCATTTATTTCGGGCATCTTCACGTCAATCACCGCAATATCGAATTCCTGAACCGCCGCCTTGGCAATGGCTTCTTTTCCACTCAGGACACCCTCCGCCTGATATCCTCGAAATTGAAGACGTTCGACAAGGATGGATACCAAATCTTCCTCATCATCGACTATCATGACCCGGATTCTCGGCAAACTATCCTCCTGCTTCGAATCTTGCGACCGGTAATGTGACAATAAATGTGGTGCCCTCCCCTAAGGTGCTTTCGACCTTGATCTCACCGCCGAGCTTTTGCACTATGCCATAGGTTATGGAAAGGCCGAGACCTGTTCCGTGCGCTTTCTTGGTCGTGAAAAACGGTTCGAAAATCCGCTCCAGATCCTCTTTCGATATCCCCGGGCCGTCGTCGTGCACCAGGACATCGACCCTGCCGTCCGGCCGGACTTTGCCGTCTATATTTATCCGTCCCCCGTCCTTGACCGCCTCGATGGCGTTCGTCACGATATTCAAGAAGACTTGCTGTAGTTGGCCTCGATCGCTTTCGATTTCCGGCAGATCAGGACTGAAATCGTAGGTGATTGCGATATTCCGGTGCAGGGCTTCTTTACCGAGAAAGCTCAAAACCTCATCGATCAAATCCTTTAGATTTATGAGCTCTATCTGAGGATCCATCCTTTTGGCAAACCCCAAAAGCCTGTGAGTGATTTTGCTGACCCTATCCACCGAAACCACTATCGAATTGACATACTTGGCGATTTTTTCCCTCGACGGGAAATTATCGGTTACCGTCAGGATATCACGGATCATTCCGGCGTTTTCGTTTATAATGGCCATGGGATTGTTTATTTCGTGCGCCACGCCGGCGGCCACCCGCCCGATAGAAGCCATCTTGTTCGTATATTCTATCTCATGCAGCATTTTTGTCCTTTTCAAGTCGGCCTCACGGATTCGTCCCACCATATGATATGCCCCCCAGATTATCACCGCCAAAATTATCACCACGCTGGTAAAAAGAAACCAGAGCAACTGCTTGCGCACCGAAAGCCAGTTTTCCATATACGAAGCCGGCTCCACGGTCTCGATTAACAAGAACGGCGCTCCCTCTATGAAAGCATAGCCCATCAGCAGTTTTTTCGTTCCCTGGGTGTATTCCATCACCTCGGTCTTGGGGCTATAGGCCGGAATCGCCAGGGAGATCGTATCCAGCACTTTGCCGTAAAAATGCGACGGCGTCTGAAGCACGCCGGACCTGTTCACCAGAAATGCGTCGCTCGAAGGACGAAGATTTTGCGATATTATGTCACGATACATCATGTCGCTGTCCAGCGTGGCGCGTAATATGTATGAACGGCCGTCTCCAGTACTGTGCATTATGGCGATTACGAAATGGGGGAACCCCCGGTAGCCCTTGAACACGTCGCTTACGTAAACACCCCGTATACTGACCTCATGAAACCAGTCCTGGTCTCGGTAGTTTTTGCCTTCAAGGGGGTAAGGCCCTACGTACGAAACTTGATTTCCCCGGGAATCTATCAATCCCAAATCGATAAAACCCCCGAAAGCCGTTTTCAGATCATCCAGCAACTCCGCCAGCTTGTCATGATTGCTCAACTCTTCGTAAGTGGATCCGCGGATCACGAAATCGAGTGCCGAGCGCCTCGTGGCGATGAATGATTGCAACGCGTGTCGGGTGTTTGAAGTCTGTCTGGTGATCGGGAAAATCATATCCGCCCGCATCGCCTTTTGGTACTGATAATAATTGACTGCGGTCATGATGATAAGAGGAACCAGCGCGACTATGGACATCAGAATTATGGAAAATTTTCTTAATCGGCGATAACGGAAACCGCGAGCATCCGATTTGCCGCCCTTATCCATTGCCCGGTGATGATCCGGTAAACCGTTTTGTTCTCTGGAAACCTCGGTTTCTTTCATGCCGAATTATTCCGTTCAGCCCGGCGGACAGCCGGTCAACACCATAGATACCCCCGCCGATTCGGGTTTGAGCGCTGCATCAGGATTTGCTCTTTCTGGCCAGGGCGACTTTGGCGTAAGCTTTTTTCATGGTTTCCGAAAGCAAATCGATATCGACCGGTTTTTCCAAATAGGCGAAAGCACCGAGCTCCGCGGCTAATTGACGTTCTCTTGCGGAACCATGGCCGGTCAGGATTATGACCTCGGTTTCCGGGTGGCTTTTCTTGATTCGGCGCAACACTTCGATACCATCGATTCCCGGCATTTTCAGATCCAGAACCATGACTTCGGGTTGCTCCTTGCCGGCGAATTCGAGGGCTTGCTCGCCGTCGTAAGCGATGGATGCTTCGATCTGTCTTCGTTGCAGACGTTCCGATAAAGTCTGCACGAACTCCCGTTCATCGTCAACCAGGAGCACTTTCTTGGGGACTTCGAAATCGACGGGAGGCCATACCGAAGGAATTTTCAATGTGGGGCTTATTTTGAAATCGACCGATTTTACACCTTCGACCGATAAAGCCAGTTCGGCAAGCTGATTCTTATAGTTTTCGAGTCTTATTACACCTTTTTTGATAATCAGTGTCACCTGCCCTGCGGAAGATTCGACATAGACGTCATGTTTCTTTTCTGCCAACGCAAGCTTGACTTTCGTTGAGAGTCGATAATTCTCGGCCGCCGCCTTCGATTCTTCGGTCATCTTCACCGAATCGTTCATACTGTATTCCAATATCAAACCCGACGCCTTTTCGACGGGCATGGTATGCAGGGGAATAAGCGCGTCATAGTTCACCTTATCCCAGGGATCACGCCCCCATGTCGCCTGAGCGAATTCCGCAAGTATTTTGTCCTCTTTCTTCAAGCGGGATCGTGCTTCTTTTTCGGACATCGCCGATGTCGCGGCGGCCGTTTTCACCCGGTAATCGAAATCGGCCACCAACCCCACTCTCAGGATATGCGAAACCGTCTGCGGCGCAAGCAGTGCTGCCAGTCCATGAATAATATGATCGTCTTCCAGAAGAAGCTCGGAAAGCAACGCCTGAACGCGGGACAAATTGAGTAATCGATCCCGATCGATTTTCCTGATCGCCTCGATATACGTATTGTCGAGAGCAGTTATCAGATCTTCAGGGATTCTACCCCTGAGCGTGGTTTTTTTATATGCCCCGCTGTCAATGATTTTGTACTTGGAGGTCGCCGCTAATTGTTGCAACACCTTTTCGCTTCCGCAGTGCGACGCTCCGAATATAGCTATCATCGCCATCGCCAAACCCTCAGCCGGCCATCAGCCGCCATTAATCCGTAATACCAGCTTAATCTATCTTATAAGCCCTCGGCAAGCAACTGATTAGTCGATACGCATCGAATTCCCGCTCTATCGACCCCCGAACGTCAAATTCGTAACTCCTGACGGATCCCAAGCCTATGCACCCACCGAAACAACCAAATCGAGAGGTCATTGATGCCAGTTGCCGTCAATCGCCCCAGCCTTTTATTCGGGCCAGAAGCCACCAGAAAGCTTTCCCTTTGAGATAGCAATTGAAACAATGAGAATGGGCGCAGGAGGAACAAGCCAAACACCAATGTTCGGCGCACCAATTTGCGCACCAGGCGCAATCATCGGCGGCATAAGGGTAATAGTTGCCGTCCGGGTCGTAGCTTTCTATATCGGCGAAATCGAACAGCACTTTGCCATGGGAAAGACAGTATTGACGAATTTGATTATTGCCTTGGTATAGGTTCCCCGACGGCCCGGTGCCGTCGAGATGGCCGGTCATATAGATAAAGGTCACATTGGGATAATCCTGCTCGAGCTCATTCACTTTATTCAAATAGATATTTATCCCTTCCTCGGTGTTGTCGGAAACACCGCCGCACCACGACCAAGTGACCACGTTGTAATCGGGGAAATTCTGCAGCCATTGCCGGGTGAAAGGAACCCATGAGGTATCTCCGTTAGAGCCGAGATCATCGCTGCGTTCGGTGATCGTCAATGTCCCGGCGCCGTCGTTTACGCCATAGATACCGCTCGAATCCTCGATCATTTCCAGGCCGGTCATTATCTGACTGCCGTGCGAGGTATGCGTGTAAAGTATCCTGATGCTGTCCTGGATCGCATCGATGACCGATAGCGGTATGTCATGAAACAACGGAACTTTCGTATGGTCGGCGATAATCGCCTCGGGCGTGGTCGCGGTATCGCTGTCGGCGGGAGGAACATACGGGCAATACGCCAAAGAGGCGATCGCCTTGAAATAGGCCACCAGCCGCGTCACATCCGAACCACGAACAAGGCAATTGCCGCTGACATCGGCCGCGGCATAAAGCCACCCCGTGCCTTCGATCGAATCATGATAACACGAGTCGGGCGGCGGTTCGCCGAGGCCCTTAAAATAGCGAACCATATAGGTGACATCACCGGCGCTCACTTCGCCGTCGCCGTTTATGTCTCCCGGAATGTATGGGCAGGGCACGGAATCCAGCAAAAAGAGACGGTTGTCGAAAGGTTTATCGGAATATAGCCTTGCATAAGCTATATCGGCCTGAACGGCGTGCGTCGCCCCGGCGCCAGCCAAACAAAAACTCAGCAGAAAAATCGCTTTGGTCCTACACATAAATCTCCTACGCCTGCACCGACCGGGATAAATGGTATATACTCAAACCGTTCTATAAGATCATGGGCATTAAGATAGCATATTTTCGGCAATAGACAAGCCCCAACAGTTTCAAAAACAATCCGGGTCATGCTTGTGAAACTTGCCACTTGACTCTGAACGACAAATCGATAACTTTGCTATCTGGCATAAAAGCATATTACGGGAGGAAAAATGGCGATCGGCAATGGGTTGGGAAAACCTTTCAATTTCGGTCCGAGACGGGCTGTCTATATCGATATGTCCGACCATCGGGATTATCCATCGAAAACCACACCTGAGTCTATAGACGCGCTGAATCGATTCGACTTGTGGTATCGTACTTTATGCGCGATGCTTTTCAACTTCGCCTCGAGCGGGCACCCCGGCGGAAGCACTTCCTCGGGGCATATCGTCGCCTCGGCTATCATAGAAACGATGGATTACAATTTCAGCGACCCCGAACAACCGGAAAACGACCTAATAAGCTATGCAGCCGGCCACAAGGCACTCGGCCTTTATGCGATGTGGGCCAGCCGCAACGAGATGGTGCGGGCGGCACGCCCCGACCTCTTACCCGATGAGAAAAAGCAGATGCGGCTCGAGGACATGCTCGGTTTCCGCCGCAACCCTACCCAAAACACGCCCCTGTTCAAAAAATTCAAGGCCCGGGCCCTCGATGGTCATCCGACGCCGTTGACGCCGTTCCTCAGACTTTCGACCGGCCCCTCCGGTGTCGGCGTGCCGTCGTCGATCGGCCTGGCTATGGGGGCGATCGACCGATACGGCGAAAATGCGCCCAAGGTTCATATAATCGAGGGAGAGGGCGGATTGACGCCGGGCCGGACCTCGGAAGCGCTGGCTGCGGCCGCGTCGGCCAACCTCAAAAACGTCATCCTTCATGTCGATTGGAATCAAGCCTCGATCGATTCCGACCACGTTTGCCGCGAGGACGACAAGTGGGGCGACTACGTGCAATGGTGTCCGCGCGAATACTTTTATCTCCATGACTGGAACGTCATCTGGGTTCCGGATGGCTTCGATTTTGACATGGTAATCAGGGCTCAAGCTATCGCCAAAGCAGGCCTGAACAATCAGCCGACCGCAATCGTGTATCGCACCCAAAAAGGATGGCGCTATGGGATTCTGGGGCGGAAATCGCATGGAGCTGGGCATAAGCCTTTTTCACCGGAATACTATAAGGCCTTGGAAGAATTCGAAAATTTCTACAATGTTCAATTCCCCCGTCTGGGTCAGGATCAATCCTCGATCGCTATCGAGCAGAATTACTACGACAGCATGATGGTTCTGCGGAATGTGGCCGAATCGGATAAGTCGATGTCCGGCTATGTGGCGGAAAAGATCGCCGCCAGCAAGAAACGACTGGAATCGCTCGATCGCAAGCCCCGTTCCGGCGCACCCAATCTGAACATTCTTTACACCGATCCCGAAATAAGCTCCCAAAAGATTCCCGACGAACTGATTCTCAAGCCAGGCGATAAAACAACATTAAGAGGAGAACTTGGGCGAACCCTCGGCTATCTGAATAAAAAGACCGGCGGGGCGTTCATCGGAGCCGCTGCCGATCTGCTCGGCTCCACTTCCGTGGATAAGCTCAACGCCGATTTTTCCACGGGCTTTTACAATTTCGTCACCAACAACAATGCACGCCTGATCGCCGTAGGCGGTATCTGCGAGGATGCCATCGGAGCTTTCATGAGCGGGCTTTCCTCTTTCGGTTTCAACATAGGTGTCGGGGCATCCTATGCCGCCTTCATCGTCCCCTTGGAGCACATAGCAGCCAGAGTCCATTGCATAAGCCAACAGGCACGCTACGAATACTGCGGCGAACCGCCGAAAACATTTATCATTATTTGCGGCCATGCCGGCTTGAAAACCGGCGAGGACGGCCCCACTCATGCCGATCCACAGGCGCTCCAACTGTTTCAAGAAAATTTCCCCCGCGGAAAGGCGATTACCCTCGTTCCCTGGGACCCGCAGGAACTATGGCCATTGGTGGTCGAGGGCCTCAAAAAGCGACCGGCGGTTTTGGCCCCGTTCGTCACCCGTCCCGATGAAACCGTTATCGATCGCGCAAAACTCAATCTGCCTCCGGCGACGGCGGCGATAGAGGGCATTTATCGTCTGCGAACCGTCGATCCCAGCCAAAAGCCTTATCATGGCACTATCGTTCTTCAAGGGAGCGAGGTCACGATCGATTTCATTAACTATGTTCTGCCCCGTCTTGACGAGGGCAAATATCGCTTGAACATCTTTTACGTGGCCAGCGCGGAGCTGTTCGACCTGCTTCCCGAAACACGCCGCAATCAGATACTGCCGCCGCAGCTTATGGCCGAGGCTATGGGTATCTCCGGATTCACGCTCCCTACGATGTACCGTTGGATCACTTCCGATTTCGGTCGGAAACACACCCTTTCCGCTTTTACAAAAGGGATATATCCGGGCAGCGGCAAAGCCGAAAAGGTGCTCGAGGAAATGGGATTGAACGGCCCTGCTCAATGGGAGATGGTGCAAAGATATATCAAGGCGAGAAATTAAATTTCTATATGTTGACTCCCCTATCAAGTCCTGCGGTAACCGAAGACGGTTCGCCGCCCGAAAATGATAACGGCCAAGGGAAGGCATAACCCGAATACACAAACAATCGCCGCCCCCGGGGGAACATCGAGGACAACCGAAGCGAACAATCCGAGCGCCGAACAGACAATCCCATACAACCAGCCAAGGCCAAGCCTTAATGATATTTTTTCGGTCAATATCGCGGCGAATACGCTTGGGACAACCAAAAAAGCGAAGACCACCAGTACCCCGCAAATCTTGACTGAACTTGTCACAACTATTCCGAATGTGGCATAAAATAGGAAATCCCAGAGCCTTTTCTTGGTAAATTTCCTGTTGTCGTCGAAACTGAGAGTCAAAAATTCATGACGCAGAAAATAATGGAAAAGGCCGACGGCGGCGTAAACCGCCGCCGTCTTGAAAACCACTGCCGATGAGGTGGTCAAGAGACTTCCCACCAGCAGATACTTGACATGCTCCGCGCCCTCAGGAATGTGACTGACCGCCAATATGGCCATGGCGGTGCTCACCGCATAAACGATTCCGATTATCGCCTCCTGGGGAACTTTATTTTCCAGCCAACGGGTGTAAGTGAATACAGCCCCACCGCCAAGCGCGAAAGCCAAAGAAAAGGTATAAGCGGTCAAGCCGGTCAATTCGAACCCCAAAAAGAAAGCCAGGGTTGAACCAAGTGCCGCCACCTGAGCCAGCGATAGATCAACGAATATGATTCCGCGTTTGATCACGTGCAAACCGAAATAGACATGAACCCCCACCAGCACGAGACAGGCTAAAAAGGGCCAGAAAAGCAGAGTTATATATGCGTTCATTTCAAAGCCTCCGCCAAAGCATCAACATTGCCTTTCAGCCACTCGAGATAACTTTCTCCATCACGGCGCCCGCCGATCGACGGATATAATACTATCACTTTGGCGCCGGTATCCGCCGCCAACTTGTCGGGAATGCGGCGGTCGAAATACGGCTCCATAGCGATTGCCTTGATTTTTCGGCTTTTAATCAATTGCGTCAGCTTCGCCAAATGCGAGGGCGACGGCGGGATTCCCGGAAACGGTTCGATAAAGCCGGCGCTCACTATTCCGCCGAAAGAGGCGAAATACGGCCAGGAATTATGATAGAAAATCACCTCTTTGCCTGTTATTTCGCCCACCGATGGTTTCAGTGAGTCGAGACCGTTCTCCAGTTCGCTAAGAAAAACCCGCCGATTATTTAAATAGTATGATTCATTGGCCGGGTCCAACTCCGTCAAAGCCTCGATAACCGCCCTGGTGATAGGCTCGACATTCGCCGGGGTCAACCAATAATGCGGATTGCCGAAACGGTGTAAATCGCCATATCTGGCATCGGCTTTGAATGTGGGTACCTCGAGCGGCTCGATATATTTCGAGCAATCGACTACTTTCAATCGACCATTCTGCGAACCGTCGATAAGCTTATCCATCCACATGTCAAGCTCAAGACCGACCTTAAAGGCGATATCGGCTTTCTTGAGTTTAAGTATAAAACTCGGCCTGATTTCCACGTAATGAAGGTCGGAAACCGGCGTGGCGATGGTTTCGATATCCAGTTTGTCTCCGCCGATGACCCTTGCGAAATAAGCCAGATCCGCTGTCGAGCAGACGGCCCTGATATTACCCGATAAAGCCGACCCGAACGACAGCAGAACAATCATTGCCAAAAAGAATATTTTTCCACTCATTTTGTTACCTCGATTAAAAATTGTGCGGCAGATGAGGCCCAAGGCTGAAAACTGCTTGGATTGTCGCCTCCCAGAACGATTCGCCCTCGGTGGGTTTGGTTTGACCGGCGACGAGTCTCAGCAGACTGGTTTCCTCTATCGGAGCGTATCCAAAGAATATCGACCAGCGCCTGGAATCATGTTCGTTATCGCCGGGTTCCTGGGCGAATTCCAGAATCGCCCCTACGTTGAATCTTTGCCGAAATCGATAGTCGAAATAAGCATAACCGCCCAGAGATTCGACCGTCTCCTCCTCGGGCGTTGCGCGCCGGCTTAGCAGCCCCTCGGCCTCGAATTGAAAGGATCGATAACGCGTAGGTTTCCATTTGTATTTCAAATCAATGCCGATTACGGACGCCCTCAAATCTTCTACTCGATCGTATTCGGTCGTCAACCCGGAAATTCCGATAGCCAATTCGCCGTCTTCCGAAAGTGCGCCGGCGCCTGCGAATCTGGCCATAATGCCGGGGCTTGCTTCACTCTCGCCAGCGTTTTCATGTTCATGCTCATGTTCGTCTGCCCTGATCGCCTCTCCCTTCAATACAGCTCCGGATAATTCCGTATATATATGCCCGATGGGGAAAATGCGGTTTATCCTGACAGCCATATCGTTCAATCCATGTTCGCCGAAAAACAAGCGATGCGGCAGCGGTTGAAAAATGAACGAATAGGCATGGGGATGAACCGGATTCAATTTGCCGAATTCCAGCCGATATTTGCCCGCTCTGATATTCAATCCGAGCGGCATCCCTCGCAAACCGGTCATATACAATTCCTCTATTTCCGCGGCGTGTTGGCCCTCCCACGCGATCGTGGCATCGGCGCGTACATAAGGGTTGAGGTACCCGCCTATCACCAACTCCATCTGCGGATCAACCAAGTTGAAACGCTCGCTTTCGTCGGCGCGCGTATCATCGTTATGAGAAAACATTCTGAGATCGCCAACCAGAGAAATGTCGGGATTCAATGTCGTCTGGCCGGCGGCCGGAGATATCGCGAAAACCAAGAATAAGCCGAGTGAGCACAATCTCATCCTCAGTCCCTTTCTATGCTATGAATTTTCATGTCCGCCCGCACGAAGCGGGCGTCGATCAAACTACGGGAAAAGTTATCCAGCCTGAAGGTGGGGAACGCCCGTTGCCAGTATATTCGAGAAGGAAAGATGAAATCGGTATTTCAATGAAAATCAAAATGGCGATTATCGGCAGTTCCGCCGACAATGTGGGAGGTTCGGGGCTTATCCCATAGGCAGATGGTGTCTGGCATATCTGACAATGACCAAAGCCGCCTGCGTCTTGGTGATAGTGTATGGCAAGCCCCAAATTTGCGACCAGCGGGACTATAACGATAACCCAATAGAAGACCCGATACTTAATCTTGATCGCTGTTATTCTCATGCGAAAACCGCAGCATTAGAAGTGTCTATCAACTTTACGCCGATGGAGAACTGCCCTCCGAAACATGTGATTAGAGACTGCCGATAATATTCTCGTCCTTTCTCTCGCGGAACTAGCGCGAATATACAAATATCAAAAGATATGTCAAGAAAAAGAACGTCTTGCATGAACTTAAATATCGATTATATAATAATTGACACTTGAGTTTTGCTCGGGTGACATTCTTGTTATTGCGAACTTGCCTCAGACAATCGAATAGCTATCGCGAATTGGCTTGCCTGTTCTATCGCACCGGCTATGATAATATCGGCTTAACGCAATGATTCCGTTTTCATTATTCGGGATTGCCTGCTTGCCTTTGAAACGGCTTACTATATTACAAGAGCAGGATACTGTGTCCGCCAGCGCGATCAAGCCTTAAGAAAAAACAAGCCTCGGCATAAGTCCGCAATAATTATCCGAAATAGCATCAATCGGCATGTTCGTTGAGCAGCTATCTTAGGTTTTGGGATATATTAATGCCCGCTTCGGGATTTCCAGCGATCCCGTTTTCGTGCGCTATATATCGTCATTCGCGAAGCCTTACCCGCCAATCGTCATTCAGGCACTGGATCCATAGTATCGGGGATACAACTCAGCACCTTTCGGGCGGCCGGTGGTGACATCTGGAGCCTCATACCTTCCTCGTTGCAGACTCGCATGAAAAAGTCGCAGAATAGGCAGTTGCGGGGTTTGCCGCTTGGGCGGCGTTGCGGCGAATCATTATTTATATTTCCGGCGACGCTCCAGCAGACCCGTCCGCCGTTTCTTCCATCGTTGACACCATCGGCGGCTACGTCGTAGGAGGCCGGGCAGATTCCCAGTCTCATCGTATTGGCGCCGCCCGGATTGCGGCCGCATTTTTTATATTCCCAGCAGTTTATTCTTGACATGTTCCACCCTCATGTTACTCAAACCCAAAACAGTCCATTAAAGATATATAACTGGAAATACAATATCGATAATCGGCAATTATGATGATAATCCGCCGCCTTCGGCGGACGATTCGGCAATTGCGCGAAATTGCCCGTATCACAATGCAACATGCAGCGACCTCAGCAATTAACCCGCTTTAACCGCATGGTCGGCCGGCTCTTGCGCATGGGAAATGCCGATTCTTTCCGTAGCATTGTTTGTTGACAATAATTCAAACGGACATATATTGGAAACAAGCAGACCCGTCGTTGTTAAGGGGTGATTTTCTTGTTCCGCCGCACTATCAAATCGGCATTGATATGTTTTGGATTCGCCCTCGGGGCAGTCGCCCAGACGCTTCCCGAGCGTTACCACACATATCAGGATGTTCTTGATACACTTGCCGTTATGCGGGATTCGTATTCCTCGATTCTCTATCTCGACACTATGGGCTACTCCACCCGCGATAGTGTTCCCTTGTTGCGCCTAAAGATATCGGATAATGCCACTGTCGATGAAGACGAGCCGGCGGTGTTCTTTTGCAGCGGCGTTCATGCCGATGAAGTCTTGGGTGTCGAGGTAACCTTATATTTCGTCCAAGATATTCTGCGCCGCTATTCTCTCGGCGAAACTCAGGCGACCCGTTTTATAAACGAACTGGAGATATTCGTCGTTCCTTTTATCAACCCCGAGGGGCATATCGTGGTGGAAAACGGGATGACCAGTTGGCGCAAGAACAAGTGCGACAACAACTTTAATGGAGTGTTCGACACCCATGACGGTGTCGATAACAATCGTAATTACGATTTTGCCTGGCATCTCGACACCTCTATGTCCGCCACCGCTCCCGACAGCCCCATGTACAAGGGTACAGCACCGTTTACCCAATCGGAAAACCGGGCAATGGCGGAATTCGCCTGGAAGTACCGCCCGATTGTGGCTTTAGATTACCATTCGCCGACTTACGGTCGGGGTGAGATCGTTTATTATCCGTGGTATTACGACACGACCTTAAATGGGCACGGCTACGCCCCCGATGCGGCTTTTATGGGCGGCATCTGCCGTTCTTACGCCTCACGGATTTTATGCGATATCGGAGCCTCACCTTATGCGACCGGAATAGGGTATGTCCGCATGGGCGATTTCAGAACTTATTTCTACGCCAATTTCGGAACCGTGGTTTTCACGGTGGAAATATCCGATACCACGATCCAGACGCCGGCGTCGCTGATAGACCTGATAGTGAGGCGGCATTTGAACGGCACATACTATTTGCTCTCCCGCGCTCTGGGGGCGGGAATCACCGGCATAATCAGGGATTCAATAACTTTCGAGCCGCTCGAGGCGGAGGTCCAAGTATTGGAACGGATAAATCCCGATATAAATCCCCGGCTTTCACGGCCCGATTTCGGACGATACCACAGATTGCTCGGATCCGGCACATATACTCTTCGCTTCGTTAAGGACGGCTATCATACCAAGCAAATTGACAGCGTCGCGGTCGGAGGCGCCTCGCCGACGATCAACGATGTCTATCTATCTCCGCTATACCCGCGGCCGCCGGCGCCGGTGCTGACTTCTCCGGGCGACTACGACACGTTGGCCTCGGGACCGATGGATTTTCTGTGGCAGGAATCGAATTACGCATCATTCTATCTGTTCGAGCTTTCCGCCGATTCTTCGTTCAATTCACTGCTCATGTACGATTCCACGATATCGACAACCGGCTATCATATAGATATCCCATTTCCGGACGGCATCTACTATTGGCGGGTCAAGGGAGGAAACGTCAACGGCTGGGGACCCTATTCCTCCCGAGCCCGATTCGTTGTGCTGACCGGTTCGAAATACGCGGGCGATGCGACAATCCCGAAATTTTTCGCTCTGTATCAGAATTATCCCAACCCATTCAATCTATCCACGACCATACGATTCGACCTACCGAAAATCGCTCCGGTCACCCTTGAGGTATTCGATTTGACGGGTGCGCTGGTGAGCAAAAGATATCTGGGTCTATTAGGCCCGGGGCGGCATGCTGTCCGCTGGCAGGCCGGCGATGTCGAAGGTAAAGAACCGGCTTCGGGGATTTACTTCATCCGCCTGAAAACGCCAGAGTGGTCACAAGGCCGCAAGATGCTTATGCTTAAATAGACCCGGGGGAAATTCCCGTTCGGCCGCAGCCGCTTTTATATTCCCTTTTCGAAATCGAACCAATATGGTTGCACATCGGCCTTCCGAAGGTTAATTTTGTCTCGATGACAGGCAAGCGTATCAATTCGAAAGCAACGGTTCGGCCATGAAGATAGTAAAATCGATTCGCGCCATGCAAAAATTCGCCGATAGCCGGCGTCGGCGGGGAAAATCGATCGGACTGGTGCCCACCATGGGGGCGTTGCATGAAGGGCATCTGTCCTTGATAAAAAGATCCGCCCGTGAAAATGACCTCACGGTTGTTTCCATATTCGTGAACCCCACGCAGTTCGGACCCGGCGAGGATTTCGATCGCTACCCGCGGCGGCCATCGCAAGACCTCAGGCTTGCCGCAAGAGCCGGCGCCGATATCGTTTTCATGCCTCGGAACGACGATATCTATCCGGAAAACTTCGGAACGTTCGTCGATCCCGGTGCGATCGGGGAAATTCTCGAGGGCAAAGCGCGGCCGGGTCATTTCCGGGGTGTGGCTACGATTTGCGTCAAGCTGTTCAATATCGTCAAACCGCACCGGGCCTATTTCGGCCAAAAAGACGCTCAACAACTTGCGATTATGCTGCGCCTGGTTAAGGACCTCAATTTCGACATGAAAATCGTCGCCTGCAAGATCGTCAGGTCTCCCCAGGGGGTAGCCTTGTCATCGCGACATGCTTATCTCGATAAAGACGATCTGATCAAAGCCGAGGCAATATACAGCTCGCTGCAACAGGCCCGCCGAATGATCTTATCGGGCGAGCGCGACATCGAAAAAATCAAACTCACCATTAAATCCATTATCGAATCCCGACCGCCGCTGCAACTGGAATATGTTTCCTTGAATAGCTGGCCTGATCTTGCAACGGTTAATAAGCTCGAAGGCAGAATATTGATTTCATTGGTCGCCGGAATAAAGGGAATTCGACTTCTGGATAACATTGTAATCAAAGTTTAGAATTTATCGGGAATCTCGCCGACGGGAACCCGCAAATATATTTTTTCAATGGTGTTCCATCGTTGACTGATTTTTGCCGTGATGCCCGCCGTGTTGCTCGGATTCTATTGGCTGTCCCCTTCGCTCTTGTTTGGATACGGATAAAGTGTCTGGGGCAGTCGGTTTGAGCGGGCTTGCCCTTTGAGAATCCTCGGCCGTCGGCGGCGGCAATTCATTCAGATTATAAAGAGCCTTGATATATTCCATGTTTTCGTCGTGCGTGATCATGGCGGCATCTACGCCGACTCCATACTGGTAGATGCCCAATTTGCCTATTTGGCCGATTCCGAAAATCAGCCCCAGACAGAGCCCGCAAAGGCCGAGATATCCGCAAAACAACTTTTCCGGCAAAAGTTTGTGAAGAATCAGTCTATAGTTGGCCAGAAGCAAGATCAGAAAAAACAATACGAAACCGAGCGTTTCATGCGATGCCATCAGCTGTTTTCCCTCGGCTGTCATCCAGGCGAATTTCATATCTATCAAACCGCTGAGCACCGATACAAACATCATCGCCGCCGCAATCCCTATGTGCCACTTGGCCAGGATGACCCAAAGCCGCTTGCCGCTGAGCTGCACCAACATTTCGTAAATCACGGCCAGGACCGTAATCACCAAGGCGAACTCAACGATCCAACGGTGCATACCTTGCATGCCGCAATTCCCCCGCCATATTATTATTGAAAGTTATCGGCCGCCGCCGCCCCTGCAATTCGGCGGATCGGGAGATACGGTTTCAATATGCAACAATGATTAAACCTTCAACGGGCAGGCGATTTCACGATAGTATGGCGCGTAAAATCCATTTCGAGCGGGTTTCAAGCGCCCGCGTCGTCAAGATTTTTTGACTTTGCCCTGTTTGCCGCCGCTTTTTTTGCCCGATGTCTTATCGATTTTCAAACCGAGTGCATGCCAGAGAACCTCGCTCACCGAATCGACCGGAATGAATTTTATGCGCGAGGTTATCTCTTTCGGAATCTCGATCAGATCCTTCTCGTTTTTCTTGGGAAAAATGATCTGCCTGATGCCGGATCGATAGGCCGCCAAAGCTTTCTGTTTCAATCCGCCGATCGGCAATACTTCCCCGCGAAGAGTTATTTCTCCGGTCATGGCCAAAAGCGGTCTGACCGGCCTTTTCGTAGCCAGAGAGGCAAGCGCGGTGAACATGGTAATTCCGGCCGATGGGCCGTCTTTGGGAGTCGAGCCCGCGGGAACATGAACGTGGAAATCGTTCTTGTTGAAATAATCGGGTTCAATCCCCAGCTCGTCGGCCAAAGACCGCAAGTGCGAGAGAGCGGTGAACACCGATTCTTTCATGACATCGCCCAACTGCCCGGTGAGCGTTATTTCTTTTTTGCCGGGCATGGCGGTGGCTTCAACGAAAAGAATCTCACCGCCGGTCGAGGTCCAGGCGAGCCCGGGGACAACCCCGATGCGAGGGATATTATCGGCGATTTCCCGATAGATTTTGGCGGGACCGAGATACTCTTCGACTTCCGCCGGCGTTATCGATATTTTTCCCGCCTCGAGCGATGCCACCTTGCGGGCCACCTTTCGGCAGATCGTACCGATCTCACGATTAAGGTTCCTCAGCCCGGATTCCCTGGTATAAAGAGAAATGATCTTCTTGATGGCGTTATCCGATATGCTCAGGTTTTTCGCTTTCAAGCCATGGTCTTCGAGGTTTCTCGGAACCAGATATTTCTTGGCGATAGCCAATTTCTCGAGATCGGTGTAGCCCGAAAGTACGATGACCTCCATCCTGTCGAGGAGCACGGCCGGTATAGTTTCGAGGATATTGGCGGTGGTGATGAACATTACCTTGGTCAGATCGAAATTCACGTCCAAATAATGATCAGAGAAGCTGAAATTCTGTTCGGGATCGAGCACCTCGAGCAGCGCCGAGGATGGATCTCCTCGAAAATCCTGCCCGATTTTATCTACTTCATCGAGCATGAAAACCGGATTATTGGAACCGGCCTTGCGCAACCCCTGGATAATTCTGCCTGGCAGCGCGCCGATATATGTCCTGCGGTGGCCGCGGATTTCGGCTTCGTCCCGCACGCCGCCGAGCGAAATGCGATGGAATTTACGCCCCATGGCCCGGGCGATTGAGCGGCCCAGCGAGGTTTTGCCGACACCCGGCGGGCCTACGAAACAAAGAATCGGCCCTTTAAGATCTTTTTTTAACTTGCGCACCGCCAGAAATTCCAGAATCCTTTCTTTCACTTTGTCTAGATCGAAATGATCCTCGTTTAGAATTTTCTGTGCGGCTTTGATATCGAGTATGTCCTCCGTGGATATCGACCACGGCAGGCTGACAAGCCAATCGAGATATGTGCGGCTTACCGTATATTCGGCGGCCGCCGGGCTCATTTTAGACAGACGGTCAAGCTCTTTTTGAGCCGCCTCGAGCGCCTCCTTGGGCATGCCCGCCTTTTCGATTTTGGCTTTGAATTCCTCGATCTCTAGGGTGCGGTCGTCGGCCTCCCCGAGTTCCCTTTGGATCGCCTTCAGTTGTTCGCGCAGAATATATTCTTTCTGCGATTTGCCCATCTCGCTGGCCGCCTCGGACTGGATTTTCCGTGACATCTCGAGTATCTGCAGCTCTTTGGATATCAAGAGCATCACCCGATATAGGCGCTGTTTCACGTCGAATATCTCGAGTATATTCTGCTTTTCCTGTATGCTGGCGTTGAGGTTCGAGGCGATCAGGTCTGCCAGCCTGGCGGGGTCGGATGTGTTATATGCGGAAATCTGCAGGTCGTCCGGAAGATACGGTGCGAGCTTGATCACCTTCGCCAGTTGATCCATTATATTCCTGGCCAGCGCCTCGGCTTCTATCGACGGCGAAAATATCTCCTCCGGGGCCTCAACCTCCCCCTTCCAATAGGGATCGGTTTGGATAATCCTTTTGAGACGGATCCGGGCGATTCCCTGCACCAGAAAACGCACGGAACCATCAGGGAAACGCAGCATCTTGAGAATCTGGCCGGCCGTACCGATTTGATAAATATCATCGATACCCGGCTTTTCCACTTCGGCATCTATTTGCGTAAAAAGACCGAGAGGCTTTCCCGACATAAGGGTTTCGTCGACCAGCTTGGTATCGCGTGATTCGGCCACCATCAAGGACGTGACCAGAGCCGGAAAAACCACCGTCCCTTTCACCGGAAGGATGGCGATCGGTTCGGAACAAATACGCTCCTTCTCCTTGGCGATCGCCTGCTGGATATCTTCACCATTACCTGTGACCATTATCCTGACTCCTGTCGCCGGTTAAACTATTGCGCCACGCATATAGCATCGACATCATCGATCATCTTCTACACCGTAAAACAACTTCTTTTGCCGTTCGAGCCAATCGAAAAATTTCTGCTTTTTTTCGGGGAATTTGAAATGCAACAGATATTCGCCTTTGCGGTTAGAGGGAGCATCGTATGGATTGAACATGAACCTGAAATCATCCTCGAATTTCTTTCTGTCGCCTGCCGAGCTTTCCCATCCGGAGGGGTCGATATCGGTGCCGCCGGAAAACGAGACTAAAAACGAATCGGGCTTATCGGCCGGCTTGATGGTTAAGTTAAAAGATTTGAAATTGATGATCCTCGGTCTGTCCATTTCTTTGCTTATACTCCTTCAAGGTCCCGGATCTCTATCAACTAAAGCCCGGGGGAATCAATCATTTCGCTGCAATATAAAACATTTACGGCGGCTTTTGTCTATGAAAATAAATTCGGCTTTGAAGAGAACGCGTCCTTGAAAGGGAGATACTATGGCCTTTACATCGAGGAACGAAATGAATATCATGTTGCGGGAGTAATTTAAGGCAAATGAATGACAGACGCGCAGATTTCAGGGAAAAGCTGCTGATAGCGCTGATAGTGGCAGGCGCGGTTGTTTTTTATTTGCCGTTTTTGTCTCGGCAGTTTATCGGCGACGACTGGTTATGGCTTTATAATGCCAAGTCGGCGGCGAAAGATCCTTCTATTTTTTTCGAGCGCCCGATGTATGGGTATTTCCGACCGCTCAACATGGCCGTAATTTTCGCGATGCTGCATATTTTCGGGCCGCATGCATGGATTTTCAGCTTGGGCAGCGTTTTTCTGCATTGCGCCAACGTATTTTTGCTCTGGACCGCGTTGCGGGCATATGGTGTGCCTAAAGAGATAAGACTGCTGGCGCCTTTTATATTCGCTTTCTATTATCTGAACATATCGGCGATCGAATGGATTTCCGTGGGACATGATTTATGGGTTACCGGATTGATTCTGATATTCATGATCTTATTGAAAAAATTTCATGAGCGGCCGGATATCGGCGGTTTCTCGGTCATGTTTGCAGTTGGTTTGGCGGCCGCGTTGTTCAAGGAATCGGGATTGATAGCGATCGCTTTATATTTCGGCTATTTGTTGCTCAGCGGTGCCAATCCTTTTGCCGCCGCATATCGGAAATATTCACTTCTGTATATTGTATTTTATTCCACTTATATTATCATCTATTTTCAAACACGCGCATTCGCCGACAAGCAAATCGAAATAGGCCTGAGCGCAGTAGTGAACACGATTTATTTTATTACTTATCTACTGGTACCGTTAGCCAAGCGGGTGGCTGATGGATTCTCGCCTGAATTGACGGCGATCTTGAACTGGATGAGGATTTTGGTGATGCCGATATTGACGGCGTCGCTCATATACGCCGTTTTCAGGGGCTCCAAAGCGGTCAGGATATTTATTATTATGATGGTGTTGTTTATCGGGACGGTGGCGGTTTTCAAGTGGAATCTTTCGCTTTTTTCGCCTTATCCCGAGGATCCGGCCTCGCGTTTCATGTATAGCCCCTTTGTCGGCATGGCGGTATTTCTGGGCCGGTTGATCGGCGGTGGTTTCAACCTGCTGAAAAACATGCGCGTGATGAAAACGATAACCGCCGGTCTGGCAGTTATATATATCGCGGCGAATTTCGCGGTGGTTGCCGATATGTCAACGGTTTTCGCCGATCAACAACGACTAAGCCAGAGGATAATCGACGGCATTCAAAATAACTTAGAGCAGTTCTCAGATATCGACAGCGTGATTGTAGTGACCGATAATCTATCCGCCACCGAACAGATGATCAGCTCCAACAAACACCTGCCAGCGATACTATACGTGATATTCGATAAGAAATTGACGTCACATACGGTTGAAGACTCGGCATTCTCAAAATTCGAACTCGGAAAACAAAATCGAACCTTGACCGTAGGATGGGATGATCGTGGTGGATTTGTTTTCATCCACGATCTCAAAATGTAAAATTCGATTAGGCATAAAATATTATGGTGCCAAACACGGGGCAGGCAAGGCTGTCAATAGAGACTCCACAATTAAGTGTCGGCGCCAAGTCGACCTTGGCCGCGCTGAGTTTACTATCATGCGCCATGGCGATATTTCTGCCTTCTTCTCCGCAGATTCTGTTAGCAATGATTCTGCTGATTGTTTTGCTGTCCGTAATGAAGGCGGGTTTCTCTCAGTATATCTTATTAGTAACTATTATACCGCCGGCGTTACAAATCAAAACCGAGCAGATCGGTCTTATCGGGCTGATTGCGGTGATCGGATTTGCTCTTTTCCAGGCGTTCGCTGAAATCGCGATCGGCAAAGGTCATTTCGTGCGCCATAGATTGATCGATTTCTTAATAGCCATAAATATATATTTTTCATTGAATACGTTCATATCCTCTCTTTACAATTCTTCGCTGAACCAAACCGCATTCATGGAGATTATGCGGTTTCTATTATATGCAGCGATTATAGGCATGGCGTATTATTTCACTACGGACATCAAAGCGGTGTATAAAATTATCTGGACGGCGATGGCGGGTTCGGTTCTACTTGCCTTGATCGGATATAAGCTGATTCTTGCTGCGGGATCAACCACATTCGATCTATATGGAGCCGCATTCCTGCATGCGGCAAGTCTCGGAACAGCCAATGCCAACACCATAGCCACGATAATCGCCAACCCGATGCCGGTATTGATAGCCTATTTGATTTATGGAGAGAAACGAAGCTATAAATTTATTCTGAGCATATTATTCGGGTTGCTATTTTTAGTTTGGATGATCTGGAATTCTCGGGCAAGTTATATATATTTATTTACTGCTATTCTCGCGCTCGTCGCGTTCCATAAGAATAGATTGAGATATCTTCTGATAATATCCGCGATTACGATATTGGTTATTGTGCTTGCCCTAACCGAAGCTGTACCGATTTTGACCGATTTTCTTCGCCTCGGAATGGGCCTATCTCATCGCGAAGATTTATGGCTTGCCGGCTTGCGGATGATTGCCGAAAGCCCGTTATTGGGTAAGGGACCGAGCTATTTTGACCAATCCAAATATTACTATATGGATCCCGGTCATGGCCGTCTCGTCGCAGGACCTTGGACGGGAATATCCCCTCATAATGTCCTGATTATGAGGGGAGTTGACATGGGAATTCCAGCGATTTTCGCACAGCTTCTATATTGGATCTTCCCCTTGGTGTTTTTGGCCAGGCATGCGAAAAATATAAAAAATACCAATTACTATTACCTATACCTGGCCGCCATGGCGGTTTGGATAGGCATAATCGGTAGATCCCAATTCGATACCGGGGCAAATATATTCAGCATGCTTATGCTTGCGGCATCCGTAAGGCTGCTCGAATTTGCAAGGAATAACGGTCAAGCAAATGTTCGCAATTTGTAGTCATTTTCTAGATTTCAGAACCTGACATGGTCCACCTAACCCCTCGCATTTTCGCTTGACGCTGAAATCGGCACGGATATATTGCAATATTATTAAAGACAGGAACGAAAATGAAACGAACTTTTCAACCTTCAAAAAGAAAAAGAGTCAACGACCACGGCTTTCGCAAGAGAATGTCGACCAAGTCCGGCCGCGATGTGCTCAAGCGGCGCCGGGCAAAAGGACGCAAACGCCTGACCGTCTCCGATGAATGATCGCGCTTTGCGGCATCGCCATAATCGACTACCTATCGCCCAAAGGCTGACAAGCCGTAAATCGATCGTCAATATCCTGCGATCGGGCAATATCGCCGATGGGAATCAGGCTAAACTTTACTTTCTGCCCCAAAGCCAAAGCGCATTCACCATTATCGTCGGCAAGAAGGTGGGCAACGCCGTCAGAAGAAATAGAATCAAGCGCATAATCAGAGAGTTCATGCGGCAGAATAAAGCTCTATGGCCGCCGAATACGCAAATGGTCATCAAAATAAATGAGCCGGTGACCGACGAACAGGCTTTGATAAACGAAATCAAGCAATTACTGTCAGGAATCTGACCACACATGCTGCCCAGGATACTGGCCTACATCATAAGACTTTACCAAGTCAGCATCGGACTGCTTTTCGCCGGCAGTTGCCGTTATTATCCGACATGCTCGGAATACGCAAGACAGGCCGTGCTTAAAAAGGGGATATTCAAAGGTATCGCGATGGGGACGTGGCGGATTTTGCGTTGCAATCCTTTCAGCCGCGGCGGTTATGATCCTGTCGATTGAGCGATAAGCCTATAGGAGCGATATGGACAAGAAAGCGATAATCGGTTTCGTGCTGTTAATGTTGCTATTAATACTTTGGCCGTATTGGAATCGTCTTTTCTATAATCCGCCGCCGGCTGCCCCATCGGATACCACATCCGCCACCCCGCCTGTCGATACAATGAAAGCAGAAACTGCGCCGCCTCCCAATCCGACTTCGGCCAGCGAACCGGAAATATTTGTGGAGCCTCCTGCCGAACCTGAACGTCTGATTCGAGTCGAGAACGAGGATTTTATCGCGGTTTTTTCCTCTTACGGCGGGCTTCTGAAGTCATTCCAATTGAAAAAATACCAGACGGAAGCCCAGGGAAACGGTCAAGGGCCGGTAATGCTGGTCGATTCGACCCTGACATCGATCGTGGGCTTTCCCGGAGCCTTGACCATAACGGCCGATGATTCGCCTCATCGCGTAAATCACCTTGCTTGCGAAATCGAGGGCTCCGATATCGTTTTGAGGAAAGGCGATCCGCCGGCAAAATTGGCGTTCGTGGTCCGCGGTCCCGATGACAGCTATTTAAGGCGCGAATATCAATTTCCCGCCCGTGGATATCGATATACCGTTTCCGTGGAAATAAAAAAACCGGCCGCGTTCGGTCTGGATAAGAAGATAACTTTCGGCTGGTTCAGGGCGATCATGCCGACGGAAAAAGATTTCAGGGAAGACCTCGGCAAGTTCGCCGCGTTCTACAACATGGGCGGCGAAGTGGTCGAACACGATAAAATCGACAAAGAACACACCAGCCAGGTCTTCACCGGCAGTTCCCGCTGGGTGGCGGTAAGAACCAAGTATTTCGTCAACGCCATAATCGCTGGAACGCTCGAGGGAAACGAAGTTACGATAAACGGCACTCAGGCGACGCTTACCGGATTCGACAAGAAACAGCACGGCTGGAAAAAATTCGGTGCGGGCATCAGCTACGAAATAAAGGGAGATTCATTCGCGGCCGATTTCCAGATCTTCAGCGGACCGCTCGATTACTATATGCTGGAGGATATCGGATTCGCGCTCGGAAAGTTGGTGGATCTTGGCTGGTCGCCGTTTCGGCCGTTCGCTATCGCCATTCTATGGATTTTCGTGAAACTGCACAAAATTCTGTTCAATTACGGAATCGTCATAATCGTTTTCTCTATACTCATGAAACTCGCTTTCTGGCCTCTCACCCGCAAAAGCTCAACTTCAATGTATCGGATGAAGGAGCTTACGCCGAAACTGCAGGAATTACGCGCCCGCTATAAGGACGACCCCCAGAAAATGAACATGGAGACTATGAAGCTTTACCGCGAATTCGGTGTCAACCCGTTCAGCTCGTGCCTGCCGCTGCTGATCCAGTTGCCGATTTTCTGGGCCTTGTTCTCGGTGCTCAAGAATTCGATCGAGATGCGGGCGGCCGAATTGATACTTTGGATAACCGACCTTTCGCAGAAAGATCCCTACTATGTGCTGCCGATCATCATGGGGATTTCCATGTATATTCAGCAAAAACTGACGATAACCGACCCGAAACAGAAGTTGCTGGTATATTTCATGCCGATCCTTTTCACTTTCTTGTTCGCTCAGTGGCCGTCGGGGCTGGTGCTCTATTGGACCGTCTTCAACGTCGTCAGCATTTTCGAGCAACTCAGCATAAAGCGAAAACTCGAAGCGGAAAAAGCGATCGCCTCATAGCTGAAATTCCGGCACGGACCGATCGCCCATAAGTAGATATTAGAGCATAACATAAAAGAGCGCTGTTATCCGACCCGCTGGCGATGGCATTTTATACCATGCGCAATTGAGATGCGCTCTTTTTGGAGCTCAGGTAAATTCAATCCCAAGGATAAGCCCGATTCATTCCTTCACGTCTTGCAGAAGCCGGTCCACTATCGCAAGCGCATTCACACCCTCGGCCTCCGCCGCGAACGAGGTTACGATACGATGTCGCAACACCGGCCGCGCCACCGCTCTGACATCATCGATCGAGGGAGTGGGGCGTCCATAAAGCACCGCCCTGGTTTTAGCGCCAAGTATAAGATACTGGGAGGCGCGAGGCCCGGCGCCCCAGGTCACCCAATTTCTGATATAGTCGGGAACGGAACCGTCGTGGCTCCGCCGCGTCGCTCGGGCAAGTCGCACCGCAAATGCAATGACGTGATCCGAAACCGGAACTCTTCGCACAAGCCCTTGCAGGTCGAGAATCTCCTCGGCTTTCATGATGACATCGACGTTCGATTGATAGGCGGAGGTCGTCTTTCTCACGATTTCGTTTTCCTGTTCCTCGGATGGATAATCGACCGAAATGTTGAACATGAAACGATCGAGCTGGGCCTCGGGCAAAGGATATGTCCCCTCGAGTTCGATAGGATTCTGGGTCGCCAGCACGAAAAACGGTTGATCAAGCTTATAGGTCGACCCGGCGGCGGTCACTTCGTTTTCCTGCATCGCCTGCAAGAGAGCCGCCTGTGTCTTTGGCGGTGTCCGATTGATTTCATCGGCCAGCACGATATTGGCGAAAACCGGCCCCTTGATGAACCTGAACTCCCGGGTTCCGCTGCTTCGATTTTCCTCTATCAGTTCGGTTCCGGTTATATCCGATGGCATCAAATCGGGGGTGAATTGAATGCGAGCGAATTTCAAATCCAGAGTCTTGGCAAGAGTGGAAATCATCAGAGTCTTGGCTAATCCCGGAACACCCACCAAAAGGCAATGGCCTCGGGCAAGAATCGCGATTAAAAGCTCTTCAATCACTCTATCCTGGCCGACTATGACCTTGCCGAGTTCGGATTTTATCCGCCCGAACCCTTCTTTCAACCGCTCCATGGTCTCGAGATCGCGTTTATCGGAAACCATTTATCCTCCAATTTTCTATAAAGGCGCGATTATATCCGAACTCGGAATATAAACCGCCTGAGGTTCGCTTGCGCATATTATACGCACGGGCGCTGACCTAAAAAACAGCTTTTTTCATCTTTGGCTATTTTTGGCTCTTCGGCCGAAAATCATTTCCCGCAACGTCAACGCTATTATTTTCAGATCGAACACCAACGACCAGTTTTCCACATAATACAAGTCATACCGGGTTCTTTCGTTTATCGAGGTATCGCCTCGAAACCCGTTTACCTGCGCCCAACCGGTCATGCCCGATTTGACCCGATGACGCTGGAAATATCGCGGTATCCCCTCGCGGAACTTTTCCACAAACGACGGCTGCTCCGGCCGCGGCCCGACCAGACTCATCTGCCCAGCCAGCACGTTGACCAACTGCGGCAACTCATCGATATTGCTTTTGCGCAAAATGCGTCCAACCCTGGTCTGCCGGGGATCGTTATCCACGGTCCAGGCAGGTGGTGCATTGGGCGCATATTTCATGGTGCGAAGTTTGAATATCCAGAATTCGCGGCCGTCCCGTCCCAGCCTCTGCTGCCGATAAAAAACCGGCCCGCGTGAATCGAGCTTGATCAGCGGCGCTACGACCACGAGTATCGGCAAAAATATAATCAACCCGACCAGCGATCCGATTATATCCAACACTCGTTTGAGCAACCGGGAATACCCCTCAAGCGGCGTTTTGCCCCAGCGGATCAGCGGTATCCCCTCTATCTGCAAGGTCTCGGCCCTGCTGGTTATCAATCCGAGAGTCCCTGGAATCATCATATATTCCAGATGCAGATGGTCGATTTCGAGAATAAGTTGCTCAATGATTCGGTTTTTCTCCGGTGGAATCGAAAAAATCAGCATATCGATTCGGTATCGTTCGATCAACTCCCCGAGTTCATCGATATTCCCAAGTTTTGGCAAATGCCCCTCGAAATTCGTTATCTCCGCGGTATCGCCGTTATCATCGGCCACAGCCAGCCCGACGAATCCGATCGGCTCAATTCCCCAAGCGGGCTGAAGCCGCAATTTTTGTCCGAGGAGCCGGCCCGGCTGCTCATCTCCCACAATTATAGCCCGTTTGACGCCGCGCCCGGAACGCAGCAGGGCAAGTTCCAATCGATAACAGGATTCGCGCAGAAAAAATATGACTACAAGAGAAATCCCCCAGCCATATGCCATCACTAGCCGGGAGAAACTTTCGCCGCGATAAAAAAAGGTGGTGGCAAGAATAATCAACGTGCCTATGGTTACGCCTCTTGCGGTTTCATAAAATCGATCGAACGAGGACGGGCTCCGCTTGCGGTAATGTCCGAGCAAGCCGAATATCAAAACCCAGACCAGCGCGACATATATGATCGCTTGAAAATAAACTCCGAGATCGGGAATTCCCCGAGTCACCGGAAAAATCTTGGTGGCGATCGAGAAAAATCTCATCTGGAACGCCAGATAAAAACCAATCAGCGTGCCTGACAGATCCGCGGCGATATAAATTAGCGGAAGGAAATATCGTGTATGTTTGGTCATTTCAGAAGGCGGGCCTCGAGTTCGAATTTCCCCTCGCTGCGGAAAATGCCGACCGCATCGATCATGAACGATTTGAATTTCTCTAAAAATGTTTCCCGAGAAAAACGCAGCGCATTATTCCTTATCGCAACGGGATCGAAAGTCATGTTTTCGAATTTTTCGATCGCCCTGCGTAGCTCCTCTTCCGCCTGTGTTCCGAAAAAAACTCCGGTGGCCGATTTCGAATCGGCCGCCTCGGCCGTTCCCCCGGGTCCGATAACGGTTTCACGCACTCCCCCTTCGGCCAAAGCGATCACCGGACGCCCGCAGGCTTGCGCCTCCACCGGGACGATGCCGAAATCCTCGACGCCGGGGAAAATCAGAGCGCGGCAATTGCGATAGTACTCCCTCAGTTCATCGTTATCGACCCAACCGGCGAAGCTGATATTCCGGCCGGCCATTCCGGCAAGCGTTCCCAGCATCGGACCATCGCCGACCACGACCAGTTTTCGTTTCGTTTGCGAAAATACTCTTACGGCGAGATCGACCCGTTTATACGGCACCAAAGCGCTGACTATAAGGTAGTAGTCTTCCGAGGGCTTTGCGGCCGGCGTAAAAAAATCGGTGTCCACCGGCGGATAAATCACGAATGAATCACGTCCGTAATAATTCTTGATCCGCATCGAAACGTATTGCGAATCGGCGATGAAAAGGTCGGCCCTTCCGGCGGTCGCCACATCCCAACGCCGCAACCATCGACAGATATGCTTGATAAATTGATAGCGCAGAGGATTTATCGATTCTTTCGGGAAATAGTCGGCGAAACGATCCCAGATATACCTCATCGGCGAAAAACAATAGCAAACGTGAAGCGTGTTCTTGCCGGTCTTTGCGCCTTTGGCCACGCAGTGCGAACACGAGATCACCAAATCGAAATTACGAAAATCGAACCGCTCTATTGCTATCGGGAAAAGCGGAAGGTAATGTCGATAATGTTTCCTACGCAGCGGAAGATGTTGAATGAATGAGGTCTTGATCTCATGCCGCTTGAGTTCTGCCGATAAATGTTCCGGATCGCTGAAAAGCGTGTAAATTCTGGCCTCCGGGAAAATGCCGGCGATCGCCTGCAAGACTTTTTCGCCGCCTCGCATTCCATTGAGCCAATCGTGAACCAGCGCTACTCTCATGGCCCGGCTAAATCAACTTTCTATAGGCGGCCAACGCCTCCGCGGCTATTCGATCGTTATTGAATTCAGCCACCTGGTCTGCACATCGATCATGTAATATGCGCCAAAGTGAATCGTCATAGGCGAGCTTTTTCATGGCCGCCGCGATCGCCTCGACGTCATACGAATCGACCAACAAACCGGCGTCGCCGACCACTTCCGGAAGCGACGAGTTGTCACCCGCGATTACCGGCGTGCCGCACCTTATCGACTCGAGTAAAGGCATGCCGAAACCCTCATACAGCGATGGATATATCAAATAACGAGCCCCGTTGTAAACCGCAACCAGGTCATCATCCGGCAAATAGCCGAGTTTCATTATTCGCTTACCAAAAGCCGAGCCATCTATCCGCTCGTGAATCTCCCGATTCGACCACCCCGGGGCGCCTGCGATAACCAGAGCGTAATCATCGGCTATTCCCGACCGTTCATAAGCCTCCACGAGGCGAACCAGATTTTTTCGGGGTTCGATATTTCCTACAAACAGAATATACGGGCTATTCAGTCCGAATCGATCCAGGACGAGCCCGAGCTCTTCACCTTCGATTCTTCGATATGTTTCGGAAATTACCGGATAAATAATCTCGACTTTCTCCGGCTGCACGCCCAGCATTTCGATTACGTCTTTCTTCGTATTCGCCGAATCTGCCCAGATCTGGTCGGCGCGGGCGCAATAATCGCGGATCTTTCTGGCGAAATGAATGCGGGCGCCCTTATTGGCGAATTCAGGAAAAATAAGAAACGACAAATCGTGAATAGTGATTACTCTCCGGGCTTGCCTTGCCGGTATCAAGGTATAATTCGTTGAATGGACTATATCCGCTTCGCCGAAGAAGTATTCCACCGGCGGCCGGCCGGCAAAAGCCCACAGGGCGCTTATCAAGCGATTCGGCAATTCGATAAAGTAGTCATGAGTGCGGTTATCATTCCAGCGAACTATATATCCGTTTTTCTTATTGTATCGACCATAAAGCATCTTCAGAGTGATATCATCTCCGGATTTGAGAATCGCCTTAATCAGATTCAACGTATACTGCCCGACTCCCGAGTTGGTCGCACTCATCAAGCGCATATCATAACCGATTATCATCGACCCTTGCTCCGTAAACCATGATTTTCGGGATCGATTGAGCCGACGTCATTAAAACCTTCCGTATTCCTCCCGGGGAGACAATTGGTCATTCGAAGGCACTCACTCGACAAACGCTTCAACATCATCCCTCGATCGTGTTTTTTTTCCATAATCGCGATGCCATACGAAAATCGTCTCGGCGTAATCCTCCGAATAAGGTTAAGAGTACGATTACGATTATTGCGCCTATGGCGATTCGAACAATCAAAGGCCATGCGTCAGTTCGTACTAAAAATACCGCCATCGCCGCCAACGCCGGCGCCAACGGTAATATCCAGACGAATAGAACCCGCACCGGCAAATGTCTCCTTAAAAAAAGAAATCCCCCTATCCACGAGACCGACTCCGATACCACGGCGGTGACCGCCGCTCCGTATCTGCCAAACGACGGCACCAACAAGGCGTTCAGAATAAAGTTGACCGCCGTAGCGGCGGCCACCACGATAAGCAGCTTTTTTTTCATATTGCGGGCGACCAGATGTGTCCCCTGAAGAGAGGTCATGAACATCAAAGCCAGTGCCCAGATCAAAATTTGCAGAACGGGCACGGCCGGCAAGTAGGAGTCCGGATAAAGCAAATCGAAAATCGGCCCGGCCAGCAACGTCACTCCGGCGGCGGCGGAAAATCCGAAATAAAACATATACATATAAGCCCGATGGTAAAGGACGTCCAGTCGCTCTGGCTCCTTTTCGGTATATTCCGACATACGCGGCAAGACCGTCATCGAAAAAGTGGCTGGCAGCAACAACAGGCTGTTTATGATCGAATACGCCGAATTATAATAGCCGACCTCTAAATCACCGCGAAAATGCGAAAGGAAAATAAACGAAGCTCTATAATAAAGCATGGTCAGCAGAGCCGTCACTCCAAGTGGAGCGGCCGCTCTGATCACCGTCTTTGCGCGCTCCAACGACCAGGCAAATGCAATGGGTGCGATTCTAAAATGCACCACCAGGGCGATTCCGGCGGAACAAATCAGGGCCGAGCCTAATTGCGCGCCGCCGATCCCCACGATTCCCAGACCGGCCGCAAGCACCGCCAGCCCCGAAAGCGTATTGACGCTCTGGGTGATAAGTGACAGCAGGCTATATAATCTGAACCGTTCGAATCCGGATATCGTGCTGGTGAACGCCCCCGCCAGCGTCGTAAAGGTCATGGCGCCCGCCAAAAGCCAAATGAGCTTGCGAACGTCCGGCGGCTTATCGATAGCTATCGATAACGGCAACAATATCGCCAGGGAGACAACCACAAGCAGCGCCCTGGCGAATAAAGCATCGGCAAGTAAACCGCTGACGTTGCCGCTCCTTCTGATTATCGCGACCTGACGCGTCTGATAGGTGCTTATGCCAAATTCAGAAAAGATGGCGAAAAAGGCGACCAAAGAAACCGCGAATCCGAATTGCCCGAATTGCTCGACGCCGAGGATGCGAGCCGCGTAAAGGGTAAAAAAAAAGATAAAATTTTAACGGCTATCTGCCCGGCTATCATTATCAAAGAATTGCCGGCGAGGCTGCGCTTCCCATTGTCGGTCATCGATTGAAAAGCTCCATTTCCACCAAGCCTATCATGACGTGCCCGATCGCTATATGCGCCTCTTGAATTCTCTGGACGTCGGCGGAGGGAACGCAAAGGGTGATATCCGTCAATCCTTTCAATTTGCCTCCGTCACCGCCGAGGAAGGCAATACTACGGACGCTCATTTTTCGCGCCGTATCCACCGCCTTGATCACGTTCGCGGAATTGCCCGAGGTGGATAATGCAACTAACAAATCCCCCGAAACGGCGAGCGCCTCGACCTGTCGGGAAAATATCGACTCGAATCCGAAATCGTTGCCGGCGGCGGTCAGAACCGAGGTGTCGGTGGTCAAGGCGAGCGCCGGAAGAGCCGGGCGATCGAACGAGCTGGACAGCCTCACCACGATTTCCGTGGCTAAATGCTGGCTGTCGGCCGCGGATCCACCATTGCCGCAGAACATTATCTTCCCTCCGGCCTTAATCGTATCGGCCATCAGCAGAGCGGCGCTTTCGATCGCTGCGCACAAAGTATCGGCGCAGGCCTGTTTAACGGCCGCCGACTCCCTCAATTGATTTTCGATAAATCGCTGTCTGCTAATTTCCATCGCCCTAACGCAAATGAATAGCCCTGGCGAACGACCTGACCAAATTGGGTGAATCCTCGAGGGCGTTTCCGATCACCACAAAAGATGCTCCCGCGCACGCCAGATCGTGGGCCGTATTTTCATCTCTTATACCTCCGCCTACAATCACCGGTATATCCACATATTCACATACCTGCCTGACCATTTCCACCGGCACGTGCCTTTTGGCGCCCGAACCGGCCTCGAGATAAACGAGCTTCATCCCGAGATACTGGCCGGCAAGGGCATGAGCGCGGGCTATGTCCGGCTTGTCGCTGGGTATGGGGAAAGTATTGGAAATATACGAAACCGCGGTATGCACCCCCGATTCGATCAGCATATAGGCGGTCGGGATCGGCTCCAGCCCGATCTGTTTAAGCGCAGGCGCCGCTTTAACCTGCTCACTTATGAGCAAATCGGGGTTGCGCCCGGAAATCATCGATAAGAAAAGTATGGCATCCGCGTGCCGTGATACCATTGCCGACGAACCCGGGAAAATAATCACCGGTCTTTTGACGGCGTTCTTGACCGCCCGCAGAGATTTCTCGAAATGGTTGGCGATCAAAATCGACGAACCGAAAAGAAACGCATCGACCCCTGCTTTCTCGCACGAGGAAGCGAAAGAGACCAGGTTGCGCGGCGATAGGCGATCCGGATCGAGCAAGACCAAAAACCCGCATCCGCGGCGCTCCTTTATCGCCAGCAACTTATTATAGGTGGTCATTGCGAAAATCTGTCCTTCAAGGCGGATACCGCGGCCTCGATCTTGTCTATCGACAACGATCCTCTTATGGTCGGCTTGCCGCCCCCGCGCGCGTCGGCGGTGCTCATCAAAACCTCTTTCACGGCATTGGCCGAATCGTAGTTCGGCGAGTGGATGGCGAACTGCCCGGTCGTATCGGAAACGACGATGGTGGTGCTGCCGTTGATATCGGCGCCGTTCCGCGCTTTAATAGCGTCGAAATAACTCAAGAATTCGTCCGGCTTTTCGTTTTTGATTCTATGGAAGAACAGATACCCTTGCTTCGTCTGTAACTGGAGAATCGGAGCGTTTTGCGCCGCCTGTTGTTCGATTGTCTTGACATTCGACAAAGCTTTTTGTTTCTCGATTTTAACCATCTTATCGAGCAATTCGGCCGAGCGTAGGTCGAGATTATTTCGGGCCAACAGCCGGGGATGGATTTCGGCGCGCAGCGATTTCAGTTCGGCGATCAACTCCTGGCTCGGTTTTTCGCTTGGAGTTTTAAGAACCAGCTCCAACCTTTCCGACAAACCGTTCTGTGTTTCTTTGAAAAGATTAAGCTGCCTGCCCGTTATCGCCTCAATCCGCCTGATACCGGCGGCGACGGCGCTCTCGGACAAGATGAAAATGCCGCCGATATCGCCGGTATGGGTTACGTGGCATCCGCCGCATAGCTCCATGGAAAAATCGCCGGATTTGACCACCCGCACCGTTTCACCGTATTTTTCCCCGAACAGCGCCATGGCGCCCGCTTTTTTGGCATCTGCAAGACTCATAAATTGCCAACTCACCGGCAAATCGGCTTCGATTTTCTCGTTGACCAACCTTTCAACCGCCTCGATTTCCGCGATGGTCATCGCCCTGAAATGGGAAAAATCGAAACGCAGCCTTTCCGGGGCCACCAGCGAACCGGATTGGGTGACGTGATCCCCGAGCACCATGCGCAGGGCTTTATGAAGCAGATGAGTGGCGGTATGATTGCGCTGTATATCGGCGCGGCGTTCGGCGTCGATTGCGGCCCTCACGTTGAGCCCCTCACAAATACCCCCGGCACTCCCTTGTATGATCTCGCCGATATGCACATGCTCATCGTTGACTTTCAAGGTATCCGTCACCCGTATCCTGAAATTGTCGCCGGAAATCTCACCGGTATCTCCCACTTGCCCGCCGCTTTCGGCATAAAACGGGGTCTGTTCGAGAATCAACTGACATTTTCGATCGTCTATTTTGCCGCCCAGAATGGTGGTGGTGAGCTCACTTTCGCCATAGAGAAATTTCTCGATACCCGGCCTTCTTGCTCGAGAAGTCGTATCCATCGACAGCGGTTTGAATTTACTTTCGGCGCGCGACCGTTCCCGTTGTTGCTTGAGCTCCTTTTCGAATCCCCCCCAATCGATGGATAGTCCTTTTTCGCGAGCCATAATCTCGGTCAAGTCCGGAGGGAAACCATAAGTATCATACAATTTGAATACGTCTTCGCCTCTAACCACTCCGCTCGTCCGCCGCGCGATTTCCTCGAACCGGGCAAGGCCGTTATCCAGAGTCCTGTTGAACTGCTCCTCTTCCGATTTTATCACCAGTTCAATTCGGCCTCTTTGGGAATTGAGCTCCGGATAAACCTGCCCCATCTTCTCGGCAAGCGGCTCCACCAGCCTGTAAATAAACGGCTCGGTCAGTCCCAGCTGATGACCATAGCGGGCGGCGCGGCGCAAAATCCTTCGCAATACATACCCTCTGCCCTCGTTGGAAATAATCGCATTGTCCGCGATAGCGAAAGCCAATGCCCGCGCATGATCGGCGATCACCCGATGGGCGACACCTTCGGAAGATCGTTCATACCGCTTGTTCGAAAGCTGTTCGATTTTTTCGAGCAACGGCCGAAATAGGTCGGTATCGTAATTCGAATCGACCCCTTGAATCACCATACACATCCGTTCGAGTCCGGCGCCGGTGTCCACTGATGGTCTCGGAAGCGGGGTATATTCGCCGCTTTCGTCGCGATTATATTGCATGAATACCAGGTTCCAGATCTCCATGAACCGGTCCCCTTCGCCGTTCAATTCGCCGGGCAGGTGATCGCCTCTATCGAAATGGATCTCCGAACAGGGGCCGCATGGCCCGGTATCCCCCATTGCCCAAAAATTGTCTTTCTCGCCGAAACGCAAGATGCGATCCTTCAATTCGGGAGCGATTTTGCGCCACAATTTTTCGGCCTCGTCGTCTTCTTTATATACTGTGGCATATAGCCGCTTGGGGTCGAGGCAATAGATTTTGGTGACCAGCTCCCAAGCGAACGAAATGGCCTCGGCTTTGAAATAATCGCCGAACGAGAAATTGCCGAGCATTTCGAAAAAGGTTTGATGCCTGGCGGTGAATCCAACCTGATCCAGGTCGTTGTGTTTGCCGCCGGCGCGGATACATTTCTGAACCGAGACCGCCCGACTATATTCCCGCTTCTCCAGGCCGATGAAGACATTCTTGAACTGGTTCATCCCGGCGTTGGTGAAAAGCAAGGTGGGGTCATCCTGTGGGATAACCGGAGACGACGGCACCACCCGATGACCGTTTCCGGCGAAATAATCGAGGAATGCCTGGCGAATGGCAACTGATTGCATGCGAATTAGATAATAGATAACCAGGGGAAAATCAAGTCTGAAGCCGCCGATGGCGGTATTGTCGCCGTTTTTGCTTTTCGCAATTTCAACTTAACCGATCGGCGAATGGGCGATCCCGCTGGCTCGATCGAGTTTTTATTATGGGGAAACTTTAATCTCGCGAAATCTCCCAAGGCAAAGACGTGAATTATTTACCGATGCCTGGTGAATCTTTTCGCCAAAAGCCATACCAGGGTGTATAATATCTTAATGATTACGATGAGGATCCCACGAAGGCTTGGGCGACGCATCCGGCATATTGAATATATAGTCCGGGAGGAATGCTATTGTCGTTACTGAAAAGATTCCCGTCTTATAACACAATCCTTGAAGGCGCAGTGGTAACTTTCAAGCGATATCCTTTCGCCGTTTTATGCGCCATAATCGCCACCATAATCACAGTAAGCCTGGCCGATCGTGAATCGCTGGAACCGGAATATCTGTTGCGCCCGCTTCAATTCGCGTTAGCTTTAGGGCTGCCGCTATTCGTTGCCCTGACGCACCTGACCGAAAAACGGCAGTGGAAAAAAACCACCAGCCTGTTTGCGCAAATCAGCGGAGCTGTGATTCTTGCCGTGTATTATCTTTCGCTACCGGATAATGTCTTCGCGGCATATTCGCACCCGGTCCGATTTCTTCTAATATTTCTCGGTCTTCATTTTTTGGCGGCGGTTCTCCCATATTCCGGAGACAAACAGGATAGCGGGTTTTGGCGATATAATATTCTGCTTTTCTTGCGCTTTCTTAAAGCGGCTTTGTTTTCGGCCGTTCTATATATAGGTCTGATTATCGCCATTGCGGCGGCCGATCACCTATTCGATCTGGGGATTCCCGAACGGCGTTATTTCCAAATTTGGCTTGTGATCGTCGGCATTTTCAACACCTTCATATTTCTGGGCGGCATCCCCCGGGATTTGAAAAGCCTCGACGGAGATCGCGTTTATCCGAAGGCACTCGTAATTTTCACAAAGTATATCCTGGTGCCGCTGGTCATGGTCTATTTCGTTATCTTGATTTTATATGAGGCCAAGATCGCGATTGAATGGAACTGGCCAAAAGGATGGGTGGCGCATCTTGTGTTGTGGTATTCGGTATTGGGGATTCTCTCCGTTTTGCTCTTGAATCCGTTGAGAGAATCGGCGGAACATCGCTGGATAGGGGTTGTCTCCAGATGGTTTTTCCGCACGTCGATTCCATTGATCGTGTTGCTGTTTCTTGCGATTTTCCGGCGGATCGGCGACTACGGCCTTACCGAAAACCGTTATTTGGTGCTGGCGATGGCGTTGGGACTGAGCGTTGCGGCGATCTACCTTATCCTCAGCCGGAAAAAAGACATCCGCATCATCCCCGGCATATTAAGTATCATCGCTTTCGTCAGCGCGATCGGGCCCTGGAGCGCTTTTGCACTCTCCGAAAACTCGCAACGGAATCGGCTGGAAGCGCTGATGAAACGAAATAATATTCTCGATCACGGCGTTGTTAAACATGCTTCAAGGGATATTTCATTTCGGGACCGACGGGAAATGAGCAACATAGTGGCATATCTGAACGAGTGGCACGGCCTGCGGTCTTTCGCCAGCTGGTTTTCGGATGATGTCATGACGTCGCTCGATACTATTGCTATTGGAGAACGCAAAGCGGCGATCACCGGATATCTCGGTTTCGAGCCGGTGGAGGCAAGCATCGGGGTCGCCGAGTCGGGACGTTTCTCATGGCGTCTTAAGCCCGGAAGCCCGGTCGATATCGCCGGCTATGACTTCCTGCTCGGAATAACCATGATCGCGTCAAAAGTCAAACCGGATACCTTCACGGTCAATGGCATTTCGGGAAACCTGCGGTTTGACGCCGTTAAATCAGTTCTTAAGGTTTCTTTGGGTGATATCAGTGATGACACCATCAACTTCTCGCTTAAGGACATTCTGAGCGGTTTGGTCTCATCGGAGGATTATGACCCGATAAAGAGCTTACGATTGTCGAGAAGCGGTGAACGATTCAGCGCCGCCCTTATCCTGAAGAGTATCTCCGGGTTTGCGGCGGAGGATTCGCTGAACATTCAGAGTTTCACCGCCGATCTCTTGTTTCGCCTTGATTAGCGACCTGCATGTAGAAAAAGCCGAAATGGATGCACCCTGAAAATCTTCTCTACGACGACTTAAAGCAGATTCATGTCGCTATCGGATTTTTGACCTAAAAAGCTTACACCGAAAGGGTCGGCACGCGGTAATAAATGAGAAGCTATTTACAACAGTATTGTTCAAAGCTACCGTAATCCGGTTCAGCCGCCGGCAAAATACTTCTTCCGAAAGTAAAGAGCCACATTGACCAAACCCAGCATGACCGGAACTTCTATCAACGGTCCAATCACTGTGGCGAACGCCACTCCGGAACCGATACCGAATACCGCCACTGCCACCGCTATGGCCAGCTCGAAATCATTGCTGGCGGCGGTCAGCGACACGGTAGCTGTGGGAGCATATGCAGCGCCCAACCGGCGAGACATGAAAAATGTGATGGCAAACATGATGAAAAAGTATGCCGCCAGCGGTATGGCCACCCGCACCACATCCAGCGGCAATCTAACTATCAGCTCGCCCTTGAAAGAAAACATCACCAATATGGTAAACAACAAAGCAATAAGCGTCACCGGGCTGATCCGAGGAATCAACACTTTTTCATACCAATCGCGGCCTTTCAGGGCCAGGAATGCAAACCTCGTGATGATTCCCGCGATGAATGGAATGCCCAAGTAAATGAACACGCTCTTTGCGATCTCCCCTAAACTGACATCGACTATGCTTCCTTTCATGCCGAATATCGGCGGAAGCATGGTGACGAATATCCAAGTATAAAAGCTATAAAAAAGCACCTGGAAAACCGCGTTGAACGCGACCAATCCAGCCACCAGATCACGATCGGCTTGCGCAAGGTCATTCCAAACCAGAACCATAGCTATACAGCGCGCCAATCCCACCAAGATAAGCCCAATAGCATACTCCGGGAGGTCGCGCAAAAGCAAAACCGCCAGAAGAAACATCACGACCGGCCCCACGACCCAATTCTGAAACAGCGACAACGCCAATACCTTGCGATGTTGGAATACAGTTCCAAAGGCCTCGTATCTTACCTTAGCCAGCACCGGATACATCATCAATATCAGCCCGATTGCAATAGGGATATTGGTCGTTCCGGCCGAGAATTTGTCCCAAAAGCCGGCCACTCCGGGGAAAAAGTAACCCCAGGCAACGCCGACCGCCATGGCCGTAAAAATCCATATCGTCAAGTATCTATCCAAAAACCCCAATCTTCGCACAACCGAATCGTTACCCTTCATTTCTTTATCTTTCCTTAACGCGATCAATTAAGACCAGCCATCGGTCAGGCATTCAATTAATGCCCAAGATAGTCACTGATCCGTTTTTCCATTTTAACTCGTATGATGCGAAATTTATTCATTCACCTACCTGGAAACCGCCCGCTGTAGTCGAATCATCGAAAGGCAAAGACAATGCCTCCAATGCGAACAGATAGAAGCGCGGGCGATTTATTAGCCAGTCCGCAGACGAAAAGCTCATGCTTAATCGATACTTTGCCGAAGACGACATCGACTCCCTTAGGTGTGGTCGGGATATGTCCGAACCGATTTCATTCATCAACTTAATCGCCAAGGAATACGCATGTTGCGGATCAAGCCCGGCGTCTTAAACATCGAATACGCCTCCCGCATACCTCCATAGAAACGGGTCCGCCGACTGACCACGGCAAGAATCGCCGGTGCAAAGAAAAAGAACATTTTGTATCATGATCGTCCATTTTCCCCAAAAGGAAGTCCATCCGGCAAAGTCATCACGAAATCCCTGATTTCGTCTCGAACGCGCCGATAATGCGACAATGCCTCTTCTTCGGTCTTCGCCGATTCAGCAAGTTTCGGCGGATCATCGAACCCGTGATGAATTTTAATCGCTTTGCCGGGGAAAACCGGGCAATTCCGATCGGCATCGGAGCAAACGGTTATCACGAAATCGAACTCCTGGGTATTCAAATCAGCGGTCGTCTTGGATTTGTGGAAAGAAATATCCACCCCGGCCTCGGCCATCACTTTCACGGCATTCGGATTCAGCCCGCGAGCCTCTATTCCGGCGGAATACGCCCTAATGACATCTCCTTTGAGTTTTCTGGCCCAGCCCTCGGCCATCTGGCTGCGACAAGAGTTGCCGGTGCATAGGAACAACACTTTCAGCATTTTTTGCGCCTCTCGCATAACTCTTCGGGTTCGAGCTTCAGTATTTCTTTTAAGCGTCGATCATCGGCTCGGGCCGTTCGAGTTTGCCGGGCATTTCGCAGGATTGATTTTAGAGCGTCGTTCGGTACTCCTTTGGCATCCGACCCGGCAAGAGTGTAAAAAACCCCACCGACCCTTCTTTCGAAATTTGACCAACCTTGCCTCTTTAAGTATTTGCAAATGCTTGGATATGGTCGATGGCGCCAGCTTAAGCAGTTCAACGACCTGGCAGACACACAATTCCCGATCTTCAAGGGCAAGAGCGATTCTTATCCGAGTTTCATCGGCCAGCGCCTTAACCCCTCCGATCTCGAGAATCGCAGTCATTTTTCCCCAGCCATCCGCATAATCGAAAATTCATTACTACATTTCGCTATTTAATGAAACATCCTCGATCGTTGTTCCGTTCTAATGCCCTCATCTTCAAAAATTCACGCCGAAAATATAAATCATGGAGTAATAGACACCTATGAGAATGAAAGCCACGGCCGTGAGTTTCCGCGCCCACCTTTCAAATACACTTATCTTATTGAAAGCCGCTCCCACCCATCGCACTCCGAGAGCGATGAGTACGGCGAACGCCACAACCGGCAAGGCGGTCCCGATACCGTAAATCGTAGGCACAATTACCGACGATTGATGGTCCAGCGCCAGGGGAATCAGGCTGCCGAAAAACAACGCCGCCGAAATCGGGCAAAACGAAAGCGCGAACAACAATCCTAGCAATCCCGCCCCCCATACGCCCATGCTTTCCACCTTACCTTGCAAGGATGAACCGAGTCCGCCGCCGGGGAAAGTGATCGAGATCAAATCCAATAAGACCAATCCGACAATTATAAGAATCGGCCCCAGAATCTTGTTCATATTTTGCTGAAGAAACATGGCCAACTCCGGGATTGACAACAATCCGGCCACGATCAGCATGCCAAGCGTAAGATAAGTCAGCATCCGCCCGAACGTATAAAGCAGACCGGCGATCAGCACTTTCCGGGGACTGCCCACCTGTCGCCCGATGTAACCTATAGCCGCTATATTGGTGGCCAGCGGGCAAGGGGATATGGAGGTGAGGATTCCCAACCAGATCGCGGTGCTGATTGCGACCGTAATAGACTCCATCAACTCTCCTTCAAATAAGCCCCTATTTCATCCCGCACATACTTGAAAAATTCTTCTTTGTTTCTTAGGAGCTGCCAGACTTTGGTCAGGTTTTTCCATTCTATTTGCTTGCCGTCTTCAAGGCGACTGATAATCAGGGACTTGGCGTAAAGTCGGTAGTCATCGATATAATGTTTGTATTTGGATTCATCGACATTAATAGACTCAAACTTCAAAATCCCCGTTTTCAGCTCCTCGACAAATCCGGTCTCGATCGCCTCTCTGGAGTATGCCTCTATTTTTTTGCATGAGGCGCAGCGATACGTCGTATGGAAATAGTAAGCGATCACTTTGGGCGTAGCGGCGGCGGAATCTTTATTCGCCTTCACTGTATCGACGCCTTCGGTCGAATGGGCAGTCCGGTTTCCATTGTTTGACTCAGCCTCCAAGCCTATACGCCAAAAACCAATCAAGGCGAAAACCATCGTTGCAATAAAAATTAAAGAGTGTCGTCGTCTCACGGTGTAATTCCCCTTTATTTTTCGCTCGCCAATAATTTCTCAGCGTGCTCATAGGCGCGTGTTATATGCTCCTGATCGACTTTGGTGCGGCCCTTTTCCATGCCGAGTTCTGAAAGCGAGACGTGATCGAAAAGCGTAACTTTCGCCTTCTCCATGGCGGATTTGGCGCAATTTTCCGGACACCCGTCGATAACGATGATCCTCTCGGCGGCCTTGATCGGATCCATGGCAAAATCGATTCCGTTTGCCACTGCCGCCAGACAACCCATCGATGCCAGCCTCATTCGGGAAATACGGCGCGCCGCCTGATCCGCGACCGCGCCGACATCGGACGCACCGGAACAGGCGAAAACCAGTCGCGGCGCTCCGCCGCAGCAGGAGTGTTTGATTTCCCCGGCGACAGTTTCGTTTTTACTAGAACCGCCCCCGCAACAGTTACTTTGCGTATTTTCCATAACTACCTCACATTTTCCTCTATTTTTCAAGCGATGAGCTTCTTCAATTCTTCGACAGAAGGCACTTTGCCGGTTAACTTCACTTCGCCATCGACAACCAACGCCGGCGTCATCACCACTCCGTAGGCCATGATTTGCTGAATGTCCTCCACCTTTACGATATCGCACTCCAAATTGAGCTGCGCGGCCGCCTCCTTGGTCAGCTCGGTGAGTTTTTTGCATTTAGGGCAGCCGGTACCGAGAATTTCTATTTTCTTCATCTTAAAACGCTCCTCGTTTTATTATCTTATTTTCTGCCCGCCCATCATATAAAAGTAGGTAGCCGCCCAGTTGCCCAATATCGTGACTATTCCAAACAAGAACATGCCAACACTCATCAACGCCCAGCCGGACATGATGTTTCCCACTACACACCCGCCCGCAAAAGCCGCGCCGACCCCTACCATGACTCCCCCAAACAAGGCGAACAACATCTCATCGGGCGGCTTGGGCAACAGCTTGACCTGCCCCGACATCCTGCCGGAAACCCAAGCGCCAACCGGAAATGCCAGCACTTCCAACACGAGCCACCAAATAATTTTTTTGCCGCCGGGTTTGGATATTTGCGCCGGCGTCGCCGACGAGGCGGATTTGCCCGAGGAAGCGGGCTGATTAGCGTAAATATGACTGAAATCGCTGTCAACCAGAAGCAGTTCCACCTGCATCACGCCGTGGGTCACGCCCAGCGGATAGTTCCTCCCGCTGGCGGCTGATGAGAGATACGCGGGAACCATCAACAAACCTATCGCAATGCCCGATATCCACGGCCTCCAGGGCCGTGTCAAAACATGCTGCAACCAAGATAATTTCTTGCTTTTTGAGCGTTTGGCGGCCGAACCACGAAAACCGTTCTTGAACACCAATGCGGCCGATAGCGTCGCCAAAACAAAAAGCAAGGCAAGCACCCAGAACGGAATGCCGGTAAGCGCGAATAGGCTGACTGCCTTGCCGCCGGCAAGCGATAATTCGTGTTTCTTCATCCAATCATTCAGGCCGTTCAGCGGACCGTATTCAACCATCATGACACCGATAGGGATTCCCAGTAGCGCGATAATCGAATTGAGATTGCCCGTTGCCCCTTTATACATGCAACCGCTGATACAACCGCCGGAAAAAACCATTCCCACTCCAAAAATAAGACCGCCGACTATATAGTTCAGGTAAAGCAAAGGTTTCGGACTTAGCTTCACCGCGCCAATAAGATCCAGCACCGCGAATCCGAGCATCGCCACCACGATCAGTATCCACAGCCCGACGATTTTGCGGAAATCGCGCATGATAATGATTTCACTGAACGCCGACGACCCGCAAAGATCACCTTTCTGCAAAAAGAAACCGAATAGAAATCCGATAGGAATCGCGGTCAACACCCACAGTCCGGTAACTCCGGAAACGATGATTATTCCGATCATTCCCAGCAGACTCACGATCGAATACGCCCGCCAATTCACACCAACCATTTTCGCTCTTTCCAATCTCGTTCCTCCCGATGCGTGGCCTAATCAAAAAATCGTTCCATAAATCATCCCGGTTATGGTCGCCATCACCACAACCAACGATACGAAGACCACCGTTTTCCTCGTTCCCATGATCGACCGCAAGACCAACATGTTCGGCAGCGAAAGCGCTGGGCCTGCCAACAGAAGTGCCAACGCGGGTCCTTTGCCCATTCCGTTACCGATCAGCCCCTGCAAAATCGGCACCTCGGTCAGAGTCGCAAAATACATGAAGGCACCGGCCACCGAGGCGAACAGGTTCGCCCACAGTGAATTGCCGCCCACCGAACCGCTGATCCACTGCGATGGAATCAATCCTTCCATCCCGGGACGGCCGAGAAGCAATCCGGCAACAAGGACGCCGCCGAATAGGAGCGGTAGAATCTGCTTGGCAAAACCCCAAGTTTGGGAGAACCATTCGCCGGATTCATCCTGTCGCCGGCTTGTTATGATCGACAATCCTACTACTGCAGCCGAGAAAGCCGGCAACGGTTCGTGCGGAAATAATAAAGCAATGATGGCCGTGGTCATAGCCGTCATGCCAACAGCGATTTTGGACAAATTGAACCAGAAAATCAATATTGCGCCGAAGGCGACCGCTGCAACACCGGTGATAAGCCACTTATAAGAGTAGACAAGATACCAGAAGCCTGTCGCCTTGTCCGGCTTGCCCCAATTGGCAAATACAAGGATGGCAACCATGGCCGCAAAGTAAAGTCCGTTTTGCCACAAGGGCCGGCTGACTTCCGGTTCGGGCATCGCCATTTGCGCATTCACTTTCTCCGTCTCTTCTTTGCGATAGATCAGGTGCATCAGCAAACCGATGACGATGCTGAAACCAATCGCACCGACCGCCCTGGCGATGCCGAGCTTTATCCCTAATACCCGAGCGGTCAGAACGATAGCCAGGACATTGATCGCCGGGCCGGAATAAAGAAAAGCCGTGGCCGGACCAAGTCCGGCGCCCATTCGATAAATACCGGCAAAAAGCGGCAACACCGTGCAGGAACATACCGCGAGAATCGTCCCGGACACCGAGGCCACTCCGTATGAAAGCACTTTGTTTGCCTTCGCCCCGAGGTATTTCATCACCGATGCCTGACTGACAAAAACCGCAATCGCTCCGGCGATAAAGAACGCGGGGATAAGACAGAGAATTACATGTTCCTGCGCGTACCATTTTGTAAGCGCCAGGGACTCAATGATAGCGCCTCTCAACCGAGAACTATCGATCGGCAGGTGGAAGAAAATCAGGAAGACCGCGACTATCCAGGCCAGCGGCTTCCACTCTTTTTCCCAATCCATCGAATTTATCCTTTAAGCAAAACTTATCATTCCCCATACTTGGCCATTAAGCCAAATATATAACGAAAAAAAAATCACTTGCCTATATCAGCCGACAAACGACGTGCGTTTGCCACCAACACATCCTCCACACAGCCGAAGAAATTCAGGATGCAGGGCACTCGCAGGCGATAGAACACCTGCAATCCTCGCTTCTCATCCTCCACTATCCCGGCATCCTTCAAAACCGAAAGATGCTTGGAAACAGTCGAGATATCGGCGCCGATCATATCCCGCAATTCACATACGCACCGTTCGCCCCGGGACAGTTCATCCAAGATGAACAGTCTCGACGGATGCGCCATGGCTTTGATTACCCGCGCCCGGGCTTGGTATTCTTGTTTCGTTCTTGCGTCCATACTTTCCTTATGCCATTATCGGCTTTGCTGATTGGCAAAATAACCAAATAGTTTTTAGGGGTCAAGACTTTTTTTAACGCTCACCAAAATCTCACTTACAGGCTATCTATCGCATTATAGTAATTAGACATAAGCGGTCGATATTGCTATCCTACCGATTACAATCGGGCTTTTCGCTTGAATTTCTGATTGTCGGATTCAGCGGAAGTCGTTGGCAGACAGTCTAAATCGTACAAACAACGGCGCAAATTTCATAATCGCCCTAAGAGGAGAATAAGGGATGTCCAACACTATTTATCCCCCGCCTATACGCCGATCACCGTGCCCTATCTGATCAGAACCATCTTTTTATATGCCGTCAGATCGCCCGCCCCGAGGTGATAAAAGTAAATGCCGCTCGAGGCCGGAGCGCCGAATCGATCGGTCCCATCCCAGGCAACCCGGTGACTGCCGGCAGGCTTGGTCTCGTCAACAAGCCGCCGGACAACGTTTCCGAGTATATCGACTATTTCGATTGTCACGTGTGACCGCTCGGCAAGGCTGTATTCGGCGATCGTCATTGAATTGAACGGATTCGGATAGTTTTGCGAAAGGAAGAAGCGATCCGGTTGGCGTGACGCATGATTATCGTCGATACCGTCTGCCACGAAACGCAAGATGTACAACCAGTCGATATTGGTTATAAAGACATTGTTACCTTCGACGAAAACGCTTGATGCGAATGAACCAAGGCTGAAAGAATCGGAAAATGCCGGAGCTGCAGGGTTTGAAATGTCAATAACCTGAAGGCTGAAATAATCGGCAACGTAGGCGTAATTCTGGCTCGCCGCAACATCATATGCGACACCAGGCGTATCGTAGTTGCCGACAAGCGCGGGAGCGGTGGGGTTGGCTATACTTATAATTTGAACACCTTGATCCCGGTCAGCCAACAAGGCATAGTTTCCGGAAAGACATATTTCATCCGAATTACCGCTCGTATTGTATCCCCCCGCATAGACCGGATTCGCCGGATCGGACACGTTTATTACCACCAGCCCACGTTCAAAATCCGCAACGTATGCGTATTGCCCGGAGACGGAAATACCGGTCGCATACCCAAAAGTATCCCATGTGCCGACCCACGTGGGGTTTGACGGAGTGGAAACGTTTATGATAATCAGGCCGAACAAACCATCCGCAACATAGGCGTAATTATTCGCCACAAAAACCGCTTCCGCCGTACCGGGCGTGTTATAGCTGCCGACAAGAACCGGGCTTGATAGATTGGTCACGTCTATAATCTGCAAACCAGAGTCGTAATCGGCGACATAAGCATAATTCCCAAGAACGAAGACCCCAAGCGCCCTGCCCGGAGTATCGCATCGGCCTACAAACATGGGTTCGGTAGGATCCGACACGTCCACTATCTCAAGGCCATAATCAAATTGAGCGATAAAGGCGTTACCGCCTATTACCACGACATCCTTAGGGTTTCCCATCGGCGCATAGCTGCCTAGATACTCCACTTGGCCGAACAACGATGTTGCTTGGAAGATAATGCCCCAAAGCAAAAATGCGATTGACGCAAAACGATACCTCAGCATTCGAACCACTCCATTCTCAATAAACCTCGCGATTTTCCATATCACCTGTATCGAAAAGCCATAACGATTCACGCAAATACTAAAATTGATAAATCGACCATGTCAAGCGGATTTGCGGCATGAAGCCAAACGGTCATCAGACCTAAAATCATCGCGCTTAGGCTCTGTGGGTGCGAAAAAGTCTTGCAGGGAAGTGGGGGTTCCTATGACTTGGTGAAATAAGTTCGGTGCTCGCCACCGCCTTGTGATTTTACCCATATTTTCAGGCCTCGGGATTTCGCTTTGTCGATCAGCGGCGCCGGTTCGAATGGCGTTATAAGTTCGTAAATATCGTTTCCGGCAAGCCTCTCCAAATCGCGGAGGACCACGCCGATAGGCTGCTCCCCCGACTCGATCATCGGTCTGGCGTCGAGCGTCTTCACGATACGACCTTCGGCAAACCACTCCGGCGGCTCTTTCGTCACAGGCGAATCGCTTAGGTGGTATTCAGTGAATTCGGGTTGACCCACCTCTCGGCGCAATCGCTGAATCAGCTCCATCACGGAAATTCCGCCGACCCGCGCCGCTTGGGCAAGGCTCGTTACTCTGGCGACCGTCTTTCGCAGAACCGGATTGCGCAGCTTTTTGAATGCGGGGGCGATTTCCACCAGCATGTCCTCGAGCTGTGGAAAATCTTTCAAGAGATCGGCGACTTTGGTCTGCGGAGTTATAAGCGGTTGGTTATCTCCCACAATGCTCACTCCTCGGCATAGGAAAGCAATCTTTGTTCGCCGGTCAGCGACCGCTTTTCGGTCAAGTCTTGGCTAACCTCGAGAGTGCCCAGATATCTACCTTTTTCGTCCCTGAGAGCGAAATACTCGATATGAATGAACTTGCCCTTGAGATTTATCCAAAATGGCGCACGGCTCGCTTTACCGCTCTTGAAATCATCCAAAATCTTTTGCACGATATGCACGCTGGCCGGCGGATGGCACATCTGCACTTTGCGACCGATTATCGCTCGATTGCGATCGAAAATCCTTTCTCGTCCCTGGGTGAAATAACGGACGGTGTCGTCGGCGTCCACAAAAGTCAGATCGAACGGGATAGTGTTGAGCAACACGCGCATTTCGGTCGGAGTCAAGCTGCCGCTGGGGAAATAGATCCGGTTTTCGCTTCTTTCTTCTTTAGCCTCCGTCACAGCCGCCTTTGGTTTCCATTCCGCTTCGGGATCGTATATGCAGAAACCGATCTCCGGACTCTGAACATAGATCGAGTACCACTCCTCCTCCGACAACTTGTCCAGACACATCGGAAAAAGGATTTCTTCTTCCTTGAAAATCATTTCCCTGATCGCGTCGGTGGCAGGTTGAAACACCATATCCACGATTCCCTTGGCGTCACCGGCGTTTATCTGCGAAGAAACCTGAAGCACCTCGATCGCATTCTTCACCAACCCGCGGACTTCGTCGTCTTTCCCCCACATCACCGTCGGCGGCCCGGTTATCCCCTTTTTTTCCAGAAAAGGAAAAAGCAAGTTTTCCTTGCGGCTATAATGTTTTTCGATATCAGCCAATCTGCTGAATCGCAGTCGAAGTTGTCCGGCCAGTTCGGTGGCATCCGTCCGGTCATCGCTATTTCGGATATCCTCGAAAAGCTTTTCCGCCAGTGCGATCTCGCCGAGCAGGGCCGCATTTTCTTTCTTGAACGTATCCACCGGATGACCCGGCGGCACCTGTTTCCCTCCCGATGAATCGACTACTCCTTTCATCGCGGCGGAGTGAAGATCGCATAGTTTGAGTATCTCACCGGCCGGCATCCCCTGGGAAATCAACTCCTGTTCGACCTCGACAACCTCGTTATAGGGCACTCTTCCCAACAACTTCAACAGTTGCGGCTTGACTGATTCCGGCGCTTGGCCTTTATGAAGTTGCAGAATGAGGTGTTTGAGAACCCCTCTTCTGGCTTTCGCATTATCGATCAACTCGCTCATCGCACTCACCTTTTCAATGTTCTAATTTAATGCATAGGAATTTGGAATCAATACAAATAAGCACCGCTTTCGACGTTGCGAGGCCGCCACGCAGGAAATCATCGAAACCATTCTATAATAATTCGCTTCAATATCGTCAAGCCCGAATGGCAACGGCGATAAATGGGCAGATTTATCGCTTTACGGCTTCCTCGTTCCCTGACGGAATTCAATGCAACCGTTCGCTGATCGGCGGAACCCCCGAGAAGATATTCGGGTTATAATTACATCATGAGAAAATTCGATTCAACCCGGGATCGGGGCAATTACTAATATCATCGAATAGGGATATAGGCCGGCCGGAAATTCGGGGGATGATTTTGATTCATATCTTGACAACGTCTAATACTAAACGTTTTTTAATAACATGAGAGATCCGATTTCGATTCTGCGGCAGTGCGGAATCCAGCCGACCCCGCAACGGATCGCCGTCGTGGATTACGTGCTGAAAAGCAAAACCCATCCATCGGCCGATGACGTATTGAAATATGCGCGCAAGAAATGTCCCACCGTCTCGCGGGCGACCGTATATAACACGCTCAACCTGCTCGTCAAAAAAAGGCTCTTGGAAATGCAGACGATCAAGGAGGGCGCCGTGGTTTTCGATCCCAATATCGAAAGGCACCACCATTTCGTCGATTACGATACCGGCGAAATTTACGATATCCCCTGGGATCAGCTCGAAGTCAGGGGAAGAGAGAAGTTGAAGGATTTCGAAATTGATGAATTCCAGGTGATAATGAGGGGCAGAAAAAAGAGAAGATGATTTTTTTTATCCATCGGTGATATAATGTCTAATATTAGACAGATTCTCTTTGATACCGCCGACGCCGAGCGCCCATCCGCCAAGCTCATCCAACCGGCCGGGCGGGTTTATGAGCATGATAGCAAACTCGATAACCTTTAACGAAAAAAGGAGATGTTATGTCCGATCAAAACAAGGAGAACACCGGGAAATGCCCGGTGACAGGTATGGGCGGCCGCTCAGTCGCAGGCGGCGGGACTTCCAACCGCGATTGGTGGCCGAATCAATTGAACTTGAAGATTCTTCACCAACATTCCGCAAAGTCCAATCCCATGGGCGAGGATTTCAATTACGCCGAGGAATTCAAAAAGCTCGACTTAAAAGCGGTTAAGAAAGACCTTTATGCCTTGATGACCGATTCTCAGGATTGGTGGCCTGCCGATTGGGGCCATTATGGGCCGCTTTTCATTCGGATGGCTTGGCACAGCGCGGGAACTTATCGAATCCATGACGGACGCGGCGGCGCCGGAACCGGGAATCAGCGTTTTGCCCCTCTCAACAGCTGGCCGGATAATGTAAACCTCGATAAGGCTCGTAGATTGCTTTGGCCGATTAAACAGAAATACGGCAAAAAGATCTCCTGGGCCGATCTAATGATATTGGCCGGCAACTGCGCATTGGAATCGATGGGCTTCAAAACTTTGGGTTTCGCCGGCGGACGCGAGGATATCTGGGAACCGGAGGAGGATATCTATTGGGGACCCGAATCCGAATGGCGCGGAAACCAGAGATATTCGGGTGATCGAGAGCTGGAAAAGCCGCTCGCCGCGGTTGAGATGGGCCTCATTTATGTAAATCCGGAAGGCCCGGACGGAAATCCCGACCCGCTGGCATCGGCTCGCGACGTTCGAGAAACGTTCGCTCGAATGGCCATGAACGATGAGGAAACGGTCGCGTTGGTCGCCGGCGGACATACGTTCGGCAAGTGCCACGGCGCTGGCCCCGCCACTTTCGTGGGGCCCGAACCCGAGGCCGCCCCTATCGAAGAGCAGGGTTTGGGCTGGAAAAGCAGCTATAAAAGCGGTAAGGCGGGCGATACTATCAGCAGCGGCATCGAGGGCGCATGGAAACCAAACCCGACCAAGTGGGACATGGGATACCTGAAAATCCTATTCAAATACGACTGGGAATTGGTCAAAAGCCCGGCAGGGGCAAATCAGTGGCTCGCCAAGAACGTCGAAGAAGAAGACATGATAGTCGATGCGCATGACCCCTCAAAAAAACATCGGCCTATGATGACCACCGCCGATCTATCGCTGAAATTCGACCCGATCTACGCACCGATCGCGCGTCGTTATCTGGAAAACCCTAAGGAATTCGCCGATGCTTTCGCCCGGGCTTGGTTCAAGCTTACCCACCGCGATATGGGTCCACGGGCGCGCTATCTCGGGCCGGAAGTCCCCAAAGAGGAATTCATCTGGCAGGATCCGATTCCTCCGGTCAATCATAAATTGGTCAATAAACGGGATATAGCGGGCCTTAAGGCGGAATTGCTTGACTCCGGACTTACCATATCGGAGTTGGTCACCACCGCTTGGGCCTCGGCTTCCACTTTCCGCGGCTCCGACAAACGCGGCGGCGCCAATGGTGCACGCATTCGGCTAACGCCCCAGAAAGATTGGGAGGTCAATCAACCCGCACGGCTGGCCAAAGTGCTAAAAATCATGGAGCGGATCCAAAAAGAATTCAATAAATCCCAATCCGACAATAAGAGAATCTCTTTGGCCGATCTAATTGTTCTGGGCGGTTGCGCCGCAGTTGAACAGGCAGCCAAGAACGCCGGCTATAAAATATCGGTCCCCTTCTCGCCGGGCAGAATGGATGCCTCGCAAAAGCAGACCGATGTGGACTCCTTTGCCGTGCTTGAGCCTAAAGCCGATGGATTCCGCAACTATCTGAAATATAACAACGGCGTGCGGCCCGAGGAGTTGCTTATCGATAAGGCGCAACTGCTGACTCTGACCGCACCGGAAATGACCGTGCTCATCGGCGGTTTGCGGATGTTGGGTGCTAATTTCGGCGGATCGAAACACGGCGTCTTCACCGATCGGCCCGAGACGCTCACCAACGATTTTTTCGTAAATCTGCTCGATATGCGCACAGTGTGGAAAGCGACCGAGGATGATAATCTATACGAGGGATATGATCGGGCGACCGGCAAACTCAAATGGACCGCCACCCGCGTTGATCTTATCTTCGGTTCGAATTCCCAACTTCGGGCATTGGCGGAGGTTTACGCCTGCGCCGATTCCCAAGAGAAATTCGTGCATGATTTCATCAAGGCCTGGGTCAAGGTCATGAACCTCGATCGCTTTGACCTCACCTAAGTAATCTGTGTTAATCGAACTTTCAGGAGGTTGGCTCGGCCAACCTCCTGAAGTCCTTGCGGAGAGATGGAGAGGTATTGCCATTCCCTTTATCAAATACCATTTCAAGGTCCTTATACTGCTCCCCGTTAGTTGACAGCGGGAATTAAGGGAGTATCTTGTGGCCGATTTCACAAAGGAGATCGGTCATGAAGAGACGGGTGTGGGGTTCGAAGACGGGCTTAACCTGATGTCGGACAATGGCCCTCAACCAACTTCAGACCGATTCATGAAGACCTGTTCAGTGCTGGAGGTTCACCGGGCGTTTACCTGCTACAATAATGCCAGAGGTAATGCCCATGCGGAGCGCATGATGCGAACGCTGAAAGAGGAGCTTTTGCGGCTGCGGGAGTGGCGCGATCCCTACGAGGTGTCGATGGCTATTGGCGGTTGGATTGAAAAATACAACCAGAGTTACCTGCATTCGACCCGGGCATACAAAACGCCGAACGCTATGGAAGAAACCCATAACTTGGCCACGAGGACTCTCTTAAAAACAGCTTGCTGAGTAGGGAGCATTACACGATATCACAATTCCCTGATATTTCGGTGTCGCAAAAAGCCTGGGCACGGGAAGAAATTTACTGGTCGTTTCTGGCCTTGAACGTCTGCCTACCCGTATCAAAAGCATTGGGAAAGCAGAAAGCTCTTGATCTGTTCAAGGACAGCGGCGGTTATTTTGTCGGAGCCAAAACGTGGGTACCGTTTGAATCTCCGCATAAGAGCTTCATCCTCTATCTTTGCCGGGAACAGGCGAACCTGAGGGGCAACCAGGTTACCCTGGAGAAGCTAAATGATAACGAAGCTGTAATTAAACTGAATACTCATTTCTTCAGGGTGTACTTCACAGCCTCTCATCTTAGGCCCGTCATCTCTATTGAAGATAATTGCGATATATTCGAGACAATATGGCAAGACCGCGCCTCGAGTGCAGGATGGAATCTGCAAATTACTTATACTGATTATACTGAAGACTACGTCGTAGATTTTCACTTCAGCCGAAACAGAGCTTCATACGACAATCGATGATCACGATATCAGCTGTTGAAGATTGCACAGGAACGATGTACCGGCTCGACAAACAAAGCGGGGCCGACCTCACTCTCACCAAACTCCTGTGAGCTTTCTTTTTCCAATCCGGCTGCACTATGCCTTGATTGACGGAACGCGTAGGAAAACACTGCGATGCGGCGACAAAGAGCTTGATATCGGCAGTCTTCTGCCTTAGTGGAAAGGGTAGATTGGCTCAATCCGCTCTGTTTTCAGACCATATGGAGCTCTGTTATTTCAGCAGCAGCATCTTCTTTGTCTGCACAACATCATCGGCTTGAAAACGATAGAAGTAGACGCCTGTCGAGACAGGTTTGTCAGCATCATCGCAACCATTCCACTCGATTTGGTAGGACCCGGCCGATTTCGACTCATTCACAAGCGATCGTACTCTCTGTCCGAGTATGTTGAAGATCTCAATCGATACTTGAGACCGTTTGGGCAAACTGTATTCGATCGTCGTCACCGGATTGAACGGGTTGGGACAATTCTGTGAGATGGAGAAATGGTGCGGCAGGAGAAAAGGAGCGTTTTTCATCAACGTCGGTAGCAACGAATCGCAGGATTATCAACGAGTCTGCATCCGCAACATAAATATAATCGCCGGAAACTGAAACCCCCTTCGCGGGCAGGAAAGTGTCATAACTGCCGGCCGACGTTGGATCGGCGGGATTTGAAATATCAACTACCTGCAAACTGAAATAATCACCGACATACGCATAATTGCATAATTGCCACTGACCACAACCCTGTAGGCCACCCCAGGAGTGTCGTAATTGCCTGCCAGAAGCGGATTGGCGGGGTTGGCTATGTTGATGATCTGAAGTCCTTGATCGCGATCTGCAAGAAAAGCATTGTTCCCCGAAAGACATACGTCGTCGGAATAACCGTCAGTATTGTATGCACCTGCAAATACAGGATTAGCGGGATCGGATACGTTTATTATCACCAAGCCGCGCTCAAAATCCGCCACATAAGCATATTCCCCCGAAACAACGACGCCCGTCGCATACCCAAAAGTGTTCCAATTACCCACCCAAGTGGGATTGGAGGGATTGGAAACATTAAAAATCTCCAGGCCGAATAATCCATCCGCGACATGAGCAAGATTCCCTATTACAAAAACGGCCTCCGCCGTACCGGGTGTGTTGTAACCGCCGACACAAGACGGACTGGTGGGATTTTACACATTGATGATCTGGAAACCGGAGTCGTAGTCGGCGATATAAGCGTAATTGCCAAGCACGAAGACCCCGATTGCATCACCGGGTGTATCCCAGCCGCCGACTAATACAGGACCGGCCGGGAAAGATACGTCTACTATCTGCAGACCATAGTCGAAATCGGCGACATAGACAAGGTCATTTAGACTAAAGACATCGAAAGGACACCCCGGAGTATCAAGAATACCGACGTATTCCACTTGACCGAATAACGGTGCTGTAAATATCCCAATACTCAAAAGCAAAGATAATATTGGAAGAAGATAATTCCTGATCATATGAACTCCCCTTGACATTGAGCTTTAGATCTTTTTATCAGAACAACCCTCGAATGCCTATACACACTTGCAGAAATTATAGGATTCCTAACCAGCGATGTAAAGGAAATCTCAGAATCTATCTTGAGGAATGGAACGAAGAGGAGGGTATACTGCGTAACTCTCAGCGCATGAACGGCTTATCTATGGCGGGGCCGACGAGACTCGAACTCGCGGCCTCCTGCGTGACAGGCAGGCGTTCTAACCAAACTGAACTACGGCCCCGTGCCTAAAAATCCGAATGGAAAAGAACTGTCAATCAACGCGAACGCACAACCACCTATTCGGTTCCCGGTGATGTCTCGCCGCCGGTTTTCTTCTTGCGTTCAGGATTCAGCAAAATACCCAGCGGCAGAAAAACACAATATCCGAGCACCAGCAATATCGGCGCGATGGTTATGGAACCGCCGGCCAAAAATATATAACCGAGAATTATCAATCCCAAACCCACAGCCAGCAGAATGTAATTCGGCTTGCCGAATCCAAGAGATTCACCGAGATGTTTCTTGACGCCGGCTGCCCCCACGGCTTTTTTCGCCGTCTTGCCTTTGCTTTCCATCGTCACCCCACGATCCGCGCCTCCGGAATAGGCCGGTCGGTCGCTTTGATTATCAAAAGAAATTACCCAAATCGCTCCGAAAGTCAAGCCATTTTTGCCCTCGAGCCGCCCGATCGCCGATCTTATTCTTAATTCCTTGACCGATTAGATGCGGTTCCCGTAAATTTACCTATGATGAATATCGCTCTATTCATAATTTTCGTATGGACGATAATTATCGTGGGCGCTGCAGATTTGGAGGCAGACATGGTGAAACAAATCAGGCCGGCCGCGGTGGCCGGATCGTTTTATCCCGACCAACCGACCGCTCTGGCGAAAACAATCGCTGAAATGCTGGCGAAAACCCAGAGACCGGAGATAAACGGCCGGGTCATGGGGTTGATCTGCCCGCATGCAGGATATATCTATTCCGGACCGGTGGCATCCTATGCATACAAAATCATACAAGGCCTCGAATTCAGATCGGTGATCGTAATCGCTCCTTGTCACGTCGAGGCTTTTCCTGGTTCCGCCGTTTATCCCGGCGATGCCTACAGCACGCCCTTAGGCGATATCGATATCGACCGCGAACTATCGGAAAAAATCGCCGCCGCCGATAAACGCGGGTCGGTTCGGTTATCGGATATGGGACACCGTTTGGTGCGTAGGGGAGGCGAGCACTCCCTCGAGGTGCAATTACCGTTTCTAAAAACCATGCTCGGAGAATTCAAGTTGGTCGCCATCGTGATGGGGACACAAGACAAGGCAAGTTGCGAAGCCCTTGCCGAAGCGATTTTCAGCGCCGCCCGCAACCGATCCGATATATTGATAGTGGCCAGCAGCGATTTGTCGCATTTCCATCCGGCCGGTGAGGCACTTCGGCTTGATTCGAGAATCGTCAATCTGATCGACAACTACGATTACCGGAATCTGCTGGAGGAGTTGGAGGCCGAGAAGGTCGAGGCTTGCGGAGGAGGACCGATAATTACCGCTATGCTGGCCTGCCGAAAATTAGGCGCCGATTCGGCCAAGGTGGTCAAATATGCGCATTCCGGAGAGATAACCGGCGATAACTCCGGGGTAGTGGGATATCTTGCCGCGGTATTATTCAAAAAAAGCGGCGGCAAAACCTACGAAATCGAAGATGTAGATGAACGGGCGGCTAATGAAACAGCTCTTGGATCGACTCAATCCCATCCGGCTGCGGCCGTCGACTTCGGGTTGACGGCCGGTGATAAAAAGGCGCTGTTGAATCTGGCGCGCGAATCGATACGATACGCTCTTCAAGGCGAAAAATTCGTGCCGAACAGCGCGGACTTTGCGGGGGTCCTAAGCGAAAAACGCGGGGCGTTCGTAACCTTGAAGATCGACGGCCACCTACGCGGCTGTATCGGAAACATTATCGGCTACCGCCCGCTGTATGAAACGATCGCTGACATGGCGGTCCAGGCGGCTTTTCACGACCCGCGTTTCAAACCGTTATCCGAGCAGGAATTCGCCAAAATCAAATTGGAGATTTCCGTTTTAACGCCGATGATAAACGTAACCGACCCGGCCGAAATAATGGTTGGCCGCGATGGCTTGTTCATAACCAAAGGGTATTCCAGCGGCCTGCTACTGCCGCAGGTGGCGGTCGAATACGGTTGGGACAGGGAGACGTTTTTGAATCAAACCTGTATTAAAGCAGGGCTGCCGCCTGGGACCTGGAAACAGCCGGGGACAATCATACAAAGATTTCAGGCGGATATCTTTGCTGAAGATTAGAAAATCAAGACCGGCCGTTTATTTTCGACGAAGCGGCAATCTTAGAAAATTATATTCAAAATCTTTACCGGCTGTTTTAGTCATCTGTATCGTCGGACTTGCCGTTACCCTATGTTTCAACGGCATTGCATCGTCGGGTATCCGCCCCGCTTTATCCACTGAACCCACCGAAATCTATAACGTGAAGGCGACCGCGATTTTCTCCGGCCAAATTCGAGATGGAGAAACGCTGATTTCGGAACTGCTTAAACTGAATGTGCCGAAATACACCGTTAACAAAATAATTTCCAGGTTCTCCCGCATTTTCGATTTGGAACAGTGTCGCGCCGGTGACCGCTATCACCTGTTTCTGTCCGGCGGCGATTCCATTCTGGCATTCGAGTATCTGACCGTTGACTCGTCCCGCTACAGACTCGAAAAGCTGGGCGGCGATTTCGTCGACGAAATCTGGAATAACGGATATCAGGTTAAAACGGAACTGGCGACAGCTATAGTGAGCAACAACCTATGGGATACTTCGGTCAATCCGCTTCCCGATCCCGAGCTATTGGCCAGGTTCGCTCATGTTTACGCCAGCCAAGTGGACCTTCTGACGGAAACCGACACCGGAGATACTATCAAGGTGCTGTATGAGGCTCATTACGGTCCGGACGGATCCGTGAAATGCGGCAAGATCCTGGCTATGGAATACAATCATAAGGGTTCCGCGCAGCGGGCGTTTTATTTCACGGACCCGGAAGGGCATAGCGATTATTACGATGAAAGCGGATATTCGCTGAAACGGGCCATGTTGAAATCACCGCTTGATTACCGTTGTATAAGTTCCCGGTTTTCGAGCGCAAGACTTCACCCGATCTACAAAATCTATCGTCCCCACCTCGGGGTCGATTACGCCGCGGCCTACGGTACACCGGTGGTGGCAGCCGGCGATGGCAGGATAATTTATAAGGGCTATCACAACGGATTCGGGAATTATCTGGAAATCAAACATGATTTCGGCCTGACGACGACCTACGGCCATCTATCCAGGTTCGCCGATATCGAACCGGGCCAACAGGTGCAACAAGGAGAAGTCATCGGATATGTCGGAGCGACCGGAGACGCCACCGGACCGCATCTCGATTATCGGGTGCGCAAAGACGGCAAGTATATAAACCCTCTGCGTATGACCGTGCCGGCGGCCGCGCCGGTAAAATTGGCCTATATGGGCGAATTCAGAGAGTTGGTGGCTCAGCGGCTGGCAGTATTGAAAGCGTCCCCGGAATTTAAATTATACGCCGCCAAAATGTAGAATTTTCCATAAAAAATTTTCGATTGTTTTTTAAGCCAAATCATCGATCAGCGGACTAATAAGGATTCCATACTCGCGAATTTCGTGAAAATAGTCTTTATTTCCGGCCGTGATTTCTGATTCGTTCACCTGGAATCGTCATGCCGATTTGCCGGCATCGGCTTTGGCGACAATTTTGCCGATCGCGGCCAGTATCGATTCTCGAGAGAACGGCTTGATAATAACACCATCCGCCTTGTCGGCATAATCATCGTATTGATATTTTATCGGACCGAAACTGGTGAGGAAAATCGGACATGACGGCATGGCCGACTTTATCTTTTCATAAGTTCGGACGAAATCGACCATGGCCGGGTGACTGGCATCGAGGAGCGCGAGATCGAATCGTTTTTCATTTAAATCGGTCGGCATTTCCTCGCTCCAAAAAATAACCTGACAATGGGCACCGAAATCGCCGAATATTTTTGCCAGAAGCTCGGCCTGTTCTTTATCGAACTCGTGCGCCAGGATGTTTTTCCCCTGCAAAAACGAAATTTCGCCGGTTATCTCGGGCGTCGTCTCTATCGTGGGCAATGCGATGGTGAATTGACTGCCGATATTTACCTTGCTGGCCACTTCGATTTCGCCGCCATGACTCTTGACGATATTGTAACAGATCGAAAGACCCAATCCCGTACCCTTCACTTGACTATCGCCCCAAGCTCCCTTGGTGGTGAAGAACGGGTCGAATATTTTCGGTAAATGTTCAGGCTTTATGCCGCAGCCGTTGTCGGCTATTTCGACGTATACTTTGCCATGGGAGCTCCAGGCGCTGACCGAAATGAAGCCGCCGCTTTCCACCGCATGGATGGCGTTGATTAGAATATTCAAAAACACCTGTTGCAACTGCCCCGGAATACCTTTGACCGGAGGCAGCTTCGCATAGTTCTTATAGAGGTGGATAGCTTTGCCCCTTATTTCCTTGCCCGTGAGCTTGATAATGTCGTCGAGGATGCCGGCGATATCGACTCCGCTGGCTTGTTCGTTTTTGCGGCGCGAGTAGGAGAGCAACGACTGGACCAGCTCGGCCGCCTGTTCGGTGATTTTGAGCGCTTCCTTTATGCTGCTTCTCAACAGATTGCCGTCCTCCGAGTAGTTCAGCCCGAAGGAAAGGTTTCCCATGATTCCACCCAGCAGATTGTTGAATTCATGGGCCACACCGGCGGCCAGGATACCTATCGCCGCCATTTTTTCCGATTGAATGATCTGATTTTCGAGAAGCAGTTTTTCGGTTATATCCATCGCCAGACCGTCGATGCGGACAACCTGCCCGGTCGAATCGACATCCGAAGACAACACCACCGAGGCGGTCTTGATCGAACCGTCTTTATGTAAAATTCTGATTTCGATCGGTACGGTCGATTTGCCTTTGAGCAATTGGGCGTAAACCTCTTGGCAGCGGGAAAAATCGTCGGGATGAATGACTGACCGCCAAATCTTGGAATCCGCCCAAAATTCGTCCGGACTGTAGCCGGTCAGGCTTTCGATCGCGGGCGACACCACGTTCAGTTCGCCGCGAACCGTGTCATGACTCCAAATCGTCACTGGTGAGGTTTCGACCACCTGACGATATTTCTCCTCTGATTCTTTCAGGGCTTCCTCGATAAGGCGGCGTTGGTTCTCAAGAATGTCGCGCTGCAGCCGGATTTTCAGTATGGGCGCTATATGGTCCGCGATCGTATCGATAAACCGGCGATCGTTATCGTTGTAATCGCTTTCCTTATCCATAACGGCTATCATCCCCAGCAGCTCGTCGCCCTGCATAATCGGCGCGACCAGCGCCCGGGTTGCTTTGAAAATCTCAAAGACAGTGTTGTCCCGCCGGTTAAGTATCAGCGATTTTTTATCTCGCAATATGCTTTTCCAAATTTCCGCCAGCCCGGGATCGCCTGATATCGGACTCTCGCTGCGAATATCGTATTTTGCGAGAATATCCGCTTTCAAGGTGGGAAAAACAAGTTTGCCTGCGGGATCGAGGTAGGCGATCATTCCGTGTTTACTTTGCAAGCATTCCAATATCACCCGAGTCAATTCGTCGTAGAGAATGTCGTCACCGGTGGTAAGAAAAACCTGATCTATCTGATTCCTGATAGACAGTTCGTTTTTCGATCTACGTAAAGCTTCCTCCGCTATTTTCCTTTCGGTGATATCGAGAGCCGTGAAGGTGACGCCGCGTGAATGATCGTTGGGATCTATTGGGGTTGAGCTCAAGATGACATGAATTATATCGCCGTTTTTCTTTTTGAATCTGGTCTCGACCGTGCCGGTCCCATATTCGGCGATCTGCCGATACTTTTCGCGGCCCACGAATTCGTATTCCTCGTCGTCGGGATAGATCATTCTCGATGATTGCCCGATTAGTTCTTGACGTGAATAACCGGTCATTTCGCAGAATTTTTCGTTGATCTCCCAAAACACCCGGTTCCGGACAACCCCGATTCCCGCCGGGGCAACTCGGAAAATACTCCGCATCTTCTCTTCGCTTTCCCGTAATGCTTCTTCGGCGCGCTTTTGTTCGGTGATATCACGGAACAAACCGAAAGTGCCTATTATTTTTCCGGATCTGTCATAGGACGGCGCCCCAGAAACCATCAATTCTCTGATTCGTCCGTCCGGACGGGTTATGCGGATCGTATAACTCGATTTTACTCCCGTGTGTCGTTTGGAGGTTTGCCGCCGGATATATTCGAATTGTTCCCGATCCACGAATTCGCCCAACGATCTGCCTATTAGGGTTTCTCTATCCATTCCGAACATTTGCGCGGCCGCCGGATTGACGAAAACGAATCGTTCGTCGAGGTCGAATCGGCATACGCCCTCGCTCTGTGTTTCGATCAGCTCGCGATATTTCTCTTCGCTTTCTCTCAGCGCCTGTTCCGCCAGCATGCGAGCCGTGACATCTCTTGAACTGGTTTGAAACTCGCTTGTCTTTCCTTTGCTATCCCGCCTGGGGTGGCAGATGGTTTCAAACCAGATATATTCCCCGTTCTTTTTCCTGATTCTATAAAGATATTTCGCCCGCTGACCACGTTCGAGAACCGTCCTGAGGCAATCGTCGCGTATGGCCGCGCGGTCTTCGGCATGAATCAGATCATACCAGGAGATTCCCACATGTTCCGCCGGCTCATAACCCAGGATATCTCTCACCGAGGGCGAAATATATCGGAATCCGCCATCGATATCATGAACGCAAACGAGGTCGGTCATCGAATCGGCGAGAAGCCGGTATTTTTCTTCACTTGCCTTGATCGCCATTTCGGCTCTTTTGCGCTCGGTGATATCGAATGCGTATTCGATAAGGTGGGTGACTTGGTTGTCTTCGCCGATAATCGGATAGCCGTGAATCTCAAAATATCTTTGCTGGCCGTCCGATCCGATAAAGGCTCGTTCGTGAACAACCGGGCGTCTGTTTTTCACCGCCAGATTGATGGTACATGCTTCATTGTAATGATCGCAGCTTTTCGGTCTTCCCCACATCATGAAGTGGCATGTAGTATTGAAGTCGGTGGAGTTTTTCCGGGCGGCGGAATTGGCTAGCACGACGCTGCGGTCTTTCACGTCAATAACGTAGAAAGGATGTGATAATGACTCGATAGTGCTCTGCAGAAGCTTATGTTGGGCTTTTATTTGTTCGCTCGCCTTCTTGGCCGCGGTCGTATCTCTCATCGTGGCCAGGATGACGTTTTGGTTGTTGAGAACGAGCGAGCGCAGGGAAATTTCGGTGAAAATCAATACTCCGTCTTTTCGCCGGTGCAGCCACTCGAAAACCTGCGGTGTCCCCGATCGGGCGGCGTTTATATAGGCGGCGGCGGCCTCAACCGAGGTCCGGCCGTCCGGCTGAAACTCAGGCGAAAATTCGACCGGGGAATGCCCGATTATGTCCTCTCGATCGCAAGCCCAGATCCGGCACGCTTCCTCGTTGCAATCGAGAAAAATATCGGTCATTATGAATATTCCGGACATGTTGCCCTCGAACAACAGCCGGTATTTGTTTTCGCTTTCACGCAGAGCCTGCTCGGCCTTGCGCAGCTCGGTGACGTCCACTATGACTTCATGGGAGGTTACGATCACGCCGAATTCGTTGCGTTCGGCGACGGCCGAAAACAGACCGTCGATTATTTCCCCGTTTTTCTTGACGAATCGAAGCGGGACTTGGCTGCAAATACCAGTCCGAAGGAAATCGGGGAAAACCGTCTCGACAGCGTAATGGACGCTTTCGACCGCCATGAATTCCAAAGCTTTTCTCCCGATCACCTCATCGCGCGAGTACCCCATGGTGCGCAGCCAATAATCGTTCACATTTATTATCGTGCCGGCCCTGTCGACCGATTGCATCATCACCGGGCTTTTTCCATAGAGAGATCGGAATCTCTCTTCGCTATTGCGCAGAGCCGTTTCCGTCTCTTTGATCGCGGTGGCGTCGGTCGCTACCCCCACCAGACCGGCCAGTTTTCCGTCGACATCTATATACGGCGCTTTGTTGAAAATTATATCGCGCATCAGACCATCGGCGCGCCGCAATTTGATTTCATAGGAAACTGGCTTTCGAGATTCCAATAATTCCTGTTCGTGTTGAGTAATTTCCCTTGCCTGGTCCTCGGAAAGCAGATCTTCGACTTTTTTGCCGATAACATCCTCGACCCTTGCGCCCAGAAAATTGAGCGTTGCCTTGTTGCACAATCGATAAACGCCTGATATATCCTTGAAATATACCGGAACCGGCATGGTATCGATAATGCTTTGGACGAAATTCAATTTTTCTTTCGTCTGCTGTTCCGACCGTTTCCGTTCGGTCGCCTGTTTGAAGTAGACCGAAACACCATCGGCAGCCGGATAGATTTGGACATCGAACCATTGCTCGTCGGGGACGGCATCGAGGCGAAGTTCGAAACCCACGGCGATCCTACGGTCAACGGCCAGTTCGTAGTTGTCTTCGAATTCGGTTCCCTTGAATTGGGGAAAAGCCGAATACAACCCTGCTCCGAGAACCTTCTGGTCTTCGTTTCCGAAAATCTTTTCGGCAGCCTTATTCAAATAGGTGATTTTAGACTCAGCGTTGACCGCCATGAAAGCATCGCTGATGCTCTCGAGCGTTTGTCGCATTTCGTCGAGGGTTTCTTGGCGGGATTTTTCGGATTCCTCCAGCGCATCCAACATTCCGTTTATGGAATCCCCCAGGATGGCGAATTCCTTGATATCGCTCGGGATCAATCGGTCGGATGTGTTTTTCGAGTGCCTAATCTCGTTCACCCCATCTATAAGTCGATTAAGATGTACAAGAACGAATTTATCCGTGGCTATGACCGCGATGATGAAAAAGAATACTCCGACAGCCAGCATAAGAATGTGAATTTTACCCACGATCGATTTGCTGTAATTATAAATATTTCTGGGCTGCAGCGTGCGCATCATCAGCACCGGCTTGCCGTTGATATCGTTTATCCGTGAGTAAGAGGCGACCGCATATTCATTCAACGGCTGAGTGGTGATGAATTGACCGCGTTGCATTGATTTCACGGCGGCATCCACATCATCGGGCAGTTTATCGTTGTGCAGCGCAAAGATATCCACGACCAAACCGGTCAAATCGCTAAAGTGATTAATGAAACTGCGGTCCATCATCTTGCCGAAAATCAATGCGCCCCTTACCGGGCCCTCGCGTTCGCTGGTCAGAATCGGCCGCGAGGCGATCAGCATCGGGCCTTCGGATGTAATCACAATCCCGTTGACTTGGTCTTCGGGAAGATCGTGATGGATAAGGCTTCGATTGGCCAGTATCAGCTTAAAAACATTTCCGGGAAATTCCTGTTTCTTGAGCGAATCGAGATCGAAATATATCGCTTTTACCACTTCTTCGTCTTTATTTATGAACACCATCAGATTTATGCGCAGCATATCGAATGCGGAAAGCACAAGATTGGATTCTTCATAGTCGGAATTTCTGTTTTCGATATATTCATAGGTGTCATTCCAACTGGCCCAGTCGGATAAGAGAATGTCGAGATTGGTCAATTCGCGCTCGAGCGCCTTCAGGGCTCGCTGCATGTCTACCCGGGCTTTATCCGTTTCGAGATCCTCGAACCCGGTATCAATGAAACGCAGACTCAGGAAAGCGACTGCCGCTGTGCCCACCAATAGACACAAAATAACAGTGATCCTGATCCTGTTTTTCAAGCTCATTCCGAGCACCTGCCTGATAAATCACGCAATCGTATCCCTAAGTAAATCAGACATAACCGTTCACCGGAACTATATCAAACCATATTCGAATTATCGAATTTGTCTATTCCGCTCTTTAATACAGAAGGGGGTGACCGTTAAGCGGTGTTTCATTCGGTCATGATCGAACAGGGGCGCGGCCCGATTATTGCACGCTCGAAGAGAAATACGGCAGCTTCGTCATTATTAATTAAAGGCGACGAATTAGAAGTCCCTATCGGCATTCGCGATGGGCTGATTCAATGCTCCGCCGAATGTGCCTATCAAAAAACAGTTGAACAGTCGCCGGGCGATGCGCCACTGCGCAAGCGAAATATCGATTTGCGAAGGGGCGTTTGTCCTCCAGCTCGTTTGACAAGAGTCAGCCCGCCCCACCGCCCAACGTTCAAGCGGCAAGGTATATGTATAAACGCCTCTTCCCTCATTATCCAACAGATAGCGGCTATCAAGGTAGCTGCGGAGGGTATCGCAATTATAAAGCAACGGTAACCGCTGGTTTATCACTTGAATCATCGGAGCCGTCGTATCCGAATTCAGATAGATTGGAACATTGGCGGACCCGACCCACAGCGGAAAGGCCACACTCAACACGGGCGTGCCGAGTATCGCCAGCAACATCGAAAAACGCGGATCTTCGTCAATATCGACACCCCTGATCACCGCCGCGGAATTGGTGCGCACATTATTTATCGTCGATCCGGCCCAGATATAACCCGGAGCGCCATCGGGCTGCGTGCCGTTGAATGGCAAAGGGTAAGGATCGGCGAACTCATTGACGAGGTCGCGGGGCAGATTGGCAAGAACAAACGCGGCCGATATCCCCTCTTTGCTTCGGCCTCGCAAAATCCCCTCGGCTCGTTTAACCCGCATTTCACCGGAATAACGCGCCCCTCCCGACATTGAATAATTAGCCCGGATCAGAATTCCGTCCGAGTCCTGATCGGCATAATAGGCGACCCAGTGACGGTTGCCGCACTCATATATCGCTACGCGGCCGCTGCTGTCGAATACTCCGAAATTCCAGCAATCGATTCTGCCCAAGGCGTTGGTGGAATCAAGCAGCCATTCGAATTCCTGCAACTTGGTACAATTTTCGAGCGCCAGACGCATCAAGGTGCCGTCGTCGATACCGGCTGTAAGCGAGTCGTCGAGATTGTAGCTGTCGGAATTCATTATTCCGAATCCCGAGTCATTCACCCCCATATAGATGCGCGTGGTATCGGCGGAATAAAAGTTCCCCAGATAACCCCGGGTCTGCCGGCCGTCGCGCCAAACCGGAGCGAAATAATCGAATTTCTGCTCGGGATTGCCTACATCGCGGTTTTTCCAGAGAAGCGGCCTGCCATCGGCGGTGGCCCGGCCGCTGATAGCGGCTATAGTGCAAGGCTTAAGCCGGGCCGACGAAATTACCGACAACACCAGGGCGGTATAGATAAAGCAGCGCATATCCGCAGTCTTAGATAATCGTTCACCTAAAGTAAACCGGAATCGAATGCCGGGTCAAGCGATAACGGCACGGTTTCTGAAAATTCGCCTGCCTATAACGGCACCGGACACTCCCCAAAAAAGTTAAGTTCAATTGAATTCATCTCGAACCAAAGGAGCGGAATGAACAAAGGTATGTTATTTTTATGGCTGGGGCTGAGCTTGAGCCTGGCGTCGACACTCAAGGCGGATATCGTCACCCGGCCGGTCGAGTATGCGGATGGCTCGACCATTCTCGAAGGTTTTCTTGCTTACGACTCGTCTGCCGCCGGACCTCGCCCTGGCGTGTTGGTTATCCATCAATGGAAAGGAATAACCCGGTATGAAAAAGACCGGGCGGTGCAACTCGCTCGACTGGGCTACGTAGCTCTTGCCGCCGACATCTATGGGAAAGGTATCAGGCCGGCGACGAATGAGGAGGCCGCCGCAACGGCCGGAAGATTTTACGGCGAACCGCAACTTCTGCGGGAAAGAGCCCGAAGCGGGCTACGATTTCTTAAATCATTGGCGATTGTGGACAGCATGAAAACGGCGGCTATCGGCTACTGTTTCGGCGGAAAAGCGGTTCTCGAGCTCGCCCGCAGCGGCGCCGAGCTCAAGGGAGTGGTCAGTTTTCATGGGGGGCTTGATACTCGAGATCCTGCAGACGCGAAAAATATCCGCGGCAAGGTACTGGTGCTGCATGGCGCAAGCGATCCGCACGTGGGGCCCGATAAAGTGGCGGCTTTCGAAAAAGAAATGACCGATGCCAAGGTGGATTGGCAGCTGATCGCCTATGGTGGCGCTGTCCATAGTTTCACCATACCTGATGCCGGCGATGATCCAGCCACCGGCTCCGCCTATGACGAAAAAGCCGATAGGCGCTCATGGGAGGCCATGCTTCGCTTTTTCGATGAGATATTCAAATAAGCATCGGCCGATCGGCCCGCACGGATTTTTATCGATCGGTCCTGATCCGCAGAGGTCCGGCCACCGGTGTCAAAGGGCAAGCCGTCAACACCGCCGTCCCCTTGAAATATGATACCAGGCGCGTGATATCCGAACCGCGGAAATCACAACTTCCGTTGACATCGCCGCCGGCATAAAGCCAGTGATTATCTCCTAACGAATCGTGATAACACGAATCGGGTGGTTGATCGCCGATCCCCTTGAAGTATCGCACACCATAGGTGACATCGCCGCCGATCACCGAGCGGTCGCCGTTTATATCGCCCAACATGTAATCGCAGGGAAATCTCATAATGATCTGGACCGTGGTCGTCTCGCCGGCGCTCACCGCGACTCCGCCGACTATCGTGTCGAGGTAGCTGATGTGATTCAAACTCAGCGAGTAATCCCCCGGAATCAACTGGTCGAAATAAAACAGACCGCCGGCGTCGCTGGTATCGGTTCGGGAATATCCAATCAGCGTCGCTATGGCACCGGCGACATCGGCGCCTTGATCGTCGATAACGTGTCCGCGTATCACCCCGAGCGAATCGCCGCCCCCGCCGGCCGTAATGACCGCCAACGTGGCGGTCGCCCCTACCGCGGCTTTCGTGAAATTGGTGAAATACGGCGCCATGATATGCGACATGTTGTCGTTTACCGTATGATAATACGGATTGAAATCGCCGTAGTATTGTTCGATTCCGAGCATGGCCGCATAACCGTTATCCCAGAACGACGCGTGATCGGAGGCACCTAATGCCTGCGTTGTGAGCAGATTCGGGCTCAAATTCAAATTGTAATCGCTCACCACCGTCGCAAACAGATTCCCCAGGGCGATCGACGGGGAAGCGGTGCCGCAGTGCAATTCGCAGATCCCGTCGGAGTTGCCGTCCCACGCGATCATGTCGAAATTGAATACGCCGACTATATCGTCGCCTCTGACAGCGGCCTCTTCGGCATAAGCCGCCGACCCGAGAAGACCTTGCTCCTCGCCGGTCCAAAGACAAAACTTGATCGTTCTCTCGAATTGCAAGCCGGCCATCAATCGGGCCGCTTCCAAAACCCCGATAGTTCCCGATCCATTGTCATCGGCACCCGGCGCAAGCGTCTGCGGCGAACCGGACGTGCAATCCATATGCCCGCATAATATGACCTGTTGATCCGGATAAACCGTCCCCGACTTGGTGGCGATAACGTTTTTCCAGGCCGATTGAATCGCACCTGTCTGGTCCTGCCAGGTTTGGCCGAAATCCGTGGTTCTGCAAATTATCCCCGCGCCCACAGCGAAACCGTTACCATCGGATTTAATCGCCACCCCATACAAATCTTTGACTATATCGGCCGGCAACTGGGTCCAGCTCGCTCCGGCGTTGGTGGTGATGAATCTCTCTCCGTTCCAGCCCACTATACAACCATGCAGCGAATCGGCGAAACTTACCTGATATTTTTCCACCGTCGTGCCGAGATTCACGGTCAGCCAGTTGTTGCCGCCGTTGGTCGTGCGGCGGACCACGCCGTCCCAGCCGACCACCCAACCCAGATTGCGGTTATAGAAATAGACACCGTAAAGACGCTGAGTGGTATTAGATACCTGTGAAGTCCAGTTGGTTCCGCCGTTGGTGGTGGCCAAGATTACACCGTTTCTTCCGACAGCCCAGCCGTAAAGGGAGTCCACGAAATAGACGTCGTAAAGCCTGCTGGTGGTTCCGGATGTCTGGGCTGCCCACGACGTTCCGCCATTGGTGGTGCGGCGTATGGTGCCGTTGTCACCGACCACCCACCCACGCAGCGGATCGATAAAACAAGAGCCGAAAAGATAATTGGTCGTCCCCGAACTCTGCCCGACAAAGCTGTTCCCGCCGTTCGATGAAAATCGTATCGTTCCAGCATCGCCGGAAATCCAGATCGAATCGCTTCCGACATTGGAAACGCCCCAAAGATTGCTGGTTGAACCCGTTGATAACACCTCCCAATTAATCCCGCCGTCGGTAGTGCGCAAAGCTTCATTGTTTTCGGCCACCGCCCAGGCACGCTGGCCGTTGAAAACCGCCACATTACGCAGACCTCCGCCGTAGAAACCGTGATATTCGGTGGGATAGCCGTAACTTTCGAGTAATAGCTTCAAGTAACGGGCAGCCAGTGCGTTGTCTTCGGTGCCCGAATAACGGGTGCGGATCGTGTCGTAATGCCCATCGATATATATAGCCGTTTGGCCGGACAACCGGCTTAAATAATGAATCAGCGAATCCTGGCTTACCCGATCGACAAGGGAATCGATCCGCGCATCGTAGGTCAAAACCAGATCGTTTTCGAAAGGAGCGCGTACCCGCGGCGGCCGACGCATGGTCAAACGCCGGGAAAAAAACGCCCCCGGCAGCGGTTTCAAACTTAAAACATAGTTGACACCCCGATCGAAAATCGACTCGTCCGTATGCGGCATGTGTTCGGGTTGAAAATAACAAAGATAAAGATAACCGGTCTCGAAAGGAAAATCCCTGGCGGCGAATTTTACGCCTTGATTTTCAAGCCACTCGATCGCGTTCATATCGCCGGCAAGATAAATCTTGTCGGAGGTCCTGCCGAAATACTGTCCCGGGAAAAAGGCCAGTCGTTCGAAATCCAGGGTTGCCCCTGCATCGAGTGAAATCAAGTAATATTCCGCAGGAAATGCGGCGGCACAAGCGGCCAACACGAACGCTATCACCAAAAATAAACGGCCGGGCATCGAATCTCCTTTGTTGAAGTCTTCAGCACAAATTAAGCATATCCGGATAATTGTCAAGTTGCTTATATAAGTAATGCTTATGGAATCGATTGGATATCGCCGACGGCGGTATCAAGACAGATTCACAGGAAATCAGGCAACGGCCTGACGATCAAAGCCCAAGCTCTTCCTTGGTGAAAATCGGGTCGAATTCATAGCCGAACCCGGCGAATTTTTCGGCGGCTCCCTGACGCCGATCGACCAGCGAAATTATTTTCACCACCTCGCAGCCGAGCGGACGGATCGCCTCCACCGCTTTGAGAGCGGAGGTGCCGGTCGTGGTGACATCTTCGATAATCGCCACCCGTGCGCCGTCTTTGAGCGGCCCTTCTATAAGACTGCGGGTGCCGTGCCCTTTCGGCTCCTTGCGCACGATAAAACCATCGAGAGCGATCCCTCTCAGATGAGCGAACGCGATGACCGCCCCGACTATGGGATCCGCCCCCAGCGTCAGGCCGCCGACAGCTTCGACCCGATGCCCCTCGATTTTGTCGAGAATTATCTGAGCCATCAACGCCAACCCCTCGGAATCGAGCGCCAGGTATTTGCCGTTGATATAATAATTCGATTTCTGTCCGGAGGAGAGGATGAATTCGCCGAATTTCACCGCTTTGGCCATGAACAATTCTTTCAGTCGTTCTCTAACGTTCATATTTTCTCCGCGCAATTTGCCGGGATCCAGCCTTTTTGACCCGACGTCGTTTCGCACCACAACCAACCCGAATTTTCCTCGTGGACAAACAAAATATCGGAACAGCGGACGGTCAATTCGGAAGCATCGTAATCTGCCAAAGCGGTCGCTTTCGTTCCCTTACGGGCAATAACGGTTTCGGGGACCCATCCTTGTTTTTGCACCTCGTTTGTGCACCAAACCCAACCCGGCCACTTGCTCTTTTTATTTTTCAGAATCAGAGGATCGCCTTTTTTAAGGCGGATCGGATCAGGATAAGCAGAACGATACGCCTTTTTCACTCTGATTTTGTATCTTGCTCCCTTAATGCCGTCTCCAAGTAATTCTATCTTAACAATACCATTTTCCGGCTGATACTGCTTTTGGCGTTCGACAGCCTTAAGAAATAGACGCCGCTGGCGGCCGCGCATCCGTCATGATCCCGGCCATCCCAATTTACGGTATAAAACCCCGCCGCCAGCGGGCCGCTCGCCAGTTCTTTCACTCTTCGGCCAAGTAGATCGAATATCTCAAGCTTTATATGTCCGGGCTCGAAAACGGAAAACGAAATGCTCGTGTTCGAGTTGAACGGATTAGGGTAGTTCGGGGCAAGATAGAATGTTTCCGGCAGCTTATCCGAATTTTCGGCGATGGCGGTGATCTCGTGATATTTGGCATAGGCGGCATCGGCGGCCTGCTGGAGCAGTGACAAGCTGGTCTGCCCCAAAACCGCAAATGCCACTTCGATCGAGTCCCCCGATGCCATATCGAAAACGCCGGTGGTCAGCATCAGCGAGGCATCTTCGGGAGAGGTTATCGCCGTATCGGAAAATCCGCTCGTCATATAGGTCCATTTGTCGGCAAGCGTAAATCGCGGCGGATAGACCTCGGTCGAGTTATGTAAAGCCTTGAAAGCGACCGCCCCCTCGAGATTAAGCACCATCACCCCCCGATAATTGCTCCCCGAATACTGGTAGCCGAGATTCCGGCTTCGATCGAAACCCACCCTATCGGTCGGTGAACCATAAGGGATATCCCAATCCTGGAACATCGCTACCCTGAGTCCTGCAATCGAATCCTGCCCGGTGTTGGTGATCCTGAGACGAGTAACGACAAACCTATCGTTCGGCGCTTGCGTCCACGAGAAGGTAGTCTGGTTCACCATGATATTAAGCGGCTGGTCGGCGAGCTGGTCATTGAATACGGTTTGAAACTCCTCGGCCGAAATCGGACCGGGTTCCAGCATTTGAATCGAGCTCAAAGGAAGAAAATCGCTGCCGGTCCCCTGATTTTCGTCTCGGGCTGCATTCGATACCGCCGTCGGGCCGTTTCCGATCAATAAAGCACCCTCGAAAAGATAGTTGGTTCCGGTCCGAGGTGTGCGGAACCCGCGCCCTTGCCAGTTCGGATTCATGCCATCGGGAGCCAGCCCGTATTGTCCGAAATTCGAAATGGTGTAATCGACATTGCCGGCATTGTGAGTTGCTATCGCCTGACTCGCCGGCCGCCCGACCGTAATCCCAAAAGCGGCATCTGCGGAATAGTTGCCAGCCTGAATATGAAGGTTAAACATAATCCGCCGGCCCGCAGGAGCGGAAACGGCTATGACGGCGCCGTAAGGCTGCGCATAATTGTTGGCTCGTCCGTTCGACTGAATATCGCCGAAAAACGCCGAATCTTGCTGGATACTAACGAACGGGTCATTGGAGGAAAGCAGGCCGATTACGTTATGAGCGGCCGCCCCGGTATTCTGCAAGGTTAAAACTATGCCGATCGTGTCTCCGGGATCGGCGTAATTGTCGTGCGGTTCTATCACCAATACGCTGTCTATCCTGATATACGGCAGGTCGTTGGCCGGCACGAGGTCTAAAGCGGCCCGCACGTTGATTATCCCTTTGCCGTAATTGTTATCCTCGCCGACAGAACCGAGGTCCCTCGCCGATTGCCATAACGCCCATTTCAGCGTGTCCACCGAGGCGTTGGGATTATATTGCCGCAGCAGAGCGATCGCCCCGGCCACGTGAGGACATGCCATCGAGGTGCCGCTCCATCCCGATTGCTGATAGCCGCCGCCCGGCACCGACGATCTTACATCAACCCCCGGAGCCACCACCTCGGGTTTGATCGTTGAATGGTCGCACTGCGACGGCCCGCGTGCCGAGAAATCGGCAATCGGAAGCGTGCCGCTGTTGCCGTTGACCGCGCCGACGGAAAATGTATTGAACGGCGTGGTTATCCGGCTGGCCGGAGCCCAAACCGATTCAACATAAGGATCGCCGGTCAATCTGTTGCCGGCGGCGAATATCACCGCCACTTCCGCCGCCTCACAGTTGTCGATCATCGCCCACACCGTTTGCGGACAGGTGAAATCGTGATATCCCCAGGAATTCGAGATCACGTCGGGCACGTCGTCGATCGTCAACGGATCGCCGTCGGGATCGGCAAGCCATTGAAAAGCAAGGATCACATTGCCGCCGGTCACTATGGCTCTTGCGGCTATCCACTGAGCGCCGAATGCCACCCCGATAGTATCGCCCGTGCTCGCACCGAGACCGGTCATGGTCCCCATGGTATGCGTTCCATGACCGTCGGAATCATAGGGAGACGGATTCCCCGGATTTGCCGTGTCCAGCCAGCATTCGTCGGCGGGCTGACCGTTATTGCCGCGCCAGCGCGACGCCAAAGCCGGATGGGTTCCATCGACGCCGGTATCGATATTAGCCACCAGACGACCGGCGCCGGTGTAACCGAGCGCCCAAACCTGATGGGCATTTATCACCTGAAGCCCGGTTTCGACACGCGCGGCTGCCGGCGGCTCGGGCTCTGCGCCGATCGGACCGATCGGTTTTATAAGCGTCGGCTCTTCCCAAAGATATATGCCCTCGACCGATTCATGTCGGGCGATATTATGAATCGCCGCAGCCGACAGATCGCCGGTAATCGCGTTCACGATCCACCAACCACGCACATCGGCCGCCATACCTTGACGCGTGAGCGTTTCCAAATCCGCCAACAACGGCGCCTGACTGCGAGAGGCGATTTCGCGAAGCGAATTTATTACATAGGCGTGCCGCTGCCTGACGGTTGAGTTGGACATATTCATTTGCATCTTGAAAGTCTCGGTATCGAATTGATCATTAAGCATAATCAAGCAGGTGATTTTATCTTCGTCCCCGGCTTTCGATAAAAAAGCGTCCAATTTCGAATCGATTACTCCCGCTATGGAATCAAGTGAAAACAGCACCATTAACGATAAAATCGCGGCACCCTTCGCAAAGCGCATTTTACCTCCACGGTTGTCGTTTACATGTTTTTTATGAATATATGATATATCCAATATTCCACAATAGCTATTTATGTTCAAACGGTGAAACAGCGCAATCGATATCTATCTCGGCGGCCGATACAATTGCGGCGAAATGAATTGCCGGGGAAGTTGCTGCCTGAGAATGAAACCGGACGAATAAGCCGGGTTACACGCTGAAACTGCATTTCCGCCGAAGTTTCGCACTGAAACCGCTGCTTTTTCAGAAATCTGTATCAATGCCGAAAAGCCTGAACAATGGAAATCAGAATCCCAAAGTTGATTTTGGCTGCAATCCTTGTGGCTACTGCAACCCATTGCACAACAGCTGGTTGGCTTGAGGAAATCAGAGTGAACACGGTAACCGACGGCAAACAGGCATCGCGAGGCAGCGACTGCCCATGGTCATTGGCCTGCGGTCCCGACGGCAGAGCACATGTGATCTGGGAGGATAGACGAACCGGTCGCGAGTTGCGAGTTTTCTACAGGGGCAAATCCCCCAGCCCGACCTGGGACCTTTGGGATTCGACCGACGTCAACATATCGCCGATCGACACCTCCGATATGCTCGGCCATCCATCGGTGGGCGCTCTCGATAACGGCTCCATAATCTCCGTCTATGTCGAGGAAAAGCCTTACAGGGGGGAACTATGCGGCACGATCTGGCCGGCCGGTTTCAGTTCATGGAATCAACCGGAATTCGTCTCCATACCCGGCGGAAACCACCTTACTTTCACCTCGACCGGTTGGCAGACGACGATCGCCACCAACGGCCACCGGGCGATCACGTTCTGGCCTTATGTCGGCGATAGCCTCGAAAACCACCGGCCGATCTTTTATCGCAGATATGTTTCGTCGGCGTGGGAAACAACCGAACAGCCGCTCGCGCTGCCCGGACTCGGTTTGTTTTACGATGCAAAAAATCTTTCGGCCGTATGGGCTATTGCGGACACGATCTATCTCGTGTTCGCCGCGGTAACGGACGAGCAACCTATTTACAATATCTATTTCGTGAAATTACATTTTCCCTCGGGCGAAATCAATCTGTTCGAACAGTTGACCGATGACAGCGTCAATTCGGCGCAATTCCCCTACGTGGCCCGCTTCCCCTCGGAAAACGGCGACGATATTTATTTAAGTTACACTGAATACGGCCAGATTTTGAAGGCCAAACTCGCCATTAAACGACATGACCTGCCGGAATGGATTACGGGCGTGGACATAGTCGGCGACGGCAATTCGAGCGCATTTCCATGCGTTGCTTATAACCCCCATTGCTGGATCGATCTGGCCTACGAAAAGCCCGGAAACGAACCTAACAGCCAGATTTTTCACCGCCGCTATTTTCCGGAAAACGAATCATTCGGCGAGGAAGAGCAGGTATCCGGAGGCGATTATTTTTCGAAAAGACCGGTGATCGCCTGTGATATATACGGCAATGTTCATGTCACTTACATTTCCAATCGCGATCATCCCGAAATTTTCGGCGATGAAGAAGTTTACTACCGGATGTTCGATTCGCCGCCGTTGAAACCGACCGATGTATTCGTTGACGGCGACACCCTGCGCTGGAATTATCCCGATCTGCCGGATCTACGGATATTCGTCATCTTTCAGATAACCGCCGCGGAAACCACCATGATAGGCAGCACCCGCAACCGATTCTTCAGGCACACGCTCGGCCCCGATGCCGTTTTCGGTGTGCGGGCGCTTGACCTCGAATATCAAGGGTCACCTTTGGCGGTCAGTCAATCGCCGAGCGTCATTGCGCATTCGCCGCAGCTGACCTATGAATTCGAACTCGGCCCGAATTATCCCAATCCTTTCAATCGGTCCACCGTGATTCCGATAACCAACCCCTCGGCGCTCCCGGCGACTATCGAAATAATCGATATCTGCGGAAGACTTGTAAGGAGGCTCGAAATACACCCCGGACAAAATCAGGTATTTTGGGATGGCAAAAACAGTGCCGGTTTATCGGTCGTTTCCGGCCGCTATTTTTACCGCGGGGTTCAGGATGCGCTCACCAGCCGACCGCAGATGATGACTTTGGTGAAGTAGGCCCACCGAGGCGAATTGCGCCCGCTCGGCCGATTTCCTTTACTGCACGGTTTGACACGCTCAGCCCAGCCGACAAAATTCCTGCCCGCCCGACGAACGATCACCATGCGATTCGGATAAATTACCAGGTTTTGGAGTCGATTAAATAAGTGATGGGCGAAGTTCAATATATCGAAATCGATCTCGAGTTGCTAAGGCTCGATACGATTCTCGGGTTCGATCTTTATCTGCCCGGCCCGGCCGGCTACGTCTTATACCGCTCGCGCAACGTGCCGTTCAACGAAAAGGTGCGCCAGAACCTGTTGGCGCATGGAGTCAAATCTCTCTTCATGAAATCGACCGACAGCCAGAAATACGCCTTATATATCGAAAACAATCTGAGCAATATAATCGCCGATCCGACGGTAAAAATCGAACAGAAGTGCCGTCTGCTTTACGATGCCAGCATCAATATCGCCAAAGAATTGCTCACCGATCCCGGGTCGCCTGCGGCTGTTAAACGTTCGGCGAGGGCGGTGGAAAACATGGTTGACCTTTATTTGAGAGACGACGGCGGAATCAGAAAGCTATTCGAACTGATGCCCGATGATTATCGGCTTTATACCCATAGTACAAACGTGACCACATTCAGTATCGCGCTCGGCCGGGCGCTGGGCGTTTCCAACAAGGATGATCTGTATCAATTGGCTTTGGGGGCGATGTTGCATGATATCGGCAAAAGCAGAGTACCCAAAGATATCCTGATGAAGCCCACCAGACTCACGCCGGAGGAATTCGAAATCATGAAGCTGCATGTCCTTCACGGCTGCCGCCTGGCCGAGGCCAATCCGGTAGTGCCGAAACAGGCTCTGGTGCCGATCCTCTGGCATCATGAGCGGCTCTCGGGAACCGGCTATCCGCGGGGACTCGGCGGTGAGGAGATCCCCCTGTTCGGAAGAATCACGGCCGTGGCCGACTCGTTCGACGCCATGACCTCGAACCGAGTCTATCAGGCGGCGTTGTCGCCGTTCAAGGCGATGGAACATCTGCTCGCCGAAATCAATCAATACGACCGCCGAGTCGTAATCGAGTTGATCAAACTGCTCGGCCCCGACTATTCCCGGAACGGCGTGCCGGAACCAGCCGCCGAAAACGAATCGATCATTATAATCTGACCGATCCATTATCGTTTCGCGCACGCATTACATTTCCTTGTCCGGCGCAATCCGATCGATTATTATTAGGATAAAAGTTCAAGCAGAATCTCGAAATTCTCATTTCCGAATTTCCCGAAACATTATGCGGAGGTAATACATGGAATTCAGCGGTCTCGACACCAAGTGCGTGCACTCCGGCAACTATGTCGATCCGGACGTCGGCGGAGTCAATACGCCGATCTACTGGTCGACTTCATTTATTTTCCCCAACCAAAAAGGAGAACTGCAATATCCGCGTTATTTCAACATCCCGACACAAAGGGCGGTCGCCGACAAAATCCGCGCGCTCGAGGGTGGAGACTGGGGGCTGGTGTTCAGTTCGGGATTGGCCGCGGTCAACGCGGTTTTCGCGGCAGTCCTGCGTTCCGGAGACCATGCCGTTTTTCAGTCAGGCCTCTATGGCGGCACCCAGCATCTGGTGCAAACGATATTGACCCGTTTCGGCGTGGCGCATGATATCGTAGACGGCGGCGTGGCGGCCGATTTCCAGGCGGCGATCAAACCGAACACCAGATTGATTTTCGTGGAATCGCCCACCAATCCGTTGCTGAACGTAATCGACCTCGCGGAAATCGCGGGTATCGGCCGTAAAGCCGGCGTGTTGACAGTAATAGACAACACTTTCGCCACCCCGATAAATCAAAATCCGATCGTTTTCGGATTCGATATAGTAATGCACAGCGGAACCAAATACCTCAACGGCCACAGCGATATCTGCTGCGGGGCTTTGGTCGGCCGAGGGGATCTGTTTCAGCGGATACTCGCCGCCGCCCAAGATTTAGGAGGAAACCTCGATCCGACCGCCTGCTATTTACTCGAACGCGGCCTTAAAACTCTCGGCTTGCGGGTCGCCCGCCAAAACCAAAACGCACAGGCCATAGCCGAATATCTCGCCGGAAATCCTGCGGTCAACCGAGTATATTATCCGGGGCTGCCCAATCATCCGGGTCATAAAATCGCCGCCAAACAAATGCGCGGATTCGGCGGAATGCTGTCGTTCGAACTCGATTGCGACTCGGAGGGGGCCCGGCGTTTCGCCGGCAACCTGAACCTCATTAAAACGGCCGTAAGCCTGGGCGGCGTAGAAAGCCTGCTCTGTTTCCCCTGCGAGACATCGCATTCCAAGGTTTCGGCGGAGCAACGTAGAAAACAGGGGATATCCGACACTTTGGTCCGTCTGTCTGTGGGAATAGAAAATATCGAAGACTTGATCGCCGATATCGATAACGCTTTAAGCAAAATCAGATGAAATCCGGATAACCAGAAATGCGCAGAAAAGAAAAAGAGATCAAAAGTCAAAAAGAAATCGTGGAGATAATCAATCGAGCCCGGATTTGCAGTATCGGCCTATGCCACGACAATGTTCCGTATGTTGTGCCGGTGAATTTCGGCTACAAAGACAGGGCCATTTATTTTCACTCGGCCCCCGAAGGACGAAAGATCGACATCATAAGGTCGAACAACTTGGTCAGCTTTCAGCTTTATTGCGACTATTCGCTCTCCACCGACGCAGTCCCCTGTCGTTGGTCTGCGACTTATCGCAGCGTCAGCGGACAGGGCCGGGCGTTCATTTTGAACCGCCTCGAGGATAAAATCAGCGGCCTGGATATACTCATGTCTCATTATGCCCAAGGACCGTTCGAATATGATCGACAAGAACTTGACAGGATGGTGATCGTCAAAATCGCAATCGACCGAATGACGGGTAAAAAATCCGGTTATTGAATTCGATTCATCTTCGAATCATCCGTTATGCCGGAGATAATCATCCCCAAAAAAATCAAAAGCCCGCCCAGGGCCTGCCGAATCGTAAATGACTCGCCGCCCAGAGTCCAGGCGAACAGCCCCGCGAAAACCGGTTCGAACGCGAATATCAGCGAAACCCGGATCGGCGATACATATTTTTGAGCCGACAGCTGCACCAAGAAAGCGGAAAAAGTCGGGAATATCGCCAGAAAAACGATCGCCGAGCTTGCCTTATAATTCGGAAAAGCCGCGGGCTCGGCTGTAAGCAGCCATCCCGATAGCGACAACAACCCCACGATTGCGAACTGCTGGAAATTCAAAATATAAGGATCGATACCGGCGGCGATTTTACGGTCGGCGATCAAAATATGCGCCGCATAAGCGATAGCTGCAACCAGAGTCAATAAATCGCCTGCGTTGAAATATCTCAACCCCCCGCTTAATACCCATAGCCCGGAAAACGATACGAGGGCCGCCCCCAGACTCGTTAATTTCGGCAGTGAGCGCAGGAAAATAATTTGTAACGCGGGCACGAATATCACGAATAGGCCGGTGATGAAGCCCGAATTGGCGGCGCTCGTGTATTTCAGGCCGAGCGTTTGAAATATGTAAAGGATCCATAACGGCAGACCCAGGACGAATCCCGACCCGAAATCGGAAAAGGGCGATCGTTTCAGCGCGATCAATAAGGGGAACATGATCACCGCCGCCAGCAGAAAGCGACAAGCCACCAGCAACATCGGATCGACGGCCTCGACGGCGCCTTTCACCACGAAAAATGTCGATCCCCAGATCGCCGCCGAATAAAAAAGCCCCAAATCCGCCGGTTTGACGTGGTTCGAAAATAATCGCCGGAAACGCATATCTATCGGGATCAATGTCATGTCGATGCGAACCCGCGGCCAAATTGTCTCCATAAAAAGACCGCGGGGTCAAGCAGACAGCCGGAAAAATCAGCCTGGCAAAAAGCCCCCGTCGACGCCGGCGATCACTTTTTCGGATACAGGTAATTCTCCCCGACCTTCACGCTGTCTATTTCTCCGTCTCGATTGAATATGAAAGTCACCAATTCGCCGTCGCCGTTGTTTCCGGTCATGCGAAAGACATGTTCGCTCACCGGCGAAAGCTCCACCAGTGCGTCATCGGGATTCTCCTCGGGGGGCACACCGTACCCATTCATCACCAGCCCGCCGTTGACTATCATGAATTCGGTGTCATAATCCCAGGTATCCGTAAACCGGCCGACATATTTATCGAGCGTGGTGTCGGCGGCAAGTATCGGCTTATCGGGAGCGGCGATTTCATCGATTATCGGAGACATCAATGCCAGAATTTTTTTGGCGAAAAAGTAAGGTTCGCCGTCGTCGCTGTTGATCAGCACGATCACTCCGATTTTTTTCTCGGGCACGAAAACGATTTGGCTGCGGTTGCCCGCTACCCAGCCGCCATGACCGACTACTGTCATGTCATCCTCACGCCAGACGGAAAAACCGATGCCCCAACCGCCTTTCCAGTTCGGGCGAAGCCAGCGCACCCGGTGCATCTCCCTGAGACTGCTCGGCTTGAGAATCGTCCACGCTTCACCCGAATCGGGCCCGAATTGGGCTGAGACGAATTTCGCCAGATCCTCGACCGTGGTTGCCATATTGGCTGCCGGAGTTATTGCGCGGCAATCGGTGAACGGCCTTATCCTGCGACTACCGTCGGGCAAGATCTGGCCGTAAGGGGTTACCAGACGGGATCTGTCGATATCCTCGGACAAAACGCTGGTGCTGTTCATCCCCAGTGGCTTCAAGATGTGCTTGGATATGTATTTTTCATACGGCATCCCCGACACTTGGGCTACGATTTCACCGGCGATCGCCAGAGCTAGATTGGAATATTTGAGTTTCTCCTCGGGCGCATATATCGCCTCCTGATCAGCCAAGGCTTCGATCATCTGCTGTCGCGAGGGGAAACGGTAATCGGTCCAGTAGGGAAATGCGGATTCGCGCGGCAATCCCGAGGTGTGAGTCAATAGATGCCAGATTCTGATCGTCGGCGAATCCGGATCGACGTTTTTTATTTTGAACCATTTCAGATGTTTTTTCACCGGGTCGTCGAGCGATAACCTCCCTTGGTCGCGAAGTTGCATGATCGCGGTGGCGGTGAACGTTTTCGTGATAGAGGCGATACGAAATATCGATTGGGTGTCGATCGGCCTCTGGTTTTCAAGATCGGCATAGCCGAATCCTTTGCCGTAGATCAAATCACCGTCATAGACGATCCCGACCGCCAATCCGGGCAGACGACGATACTCCATCTGCGCCCCGATCCAAGATTCCAACAAATCGAGGTTCGAGATGAATTTTTGGTTTCGGGAAAATTCCAGCGCCCTCGAATCGGCGATCATCGTCAAAAGAAAAAAGAACAAAAACGGATACATACGGCAAACAGATCGGAACCTTGTCATAAACAACCCCTTTTTCGATTTTCAATTATCGAACGAAATATCTCCCATTTTACCATGGCGGCATAATTATTCAATCACATATTGATAGATTGTCGAGGAAATATCCCGCGCCGCTTCAGCGGATTCGGCCTTTCTGGGCGAGACTGTCGGCGACGGCTTGAATCAGGGCGAGGATTTCGGCCCCCGTATTTTTGAGGACTTCAGGCAATGCGGCCGATTTTTCATAAGCCGACAGTCGGACAAGATAAGCACCCGCCGGAAAATCAAAACCGGACTCCGATAATATCCCCGATTCGAAAACCATGGAGGTTTCCGGCAGGTCGGGATACAGTTCGCGCAGAATCGAACGCGGTCCATCAGGGTCGGCGAATCGATACACCTCGGCAGCCAGCAGCATATCGCCGTCGCCGTAATCGACCCGCGCGACCTCCACGAATCCGTTTTTCAAAAACAGTTCGGCGCCGCCGTCGATATAAACCCATAAGGAATCCCGGGCGAATGTGTTGACCGCCGAAACCTGCATTATATTCTCGCCTATCTTCGGCGGCAGGAAATTTGCGGGACGGGAAATATCCCGCGGCCTATCGGTCTTGCCGCAGGCGGAAAACAGCAAGACACAGAGCAGCATCGCCGGCCCCGGTAAACGAAAACGATTATTCATAGCGCAGAGCCTCGATCGGATTCAATCGAGAGGCCTTGCGGGCCGGATATAGTCCGAAAAACACCCCCACCGCGAACGCGAAGAAAAACGACAACGCTATCGCCTCGGGAGCGATATAAGTTTTCCATCCGAATATCTCGGTCATTCCGAAAGAGCCGCCGATTCCCAGCATTATTCCGATTATTCCGCCGATTATGGCTATGGAAAGCGATTCGAGCAGAAATTGTCCCATTATGTCTTTTCGCTTCGCACCTATAGCGATCCGTATGCCTATCTCCCGGGTGCGTTCGGTCACCGAAACCAGCATTATGTTCATTATCCCGATTCCGCCCACTATCAGCGAAACCAAGGCCACGCCCGCCAAAAGGTAGGTCAGGGTCTTGGTTGTTTCCTCCCGGGCGGCCATGAAATCGGATTGCGATTGGATAAAAAAGTCGTTTTCCTGTTCGGGTCGAAGACGATGAGAGCGCCGGATGATTTTTTCGATATCCAGATAAGCATCGGAGATCGACGCACCGGGGCGTAAATGCCCTACCAGTCGGTCGATGTGGTCGATACCGAATACGCGCTTTTGGGCGGTGGTATAGGGTATGACGACGATATCGTCGAAATCGAGCCAACCGCCCGATACGCCCTTGCTCTGGGTCAAACCGACTATCTCGAAATGGGAACGGCCCACCCTAATCGATTTTCCCACCGGATTGATATCTCCGAATAAATTCTCGGCGACTTTTGGGCCGATCACAGCCACCCGCGCCAGGGAATTCACGTCCTGCTCGTCGAACGATTCCCCCTCCGCGAAAATGAAATTCCTGAGTTCGAAGTATTCGGGGTCGGTCCCGATGACCGTCGAATTCCAATTGCGATTGCCATAGACTATCTGCCGCTGGCCGGTGATTTCAGGAACCACATGATCGAGCATAACCGTTTCCTGGCGTAATTTGCGAAGATCGTGAACATCGAGGCGCTGCTCGGTTCCGAGAGCCACTCTGATCCCACCGGGACGGGAAAAACCCGAACGAACGTAAATCAAATCGGTACCTAAAGCCGATAGCCTGTCGGCCACCGCTTTTTTCGCGCCCTGTCCGAGCGAAATCATGACGATGACCGCGGCCACGCCTATTATTATGCCCAGCATGGTCAACAGCGACCGCATCTTGTTGGCGGCCATAGCATCGAGACTTACCTTGAAAAACTCGCCCCAGTTCAACGCCGTCTCTCCACGCCCATTACCTGATTCATATCGCGCATCCGCTGCATGAACGCCTCTCGATCTTTCAGGGCTTTCGAGGTCACGGTGGTGAGAATAGTATCGCCCTCGGCCACCCCCGAAACCGCCTCGGCAAGCTCGAAATTGGAAAGCCCGATCTCCACCGGTGTAGGTATCTGCTGACCGTTTTTCTGAACGATCACTATTTTTTGCAACCCGACCGTATCTGCAGACCCGATCGGCGCGATTAAATTTCCCCGCGCGCCGGCCGCCTGCGACTCCGGCCGCCGGCGGATATTGCCGGGGTTGTCAGCCGATTTTTGCCTTGCCGTTCCCGAGTCCGAGCGGTTGCCGCCGGCGAACAAGGTCGCAGCCGCCGGATCAAGCAACGCCTCCCGCGGCAGCAGCAATATATTTTCTTTATGCCCGGCGAAAATTTCCACGCTCGAATTCATCCCGGCCATCAGCAGACCGCCGCTGTTGTCAACCAAAATGGTCACGTCGAACGTGGTTACGTTTTGTTCCGATTTTGCCAACGGCACTATTCTAATTACATTCCCCTTGAAACGGCGGTCGGGATAACTTTCGGGCACCACCGTGGCCGCCATTCCCACCTTGATCTGACCGATATCGACTTCGTCCACGGCCGTCCTGACATATACTTTCGACATGTCGGCGACCGTGGCGATCGTCGTCCCTCCGGATACGGCGGATATCCCCGAGGCGATGATCTGGCCGATTTCCACGTACTTTTTCAATACGATGCCGTCGATCGGCGAGCGTATCGTGGTTTCCGCCAGCCGCTCGCGTGAGTCTTCGAGTGCCGCGGTCGCCCGGATCAAATTGGAATTGGCCTGCTCTTTGGCCAGCAAAGCGTTTTCATAATCGAGCTCGGAGATCAACCCTTGCTCATAAAGTTGCTTCTGGCGTTCGGCCTGTTTGGTCGCCTGTGAAAGCGAAACCCTGGCCACCTCAAGATCGGCCGATTTTTGATCGAAATCGTTTTTGGCCGTACTGGCATCGAGTCGAGCTATCAATTGCCCCTTTTTGACCCGATCCCCCTCCTCGATCGGCATCTCGATTATCTCCCCCGATGCCTTCGACTTGAGATCGACCGCCAGTATCGGCTCGATCACCCCCGTTGAACTGACCGTAACCAGCAGATCGCCGCGTTTTACCACCGAAACCGAGGTTCGCGAATAGCTCGATCCCGGCTGAGAATTCGATTTTCTCGAACCGAAAATCAGATATGCAATCGCCACTATCAACACGCCCACAATTATCGCCGCTATTTTTTTCACGTTCACTCCTTATCGATTATTGGACACCCGTTCGGCTCTTTCGGTTTAGCGGCCGCGGGTGATTGCAAAATATAATATATTATACTCGATATTGGGGTGAAAAGTAACCGGCAGTTACAATCTGTTTCGAAAATTGTTCGTGATTTAATATATCGAGGACCGCATCGGCCGTGCGTATGGTCTCGGCTCAGCGAACGAAATCGGGCGAATTAGGAATGATTTCCAGCGAATTAATTCCGCCGTGGTTTTTTTATGGTATTATCGGCACCTCGGCCGGCGTAAACTTCCCGCGAAAAACTTAAAAGTCTTTCCATCGTTTCCGAACTGAGTACATGTTCCATCATGCAGGCGTCACGGGCGGCGGTTTCCGCTTCGACTCCGAGTATGTCATGCAAAAAAAGGCTTAAAAACCGGTGCCGTTCGCTCAAGCGTCGCGCCAGGCTCCTGCCCGATGAGGTCAAAGTCACGAACTCTCTGGCTTCGTAGCGAACCAGTCCCCTCAGCGCGAGCTTCTTGAGCGCGTTGGTCACGCTCGACATCGCCACATTCCTCGATCTGGCGATATCCCTTACCCGAGCGGTTTTGCCCGCGAAAGACAAAAAGTAAATCACCTCCAGATAATCTTCGAGCGAGGACGATATCTCCCCTATCAAGACCTGTTTTGTCGAGGGCATTTGATATACCTCCCGAATTAAAAACAGCGCCAGGTGATTCAGTTGATATCCGCGCCGTCTTTTTTCTGGAAAAACGCGGCCAGTTCTTGGCTTTTATTTTTGCAGTTGCAACCGTGACAGCCGCCGCCTTTCAACTGCTGCAGGAGCCGCCGTCCGGTGTATATCGCCGCCAGGGTTACGATAGCTATAACAACTATTGTTTCCATCATCGGCAAACCTCATCCGATACCGATAAGCTTTCCGGCTTGATAGACGACGAACGCCGTAAACCAGGCCAGAACGGTCGTGTAACTTACTTGGAAAATCATTTCCTTCAACGAACCGGTCTCACGAAGGAAAACCGCCATGGCCGACATGCAGGGCATATACAGAAGCACGAAAACCAGAAATGAATAAGCCACCAGCGGAGTATAAATCGGATCTTCCGACAGTCTTTTGCGCAGGGCTGTCGAGCTTTCATCGTCGGCTGCCTCGACTCCATATATTGTCCCCATGGTCGCCACCACCACCTCTTTGGCGGCGAAACCCGACAAAATGGCGACCCCGAGACGCCAGTCGAATCCGAGCGGCGCGATCACAGGCTCGATAATTTTACCGATTCTACCGGCGAAACTATTCTCGAGCTTGGCCTCGGCCGCCTTTGATTCGATTTCATTTATGAGACTGTCCCTCTGAAATTCGGAGGGAAACGCTCCTTCGCCTTGCTCGATCAAGGCGATCTTCCGATCCCGTTCGCTTTCAATCGCTCGGTTGTGCGGAAAAGTCATCAAGAACCACATGACAATGGAAATGCCGAGAATTATCGTACCGGCTTTCCGAAGATACAAGACCGAGCGCTCCCACATATGCAAAAGCAGGCTGCGCAACGTCGGGACGCGGTATGGGGGAAGTTCGATTACAAACGGCGAGGATACCCCTTTGAATCGGGTGAGCCGCAGGAGTTTCACCATGCCTATCGCCACGATTATTCCGAGCAAATAAATCGAAAACATGACGGTGCCGGCGTTTTTGGGCCAGAACGCCCCGCAGATAAGGACATATACCGGCAGACGTGCACTGCAACTCATGAAAGTAGTAACGTGCATGGTTATGAGTCGGTCGGTTTTGTCCTCGATTATACGACTTCCCATATATGCCGGAACCGAACAGCCGAAACCGATCAGCATCGGGATAAAAGACTTGCCGTGTAGTCCTATCTTGTGCATCAGTCGGTCCATGATGAAAGCGGCTCTGGCCATATAGCCGGTGTCCTCGAGAATCGCGATCGCCAGGAACAGAAACATTATATTGGGCAGAAAGACGATGACACCGCCCACACCACCGATCACACCATCGACTATCAATGAACGCAAAATTCCGCCGGGCATGATAGAGGTAATCAAGCCGGCCAAGGATTCGATTCCGAGCTCGATCCACTCGACCGGCTTTTCCGAAAGTCCGAAAGTGAGATGGAAAAGCAGCCACATGAGCAACGAGAAGATGAGCAATCCGGAAAACGGATGAATCAAGACCGCGTCGATCGTATCCGATATATCGTGTCGTCTTTCGGCGGCGCCGCTGACCGCCTCGCTGCAGGCTCCGCTTATGAATCCGTATCGTCTTTCCGTTATCACCGAGGCCGGGTCGTCGCCGAACATGGTGCTCAGTCTCTGGCGGGATTTCTCCGTGTTTTCTTTTATTTGGTCAGAGTACCGATGCGATTCGATCAGCTTGGTTATCTCGGCGTCGTTCTCGAGCAATTTCAGCGCCACCCAGCGTGATCTGAAACCGTTGAGAACCGACATATCGAGGGAAATCGTTTCCGCTATTTTATTCAGTTCTTTTTCTATTTCCGCCCCATATCGCAACGGCTGCGGCCTACTGACGATCCGACCCTCGGCGCAAGCGATTATGGTGTCGAGCAGTTCGTTCATCCCCCGGCGCTTGTTCCCCACCGTGGGAACTGTCGGAATGCCCAGCAATTCGGACAGTTGCTTATGGTTTATCATGATGCCTTTATTGGCAGCCATATCGCTCATATTCAGGGCGATAATGATCGGGATTTCCAGCTCGGCGAATTGCATGGTTAGATATAGATTGCGCTCGATATTCGAGGCGTCCACTATATCGACCACCAGGTCGGGTTTTTCATCGAGAATCACCCGGCGGGCGATTTTCTCGTCGAGGGAATGCGCGGATAGGCTATAGGTGCCGGGAAGATCGATGACTTTTATCCGGTAATCGCCGTAATGAACATAGCCTTCCTTTTTTTCGACCGTGACTCCTGGATAATTACCCACATGTTGATTGGCGCCGGTAAGGTTGTTGAAAATCGTGGTCTTTCCCGAATTGGGGTTGCCGGCCAGCGCTATCACCAATTCTTTTTGGGGCTGATGTCGCTGCTCCTTTACTCTTATCTTGCCGGCAACGCCCCGACCCAAAGCGAGTTTTGTGCGACGCACCTCGATCCCGATCGGTCCGGCGCCGGAATTGGAAAGCACCCGCAGCCTGGATCCTGGATTAAGCCCCATCGAATAGATCTTCTCTTTCAGGCCGGATCCGCCGTCCAGATCGGCCATGATATACCATTGCCCGGGGCGGGCATCGCTTAAAAAGGTTATGCCGTTATCCGTCTTATGATTGGATCCTTTGGCCATCTCTTTTTATCCTGCCGGATATTTCGGCACTTTCATTAAACTAATTAAATTAGCCGTGGCTAACAAGTCAAGCGATTTAGAGAACATTACCACTAATTAAGAAAAGAAGCGCCTGCGGCTTCGGCCGCCGCTGAAAGTGGCGGTTCAGCCTCCCAATAAAATAAAAAAACCGGGAATCGATACCGTGGCGTGACCAGTAAATTGAAAGGGGCGCGTCGATTGCGCCCCTTCCCACCTACCTTCGCTTTATGATACCACCGTCAATTGCCGACGGTCATGGTGATCACGATCTGGGCCCGAACGCTGTCATGAAACGGCACCGGCGAGGCGATCGCGTAAACGTAGAATTCGCCCACATCCTTCACGTAATGAAACAGCGAATCGAGATTGTGCATATATCGATAGCTGTCGTTCCAGCCGATCAAAATCGAATCGTTGCCGGGAACGGCCGGGCTTTCGAGAATTTTGATCGCGTTGTCTTCGACAAGATCCGTCGTCGAGTAGGAGCCGTTCGAGGAGATATAAATTTTTGCGGTGCTGGCGGAGTCTTCAAGGTTCCAGATTTTGGCCACGAAACTCACGCCGTCGATGCTTTTTATTTTGTCGAAATTGTCGGCGTAGTCCTCGTTGTTATTCAGATTCAAATGAAATACGCTGATATTGCCGTTCGTGGTCGCTCCGATATTGACGTCTTCCACGATGGTGATTTGGCCGGTCAGAAGGCAGCCGGTGATGACCAATCCCGAAACGGCGACTAAACCGAAATAGATTATTCTTTTCATCTCACAAGGCTCCGTTTCTACATTGGCCCAAGGCCGATATGATAGTTGACCCCGACGAACCAGAGCAGCGATTTCCACGAACCGCTTTCGCCGGTGGGCGCGATATCGAACATCGCCCGTCCCTCGACTCCCAAGTTCATCGGCAGGACGATTTCCAGCCCCGGCCCGAAAGAATACGTCGTTTTCGATATTTCACCCTGGTTTTCGCGTTTCCACTTGTAGGTGCCAAGCGATCCCATGAGATAAAAGTTTACACCCGTGCCTGAGGTTTTACCCAAGTAGGCATCCAGCCCCAGCGAGGTCACGCTTCCGCCGTCTTTAGTGTCGGTTCCGTAGAAAAATTCCTCGGATGGGTCGCCGTATTTTCTGCCCTGATAATGCGCACCCACGGCGAAAAACGATATCGGCGAGTATTTCGCCTGAAGTCCGATCATGGTGCCGCTTTTGGCGTCTTTGTTTGCCAGCGGCATATTCATCCCGAAAAACGGGCCGATCGAGATGTCACTGATCGCATAAGCGCCGGCCGAAAAGACCGATACGATCAGTAACGCCAGCAATTTCACTTTCATCAACGCTCCTTTTTTATGTTGTTATCGATCTATCGTTTCGTGAATAATCCCGCATAAAGGCATATCCGGCGACCCGCAACCTTCGGTTCAAATGTCGGGTTCAAACGGCGATGCCGCCGCGAATCAGAATTCAATTATATCTCTTTTCGGAGATATTGGCAATTACATTATCAGGTATGGGCGATCGCCTCGACCTCGATTTTGGCATCGCGGGGAAGCCCCGACACGGCCACCGCGGCGCGGGCGGGAAGAATCCCCTTGAAATACTCGGCATATATTTTGTTGACTTCCGCATAATCGCCGATATCCGCCAGATAAACCGTGACTTTCAACACCTTGTCGAAATCGGAACCGGCCGCTTGCAAAACCGCCCCCAGATTGCGAAACACCCGGTGAGTTTGTTCCTTTATGGTGTGCCCAACAATTTGCCCGGTTTGGGGGTCGATAGCGATCTGCCCCGAGCAAAAAATCAAGTCGCCGAATACGAGCGCTTGAGAATATTGGGCGAGCGCCTTGGGGGCGTTATCGGTTTGAATCGCTTTCTTCATCGTTCCTCCACCTAAAAAGACTTTGCCCTGATACGGCATTCGATTTACAATAAGCCGTATGTTATGGAATAAAGTGGTTGTTCGCCTTAAAAATAATTTCGACACCCGCCTGCTGATCTTATTGATACTCGTATTTTTGGTCCATTTCCCGCTTCTATTCAACGATTTTCATACCGACGATTTTCTGATACTGAAAATCATGCGCGATGGTTTCGACTGGCAGGCGTTCAAACACATGGAAAACCCCTTTAATTTCCGCCCGCTAACGAATTTAATAGTTTTCGCCAGATACCATCTGCTGGGAGAAACGCCGGTTCTCTGGTATCTTTTGAACATCTGCCTTCATTTATCGATAACCGCGTTTATCTATCGCATGTTGCGTGATCGCCTCGACTGCAGTTCGGCTTTTTTCGGGGCGCTTTTTTTCGGAATTTATTTCCCCCATTTCGAGGCTGTTATATGGCTTTACGGAATCGTCCGGCTGTTTTTGGCTTTGCTTATACTTATCGCCTGGAAGGCGACTATCCGCAACTCCGAAACCGGAACCGGCGGCAATCCCTATGCGCCGGCGATCACATTTTTGGCGGCATTGCTGATTGTCGAGGACGCTTTGCTTCTGTTCCCCTTTTTCATGATATTGTCGATTCGTTCGCCGGTCGGCGCCGACACGAAAAAAAAGCAAGCGTTCGGTTTCGCCGCGGCGACGGCGATTTACCTGCTATTGCGCCTGATATTGACCGGCAGGATTTTGAACGAATCGGAGCAATATTATCCCGGCGTTCATATCCTTACCAATATTTATCATTATGCCGGCTGGTTGTTGCTGCCGCAGTTCGATCACCCCTATCTCTTGCCGTTCGTGGAAAAGCATACGCCGTTCATAACGCCGTTGATCACGCCGGTCAATATAGCCGTCTTCGCGGCGGCGTTGCTCATAGCGGCGATCATCGTTTACCACGGGAGCGCTTTCGAAAAAACCGCCCTGCTGTTCGTTGCCATATCGCTGTTGCCAGCACTGCCTCTTAATGCCAAGGCTTGCAGCAGATTACTTTATCTTCCCTCGATCGGCGTGGCTTTCTTGGCCGGCAGCCTTTGGCAAAGAGCCTCGATCGCATTCCCGGCTCTCGGCAAAAAAATAATAATCGGTATTGCGGCGCTTTATTTTATCGCCCAGTCTCTGGCGAACAACCTGACGATTAGATACTATCATTCGTTGCAGGCGGCCTCGGCGGCGATTTTGAAAAAAATCGACGATATGAAAATCGATTTCAACCGTTATGCCTACGTGATCGTCGATCACGCCCCGGGGCGATCGCGACCTTGGACGCCGTTCAGGTTGCGTTATGGTTATCGGGGCGAGGTGAGAGCCCGCAACGAGGCCTACGAAAAACAGATTGATCTCGATAGTCTTATGGTGGAACTGGAGAAAAGCAACATCAATTATATCGCTATCGATTGCCGCGACGGGATGCCGAAAATATCCAGGATATTCGATCCAAGAGCTGATTCCGTTTCGTCTCCAATGGACGATTCACCGTGATTTCCAACACCCGATCAGCCGTTTTCGGGGTCTTCGGTCATCCGCCGCAAATCCAGTAGGCGATCCAACTCTTCCTCGCTCAGCAGGTTTTTCCTCCTCACCAGTTCGCGCACGGTCAGATCTTTTTCGAGCGCTTCCTTGGCTATCTCGGCGGCTTGGATGTAACCGATTATGGGACTTAATATCGTCGCCACCGATGGGCTTTTCTCGGCGTAAAGCCGGCAAATCCGTTCGTTGGCCTCGATACCGCTGATGCAGCGTTCAGCGAAACAACGTATCCCACCCGAAAGAATCTCTATTTCCTGAAGTAGATCGTGGGCGATTATCGGCATCATTACGTTCAGCTCCAGCTGGCCCGCTTGGGCCGCCGCCGCGATCGCCTGATCCAGCCCGAGACAGTGGAAACAAACCATGTCGAGCATCTCCGCCATTACCGGATTTACCTTGCCCGGCATTATCGATGATCCGGGCTGAACCGCGGGAAGTCGTATCTCGGCCAGACCGGTGCGCGGCCCCGAACCGAGCAGCCTTAAATCGTCGGCTATTTTCTTCAAATCGACAACCAGCGTGCGCAGCGCCCCGGCGACCTCAAGCACCGCACCGAACGACTGTATCGCCTCGAACAGATTTTCCGCCGGGCGGAACTCGTATCCCGTAAATTCATTTATCGAGGAGATGGCTGCCTTACGATAACCGGGCACGGCGTTCAAACCGGTTCCGACCGCAGTTCCTCCCAGACAGAGCTCAAGCAGCGATTCCGCCGCCCGCTCGATCCGTACTTGGGCTTTGGCCAACATCGCCGCGAAAGCGCCGAACTCCTGGCCGAGTCGGACCGGCACGGCATCCTGTAGATGGGTCCGGCCGGTCTTGATCACCGAATCGAACGCCTCGCTTTTAATCCTCAACAATTCCTGCAGCTCCCCCAACGCCGGCAGCAGATTTTTCCGAATCTCGTCGTATGCCGCTATATGGATAGCCACATGAATCGTATCATTAGTCGATTGACTCATGTTGACATGATCGTTGGGGTGAACCAACGCGGTGCTCCCTTTGGGACTACCGAGTATTTCACAAGCGCGATTGGCCAGCACCTCGTTCATATTCATATTTTGCGAGGTTCCGGCGCCGGCCTGAAAAACATCGAGCACGAATTGATCGGCGAATTTGCCGGCGATCACCTCCTCGGCGGCTTTGATAATCGCCTGGCCGATCTCCGGTTTAAGTTTTTTCGCCGCTATATTGGCCGAGGCCGCCGCCCGTTTTATTATCGCCTGCGCCCGAACGAAAGAATGCGGGAAACGCAAACCGCTGACGCGGAAATTCTCGAGAGCGCGCTGGGTTTGGGCGCCGTAATATGCGCCGCAGGGAACCCTGACCTCACCCATGCTGTCTTTTTCGATCCGATAATCCATGCAGCGAAATTTCCCCGCACGTTCAAGGCAAGTTCACATCAGCTCATTTGACTTCCGCCAGCGCCCGCAAAGCGGCGTCATAGTCGGGTTCTTCCGATGTTTCCTTGACATATTGGATATAGCGGATTTTCCCCCGCTTGTCGATTATAAATATCGTCCGGGCGAGAAGTTTCAGCTCCTTGATCATCACCCCGAACGCCCGGCCGAGCTCACCCTCGCGGTAATCGGAAAGCAGCACGACATTTTTGGACTTTGTCTCCTCGCACCAACGTTTTTGAGCAAAGGGGAGATCGGCGCTGACGGTGATCATGGCTATGTCTTTATCAAGCTTTTCCGCCTCTTTATTGAATCTGATCGTCTCCAAATGACACACCGAGGTGTCCAGCGAGGGGACGGTCGTCAAAAAGCAAGTTCTTCCTCTATAAGATGAAAGCTTGACAGGGGCAAGATTCATATCGACCAATTCGCAATCGGGGGCGGAATCGCCCACCTTAAGCTCGTTGCCGATCAAGGTCAGCGGTTTACCTTTCATGAATACGATTCCGGTTCGTTCAGCCATTTTGGTCGTCCTTTCTGTTCGCTCTATTCTCGATAATACTGATTCGGCAGATTTCGCTATAATCGCCGACTTGTACCACATAGGAATAATAAATAAATACAGCCCGCTTCGGTTCCCGGCATTCAAACGGCGGGCTCGCAAAACCCTCACGATTCAATGTCTATGTTCATGGCCGTGATCGTGATCCTCTTCAAGGTGAGAATCATCGTTTGATCGCCGGCCGATCTCATCTTTCGCTTTGTCGTCGTCTGGATTGGTCAGCGTTCTTGCCGCCTGCACGCCGACTCCATACCGATACACCATCTCGCCGCCCAAATAACCTCCATAAAAAACAACCGCCAGCGCCGCCACCGCCAAAATAGTGCATATCCAAGCGGTGATACCTCGGGTACGGCTGCGAAATACTATTCGGAACAGCGCATAAATCACGACTATCCCTAAAAAAACTAAACCGACAACCTCGTGGGTCTCCATCAGTTTGTGGGCCGCCCCGCTGTGTTCGACCGTCTCTTCGGCGGCCAGCCCGGTGGCAACCGAGCCGACGGCTCCGAGCACTACAAACACCGCAAGAACCAGGCTCGCTTGCCGAAAGATGCTCTTGCCGGTGATCAACGCCGCGATTTCGCAGAAAGCGATCACCGCTATCAGGGCGATCGGAAAATGCACGAATAACGGATGAAAATTGGGCATAATTAACCCCTGCCGGAATGATTGATTTCAATTTTAGCACTACTCGGTTTCGTATTCAATATTAAAATCGGGAATTTTTCCCTGCCGATCATTCCTAATAACTCCAGCCGTCGCGTATCCGGCGGGCGAATTCATCGAGGGACAAAATCGGATTGAGGCATGCCCCCTTACGACAAATGTAAACCGCGGGAGTTCCCTGCAATGTCGTCTTGCCGTCCAAGATCGGCGCCAGGTCGACGGCTTCACCGGTTAGCCCATTTTCGTCGACTGCGATCATACAGGCATAGGGCGGCGCAGACCGACAATAAAGATCGATAAGTCGGCGGGGCCGGTCGTCATTTTTGCCGCCGGCGATCACCACCGTGTAATCGGGGCCATTGCACAAAAGAGCGGTATCGAGCCAGCCCGACATTTCCAAGCCCATCTGCTTTATCAAATCTCCCGCCGACGACAGACAGCGGTCGATTTCTTCGTAGTATTTTTCGTTTCCGGTCAGGAGAGCGGCCCGATGCAATGCCGAAAGAAGCGCCGCGTTGCCCGAGGGTGTCGGACCATCCCAGAAATCGACCTTGCGACCCAGAGGATTTTCCGCCGCGGTCTCCGCCATGCAAAAACAACCTTCGGGATTGCGGAAATTGGCCAGAGTATAATTTATCAATTCTATGCCCCGCCGCAGATATTCCGGATTCACCGTAACCTCGAACAAGTCCAGCAAGCCACGGGCAAGACAAGCGTAATCATCGAGAAATGCTGCGTTTTCGGCATGGCCTGCGTATGACGTTCTCCAGAGGCCGCCATCGGGACGTCGATGATATCTCCAGAGATATTCAGAGGCTTCTACGGCTTTCTGCAAATATCCGGCCTCGCCGAATGCGCGAAATCCCTGAACCAAAGCGGAAATCGCCAGGCCGTTCCAGGATGCTATTATCTTCTTATCCAGGGTCGGTCGCGGTCTGGCCGATCGATATTCTCGCAGGCGTCGGATATTTTTATCTATCATTTCCCGAATTTTTATTTCCCGCTCCGGCGCGACGGTCATGATATCGCCCGAAACTGTTCTGCGGCTGATCACGTTGCCGCCCTCGAAATTCCCCTCGCGCGTCACTCCCAGGATTTTCGCCAGCTGTGTTCCCTCAGGCTCGCCGACCGTTTTTATTATTTCTTCGTATCCCCAGATATAAAACGACCCTTCGCGTCCCTCGCTGTCGGCGTCGAGACTGCTGTATATCGCCTCCTGCGGCGCGGACAACTCGTGCAACAAAAAATCGAGCGTCCCCCGCGCTATCCGTTCGTAAATCGGGCTGTCGAACACCGCCCAGGCCTCTGTATATAGACCGGCCAGTTGCGCGTTGTCATAAAGCATCTTCTCGAAATGCGGAATCAGCCAGGTTCTTTCTACGGCATATCTATGGAAACCACCTCCGATTTGGTCGTAAATTCCCCCGCCGGCCATCATATCGAGCGTCTTGCGGATCATATCGCCCAATTCCGGCAAGCCGGATTTTCGATAATAGTGCAACAAGAACCGCCATTTTCCCGGCTGCGGAAATTTCATTCCCTCGCGGAATCCACCCCATTGTCGATCAAACAGCGCAAAAGAATCCGAAACTATGCCATCGATAATGGAGATTTCGAAAGTTTGGTCGCTCCTAAAAGCGGGATTGGCGGCGATTATTTCAGCAAGTTGGGCGGCTTGATCTTCGACCCGGGCGCGGCTGGCGGCGAAAACCTCGGCAATCGCCCGAGCCAACTCGATAAAGCGGGCATGCGGAAAATAGGTGCCTCCGTAAAACGGTTTCAGCTCGGGTGTGAGAAAAACCGACATAGGCCAGCCGCCTTGGCCGGTTAGAGCCTGCACCGCCTCCATATAGATTATATCGAGATCGGGGCGCTCTTCGCGATCGACCTTTATGTTGATGAACTTTTCGTTCATCAGGGCGGCCACGTCCTCCTTCTCGAAAACCTCCTTTTCCATCACATGACACCAGTGGCAGGAGGAGTAACCGATCGAGAGGAATATCGGCTTGTTTTCCTTTCGGGCGCGGCTTATCGCCTCGTCTCCCCAGGGATACCAATCAATCGGATTATGGGCGTGCTGGCGGAGATAGAGCGACTGCTGCCCCGATAAGTGATTGCCGAATGTCGGCCGGTTCGGATCGAACCTGTTTTGGTTTTCCGCTTTGTTGCTCATATCTATCGACCATAGCAACAGCTTCGGAAGGCTTTCGGTTCCGCATGGTGCGGCGCATATCTACTAGTGATTGTATTCGAAAATGAGGATGGATTCGTATATTTGGAAAAGTCCGATAGGCACGACCAAGGCGGGCATCGAACGAAATATCGTAAACCCGCCCATCTATCTATAAGTGTACGACGCAATCAGTCGTATGCGATCGGCTCAATGGTGCAGCGTCAGCGTGTATGAATAATACATGGGCCAGGTCTCGCCGTAATTTTCGCTTCCCGAACCGGTGACTTGAGCCCCATTCTGAAGCGGGATATGCGGCTGAATATCCATCGCGATAACATACGACACCAGAGGCCCGTACTCGGGTATAGGAACCGTCCCGAAATCGGGGCATACCGCCGTAAACACAACCGGATATTCGAGGGGGTTATACGCGGAAAGTCTTATATCGGCATAACCGCCGCCCGCCGTGCCGAACACGTTAGTCGGAAAATCGACCGCCTCCGACGAAACGATCGCACATGGCGGCTCTATCACCAATGAGGCGACATGGGAGCCGCCACCCACTCCACGTATACTGTCACCGAAGATACTAAACGAAAATTCGATAGTCACCACATCGGTAAAATCCCAGTAATGGTCGTCGTGGTGGTGGTTGAATGCGGCGACCAAGGTGCCCGACCATCCGCCCACATTCACCTGCGTCTGGCCGCTGGCGGTAATCGGCTGATCGTCCGAGCACGCCTGATGTTGGGCGGTGATCGTGGCGATCCCGTCTTCATCGGCGGTGTATTCCGTCTGCACTTCTCCTTGGGGTGTGGTCGTCCCGGATTTCGGGCTTATGGTTCCCGGCCCGGAAACTGCGAAAGTGATCCGCTTGCCATGCATCGGGGTGCCGCCGCAGGTCATGGTGGCCGTTATGTCCGATGATTCCCCGCTGGCGATATTGGCGGGGTCGGCCTCGACAGCGATATCCGGGGCGGTGCAGCGAAGATATACGGTCACCTGGATATCGAAATAAAATGTCCCGTTCGAATCGCCGCGGTCATACTGATACGAGGCTATCAATGTATGCTCGGTGGTCTGGCCGATCTGTTCATATAGACTGCCGTCGTCGCCGTTTATGATATAACCCAAATCGAACGCCATCCCGGCGATCTCTTGACATTCGTTCTGGTAAACCCCTTCTCGCCTATATCCCCGAAATTGTCGCGAAACCAGCTTATATAATTGGCCAACGCGGCGCCAGGATTGCCACCGGCCAAGTTTTCCTCGAGATCGTCGAAAAGACCGTTTTCGTCAAGACCGCCGTCGCCGCCCCAGATCGAAAAATGAGTTATCTCCGCCTCGAACGAATTGCCGTCAGCGGACACGGTCGCCAAAGAGTCGCTCTGCTTCCAATAATCCTCGGCATCGTTGAAGTAAAATATGGGGAATTTGGCGCCCGGGGTAAGAGTGCGGGAGGCGGGGAAAATCACCGTAACCGGCACCTGAAACTCCAGGCCATGCGGTTGCATATCTGCGGCGCAGTCGAAATTAAGTGCCGGGCCGGGGGTCACCGGCAGCGAGCCGTTATCGTGAAATGTCCTGACTTTTATATAGACATTCTGCGTCACCGCGCCCGGAGGAAAATAAAGCGCCACTCCACCCGGATCGCTTACTATCCCGCCCGCCGGAGTTATCAATACGCCTCGGTTTTCCTCAGTTGATTTCTTGCCGCCGCAGCCGACGAGCAATAATAATATCATGACCGGTGTCAGAGTCCGCCTAAGGTTTGCCGCAGACCACATTGCCGAATTCCACATATCCGCCTCCGCAGTATTAAGCCAATATACACCAATCTGTCTATAATTTAAAAGCCGCTGGATTATGGTCAACCTAAATCAGGCGTCGGGCCGTTTCGCCTTGACCGCCGGAAAACCCGATCGTAAAATCGAACATACACAAACCGGAGGAAATGTCATGAGCAGAAAATTGATTGTCTCGGCAATAGCGTTCTTTCTATCGGCTGCAGCGGCGGCGAAAATGCCGGTCTCCACTTTTTCAATCGTAGGATATGATCCACAAACCGGCGAATTGGGAGTGGCGGTCGCCAGTAAGTATTTCGCAGTAGGCTCGGTTGTACCTTGGGCGAAAGCAGGCGTGGGGGCGATCGCCACCCAAGCTTGGGTCAATTATGATTACGGAATTCTCGGACTCGAGCTATTGGAAAAAAGTCTGAATCCGCAGGCCGTGATCGACTCGCTGACCAAGGCGGATCCCGCGGCGGACCGCCGTCAGATCGGGGTGATAGATGCCCGTGGGAACGCCGCCACTTACACCGGTAAAAATTGTATCGCCTGGGCGGGCGGGCTGGTAGGAGAAAATTGTGCCGTGCAGGGGAATATCTTGGTTTCGGAAGACGTCGCCCGAAAAATGCTGACCGCTTTCGAGACCTCGGTCGGCGCTTTGGGCGATAGGCTCCTGGCCTCTCTTTTGGCGGGCGACAGCGCCGGCGGCGATTCGCGCGGCAGGCAATCGGCCGCACTTCTGGTGGTCCGCCCTCAGACCGGTTACCGCTACGATCGGGCGATAGATATTAGGGTCGATGATCATCCCGAGCCGTTTGCCGAGTTACGTCGTCTTTACTTGCTGGCGAAAACGCTCGGATATTTGAATACCGCATCGCAACTTTATCAGAGCGGAAATTTGAGCGGCGCCCTGACTCAGGCCAAGTTAGCGGTCGAAATCGGCCCGATGGTACCCGAAACCTACTATGATTACGCCTGCTATCTGGCGCTGTCCGGGGATACCTCCCGCGCGCTCGATAATATCGTCAAGGCGTTGCAGATGGCGCCGCATTTCAAGGGCATGGCCGAACGCGACACCGACCTGAAGAGTCTATGGGAAACGCAGCGGTTCAAGGAGGCGGTGAAATAATTTTCTATGATATCCCGATTTTTAGGGAATACAGGCGGCTCAAAATCGTATTACTTTCGTGAATGGCGATTTTCATCCACTATTTCCCGGAGGAACGACATAAGAGTGTTGATTGCAGCCCTGATGTTTCTCTGGCCGGCCGCCGCCGTCGTCCCGCAAACAGCAGCCGAAACGATCGAGCCCCCCGCATCCATAGTGAAGGTGACCTTATACGCTGACAAGGCGGCTATCACCAAGCGTTGTGAGCTTTTCTCGCTGAGGGCGGATATTCTTTTGATTTCGGTGATTCTCCGCAAAGCTTGATCGATGAATCGCCCAGGGTCTACCTCAAAGCCAAATGAAAAAATGATTCGCAAAGCCCGCCTCTGCCGGGCAAAGCCGGTCTTTTTTATGACGGCAATTTTATCAGTTCCACCGCCGCGAAAATAATAGCTCCGGGAGAAAATTTTGAATTTACCCTGGGCGTCGATCAATCGATGAAAGCCGCTAGTAAGCTGCTGAAATGATACAAAGAAACCGCCGGAACCAAGGATTCGCGCAAGCGGATTCATTTCGAATACCAAATCGAACTGGAAAATTATCGAAATACCGTCGAAACGGTCACCGTCATCGATCAAATCCCCATATCGGAAAATGAATCGATCAAAATTTCTTTGGAATCGGTGTCACCCAAGCCGGTCCTCGACGGCGATAACGCAGAGGGTAAGCTCACTGGGAAAAAGCCGCTGGAGCCGGGCAGGAAAAAGGAGATAACTTTCAAATAAGAATAGAGTGCCCGTCGGATATAAATCTACCGGGGTTGGAGTGAATCGGATTCTCGATAGGCCTGCGGGGTCGGATTCTTGAACTTTGACCGCCTGAGGTCTTGAGCGAAACCAAATAATTACGGCCTGCCGCCCAAAATATTCCGGCGCAGGCTGAATGAACCGTTACCGCGGGAAGTGCGGAGCATAATCGCCTCAGTCAACACGCTTGAAAACATAGCCCCCTTTTCGAGCGCCCCAAACCTGCCTGCCGTCGGCGTCGTAACCACGATCCCAGCTTATGATCTGATTTTTGCTGATCGTAACCTCGCTGGTGGCGTAGGCCGCCCCTTTCAGATCGCTGGTGCATCCCATACTGTCGGTGCCGCCGGTGAAAGCGATACTACCGATTTTGCGCAAAGTGACCGCGCAGCCGTCCCGCAACAACAGCGAATCGACCGTCAGCGGACCCAGCGGATCGGGCTCGGACCATTTACCCGCGAAACGCAAAGGCTCAGGTATCGAATAAACGACGCTTTCGAAAGTGCTGTCGTCTCGCACCCGTATGTTGTAAACCCGTTGGCGATACGGCTTATCCTCGCTGCCGGCGGTCGCCTGTTCGACATACAGCCAGTAACCGTCCCGCCGCTCTTTCCATATCTGCACCGTGCGCAGTCGAATATCGAAGTAGTCGGAATCTTTTTGCGCCTGCTGAGCGCTCGAAAAATATCCCGTCATCCAGGATAACAACGTGGTTAAAGTCTGCTGGGGTGTTTCTTTCTTTGCCTTCGGCGCTTTTCTGCTTCTGGCAACCGCCTGATCGGAAGCCCAAATCGCGGCGAGACATACGACAATCACTATCAAATGCAAATTGCGTTTCATTTGCTTCTCCATTTCCCGGCCGATCAGCGCCGTCCGCTTTCGGTTTTCCGGGGCTTTGAATTCATGCTGAAAAAATCGGCTTTCGGCGCCCCGCACCGAGGACATCGCCAGCTATCAGGAAGTTTATCGAACGGCGTCCCCGGAACTACGCCAGGGGATGGATCCCCCTCCTCGGGATCATATATGTAACCGCAGAACCGACAAACGTGCATAGTTTCACCCTTAGCTCAAATTATCGGAATTTTGGGGGCTCACTTTGGCCGCCTTCGATGAATTCGGGCAACAGATCCTTCGAATAGGGCACATCAATTTGGGCTTCCCGCAGACTCTAACAACTTGGCCGCCACCACCTTACCGTAATCGTTACAGCGGATCAGATCCTCCTCGGTGGGAACGAATTTGGCCTCCACTCCGGTTTCGACCAGCGGCAGCCTCAATTCGTTGAAAATATCCTTGATTTGACTGACCGCCTTGGGATGCCATCCGTATGAACCGAAAGCCCCGGCGATCAAATGGCGCGGTTTCAATCCTCGTAAATAGGTCAACAGATCGGCCATACGCGGCAACATTTGCCCGTTCAAAGTCGATGAGCCGACCAACAGCGCCCCGGAATCAAGCAATTCTGTGGCGATATCGCTTCGATGAGACAACGAAAGCGGCATCACTTTCGGCCTGGCGCCGCCGCTTTCCAACCCGGCCGCCACCGCATCGGCCATGATGGCCGTGCTGCCCCACATAGTATCAAAAGCGACAATCGCCTTGGTGGTAGGGCGCGGATCAGCCCAGATCGCATATTTCCGCATGATCATATCTATATCCGTATCGTTTCTCCAGATAGGCCCGTGATCGGGGGCGATGATCCGCGGCTTAAGCTCAGCGGTTTTCATCTTCTCGAGCAATTTCCCCACCAGATTCGAATAGGGCATGAATATATTGGCAAAATATTTCGCCGCCTCATAATCGCGGACGCCGGGTTCGATCTGGTCGACATATCTTTCGCTCGATGCCCAGTGCATACCGAACACATCGTTCGAGAACAGGATACGCTCTTCCTCCAGATAAGCGAACATGCTGTCGGGCCAATGGATCATTTTCGTTTCCATGAAACGAAGGTTCCGGCCGCCCAGCGACAGCCGTTGCCCCTCCTTGATCGGAACGATTCCGCCGCTGTGATGAAAATGAGCGGGGATATTTTGCGCCCCCGCGGACGAGGCGAAAACTTTCTCCGGATTAACGGCCGCGATAGTCTGCGGAAGACTTCCGGTGTGGTCCATTTCCGAGTGGTTGGAAATGATATAGTCGATCTCGCCGGGTTCGATCACCGAGGAAATGCGCGCCATCATCTCCTCGAAAAAACCACCTTTGACCGTGTCGATCAGCGCGGTTTTTTCGTCGATAACCAGATAGGCGTTATAAGTGGAGCCACGCGTGGAATACCCGTGAAAATCGGCCAACCCCCAATCGACAGCCCCCACCCAGAAGACGTTTTCGCTTATTTTATGAGCCTTGAACGGCTTTCCCATATCGACACCTCCATCGTGTCATTATTAAACTCGCGCAAACCGGCGGAAGATGCAACTCGGCGCAGATTTATTCAAGCGGAAATGGAATTTTTGTGCAGATGTCGTGTCTTCCCGAAGTCCTCGCGGTCGCCGGCGAAATCGGCCATAAAATAAAAAAACAGGGGAAACGGAAATTCCCCTGTCAAAACCCGATAACGATGAAAACTAAAACGCCAAACCGCCCCTGATCAAGAACATCGGCCCGAATCCCATATCGTGATCATCGTTGCCGCCGGCGCCCGCACCGATTATAGCCAACTCGCCCAGCCAGGAAAGCGAGCGGGGAGAGCTGAACACGACATCACATCCGGCCCTCAGCATGAAATAATTCGAGCCGTCGGCCAGCCCCTCGATCTCCCCCAGCATTCCGTAACCTATACCGATACCCGGCTTAAAAGTCAGATTGGCGCTCTTGCTGGCGATCATCGCCTTTATGGTAAGTCCCAAATCAAGCAGCAACTTGCTTTCTTCGTAAACCGCAAGATTGTGCGCATCCAGATAAAGCCCGCCGGTTATTTTCTCGCCGAGCTTATGGTCAAGGTAACTGCCGAAACTGAAACTCATGTCGGACTCCATATCGTATGGATAATCCTCCACCCAGAATTCCCCTCCGGTGATCAGCCCCCCTTTTACTCCCAGCACGGTGTTTTTCGAGGCGATATCCTCGGCCTCTGCGACTTGAGCGGCGAAAATCCAAAACAAAATAAACGCCGTCAATAAAAACGCGCTTTTCATGAATCTCATGCTCTCTTTCCTTTACACGTTGATTGATGTCCGCTATCGGGATCTCTTCAGGGGTTCTACTGTTTTAAAGGGATAAAGTCAAACAATTTATTTAATAAATTTTCGCCCGGGCTGGAAAAGGATATGGCAAAATAATTGTGGCGGAAAAGCGCTCAAGAACGTTTATTTTACCTGATCGTTCGAGGATGCAGCACGATTGAATGCAGACCCGTTCCGAGAGCGACAGCTTGGATTTCGAAAAGATAACGTAAAAATTGAAATAAGGAGGCAGAAAATGAAATTCGGTTCGGTCAACGAGATTATCGAATTCGCGATCAAGAAAGAAGAAGAGGCATACAAGTTTTACAACGATCTTTCGAATTCCGTAAATAACCCCAACATGCGTCAGGTGTTCATGGATTTTGCCGCCCAGGAGCACGGCCATAAGGTAAAACTGCTCAATGTAAAAGCGGGCAAAATCACAATCGGGACCGAACAAAAGGTGAAAGATCTGAAAATCGGCGATCATCTGGTGGATATCGAAATGACCCCGGACCTCGATTACCAGCAGGCGTTGATAATCGCCATGAAAGCGGAAAAGGCGGCATACAAGTTATACCTGGACCTGGCCGCCGCCACCGATGACGCGAATCTGAAAACGATTTTCAACGGTCTGGCTCAGGAAGAAGCCAACCACAAACTACGTTTCGAAATCGAATACGACGACCGTTTCTTCTCGGAAAATTAACATTCGCGCCTAAATTTCCGGGGTCTCGCCGAAAGAGAAAACGAAACAATGGGGAAATCCGCTTTTTCGTAACGGGCGTAACAACCTTATAACCCCGGAATTAGAAATTTCTTTTCTTTCCCATGTGATCGGCCGGCGAATCCGGTCCCGTCCGGAACCGGATCTCCGCAGGCAAAGTTAAATTTATAATATGCCGGAGGCGGCAAGGTAATAGATAACGATCGCAAGGAAACGAAAAGGAGCACAAAATGATCAGCGAGAAAATGCAGAAAGCGCTTAACGATCAGATCAACGCCGAGATGTACTCGTCGTATATATACTGGGCTATGTCGGCCTATTTCGAAGATATCAACCTTAGGGGTTTCGCCGGCTGGATGAAGGTTCAGGCGGCGGAGGAACTCGAACACGCGCAAAAAATATATAATCATCTTATCGAACGCGGCGGTCGGGCGATCCTGCAAAAAATCGATGCCCCGCCGGTCAAATGGAACTCGCCCCTCGACGTCTTTCAGGCGGCCTACGAGCATGAATGCATGATCAGCGGTCGGATCAACGATATAGTCGATCTGGCCAATGCCGAAAAAGACCACGCCACGGCTGTTTTCTTCCATTGGTTCGTCCAAGAGCAAGTCGAGGAAGAGGCGCAAACGCTCGACGTGGTCAATCAATTGAAGCTGGCAGGTGATTCGAAAGGCAGCCTGCTCGTGCTCGACCACCACCTCGGTAAACGAAAAGGCGAATGATCCCGATCCGAATATCGGAATAAATCGACGATTTCCAATAAAGATGCCGCTGCGGGAAAAGTTCCCCGCGGCGGTTTTTATTTATAGACCGTAAACAACGCCTGTCGAAATTGACAAATACTTTGCACCCACGATGAAATTGCATTAAATTCAACCCCCGATATTATAATAAATGAGACATAGAGAGGGTTTTCATGATGATCTTTGAAAACAGGCTGCCCCGACGACAATTTCTGAAAAACTCGGCGGCGGCCGCATCAACCGCCATTTTCGGCTCATCCATTTTGGGCTTGCTCGCCCAGACCGAATGCGCCCGGCCGGCGGGCTTCGGTCTCGCGGAAGAGGAGATCGCCGAAATTCTGAATATAGCATTGGACAAAGGCGGCGATTTTGCTGAGTTATATATCGAGGAAGTCAAATCGCTTAATTTTGCCATGCGGGAAGGTAAATTCACCGACGCTGCTTTGGGGCAAAGCAGCGGTCTCGGGGTGCGCACGGTCGAAGATGATCGCAACGGTTACGCCTACAGCGGCAAAATCGGCGCCGCGGAGGCGATTGAGGCGGCCTCAGCCTCGGCCTACATCGCCTCGGGCTCCGCTTCTAAGACATCTGCTCCCGCCCGCATCGTGCAGCCGCCGCCGTTTATAACCGTGAAAGTGCCTTTGCAATCGATTCCGGAAAAACGGAAATTGGAGATGGTCGCCGACGCCGAGGCGACGGCCCGCGGTCACAGCCCTTTCGTCAAGCAGGTGGATATTTCCTACTACGACGAAAACAAGAAACGGCTGATAGCCAACTCCAACGGGTTGCGGATCGAAAACGAAATACCGCTGGTCTGGGTGGTAATCGAGGTGTTCGCCGAGAAAAACGGCGTTCGCCACGTCGGCCGCGCCCGGATTTCCGGACACCAAGGATTCGAATTTTTTGAGGCCAACAGTATCACCAAGGCCGCCGCGGAAGCGGCCAGAGAGGCGGTTGCCATGCTCGAGGCCAAACCGGCACCATCGGGTCGGATACCGGTGGTGATCGAAAGCGGCTGGGGCGGCGTGTTGATTCACGAGGCGGTGGGACATGGTCTCGAGGGGGATTTTATTTACAAGGGCACTTCGATCTACGCCGACAAATTGGGCAAGAAAGTGGCCTCCGAGCAGGTAACCTTGATCGATGATTCCTCCTGGCCCAACGCCCGCGGAACAACCGTTTTCGATGACGAGGGAACTATCGGACGACGCAACGTGCTTATCGATAAAGGAACCGTCACCGGCTTCATGCACGACCTAATCTCGGCGAAAAAACTTTCGATGCAACCTACCGGCAACGGCCGCAGAGAATCATATATGCATTACCCGATTCCGAGAATGACCAACACGTTCCTCGACAACGGCACCGGCAAACCGAACGATATTATCGCGGATACGCCAAAAGGGGTTTACGTCAAGTCGCTTTCCGGCGGCTCGGTCGACACTATCTCCGGACAGTTCAATTTTATCGTGCGCGAGGCTTATCTTATCGAAAAAGGACGCCTCACTACGCCTATCCGCGGCGCCACCCTCATAGGCCGGGGAATCGATGTGTTGACTAATATCGACGCCGTCGCCGATGACCTCAAACTCGGCGTGGGGACCTGCGGCAAGGACCAATGGGTTCCGGTTACCTCCGGTATCCCGACCTTGCGAGTGGCCGACGGCATCACAGTAGGTGGAACGGCGTAGGAGGATTGCCATGAAGTTGACAGAAAAAATTATAGATAAATGTATTCGCGCCGGCGCCGGTATGGCCGAGTGTTTCTATACCTCCAGCCGGGTGCTGAGAGTTTCCGTCCGCAACGGCCGTGTCGAATCGATAAAAAAAGCCACTCCAGAGGGAGTCGCCATAAGATATTTCGCCTCCGGGCGGATGGCTTTCGCTTATGCCAACCATGCAAGCGAATCCTCGATAGACGGCTTGATATCCGGTCTGCGCCGCCTTGCCGACAATGCCAGCGTCGATGAGTTTTCCGTCTTGCCGAAACCCCAGCAATATCGATCCGATATCGAGATTTTCGATGACTCTTTCATCAAGCTGGCTATCGAAGATAAAATCGATTACGTTCAAAATCTCGAAAGTGTGGCGCTGAAATTCGATCCTCTGATCACCAGATCGAACAGCGCCTGGTACGAAGAATCTCTCACCACCCGGGAAATCGCCAACTCCCTCGGCTTGGCTGCGGAATTCCAAGACACCAGCTACGCCGTCGGCTTGTCGATCGTGGCGGAAAAATCCGGCCAGATGTATCCCGGAGAAGGAACGCTCAACGTTCGCCGCTTCGGCGATCTGCCGTCTCCTGAAAATATTGTGAGCAAATTCGCCGGAAGAGCGCTAAGGCTTGTCGGGGGAACTCCGGTGGAAAGCGGGGATTACGAGGTGATTTTCTCACCGCTGGGCGCCATGTCGGTTTTATGGGGATTGAACTATGCCCTGAACGGGGAGCAAATTTATCGCGGGGAGTCGATTTTCGCCGGCAAGCTGGGGGCTCAAGTGGCCGCGGAAAGCTTCTCGGTCGTGGATGACCCTCATCTGCCTTGGGGTCCGGCAAGCCGCCCGGCCGACGACGAGGGGGTAGCCACATCTCGTCACGTCTTGATCGACAATGGCGTATTCCGCGAGGCCCTCTACGACTCGAAAGTCGCCGCTAAAGCCAAGACCGATTCCACCGGTTCGGCCCACCGGGATTCCCTGCAATCGTTGCCGCATATCTCTCCGTCCAATCTCTTCATAGTTCCCGGCACGAGCAAAGTCGATGATTTGATAGCCTCATGCAAGAAGGGGATAATCGTCGAGGAAACCCAGGGATGGGGACTGCATAGCATAACCGGCCAATATTCGGCGGGGATCGCCGGAATACTGGTGAAAAACGGCAAAAGAATCCGACCCATCGGCAATGTTACCCTTGCCGCCGCGGCCGATGATCTGCTGAATGGAATAGAGGCAGTAGCCGACGATCTTGACATTTTCAACAGTCTTAGCTCCCCGACTTTCAAAGTAAAAAGAATGAAGGTTGGTTCGTGAAATACGAGGGCTTAATTAGAATATCGCTTGGCGGATTAACGACGAAGATGATTTGGCGGCGCTTATGCCTTTTATATCTCGAAACGATATGGGCAATCGCCATTATCGCCTTCTTGACGGCGGCTCCGGCGCTCGCCAAAAAACTTAAAGTGTCCGTATCTATCCCCCCCCAAGCGGATTTCGTGCGCAATATAGTCGGCGACAGCGTGGATATTCTGATCATGGTCCCGCCGGGATCGAGTCCGGAAACTTACGAACTCACTCCAGCGCAATTGAGGGAATTATCCGGAGCGGATGCTTACGTCAAAATCGGCGCCGATTTCGAGTTCGAAAAAAACCTGATCGACAGGATCGGCAGAATGTATCCCGATTTGAAAATAATCGATTGCTCGGCAGGAATCGAACTCTTGGGGGGCATCGAGGAGCATGCTGCCGAAGATTCCCATGACTCACATTTATCTGGCGCCGACACTCGACATAAACACGGCGGGAACGACCCCCATCTTTGGAATTCTCCGCGCAACGCAAAGATATTCGTGCGCAATATCGCGGCAGGATTGATAGCGGTCGATCCCGGCGACAGCGCGGTCTATCGACGGAATGCGGCCCGCTACGAGGCGCGTCTCGATTCGCTCGATCGTTCCCTCGAATCGCTTTTGCGGCCTTTCCGCGGATCCAAATTCATCGTTTTCCATCCCGCCTGGGGGTATTTCGCGCGTGATTACGACCTTATCCAAATAGCCGTCGAAAGCGAGGGGAAAGAGCCATCGGCGGCGGAGATGATCAAATTGATAAAGCTGGCGCGAGCCGAAGACCTGAAAACGATATTCATTTCACCACAATTCAATCGCGAAAATGCAGCCGCAATCGCAAGGGAAATCGGCGGAAAAATCGAAACTGCCGACCCCCTCCCGAGTGATTTCATAGGACAAATGTTACAATTCGGAAAGAAGTTGGCGACATCATATCGGGAATCGACCCCATGATCACCGACGAACCGGCGGTCGTATTCAGAAACGTTTCTATCGCCTACGATGGGGGGATTGCCCTCGAAAGTATCGATTTCGAAGTACGCAAAGGCGAATTCCTCGGTATAATCGGACCCAACGGCGGCGGCAAGACGACCTTGTTGAAAGCCGTACTCGGCTTACTACGACCGTCAACCGGCGAAATCGTCGTTCTGGGTCAATCGCCTGAAAAAGCCAGACCGCGGATCGGCTATGTCCCGCAGACCAGCTTGTTCGAGCGTCATTTCCCGATCGATGTTTGGAACGTCGTCATGATGGGACGCTTAAACCGCCTCGGGATTTTCAAGCGTCCCTCGGAAACGGACAAGGCCAAGGTGAAAGAAGTGCTCGATTTCATCGGTCTTTTCGACTTGCGCCGTCGTAAGATCGGGAGTCTTTCCGGCGGACAGATTCAAAAGGCGATGGTGGCCAGAGCCATAGCAGGCGAGCCCGAATTATTGTTGCTCGACGAGCCTACATCCAGCTTCGACCTGCGATCGGAAAAAAGCCTTTTCGACTTGCTGTCCTCATTGAACGAGAAGATGACCATCTTGATGGTCTCCCACGACATCGGTGCGGTGTCGAGCCATGTAACCACGCTGGCTTGCCTGAATCGCCGGCTGTATCACCACGGCTCGAAAGAAATTCAGCCGCATGTAATCGAATCGGTTTACGGCTGTCCGGTCGACTTGATCGCCCACGGGACTCCGCATCGGGTGCTCGGCGAGCACCAACACGAAGACGGTAAATCATGATTGATACAATCACGAGTTTCTGGCAATACGAATTTTTCCGCAATGCGCTGGCGGCGGGGATTTTAGCCAGTATCGCTTGCGGGATAATCGGAAGTTATGTCGTGGTCAAGCGGATCGCCCTGGTTGCCGGGGGGATTTCCCATACTGCCTACGGTGGAATCGGGCTGGGCTTCTTTCTCGGAATCAACCCCATAGTCGGGGCCGCCGTTTTCAGCCTTGCAGCCGCCTTCATAATCGTTTGGATAAGACAAAAATCAAGCCAGTACGAGGACACTTTGATAGCGATCATGTGGGCGATGGGAATGGCGATCGGCATTTATTTCATCGGCAAAACCCCGGGCTATGCGCCCAACCTGATGAGTTATCTGTTCGGCAACATCCTCACTATTCCGACCGACGACCTGCTGATCGTAGCTATCCTCGATCTGATAATAGCGGGATCGACCGTTCTTTTGTTCAAGGAGTTCCGAGCCTTGACGTTCGATGAGGAACATGCGCGTATCGCCGGACTTCCCACGACGTTATTGAATCTTTTGCTTTTCTGTTTGGTGTCGTTGACCGTTGTAGCCCTTATCCGCGCGGTCGGCGTGATTCTTGTGATCGCATTGTTGACCATTCCGGCGGCGATCGCCGTGCAATACTGCCGGAATTTACAATCGATGATGACTCTTTCGATCGGGCTCGGCGCGGTATTCACCACTATCGGGCTGATGATTTCCGCTACCGAGAACATAGCCTCGGGAGCTACTATCGTCTTCGTGGCCGGAATCGCTTATCTTATCTCCTTTTTTGCGCGTCCGTTTATAAGCCGCTTCTTGCCCCGATAAAAGTGCCCCGAATCAGGGATTTCACGCCAGCCCAAAACCGACTTTCTCTAAAAATTCCCGCATGTGCGGCCTTAACAAAGTTGGCTCAACCGAAGCCAAGCGCCGCGCCGTATGCTCCATCCATGAGTAATCTTGTTCCGTGATCACCCGGTTATCGAGAGCCGGCATTTTCCGCCCCGGGCCGTCGTATAAGCCGGTGGCGCGGATTTCCCGATCGTATCGCTCCAGCAGAGGAAAGATTTCGCCCTTATTGTATTTCTCCCGATGAACCACTATCTCCTCCGGAAGCCGCGGTTTCTTTACGGGTTTCGTATCCGGCCAGCCGAGGCAGATCCCCATCAGCACAAAAACTCGTTCCGGCAACTCGAGAAGCCCCCATATCTCATAAGGATTATTGCGCACGCCGCCGATCATCACCCCGGCGAGCCCGCATGACTGCGCGCCCAACAATATGTTCTGAGCCACCAACGCCGAATCGACGATGGCGGTGATCAATAGCTCGATATGACCGGCTTTTATCTTATAACCCCGGGCCGAACAGATCAGCTCGAGCCGATGGATATCAGGACAGATCGCCAGAAAAACCGGGCAACGCTCGACCCAAACTTGGTCTCCGCAAAGCCGAGCCAGCTTTTTCTTTTTGTCCTTATCCCTGATGATGATTATGGAATAGGCCTGTAAATTCGACGACGTCGGCGCCTGGCGCGCGGCGGTCAATATTCTCTCGAGCAAGTCATCGGGAATATCTTCGGCTTTGTATTTGCGAACCGATGCGTGCGCCGCCATCACCGACAAAACCGCATTATCATGCATCTCTCCGCTCCTTCAATTTTGACATTGCTATCGTTTGAAGCTAAAATACGGCAAGGAGGATTGGCAATGATTAAATATACGCTCGCCTTGTTTCTGGCTATAGCCGTCCCGACCCTATGGGCGCAAACGGCTGCGGACGTCCCTAAAACGGACCGCCTTGGACAAGCGTTGGAAAAAGTCGGTTTAAGTCGCAACCAACTCGGATTCCACCCCAAAGGTTACTGGAATCGTTTCCCGCAGCCTCGGCATATTCCGCACATCTTGCCTTTCTTCGAGGACCTGTTCGCCGAGCCGATGAAAGTATATGATTTCGCTAAAACCATGGGCAACGCCGTCGCATATTATCTCGACCCGGTCCATTTCGATACCGCCGGAAATTGCCTCTACAATTTGGTTTATTTGAACGGCGTCGACCGCAAGTTGATCGGATTTCGAAATTTCGGCGTAAACTTGAACCCGCGGATCGATGAAGCCCAGCCGATGCTCGATGCGTTCGAACGGATTTACGAGGCCTACGGCGGACGGCTCGAATTCATGACCTTCAACAAGATATCCGATTGGCCCAACCCTCGCCGGCGGCTTGAAATGCAGCTCGATTCCGTTCCCATCGAAATTCAAAAGCCGATCGCCGCCCTTATGCTGAATCTGCTCGATGCCTCGCGATGGCGCAATATCGCGGTGCGAAATGTCAACTTCGAACGACAAAAGGCTTTGTTCGATATCAAGGACTTGGCGGAAACTATCGGCGACGGCCAGGTGTATTACCCGGAAATCGATGACGTCGCCGCCGCTTTGGATGAGCATTCCTTGTATTATGCCGCGATGAAAACCGTGCAGGCGGCGGAGACCTGTTACAGAGATCTCAAAACCGCGGTGACCAGCCGAAAACATAATCTATCCCGATTGCACTTCGAATTCGATTCGCCGCTCGGAAAGGTGATAATCCGCGGCACCGGCGACGATGAAGCCAGATATGTCGATGCCGCCGTCCTGATCGATCTGGGCGGTGATGATCGGCATTCCGGCAACTGCGGCGCATCCATATCGCCGGAAAAAGCCATAGCGGTTATGATCGATATCGCCGGCCGCGACCGATACGAAAACGAAGAAGCCGCCTACCCCTCGCAGGGCTCGGCGGTGCTGGGCGCCGGAATCTTGATCGACGGTTCCGGTGATGACTCCTACGCGGCCGAACGTCAAGCCCAGGGGTGCGCTTTGTTCGGGCTGGGCCTGCTGCTCGATATCGAGGGCGACGACGACTATCGAATCAAGACCAGCGGCCAGGGTTGCGGTTATTTCGGGCTCGGTTTCGCACTTGACATAAAAGGAAAGGACAAACGGTATATCTGCGGCGACGGCCAGGGTTTCGGCGGCGTCGGCGGGATTGGTATCTGCGCCGACTACTTCGGCGATGACGAATATGTGGCGGAACCTCTTGCCAGCGTCTTCAATCGAGGTGATTACCATTCGGAAAACAAGATCAACGTCAACTCCGCCCAAGGGGCCGGAATGGGGAGAAGGGGCGACGGCTCGGACGGCCACAGCTGGGCAGGCGGTTTGGGGGCCTTGATCGATATCAAGGGCGATGACTCGTATTATTCAGGAAACTGGACTCTCGGCTGCGGCTATTGGTTCGGAACCGGTATCGTGTATGACGGTGAAGGGGACGATCGATATCGTTCGGTTTATTTCACTCAGGCCTCCGGAGCGCATTTTTGTATAGGCGCCCTCATCGATGAGACCGGCAACGACCTCCACGAATTGAGAGAAACCGCAGGAGCGGGATTAGCTTTCGGCTGGGACTACACCATCGCCCTGCTTGTCAATCGCGGCGGCGACGATCGCTATATCGCCAAAATCATCTCCCTTGCCTGCGCCCAGATTAGGTCGGACGCTTTCTTTTTCGATATTGGCGGCGACGACTACTATCAGCTGGGCCGAGGAACGGACGGCCTCGGTTCTGCCACCTATCGCGATAGCTACGACAAGCCCAATCGCTTTTCGCCCTATGATTACTATGCGAATTCAATAGCCTTGTTTCTCGATATCGGCGGACTCGATCGATATGTCGAAATCGATCAAGAAGGCAAATCATCAATTCCCACAATCGGAGCCGCCGACAACAGCATTTGGCTGTCGCCGGCAAAAGATTCGGGACGTTACGGCGCCGGTAATTTCGGGATTGGAATGGACGCAGCCGAGGGTCTGGTTCCGGAATTGGAGATATTCAATAGATAGTCGTGAATCGGCGACGGGCGTTGATCTCCGGCTGTTTTCGCTTGATTTGCCGAATCGGCCGTGGCAATAATTAGTGACGGCAACTGTTGGTAAACCGCAACAAGCGAATCGGAGTAAATACTCGTTAGAAAGGAGGAGATCCATGGGATTAAGGTTGGTATTATTTCCCGCCTCGATCGCGATTTGGGGAATGATCGTTGGAGCGGCGAATCTGCCGGCTCAAGACAAAATCGATATCGGCGGAAAAATGACTTGCAGGATCGATGACCGTAAAGAATTCCCCGTGGGCGATGAGGAGGGACATACTATAGCACTTAACAAAAGCACGGGAATCAACATCAGTACCGGTACCTCCGCATTCATGGATGGAGCCGCTGCAATCAATTTCGCGGTTGGCGATCTGAAAAAAGGAACCGGCGAACAGTTCGGTTACGTCGTATTCGCCGCCGGGCCCGATTCCGCTTTCGCCCGATGGGATCATTTCACGAGCACTACGATGACCCCCGAAGGCAAACCTCGCACCACGTTCAAGGGGACGTTCGTATTCACCAGGGGAACCGGCAAATACGCCGGGATACGGGGAAACGGCCAATATACGGGCGCGTTTTCCTCCCCCGATGAATACATGGTCGAATGGAACGGAAAATATCAGTCGGGGAAATAATCCGTGTAGCTTGATCGTCCGTTAAACCATAAGGCGGGCTGACCGCCTGCAACCAACCATAGCCAAACGTAAATGTCGGCAGGTCGGCGAAAACGGCCTGCCGACTTGACTTGCATAAGTAGTATAAATATATTGATAGTTCGTCGGATAAGCGAAAGTGGCGGAGCTGGCAGACGCGCTGGACTTAGGATCCAGTCCCGAAAGGGGTGGGGGTTCAAATCCCCCCTTTCGCAAATTACTAACCAGACCCAAATAGCATCGGATTATGACGATGCCGCGCAAAGAAGGATGAATGACCAAAGTAGTCGTGAAAAAAGAACCCAATTGCCGGAGAATACTGGAAATCGAGGTTCCACCTGAAACGGTGGCCGCCGAGTTCGATAAACAATTCAACAGCTTTCGAGCCAAAGCGAATATACCCGGTTTTCGGCCCGGTAAGGCCCCTGCGGATATCATCAAAAAAAGATATGCTCTCGACATTCGAAACGACGCTATTGAAGAGCTTGTTTACGGCAGCCTTGAGGAAGCTATAAAACAGGAAAATCTTTTTGTAATCAATAAACCAAAAGTAAGCAATATCGAACTCGCTGACGGCCGGCCGTTGACGTTCCGGGTCGAACTCGAAGTCAGGCCGGAGGTGACGCTCAACGACTACAAGGGATTCGAGGTAAAACGGGTAAAGATAGAAACCACCGATCAAGATGTCGAAGATTACGTCGCTGGGATGCGGAACAGAATGGCTGAATTCGTCCCGGTGGAAAGGCGTTCACACTCCGACGATCTGGTGGTGGTCGATTTGCTGAAAAAAAAGATGGGCGACGGTCCGGCCGATGAAAACAAAGTGGAAAATGTGGAAATCGATCTGGGGGCCGAGGGAGTATTGAAGGAATTCAAAGAGGGCTTGACCGGTGTGGGGATCGGCGAATTGAAGGAAATCGAGGTCGTTTATCCGGAAGATTATCACGAACGAACTTTGGCTGGAAACAGGGTCGGCTATTTGGTGGCGGTCAAAGAGGTCAAAGAGCGCGTTCTGCCTTCGCTCGATGACGATTTCGCCCGACGTTTCGATGATGTCTCATCGTTGAATGACCTGAGGTCGAAGGTGCGAAAGCATCTTGAGGAACAGGCATTGTCCCGTTCCGATCAGGCTGTCAAAGGAGACATCATCAAGCATATCGTCGAGAAAAACCAATTCGAGGTTCCCGAATCGTTCGTCGAGGAATATTTGAAATCGGCAACCGAAAATTTCAAGAAACGTTATAAAAATGTCGATGAATTAGAATTGAGGCGGTCATACAGAAAAATCGGCGAGGACAGCATCCGCTGGCAGCTGATTTATCTGGAAATCGCCCGCAAGGAGGGTATCCGGGTGGACGATGCCGATCGGGAAGCCTGGGTGCGCAATTTCGCCGGCCGCTACGATATGTCTTACGAGGCCGCCCGCGATGCGCTCGGCCGATCGCGCAAATTCGAGGAGATCGACGATACGCTTCTGGAAAATAAGGTGCTTGATTTTCTCGCGGCTAACGTGAAGATTATCTGAAACAGTAAGGAGAGCGCATGTCCAAACATATGCAGACATTGGTCCCTATCGTGGTGGAACAGACAGGCCGCGGCGAACGCGCCTACGATATCTACTCCCGCCTGCTGAAAGACCGCATAGTATTTATCGGGACACCCATCGATGACAATGTGGCCAACCTGGTGATCGCCCAGCTGTTGTTTCTCGAAGCCGAAGATCCCGAAAAGGATATTTTCCTCTATATCAATTCCCCGGGCGGTATGGTCACCGCCGGTCTGGCGATATATGACACGATGCAGTATGTAAAACCCGCAATCAACACCACTTGCGTCGGCTTGGCCGCTTCGATGGCGGCGGTGTTATTGGCTGCCGGGGCCGAAGGCAAACGGGCTGCTTTGAAAAACTCGCGCATTCTCATTCATCAACCGTGGGGCGGTTATCAGGGCCAAGCCTCGGACATCGAGATTCACGCCAAGGAAATCCTCAAAACCAAAGATCAGCTCAATGCAATACTGGCCAAACATACCGGCCAGCCCATAGAAAGAATATTGAAAGACACCGACCGCGATTATTTCATGTCGGCCGATGAGGCCAAAGAATATGGTCTTGTCGATGAAGTTTTCGAAAGAAAACCCAAATAGCCCAGGGAAATCACCTTCAAATCGCATTTGATTCACCCCGGGACTATATCATAGGAAGTCCCCGATGCCTAAAAAGAGCAACCAACAGCCGCCGCCGAGGCTGCCCAAAGATTTTTGCAGTTTCTGCGGCCGCCCGGCCACCAATAAGGTTCAGCTTATCTCCGCCCCGGGCGCTTCTATCTGCGCCGAATGCGTGGGCGTGTGTAATACGATTTTGAACCAAAAAAAAGCCAAGTCTCCGCCGGTTATCGATGTTCCTACGCCGCGGCAGATCTTGAAATTCCTCGATGATTACGTGATCGGGCAGGAGCGGGCCAAAAAAACTTTGGCGGTGGCGGTCTACAATCATTACCGCCGGATTACCACCCGTAGCACCGACCCCGATTCGGTTCCGCTCGAAAAGGCCAATATCCTGCTGGTAGGACCTACGGGGACCGGTAAGACGCTTCTGGCCCAAACTCTGGCGAAAATGCTTCAAGTCCCGTTTACGATCGCCGATGCCACCACCTTGACCGAGGCGGGATATGTCGGGGAAGATGTCGAAAACATTTTGGTCAGGCTGCTGCAGGCGGCCGATTACGACGTCGAGGCCGCTCAGGTGGGAATCGTCTATATCGACGAAATAGATAAAATCGCCAGAAAAATGGATTCGCCATCGATAACCAGGGATGTCTCGGGCGAGGGCGTCCAGCAGGGACTGCTTAAAATTCTCGAGGGAACGGTTTCGGCGGTTCCCCCTAAAGGCGGCCGCAAGCATCCAGAACAGGATATGATCCATATCGACACCAAAAACATCCTGTTTATATGCGGCGGCGCTTTCGAGGGGCTCGATAAAATCGTGGCCAAAAGGCTGGGCAGGAAAATTATCGGTTTCAAAGCCGACAGCCGCCAGTTGACTCAAGCCACCAACGAACTGCTTGCCCAAATAGAATACGAGGACCTCCATGCGTTCGGCCTCATACCCGAAATCATCGGGCGGCTGCCTGTGGTTTCGGCTCTGGGCGAACTCGATCTCGCCGCGCTCAAAAGGATTTTGACCGAGCCGAAAAACGCCCTGGTAAAGCAATATGAAGAATACTTCCGTCAGGAAAATATCGAGCTGATTTTCAAGGATGAAGCGATCGAGGCGGTGGCTGAGATCGCGCTGAAACGACATACCGGCGCTCGAGCGCTCAGGTCGATTCTCGAATCGGCGATGATGGAAATCATGTTCGATGCGCCATCGCAGGAGGGGCTCGAAAAGATAATAATCGGCCGCGGAGTGATCGAGGGAAAGGCCGAGCCGGAATATATCTACGGCGAAAAAAAGAAGAGAGCATAGGCAAAGATAGAGCACGCGGAAAAATCTTGAAGAAAGACAGCGCGTATGACCATACCGGATTACCAGAGCATAATGTTGCCGCTTTTGGAATATACGGCCGACGGGAAAGAACATTATTTTAGGGATGCAGTTGAGGCAATGGCTGTAAAATTCAACCTTTCGCCAGAAGAAAAAATGGAACTGCTTCCCAGCGGCAGAAAACCGACATTTGATGACCGTGTCGGTTGGGCTCGGACTTATATGAAACATGCCGGCCTGTTGGAATCGACAAGGCGCGGACATTTTCGGATAACGCAAAGAGGGCGGGAGGTTCTTTCTCGGCGGCCGCCTAAAATCGATGTTTCGTTTTTATCACGATTCCCGGAATTTAATGAATTTAGTTTCAGGCGGCGGGAATCGATTGTTGAAAGTGATCAAAGAATTGACAGCTTGAATGATACACCGGAAGAACTCCTTGAGAATTCTTTTAAAGTTATAAACCAAAATCTCGCCGATGAGATCCTGCGAAACATCAAGAGTTGTTCTCCTGCGTTCTTTGAAAAGCTGGTCGTAGATGTTCTTTTGAAAATCGGCTATGGCGGCAGTCGTCAAGACGCGGGGCGCGCGATAGGACGGGCCGCGGACGGAGAAATCGACGGAATAATAAAAGAAGACCGCCCCGGCCTTGACGTCATATACATTCAGGCCAAACGCTGGGAGAATGTGGTAGGTCGCCCGGAAGTGCAAAAGTTTGCCGGCGCCCTACAAGGTCACCGCGCTAAAAAGGGCGTATTCATGACCTCTTCATCTTTCACGGAAGAGGCAAAAGAATTTGCCCGCCAAATAGAAAATAAAATTATTCTGATCGACGGCCGGATGCTTGCCGATTTAATGATCGAAAACAACGTCGGCGTTTCGCCGATAGCCAGTTATGAAATCAAGAAAATCGATTCGGATTATTTCACCGAAGACTAACCAAATCGCTTTCATTTTGCAAATCGTGCTTATATCGTTACCGGTTTGAAATAGTGGATCGCGATGATATTCCCCGGCCAAGCATCTTTTCGCGGCTCGTTTTACGAAATCGCCCAGCTGCCGAATATCAGCCTCCCTCAAGTCGCTTTCGTCGGCCGCTCCAACGTCGGCAAATCAAGCATGATCAATAAACTGCTGAACCGACGGAATCTGGCCAAGACTTCCAAAGCCCCGGGCAAAACCAGATCCATCAATTTCTACGAAATCGGCGGCAAATATCTATTCGTCGATCTGCCCGGCTATGGCTATGCCAGGTTGGCGGCATCCGACCGAAAAGCCTGGAAGGAACTGATCGAATATTATTTCCGGCAGACACGTTCGCTCAAAGGAATAATCCATCTGATCGATATCAGACACGGACTTCAAGACAGCGACCGGGAATTGATAAATTACATAGATCAACTCGGAATCAAAATGATCCGGGTCCTGACCAAATCGGATAAACTTAATCGCAAACAGCAGGCGGCGGTTGCGGAAAATATCGGCCGAGAGCTTGACATAGACAGCCGAAATCTGGTAATCTTCTCCGCTCGTGATAATACTGGTGTCAAGGAATTGAGCCGGAAAATAATGGAACTGCTCGAATCGTGAACTCAGCAAATAAAACCGTGCTCGGCCTTCAATGGGGCGATGAGGGCAAAGGAAAGGTGATCGATTTTCTATGTCGGAACGCCGATATAGTGGTTCGATTCGGCGGCGGAGCCAACGCCGGCCACACCGTGGTCACCGATAGCGGCAAATTCGTCTTACACCTTCTTCCCAGCGGCATGATCCAGTCTCATACGATCTGTTATTTAGGCGCGGGCGTCGTATGTGATCCCTGGGCTTTGCTCGAGGAAATCGACCTGGTCCGAAAAAGCGGAATAAAAACCGAAGGCAGGATTTTTCTCGACAGCGGCGCTCATCTCGTTTTGCCCCATCATAAGGCGATCGACCGCTATCTGGAAACCCTCGACAATTCCTCGGCTATCGCCACCACGCTTCGAGGGATAGGCCCGGCATATGCAGACAAAGCCTTGAGAATCGGGATTACCGCAGGAACCTTGGCAAGTCCGGATACCTTGAGACGACTTGCCGGCAACTTTATCACGCGCAAGCGCACCTTGCTCCAATCTATCGGGGATCCGGAACTACTTTCGGTCGAAAAACTGACCGAATCGCTGCTGGCGATCGCCGACAAAGTATCTGCATTGGTGGTCGATGTCACCGGTGAGCTGCGGCGGGCGTCGAACCACGGCAAAAAAATCCTTTTCGAGGGAGCCCAGGGTTCGCTGCTCGATTTATCGCTGGGCACTTATCCGTTCGTCACTTCATCGAGCACAACCATCGGCGGCCTTTTCAGCAGTCTCGGTCTTCCGCCCGGGATGCAAGGCGAGACATTCGGGGTGATCAAGGCTTACACCACTCGTGTGGGCAACGGACCGTTCCCCACGGAGTTGCGCGATTCAATCGGAGACAAGCTGCGGGAACGCGGCAATGAATTCGGCGCCACCACCGGCCGACCGCGGCGCACCGGCTGGCTCGATCTTGCGGCCGTGAACAGAACCGCATTCATGAACGGAATCGATCGGCTTGTCATCACTAAGCTGGATGTGCTCGACGGCCTGAAAGAAATCAAGATATGCACCGCTTATCGTTTCAGGGGCGAAGTTTACGATTTTCCGCCGGTGAACAGCGCTTTCCTCGAAAAGGCCGAGCCGATCTACGAAACCATGCCGGGATGGTCGGTCGATACTTCCGATATAACCGAATATTCGGGGCTTCCCCCCGAATCTAAACGTTATCTCGACTTTATCCAAAATCGATTGGGTATAAAGATAAAATACGTATCGACCGGAGCCCACAGTCGGGCCATGATCGAGGTATAAACCGTGAAGAGGCGCCGCTTGAGCAGGTCGCGAATCCGAAAAAGCAATCGACAAAACGCGCAAAAATCGAATTGATGCCGAAATAATTAAATAGGATAATAAATTCGCCGAACATTAAGTTCGGCACGGAGGGTGAAATGAAAAGCAGAGCGATCGTTATCTTGGTAGGACTAATCATTCTGCCCGCCTTGGCCGCAGCGGTCGAATGGAACGGGCGATTCGGTGTCGGCCTGCGGGGCACTCTGTTTTCGCCTATGGTAAAGGGATCAGATTATGCCCCACCTGCCCCGCGTTCGGCCAACGAGCCGTTCATGATGGGGCTCGGCGGCGAACTCGACCTGAAATATGGATTCACAAAGAGTTTCGTCCTCGGTCTGAGCGCCGGATATTGGTCGGCCTACGACGATCAAACGGCTACGGAAGACCAGTCTTTCAAACTAAGCGACAATAAGAACGCCTCCGCGAAATGGACGGCGATCCCGATATCGTTGACCGGACAGATATATTTCAATCCGAACGGCAACGTTCAACCGTATATCCTTGCCGGTGTGTGCATTGACCTGGCTAAAGTCGAACCTGTCGAAGGCGGCGGGTCTTATTCCATTACCGATGCCAGCGGCCGCGGCGGCGCCGGTTTCAATTTCTGGATCGGCGAAAGTTTCACGCTCGATATCGGGGGAAGGTTCAATTATCTGCTGGCCAACATGTCGAACGATGTGCCGGCCGATTTTATCGGCGTCACCGATTTCGGTAAGCCCGCCAACCGACCGTTCATCTCCGTGCTGCAACCCGGTATCGGCATTTCCTACCTATTCGGAGCGCCAAAAGATACGGATAAAGACGGCTATAAAGATAAATACGACCGTTGTCCCGATACGCCGATCGGTGCCGTCGTCGATCAACATGGCTGCCCCCTTGATTCGGACGCCGACGGAGTATTCGACGGCCTTGACAAATGCGCCGAGACACCCACCGGGGCTCGCGTCGATCTTAACGGTTGCCCGATTGACTCCGACGGCGATGGTGTTTACGACGGCCTCGATCGCTGCCCGGAAACGCCCAATGGGGCGCCTATAGATGCTTTCGGCTGCCCTCTGGATTCCGATAAAGACGGCGTGCCCGATTACCGTGATCAAGAACAGAATACCCCCGCCGGCGCGGTTGTCGATTCGCTCGGTGTGGCTGTCGATTCCGATAAGGATGGCATCCCCGACGGCCTCGATAAGTGCCCGAACACCCCGAGCGGCATCGCCGTGGACAGCAGCGGCTGCCCGATGGCCAAACCGATATCGGATAAGATAACGCTCAATATAAATTACCAGCCGAATTCGGTGGAACCGGACGAGCAGGCCAAAAAACAACTCGACGAACTGGCGATCAGCCTGATCGCCCACCCCGATATCCGGATCGAAATCAACGGTTATACGGACGCTCTCGGCTCGGCCCGCACCAACCTGAAAATCTCCCAGGAACGGGCGGAAGCGATCATGACCTACCTTTCGGCCAAGGGAGTGGCTCTCGAAAGAATGACGGCGAAAGGGTATGGCGAAGACAAAAACTACTTTATCGCGGACAACGACACTCCCGAGGGCAGAAATAAAAATCGGCGGATCGAAATAGTTCCTATTCGCTGAATTCAGCCATCGATTGATTTGGAAAAAACTTAAGGCCGCCTCGCTTTGAGGGCGGCCTTTAGATCAACCTCCTCGTTTAGGTTCGGCCTTACTCGATAGCGTACTTACTGAAATGGTAGATGTTGAAACTGACCTTGCCGTCTTTGGCATTGGCCGTTCCTTGGTACACCCAATCCCCCACGTTCGGGTCGAAATAATACAGGCTTGCCGACTTGGCCGAAGGATCCAGATCCCTCAGGTCGAAATCGATAGTAGTCGCACGATCGAAAACCAATCCGTCGGGACCGAATTCGAGGACAACCGCGTTCTTGCCTAATATAACCTCGCGGCTGGTCTTGATACTAATGATGGTGGCTGCCTTAAGCGCTTTCTGAGGAATCTTGAAAGCGTGATAGCCGGCAATGTTGTTGATAAGTAATGAATCCGATAAGACCGACACATCCACCAACTTGGACACGGCAACCCCATCCGCCAACAGTATCGTTCTTTGCAGGTTCGGATTATCATACTCGGGCAAGGCGGTCGGCGGATTTGAAGAACAGCCATAGAACAACCCCGCGGCCAACAATACTACGCTGAGAACTGCGAATGCTTTTCTTAACCGTTTACTCATCTTTTGACCTCCCGAGGTTATCGTTAATTTTTTTTGCCAATTCAACTGAGCCCCTTAAGTGCAGGAAATAGACCGTTTGAATGATTTTTTGCCAGAAATTGCCAACTGATTGATAGACTGCGAATTATACGGAATTTGCCGGGTGCGCAGATAATTCACAAATTCGTCGATTATGGGGATCTATCCATCATCTATGGGATTCGACCAATAATTTTGGGGCCGGCTGAGGTGGTTTTCGCATGATTGCCGCAGCAAGCAACTCGGTGCGGATCGCGGCAAACGACTTGAATCCCGCTAATTCCTCAAGGCTCAACGAGCTTTCGATTCGGGCGACCGCCGATTCGGTTTTCTGCCTTGACTTGACTCTTATTTTTGCGCCCGAGGGCAACGCGGCCGCAAGCAAACCTAATTCAAACCGGCTCAAAACCAAATCATTTCGGTCGGCGCAGGCGATAGCCTTATCGATAATTTTGGCCGCAGCGCTGTAGTCCCCCATCAAACCGGTCAGCGCAGCAGAGATCTCCTCGATTTCGAGCCTCGTTTCGAGCGACTCGATTTCAGCGAACTCCCGGCGGATCACCGCCAGCGATTCTTTGAGCGGCTCGAGGTTGCCGTTGAATAGGGCGTGCCATGCCTGTAAGATCCTCGCGTTGGCCTCAAGTTCTTTCGAGCCGATTTCCGCGCCCTTCGCCGCCAAATCGGATATTACTCGATTGACTTCACGCCCACAGAGTAAAAGCATCCGATTCAGGCGGATACTGTTTTCGGTCGCCAGTTCGTTCTCGCCAAGTTCATTCGCAAGCTCGATGGATTTTTCCATGTTGGCGATAGCCCCCTCGAACCGGCCGGCATAAAACATGGCATAACCCAAATCGCCGAAGCTTAACGCCAGGCAATGTCTGTCCCCGATTCGGCGGAATATGTTCAAAGCTTCGTTCAACTTATTCATGGCCTCGCCCAGATAGCCGCGTGAGGTCAGATTGGTGCCCAGATTGGCACAAGCCAAAGCCTGCGAGCGCGCCGCCCCGATCCGTTTGAATATTTTCTCCGCTTTCGTGTAAGCCGCCGCGGCTTTCTTAAGTTTTCCCGCCTTATCACTGATTATTCCGAGATTATTGATCACCTTGGACTGCCCGTGCAGATCTTTCAAGCGGCGATATAGAGTCAATGCCTTTTTATAGTGGCTTTCCGCCTTTTCCAATTCACCTATGGTCCAGAGGCAGATGCCGATATTGTTGTGCACCGAGGCTTGTATCGCCGAGGGTAATTCGTGCTCGCGGAAAATCTCCTCCGCCTGACTGTGAAGAACCAGACTTCGCTGTAAGTTTCCCAGCCGTCGCTCGATCGTCCCTCGGCTATCCAGACAAAACGCTTTTACATGAAAATCGTTTGGAAACGACGTTTCGAGCTCCTCGATCGTCTTAAGAGCGGTTTCATAGGCTGCGGTGGTGCGATAGATTTCGCTCAGTTCTTGAAGCGACTCCTTGACTTGTTCGTCGTTTTCGCCGATCGATTTGAGCTGATTGAAATCGGCAATCGCCTTATCGTAATCGCCGATTTGCTTCGCCAGCTTTCCTCTCTGCCGCGAAATTTCCAAAAGATACGAGCGGTCATCTATGTTCCGGGCGATGGCCATGGCCTGGTCATAGAACTCCATCGCCTCGACAGTGGCGAACCTGGCTGATGCTTTTTGGGCAGCCATGAATAAATACGGCAAGGCCTCCGTCTGAGAGCCCGCGAGAAGATAGTGTCTGGCCGGCAACTCGGGGTTTTTTAGACGTCCGGATTTTTTCCCAGCGTAGTAATCCGCAATTCTTCGATGCAAGTCGCGGCGGATGGCGAAAGAAAGACCGTTGTAGGCCACCTCCTGGGTCAGAATATGTTTGAAAATATATTCGACGATTGGATGATTCCGCTCCAGCGGCGTCAAATCGAGACCGCTTAATTCACGCAGATGATTCCTTATCACGCCGGCCGACCGGGAATCCGGATGGATCGCCTGGAGCACTTTTAGGGCAAATATCCGCCCGATTACGCTTGCGGCGCGCAAGGTTCTTTTGATAGGCCCCTCGAGATTGTCGATTCGGGCGGTGATAACGGCTTCTATGCTCGTGGGGATTCCGTCGCCGCTGAAAATTTTTTCCGGACCAAGTTCGGCGAATGCGCGGGCCATCTCCTCGAGATAAAACGGGTTTCCGGCCGACTTTTCGACGATCCTATCGACCAGCGATTCTTCTATGGGGCGGCCCGCGAGTTTTGCCAAGAAAAGGCGCCGCGAATTCAGCGGTGCAAGGTGACCGAGTTCAATCAGTTCCGTATTCGGCCACCCTTTAATCTGCTCGCAAATCGCACTCGGCCGCACCGCCAGCAAAATCGGCGGGGAATCGTTATCCGCCTGAAGATTTCTCAATATCTCGAAAGTGGCGTTATCGATCCACTGAATATCTTCGATGAATATCAGCGATTTGTGTTTGCGATTGACCTCGGCGATCAATCGACAAATCAACGAACGGATTTTATCTTGCTTGATATTGTCCGGCAAATTCGCCAGCTCAAGCGGCACTGCAAGAGAATAATCGAGCAGCGGCGCCAATAAAGGTTCCCAATCCGTTTCCTCGATCGATGACAGCAAGTCATGCAAAGCCTGATGCCGTTCGCGGCTGGTCGAATTTTCTTTCAGATCGAGCAGACCGCACAAAATCATGGTCAGCGGCTCATAGGGAACCTGCTCCGTTCCCTTAAAACAGGCCCCGCTTGCCACTTTCAAGCCGATCTGCCTGGCGTAAGAAATTAATCGGGCACAAATCGCCGATTTTCCGATTCCGGGTTCGCCGCTTATGGCCAGGACTTTTGGAGTGTCGGGGTTTGTCCGCCTGACGAACTCCATCCCTCGGTTCAATTCATGTTCACGCCCGACCAGATCCTCGTTTCCGCCCTCGGTTCCCTCGTAACCGATCAACGGCCGGGCAACCACCGATTTTGTTTTCCCCTTGACCTGCAAATCGATGGACGGGGCGAAATTGAATCCCCTCCCGGCAAGACGGACGGTTTGTTCTCCGCATAGAATCCGGCCTGGGTCTGCTTTGCTCATCAGCCGGGCCGCCAGATTTATCGCATCACCCATGGCCGTGTATTCGCGCCGATCGTGCCCGCCCACGTCGCCGACATAACATACTCCGGTGTTGATTCCATAGCGATGTTTGACCGGAATCGGGAATATCCGGTTTACCTTCTCCAGGCCGCGTTCAATCTGCAATGCTGCCCTCAAGGCGTTGGCGGCATCGCGGCCCGAGCTTTTAGGAGCTCCAAAAAAGGCCAGAATCTTTTCGCCGGCAGGCGTGGAATCAATGCGCCCCAGCGCTCCTTCAAACCGGACCAGCGCATTGTTGATCAAGTCAAAATAATCGGCCAACGCCGCCGTCGCCATGGCGGAATCCTTCTCGAGATTACGCCTAAGCGATTCCACGCCGATAAACAGGCTTGTCAATATCCTGTGTTCGCCCTCGACCGTACCCCCTCCGGCGGAAAGCAAATCCTCCAAGCCCACGATCAAGAACTCGGACATTTCAGCTGGTATCTTTTTCAGTTTCCCCTCGGATTTTCTCCTACAACGCCCATACTCCTCTGGCAATGCCGAAAATTCATAGAGGGAAAAACCACCCTCGATCTCTTTCGCTCCCGACAAATTCAGGACACGGGCCGCCTCTCCGGTAATCACCATTTCCCCCAGTCCCGCCTTGTCGGCGGCGGCATACGCCTGTTCGACAGCGGGGCCGCAAAACAGATGATCGCGACGACCGCCGGGTTTGCCCAATAGCAGATTGAACGGCTTTCCCGCGCTCAGGCCGACATGGATCCCCAGCTTGATTTCGCCCTCGGGTGTGGCGATTCGCCCGTGTTCATCCACCCATGAGATCAACAGTCTGCCGCAGGTGAATGCCCTTTTTATATGATCGTCCCCCGTGAAAAAGACGAGAAACGAATCTCCTCCGAATTTTATGACGTCCCCGTTATGATAAAACACTATCTCCAGCAAGGGTGAAAAACAGTCGTTGATGATTCCCGCTAACTTTTCCGCGCCGATTCTGCCGACAACCGCCAATTTCTCCGAAAGCGCCGTAAACCCCGACAAATCGGCAAACAAGAGGCTTCCCTCGGGCCGGTCGAGAACGGTTGTCTGTCGGGAATTTCGACAGATTGATATCAACAAATCGGAAAGATAGGGCCGCCAGAGTTCGGTTCGATCATTTTCGCCCATAACCGCTACCCGGTCATGAAAAGCCTATATATATACAATACCGTGATATGTAAAGCCTGATCGATATAATAAAACTGTTTCGAATGATTTCCCCAACGTCCTTTATAAAAATCCTGCAGCCAGTGTTGAATCAATAGAAAGCCCAGGAAAAACAGGCTCCCCGCTGACAAGAAAAGCCGTGAATCGGACAGTAGAGAATAAGCGACGATAGCCGCCCAAATCGATACCACGTAAATCATCGAATGAAGCGTTAAATGCTTAAGCGATTCTTTTTTCTTGTTGGCTACATGATCGGTCTGGAAAGCGTAATCGCCGTAAAAATGCCCCAGAAGTAGAAAAAACATGAGATCCATGGTGTCGCCTCATCCGGTGGGCACCGTTCCGGCTATGGCGGCACTTTCGAGACTTATGGGAAATTCAATATTGAAAATCGCTCCACCCTCGGGATTATTTTCCGCCCAAACTTTTCCCCCATGATTTTTCGCCACCCGCTTGACCGCCAGCAGGCCGAACCCGTGCCCGGTGCTCTTGCTGGTGAAATGCTGCCGGAACACTTTGCCGAGGTTTTCCGGACTCAGGCCGACTCCGTTGTCGATTATCGAAATTCGTATCGAGGAGCTGTTTTCGATATAGGTGGCCTTGATTTTGATAAGGCGGTTTGTCTTGTCGTTGGCGGACAGGGCGTCGGCGGCATTGTTCAACAGGTTCAACAAAGCCTGTTGCAGCTGACTCTTGTCGGCGGTGATCGGCGGCATATTCGGCGCAAATTCGCAAATGAATTGGACGTCATCGAACCGGTTTTGCGCTTTGATGAAAAACAGCTCGTTTTCGAGGAATCTCTGGAGATCGAATTTCTCCTTATGCGGCACGGGACGGGAATACATCATGAGGCCGTCGGCAAAACGCGTGATTTTATCCAGGCCGTCTTTCATGGCGTTGATTTTCCGCGACGCCGAAGCGATATTTCCCGAGTCGAGATCCATTTGGAGAAGTTCGAGATTGCCTATGACTATCGAAAGATAATTGTTCAATTCGTGTGCGATTTCGGCGGCGAGCTCCCCGCGGGTGGCCATCCGCTCGAGCGTCAGCATCTGCCGCTCGAAATTCTTTTCGGCGGTGATATCGCGCCCCATGTAAAGGCTGGCGAAATCGCCCCCGCGTTCGTTGAAAACTCTGGCGCCGACGAGCTCGACAAATATGCGGTCGCCCGATTTATTCACGGCCAGAGTTTCACCCCTGAAGACCTGACCTTGGGCGAGGCATTTTTCTATTTCCTCTATTACGTCGTCTTTGCCGGCCGGCTGCAGCAATTCCCGGATCGTCCGGCCGGCCGCCTCTTGGAACGAATAGCCGAAAGTGGTCTTGGCCGCGTCATTGAAAATGAACACCTTGCCGCCGGCGTCGGCCACGATCATGAAAAATTGCGACGAGGAGATAATCTTTTCCAAAAACTTATTGGCCGTTTTCAGATTGGTGTAAGACTGCTCGAGTTCGTTGGAGGTTTCTTGAAGGCGCCGGTAAGCCTGTTCAAGCTGTTCGTTCTTGATCTGCAGGTCGTTGATCATTTTCAGATCGGCCTGCCGCAGGCGCGACGAGAGCGACTCCATCACTTTCATCGCTATTATCGGATTCTGACCGATCAGGCGCGTGAAATCCTCCCGGCTGATTTCTAACACCACGCAATCGCCTATCGCCCGGGCCGTGGCGAAACGGGGTGACTCCTCGAGAAGCGACATCTCCCCCAGAAACTCCCCCTTGCTGCGCAGCGCCAAGCGATAAGTATTGCCGGTCGCGGAATCGTTTTTAAGAATCTCGAGGGTGCCTTCCTTTATTATGTAGCAGGTGGAGGCTCTATCCCCCTCAAGAAATAATACTTCCCCCGACGAAAGGTGCTTCTTTTTCGCAACCGCGCTGAGATCGCTGATCAAATCTTGCGGCAAATGCCCGAATATCGGCACCTGCCCGATAAGCAACTTGGTTGTTTCAGACATAACGATTAACCTTGACATTATGGTTATCGTCATATATATCATTAACATAAGTCTTCGGAAACAGAGCGGGAAAAAGGCTTTTAAGGATGGTAACATAATGGAACCGGCTGCTGATGCCGATAGTTAATGAGAATTCGATTATGACCCTGACTGGCAGACAAAAAAAGAAGCGGCTTTTTCGAATTGCCGGCAGCCTCACACTGGGGGCCTCGTTCGGGCTGCTTTTGAGTACGATTGCGGGCAACTACAGCTCCCAATGCATGATTTTATGTAATTCCCCGATAGCCATGGCCTATTTCGCCCTGGTCGGGCTTTTATTATCGCTCAGGAAAGGCTGATATGCCGATTTTCGAATATAAGTGTAACGCGTGCGGCGGGAAGTTCGAATCATTGCGTTCGGTTTCGGCGAACGATCCCGTTATTTGTCCGGTCTGCGGCTCCGATCAAACGACGAAATTGTTCTCCACTTTCGCCAGCACGGGGGGGTCCGACAGCGTGCAATCGGCCGGCTCAGGATGCCGCAGCGGATCCGGATTTTCCTGAGCCTCGTAACCGTTCTCCGGTTCGGAGAAAATCGAAACAGCTATCGACCCTTAATGCATATCGCATGTCCATGTTTCTATTGAAAGTATATCTTATTGAAGTTATATTTGCGCGGTGATTCGGGCGACGGAGAAGATCGAATTTTGAAAGCGCAAAAAGCATGAAAGCACCGTTAAGCTGGGAAGAGTATTTCATGATACTCGCGGTCGTGGCCTCGCTCAAATCGAAAGACCCGAGCACTCAGGTGGGGGCGGTGATCGTCGATAATAAAAGCCGCCGAGTGATCAGCGCCGGATACAATGGATTTCCGCGCCATATCAACGACGACCTACTGCCCATGACCCGGCCGGAAAAATATCAATACACCGTCCACGCCGAACTTAACGCGATCCTGCACGCCCGCCAGGATTTATCCGGCTGTTCGCTTTACGTAAGCGTTTTCCCCTGCGCCGAGTGCATGAAAGCGATGATCCAGACAGGCATTAAGCGGGTCGTGTATCTAAACGAGCTGTCGGGACAGGATTGGGAGATTTCGAAAAACGCGACCATGAAACTGGCCGAGCTGGCCGGAGTTGAAATTAAACGTTTCGACGGAAAAAACGAAATAATCGATTTTCTGGTTGAAAGGGTAAAGGTCCGCCGACTGTGACCGGCGCTAAAGGAACCCGGCATTTCACCGAATCAGAATTATAACAACAACCGGAGATTTCCGAAAATCGCTTGATTAAATTTCGCACTTTTAGACTATGGACTATTTCAGAAGAACAAAAATCTCGGCCATTCTGAAAAATCCGGAACAGGCCGTCGAAAACGTAATAGTGTTGGGATGGATCAGATCGCGAAGCGACAAGCCCAACCTGGTTTTCCTGAAAGTCAATGACGGCAGCAGCCTGGACAGTCTCCAGATAGTCATTGAAAACCCCGATAGGTTTCCCGATATTTCCAGAGCTCGGTTGGGGGCGTCGATCCGCCTCGAAGGCGAATTGATCCCGGTAAAAGAGCGCGAACACAAGATCGAGTTGCACCCGAAAGCGCTGAGAATACTGGGTGATTGCCCACCGGATTATCCGGTCCAAAATAAAAGGCATACATTCGAATTTTTGCGGGAAATCGCCCACCTCAGAGCGCGCACCAATACTTTCGGGGTGATGAATCGTTTCCGCAGCAAAATCGCATTCGCCATTCATAAGTTTTTTCAGGAGCGCGGCTTTTACTTCGTAGACACGCCGATGATCACCGCCGCCGATTGCGAAGGGGCGGGGCAGCAGTTCCGAGTCACCACGCTCGACCTGAAAAATCTGCCTTTTATCGACGGCGAGATCGATTTCGACAAAGATTTTTTCGGTTGCGAAACGTTTCTGACGGTTTCCGGACAGCTCGAGGGCGAAACCATGGCCACCGCTCTGGGGGATATCTACACTTTCGGCCCGACTTTCCGCGCGGAGAACTCGAATACTTCGCGCCACCTTTCCGAATTCTGGATGATCGAACCGGAAATGGCGTTCTGCGAACTCGAGGAAAATATGCAGCTCGCCGGCGAATTTCTGAAATACCTATTCGCCTACGCGCTCGAACAATGCCCAGAGGAGATGAAATTTTTCAACACCCGTATCTCTTCCGACAGAATCGCCACGCTCGAAAGCATAATCCAGACCGACTTCGTCAAATGCTCCTACGATGAGGCTATAGGTATTCTCAAAAAAGCGGGCAGGAAATTCGAATATCCGGTCGATTGGGGCAGCGACCTGCAGGCCGAACACGAACGATTTCTTTGCGAAAAGCATTTCAAGGCGCCGGTTATGGTTTACAATTATCCCCGCGGCATCAAAGCTTTTTACATGCGGGTCAACGACGACGAAAAAACGGTCGCCGCCGTCGATATACTCGTGCCTCAGGTTGGGGAAATTATCGGCGGCAGCCAGCGCGAGGAACGCCTCGACGTCTTACAAAATCAGATTCGCTCTTTCGGTCTGAACGAAAAAGTTTTGGATTGGTATCTGGATTTGCGCCGTTTCGGGACGGTTCCACACGCCGGTTTCGGCCTCGGATTCGCCCGGGTCCTGATGTATATGTCCGGCCTGGCCAATATCCGCGATGTCGTGCCGTATCCGAGAGTGCCTCGCTGGGCGAAATTTTAGGGACGATAAATTTGACTTTGACTTGCGGATCGGCGGCCTTATTATGGCCGGTGCGGGCGGTTAACTCAGTTGGTTAGAGTACCTGCCTTACACGCAGGGTGTCACAGGTTCGACTCCTGTACCGCCCATTGAAACGGCGGCCGATTACGACGTGACCTTTCGTGTCGATATATACAATCAGATTCAAGTCCGATATTAGAGTGAACGAACCGTTGCCGAATTCGTCTTGCGATTTTTTCGCGGGTCGATCAGGGAGAAGGATTTGACTTTGAAAAAAATTGATTTGGTGGTGGGGGCGCGCCCTAATTTCATGAAAGCCGCTCCCCTCATGGACGCTCTGGCGAAGCGCCCCGAAATTTTCAAGCCGCGCTTGATACACACCGGCCAACATTACGACTACGACCTTTCCCGTCTTTTTTTCGAACAGCTGAAAATGAAAGAACCGGACATCTACCTGGGCGTGGGATCGGGAACACAGGCCCAGCAGACTGCGCGGATAATGATCGAACTGGAAAAAGTGCTGCTTGAATCGAAACCTGATTTGGTGGTGGTTTTCGGCGATGTCAATTCCACGATGGCGGCGGCTATCGTGGCGGCGAAGTTATGGATAAGGGTGGCGCATGTGGAAGCGGGCTTGCGCAGTTTCGACAACACCATGCCCGAGGAAATCAATCGGATCGTCACCGACCGCCTGTCGGATCTGCTGTTCGTAACCGAAAAATCGGGGCTGGAAAATCTAAAAAAAGAGGGAGTACCCGCCGAGCGGGTATTTTTCACCGGCAATATAATGATCGATTCGCTGGTGAAAAATCTCGAAATCGCCCGCCGCTCGCCGATCGTCGAAAATCTCGGCCTGGCCAAAGACGATTATGTCGCGCTGACTCTGCATCGGCCGTCGAATGTCGATGATCCCGTGGTCCTGAAAAAAATCATCGAAATCCTAACCCGAATAGGCCGGAAAATACCGATCGTTTTTCCTTGCCACCCACGAACCCAAAAGCGCATGGAGGAGTTCGGTCTGAGATCAGCGATTGACGATAAGGCGATTAAAATAATCGATCCGCTCGGATATATCGATTTCTTGCGCCTTCAGGCCGATGCCAAATTCGTGCTGACCGATTCCGGTGGGGTCCAAGAAGAGACCACTTTCCTTAAAATCCCTTGCATAACGCTTCGCCGAACCACCGAAAGACCGATAACCTGTGAAATCGGCAGTAATTTTCTGGTGGGCGATGATTACGACCTTCTTATGAAAACCGCCGACGATATCATGAGCGGCAAAATCAAAGAAGGAAAAATCCCCGATCTGTGGGACGGCAAGACCGCTGAAAGAATCGTCGATATCCTGGCTCAAAAGGCCTAACTCCGCCCGATCCACCGACATACTACCCGGGCCGGGATGATCCTCGACACCACCGACGATAGGCGGTATTCATTACCTATACGCACCTTTCCCGAAAGCGAAAAATACGCATCGTTGGCGCCGAAACGAGTCGATTACGAAACCGGCGAGGCAAAACAGCGGAATTCCCCATACCACCAGGACAAGCACTATCGCCCCAGCTCCATATGCGGCGTTATAGTCGATGATATTAAAACTCTAATTTCCCGACCAGCCAGCCAAGCGCGCCAGCATCCACCAGAATGCCATCCCTTTGCGGTAGCAGTTCAAACAATGCGAATGCGAGCAATTGGCGCAGGTGGGACAAGGATGAGAGTTACACCAGTCGTAACACCATTCGCAGATATCGTGTGTCCCCGGATAATAGTTGCCGTCGGGATCATGACACTCGATATCGCTGAAATCGAACAATATCTTCCCGTTGGCGCGACAATAATTGCGAATCAACGTGTTATGCCCATACATCTCGTTGCCGGAACCATCGAGCGGGCCGGTCATATACACGAACGCTACTCCGGGATAATCCCGACCGAGATCGTCGAGTTTATTCAAGTAAGCGTAAATGCCGGCGGAATCGTTATGGCCGCGCACCAACCCGATACACCAGGAATACATCACGACGTCGATCTCGGGATGCGCGTCTAAATATACCCTGGTCGGAGGCGCCCACGAGGTGTCGCCCCATTCGCCCAAATCATCGGCGACTTCATGGATCGAAGGCAAAGAATAAAGTGAATCCTGGTCGCGTAAAATCGTCATTCCCTGGATAAGTTGACCCCCATGAGAAGAATGCGCATAATATATCCGGAGGTCGCTGCGGATACGCCTGATTATCGAATCCGGTATCGCGGAGAACCGGCTGACGATAAAATGATCGGCCACGATCGCCGATTCCGTATCGGCCGTGTCGGTCACGGTTATCGTCATGCGCATGGTATCGGCCAGAGCATTGGCAAAAGCGACAAATGTCAACTCATAATCGCCGACTTGCTGCATCGAAGGCTGAAAAGTCAACCCTCCGATTCCGTTCGATGAATCGATGAAAACGGCGTTCGCCGGCAGACCGAGCCCAAACAAAAAAATCGGGTCTCCGGGGCTGTCCGTGGCGGTTATCCGCTGACCAAGCCGCTGTCCGACCCGAATCGTCGCCGGAGCGATCGGATCCAACAAAGGCGGCGTGTCCCCAGCAATCTCGCATCCCGGAAAACCAATCGGCCGCGATTGGGGTAGCGAATCGGGTGTGGGCCATAGGGGAACGAATCGAGAACAATAACGGACGTCCACCTGACCTTTCAAATAGCCGACCAAGCGCGACACGTCGCTGCCCCTCACCTGACAATCGCCGTTGACATCGGCGGCCGCCCAGAACGTATCCAAAGGGCATTTGACGCTGGTTATCCGTTGTTTGAGATAATTGATCAGATAAGTAACATCGGCGGTCTGCACCGATGGCGGCCAGTTGCCGTAGTACATATTGACGTCACCGGGTAGATATTGATAAGTCTGGCAGAAAGCTTCACCCCCAAGCCCCGATAAAGCGACAAACAGGCTCACGACCATCGGAACAAAATATCGGTCGGCTGATTTTTTCATCTATCTACTCCTCGCGTTCAGATCCATCCGAATAGCCGACGCCGCTTCAAATCGTCATGATTTTGCCGGCCCTTTATTGAAACCCGGCCGCGCCGGGCAACCGAAGTAAGTTAATTATAGCACACTCGCGGGCTTTCCGCAAAGGAAAACGGCGGTTATTGTGAATAAAAAGCGGAAGTGTTTATGAACGAAATTATTTCAACAACACCATGCGTATGATTTGCCTGCCGTAGCGTGTAGTCAATTGGGCGAAATAAACACCCGAGGGATAAGCCGAACCGTTCCAGACGATTTCATGGTTCCCCGCATCGCGATATCCCGCAAAAAGCGATTCGATCTTCTGTCCGGCGATATTGTAGATGGAGATATCGAGTGCGCTCGAACGTTCAAGTGAGCAGCAGATTATAGTCGAGCCGTTGAAAGGATTGGGATAGTTTTGTAACAAGGCAAACTGCGTCGGAAATTGCTCACTTTCACTTTCGATTTCCGTGGCGGTCAGCCAGCGCATAACTTCGCCCAGATAGTCGGCTCGGCTGTTCGGTCCCGAATCGTCGAATATCGAAAAGTAATAAGAAGTCAGGAAAACCCGAAACGGCCTATCGATCGCCAGCGGGAGGGTATGGCATGACGGCATATCGCTTTGGCATCAAAAAGCGCATTCCCCTGCCAGACCGATCATCGGAAAAGAGCTTGGCCGGTTGTGAACAATCAAGGATTCGGGGCGGTTGCAAGAATAAACGGCCGTAAAATAGGGGGGATTACAAGTGGTTATATCAAAGCCGCCGAGAATGCAATTGCGATAATAATCGTTCAATTGAACCGACACCCTCCCAATAGAGCGATCCGCCGCGGATCAAATAATCAGTTAACTGGTCTTGCAGCAACGCCAGCAGGCTGTCGGCAACATGGCTATAGTCGTTGCCGGGTTCCCCGAATTCGGAAATTATGAACAGCGGCTCATACTGGTCGAGATTCCCTAGTAAAATCCCGAGATCCGTTTCCAGCCGGCCTGAGTATTGAGCCGATTGGAAAACTCGATGGAGGTCATCGCCTGAAGAGGAGCCGATAGGATTCCAAATAAAGTAGGGAAGAGCCATGGCGGTCGAACATATGATAAGAATTTGGAAAGCCGCGAATATCTTGGCTATCCTCGTCATATATTCCTCTTGTTAATTTTGTTAAGCCCCTTACACCGCTCAGATAAAATTAATGGAGCGACAAATCCATAGTCAAGCAAGATGTGGCGCCATGCTTCGATCTTTACGACTGTTTTCTTGCTGTAGTATATTACGATTTATGTAATCGACTATTCGGCTCTATTCTCCCTTGAAATACTGGATGTAGGTATCGTTGTGGATTTCGCCGGTCCGGCCATCTTCCCAGGGACCTGAAATGGCAATCCGGATAATAAAACCATCGTCCGTGCCCGTAAAGACCGCCGTTTTGTCATCGCCGCCGATCGAGCCTAATTTATTGACCTTCTCGAAAAATGCGCTGACCTTTTTCACGCTGTCGTTGGTTCGATAAACGAAAACATCTTGACCGAGCGAGAATCGGGCAAATTCGGTTTGTTCGGGATCGAATTTCGCTCCGGGATAAACCGGAACGCCGAAATGCATCGATTGTTGCGGGGCGTTGGATTCTTTGAACGGATTGACTTTGCGTTTGACCAGCTCGACCCGTCGGTTTTTCGCCCTTCCTTGTTCGGTGGCGTTGTCGGCGATGGGTCTGCTTTCGCCGTAGCCGATCGCGGTCATCCGCCTCTGGTCGATCCCGAGCGAGGCTATGGCGCCTACCACCTCTTTGGCCCGCGCCTCCGAAAGGAGCTGGTTGTCCTTTTCCTCGCCGACATTATCGGTGTGCCCCTCGATATTCAGCTCCAACGATTCATCCAAGCGCATCATTTGCACGATCTGCTGAATTATCGGGTGCGACTCTTCCTTGATAACCGATCGATTAGTGTCGAAATTTATGTAAAGAGTAACATAACCGTCGCGATTGATCGCCTCGAGCATACCGGAAGCGGTGACATCCTGTTTCATCGATTCTTTCTCGACCAATGTGAGATAATAGCCGAGTCCATCGTCGAAAGCCAAAACTTCGACCCAAAGTTCACCGCCGCCCTTAAGCACTCTGCCCACCACCATAGGATAGCCGGCGTTGCTGTTGCAGCGGGGATCTTCGGGGCAGGTTCCCTCGAACGAAATCGATCCGCCCATCTGCTTTATGGCGTTGACATAATTACGCAGTATTTGGATTTCGCTTGCCGATTCCGCCCCCTCTTTCAAGGTGTAATAACGGAACATCTTTTTGCCTTCCATTACGGTGCAATCCTTGCCGTTAAAGAACGTGTAGGCGTCGAACTGCTTGTCGTCGGATTCGAAAATGCCGTAATTCGGCATACCCGAAAAGTAGGGGGTGTCTTTGGCGGCCGGTGCCGAGCTTTCTTCCTCATCCTGCGCCGCGGAAATGCCCGCCGACAATAAAAATAGCCCCGCGATAATCAGCAATTCTCTGATTTTCATGGTCGCTCCTTTTTATAAATCATAATCGATTATTTTCCTGCTTGATCGTCGGCATGGGCCGAATTTCCCGACATCTGCCGATTCTTTATTTCGTTCCTTCCCCGATAATGCCGATTACCTCTCCGATTCGGTGAATCGGCTGACTGCAACGATTGAGTGAGTCGCTCATGCTCCCGAATTCTCTGCCGTGTCTCACGAAATTATTTTTCAATTCGAGCATCTCCGGCAGTGCCCCGCGAAACGCGCGAACCTTTGCCGTTTCCGGCAGCGATAATGCCTGTTCCAATTGATCGAACAACTGTAAAGTGGAATTAGTGGTGGTGCGCATAGGTTCAAAAGTATTTTGATTGAATTGACCAAAACATGGCAGGAATCCGTCTATATCTTGACCGATTCCGCCGATCCCCTCTGGAGTCCCTTGCCAGCTTGTCGTATCCCAACGATCACAGCCGCAATCGGTCGGAAATCCTCCGCCCTGCGGCGGCGGTGGTGGGGGCGGTGGGGGTTCGATAATTATATCATCTCCCGGCCCTTGGGGCTCGGGCGGCTCCGCCGGTGGGGGAGGAGGCGGTTCTGGTGGAGGGGGCGGTGATGGCTGGGGTGGCGGCGGCTCGGCCGGAGGAGGAGGATGGGGTGGTTCTGGAGGTGGCTCCGGAGGCTTCGGTTCGGTAGGTTCCGGCCCGCCGAAATCCTTGCATAACTCGACCTGTCGGCGGTTGGCGTCATCATACTGCTCCTGCAATTCTTTCTGCCTTCGCAAAGACTTCTCAAGCGCCTGGCAACCGGCTTTTATTACGTCGAGATCGTGACCGACCTCCAAGCCGGCTTGGCCGTATTCTACCAAATCCGCGATTATGCCAATTGTCATTTTTTTCACGAAATTGATTTGCATTTTGATATACATATCCACTAATGACCAACGTCCGGTCCAGGTGCCCTCCTCGGTAACATCATGCAATTGCTGAATCACTTCGGAAACGATATCGAGAGCCCCACCGCCCTCCGCGCCGGCCGCCGAAACAAAGATCCCCAACGCTTTCGCCCCCATTTTTGTCATATGTCGGTCGGTCTCCCTCAGCGCCCTGTTGAATTCGGGATCGTCTCGGATACGCAGCACATCCTTAAGATTTTCATCTTTCTGTTTCTTCAAGTCCTCGATTTTCTGCTGTAATCTCCGCTTGGTCTCCTGGTCGCAAGGGACCACCTCGATGGTGATTAAGTGTTCGTCTTTGTGGCCGCAACGGGTCTGACCCTGGGCCGTAGTCACCCCCTCCTGCTTGCCGGTGATCTGCAGTGAACTACCGCTATTGCCGACGGTGGCTACGTTTTGATCGGTGACCTCGAAAATCAGCAGATCCGCACCGGCCGGATCCTGCACGATGGGGACGTTTATCACCGCCTCTTTACGATTGCCGTCTTCGTCGTATAGGCCGATCTGAGGTATTGGAGCTCCGCCATTGACTGAAAGAAGTTCGACCACGCTGCCCACAAGTTTCACCGATGATTTTTGTCCCCTAGGTGATTCATACTCGACACGGATTCCCCCGCGCCCGGGATTGTTTCCGGTTATGGTAATCGTTTTCCCCGATCCGGATATGTTGAAAAGCGATGCCGGTTCCGATATCCAACGATAGGTGCCGCCCTCGGGCTTGGCGCTGGCGGTCATCTGGGTCTCCGAACCTATGAGCAAATCGGTGCAACCCTCCAAAGAAATTTTGGATTCCTCGGGTGGACGCGATCGGATTATCACGCGGCCGTTGCCGTCAAGCGGGCAGTAAAAAGGGGCATCGCCGTTGAATTCGTATTCATATGATTTTTCGAATTCACCCTTTAACTCGTCACGGGTTAAAGAAATGGCAAAATCGGTCTTGTAATCGATACTTCCGAAATAATGCTCGAATGTCATCTCCTCTTCGGTTCGACCCTCTTTGGAGCTGTGCACGCAGACACCCCAATCGAAAGTATGTATCACCAGGTCGCTCAACCCCGTATCGAGGTTCATCCGAAGCGTCACCTGGGTATGAGGATTGGACCCGACCCGGCAATTGGTAGTGGAAACGGTGCTGCCGTAGACCGGGTCGATACTTGAGCAAGTTTGCAGATTCAGCGTGAATGGAAGATCATCGCCGACGAAACCGATCATAGAAGTATCGTCGAAAACCATCGGCTCGAGCAAACCCTCCATATGAAAAGAAAGTTGTCCTCCCCTGAATGCCGTTTCGCCGTCTTGTAGTTGACCCCGGACATCCCAGGAGAACCAGATGCGCTCATCATCATTACCCCGCAACGGTTCGACTTGCGACCGCGCAACCTCCGGTACAGCCGACAAAATGACGACTACAGCCACTATAAATGCGCGATAAGCGTAACGGAGAACGTTCGATTTATAAGGCATATCTTGCCTTTTTAGATGATTGTTTGCCGAAAAATAACGATAATCGAGTTGAGTCCGTCAATTACAAGCCTTCGCTAGGGACAAAATGGCGCGGCGATCAGAAATGAGCCCGAATCCTAATGAGCTCCGCATTATCGAATCGGCCCGAAAGATAGCATGGGCCAAAAAAGCGATTTTTCATTTGATAATATGCGGCAAGCTGGGCAATGTCAAGCTATTTGCCCCGTTTTGTCCATAAAGACAGGGAAAATTGTGGGTCGAAAGATGGCGGAAGATCGGGGATGCGTCCTTGTCTTTATCGTGTCCCCTTTGAACTTGACAAACATAAGCCATTTATTATCTTATTTTTTTGCGAAAAATTGGGGCGTCGACAAGCGGTAAGTCACCAGCCTTTGGAGCTGGCATCCCCAGGTTCGAATCCTGGCGCCCCAGTTGAGGCTTGTCATAATTTACGAGGACACGGTTATGCCGGATGAGTTAAGGATTTTCGCGGGCAATTCCAATCTTCCCCTGGCCAACAAGGTGGCCAGCTATATTCATCAACCGCTTTCCGACTGTAAGATAAAGCGATTTTCGGATCATGAGATATTCGTCCAGATCGATGAAAATATCCGGGGCATGGATACTTTCATCATTCAATCGACCAATCCACCGGCCGAAAATATACTCGAAATGCTGATCATGATCGATGCCGCTCATCGGGCCTCGGCAAGGAGGATCACTGCGGTGATTCCTTATTTCGGCTATGCCCGGGCCGATCGCAAAGATCAGCCGCGCGTGTCGATCGTCTCCAAACTTATCGCCAATATGATCACGGTGGCGGGTGCCAATCGGGTTATCCTGATGGATCTGCACGCCTCGCAGATTCAGGGGTTTTTCGATGTCCCCTCGGACCACCTCTATTCGGCGCGGGTGTTCAACCGTCATTTTCTCAAACAAGGATTAAGCGATCTGGTCGTCGTATCGCCGGATGTAGGATCGACCAAGCTGGCCCGGGCTTTTGCCAGTAAGCTCGACGCCAGTCTGGCAATCGTGGACAAGCGCCGGCCCGAACCGAACAAAGCTGAAGTCATGAATATAATCGGTGATATCTACGGAAAAAACGTGATAATCAGAGACGATATGGTCGACACGGGGGGGACAATCGTCGAGGCGGCCGAGGCCTTGGCCAAAGCCGGCGCAAAATCGATAATCGCCTGTTGCACTCATGCCGTATTGTCGGGCGAAGCGATCGCGAGACTCGACAAAAGCCCCATAGAAAAGTTTTACATTACCGATACCATAGACAACTCGGCCAAAAACCTGCCGCCCAAGTTCGAGATCTTATCGGTCGCCGAACTGCTGGGTGAGGCGATTATGAGGATCCATTCCGAAAGATCGGTTTCGACCTTGTTCGATTGATATTACATGAAAGCCGTTTTCTTGACAAAATCCGGAGGACCGGACACGGTAGAGGTTCGAGAGACCCCGATGCCAAGGATCGAAAGCGATAAAACACTGGTTCGGGTGATCGCCTCGGGCTTGAATTTCGCCGATATCGTCATTCGGGGCGGCCTTTATCCGGATGCCCCACGCTTTCCATTCATCGCCGGTTACGAATTCGGCGGCATAGTCGATACTCCGGGTAGGTCAAGTCGTTTCGTCGAAGGCGACCGAGTTTTGGGCGTGACCTATTTCGGCGCCCAGGCCGAATATGTGCTTGCGGACGACAGCCAGCTGTTTTCGATGCCAGAAGCGATGAGTTTCGAGGAAGCGGCCGCACTGCCGGTGAATTATCTGACCGCTTTCTTCGCCCTGTTTCGTTTGGGAAATCTGCGGTATGGAGAGTCGGTGCTGATTCATTCCTGCGCCGGCGGCGTGGGCACCGCGGCGGTGCAATTGGCTCATACGAAAAAGGCGGTAATATTCGGAACCACTTCCGCGCCCCACAAAATCGCATATCTCCAATCCATAGGCGTTCAGCATCCGATAAATTATAAAAAGACCGACTTCGCGAAAGAAGTCACGGCTGTCGCCGGCCGCAATGGAATCGACATGGTGCTTGACCCGATCGGTGGGAAAGTGTTCCGCAAAAGTATCGCGCTGCTGGCCAAAGGCGGAAGAATTATCTGTTACGGCGTAACCGATCTGGTTGCAGGCGGGAAAAGAAATCTACCGAAAGTGCTATGGAAATACCTGAATCTCCCCCGAATCAAGGTGCTCGATCTCATACAAAACAACCGTGGAGTTTTCGGGCTGGCGCTCAATAGATTGGTGAACGAGATGAGCTTGATAGCGGAGCCGTTGCGTGAGCTGATAAGTTTATACGCGCAGGGGATTATCAAACCGAATATCGGCGCCGTTTTTCAAGCGGAAAAGGCAAGTGAAGCCCATCGCCTGCTGGAATCGGGAAAGAGTACGGGGAAAATAATACTGAGTTTCGCTAATTAATCAAATGAAGGAGCAATAAAGATGAAAGAAATAACTATCGAGGCCGACTCCCGGGTTGGATCCGGCAAGGGAGTGGCGCGCAAATTAAGGATGGCTAAAAAAATTCCGGCTGTGGTTTACGGCCGGGGAGATGAGCCGCAGGCGCTCGCAATAGATTACGCCGGGTTTCATAAGGTGTATCATTCCCTTCACGGCGAAAACGCTATCATAAACCTTCAGATCGACGGTAAAGCGAGCGATAAGAAGGCGTTGATCCGCGATATCCAGTACGACCCGGTCGATGGCAACATCATGCATATCGATTTCCAGCGCATATCCATGGACCAGAAGATCAGGCTGAATGTCGCTGTAAGACTTGTGGGCACCGCCATCGGGGTGAAAGCCTCCGGCGGAATTCTGCAATGGAGTATCAGGGATCTCGAAGTTTCATGCCTGCCTGCAAACATACCCGAGGCCATCGAAATCAATATCGAATCGCTCGATATTCACGACTCGATCAAGGTAAAAGACCTGAATGTCCCCAACATCGAATTTCTCGACGATCCCGAGGAAACGATAGTCAATGTCGTTCCGCCCGCACTGGTGAAAGAAGAAGCGCCGGCTGCGGTCGAGGGCGAGGCGGCGGCGGCACCGGCCGAGACCAAGCCTGAAGAACCGGCCGAGCCGGAGGTCATTTCGGAGAAGAAAGCCGAAGAGCGGCGAGCCGAAAAGGAAAAAGCGAAGAAATCCGAAAAGTAACTCTGCCGACGGGCGGAAATCGGGCGCAATCTGCGATCACCCGATTGCCGCCCCGGAACGCGGGGGGAATGAGCCCAACGAGTAATTCATATACGAATTATCAGTATAGATGGGCTGTTCCGTGGGAATGCAGCCTGATAAAGAGTGATTTTTTCCCCAGGTCGGGCGACGCCGTCTTAACGGCGGAAAAATCAAAAAACCGGGACAAAAAACCATGAAAAAACTATGGGCCATTATCGGTGGGGCGATTCTGTTCTTGTTGATCGCCGTCATTGTTCTGCCGACCTTTTTCGACAAAAAGGTGGCCGCGATTATCGAAGACAAGGCGAATCAGCTGTTGAACGCGCAAGTCGAGGTAGGCGATGTCGATCTGAGCCTTTTGACCACGTTTCCCAATCTTACCGCGAAGATAGACGGCCTGCATATAATAAATCGGATTCCATTCGAGGGCGATACGCTTGCCGCTATCGACAGGATCAGCCTTTCCGTGGATCTGACCAAGCTGATTTTCGGCGGCGAAGTCAGAATTCAATCGTTAAAAGTGGAATCACCGAGGCTGCTTCTGGTTGCTTTGAAAGACGGGTCCGCCAACTGGGATATTTTCCCGAAAGAACCGGCGGCGAAGGCGACCGAATCGCAGGATCAAAAGATGCTCGATCTGGCCTTGAAAAAATACGAAATCACGCGAGGCTCGATAAAGTATTACGATGAAAAAAGCGGCCTGCTCGCGGACATTCGCGACCTGAACCATGGCGGCAAAGGTGATTTTTCGAAAAAAGTGTTCACTTTGACCACTTCCACGACCGCCACGGTCGCGACGTTGAAAAGCGGCGCCATGACCCTCCTGAAAGACGCCGGATTAGACCTGAAGTCGAATATCGGCATAGACCTGAATCGGGCGAGATACGATATCAAGGAATGCCGGCTCAAAATCAACGAAATGGCCTTGTCATTGAACGGCTGGCTGGAGAGCGCGGGGCGGGATTTGAACATGGAAATAGCTCTTGACGCCCCCGGAATCGAATTCCGTGATCTGATTTCGATGCTGCCGCAAATCGGCAACGCCGATCTGGCGGATCTTGAGGCCAACGGAAATGTCGGCTTTTCCGGCAAATTCGTCGGTATTTACAATCAGGAGCGATTGCCGGCGATAGATTTGCAGGTTTCGGTCGATAACGGCTCCTTCAGATTCCGTCGGCGCCAGGTTTCCGTCGATGACGTCGCGGTCGATTTGAAAATCAGCAACCCTGGAGGGATATTCGACGCCACCACGATCGACCTGCGCCGCCTGCATTTCTCCATCCTCGGCAAGCCGGTCGAAATGCGCCTGATGGTCAAGACGCCGGTTTCCGATCCCTACCTCGACGGCTTGATTTCAGGAGGCATTGATCTGGCCCGGGTGCGGCAGGTGCTCCCCTCAGCCGATAGCCTGAATATCTCGGGAACCATCCAGAGCGATCTTAATTTCCGCGGAAATTTATCGGCGATCGAAAATCGCCGTTTCGACCGCTTTTTCGCCTCCGGCTCATTGGCTGTCGACAGTCTGCGCTACCAGGGAGGCGACTTACCGGAGCCGATCTCCGTCAACACCGCCCGTTTGAATTTCCGGCCCCAGGCGGCTGAGCTCAAGCGGTTCGATATGCGTATCGGCGCCAGCGATATCCAAGCCGAGGGATCTCTGGAGAACATCTTCGGCTATCTTTTCGGCGGCCGAACTCTGAGCGGGAATCTGGATGTTAAGTCTAATGTACTTGACTTGAACCCGTTTCTGAAACAGGAGGGAGGAGCGATCGCCGCAGTTGAACTGCCGGATAAAATCGAGTTCACCATGAGCGGCCTGTTCAAGCGGATTTACATTACGAATCAGGTCATAGATAATCTACAGGGGCGACTCACCCTGAAAAACCGCACCCTCTACCTCGAAAATCTGAGCGGCGGTTTCCTCGAGGGGGCTATCGAATGCCGTGGAACTTACAAATTCGTCCGCCCGGAGAAGCCGAAAATCGATCTCGATCTCAAGCTTTCCGATATGAGCATCCCGGCCATGTTTCGCTCCGTTACCACCGTCAAGGCCCTGGCCCCGATCGCCGGCTATATGACCGGCAGTCTCAGCGGCGGATTGAAACTTTCATCGGAGCTGGGCGATTCGCTTGCTCCCGAGTTGGGAACGCTTTCCGCGATCGGGTCGCTGCGGATACCCAGAGCGGCTATGGAGGGATTTCCACCGCTGGCAAAAATCGCCGACCATTTGAAAATGGAAAAATTACGCAATCCCACACTCACCAATTTCGCTCCGGATATTTCGATCGAAAACGGCAGGCTCTATTTTAAGCCGGTCAATGTAGAACTTGGAGGTTACCAGATTGTCGCCTCGGGATCGAACGGCATCGATAAAACCATAGACTATTCGCTAAAGCTGCATGTCCCGGCCGGGGAAGTCTCTCGAGACGGCGGTTCACCAATCGCCAAGATGCTGAAGACGGGCGTGGAACTGCTTCCCGATCAGACCGTGGTGGTCGATATCGGTGTGAGGGGGAAGATCGACGATCCGGGCGTCAGCACTTCGGTCGCCGACGTGTTGAAAGGAACCGCGGCTCAAATCAAGCAGGAAGCTCTCCGGCAGGTAGAACAGCAGAAGCAGCATCTCGAACAACAGGCGCAACAACAGCTGCAGGAATCCAAGCAAACGGTAGAGGACAGCCTGAAAAAAGAATTGGAGCGTAAAGCGAAACAGGAACAGGACAAGCTCAAGGATAAACTAAAAGGACTGTTCGGCAAATAAAATCCAAGCTATGCGGCGATTCGAATAATTACGGGTCTGGCATGCCCCCCGGTCGTGCCAGACCCTTATTTTTCTGTGCAACCTCCTCCGTATAATCAGTCACCCGGGAAAAGCAGCCTTAATTGCCCCTCGGAAAGCGTTTCCTCGCCCGAATCATCTATCTGTACTATTCGGCCGCCGATTTTCAGCCTGACCTGTTCCCCGAGCGATAAATACCTTCCGAGTTCGGGGTCTCTTTCGAGAATCTGGAAATAAGCGCGGGAGAAACGCCTTATTTTGATATCGTATTGGTCGCCCGTCAAATCGCCCTGCACCCAGAGTCGTCCCCGTTGGAAAAATCCTCGGGCTCCGATCCGTCGAAGATCGTCGATTTTCCTTATGCCTCCATTTGTTTCAATAGCGGCGTCGGAGGTGACCTGTTCGAGCGCCTTCATTTCCTGCGTTTTTTTCGATCTGGCAACCGAGCCGCGTCCGACGTTTTCGGCCAGCATTCGATTCATCTCGTCTTTCACCCTGCCGCCGATAACCGGCGCCGGCAAAGCCTGATATTCCTCGGCCCGCAGATTCTCATCGCCGGTTATCAAAAACGACGTATATTCGGTCACTATTCCGTACTTTTTCGAAAGTTCGATTATCTCCGTCACCAGCTCCGATGTCGATCCGTGGAGCTTGATCTGCTCGAGCAGATAAGCTATCCGCCTGTTGGCCCAGATAAGCGGTATGAAATCCCCTCCTGCTGATCGCTTCTCGAATACGACCTCATAATCGTATCTGACTTTGTTGTCGCCCCTGTTGCCGTTCAGCGTAACCGTCCCCTTACCATCTCCGGTGTATCGCCCCGCGATGATAATTTCGGAACCATAGAATAAATCGGGCAGCGGCTGAGGATAGACGAGGTCGACTTTGACTCCGGAAAACCTCAGCTCGAGATCGGTCAACGCCGGCTCGCTGATTTTGGCCGCCAGAAGCGATATCTCGGATTCGATATCTTCCTCCGGCAAGACATACCCGGCAACCCCCTTATTTTCCTCGGCCAGCCGATCCAGTAAATAAGTGTTGACATCGTGGCCGACCCCGAAAACGAACAGCCGGGCGCGGCCGCTATTCCACTTGGCGGTATTGTCGGCTATCCTGCCTATATCGGTTTCGCCCACCGTCGGCAAACCATCGGTCAAAAACATGATATATGTAGGCCCGTCGCCTTCGCTTATCATGGCGCAAGCATCCTTCAAAGCTTCATTTATATTGGTTCCGCCGCCGGCTTCGATCGTATTGATGAATTCAATCGCGGCTGCGACATTTCGGCTGTTCGCCGCCACCAGCGCCAACTTGAAATGACGCACCACGTCGTCGTAATCGATAAGGCCGAATTTATCCTCGGGATGCAGGCCGTTTAATACATACCGAAGCGCCGCGAGGGCTTGTTTAAGCTTTTGCCCGCGCATGCTTCCCGATGAGTCGAGCACGAATATAAGGTTTTTCCGAATGACTTCCGCGTTCCTGTCCGCACCCGGCGATAGAATCCCCAGAAAATGGCCGGTTGACGAACCTTTTTCTTTGCAGCTCATCAAGTGGAATCCGAAATCGCTGTTCGAACGGGCGAAGAATAGTTTGAAATCTCTATCGGGCCGGGTGTCGACCTCGCTGTAGAGGACCGATGCCGCTTTCTGTCCGTTGCGCGAGATTTCCACTTTATGGCTGGGGCTGTAGATCGTCCCGATATTTTCGAACGAGGCGAGATCGACCCTTATGCGGCAGTCCTGCAGATCGGCGCCTGAGAATTTTTCCGTATTAAGAGGATAAGTGTATTCGACCAGGCCGTTTTCGCCTTTCAATGTTTGCTCGTATTCCACCGCGATTCTGACCTCGCCGTGGGCGGCTATGGGGAAAATGCGCACCCGATACATGCCGCGGCCGAAATATTCGAGCAGCGCCGGATCTTTTCTCTGCCTGACTATGTCTTCGTAAATTCTGCGAGCTGCGGCCGCGTCAAGCAATTCCGCCTCGAGCTTGCGGCCGCCCAGCCAGGCGACGAAACGGCTGACCGCCGCCCCCTCGGGCAGAGGAAATATGTAATCGGCCTCGATTTCACGGGCATACGGATTGACGAACACTTGGTCGATTCTGGTCACCGCCGCCGGGTCGTCGATTTCGACATCGACATGATGATACTTGACGTTGGTGTATGGATTCGGCGGAAGCGTCGGTGCCGGTCGGGGAATCAAGATTCCGTCGGCGGCAGCCTGCGTAAATGCGGCCACGACCCAAAGTCCGATAAGTACAGTTTTTTTCACGGAACCTCCTTCGTTGGAAAAGTGCTTTCTCTTTTTCCCGTAATACGAATTTGGCGGTCCGGTTATTCCCTACTATTCGATTGCTTTCGAGCCGATCGCCGTCTATATTGGGGCAAGTTCAAACGCCACTAATAAATCCGAGGTGAAAAATGTTTCGTTCCATCGGCGATTTCAGGAAGGCTTGGGAGGTCAATTCCGACAACACGCTTAAAATTCTGGGAGCGCTGACCGATTCATCGCTGAGCCAGGCGGTGGCCAAGGATCATCGCACGATTAGCCGTATCAGCTGGCATATCGTCACCACCATACCGGAGATGATGGAGAAGCTGGGGCTCAAGTTCGAGAAGGTCAAGGCGGACTCACCGCCGCCGGATCGGGCATCGGATATCAAGGCGGCATACGAGCACGTGTCAAAGGCGGTTATCGATCAGATCGCCGGCGGTTGGAACAATGCCAACCTGGAAATCGTCGATGACTTATACGGCCAGAAATGGGTGCGTGGGTTGAGCCTGAGAATACTGATCGACCACGAGATTCACCATCGCGGCCAGCTTACCGTTCTTATGCGGCAGGCGGGATTGGCCGTGCCGGGCGTTTTCGGTCCGGCGCTCGAGGAATGGTCCCAATACGGCATGAAGCCGCCGGAGATTTGATCGATTCCGGGGAAACTTGGCGGCCGCGATTGGTTGAATACCTGGGCGGCCTTAGACAACGAGAAAATGGGCGCCGATCGGCGCCCACGTCGCCTTCATTAGACCCGGGTATGACAATCTCAGTGCCTGAAAAAGATAAATGTTATAAGAGCGTACACCGGCAGCAGAATCAATACCGAATACGCCATATAGCCGAAAAAGTGCGGCACTTTAACTTTCTGCTCCTCGGCGATCGATTTCACCATGAAGTTCGGCCCGTTGCCGATATAGCTGTTTGCTCCCATGAAAACAGCTCCGCAGCTTATCGCTTTCAACAACCCCACCTCGACTCCGGCCACGGCATGGGCGCCAGCATGCAATCCTTCGGTAACCCCCTGGGCAAGCGAGAAAAATGTCAGGTAGGTCGGGGCATTATCGAGAAACGAACTGAGGCTGCCGGTAAGCCAGAAAAACTGCCATGGTTGAGTTATGCCGAACTCGGCTCCTTTCAAGCGCAGAATCATGAGCAACGGCACCATGGTAATGAATATGCCGATGAACAGCACCGCCACCTCTATAATGGGATGATAGGTGAATCTGTTTCTTTTACGCAGATCAGTCGAGGTGAAAACCAGCGAAAGAACGGTCATGGCGATCATGATAAGCTCCCGCCAGCCCGCCGGCGCCTGCAAAGCTATCGCCGCGATAACGCCGAGCAGGAAAAGGAAATTCCATTTCCCCTCGATCCCGATTTTGAAAACATGAACCTTGTCCCATAAGATATCCTCGGGCGCTTCCCGCCGAAATGCCGAACGATCTATCAAATAGAATATGAACAAGACGATTCCGATGGTGATGATCCATTCGGGAAACAGATTGAAAGTCCAATGAAAAGGAACCCCTTTCAGATAACCCAGAAAAAGGGGCGGGTCGCCCAACGGCGTCAGGCAGCCGCCGATATTGGAAACCGTGAAAATGAAAAATACCGGAATATGCCCCGTATTTTTCCGTTCGCTGATCGTCCGCAACAAGGGGCGAATCAGCACAATGCTGGCTCCGGTGGTTCCGATAAAATTCGCCAGCACCACCCCGACGGCCAGAAAAGCCACTATGATGCCCGGTGTGGCCCGAACGTCGCCGGTCATCAAAATCCCCCCGGAAATGATGAACAACGATGCCAGCAGCACGATAAACGAAACGTAATCTTTAAGCGTATGTATCAGTTCATGGGGATGACTGCCGATCAGGTAAATCAATATGGGAACGCTGACAAGCCCCGCCAGAACCGCCTTATTGCGATTTTTTTCCCAGAAATGAGGGAACGACAAAGGCATCAAGGCGATCAGCAACAGCAACACCACGAACGGCACCCCCGCATACCAAGGTACAGATTCAGCGGCGTGCATTTTTCCACCTGCTCATTCTCGGGTTCCTCCGCGATTCGACTCGGATCTCACAAGCCATAAAGATTAAATATAATAAGAACCACCTGCCGCTCTGTCAAGAACCGCCGGATAAGAACATGGGATTTCTCTTATTTATTTTTTTCCTCGAGGATTCTGACGATGATCTCATCGCAAACGAACAGCCCCTCCCGGCTTAATTTCAGTCGTCCGTCGTCCGTCAATTGTATCAGCCCCCGATCGGCCATATCCCTCACCTCGACGACATCGATCACCTGCTCGATTTCCGCATAAGATACTCCTTCGGCTAAACGCAATCCCAACATCACTCCCTCTTTGGCGCGCAGCGTCTGATCGATCTCCTCGACGTGTTCGATAGGCAACTTTCCCGATTCGATATCGGCGCAGTATCCGGCTATATCGGCCGTATTGCTCCAGCGTTTGGATTCCACGTATGAATGCGCACTTGGCCCAAAACCCAAATAGGGCAGGCCCCGCCAGTATTTTAGATTATGGCGTGATTCTCGACCGGGTCGGGCGAAGTTGGAGATTTCATATCGACGCAACGGGCTTGTTTCGACCATATCGAGAAGAATACTGTAGAAACCGGCTTGCAACGATTCATCGGGAATCTCGATAAGACCGGATTCGACCCGCGTTTGCATAGGCGTTCCGCCCTCGAGCGTCAGACAATAAGCCGAAAGATGCGACGGCTCGAACGCCAAAGCGGTTTCCAGCGTTTTTTTCCACGAGGAGAATGTCTGATCCGGAATACCGTAGATGAGATCAAGGCTTAAATCGGCGAATCCGGCCCGCTTCGTCTGGTCTATAGCTGCCATAGCCCGGCCGGCGTCGTGGATACGGCCGAGCCGCCTCAATTCAGCGTCGCAAAAGGATTGCACCCCTATCGAAAGCCGGTTGACTCCGCAATCTCGGTAGGCACGTAATTTGGGCAAGTCGCTCGACTCGGGATTGCATTCGACCGTTATTTCAGCGTCGCTCTCGAGATCAAAGTTCTTTCTGATCGCGTCAATAACAGCGGCCAGAGCCGCCGGTTCCGCCAGCGAAGGCGTCCCGCCGCCGATAAAAATCGTATCCACCTTCGCTTTTCCCCGGGATATTGCGGACAACTCGATTTCTTTAAGCAAAGCTTCGTGGAACTTCGCCGCCCAGAACGAACCGTCGGTCACCGAGTAAAAATCGCAGTAGGGACATTTGGATCGGCAGAACGGAAAATGGATGTAAATTCCTGCGGCGGGCATGACGGCCACAGGATAAATAAAATTTAACTTATAGGCAAGTGGTGTCGGGATTAAATCAAGCGTTCAAGACTTCATTTAGGAGTCGCGCCCAACCTGCTCCAATCGATCCGCGAAGGGAAATGTGTCAGGTTATAGAAAAATATCTGAATGGCGGGAATTATATAGGGACTTTCCCATTTCGGCTCGTTCTTGTCGGGACGCCAAGACCAATAAACCAGCATTCCCTTGCCTTTGATATCGGCGATCTCGATCGGCCCGAAATTGCGGGAGTCCTCGGCCTCGTCGCGGTTGTCGCCCAATATGAAGACCATACCCGCCGGCACCTGGGTCGGCGGAAAGTTATCGCGATTCGAGTAATCCGCCGGAAATATGCGATAATCACCATGTTTTATCGTCGACGGCTCGATTATCGGATCGTTATCGACGTATACTATTTTGTCTTTGATAGCTATCGTCTGCCCCTCGGTGGCGATAACCCTGCCGGTCGCGTATTCGCCGACTTTCAAAGGATGCTTGAACACCACGATTTCGTTGACGGCCGGCTTTTGCGAACGATAGGCAAGCTGATTGACCAGTAGAAAATCACCGGCCATCAAGCCGCTTTCCATGTACATATTTTTTACCCGATACGGCATGGCGATAAAAATCCTGATCGCGCCCCCGATTAATACCACGATCGCCAACGCCTTGAGAAAATCCAGCACCCGCGAGGGCTTCTTGCGTCTACGTCCCCGGTTCATATCTGCCAGTTATATCGGCATGCGAAACGCGAAGCTTAAATAAATGAATCTATCGGCAATGAAACACCCCGCCCGAAAGGGGCGGGGTCGACAATTAGTTTGAGGTGGTATGATATCCGGCAAATATGAACCGGACGAATATTCAACTACTCCACTTTAGCCTCAACGAGATCGGCTTTGGTTTTGTTGGCTTTGGCCGGGGCTTTATCCAACGGTTTTATGGTGGATTTGGCCGTCGGATTCTGCAAGGCCGCTTTATCGGCCTTGGCCCCCTTGTTCATACAGCAGACGTCGCCGTACGGACAATCAGCCGATACCTGGCCGGCTTTAGTCGACATCTGGCAAGCCTTGGAATCGACATAGCCTGCTTCGGCGGTTTGGACCGCCACCTTATCGGTAGTGTTGGCGGAAGCGGTTTCGGTCTTGGCGGCCTTGGCCGCACAAGAACCGGCGTTAGAATTCAAGTCCGCCTTGGCGGCTTTGGCTTTAGCCTCGCCCGGGCAAGCGCCGGCGATTCCGGCCACACTCAATACCAGTGCAAATGCGGCCAGTCCGATGATGATCTTTTTCATGATGGGTTCCTCCTCAATGTTGTATGTTTCCGTCGATCGACATATACGGTATACAACCAGACATTGATAATGGTTCCCAATTTCATTTAATAAAAACATTATTCACCAATCATGGAATCCATTTACTCTTGGATCGGGTCCGGTCGGTCGCTTCCGGAAAAGCCTTCCGTGGCTGCCGCCGAAGCCATCGCCAACGGCATTGCATATAATCTTAAACCTTCATATATTTAAAAATTATGATTCCATTCGATTGCGGACAAGCCGCCTTAATAGGACCGATTGCGAAGATGACCGAGTGATGAAGATACTTTTCATCAGCCATCTTTTGCCGTATCCGCCGCGCGGGGGAGCGTTTCAAAGAACTTTTAATCTCATAAGGCAGATATCGCACAATCATCAAGTCCATTTGCTGGCCATAGCCCAGAGAGCGCATCAGGATACCACGGCGAAAATCCAAGAAGCGGTTGAGGCTCTGCAAAAGTATTGCAAGTTCGTCAAAGCATTTCGGGCTCCCGGCGATTCAAGCACTTTTCGCTGGGGATTTCTGCTTTTTTCGAACCTGTTCTCGACCAAACCGTATTCGGTCTGGAAATTCCAATCGCCGCAGATGGTCGAGGAGATCCGTCGCATCATCAGCCGGGGACATTTCGACCTGATTCATATCGACACGATCGATCTGGTCGATTACTTGGATGATTCGCTTGGGCTGCCGATCGTCGCCAATCATCACAATATCGAATCGGACCTGCTGGCAAGAAGAGCGGCGGCGGAAAAAAATCTCTTGGCGAAATTTTACCTGAGGCTGCAGGCCCAAAAAGTTCGAAAGCTCGAACGCAGGCATGCGCCGAGGTTCGCCGTGAATCTGGTGGTATCCGCGCAGGATAAAAAACGCTTCGAGAGTATCGCCCCGACAGCCGAGTTCGAGATAATCGCGAACGGCACCGATGTCGATTACTTCAAACCTTCGACAAACACCGACACGAGAGAGCTGATTTTCGTCGGCGGCTTAGGCTGGTTTCCGAACCGCGATGCGATGTTATATTTCAGCAGCGAAATTCTGCCGCTGATCCAGAAACAGGTCCCAGATGTCGTGCTGAATATTATCGGGAGAACGCCACCGGCCGAATTGAGCAAAATGGCGGCGCTGAATCCGGCCATCAGGCTTCATGGTTTTGTGGATGATATCAGAAATTTAATGGCAAGGGCTGCGGTTTACGTCGTGCCGATCAGAGTGGGCGGCGGCACGAGATTGAAAATTCTCGATGCCATGGCGGCCGGCAAAGCGATCGTGTCCACCACAATAGGCGCCGAGGGAATTCTCGCCGCTGACGGCAGTGACATCTTATTCGCCGATACGGCCGAAAGTTTCGCCGAGCGGGTGGTGCAATTACTCAACGACAAACAACTGCGCCGACGACTCGAAACCAATGCTCGTATGCTTGCGGAAAAAGAATATTCCTGGGATGTCATCGGCAAGCGATTGAACCAAATTTATGCCGATGTCGCAGGCCGTAACCAGAGATAATCGCTCCGAATCGGCTCGGGTGCGACGGGCTGTATTCCCCGATTGTGTTCCCGACCGTGGCCTGCCTGCGCAAAGCCCCTTCGCATTCTTCATATATTTTTAATCAAGTGATAGTAAAAGAGCGCCGCAGAAAACTTTCCGAACGGTGACATGATCGCATTATCGTGTATGCTGGTTCGCCTTATTGCATATACTTCGCCGCCGATCGACTTCATTCCTCGAATGCGCGACTTGTCTTTGCCGTGAACACCCACCGCATACGAATAGTCGGCCGCTGAAACCATCTCCATGATCGTTGCATCAAAATCGCCGTTCGGATAACAGAATCCTTTCACCCGGATATCGAGATTCTCTTGGATTTTTTTTCGGGAATCGATCAACTCGTGTTCGATTTCTTCTCTTGTCAGGGTGGTAAGGATACGGTGGGAGCAGCCATGGGAACCGATTTCCACGCCAGCCCGAGCCATTTCCCGGATTTCGTCCCAGGACAGCATCAAATTTTTGCCTGACAGCTCATATTCGGGAATCTCGGCATCAATCGCGATTTTCGCCAACAGACTGTCGATAATTTCCGCCTTAAACCCTTTCAATCGCCCCATAAACCAATCGGCCGGGTCATTATCGCCGGCGATATATTCCGAGGCCATCGATCGCCAAGACGATTCCGATATCTTGCCCGCCCCGAATCGTTCCAAGTATTTTTCAAGCTGAATCCGGGATAATCCCCCTTTGACAATTATATACTTTGCCCGGTAAAACCAAAACGCTTTCACACCGCCGATATAATCAGCCGTGATGAATATGGTTACAGGTATCCCATGCTTTTTGATAATGGGAAAAGCAAAAACGTAATTATCCCGCCAACCGTCATCGACCGTTAACGCCAATGCATTGCGGGGAATATCGCTTCCCGACTTGAGCGCCTGGGCCAGAGTCTCCAGGGGCATGACGGCGAAATTGCGTTTCAGAAAGCTCAATTGCTCGTCGAAAATCTCCGGGGTAGTCACCATTCCGGGTTGAATGTACCGCCTTTGCTCGCTGCCTTTGGGCAAAAAACAGTGGTAGTTCAAGACCAAAAAACTTTGGTAGCTGTTCCTTTTGCGTTTGAAAGCAAAGTAAAAAGACAAAAGTCCCAAGTAATAAGCTCCGGTCAGGAGCAAATATTTGATGATTTTTAGGGCTCTGGTCGTCAGCAAACATCCTACGCTTTTCAGGATTTTTCGGTACACTTGATTTAGTTAAGTTTTTCTATCGAGAAGAAACGACCCGCCCCTCACCGCGGTCGCTATCGATTTCCACCAGTTCCGCCTGCCTCTTGTTCCGTTGTATGAACACCAGGGCGACCACTAGAATGTATATGGTCCAAATATAAGGATAATAAACGGTTGATACGAATGTGGACGTCGTAATATAGCCTATTATACTGGCCATGAGCGATTCGGCCATATAATGCGAAAAATAATTGCCACCCTCGGAGAACGGCCGCTTTTTCTCGCGCAACAGAAGCCAAAGCGCGGTTATCATCATCGCCGCAAAAAGGCCAAAACCCAAAAAACCGGTCTCCGCCAAAATTTGGGGAATAGTGCCGTGAAACGCCCGCCCCCAGTGAACGTTCGGATTCTCGACGCCGCTGACATATTGCGGCATATAAACCCCTCCGTTTTCGGCGCCCACACCGAACAACGGGTGATCCATGAACATCCCCAATCCCGCTTTCCAGTATCTTATTCTGGAGGCGGCCGTTCCCTCCTGAACCTGACCTATGCTCAAGGCTTCTTGCCAGTAATCGGCCGGTGCGAATGCTATCATCGCTCCCGCCAACGCCAAGGAGATACCCAGAGCCCGCGCCTTCTTGCGCGAGGTGAGGATGTTGTAGATAATAAGACAACCGAGGCCCACCAATCCGCCGCGGGAAAAGCTGCTCACTATCGCCAAAAGAAACCAGAAAAGCATGAAAGCAAAAAACAGTTTCAACTTGTTCTTGAAAAACAGCACGCCGTAATAGGCGAACGGCATGAAAACGATCATGATCAGGGCGAAATCGTTTTCATCGCCGATGAAACCGCTGCCCACCTGACCGCTGGTCGCCCTTCCCACGGTATCCAGATACGAGCCGGATATAAACGTGAGTGTCCCCTTTATGGCGAAATACAGATGAACCAGGAGCAACATCCAGGTGATCTGATAAAGCCGCTTTTGAGAGTCTATCAGGTTGATTCCGAGAAAATAGATTATGAAAATAACCAGCATCGCCTCGAAAACCTGATAAGCATAAAAGTTGTTGGCGGCTATGAAAACCCCGACTAAGATAACCCCCAAATAACCCAGATAAAGACTCGAAAAAAATCCCCACAGCGGTTTCTTTTTCGTCTGGGTCATATGAATCACCAACGACAGCAAGGTTATGATTTCGAGAATCATCGAAAGCCTAAGCGGGATCAGCGCCGGAATAAAATCATAGGGTCGCAAAAAATTGTAAAGCAATATCAAAAACACGCCGGTATAAGGATTTCGTAGTATCAGGATACACACGAACGCCGCGGGTATCGCACCCAAGAGCGCAAATTGAAACATCTTCGGCAAAAAAGCCAAAACCGCGCCCAAAAGCAGCGAAATCGCGATCAGCGCCAAAATCCATAGGTGATACTTCTCGATTACAACCCTTATTTCAGGCTGAATCCGTGAAGCCGATATTTCAGGTGTTTTGTTCATCGAAATAGAAAATCGGGCCGTATCCCCGTCAACACTCACCTTCGGGCCGAACCGGTGATTTCATCCAAAAGTCCGCATAATTTTCCGGTAAGCCTTCTTCGCGACACGGAAAGCAGGCGTTCGTCTTTCCGATTGTCCACCCGCGCTCCCGAGCGGATTCTATCGATCAACTTAAGAATCCCTTCCTTGATTTTCTCTTTATCGAATATGTCGGCTATCGCCACGTTTTCGAAACCGGTCAGAAAGCGCGCGGCCGCTCCCTCCGGAAGCAGGGCAAGAATCTCATTGCCCGAGGCCAGATACTCGAACGTCTTGGCGGGAATCATCGCCGCCTGTTGAGGAGCCTGCACCAAAATCAAAATGTCCGCCTCGATAATCAACTTGAAATAGGAATCGCGACCCACCGGCTGATTGAACTGCACCAGGTCGCCCAGTTGATAATCGGCGATCGCCTTCCTTATGTTCGTCGTGTCCACGGTTATGATCCCCTGAAAAACAACCCGAACTTCATTTCTGCCGATCCGTTTTTCTCGAATCAACTCGCCCAGAGCCGTCAACATCACGTAAGGATCACGGCCATGATAGAGGTTTCCGGCATAAAGAAATGTTATCGGCCGCCTTGGATCGAGATTTTTCTTCTCCGTTTCTGAAAAGTCTTGGTCGTCGAATCCGTTCATTATCGTCACCATGGAATCCGATTTTTTTTCCGGGAACATTTTCCCGAATAGCTCCGTCAGCTCCGGTGTGGAGGTAACGACCTTGTCGGCTCTCATGACAACCCTTTTTTCGAGGAACCGCGCCAACCATCTGCTGAACGCCGTTTCCACCTCCGGCGGTTTCCGGGCAAGCGACCAAGGATCGCGAAAATCGGCCAGCAACGGTTTGCCGGTCGCCAAACTGGTCAGCAGCCCTATTACGTGGCAAGTATAGGGCGGCCCACTGGTATAAACGGCGGCGATATCCCCGCCGGCGGCCAAACGGATCGCTTTAAACGTGCCGGGAATAAGCCATCCCATGTTCTCGTCGGGAATTCTCGACAATGAATTCAAAGTACGCTTCCATAAAGGAACGGCGGCCCGGTGAAAACCATCGCGGACGATCGGCGCTCCGCCTTTTTCCGTGCCCTGCGTAGTTTCGGTCGGCCTGCCCCTGACCAATCGCATGACCAATTTGATAAAATCGTCCGGTGTGGGCAATTTGCCGGTTCTATACACGACCGCATCGGACTTGGGGGCCGCAGGATCCAGAGTGGTATAATGTTTCGGATGCACCGTCAATATCACTGGCGTCCAGCCGAACTCCGGCATGTATTTGGCGAATTTTGAGGTTCTCAACACCCCCACCGACAAGTCGGGATGATAATGATAAGCCACCATCAAGACTTTTTTCATTTCCCCCACCACCGTTATCAACTATTATCGTTTGACCGTTTTCCCCTCGACACCGGAACCTCTCTATCGCTGATTTTTGCTTTCGGCCAGACCGCCCTTCAGAATTTTCAACGACCCGATTGGATCGTGCAGGATTCTACGGACGAACTCTTTCTCCTTTTTATCGAGCACTCCGGTTTTGTAGCATAATAGCGGAAAAAGCAGAGCTATTCCGCAAAACGCCGCAATCGATAACAATTGATTATCAATCCTCAGGAAGAATACGGGCATGTTCAGCGGAATATACAGGCCGATCATCAGCAATATCCGTCCCTTTTCGTACTTTATCGGATAAAAACGTTGCGAGTAGTAATATTCGATCCCGAATCTGACCCCGAAAGAAAGCAGAGTCGAAAGCGCCGCCCCCCAACCTCCCCAAATCGGGATCAGCAGAAAATTCAGGCCGATATTGACGAACATCGCTATCACCGTGGAAATGCCGCGGTATTTGGTCTGGTTCTTTATAAGTATGCCGCAGGAGGCGATATAATAAGCGCCCATGACCGCATAAGAGAAACTGATCAACGGCACCAGCTGAAATGCGCTCAGATAGGCGGGATCCGCGATCACTCGCAGCAGATCGCGGGCAAGAAGCGAAAATGCAAGACTGACCGTTAAAATGGCCAGAACGAAATAGGTCATTATCTTCGATATCGTCCGGGGCCCTTCCTCCTTCTTGGCGATTTCGAACATCTTGGCGCTCCAGATCTGCACGAACGGGCCGGTGAACAAGTTCGACACCAGCATTCCGAGCTTATAGGCAAGCGAATACAGGCCGACCTGGGTCAAATCGCGGTAGTGCTCGACGAAATAGCGATCCGAAAACGTGAGCGCGAACATCGACAGGCCGCTCAGCAACAGCGGGGCGCTGTAGCCGAGCATATTGCGATACATACCGAAATCGAATCCTATGCCGGTTTCTTTGAACGTGAGAGCCACCAGAATCGCGCAAAAGATGAACTTGGAAATAAGCGTGCTGTAAAGAATCCCCATCACTCCCAAACGCAACCCAACAAGGAAATAAATGTTCAAGGTAAGTTGCAAAAGCAGACTGGCCAGATTTATGACGATGAAGCGGGCGCTCTGCTGCTTGGCCCTGATAAATATCATCGGAATCTCGAGACTGCCGGCAAGAAACATGCTGATGAAAGCGACTCGGAAATGGGGGGAATAATCCGACGTCTCGAACACCAGCCTCGACACCGATTCGGAAAAGAAAAGGCAGACCATCGAGGCCAAAGCGAACAACACCGAATTGCCGATAATAGCGGTGCTCACCGATCGATTTTTTTGCGAAACATCATCGTAAAGGTAATAGTAACGCATCACCGCGGTGGTCATCCCCAGCCCGGCGATAGTGGAAACCAGATCGGTGGTCAAGGTCAGAAGCTCGAGCGTCCCGTATTCCAATGGCGTCAGCAGGCGGGTGTATATCGGCAGCATGATAAAGGCAACCATCCGATTGAGAAGGATGCCGATGGTGTAGATCGAACCGTGCTTGAGCAGGCTTTTTATATCATCGAACATCGCTGCCATATTCCGATTCAGGACCGGTTTTCCCGTGGAAATCGCCTTCGATTATCATTATGGATTTACTTCGAAAAAAGATTTTGTTGTCCCGAGGATTCACTTGGTTGCGCGCTTTCGGCCGGCTTTTCGGGGGCGGATTCCGCCGGCGGATATCCGAACAGATGGCGGTTGTCGTAATTGTTCATCAAAACTCGGCCGGGGTTCCCGGCGGCCAAACAGCCGTCCGGTATGTCTCTCGACAAAATGCAGCCGCTGGTTATCGTCACGTTATTGCCTATTTTGATCGCGCCCGATATCACCGATCCCGTGCCGATCCAGACGTTGTCTCCAATCACCGGCACGCCCTCCTTGCCTCCGGTGTGGCCCACACCGATCGTAACGTTATGGGTGACGCTGAAATTGGCGCCGATTTTCGTCGGGCCGATATAGATATTTCCTATATGTCCGACGTAAAAACCGGGCCCGATATCGGCGTCGATTACCACATGGTAAACGGCCTTGATAAAATAATCGAATATGAAATGAGTTACCTTAACGGGAAACCCGATTATTTTATTTTTCGCATACAGTCGCGAACCGAAGTTGCCCAGCCGGTAAATGACCACACAATGAAAACCGAAATGAAAAATCCAGAGGCAGATCTTGTTGAAAAGCGATGGCTTTTTCGAGCCGTAACCGATTCTATAATATTTTTCGATATCGGCCTTGAAGGGGCTTTTCCCTATACCCACTGTCAATTATCCCCGTGAATAATCTTCATCGGTCTTATAAAGAGACTTTTACCACACTAAACCGATTGTTTTCCGTTTTCTCCCGAGAGCGCTCTTTTCCCGGATATTCCGATACCGAAACGGATCCCGATTCGAACCTGTACGACCTGTCGTGGCTTCCATTTGCCGCAGTCAATTCATTTTAGGCTATATATATTACAATGCCTTTTCATTATCAAGCGAACTCAGGGGCGATACGCGCTTTCCGCTTCGATCAGATCAGCTACCTTTCCCGAGGGTCCCTGGCTTTGAATGAAATTCAGCAGAATCTCGCGCCGCAAGAGACCGACCGATATCAGAGACGGAAGCGGATTTCTATACAATAGGTAACGATCCGTTTGCGCCGTGTTGCAACCCCACCAGCTCAAACAAGCATAATCGAATCCGATCTCTTTCAACATCGGCAAAAACCGAGAGTAGCCGGCAATATCAAAGCCATAAGGATAGGCGAATCCGATGACTTTCTTTCGAATTTGATTTTCGATAATGGTTTTCGAACCGGTGATATCGTCATAGGCTTCCTGCGATTCGACATGACTCAGATTGGCATGCGAACGGGTATGAGAGCCGAATTCCATTCCCTGCGCGGCCAGATCGCGAATCTGATCCCAGCTCAACGGTTGCGGCACGGCCAACGCTATCGAGGGGTCGTCCAGAATCGATCGCCGCAAATATTCCACCGCGCCTTTCTGAACAGAGGTCGGTTGTTTCATCAAGAACATCGACAATCGATTCAATAGCAAGTCTTTGTAGTGCGTATCGTGCAAACGCTGCAGATCGATGATCGCCGAATTGATTTTGAACTCCCGAGAAAACTCCTTTAGGTCGACACGAGATAAATCGCCTACCCTGATCAATTCCTCCAGATCATCCCACCAAAGGCTGGCTTTGCCGTCGATCCAATCGGTTGCCAAGAAAACCGTCGCCGAAACGCCATATTTACGCATTATCGGCCAAGCAATTTCATAGACGGATCGATAGCCGTCATCGAAAGTGATCGCCACCGAATTTTCAAGCAAATCACCGCGTTCGTCTATCTCCTTGACCGCTTTCTCCATCGTAATCGCCCGAAAATCCTTCAAAATCGCCCTGATCTGGCATTCAAAGGCCAAACCGCTCGGTCTGTCCTGGGTTCCGTTTATAGGATAGGCAGACGAGTTGGGAACCAGATCGTGATACATCAGGATCAAAAGCTGTTTTCGTCGCCCCACTTTAAGAAAATTCCGGATATGATAGTAACCGGAATGCAAAAGCCCAAGCTTGACCAAGTTCACGAAATTGGGAATATGCGCCTCCATTCGATCCGCCTGACGACCCTTTATTCTCTGCTATTGGACAGGCCGATCCGATAGTCGGTCAATCTAACGCAAATGACATGGATAGTCAATATCATTACCCGGAAACCCAAGAAAACGTGAAAAGGTGACGAGAAATCCATTTAGGAGTAACAATCACGAATAATTTTGCATAAAATTCAACAAGATAACAATAGTGGTTCAATTTTTGCTTTGAAAATACGGTTTTTATGATATATTAAAGCTGTCGTCTGAAGCCGTGGGCAATTATAAATAAAGCCGCCCCTGACGGCTGCCGATAATATGAGAGAAGATAACCTGTTGAAAATTTACATGTTATGGTAGAACTGAAACTTACACCCTCGTTAAGCCAACGTCCCGACCTGGTAATTCAGCCCGGATTGATTCAATCGCTCAAGCTGCTCATGGAGCCGATCCTGAACCTCGAGATGATAGTCCGACAGAGGTTGTCGGATAACCCTTTGCTCGAAGAGGTCGAGCAACAAGATTCGGCCGAGGATATCGTTGCGCCGCCGGAAGAGCCGGCGCGGACCACAGAACAGACTATAGAACGGATTGATTGGCAGGAATTCCTTGGCGAAGACCATGAATACCTGAAAGACGGCGGTTACAGGGATTATTCGGTCGTTTCCGACGAAGATCTGCCCGAGGCGGTCTCGGTGGCGGAAAAGACCCTGTTCGATTATCTTATGGAACAGCTCGGTTTCACCCGTCTTTCGGATAAGCAAAAAGAGATCGGCTCCTACATAATCGGCAATATCGACGAGGCGGGATTCCTTACCGTGTCGGTCGAGGAGATGGCGACCGAGCTTAAAGTCGAGGCGAAGGAGATCGCTGAAGTTCTGGCGGTGATCAAGACGTTCGATCCCACCGGCGTGGGCTCGCGCGATCTTCGCGAGTGCCTTTTGGCCCAGCTGGAGGAACAAGGATACAACGGTTCGCTGACTTGGATTATCGTTGATAAGCACCTTAAAGATCTCGAAAACAAAAGCATAACTCAATTGGCGCGTATGCTCGACACCCATCCCGAAAAAGTCGACCAGGCCGTAAAAGTGATCCGCAGCTTGTCGCCGTATCCGGCCGCAGGAAGATTTTCGCGGCCCGCCGTGCCTATCGTTCCCGACCTGATAATCGAAAAAATCGGAGACGAATTCGTAATCTACCATAACGATAAAAATTTGCCCCAGCTGCGGATCAACCAATCTTATAAAAACTTGATACGCCGCGGCTCCAACTCAAGCGAATCGACCAAACAATATATCAAGGAAAAACTCGAGCAGGCGCGTTGGCTGATCAACGCTATCAACCAGCGCCGCACCACCATGGTAAATGTCATGACGGCGATAGTTGAAGAGCAAAAAGAGTTTTTCGAGCACGGAGAATCTCATCTAAAGCCGCTTACCATGGAACAGATTGCCGATAAGGTCGGGATGAACGTGGCCACGATCTCGCGGGTCGCCAACGGCAAATATGTGCAAACGCCGCTCGGGATGTATGAAATCAAGTATTTTTTCAACACCGGTGTGGCCACCCAGAGCGGCGAGGATCTTCCCAAGCGGGTGGTAAAAGGGAAAATCGAGGAAATAATCAAGGGGGAAAATCCCGCCACTCCCTATTCGGATCAGGAAATCGCCCGCCTGCTCGCCAAACAGGGAATTATGCTTGCCCGACGCACGGTGACCAAATACCGCGAAGAACTGGGGATAAAGGCCGCCCGCTACCGCAAGGAGATCCCTCGGGGGTAGGAGTCATCTGATTCCCGTTAACCGCTTCCGCCAAAACCTGCGGAATTCACGGCCGCGTGGACAAGCCGCACGGCTGCTTTTGCACCGTTTCCCCAAAATTGTCTTGCCGCAATCTTTTCTTAGGCATATAATCTTATAACAATGATAGCGGAGAAACCCGATCATCGGTTTCAAAAGAACAGGTTCGTACCAAGCCGATCAGTCTGCGAATCATTTGCCAAATCAAGGCCTACTATCGGGCATGCGGGGGATATCGAGCGCGACAGCTCCAAGCTTCGAAATCGAAAAATGAACGAAAACACAAGTGGAAAATCGGTCAGCCGGATCGTGTATTATCGTAACCGCATATGCCGGTTGTCATGGGGGCATATCGCAAGCCTTTTAGGAAAGGAGTTGCAATGAAAGTAACGGTTACCGCAAGGCATTTCGAGCTTACCGAAAATCTCAACAAATACGCCATCGATGAAATAAACAGATTGGAAAAATATTTCGACCACATTATCGAAGCCCATCTGACGATGTCGATCGAGAAAAACCGCCAAATAGCCGACCTGTCGGTCAAGGTTTACGGAACGGTCCTCACCAGCAAAGCCAAGACCTACGACATGTATATCGCTATCGAGCAGGTCGTATCGAAAATGGAAACGCAGATAAAAAAATACAAGGCGAAACTCAAAGACAAGAAGGGCGCCCGGCGGGAACCGCCGAAATCAAGACCGGTGAAAACGGTCGGGGTCGACGAAGACGAATCCGAGTTATAATAATATATGAACGGCGTAAGTGTCGAACAGTTGCTGAAAGAGAAGAGTCGGTTTCTGGAGCTTTATGCCCTTAACGGCGGCGCTTGCCTGCAACGGGTAATATCGAACAATCAAATTCAACGTCCCGGGCTGGCCCTGGCCGGCTACCTCGAAAGATTTTCGTATTGGCGGACGCAGGTTTTCGGCAAAACCGAAATTTCGTATCTGGAAAGTCTGACCGCAAGCGAGCTGAAACAAACCCTCGAACGGTTTTTTTCATTCGATATCCCCCTGATAATCATCACTAAAGCCCAAAAGCCTCCGGCATTGCTGCTGGAACTGGCCATGAACAAACAAGTGCCCGTGCTGCAAACGAATTTGACCACCACCGAATTCATCATCAGGCTCAGCAACTATCTCGACAACCTGTTCGCCCCTCGCACTACGATTCATGGGTCGCTGGTTGATGTTTATGGTGTCGGCCTGCTTTACACCGGCAAGTCCGGAGTAGGGAAATCGGAATGCGCCCTCGATCTGGTGGAACGGGGACACCGGCTGGTGGCCGATGACGTGGTCACCATTATCAAAAAAGCGCCCGACGTCATAATAGGACATGCCGACGAAAGGCTCGGCCATCACATGGAAATCCGCGGTCTGGGAATCGTCAATATCGAAAAGCTCTTCGGTATCCGCTCGATCCGAATGCAGAAAAGAATCGAGGTCGAGGTCAGGCTCGAATTGTGGGACAACCGCGTGGAGTACGACCGCCTCGGGATCGAGGAGAATTTCACCACGATTCTGGGGGTCGAGATTCCGGTCGTCACTATCCCCCTGTCGCCCGGAAAGAATATCACGGTAATCTCGGAGGTCATCAGCATGAACCACATGCTGAAAGTTTACGGCGAAAATTCCGCCGAAAAATTCGTCCAGCGCCTCTCCGAGGAGATTACCAGACGTAAACTCACCAATCAATATCTGCAGTCCGACCTGGAGTAGCCGGCGGCTTCCCCATGATTTAACGCCGCCTAAAAGGCAACTTTCCTGACAATCAGCCGAATTATGTATATGTAAGACAACGGAAATCGGAAAACGAGGAAATGACTCAATGCGTGATGTATCGATCGAAATAAAAGTCGGCACGGTGGTGATTCTCGCCATAGTAATCCTGATTTACAGCATAATCTGGGTGAAAGAATACAAATTCAATGTCGAACATTATGAATATACCTGCCTTTTCCCGGAAATCGGCTCGCTTGACGTAGGCGATCCGGTGAGAGTGCTCGGGGTTCAGAAAGGCGAGGTCAAGGAAATCGCGATCAGCGGTAACAACGTGGCCGTCAAATTCTCGCTGGAATCCGACGTCAAACTGAAAGAAGACGCTCGGTTTCTGGTGATGAACGTGGGATTGATGGGGGAGCGCTTTATCGCCGTCTGGCCCGGTGAGGCAAAAGCCGAACGCGACCTGAAAGTCCCCGGTTACGGCCGCTACGACACCGGTATTCCGGAGGTAATGGGTATGATGGGGCTGGCGATCGACGAATTGCGAAGGCTCATTTTCGACATTGAAGGGATTTTCGGCAAGCCGGGCAAGGGCCAGCAACTCAAAGATATAATCGATAGGCTGGATCGGGTATCGGCAAGAATCGAGGAGATGGCCGTCGCCAATCAGGACGGCCTCAACAAGGCTCTCGCTGATTTCGGCCATTTTGCCGGCAAGTTGCGCGGCTTCATCGATTCCAACTCGACCTCCATGCAGACGACGCTCGACAATCTGGCGGAGGCCTCGGTAAAGGCCAACAACACCCTGGCCAATCTCGACACGATTTCCGGAAAGCTGCAAGCGATCATCACCGCCATGGATGAGGGCCGGGGAACGCTCGGCAAAACGCTCGCCGACGATTCACTCTATTACGATCTGCGCCGGACGCTGACGAATCTCGATTCGCTGGTGACCGATTTCAAGGCTCACCCCAAAAAATATATAAGCATAAGCATATTCTGATGATTCATCTTTGCCTGGGAATACACAATCATCAACCGGTGGGGAATTTCGATTCCGTCATGGAAACGGCCTATAGCCGTTGCTATCGGCCGTTCTTGAAACTGTTGGAAAATTCTCCCGATATAAAAATCACGCTGCACAACACCGGAATACTCTGGCGATATTTCGAAACGATAGGAAATGAATACCACGAGCTGACCAAAAAACTGATAGCCCGGGGACAACTCGAGCTTCTCGGCGGCGGTTTCTACGAGCCGATCCTGCCGGCCATACGCGACGATCACAAGAAAGCACAAATCAAGAAACTGTCCGATTATTTGCATGCGCACTTCAGGCTCGGGCCGCGCGGCATGTGGATCGCCGAGCGGGTCTGGGAGCCGCAGCTTGCTTCGATAATCGCCGATTGCGGATTGGAGTATTCGATACTCGATGACACCCACTTCCGCTGGGCCGGCCTGCGCCCCGACCAGCTGAACGGCTATTTTATAACCGAGGATCAGGGGCGACTTTTGTGCTTGTTCCCGATATCGAAAAAGCTGCGTTACCTGATTCCGTTCGGTCGGGTCGATGATATAATCGAATATCTGAAACGGCAGGCGGATGAATATCCCGGAAGCCTGGCCATCTATGCCGACGACGGCGAGAAATTCGGGATCTGGCCGGATACCTATCGCTTGTGTTACGAGGAAAACTGGCTCGAACGATTTTTCGAGGCGATCTGCCGCAACGGCGACTGGTTGAAACCGATATCGTTCGGGCAGGCTTTGGATCTGACGGAACCGGTGGGAAGAGTCTATCTGCCGACCGCTTCCTATGCCGAAATGGGTCAATGGGCACTGCCGGCTGAGGGGTTCCGGCACTACGAGGAGCTCGAAAAGATTCTCAAAGACGCCGATCTTTTCGACAAGCTCGGCTATCTGGTGCGCGGGGGAATCTGGCGCAATTTCATGACGAAATATCCCGAAGCCAACAATATGCACAAGAAAATGTACCGCACAGCCGCCAAAATCGATTCGCTCGAAAAGAAGGCAGGCGCCAAGGACCGGAAAATGTTGGCAAACGCCCAGGACCTTCTGTTTCAAGCTCAATGCAATTGTCCATACTGGCACGGCGTCTTCGGCGGCCTGTATCTTAACCACCTTCGCTATGCCACCTACAAGAGATTAATCGAGGCCGAATCCATATGCGACAGGCTCGAGCCGACTATGCGAACCGGCAGAATCGAAACGACCGATTTCGACGGCGACGGCTATCCGGAGATATTGCTCGAAACGGCGTTGACGAACGCTTATTTCACACCCCGCCTCGGAGGCGCCATGTTCGAACTCGATCTTAAGGATAGATCGTTCAATTTGCTCGATACGATGACCAGGCGACAAGAAGGATATCACTACAAGCTGGAACAGGCTCAAGACGCCGGGTCAGCGGCGGGAAAAACCATACACGACCGGGTGGAGGTCAAGGAAAGCGGGCTGGAAAAATACCTCGTTTACGATAAATACCGCCGCCTTTCCTTTATCGACCATTTCTTCCGGCTCGATTCGAAGTTCGAGGAATTTGTCGATGGAACCATTGGCGAGCTCGGCGATTTTGTGGAAGAACCTTACGCTTTCGAGGGCTCGAAAACGGCATCGAAATTGACCCTGCTACTGACACGAACCGGGCAAGTCAACAAAGGCGAATCCGCTGTAACTATCGAGCTGAAAAAAAAGATAAGCTTGGCGCTGGAAAACGGAAAAATCGAGGCGAACTATACATTGCAGAATCTCGGAGAAAAGGAAATCGTGTGCTTGTTCGGGGTCGAATTGAACTGGTCGCTTCTGGCAGGAGACGCCGCCGACAGATTTTATTATATCGACGGCGCGGACTTAAACGACGTCCGCCTGAACAGCCGTGGGACAACCGACAATGTGAGCCGATTCGGTTTGGTCGATCGTTATCACGACTTGAATATATCTATAGAACTATCCGAACCGGCCCGGCTTTGGCGCATGCCGATCGAAACGGTCAGCTTGTCGGAATCGGGTTTCGAGCGGGTTTATCAATCGTCGGTGACCTGTCCTTGTTTCGAGATCGGCCTGAAACCGGCCCGAAAACATTCCCTATCGATCATCATATCTTTTTTAGGAATCAGGAATTGAATTTGATTTTATGGTGAGCTCGTTTCAATGGAATTTCCCTTGTTTCTTGGGCATTTTGCTCTATATTTATTTGACGAACGGGATATGTTTACCTAATAATGCATTCAAGATCGATTTTGAAGCAATGGCGTCGGAATTTGAATTTTCTTAGGAGTATTGCGATAAGTGGCCTTACAAAAAAAGTATATTATGATTGAGGGAGGTGTGAATTCCAATCGATAACGGCTGATTGATTTTCTGGTAAATGGACTATACTTGATTCGAAAATGATTTTGGTAATGAGGAAGGAGAGACCGTATGCGAATTTTCACTGCGGTTGTAATAGTATTAATTGCGAGTGCGCTTGTGGCTGCGACGGAACAACCGGCGGACAACTCCGGGCCGGCTGTCTCATCGGTCGATCGCCGCGATTTCACTACTGCCGACAGCCCAAAAGAAACATCGCCGGTATGGCTATCGCTTAAAAACATGTCTTATGCCGAACGGCAGAACGCGTTGATAGAAATCGAGCTTTTCGGGGACGCGCTCAATCGGGTCAGCGGGCTGGCTGCAAGGATCGAGAATCTCTGGAATAACGAAGGGCGTTACGCTGAGGCGCTGCGCTTGTTCGATGAGCTGGGCCGGGCTGTTGATTTCCGGCTGGTGGCGTTGGGTATTTCCTGGCGGCATCCTATCGAAACGACCGATATGCCGAACTGGGGAACTGATATTAGAATCGGCACTCGCGACAGTATAACCCAGGCTCATTTGGATATCCACCGGGCCAGCGGCAACTTATTCGCCGTATTGTTATATCAGATTGGAACCAGCTATGCCTGGTCTGTGAATTTTTCCACGAACAACGGCAATACCTGGGCGGAAACATACTATTGGACGTCAAGCCTATTGATTCCGGATATTGGAATATCAGTTGTAACAAACTACTGCTTTGTAGGTTACTTTTCCCACTTAAGCCCTTTTGATGCCCGTTTACGGAAATTTTCCACAACCAACGGGCAATCTCAGAATTTCAGCGGCAGCCAATTTATTACCGTTTTTTCGACCGCATCGCCGGACACGATACGCGAGGTTGAATTGGCCTCGAACCAGGACTATTTTGATAATGTTTTGTACTATTTGGCCATTACCCGCTCCGGCGAATTACGCTATTATTACGCTACTACGACATCCAGTTTCGAAACCTGGTCGCAAATTGCAACATCGATCACCAACGCTGAACGCGGCCTGGATGCTTGCTGCAACGAAAATTTCAGCTCGAGGTTTCTCTGGGTCTCCTATTACGATACCGGCGACATGCTCAATATTGCGGCGAAGAGCGCAAACTGGGAAGTGGTGCACCAAACCACGGCCCACTCCGGTTCCAATAACACATCAATCAGCGCCTGGCAGGACACGGTTATCTGTTTCTATGAATATTATTCAACCAATTGGCGATGCAGATATATAATCACCTACAACGGCGGGGACCTATTTTATTATTCCTGGATCGGTGACACTACGGTTACCGCAGAAACGCCCCTGACTTCAGCCCGCGACGGTGGTGGGATCGCAGCCGTTTTCCGTCATTACACCCCCGTCCGCCAAGGACGCTACACCAGGCGGAATTACTACGGCTCCTGGAGCACACCGGTGCAATATACCGATTATGAACCGCACTGGTATCCTGGCGCAATCGAGTTTTTGGGCGGATACACGCATGGCGTAGTTTATATCACCAATACGTCGCCTGCTATTAGGGCCGCCATGTTCGACAGGCACAGCGCCACCGATATCGCCGACTCACCGCAGATGCCGGGTAAATTCCTGATCGCCGAAAATTATCCCAACCCGTTCAACTCCTCGACGGTGATCCGCTACAATCTACCCGAGCCGGCAAGAGTCACGATCGCTATCTACGATGTAATGGGCAGAAAGGTGGCGAGCTACGATCAAGGGCGGCAATCGGCGGGAATGCACCTGCTCACCTGGGACGGAGCCGATTTCGCTTCCGGCGTCTATCTATGCAAAATAAACACCGACTATGAATCCCAGACCCTGAAAATGCTTCTGGTCAAATAATCGATAGTTTTCGCTTATCGGACGCGTTCCTGTGATTATGGGGCGCGTCCGTTTCATTTTTCTTGAATGAACATTACGCTCGACTTGCAGCAATCACTTGACGAACTCACATTCAATTTGAAATGGCGGAACCGCTATCTTATATTGCAGGAAATGAGAATACCTCGATTGTTATTGGCGGCGGCGATCGCCCTGCATTTTCATGCGCCCGCCACCGCTGCTTGGCGCTTTCTCGGGTTGGCCGGAAAACAAATCATCGCTCTCGAAATTCATCCCACCAATTCCGCGCATATAATCGCGGGGACGGACTCGGGCGTTTACGTCACCACCAATCTCGGCCAGTCGTGGAGTCTATCTACATCGCCGGCGGTACAGGCATCTTTCATAGGATACGATCCCCTCAGACCCGATACCACCTATATGATATGGGGAAGCGGCTCTTTTTCCGATGGTCTTTATCTATCGACCACCGATGGATTCGGCTGGAGCCTGGTCGGTTTACTGGCTGGACCCAGACGGCTGGCTTTCGATCCCGTCAATGCCGGATTTTTTTATGTTTGCCTCGAAGATGGCATGCTGACGACCACCGACGGCGGGGCTTCATTCGCACCGGGCAACAACGGACTTCCGGGAACCAATTTGCTTGACGTGGAGGGCGATAGAAGCGATCAACTATGCGCCTATGCCGTCGGTAATAATTTCGTTGCCGCTACATCCAATTTCGGCAATCAATGGAATTCGCTGGGGGGACTCTTTTCGCTTCCCGCCTATGCGCCGTATCGGCTGATGCAGGATCGGATAAAACCCGAGACATTGTACGTTTCGTGCAAAAGGTATCTCGCCCGATCCACCAATGCGGGAACGTCGTGGCAATATACGCCCCTGCCCGATTCAAATTATATAGCCCTCGAATGCGACCGTTATCAGACCGGGCGCCTGTTCGTCGGTTCCCGTTCGGGGGGCGGCGTCCTGCTTTCGACCGACGCAGGTGCAACGTTCGGCTCGCTGTCGGACAGCCTCGGGAATCTGAATGTTTACAGCCTGCGCCAAGCCCCCAACGGCTACTTGATTGCGGGGACCGGCGATGGTGTTTATCTGAACGATTTCGGCCTTCGTGTCGATGACCGGAATCCGTCAACACCGTCGCAGATATCGCTGATCGCATACCCGAACCCTTTTAACAGCAGCGTCTGCTTCCGCCATAATCTGCCGGTAGGAACCTCGGTGCAGATCGAGATATTCGATATCAGCGGTGTTCTCGTCGATCGCCCTAAGGCCGAATCCACCGATCCAACAGGAATCGTGATCTGGAACGGGTGCGATATGGCGGGTTCGCCTGTGGCAAGCGGAATTTACTTTTGCCGATTGCGATCGGGAACGAATACTTTCACGGCAAAATTGACGCTTCTACGATGATTATAACGGATTTCCATCGGGCAACTTTCACCGCGGTCAATTGACTATCTCGAGATTGGCGTATTTGAGCATCACCTTTTTCGTGCCCGCCCCGAATCTTACCGTAACGATCGTCTCCGGCCCGCTTCCCTCGCGGGCGATGATTTTTCCGATTCCGAACTCTCGATGCGACACGGTCGCGCCCGGCTTGAACGGTTCGGCGATCGAATCGGATACCTTAAGTCTGAAGTTCGATGGCTCCTCGGCCCGGGCGGCCGTGTAGTTTTCCTCTAAGCCAAGCATAGGACTGACAATATCGTAATGGTAGTTATAGCGCTCATCCTCGATCAATTCTCGTGGAATATCGAATAAAAATCGGGAGGGGTAGGCCGCCTCATGGTTGCGAAAACGGCGGCGATACCCGGTCAACGAAATGTAAAGCCGGCTTTTCGCCCGGGTAATTCCCACATAGCAAAGCCGTCTTTCCTCATCCAGATCTTTTTCGCCGGTGGATTCCCTAAGCAGCGGCAACAGACCGTCCTCGAAACCGCTTATGAAAACCGTGTCGAATTCGAGACCCTTGGCCGAATGGAGCGTCATCAAGCTGACCATATCGCCTTTGTCGTCCCATCTGTCTATATCGGTGATCAGCGCCACGTTTTCCAGAAACCCCGATAAAGTCGGCTCGCCCAGCGACGGATCTTCCTCGACCATCTCGATATAGGCGTCGATGGCGTTTATCAATTCGTTGACATTGTCGATTCTCGCGTCGGCCTCGGGGGTATCCTCGGCTTTGAGCATCTCGATATAGCCGATCTTCTGGATAAGCTCGGCGGCAGTTTGAGCGGGCGGTAAGCCGGAGGATGCGGTTTCGGTGATAATCGAGTGTAGTTTTCGCAGTTCGATTTTTTGTTTGCCGCCGAAACCGGCGCTTTCGGGATCGCCGATGATTTCGAAGATCGGTCGTCCCGACTTTTGCGACTCCAGCGATAATTTGGTCAGAGCCGCCTCGCCGAGATTTCGTTTGGGAACATTCAATATCCGGCGAAGCGATTCCTCATCGCTCGGATTGACGACCACCCTTAGGTAGGCCAGTATATCTTTGACCTCTTTGCGTTCGTAGAATCGGATCCCGCCGACGATATTGTAGGGGATACCGGAATCGCGCAGGGCGTCTTCGATCGCCCGCGATTGAGCGTTGGTGCGATACAGCACGGCGAAATCGCCCGCTTTTTTGCCGCGCCGCAAACCGAGCCTGATTTTTTCGACGATCGCCGCCGCTTCATCACGCTCATCGCCGCATAGTAGAAGGCCGATCTTTTCGCCGCCGCGACGCCGCGTGAACAGATGCTTCGGTTTTCTATCGCCGATTTTGCTTGCCACTCCGAACGCCGCCTCGAGCACCACTTTGGTCGAACGGTAATTTTCCTCGAGAGTGATGATGCGGCAACCCGGAAAATCATGCTCGAAATCCAAAATGTTGCGGATATCGGCGCCGCGCCAGCCGTAGATCGCCTGATCGTCATCGCCGACCACACAAAGATTTCGCTTTTCTCCAGCCAAAACCTTGATCAGGCGATACTGCGCGTGGTTGGTGTCCTGATACTCATCGACAAGCAGGCGAGTGAACTTACGGCGGTAATGGTCAGCCAGCTCTTGGTCCCGTTCCAACAGCGCCACCGTAACCCCTATAAGATCATCAAAATCGAACGCGTTATTCCTTACCAGTTGTTTTTGATACTCCTCGTAAATCGCGGCTGTGTTCTTATCGACATAATCGACCGCGGCCGCCGCATATTCGGACGGGGAGATCAGATTGTCTTTGGCCCTGCCTATACGGGATTGAGCCGCGCCGGGGGAGGGTTGTCCCTCGGGAATACCGAGTGATTTTATCACCCGCTTTAGCAATGCCAAACTGTCGGCTTCGTCGTAAATGGTGAAATCCCGCTTGTAACCGGCTCTGTCATGGTGCAGCCGCAGAATCTTCGCGCAAAACGAGTGAAAAGTGGAAAGCCAAACCAGCCGGCCGCGACTCCCCAACAAAGCGATCACTCGCTCTTTCATCTCACCGGCCGCCTTGTTGGTGAAAGTTACACCCAGCACTTGGTCGGGGCGCGCCGCGCCGGTTGCAATCAGATGAACGATCCTATGGGTGATCACCCTCGTCTTTCCGGATCCCGCCCCCGCCAGCACCAAAAGCGGCCCATCGATATGTAAAACCGCCTGACGCTGCGGCTCGTTAAGATTTTTCAGATAGGGCGCGATCATGCAAACAAATATAATAAACAAAAATCGAGCTGCCCCGAAAATTAAAAAAGATCTTCGCGCGCATGCGCCAAAGTTGTCCTTGACATCGCAACGAGGCGGTCTAAATTAGTCGAAGACGGCGGCGTAGCTCAGCTGGTCAGAGCAGAGGAATCATAATCCTCGTGTCCGGGGTTCGAGTCCCTGCGCCGCTAATTTTTTCGTCACGCCATCTACCGGAATATTCCCAAATTCCGCATAATTTCACGGCACAATGAATAAAGGATCAGCGGTCTGGGAAGCTATTATCGCTTAGATTGAAACAGCTGGACTCCATCGTTTGGGATTGAGCGTAAGATCAATTTTATAATCTCCTTTCACGCAATGCATGCCCGAAAATAATCGGTCGCGATCATCAAAGATATGCTTGAAACGGATTTCGGTTTACTTTAAGAGATTATATTGTCCATTATTGTTCTTGACAAAATACCCTTGTCGGTTAAATTATTATTGATACGATTTCACATACGGCCGGAAGCTCCCAATCCTATTCGGACCGATTTAAATATCAGCCAAATATAAACTAATTCCAGGAGGTACCATGAGTTTACAAGTAAGGCTCGGCACGGGCGTGATTTCTTTATTATTATTTTTCACGCCGATCCGGGCGGCTGAACCGAGAATAAATATCGAGGGAGCCGAAACTAATAACGACAGCGTCTCCATCACCTCGGTCATTGAACGCACTATCACCTATCAAGGGATACTTAAGACCAGCACGGGCACGCCGGTGCCCGATGACACCTATGACCTTACATTCAGGATTTACAAACAAGCAGCAGGCGGTGCCGCGTTATGGACAAGCCCGAGCATCCCGATAACCACGGCTGCCGGCCTGTTCTCCGCCCTGTTGGGACCGATATCTCTTCCTTTTGATACCACTTATTATATTTCCATTCAGGTGGCTGGCGATGTTGAGATGTCGCGGCAGAAGCTGACCATGGCACCGTATTCAGCCGCATCCGATACCGCCAATTATGCGCTGAATGCGGATAGACTCGATGGTCAGCACGCAGGCGCCTTCGCCGTGGTCGGACACACGCACGTAATCACATCCGCAGATATCCAGAACGGCACGATTCAGTTTATCGACATCGGTCAAAACGGGGCGGCGATCGGTCAGGTTATGAAATGGAACGGCACGGCTTGGACCGCACAGAACGATTCGGTCGGTTCGGGAGGCGACAATGATTGGGTATTCCGCATCACCGATACCGCCGATACGACGCTTACAAGCGGCGGAAGATGGGGGTTGGCTCGAAGCGGAAATGTGCTATATGGCAACGCCGACTCGACTCATATCAATCTGGGGGTTGCCTGCACGACCGGGCTGAGCGGGCAAAATTACAAGTATTGTGTTGTAGGCGGAGGTTATGCCAACACTGCCAATGGAAATTATTCTACTATTGGCGGTGGATTATCCAACAACGCGGGCTTGCCTTATTCGGCGATCATCGGCGGATATTTCAATAATGCCGGCTCATCAGCTTCGACCATCGGCGGAGGTTATTCTAACACTACCAGCTTGCCTTATGCGGTGATTGGCGGCGGTTATTCCAACACCGCCAGCGGATATTATTCGTCGATTACCGGCGGCCGGGAAAACACTGCCGGCGGATATTATTCGGCGATAGGCGGCGGCTACCAAGATACCGTGATTGCGATCTATGGAGGCGTGTTCAGCGGCTACTCCAATTTGGCTGGCGATGCTTCCTCCGATACGGCAGCTTTTGTCGGCGGGGGGTACGATAATTCGGCCATCGCCAAATATGCGGCAATTAGCGGAGGTTATTCCAACACTGCCAGCGGATATTATTCAGCGATAGGCGGCGGATGGAATAACACAGCGAACATTTGGGGAGCTGCTATTTGTGGTGGTAGTTTTAATACCTCCAGCGGATATTTTTCGGTGATCGGCGGCGGGGAATCAAACATTGCCAGCGGATACGGTTCTGCGATTGGCGGCGGGGCTTTCAACACTGCCAGCGGCGACTATTCGGCGATAGGCGGCGGTGATAATAATGTCGTGGGCGGAGCTTTTTCGGCCGTTGTCGGCGGAGTTAATGATACCTTGACAAGTCTAGCCGACTATTCTATGGCCTTCGGCCATACGGTTTATCTCAACACACCCCTCCGGGTGGCCTTTTTTTCTCCGACCATCTTTTCCGGTGCCCTCGGGGTCAACCGTGACGACCGCAGCGGCGGAATAAATTACCCCGTCCATGTAGGCACTTATAACGGAAACGGCAACGGCGCCTATCTTTCGGGCGGCGGCGTCTGGACCAACGGTTCGTCGCGCACTTTCAAAGAAAACTTCACCCCGTTCGACGGCAACGATTTGCTCCGTAAAATCTCGACTTTATCGGTAACCACCTATAATTTCAAGGGGAGCACCGAGAAACATGTCGGTCCGGTGGCCGAGGAATTCGTGCAGGCGTTCGACACCGGCGTCATCAGGGAATCCGATGGCAAGCGCGATGACATGTATTTGTCGGCGGGCGATGTCGCCGGAGTGGCATTGGCGGGAGTGCAAGAATTATTGAAAAGGATCGAAATGCTCGAAAAAGAAATCGCCGAACTTAAAACTCAGAAAAATGCGAGGTAACCATGTGCGGCAGAACCATATGTGTTTGGGCGGCATTGACCTCGATATGTTTATCCCAGACTTATCGGATCGATTGGCATGTGATCGGCTCCGGCGGCGGGCATGCCGCATCGGGAAGCTATCAAATCGACGCCACCATCGGGCAACCGGTAGTCGGGCAGGTGTCCTCGAGCAACTACCTAATAGAGGCCGGATTCTGGGTTGGAGTTACGGCCGGTTCGCCCTGCGTGTATGTAATCGGCGATATCAACGGCGACGGAAATCGTATCGGCGGCGATGTGACCTATGGAGTGCGCTATTTCAAGGGCATTGGGGGTCCGCCACCGGATAGCTGCTATATGGATTCCACAGGCGCTTATCTGTATGTCGCCGGCGATGTGAATGGCAACTGCGAGTTCAGGGGATCCGACATCACTCGATTGGTGGCATACTTTAAGGGTAGTGCGGCTTTGGCTTGTTGTCACTTCTTCCCGACTCCGTTGCCGCCGATATGGAGGCAGAATATAAAGACATCGATGCCTGAATGAAGTAAGCGGATAGCAGCGCAATTCGCTGAGCGGCGTGAAGGCTAAGTCCTCGTGTCCGGGGTCCGAGTCCCAGCGCCGCTAATGCGAACGCCGACATAAAAACCACCCGGTTCCACAAATATATCTTCTATCATATCCCAGTGGGTAAGCGGCGGTAATAGAATGATGTATCCGAAAAAACCGGATTACAGATATTCGCTATCGCAATCGCCGTCGACGAAATGAATATTCCCGCCGTCGGCCAGGCGGTCGATTTGGCCGGGAGGACCGAATACGGTGAATTTCGGCGTATCCCTCAACTCGATAAACCCGTTTTGTTTCATCGCTTGCCTTAGGGGCTTCAGGGTCGCCCACATGTATATTTTGTTGAATCCCGATTTTTTGAGATATCTTTTCATGACTTTCAGCGTCTTTGAGGGCTCTTTCGGGTTTTGGTAATCCCATAGGATATCCACCACGTAGGCGCTGTAACCCTCTCCGCGGGCTACGAAAAGCGAGACCGGACGTCCCTGCTCGAATATGAAAGCCGGTTGATATTTTTTGAAAGGGTGGCTCAAATAACGCCAATTCATGTATGACTTGTCCCTTATAGAGATGCCCGGATATTTCGGTGAAATTTCCGCCCAAAAACGATCGAATTCATCATCGAATCGGTCTATCGGCCGGACTTCCTGACCTTTTACCGTCAAACCGTCGATAAAGGCAGGCTTTCCGCGGTAAATTTTCGCTTTGGCCGCCAACCAGGCGATCGGGGCGAGCATGCAAAACATATAATTATTGGGAATGACATCCCTGAACCCGAATTTCAACCGCAATCGATACATCCCCGGGTTGGTCCCCTTGGCATAAATTATAGGAAGCGATTCGGCATTCAGTCGGGTGAGTGTTTCCATAATGCCGCGTCGACGATAATCGGGATGAACCATGGAATCCGAAGCGTAATATGCCTCGAGCCGCCTGCCTTCGATAAGTATCGGGAACGGTAGATGGGAAGATGCGCCCGCAATACGCCGGTCATGTTCGGCCACGAGTATCCGATTCGACTCTCGCCGCGGGTGCTCAAAATACTGCCAGCGGTATCGCTTTTCGAATCTGTCGATTTCGCCGTAGGTTGCTTGGAACAAAGCTACTATACCGGCGAAATTTTCGCGTTGAAAGTCGAACGGTCTGTATTGGATTTCCATAACTCGCGCCAATATACGAATTATCCCCCTGTAAGACAAGATTTATGACGCCGCGGCCCTGCCGGCTGAATGAAGACGGGCCGGTAAGGGGAATTTTTTCGGGAAAGGGAAGGCAGGCAAAAAAATAAATTGCTATCGGCCCCCAAATCCAATTATCTTATCTTCAGATGGAGCCAAAAGACCGCCAAAAGACTAAAGATCTATATTTCAAGCTTAAGGAAATTATTGATTCCATCCCGGGCATAAGCGACGAGATACGCTCAGCCCTTCGCTTTTACAAAGTCAGCAACTCGAGCGCCATCGAGACAAACTACATCGACCCGATTTTTTTGCGCACCGCCTTATATAACGGCAACGATCACGGCAAACGAATAATATCGCCGGTCTATCGCAAAGCGTTTCTCGAGGCTCAGGCACACGATCGGATGTTGCGGTCGATGGAAAAAGACGCGGCCGACAAAGCCGAACTGAGTGTCTCGCTTCTATTGTCTTGGCACCGCACGCTTTTCGAACAAAGTTGGCCGGATATCGCCGGCAAATTCCGCGATATCGACGTCCGCATAAGGGGATCGAGCCATCGCCCTCCGCACCCATCGAAAGTGGGCGAGCTGGTGTATCAGCATCTGGCTTGGCTGGACGGCTTGATGAAACTGCTCGGGCCGGTGACGCCAGCCACCTTTTTTGAAATCCTGCATGTCTCGGCCGATGCCCACTACCGCCTGACCTGGACCTATCCTTTTCACGACGGCAACGGCCGGATAGCCCGCGCGGTCGGCAACTATATCCTGCTCTACGCCGGGATGCCCTACAACACCATCACGTTCGATCGCCGCGAGGAATATTTCAAAGCAATCGAGAAATCCACCCTGTCCGATTTTTCGCCGCTGGAGAAATTCCTGTTCGACTGCTACAGGCTGACTCTCGAAAAGATCAGCGGCTTCGTCTATCTGGTAAAACAAACGGCCCAGCCGACCTGAACCGACCATCCAAACACCGAATTCGGTAACCACCCGTCCCAATAAAACTTCCGACTCCTCGAAGTAATAAACGGGATTTTCGCTTTGAACAATTGACGCTTAATCGCCCTTTCGGGGATCAAATCGTGGTTTCCGGAAAAGGCTGCGACGCGCGCTTTTATTAAATGTGGTTATTCCACCGGGGAATAAGTGAAATGGGAGTAACAGAATATCGAATCGATCAACGAATCGGTCTTTCCGTTCCCCAATTAAAACATATAGGAGGAGGATCAGCCGGCGCTATTGACCGGCATAGTCACTGGCAAGCGAATCGGCAAACCAAGCAAAAGTCGAATCTTGGACGATCTTGGCGAGATAGCGAAATTGCTTTATGGGCAAATTATGATATCCGGGGATTTGCATCCCGAACATGAGATCATAATAATTTATTCCCCCAGGCCGTCGCCGGAGAACTTTGTATTTTTCTAAAGTCGTTGCGGCTCCCCGAATAAGTATCGAGCACCTTTCATCGTGACTGACCTGATAATAATCATAAAGACCGAATAAGGCGGTCATGAAGCCATTCAATACATGATTGGGCGGATTGAACGGGTAGTCCCCGGATCTGTAAAGTTTACCTTATCGGGCCAATGATATACACGAAAAACGCCCGCAAGAAATGGGAAAATCAAATTATTTATAATTTCGTTGAATTAACTATCGACTGTCGAGCACAAAATGAAAAATCAGCGGAGCCACGATCGAGGCATCGGATTCAATAATAAATCGAGGCGTGGTGCTGTCCAGCTTGCCCCAAGTGATTTTCTCGTTGGGAACCGCTCCGCTGTAAGAACCATAGGAGGTTGTGCTGTCGGATATTTGGCAGAAATACCCCCAGAACCGGCACTCTCGGCGTAAATCCTGACTTATGAGCGGAACCACGCATATCGGGAAATCGCCGGCGATCCCGCCGCCTATTTGGAAAAAGCCGACCGGGGTTTCCTGGGCGTTCTCGATATACCAATCAACTAACAGCCCCATTTGGTCGAGGCCGCTCTTGACGATATTGAAATCGCCGATATTTTTCTTGATGACATTCGAAACGAAAATATTCCCCATGGTGGAATCTTCCCAGCCCGGGGTCCAGATCGGCATATTCTTTTCGCAGGCGGCCAAAACCCAGCAGTGCTCCGCGGGAATCTCGTAGTATTGTTTCAACACGCCGCTTCGCAATAGCTGATAGAAATATTCGTAGGGGAAATATCGTTTGCCTTCCTTATCCGCCTTTTGCCACAACGAAAGCATGTGGTGTTCGATCCTGCGCAAGGCTTCCTCTTCGGGGATACAGGTATCGGTAACCCGATTGAGGCCCTGGTTGTATAGCTCTTTTTCCTCGGCGTCGGAAAGGTTGCGATAATTGGGCAGCCTTCGGTAATGGTTATGAGCCACCAGATTGAAAATGTCCTCCTCGAGATTGGCGCCGGTGGTGCAAATAGCATGGATTTTGTCGCGCCGAATCATCTCCGCAAGCGATATGCCCAGTTCTCCAGTCGACATCGCCCCGGCCATAGCCAAAAACATTTTACCGCCGCCTTCCAGAAGTTTCACCCAGGCCTGGGCGGCTTCCACCACGACGGCTGCGTTGAAATGCTTGAAATTGCTCTCCATGAATTCGCGTATTTTCATATATTACCTCCCTCGTCCGTCCTGCGGCGATATCGGCCGCGATGCCTTTGCCCGGCAAGAATCCATAAGACAAAATTAAACCTCACCGTGCTATCGACGAGCCGGGATCAGCTCCGTCCATAATAAACATTCCGCTGAATTTTGGCAAGCCGTTAAATCCGGTTTGAGGTTATCGACACGAGCAGATTCCGATCTGGGGAACAAAATCGAGAGTGGTTTTGTTTAAAAGTTCAGAGGTCATTGAAAAAAGAACTTTGCCTGGAGTCCGATCATGAGAAATTCTATTTTATTACCGACAATCGCTGTTTTATCGGTTTCGCTGGCGGCGGCAGCGGCGGCAAGACCCAGCTACATCGGCTATTCAGGAGCCCCCGGATCGCGGGGCACCTGCAGCATATCCTGCCATCATGTTAGAGATTTCGCTCCCTCTATAAGCGTAAGCGGCTTCCCGGAAAACTATGTCCCGGAGCAGCAATACGTGATAACCGTCTCCCGCACAACGGGCTCGGCGATAACTCAATTTAACGCCTCGGTAAGGGTAGGCGATGGCTCGATCAATGCCGGCACCATAAGCCCCGGCACCGGGACCGCAACCTACAACCATGCCAACGAAACCAACGGAGTCCATTGGTCGAGTCCCAACCGCACCAGCGGCACATTCTTATGGACCGCCCCGGCCGCGGGAACCGGTCCGGTCAGGCTTTATCTGGCGGGTCTGCAAGGCTCGCTGTCAAGCGGGGCCGATACGTTGATCACGCTGGTCGCCAATGAATCGGCCACGGATATCCGCGAAACCGCCGAGATTCCCCATGTATTCGCCGTTCCTGTAAATTATCCCAATCCCTTTAATTCGAGAACATCGATCGCATTCCAACTCGAAAAAGACGCCGATATCAAGCTCGAGATCTTCGACATAACCGGCCGTAAAATCGATGTGCTGTATGACGGAACGGCGGCCGCCGGAAAACATACGTTCGTCTGGAACGCCGCCGATCGACCGTCGGGGATTTATTTTTACCGGCTCTGCGGGGATATCGCTCCCTCGATGGGCAAAATGATTTTGTTGAGATAACAACCGAATAGCTCGCGATACCCCCTGACGAATGATTTCCGACTTCGCCGGAATCGCCGGTTGTTTTATCGTGGATAAACGTGTCTTGGCGTCGGCCGTTCGGGCGGCCTGATCAAATTCTGAACAACGCTCGAGGCTAATCAATTCCTATCACAAATTCGCTTGCTTATTGGTGAATATCCCTTAATTTACTCTCGGTGGAAAAATAATATGACTGGTTGGGGCAAGGGATATATCTGTCGTTTAGGGGCTGTATTGGCGCTGTCTTTCGGATTTTTCGGGAGCTTTGTTTCCGTGTATGCTATCGATGACAACACCCATTACACCACGGTCGGCAACATTTCGTTGACCGTCACCAATTACGGCATTTTCGGGACGGGGTTTTCCACCGAAAACCAGCCGTCCTGTGAATATCCCTATGGATCCAATGTCGAGCATATGTGGTATGGCGGCTTGTGGTTCGGAGGCGAGCAGAACGGCGTGCGGAAAGTTTCGACCGGCGCCATCGATCGCTACCCTGGCAGCGGCGTTCTGGAAGGTTATGAATTCACCAACAGGGACGAACCCAACGACATCAAGAGGATAGTCGAAAAGTCGTCGCTGATTAATTCCCGTTACTATGATCCGACCGCCATTAGTCATCAGGACTTCATCTGCGACTATACCGACTCCAACCGTTCGGTGCCGCAGACGGGGGACACGATAATTCTCCACGAACCTTTCAAAATAATCGTTCATCAAGAGACCTACGCCTGGAGCATGCCTTTCGCCGACGCTTTCGTTATTTTGCGTTTCGACATAACCAATGCGAGCGGGAGCGTCGCTGATTCGATTTACAATATCTGGGCGGGATTCTGGTATGAGCCGACTATCGGGAACACCGACCTCACTCCGTTCAGCGGTCCGAACGCCCGCTGGAATTGGTACGATGACGCCTGCAATTTTCTGGACACCCTGGCCATGGGATACAAATTCGACTACGATGGAGACAACGGATTCGCCGAGAGTTATTCCGGGCTGCGTTTTCTCGGAAGCGATCCTGCTTTTTTCAGAGACGACCACGGCCAGCAACATCTTTACACCGATTCCGGAATAGTCAAATACAATATCTGGAAATGGAACAACCGTCAGGGACAGGAATTCACCGCTCCGGCCAATGATTTCGAGAGATACAACCGACTCTCCAGCGGCTTGAACGATTTCCCCACATGGAGACAGACTCCGGGGGTTTTGGCGCCGAACAATTGGGTGATGTTGATATCGACCGGACCTTTTCCGACGCTGCATAAAGATTCCACCATGCAGGTGGTTTTCGCTATAGTTTGCGGGCGCAAATACGGCACCGACCCGGTCAATCAAGATACCTGGGCGGCCAAGACAAACCTCGTCAAGAGCGCTCATTGGGCCAAGATCGCCTATGACGGCGAGGATAAAAACGGCAATGGCATCCTTGATCCCGGAGAAGATCTGCCTGGACCGAACGGCGAGCCGCCGAACGGAGTGATCGACCGCTATCGCCTGCCGGTTCCGCCGCCGTCGCCGGTCATGAAACTGGCGGCCTCAAGCAACGAAGTGGATATTTATTGGAATAATTTCCCGGAGAGTGTGATCGACCCAGTGCTCGGGAGAGTGGATTTCGAGGGTTATCGAATTTACCGAGCGAGAATCACTCAGGACAACCAAGGACAAGGCCTTCGGGATTTGCTCGAACTGATCGGCGAGTTCGATATAATCGACTCGATCGGATATAACACCGGCATGGGATATATCGCATTGCCGGAACCGGTGGTTATCGACGGCGACACCATGTATTATAAATTCGTCTGCGACAATTTGCTCGACGGCTGGCAGTATGCATTCGCGGTCACCGCTTTCGATACCGGCGATCCGGTCAACAATCTCGAAAGCCTCGAATCGAGTCCACTGCTGAACGCGACCCGGGTGATCCCGGGATCAACCCCCTCTGCGAAAGCCAAAGTGGGCGTTTTCCCGAATCCTTACCGTGCATGGGCGCTGTGGGACGGCCGCGGCGCGGACGGCCCGAAAGAACGACTGCGCAAGTTGCATTTCTTCAATCTTCCGGAAAAATGCACGATCACGATCTACACGCTTGCCGGAGAGATTGTCGATAGAATCGACCACGACGCCGCTAATTACGGCGGCGAAGATATCGCCTGGTATCAAAATTATGCCGGGGAAGACGTAGTGTTTTCCGGCGGATTTCACAGCTGGGATATAGTTTCCGAATCCGATCAGGCATTGGCCAGCGGCATGTATTTGTACAGCGTAAAAGACGAGGTCTCGGGAGATATTCAACGCGGAAAATTTATAATTATCAAATGAAAGGATTTTTAACATGAAAAGGGTTATGGCTTTCGCATTGCTGGGGGCCGTGGCGATGGCGGCAGTAGGCCTTGCCCAATACCCTCTGATGTCGATTCGACAGATCCAAGAGGTCCCTGTCGGACGCGACAGTTCATTCTACGCCGGCGATACCGTGCGCGTCAGCGGTGTAGTGGTGGCGGGCACCGGCTTGTATTATGCCGGGGCCGGCGTAACTTTTTATATGCAGAACACCGGCGGTGGTCCATGGTCGGGGATAATGGCCTATAACCCCTCGGCAACCGGATTCCCCACACTGATTCCGGGCGATTCGATTTCATGCACGGCGAGAATCAGCGAATACGGCTGGAACGGGCCGCCTTTCTGCACCATGACCGAATTGGATATTCTGCCCGGCACTTTCCAGTTTCATTCGTTCGGCAATCCCGAACCGCCGGCTTTGGTGACTACCGCAGCCATGCTCGATTCCACCAACAATTCCGACTCATTAGGCGAGCAATTCGAGGGCGTTTATTGCCGCGTGAACGAAGTCACCGTAGATTCGGTGATCGTTTACTCGAACACCAGCACCTGGATTTGCCACGACACCACCGGTCATCAATTCATGGTGCGCGAGGCTTCCGACTCGATCAGCTTCCTGCCGACTGTCGGCATGACGTTCGCCTACGTTCAGGGGGTCATCTACCATCGTTTCGGCAATTACAACCTTCAGCCGCGATATATGCGCGACATGCAATTGCCGACCGGAGCCCCGATTATCAGCAACGTCTATCATTCACCGGCCAATCCGATAAATGCCGGCCCCACCGACGCCGACAGCGTGGCGATCTACGCCAATATCGTGGATAATGACTCGGTCACCAACGCCTGGCTGCGCTATCGATTCAATCTCGGGAGCTGGCAAACCGTGGTGATGAATCGGGGATCCAACAATTACTGGTCTTTCCGTTTCCCGCCGCTGCCGGCCAATTATAGAGTCGATTACTACATCAAGGCTCAAGATATAAGCGGTGATACCAGCCGCTCACCCGATCAGGCGCCCATCAGCTTCTACCAATTCCGGGTCCAACAGCCGCGCGAGATGACGATCGCTCAGTCAAAGATCGATTCCGACAACAATTTCGAGCCCGACATGATGGATTCGGCGGTAACCCTGACAGGTATCGCCACCAGCTACAATTTCTCCACCACCCGCACCGATTTCTACATGCAAGACGCCACCGCGGGGATCAGCGTGGTGTTTTTCGGAACGCCCATGGTTAATATCTCAATCGGTGATTCGGTGAGGGCGACCGGCACGATTGATCAATACTACGGCAAGACCCAGCTCGTGGCCAACCGGGCCAGCCGTATCCAGATACTGGCCAATAATCGTCCCTTCGACACTTTATGGGTAACCTGTTCTCAGCTCGGGGAAAACGTGGGAGAGGCGAATGAGGGGCGTTTGGCGATGGTCGATCCCGCCAACATAGTGGACGATCCCGATCCCTGGCCCTTGCTCGGGGTATCGGCGACCATGACTATCACCGATGTCACCGGCAGCGCCGCCTTGAGAATCGACCGCAGCACTAATATTCCCGGGCAGAACCGACCGGTCGGACCCCAGAAAATAGTCGGCGTCATCGGCCAATACGATCTTGATCGACCTTACAGCGGCGGCTATCAGTTGATGCCCCGGATGTATGCCGATTTCACCAACTCGACCGACATCGATGATCATGCGTTACTGCCGGATGCCACCACGCTGCACCAGAATTATCCTAACCCGTTCAACCCATCGACGACCATAAGCTATCATTTGGCCCGGCCGAGCGATGTTTCGATTAAAATCTACGATATTATGGGGCGGGTCGTATTCGATTTCCATAGAGACGACGCTCCCGCAGGCGCACACACGTTCGTCTGGGATGGCAACGATAATGATGGCCGGCCGCTGGCCAGCGGTATATATTTCTACAAGATGAGTGCGCAAGGGTTCGTGGAAACCAAGAGGATGGTGCTTTTGAAATAGCCGCCGAGGAATTTTCCCGCTCCGACTGATCGGGCGGAGCATCCATAGCCGGGATAGTTCGTTCACGAAATTCTTCGGGGTGGCGGCTGCCTAATGCGGCAAGCGAGGGAATTATTGCGTAGGTTATGCAGTCTGTTGCTGCCGATTGCGCTGTTTATCGGCTGCAGCGAAAATAAACCATCACAACCATATCCCAACCGACCTCCGGAAACCAAGCTGTTTTTGGCCCTGGGCGATTCGCTCGGCGTTCCCGATACCACCGCCATGCCCGATACGACCACCTCGACGAAAGTGCTTTACTGGTATGGCGATGACCCCGACGGTGAAGTTATCGGCTACCAATGGGCTTGGCAGGATACGCATTCGCCGGGAGCTTGGACGTTCACTCCTTTTACGATGGACACTTTTTATGTGCCGATACGCCGGCAATTCGATTATTTCACTTTTTATGTCCGCGCCATGGACAACGATTCCGCCCTGGACCCCACGCCGGCGAAGATGACCTTTCCAATCGTCAACTCGCCGCCTTGGGTTCGTTTTCCCGCCGCCTTCTCCAACGTCTATGATACCGCCTATTTCGCGTCGTTCGGCTATTTCACTTTCATTTGGTCCGGGGGCGACCCTGACGGCGACGAAACAGTGGCCGGTTATCAATGGTATCTGGGTGATTCCTCAATGCGCCCCTCGGATCTCGACACGGTCACCTGGAACCATCTCGACTCCTTGACGACCAGCCTCACGTTTACCGACCTTCAACCGGGTTTTTACAGATTTTTCATCAGAAATTACGACATCGCCGGCGCCGTCAGCCCTATAGAATTTTATCCGGACACTTTGCGGGGAGCCTGGGAGGTAAAAGAAAAAGTCGGGAATATACTTTATGTCGATGACAACATTTATTTCTTCAGCAGCGAGTCCATTTTCATAGATATTCTCGATTCGCTTTATCCGGCGAACTATTCCACCCTCAATTTCGAAAAGAGAACTTTCTTCTACCTGCCCGATATAGATTCGACCTTGAGTTTGTTCGACATCGTCATCTGGAACGCCGGATCGGACCGCCACTTGACCCAGGCGGCCGGCGGCATAACGGCCATGGTGCAAAACGGCGGTCATCTGATGATCAACCTGACTTATTCGACCAGAGATACGGTCATTCATCCTTTTCTGCCGATGAGCGCCGTCACCCGAACCAATATCGACCGTCCGATGTTTTTCACCATTCCGGCCGGATACGACACGATCCGGGGTTGGCCCGACACGTCGATTCAGGTATATCCCGATACGCTTTACGCCACGGTGCCGCTTTCGTTTACGTTCGGATTTGCGCCCGCCAAACCGCAGGGCGTCTCCGGCAACGGCTATGAAGTGTTATATGTCACCGCCGGTGAAACCACGGCTGTCCGTTTTCCCGCCTACGATACAGCCGATCCCCAGCCCGCGAAAGTGGTGATGTTCTCGTTCGCCGTTTTCGATTGCAACGGCCACGGTAATTTTCGCAATATGTTCGCCAATATCTTGCAGAGCGAGTTTCGTTGATGAATAATTATATGAAATTGGCAATCGCTTTTTGCCTGACAGCTACGCTGATTATGGCTCCAGACGGTAGGGCGGCCGTCATCAAGGGAACGGTGAGCGACAACACCACCAAGGAGCCGCTGCCGGGCGTGGCGGTCATGGTCAAGGGCACCTATTACGGCGCCGCCAGCGACATCAACGGATTCTACAAAATAGCCAATGTGAAAGGCGGCTCCTACACTATAGAGGTCAGCCAAATAGGCTACAAGGTGGTCCAAAAAACCGGAGTCAAAATCGACGACGACGACACTTTAAGCCTCGATTTCCGTCTCGAGCCGACCGTCTTGACGCTGGGAAAAGACATTGTGGTATTAGGGGAGAAGCCGCTGATGGATATTGAGGCCACCGAGAGCCGGACAACCCTCAATTCGGAGCAGATAAAAAATCTCGTGGTGGAGAACGTCGCCGATATATTGAAAAATCAATCGGGGGTTGTCTCTGTCGGCGATGAAATCCATATCCGGGGCGGGCGCGCCTATGAAAACGCCTATCTTGTCGATGGCATCTCCATACAGGATCCTTATTCGGGCGGCACCGCCGGCTTGAATATCACCGCCGGCGCCATTGAGGAGTTCGAGGTGCTCACCGGCGGGTTCAACGCCGAATACGGCCAGGCGATGTCGGGCGTGGTGCAAGTGCGCACCAAAGAGGGATCGACCCAGAAATACTCGGGTAGGCTGCAATATAAGACCGACGATTTCGGGCTTTTCAAACCGGCGACTGTGGATAGCCAGGGAAAGGTCAAATCATCCAATTTCAACACCGACGTAGCCGAACTGCAACTTTCCGGACCGATTCCGATCGGATCCAAAACCAGCTTCTTCGGCTCGCTTTACACTAATATCTCCGATACTTATTTGCCCCATACCCGAAATCTATACACGCCCGTATTCTACGGTTCGCGGTTCACGCCCCGCGAGGCCAACGATTACTCGGGCATGCTCAAGATCACTCATCGATTCAAACCGACGCTGAAGCTGGCCGCCTCGTTTTCGGGTTCGGCCGAGATCGACCAGGGTTTTCAGGCGAACGATTTCGAAAATCCCGATCCAGATTTCGAATCTTTCCCTTATCAATTTCAGAACATCCTGGCCAATTACAACACCCGCACCCGTGTTTCCAACAGCCAATCGCTGTCGTTGAATCACACCACCAGCACCCGCTTCTTCTACGAGCTGAAACTGGCGAGGTTTTTCACCCAATTGCGCTCGGCGGTCGCCGACAAGAACTGGTATGATTACCATCAGCAGCCGATCGATATCCTGCCGATCAACTATTTCTACGTGCCCGATTCGAATCCTTACGACGGCATCGACGACTCGCACTACGAAATCACCACCGGCGATGGCTTTTATGATTATGGCGAGGGGGATCAGTGGCGCGATTATTATTTTCAGCAGTACACGGTCAAGTGGGATGGCAACCTCAGCTCGGGGACGCGGCATCTGTTCAAGGGCGGACTGGAGGGGAATTTCCAGGAAATCCAGATGGTTGATATCAACAACCCGGGGGTCGGCCGCGGCCGTCTCGGGCTCGACCACGATATTTATAAAGTGCGTCCCTCAACGGGGGCTATGTATGTTCAGGACAAAATCAACTCTTCGGGCCTGATTGTCAACGTGGGCCTGCGTTTGGATTGGTGGTTCCCTGGTTCCTATATCGATCGTATCATAAAAGACGAAAATTCCGAAATAATCTCGCCGGCGCTCAGGGAATCTTACTATAAAGACACATTCAGTTTCTTCGGCAGACGCGGCAAAGCGCACCTTTCCCCGCGGGTCGGGATTTCCCACCCCGTCACCGAAAACATGATGTTGTTTTATTCGTACGGTCACTTTTCGAAATTGCCCCAGCCGCAGCGGGTGTATGCCAAACTGTCGTCGGTTTCCACATCGAGCTCCTATCCCTTGTTCGGCAATCCCAATCTCAACCCCGAAACCACTGTTTCCTACGAACTGGGGCTTCGCTACGAGGTGACCGCCAACGACGTTCTGTCGGTTACCGCCTACTACAAAGACATTTTCGATTATATAGCGGCTTTCAGCATCACCCAGGGCGGCCGTTACTCAAATCAGAATTTCATTATGTACTTCAATCTCGACTACGCCAGATCGCGGGGGATCGAGCTCGAATTCAAAAAACGGGCCAGCCGCCTTCTCAACATGACCATACAGGCTTCCTATTCGGTGGCGACCGGCAAGAGCTCGTCACCCAAAGACGAACTTCTGGTGGCCCGGGGAGAGCTCGAGGAAAAATCGATAAAAGAAAATTACCTGTCCTGGGACAGGCCGCTGAGTTTTTCGGCCGATTTCTCGTTGTTCGCCGGCAAAGGAGAGCACTACAGCCTTTTTGGACTGCGCCTGCCTGACTATTGGAATCTTTACCTGAGGCTTTTTTGGCAATCGGGCAAGAGATATACCACTTATACGCGGGTGGAAAGCGAGGGAGAGGAAACACAATATATTAAAAACAACAACGATCCTTACAGTCGCACCGCCCAGGCATGGCGCTGGGCCGACCTCAGCCTGAAAAAGCATTTCCGGTTCCAGGGATTGCAATACTCCGTGTTCATGGAAATCACCAATATAACGAACGCGCAGAATTCGAAAATCATAAATCCGCTGACCGGCAAGGCATACGAATACGGCGATGAGGTTCTGCCCGGCTGGAACGATCCTCTCAATCCCGATCGCAACCCAACATCTCCATTCCCGTTCGACCCCTCCCGCTATCTGGCGCCGCGCAACATCAAATTGGGGGTTTCCATATCGTGGTGATAAGAAAGCCGCTCTTGACATTGGCGATTGTCGTTGCGGGCATTGTCATGTTCGGCCCGGGTCAATCGGCCTCGGCGTTCAATATCTTCCCGAGCCTCGGCGGCAGCCGTTCGGGCACTGCGGCGATGACGTTTCTGAGAATAGGAGTCGGAGCCCGCGCGGCCGCCATGGCCGGAGCGTATTCGTCGATGTGCACCGACGCTTTCTCGCTGTATCACAATCCTGCGGGCGCGGTTTGGGCGGAAAAAGACAATGTCGCCGTGGCGCATAGGCTCTGGGTGGCCGACATCAGTCACAATTTCGTGGGGATTACCAAGCATTTCGGAGAATATAACGTCGTAGGCTTATCTTTGATCAGCCTGACCACCGATCCGATTGCGGTCACCGATGAATATCACCCCTATGGCACCGGCGAAACCATGGAATATTCGGATTTCGCTGTCGGAGGTAGCTACTCGGTCCGGCTCACGGATTACTTTTCGTTCGGACTGACCATAAAATATGCGCAGGAAAACCTCGCCGATCTGAAAATTCACGCCACCTTGATCGATCTCGGCACACTGTATCATACCGGTTTTTACGGCACGCGGTTCGCGATAAACATGGCCAATTTCGGCCCCCGCCTGCAACCATCGGGAAACTACATCTATAAAACGGTCTCCGGTGAGTTGATCCAAAAAGAGTATCAGTCTTTTTCACCGCCGACCGTATTCAAGGTTTCGGTGGCTTTCGATCCTTTGGCCGACGACGGCAACAAACTGTCCTGCATCTCCCAGCTTAATCATCCCACGGACAACGCCGAAAATATAGCTTTGGGTCTTGAATATTCTCTGAACGATAGACTGTTTCTCAGGGGCGGCTATCTGATCAATTCGCGGGTCGAAAATTACTCGCTGGGCGGAGGACTGAAAATAGATCTGCCGTTTGCCGCATTTTCGTTCGATTACGCCTACACCGGTATGAGCGACCTGGGAGGCACGAGCAATTTTTCGCTGGTGCTGGGATTTTGAGATAAGCATGATTTTTTCGTCGGGAATAAAAGCAGGCGGGACGAAACTAGGACTCCTGTCTATTGCGTCATTTAATACGGCTTTGGGACTCGGTTTGCTTTTCACCGCGGTGCTTTTCTTATCCTGCGGCCGCAAGATAACTCAGCCGCAGGAGATAATAATGCCTCCGGCTCCGGTCCTGCTATCGACTATCGACACGCCGGGTAATGCCCGGGCGGTTTGGCAAGATGGCAACTATGCTTTCATAGCCGATTATCTGGGCGGGCTTCAGATCGTGGCCGTGGCCGAGCCAACCGCCCCGGTAATTGTCGGCCACTCGCAGACCGCCTCGCCGGCATTCGATATTATCGTATCGGATGATCATGCTTACGTCGCTTGCGGTTCGGCGGGCGTCAAGGTGATCGATGTATCAGTTCCCACCACCCCAATCTCCGTCGCCCAGATCAATGCTTCGGCGGCGCGCCGTTTGGCAATGTCGGGAGAACTTCTATTAATAGCCGATTCCCTCGATGGCCTTATTCTCGTTGATATATCTAACCCGACTTCACCGCAGTTGCTCGAAATCCATAGCCCCACGGCCTCGATAAGAGCGCTCGCCGCCTCCGGCGATATCGTTTGGTCGGTGGATACGGAAGCGCGATTGATCGGATTGGACGTAAGTGATCCCCAGGCGATACAGCAAATATCTTCGCTATCTTTGCCGAGCCTGGGAAGGGATATCTTGGTTTCGGAAAGTTACGCCTATATCGCCTCGAGCGCCGATGGCGTGCTGGTGGTTAATATCGCCAACCCCTCGTCTCCGGTTCTATTATCATCGTGGGATACGCCCGGAAAGCCGCAGGGACTGTTTGTACAGCAGAATTATCTGTTTGCGGCGGACAGCATGGGGGGTCTGCAGATCGCCGATATCGCCGCCGTGACAAGTCCTGTTCCGGCGGGCGATTTGAATTTGGCGGGAGCGGCGCTCGATATTTTCGCAAAAGGCAATGTCTTATACATAGCAACCGATGATCGCGGGTTGTCGTTGGTCCGTTTTCCGGGCAATATAAGCGAAACCACTTTCGTGCAGCTTAATCCTCCCTGGGACCGCGAACGGGGATACGATTTTAATAACCCGGGGGCGATAATAATAGGATATGACACCTACCTTTACGTCGCCGATACCGACAACGACCGCATTATCAGGCTCGATGCCGCCGGGACGATAAGCGCCTATTATTCGGTCCCTCACCCTGTGGGAATAACCCAGGACGAGCTGTTACGTCTGCTGGTGGTTACCGGTCAATCGCGCGAGATTTATAAAATAGACGTGGGTCCGGGGGGAGATGGAACCGCTGTTCGATGCTTCAGCGGCACGAGCGCAAAGGATTCGCTTCTTGGAATAGATTCCACCGAGGTTTTCACAGCCATCGCGGATGCCCCCGATTATCGCAAGAAATACTATGTGGCTGCGGCCTCGCCTTTGATAGATCAAAGTGGTAAAATCCTTGCATTCGGCAATGCCGTTGCAATAGCTGAGAATAGTGATACCCTGTACGATCCCAAATTCCTTGTTTCGGGAGATACCGCCCGAAATCCGATCATCGCCTACGGCACCGGCCTGGGATACGCGGATCACCCTATAGGACTACTTGCATTCCGCCGCAGCAACGTGGAGCATCTTTTAATCGTTCAGGATTCGGCAAGTTTCAAAACCCAGCTTTTGAACTGGACGAATAACACCTACTATCGAATCGGCTGGTATGCAGCCACTATATTGCCGGGCGCCGACAACGATCTGTATCGCGCCAACATCTTCACGGCGCCGCTGGCGGCAACCGTCGATTCCTCGGGCAATATCTATGTGGTTCAGAAAAGCACTGGGGCAATATACTGCGCATTCAAATTCAACTCGACCGGCCAACTCAAGGAGGCTTTCGCGCAGCCGGGAAACGGCGCCGGACAATTGATGAATCCTCGCGGCGTAGCCTACGACAATCATCCCAACCGCAAGACATTATTTATCGTCGACAGCGGCAACAACAGAATCCTACGCTTCAAGCTGTCCACCGACATACAATAAAACGCCGGCAAGAAGGTTGGTCGAAACAAAAAGGTTCGTTCCGGATTTGGGTCATGGACGAGCCGTTGGAAGCTTGGCTTCCTGCGAGACCATTGTCTCTTACTGAAGTTGACAGACAATTTTAGCTCAATTGAAACGCTTTAATTGATTAGGTTACGTGGAGCACGAATTTCCGCCATTGCTTCTCATGGATTGACATGATAATTACATCTATATATTACCTAAGTAAATAATAATCATAATAACAATGTTTATTATGTGCACCGGGCGATAATAAACAGGCAATTGCATATTATATCACCTTTTCCGTTCTCGATACCGCGGTGGATAAAATGCCGATATTTTCTTGATCGCCGTTTATTTCTCAGCCTATTTATTTTTTCAACTTTCGTTCAACCGGCTTTTCCACAATCACCCGATATTTTTTCTTTGTTTTTCGCATTGCCGGGAAATCTCAGCGAACAAATTTTTTGCCATGAGACAAAGCTTAAGCAAAAGGAAATAAAATTCTAATTTTTTTTTCATCGAGGGCGTAAGTCGCATGATTTAAATCGGGAATTTCTCGATTCATCGCTGTAATCCAAAAAAAACAATAGGGATATAAAATTCACGAATTATATCCAGCTAAAATCTTGACATTATATTAGCCCCCCTGTTTTTTTACGCACGCAACCCAATAAGGGGATGCCGCAATAAAAGATGCTTTCGTCGCGAAAGTGTTCGGTGTCACCATGATGGTTTCCGGGTTGCGGCATTAGAGGGCCTTCAGGGCCAGGGAAGGTAAGGGGGTTTGCAGTTAACCTTTGCCTCTCTTATATGGCTCAGCGATGAGCCAAAACGTAGTAATTAACATTCATCAAGCGCTTTTCGACGGATTTCGATGCAGTCAGCGAACGTTTCCTGGCAGGAATGCCTGAGTGTTTTAAGCGAACGTATCCAACCGCAAAGTTTCAAGACCTGGCTTAAGCCGACTCAACTGATCAGCGACGACGGCAATTTTCTCGAGATCGCCGTCCCCAACCGGTTCGTGGCCAACTGGCTTGAAAACAATTACACGGAGCAAATCGTACAGGCGGTCCGCGAGGTTTGCGGCGCACCCAGAAAATTGAAGTATTGCGTGTCACCTTCCACTCCCCGTCCCGTGCCGGTGCAACCGCCGCCGCCCGTTCCCATGGATAACTACAGCCGCACTCTATTGAACCGCCGCTATACTTTTGATAATTTCGTCGTCGGCGATTCCAATCAGTTCGCCCATGCCGCAGCCGTCGCTGTGGCCGACGCGCCGGGCCGCAACAAGTTCAATCCGCTTTACCTTTACGGAGGAGTCGGACTCGGCAAAACCCATTTGGTCCAGGCCATAGGCAACGCCGTCGCCGGAAACGGAGCCGGTCTCAATATCCTCTACGTCACCAGCGAGAAATTCACCAACGATTTCATACGGGCGATCGCCGAACAGAAAACGGCCGACTTCGCCAATTATTATCGCAGCGTGGACTTGCTTCTTATCGACGATATTCAGTTCCTCACCGGCAAGGAGGCCACCCAGGTTCAGTTTTTCCACACTTTCAATTCGCTTCAGCAGACAGGCGGCCAGATCGTCATGACCTCGGATCGCCCTCCGCACGAAATCCACGGTCTGGAGGAGCGCTTGTTGTCGAGATTCCAGTGCGGTTTGGTGGCCGATATTCAGCCGCCCGATTTCGAAATGCGCCTGGCCATATTGAACAAACGTCTTTCCGCTGAGGGATTGAAGGTCTCTCCGGAAATAGCCGCCATGATCGCCGATGGTATCCGCTCGAACGTGCGCGAACTCGAGGGGTTCTTGATCGGCCTGAGCGCCTGCTCGTCGCTTACTCGGCAGGAGATTACGGCCGAGCTGGTCACCCAATTATTGGAAAAAAGAGCCAGTAAAAAGCCCAAGGAAATATCACTCGAGGAAATCCAGAAGACAGTATCGGAGTATTTACGCGTGTCGCCGGAATCGTTGAAAAGCAAGAACAAGACGCTCGAGGTCGTTACCGCCAGGCAGATCGCCATGTATATCGCCAAGCATCACACCGGGCATTCTCTCAAAAAGATCGGCGAGTTTTTCGGCAATCGCGACCACTCCACGGTGATTCACGCGATCACCAAAATAGCCGAATCGCTTTCGATCGACGGCAATCTCAAGCATCGTCTCGACGAAATTTTGAAACGCTTGACCGCTTGACGCCGGCGTTATAGACCGCTCCTCCCACTGTTCTATCAATAAGTCCATATAATTACATGGAGTGGCCATGGTCTATGTCCGGCCGGGGGAACCGGCAGGGCACAATCATGGTTAAAAAGGCAAATGATGAAAATAACGGAGGCAAAATGAAAAAGCTATTTTCCTTACTGGTTGTCATCGGCGTCGCCGCAGCCGCTTTCGCCCAGCAGGCCGAAATGAAAACGTTCCATGCGAACGACGATAAAAAAAGAGACGTCATAAGTTTCACCTCGAAGGCGCCACTGGAGACGATTGTCGGCACTACGGCGGACGTATTGGGCTATGTTACGGTCGATCCGAATAATGTCCTCGCCGGAGCCAAAGCAAGGTTCGAGGTCGATTTGGCCAGCCTGAAAACCGGTATCTCGCTTCGCGATCAGCACATGCGGGAACAATACCTGGAAACCGATAAGTACTCGAAGACCACTTTCGAACTGACCCGAGTTGTTTCTTCGGACAATCCTCAATTGCTTGACGGCAAGGCGACCCACCTCGTGCTCGAGGGGAATTTCACCGTGCATGGGGTAACGAAGCTTATCCAGATTCCGGCGACCGTTACTTATATGAAAGAAAGCGAGGTCACGAAAACCCGCCTGCCGGGCGATTTGCTGCATATCGAGGCCACCTTCACTATTATGCTCGGCGATTACTCGATCAAGAGGCCGCAATTCGTAATTCTCAAACTCGACGAGGCTCAGAAGATAAATATCGATATTTTCGCGGCCACCGGTTTACCGCCGGTCGATTTTAAGGGCAATTAAAGCATAATATAAATTCTCCTTTCCGCTTCATCTGTTTGCGCCCTGGCGGCTGATAAGCCGGGGCGCTTTTTTTGCCCCGGTTGCTGGTCCCCCAGCCATAAAAAATGTTTGTAAATTTTGGATTTCTTTGTATTATAAATTTGTGGCTTCGCGATTGGAGGCGTAGCGTCTTTTGCAGGAGCTTTCAATTATCCATATTATTTAATAACAATATTTTCTAAAAAGAGGATGGACATGAGGACTTTTAAGGCTTTCCTCGCGATGCTGGCGGTGATTCTGCTTTGGCTGCCGGCGGTGGCGGGCACGATCGACCCCTATCTGGCTCAAAAGCTCGAGGGGTCTGCTAAGGATGCCTATCATAAGGTTATCTTGATGATGGCTGAGCAGGCGGATATCTACGCTCTGGATCAGCAACTGACCGCCGCCAAGGCGACTCTCGCAGAAAGGAATCGGCAGGTGGTTACCTCGCTTCGGACGATCGCAACCAGAACCCAAGGGCCGGTATTGGCGGCGCTCGCCGATCTCGAATCCACCGGAAGCGTCAAGAACGTGATCAATCTTTGGATCGCAAACATGATCGTGTTCGAAGGAACCGCCGATGCCATTCGTCAGGCAGCGTCGATGAACGAAGTTGCCATGATCTATTTCGATCCGCCGATCGAACTGATCGAGCCGGTCAAGGCGAAACCGGCCCCGGCCGACAGGGTCATAACCAGCCATGAAATAGGCCTCGATAGAATCAACGCACCAGCGGCTTGGTCGCTCGGTTTCACCGGCGCCGGCCGCGTAATCGCCAATATGGATACCGGCGTTGACGGCAATCATCCCGCGCTCGCCTCCCGTTTCAGAGGCGATGTCAACGGCAACGGCAATTACGAGGAAAGCTGGTTCGATCCTTACGATACTCATTATCCTTTTCCCACCGACACACACGGCCATGGCACCCATACGATGGGCACCATCTGCGGCCGCACTCCTTCGGGAGATACGATTGGCGTGGCCATAGACGCCCAGTGGATCGCTGCGGCTCCGATCGACCGTGGAGGTGGAATAGGCAGAACCATTTCCGATGCAGTCTTGTCGTTTCAGTGGATCGCCGATCCCGATGGCAACCCCAACACGCAGGATAATCCCGATGCGGTGGGGAATTCATGGGGCATTCCCGATGGCGCCGGCTATCCCAATTGCGACCAAACTTTTTGGGTGGTGATTGATAACTGCGAAGCCGCCGGGACCGCCGTCATTTTCTCGGCCGGTAACGAAAGCACCAGCGGCTTGCGTTCCCCCGCCGATCGCGCCACCACCTATTACAACTGTTTTTCAGTCGGCGCTGTCGATGGCAACGATCCCAACCTGCCGATCGCCTATTTTTCGGCGCTCGGGCCGACCGAGTGCGCCACCGGCGATTTGGCCATAAAGCCTGAAGTCGTTGCTCCGGGTGTGGATGTAAGAAGCTCGCTTCCCAACAATAGCTATGGCTATTACAGCGGCACTTCGATGGCCAGCCCGCACGTTACCGGTTCATGCGCGGTTATCCGTCAGGCGAATCCCAACATCGACGTTAACAGCATGAAGAACCTTCTCATGTTAACCGCCACCGATCTCGGACCGACGGGTGAGGAGAACACCTATGGCCACGGAATCATCAATCTTTACCTTGCCGTTTTAATGGCGGCCGAGGGAGGCTACGTCGAGGGTTACATCCGCGATGCCATTACATCGCTTCCACTGCCCGGCAGGGTGAGACTTGTCGGAGGATTGGTGCAAACCACCGCCGGCGCCGATGGTCATTACCTAATGTTTTTGCCAGGGGATACTACGGTTACCCTCGAAGCCTCTTATTTCGGTTATCTGCCGTTGCAGTATCAAGTGGCCGTTATAAGCGACGATACGGTAACCCGCGATTTCGCGCTTAATCTCGCCCCAACCGCAGTGTTAGAGGGGACGGTCTCCGCGGTCGGCGGCGGCAATATCCCCAATGCGGTCGTGCAGATCTTGGATACGCCGATTGCGCCGGAAACCACCGATGCCAACGGTTTCTATATTTTCCCAACGGTCCCCTCGGGCTCTGCCTATCGTGTCCAGGTCAATGCTTTGGGCTATGGACGCGGCCTCGATTCGATTTTCGTTCAATATGGGCAGACCAACGTGCTTAACTTTTCGCTTTGGCCCGCTCAGGATTTTGAAATCACCAACGGCGGCTACACCGGCGATGGTGCCTGGGAATGGGGAACACCGACTTATGGACCTTCGGGCGCTTGGTCAGGCGCCAAATGTTGGGGAACCGTCCTCGGCGGGACATATCCCGATTATGCAGATGACACGCTGAAAAGCCCTCCGATTATGGTGACTTCCCCTTCCGCTCGGCTCGAATTCTATCATTGGTATGCCATGGAAAGCAGTTACGATGGCGGCAACGTAGGCGTATCCACTGATAACGGCGCTACCTGGTCGGTGATTACGCCTGACGGCGATTATCCGGATCGGGACATTGGCGGCTTTGGTTACCTCGAACCGGGATACACCGGCAACAGCGGCGGCTGGCGATCCGCTTCGTTCGATCTTTCGAGTTTTTACAACCAAACTATCATCATAAGGTGGCGTTTCGGCACGGATGGTTCGGTGTACGATGCCGGATGGTATATAGATGACGTCGTTTTGATCGGAACTACTCCGCCCCCACCGCCGCATCTTTCTTGGTCGCCCTCGTCGTTTACCGTAGATGCTCCTCCGGGAGTAATAGAGGTGCGCAATCTAACATTGACCAACAGCGGCGACGGCCCGCTCTTTTTCAATTTATCGACGACCACAAACAATCTTTTGCGAATACCCGTCGGTCAATCTTCGCCGCAGTTGAACAGCCAATCGCAAGGAGAACCACTAGGCTACATGGCTGCGGATAAATCAAAGCCAGGATCGATAGAGGAGCCGTATTATCCTCCGGTAATCAACAATACGGGGGGACCTGACGCTTATGGCCACACCTGGATCGACTCCGACGAGCCTAACGGCCCAGTGTTCAGCTGGATCGATATCACCGGACCGGGAACGCCCGTGAATCTCTACGATGACAGCTATGCGGGTCCGTTCTCGATAGGCTTTCCTTTTGAATTTTACGGAACCAGCTACAACGAGCTGTATATCGGCTCGAACGGTATCCTGACTTTCGGCTCGGGCAGCTCTTCCCTGGGCAATACGGGTCTTCCCGACACAAGCACCCCCAACAACCTGATTGCCGTTTGGTGGGATGATATGAATCCCGACACGGGGGGCAGCGTCTATTACTATTTTGACGCGTCCAACAATTATTTCGTCGTAAGCTATATCGGCGTGCCGAGGTATTCGAGTTATGGATCCCACACTTTCCAAGCCATTCTGTATCCGAATGGAAAGATAAAGTTACAGTACGGCGTCATGGATCCTGGCGGTTATTACGAGGAACTCAGGAGCGCCACCATCGGCATCGAAAACTCTTCGGGAACCGATGGCTTGCAGGTCGTTTACAACGCCGACTACATGCACGACAGCCTGGCCATCGAGATCGATCGCGGCTGGCTGTTTGTATCCCCGGCTTCCGGAGTGGTTCCGCCGCACAGCAACCTGATCGCTCCCGTTACTTTCGATGGCACGTCTCTGAATATCGGCACCTATACCGGCACCGTCCATCTTTCCAGCAACGACAGTTTGAATCCCCTGGTGAATATCCCCGTGGTTTTCAATGTCGGCTCCGGCGGCACACCTAATATAGTTATCACACCGACCTCTTTTGCCGACAGCCTCGCCTCGGACAGCACGGTGAGTAAATCGCTTAAGACCAAAAACACCGGCACCGGCACTTTGGCGGTTACTTACAGCACCGCCAGTCCATGGATACAATTCAGCGGCGGGGCGCGCTACATTTCGCCGGGCGATAGTGTGCTGATAGATATCACGCTGAACAGCGCAGGGCTTAACCCCGGCACCTACAACGGCGCCATTCATTTCACCAGCAACGATCCGGATACTCCTTCGGGCGACCTTAACGTAACGCTGAAAGTATTCGAGCCGAACATCTCGGTTTCGCCATTGTCCATTGTCGATACGCTGGCTCCGGGATCGAGCGATGTCAAGCATTTGCTTATTAGTAATAGCGCTCGGGGCAATCTCGATTACACCATTACTTACACCATGTTCGGAAGGCGCAGGATCAGCGGCGGCGCGTCGTTTGCAAGCCGAACAGCGGAGGCCTCCTCGACCACGATACGCCATATAAATCCGGAACCGCTGAGATCCAAATCCGATCCCGAGACATATTACCCGCCGGTTATAAACAACAGCGGCGGCCCCGATGCTTTCGGTTATCGTTGGGTCGATTCAAACGAGCCCAACGGCCCGGTATATAACTGGGTAGACATAAGTTCGATCGGCGTTCCTATCGGCCCGCTCTATGACGACGATAATCAGGGCCCGTTCCCGATCGGCTTCAATTTCAATTTTTACGGCGGCGTTTACTCGACTTTCCAATTCTGTTCCAATGGATGGATATCATTCACCTCTACCTCGACAGCGTATTACAATTACGGCCTTCCCGATCCCTATGCACCGTTTGATCTGGTCGCACCGTTCTGGGACGACCTGTATTTCCCGGGCGGCGGCAACGCCTATTACTACACCAATAACATCGACAGCTTGGTTGTTTCCTGGGAAAATGTGCCGCATTATTATATCGGAGGGCCATATACGTTCCAGTTGATCTTGCTCGGCAGCGGCAAGATGGTGTTCCAGTATCAGATGTTGAACGATCCCGACAGCTCGGCTACGGTCGGAATTCAAAATTCGGATGCTTCGATCGGTCTTGAAGTGGTCTATAATGCCCCGTATCTGGTGAACAATCTGGCCGTCGAAATCCGGCCCGCTTGGCTGCTGGTCACTCCGACCGCCGGACGTGTCGATCCGTTTTCCAGCGACACCATTGATGTCGTTCTCGATGCCGGCGATCTCGACAATGGGACCTACACCGGGCAGATCGACATCTTCTCCAACGATCCCGATGCCCCGACGATAACGATTCCCGTCACTCTGGTTGTCGGTGGTGGTGGCGGCGGCGAGTGCGACTATGTCCAAGGTGACATTAATGGCGACGGTCAGCTGCTGGGAGGCGATGTCACCTTCGGCGTCCGTTATTTCAAGGGATTCGGTTTGCCGCCGCCGGACAGCTGTTATATGGACTCGATATCCGGGTATCTATATGTGGCCGGCGATGTGAACGGTAATTGCGAATTCCGCGGCTCGGACATCACCAGATTGGTGGGGTATTTCAAGGGGACGGCGGAATTGAGCTATTGTCATTTCTTCCCGCCGCCGCCGTTGAGACAGAACCGCGAAGCCGAAATTAAACCTATCGAGAAATAGGAAATCGCGATCGGTGAAATCATACGGCCGGGCTGTTCGGTCCGGCCGTTTGTTTTTCTTGATTGCATATTTTGAAAACCGATGCCGGAGAAATTTTAACGCCCCTGTCATTCTTCGATGGCGTGAAGCCGTAATGGGTCGGTTCGCTCGGCGCAGATATCAATTGTTGCGCTCGAATGCGAGACGTATGCCCTGCAGCGTAAGATAGTCGTCGAAATCGCTAACGTTGCGTAGATGACCGCGGAAAATTTTGGCGAGCCCGCCTGTCGCCACCGCTTCTATTTCTGTCAACCCGAGCTCCGCGGCGATCTTTTCTATCATGAAATCGACGGCACCCACCGCACCCCAGAATATCCCCGACTGCATCGCCGTAGTCGTGTCATCGCCTATCGGTTTTTCCGGTTTTTTCAGCTCGACCGGATAAAGCCTGGCCGCCTTTTTGAACATATCTTGCGCTGCGCTCATTATCCCCGGCGCTATCGCGCCCCCCGCGAAATCACCATTGCCGTTGACGACATCGAATTTGGTCGCCGTTCCCATGTCCACCACGACCGAGGGAGCCCCGTAAATGGTCTTCGCCGCCAGCGCGTTCGCCAGCCGATCCGGTCCGGTTTGCTCGGGTCTGATATAAAGATTTTTCATTCCGATATCGGTCTTGTAGTCGAGCTGCCAGGGTTCTATGCCGAAAAAATCGAATGCCGTTTCATAGTAAAGAGGACTTAACTGAGGCACAACCGAGCAGAAAGCGATGCTTTTTATTCCCGATTCCTCAGCCGGTCCCAAACCTAACTTGTCGGCTATCAGCGAGCCGAGAGCATCGGGATCATGGGGGACCGCCGAGGGGATCGAAAAAAAACCTTTCATCTCGTCTTCGACGAACAGCGCCCCCTTGGTGAAACTGTTTCCGATATCGATGACCAGAAGCATCTTATTCCTCCGTTATTTTCCCTCGATCCACCCGGAATCGCCGGCAAGGCATGCGGCTGAAATCCAGATTCCCCGCTGCGGCGATAAACACCTGGCGAAAATCGCCGAGCATCTCGAGCAAAGCCAGACTTTTGTCGCTGTCGAGTTCGGCGAAAGCCTCATCTAAAAGCAGAACAACATCTCGACCACCAAATTCGGCCGCTTCGCCCGCCGCAGCCAGCATTATCGATATCATCGCGCACCTTTTTTGGCCGCGGGAGCCATAATGACGCAACGACTTGCCGCCGAGTTCGATACCGAGGCGGTCGCGGTGGGGCCCCACCAATGTCACTCCGGCCTTTAGTTCGCGCGCCCGGGCGGCCTGCAGATGGGCTCTTAATTCACGTTGGGGATTGTCGCCGCAGACGGGATATTTGGGTGCGTAAAAGATATTTAACTCCGCCTTTTCGAATCGTTCATAACGATCGGCCGCCGCGGCCCTCATTTTTTCGACGAAAGCGGCGCGTTCTTCCATGATGCGAACGGCATCGCCAAGCAAAACCTCGTCCCAGGCCGCAAGCTGCTCTTCGCCGGCATTCCCGCGGGCGATCTGTTTCAAAAGCTTGTTTCTCTGGGCGAGCGCTTTTTGATAGGAGAAAAGGGTATCGAGATAGGCTCGATTCATCTGCGATAGATTCAAATCGAAAAAGCGGCGATGATGCATCGACGGTCCGGCGGTCAGCGCGATATCCTCGGGGAAAATGAACGCCGCTGGAAGGGTTCCGAGAAGCTCGCCGGGTCGAAGTTGGCGGTAACCGTCGGCGACGATTTTCTTTCTGCCGCTGCGGTCGATCCGGATAGTTATTTCTACTTTTTTTTTATGTCGGAGATATTTCCCTTTATTTCCGCCAGTTCGCGCTCGAAAGCCACCATCTCGGAATCGCTGGCGCCGCGGCACGATTTCGATAAAGCGAACAAGCCGATCGCCTCGAGCAGATTCGTCTTGCCCGCGCCGTTCGGTCCGTGAAAAAGGTTGATCCCCGGGGCGAACCTGATCGTTTGCCCGACGAGATTACGGAAAGATTCTACGGTTATATCGATCAACATCGGAATTATCCCGATCGTTCGACTTCGCAGATCGCGCTTAGATTCTGATGCGGAGAGCCGTTCTGTCGCCCTAATCGCAGTCTATTATGGGTCATTCCATCAGCCGTAACGGCATCACCAGATAAAGCGAGATTTCGTCATCGGGTGACTTATTGGGTTTGATCACCGCGGCTGTCGTCGGGCTGTCCAGCTCGAACCGGGCCTCTTCGTCGTCGATAGCTTTCAGCACGTCGTGTATATAAGTGGCGTTGTAGCCGATATCCATCGGTTGAGCGCTGTATGAAACCTTGAGATTTTCCCTCGCTTCGCCCCCGAAATCGAAATTCGCCGCGGTCAGCTCGAGCGTGTTTTCTTTAAGCGAAAACTTCACCTGATGCGTAAGCGAATTGGAGAGTATGGAAACCCTGCGCACCGCCGCCTGCAATAGATTTTTCTCGACCAGAAGAATTTTGTCGTTTCCTTGCGGCACGACCTGCTCATAATTCGGATACGGCCCCTCCAGCAAACGGCTGGTGATAACGGCGTCGCCCAACACGAACACTATCGACCCCTCGTTGAGAATAACGCCCACCTGTTCGACTTCGTCGCCCACCAACTTCACCAGGTTATCGAGCACTTTGGGGGGAACGATGATATCCTTGCGAGCTCCGCCGATCTTGATATCCTTGCGCAGCACCTTGGCCAGCCGATGACCATCGGTGGCAACCAGACTCAATCCGTCCTCAGCCGATTGCCAGAGGACGCCGCCCAGCGCCGGACGTGTTTCTTCTTTCGAAATGGAAAACAATACTTTACGTATCTGGCGGCAGAGCGCCTGGGCATCCACCTTGACTTGCCGGCCGAGATGAATCGCCGGCAGTTTGGGAAAATCCTCTGCGGCGAATCCCGATAGCTTGTATACGCCCGCCCCGCATTTGATCTCCATGCGGTTGTCCGTCGATGATATTTCGAGATCGTAGTCGGGCAATTCCCTTACGATATCCGAAAACACCCGTGCCGGCACGGCGATACTTCCTTTTTTGAGCACTTCCACCTCGACCAACGACGTCATCGAAACGTCCAGGTCGGTTACTTTGAGTTCGAGCTTATCGCCCTCGAGATCGAAAAGAATGTTCGATAAAATCGGCAAGGTGGATTTCGGTGGCACGATGCTTTGCAGTTTGGAAACGGCGCCGCCCAGTTTACTCTTATTGGTCCTGAACCTCATTTTTCCTCCACAGCTTAACCGGGCACCCATTATCGGTTTGAGTCCCTTGAAGCCATCCTTGAAAGCTGGAATCAAATTCTGCGGCGTATATTATCTATGAAATTAGCTCGTCTGTCAATCAAATATTGGTTTGCCCGGATTCGCCCGCTGCGCCGCGGCATAGTCTTTCCGTACCCAAATCTCTTGCGCGATAGCCGCCGATAATTTACAATAATGACAGTCGGAAAAATTGATGATGAAAGGATCAGCCATGAGGTTTTTGAAAAATTTATTCGCCATAATTATCGCTTTGCTGGTTTTCGCCTGCGCCACCGTGCCGGTCACTGGCCGCCGCCAGCTGAGCTTAATCCCCGCCGGCCAGATAAATGCCATGAGCTTCAATCAATACGCCGAATTCCTCAAGAGCGCAAAACTGTCCAGCGATCAACAGCAAACCGCCATGGTGCGCGCCGTGGGCGCCAGAATCCAAGCGGCCGTCGAGCAATACTTCGCCGCCAAGAATATGTCAGCGGAGCTTAAAGGTTACCAATGGGAATTCAATCTCGTCGAGGATCCGGCGGTTAACGCCTGGTGTATGCCCGGCGGCAAGGTGGTGGTTTATACCGGAATCCTGCCGGTAACCCAAGACGAGACTGGTTTGGCGGTGGTTATGGGACACGAAATCGCGCATGCGATCGCCAACCACGGCAACGAACGCATGAGTCAAGGATTGTTGACGCAGATGGGCGGCATGGCTTTGGCCAAAGCACTCGAGGAGAAGCCGCAGCAGACGCAGAATCTTTTCCTGGCGGCTTTCGGTATCGGCGCCCAGATCGGCGTCCTGTTGCCTTACAGCCGCCTGCACGAATCCGAGGCCGACCATCTCGGTCTGATTTTTATGGCGATGGCTGGATATGATCCGCATGGAGCGGTCGATTTCTGGAAGCGGATGGCCGCTCAGTCCAAAGGAGCGCCGCCCGAGTTTTTAAGCACCCATCCATCCGATGAAATTAGGATCAAGAAGTTGCAGGAATTGATCCCCGAAGCGATGACCTATTATAAGCCTCGATAGCCGATTAGTCGATACGCCGGCTCCGCCGCGCAAGACGATTCGTCGATTTCGCACTATCGAACGAGCTCGGGAAGCAGTGTTCTGCACGAAGATCCAACGGCCGTTGGACGAAAAAATAAGGCGTCGGGTGTTCGCCTCGACGCCCATAACTTTCATAGCTTGATATTTTCGATTAGTTGATTCCTGATATTTGTTTCTTATTAGCATCCAATTACTTTGCGCATTTCTCAGTCACGAAAGGCACATATTTTTTATCCAGGCCCTTTATGTGATTTATCAACCAATTGTTGAGAAAAAGCAATATGTCAGTTGCGACGCCGAGTTTGCCGGAATCGAAATCTTTTTTGAAACCCGTAACCTTTTGTACGAAATCATCGTGGATTTTCTTGTGAGAAACGGCTTCCGGAAATCCGCAGTTAGAAAACAAGCGTTCTTCCGATTTGAAATGATACTTGGTGTAACTGTCAAGCTCGGTGGTTATTTTCCCGAGAATATCTTTGCCTTTGCCCTGGCGCATGGCTTCGTTAAGTTCATCGATTAACGATAATAGCTTGCGGTGCTGTTGATCTATTTCATCGATTCCCAATTTCAGGGCGTCGGACCATTGCGTAGGCCCCATGTTTCTACCCTCCTCTTGACGCAGTTAGTCTTGATATTTTCGCTTTTTTTATCGGCAAGTAATAATGAATTTTTATTTGGCTCGCTTAAAAAAGGGAATCTTGACCCAACGCTTTTTTCCATAAAAAAACGCCCCGATCTTTCGGGGCGTCTTTTTTCTTTCTTGACTATCAATCGATTACTTCAACATCACCATCTTACGTGCGATCGAATTGTCGCCCGAAGACAGTCTGTAGAAATAGATACCCGAGCCGACCGAGCCGCCCTCTTCGTTCCGGCCGTCCCAGATCACCTTATGCACACCGGCCGCCATTTCACGATTGACCAGCGTTTTCACTTTCCTGCCCACGATATCGAAAATTTCCAGTTTCACTGGGCCGGCTGTCGGCAGCCCGAACGAAATCTCTGTCGTCGGGTTGAAAGGATTCGGGTAATTCTGGGCCAACGAGAACACCGCCGGCAGCGCACCGTCGTTCTCGGCGATATCGGTTCTCACCACCTGCAACGTGCATGGCACCGACACCGATTGATGATCGGGATCGTTGGTGATGATCTGGATACTGCCCGTGTACATCCCAACCGGCAGTTCCGAAGCGTCGAACGTGACGTTTATGGTTCCGCTTTCGTTGGGGAATATAGCGCCGGCGCGCGGATCGATGGTCAGCCAGAACACCGGGTATCTGATTTCGACGGCCAATTCATTCGTCAGATAATCCTGGTTGAACGCCACCTGCAAGCCGACGCTGCCGTTGCTGTTCTGGATACCGGTCGTGCTGCTGTTTACCGGGCTGTTCACGGTTTGATACTGGAACACTATTTTGCCGCTCGCCAGCAGAATTATCTGGAACGTATAAGGCCCGCCGGTGCCGAAATGTGGAACGTCGTGCCAGGAAACGATAAGCGAATCGCCGGTCGAAAGGTAATATGCCGTGCCGGCGGTGGCGAACGTAAGATCATCCCAGAACGGTGCGATAAGGTTGTATGGTTCGGGTGTGCTCGGCAATACCCGATTGCTGTAGGTCGTTACCGTCGAGGTGAAACTGATCCACCCATTCGTGCAAAATCTGAAAGTCGAGAACTCGTTTCCATAGAACGGGAAATTGAATCCGATATCGAACGGTCCGACGTTCGTATCGTCGCCGAGTCCGGGTATCGGATTGCCTCTCGTGGTGATATCTATCCAGCTGTAATCAGGCCCCTGAGGTTCGTTCGAGTCGATCCAGCGGTAACCAAACCCATCGGGCCCGCCGAAATCGGTGATCGAGCCGTCGTCGAAGCTGTAATTACGATCGGCCTTTTCTCCTGCGTAATCATAGTAGGTGAGATCGCCGACTTCATGCTTAACAATGTCGTTGGTATTTTCGTCGTCCGGATATGAAATCGGGTTGCCGCGCAGACGACCGTCGGTGAGAACATAAGCCGAATAGTTGAGCAAACCGGGACCCCCGTTGGTCAAAACCAGCGGTCGAGTCACCGTCGAGCCGGAATCGAGCACGACATTGAACGAGGTTGGGTTGATACCGGTGAGCGAGGGCTCGAGCGCTCCCCAGTTGATTCCGCCGTTGAGCACAACGCCGTCGATAAACCAACCATCGCGGGTGACCGACCCATCGGTGCCGAATCTGAATCTGAATTTGACCGTCTGGCCGACATAAGCCCCAACCTGGAACACCGCCTGCAGCCATCCGTTCGATGCGTTGGTATAGCCGGGCTCTTGTTCCAGGCCGGTTATTTGATCATCGGGGTAGCCGCCGTCAGGATCCAAAACCTGCCAGGTGGCGCCGCCGTCAACGCTTATCGCCAAATTACCGCCGTCGTAGCTGTTCTCGAAATTGTACCAGTGGTAAAACGTAAATGTGGCGTTGGAGTCGGTGATCGAAAATGTGGTCGTGTATAGGGTATCATCTGCATTGTTGCTATAGCTTCCCGCAAGCCTGTCGGCCCACACGTTGCTTCCGTCGTATGCCTGTCCCGGTCCCGCGCTCGGGGCGCCCCATTCCCAGCCGCCGGTTCCGACCCAGCCGCCGTTGTTTACCTCGAACGATTCAAGCTCTTGCAAGTAGAAATCCGCACTTACAGTGTCGTTTACAGGCACAAAAAGCGTCGTCCTACCCGAACCGTGACCGGCTGCCGATGCCTGGATCGTGTAGTTACTGCCGCCCGGAATGTTGGTGAAGATGTAATATCCGTTGCTGTTCGTGGTGACCGGATCCAGGGGCGTGCCCACAACTGTCAACTGCGCACCGGCGATCGGGGTGGAATCGGTTTCTTTCACGTAGCCGTCCACGAAACCGTAAGGAGCCGGCGTTAAAACGAAGTTTTCCATGACCGTGTCATCTTCGGTGATTGTCACCGTGGCGCTGTCCGGAACATGTCCGAAATATTCCGCCACCAAGTTGTAGGTGGTATCGGCGGGCAGCCCCATGAAGTATGCGCCGTTGGCGTTCGTGGTTACCCGGCGCGGGCTGTTTACCACGGATACTGAGGCGCCGGCAATCGGCCGCTGCTGCAGGTCTCTGACATAGCCGGTGACATAGCCATAGCCGCTTTGAGCAACCAAACAGGCCTCATACAGATCGATTATTCCATGGCCGTAAAGATTGTCTTCGCCGTTGGGGCTGCTGAACGGCAGATCACGGGCAGTGCTCATCAGAATCTCTTTTATGGCATCCACGTCAAGGTTGGGATTCACCTGCCGAATGACAGCAACCGAGCCGGTCACGTGCGGCGATGCCATCGAGGTGCCGCTCATAGTTTGATAGCCGCCGCTGGGCGCCGCGCTGCGGACGTTCACTCCAGGCGCCACTACCTCGGGCTTGATCGCCAGATTTCCGGAGGCGCAGAGAGATGGTCCTCTCGATGAGAACGATGCAAGGGGCAACTGAGGATTCGAGCCGTCAACCGCGCCTACAGAGAAACAGTTGTAAAGAGTGGTTGCCCGGGCCGCCGGTGAGCGCAAACCCTGGGTCGATTCGTTCCCCGCGGAAAACACGACGACCGTTCCGGCTGCCTCACAGTTGTCGATCACGCGCCAGAACGTGGTGTCGCACTGATGAGCGTAACTCTGCGGAATTCCCCACGAATTGCCGACCGCATCAGGGTTGTCCTGAGTATTGGGATCACCGTCGGGATTGGTGGTCCACTGGAAAGATAAAATGGCGTCGGCGATGGTCCTGGATATTCCACCTCCACGATCGATCGGGGCCGAGGCGATCCATTGAGCATCGATAGCCACCCCGATAGTGTCTCCGCTCGGCGTGCGGCCGCAGATAGTCCCCATGGTGTGAGTGCCGTGACCGTTGGAGTCCATCGGATTCGGAGAATTCGCATACGGATCGTACCAACTTTCTTCGAATGTTCCGTTGCCGTTGACGTCGCCGCGGAATCTTGCGGCAAGCGCTGGATGCGTTCCCGCCACGCCCGTATCCATGTTGGATACGACACGGCCGGCGCCGGTGTAGCCCAGCGCCCAGGCGGCCGGCGCGTTTATTCTTTCAAGCCCGATCTCGTGAGTCGTGATCAGATCGGGATCGGCGCTTTTCGTCTCGACCGGAGCGATTAGCTCTATCGGATAAGCCCAGTATAAATCGCCGATATCGCTTCTCGATGCTATGGCATTGATGGCGGTGTTATTGGCAATGGCGATAAACATGTTGGCGATCCAAAGCATTTGATATTTTTCCACATCGCCGTTGATTCGCAGTTGTTCCAGAAAATCGGCCACCGCAGGTTGTGTGGCATTGGCCACTTCCTGCAACGCCTCGATTACGCGGCGATTGCGGTCGGCCAGCGTGGCCCTCTCGAGCTTAAGCTGTCTGTCGAGCGAACTTATATCCGCTTGCTGGCTCAACATGACGACAATTTGCAGTTTCTCGCTGGCGGCCAGACCCTGCATCTTATCCGCCAAGTCGGGCGTAATATAGCCCGCCATGAGCGCCGGAGTCGCAAGCAACACCAGCAGCAGACAGACCATTACGTTTTTCAACATCGAAAACTCCTTTGTTTGATATTATTAACGACGATTTTTCAAACCAGAGCACAGCCCTATGAATGTTACTCTCCGTATGGCATTAGGCAAAAAATATGCCTTAGACCGTCTTCATGCAAGCGTTTAATTCGATTTGATAATAATAAGTTATACTGAAACGAAATAATAACGAATTCCGCCGGCGTTATTTATATTCACACCGCTGGGGCTGACAGCTTATTGTATTGACAATAAACAACTTAGTCTGCCGTATTGAGATATTGGACATAACAGTGTGAGATTATGGAGCAGGTGCCGACCAAGATATTTCGACAATGTAATTTGATTTTCTCTACAGTAGATTGAAAAAAAGCGGTCAATTCGGTTAAACAATAGATTTTAATAGCTGCATATAATTGCAGGTTTTGATTGCATTTTATCCGTTAACTTCACTTCGGATTCAACCGACGACCTCCCCGAACCCCTCAACGCATTTGCCACGAATCTCCGCTAATCCACGAATCATTCCCGCTTATCTATCAAGGTTTCCGTCGATTCTGCCGGTATCGTCTCGAGCGAAAGTTGGCCGTCTCCATCTATCCGGCCGATAAAAGATTGCCGCGCTTGGGCCTCCCGGAACAACGTCTTGAATTTATTGACGTTGAAAAAGCGCCCCAACCAACCGTAACGACCGATGGCCTCTGCAAGTTTCGATTCGGCACCTGGGAGCTGGGTTCTGTCGAATATGAAATCATCGGGTCTCGACCGCCACGACTGGCTGCGATCGGCCACGGCATCCGTGATCGCAAAACATCTTTCTCCATCGAAAAGAAGACGTGCCAATCCTTTTATTCTTACCGCTTGTCCCTCGATCCGCCATCTGTCACCCGAAAGATAAAATGCGGGCGGCGCCTTGGTTGTGTCCTGACCCGGATAACTTACCACGAATTTCATCGATTTCACCGGATCGTCGGTTTGCCAGACATCGATTCGAAAACAGACTCTGTTTTCGCCGAATTTGCGAAAAAACCTCAGATTATCCGCAGCCCAAAAAAGCGCCCAGGAAACAACCAGAGCAACCAGCGCCGCCAGAATTGCCGCGATACTTGCATCCCGAGGCGGCCGACGTACACTATGACCCCGTGAGTAATAGCTGGTTCGACGAAGCTGCCTATAGAGAAACCACAATAGAAGCAATAAGCCCAAAGCAAGCAGGACGCCGGCTATGGTGATCGTGCGGGATATCACCTGCTCCCGTCCCTACGTCTGTTTGGTCGCCGGGCTGCCGGAAACGGTATGGTTTTCTTTGCCCGGGATCGATTCGTTCAGCATGCGCGAACTGCCGTGAAACAACGCCCCGTGTTCGATCAGAAGCGACTTGGCCACCAGATCGCCTTTGAATTCGGCTTTGGCTTGAAGCTCGATTTTCTCGAGCGCCTCGAGGTTGCCGTGCACCTTGCCGCCCACGATAATCGATTTAGCCTTGATATCCGCCTTGACCTCGCCGCTGGTTCCGATGGTAACCATGTCGTTGGAAATCAGTTTCCCGTTTAAGGTCCCATCGATACGAGTCGATCCCTCCACGATCAGCGAGCCTTCCACTTTGGAACCCTTGCCGATTATCGTGTCGAGCTTACCTTCGTAACGCACTTCTTTGTCAGCCATTAATGCTATCCCTCCTCGGATTTGTCCGACAAGTCGGAAAAATTATTCTATGTAAGGCGAGGGGTCAACCGGCTCGCCGTTTTTCAATATCCCATAGTGAAGATGGGGGGCAGTGGAACGCCCCGTATTTCCGGAAAGCGCTATCGCCTGGCCGCGATAAACCCGATCGCCGGCGCTGATCAGTATTTTCTGATTGTGTCCATAAACCGTTCGGAACTCGTTGCCGTGATCGATTATCACCAGGAAGCCGTAGTCTTTATCCCAGCCCGCGAACACCACTTCGCCGGTCGCCGTAGCCACCACCGGCGTTCCCTCTCTTACGGCGATATCGATACCGTCGTGCTTGCCCCGCGAGGCCGTCGAATCGGCGATGAACTGACGCGTTATCCAGCCATAGAGCGGCCGCCCCCGCGGAACCCGCGCTTTCTCCAGCTCCTCATCGCTTGCCAGCGGATTGTCGCCGGCCAAACCGGAGACCACTTGCCGGCGGTTGGTATCGGCGATCGAGTCGAAAACCGGCAGCAGCCCCGGACTGATTTGTTCGAGCTCGATACCGGCAAGAGCCGCTATGCGGGCGGTCAGTTCGCGGTTCTTTTGAAAACTTTTTTCGATTTCGACCACCCGGATATTGTAATCGCGCAGCCGTTCGTTTTCCTGGCGCAGTTCTTCGCTCAAACGCGCCTGATAAGCGAGGCGGCCGTAAAAAATCGTAAAAATCAGCAGAATCAATATCCAGCCGGCAGCCGCTCCGGCGATAATTTTCAAGGCCAGAGTCGAAACCCGAAAATTGTGACTCGGATGACCGCCCTCGGGAATAATCAACAGATTAATATACTTCTTCATTTTCGGTCAAAAAGCCTTAATATGTCAATAATTCTTGACAGCCCCTCGTTGTCGTAATATTCGATAACGATTTTTCCGCCGCGCTTTTTCGGCCTTATCGAAACTTTCGTTCCCAGAAGCCGCCTTAGCGCATCCTCGATCGGCCGCATGCGGTCATCCGGGGCCGACGATTCGCCGGTCGAAGTTCTTCTTTTTCCGTAAACGATCTGTTCGAGTTCGCGCACCGACAACCTACCGCTAACAGCTTTATCGGCAAGCTCGATTTTTTCTTTCTCTCCCGGGACCGCCAGAATCACTCTGGCCGCGCCCTCGCTGAGCCTGCCGGCGGCGATATATCCCTTGACCTTGTCCGGCAAGGAAAGAAGACGTAAAGTATTCGATACACTGGAACGGTCTTTGCCGATTCGTTCGGCCAGTTCGTTCTGGGTGATTCCGCACTCCTGAATCAACGTGCGGAAAGCCTCGGCTTCCTCGAGAGGATTCAGGTTTTCCCTCTGGATATTTTCGATTAAAGCAAGCTCCATCACGTCGCGTTTGGAGACTTCGTCGAAAACGATCGCCGGCAGTTTTTCCATCTGCAGATAATGGGCGGCGCGTAGTCTTCTTTCGCCGACAATAAGCTCGAAATCGGAGCCGGCGCGCCTGACCACCAAAGGCTGAACCAGTCCCTTTTGTTTGATCGAGTCGGCCAACTCTTTGATTTTTTCTTCGGCGAACGCTTTGCGCGGCTGATAGGGGTTCGGCCTGATTCTCGATATTTCGATATCGACCACCGAGTGACCGGGTCCGCTTTCCGCGGATTGTTCGACCACCGGTATGAGTGCATCGAGGCCGCGGCCCAATGCCAATCTTTTCATCTGGATAACACCTCCCTGGCGAAACGAATATAATTTTTCGCTCCCGAGGATTCAATATCATAAAGCAAGATAGGCTTGCCGAATCCGGGCGCCTCCGATAATCTCACGTTGCGGTTTATTACCGTTTCATAGACTTTATCGTTGAAAAATTTCCTGGCGTTCTCGGCAACTTGACGCGAGAGGCTCAGCCGGTTGTCATACATGGTTAACAATACGCCATGAATTTGCAGTCCGGGATTCAGATGTTTTTGAACCAGTCCGATCGTGTTCATAAGTTGGCTCAATCCCTCCAAGGCATAGAACTCGCATTGGATAGGTATAATGACACTGTCGGCCGTGGTCAATGCGTTCAGAGTCAAGAGTCCCAGCGACGGCGGACAATCGATTATGATGAACTCATAATCTGAAACGATTGCGGCGATCGCTCTTTTAAGCCGATACTCTCTTTCCGGAACGTTTACCAATTCGATTTCCGCTCCGACCAGATTTATATTGGCCGGCAGCAAGTGCAGGTATTTGATTTCGGTTTCGATTATGGCGCTTTCCGCCGACAGATCGGTTACCATCACCTCATAGATCGAACTACTTATATTTTTTTTATCGAGCCCCATGCCCGAGGTGGTGTTGGCCTGCGGATCGATATCGATCAGCAAAGTTTTATGTTCGGCCACCGCCAGGCAGCTGGATAGATTTATAGCCGTGGTCGTTTTGCCGACCCCGCCCTTTTGATTGGCGATCGCAAAAATCTTCCCCATTTTCATTCCGCCGTTAGGTTTTTCGCAGAGAATTTTATATCATTATTTCCGCGAACGCAAGCAAAGTTGTTTCACGTGAAACGTTTTTTATCGAATTTTCGAAAGCGGAAAATTGGATTTTCAGGTTTTTCGCCTGCTTTATTGCCTGAAGATCCGGCTTCTCACAATCGAGGCTTAAATCGTCAGCGTCTCTATATCGCCCAATTTGCGGAAATGTAGAATCACGCCGTTATCGTTCAACCGGCCGCGCACGATTTCCAGCAGCTCTTTTTTGTTGCAGACGGCGCGCGCCAAAACTATATCGTATTTGGCGTCGTCGGATTCCCATCGTCGATTGCGAACCTCGACATTCGCTAAATTTAACTTCTCAACCACCCTGTTTAAGAAAAGAGCTTTCAAGCGTCGTGATTCATAAAGGACAAATCTGGTCTGCGGTCGAGCGATTGCCACCGGGATCCCCGGGAAACCAGCCCCGCTGCCGATATCGGCCGCTTTAGACCCCGGGGGAAACGGGTGGCAGCCGAGCACGGTCAAGGAATCCAAAAGATGTCGTTCCACGAGTTTGTCGAGGTCGTTGCGCGAAATAAGGTTCATTCGATTGGATTCTTTCCTTATATAGGATAGATAGTCCAGCATTGCGGTTAACTGACTTGGGGTAAATCGTTCGCCGTGCTCTACAGCCCAGGTCTCGATCGGTGCAATCTCGTCATTTTCCCATTTCATGCCGGCCTACTTTTTCAGATGCACCATTAAAAGTGCTATGTCGCCCGGGGAGACTCCTGAAATCCTCGATGCCTGTCCGATGGTAATCGGACGGAAACGGGCGAGTTTTTCTCTGGCTTCTTTTTTAAGCCCGGTTATTCGGGAATAGTCGAACCAATGCGGTATTTTGTGCGACTCGAGATTAAGGTAGCGCTCCAGCTGAAGTTTCTGTCGTTCGATATAACCCTCGTATTTGATATCGATAAGCGCACCCTCGATAACTTTCCTGCCTATGTTGTCGATCGGTCCGAGGGCAGCGAGAATATCGGCAATATCGATATCGTTTCTTTTTGCCGCTTCCGCCACCGTGATCGTTTGGTTCGGTGTTTTCAGGGTAAGCTTTCGCGCCCTAAATTCGGCATTTAGTCTCTTTCTTGCAGCTGATTCCGCCTCGATTTTCACTCGGTCTTTTTCACCGATCAGGCCGAGTTTGATACCGATTCCGGACAATCTGTCCTTAGCGTTATCTTCGCGAAGATGCAATCGATACTCGGCTCTCGAGGTGAACATTCGATACGGCTCGGCCGTCGATTTGGTGGTCAGGTCGTCGATAAGGACCCCGATATACGCCTGCGATCGATTCAAAATAAGCGGCTTTTCCCCCCTAATTTTCAAGGCAGCATTTATTCCGGCGATCAATCCTTGGGCGGCGGCCTCTTCATAGCCCGACGTACCATTTATTTGACCCGCCATGAATAACCCGGGAAGTCGCTTGGTTTCAAGACTCGGCAGAAGTTGATAAGGCGGAAAATAATCGTATTCTATGGCATAGGCGGGGCGATTGAATTGCACCCGTTCCAACCCCTGAACCGTCCTGACCGCCTCGATTTGGACCTCCTCAGGCAGAGACGATGAGAAGCCGTTGAGATAGTACTCATCGCCCGCTACACTTTCCGGCTCAAGAAAAAGCTGATGTTGTTCTTTTTCGGCGAAACGAACCACTTTATCCTCGATCGAGGGGCAATATCTCGGGCCGACACCTTTGATTCGGCCTCCATACATAGCTGACTTATCGAGATTCCGGCGGATTATTTCGTGGGTGCGGTGGTTCGTATGGGTTAGATGACAAACTATTTGATTTCTGACCGGGCATGTCGTGCGCCAGGAAAATGCCGGCGGTGGTTCGTCGCCCGGCTGCGGAAGGCATTTTGATAGATCTATTGTGTTGCCCTTGAGGCGTGGGGGCGTGCCGGTTTTCAAACGTCCGCTCTCGAAACCGAGATCCACGAGAAATTCGGTGAGTCCGCGCGAGGGTTTTTCGCCGATTCTGCCGGCCGGGATTTTTCTTTCGCCGATATGTATCAGTCCGTTCAAGAAAGTTCCGCAGGTTATTATCACCGCCTTGGCGCTTATTGTTTCACGTGAAACCAAAGTTACGCCGCAACAGACTCCGTCGACTATCTTCAGTCCGACCACGTCATCCTCGATAACCATCAGTTTCGACTGAGAGTTAACCGCAGCGGTCATGTTTTCTCTGTAAAGATTGCGATCCACTTGAACGCGATGCGCTTGAACTGCCGGGCCACGACTTCTATTCAAAATTCTGAATTGTAATCCCGATAGGTCGGTGCAGTATCCCATCTCACCGCCCAGAGCATCGATTTCACACACCAAGTGTCCCTTGGCCAACCCACCCACCGCCGGATTGCAGCTCATCTGGGCGATTTTATTGGTGTCGAGAGTTATGAGAGCAGTATCGATTCCGAGACGTGCCCCAGCCAAAGCCGCCTCGCAACCGGCGTGACCGGCGCCTACAACTATCAATTCGAAATCCATGTGGAAATCCTGTGGAAAGTGTTGAGAAGTTTTCGCCCTAATCTAATTATTCGACAAGGAAGGAGTTCGGTAATCATTCAATTATTATTGAATTAGGTTTTGCTAATTATCAGAATTTACTGCTACTTACCAATACAAAACCGACTAAATATCGAATTTAAAATATCCTCGCTTGTAACTTTCCCGAGCAGTTCGGCCAAGGAATCGAGCGCCTCGCGTAACTCAACAGAGAGCACTTCCTCGGGTTCTCCTTGCTTGACGCTTTCTATTGCTCTGACGATATGTTCTCGCGTTCGTTGGGCGCATAGAAACTGTCTTTGCGAAAGAAGGATTCCGGCTTCATCGCTGATTTCAACCGCAACAAGCTTGCTCAGTGCATCGATCAGTTCGGGGATTCCGCTACCGGTTTTGGCAGAGACCTTGACAATTTTGGCATTGTCGGCCATTTGGACTTGAAGAGGAGCATCCTGCGGGAGTATATCGATTTTCGTAACCACCAGTATATACTTGCGGTTACTGATTTTTTCAAGAATGGTCAGTTCGGTAGAGGAAAGTTCTCTGCCGCATTCGACGGCCATCAATAAAATATCCGAATTGTCGATCAATTCGTTTGTTCTTCTGATACCTTCCATTTCGATGTCTTGAGCATCTTCTCTGATTCCCGCAGTGTCGATAAGTTTGACTGGGAAGCCGGCCAGGTCCAGATAATCGGCGATATAATCGCGGGTGGTCCCCGGTTCGGGGCTTGTTATTGCACGATCCGCTCTCAAAAGGGCGTTAAAAAGAGTCGATTTTCCCACGTTTGCATCTCCGATAATCGCTATCTGCATTTCGCCGGATACCAGTCGGCCGAAATCATAGTTATTGGTGAGCCGGGAAAGCTCCTCGTCGATCGGCTCAAGCGATTCCAGTAACGATTTTTTCGACAACCTGGTTATCTCATCTTCGACAAAATCGATTTGCGCTTCGATCACTGTCAACAGCTCGATTAGTTGCGTTTCGATTTTTTTGAGTCTTTTATGAAGTTTTCCGGCGAGATTATCCAGGGCGATTAGGCCCGAGCGTTCGGTTCGGGCTTTGATTATGGTATCGACGGCCTCCGCTTGTGTCAAATCGAGTTTACCATTGAGGAAGGCGCGCAACGTGAACTCGCCCGGTCGCGCCGGCCTGGCTCCATTGGCGCATGCGGCCGCGAGAACCCGCTCGGGCACGACCCGGCCGCCGTGACAAACGATTTCGAGCATATCTTCGCCGGTGTAGCTTGCCGGGGCGCGATAATAGATCGCCACCACGGTGTCGATAATTCGACCATTGCCATCGCCCAAAGCTGTGTAGGCGGCGTACCTTTCTTTCGGGCGGCCCCCGGCCAACAACCTGCCGGCGATTTCCGCCGAGGCGGGGCCGGAAAGCCGAACCACCGCCAGGGCGCTTTCCCCGGGCGGCGTGGCGATCGCCGCTATTGTGTCAATCGTATTGAACATCTGCAATCATCCAAAACGGACAAGCCTTGCACGCGCAAACCAACCGGTAACGATAAATCTGCCCGCCGGGACGGAAACAAAAATAATCGGCCGGCACGTTTTTGCAAGCCGTTTTTTGCGGACACGAGAATGCCGCCGATCCCGACACATATCCTGCTGAATCGGTCTAATTCCGCGATCGAGGTTCCGGGAAAGTGTGGCGATTCATTATATCGTGTTCGAGAAAGTGAATACCGCAAATGCTATATTACGGGGGCGGGAAAAAATGACAGTGGCTCAATGTCGCCGATCCTTTGAAATAGGCTGCCAACCGAGTGATATCCGATCCCCTGAATTCACAATTTCCGTTGACATCGCCGGCCACATACAAATACGCCGATGTCGAATCGAGATAACAGCTGTCGGGAGGCGGCGTCCCTATTCCCTTGAAATAACGCACACCGAAAGTGACATCGCCGCCGATCCGGTTGCCATCGCCGTTTATATCGCCGGGTATATAGAGGCAGTTTCGCTCGGAGCGCATAGACATTTCGATCCAGGTGTCGTGCCCTGCGGCAAGCCATGCCCCATATATAGCGGTGTCGCTCAGCCCCGAACCGGTGAACAGCAAATCGTAATAGCCGGTCCTGAGGCTGTCGAAAACGAAGCCGCCGCTGGAGTCGGTCACCGCGAATCGCAAACTGTCCGCGATAATCACCTCGACACCGGCCAGCGGCTCAAGTGAATCATCGACCACAATCCCGGTAAGGCGTCCGAATCCGCCGTTGAAATCGGTCGTGAAAACGAGCGCCGAATAATAGTCGGCCGCCACCAATCGGCCATCGCTGCCCAGCGAAATCTGGATCGCATCACCCGGGGTGTCGCCGTGAAACACGGAAACCGGCGAAGAAGGATTGGAGGCATCCAGAACACGGATACCGCCGTCATAGTCGGCCACATAGGCGAAAACGCCATCGACCAAGACCGATCTCGCCGATCCCGGCGTGTTATAGCTTCCCGCAAAAACCGGGTTTGAGGGATTGGCGATGTTGATTATCTGAAGCCCGGAGGCGTAATCGGCCACGAACGCATAATCGCCCGCGATACATATATCATTGGCAAATCCCGGCGTATTATATGCGCCGATTGCGACGGGAAAGGCGGGGTCGGAGACATCGACGATCTGGATTCCCGGCGACCCCACCGCCAGAAATGCCAAAGAGTCTTTTAGGAATACACCCAAGGCATTGGCCGCGGTGGCGAAACTCCCCACCGAAAAAATAGAATCGGGATCGGCGATATTCAGAATCTGCAGCCCGCCGCTGCGATCGGCCACGTACGCATAAGGCCCCCTGATTTCGATATCGTTGGCGGCCCCCGGCGTGTCAAATGTGCTTGACAGAACGGGGTTTTGCGGATCGGCAACGTCGAGAGCGATCACTCCGGCGCTGAAATCGGCCACGAACAGATGATCTCCGGCGGCGAAAACGTTCTTGGCCACACCCGGGGTGTTGAAATAAGAAAGCGCTCGTGGTCGGGATGCATCGCCGATGTCGACCACTGCTATACCGGCCGCCTCGCAGGCGGCGAAAGCAAGCCGCCCACGGGCAAAAACTCCAACCACGTTGCCCGGCGAAAATCCACCCAAGAGTGACGGGTTTGCCGGGTTGGATATGTTGATGATCCGCAACCCTTGCGGGCCATCGGCCAAATAAGCCCTTTGGCCTGACACATCCACTCCTTTCGTCAATCCGCCTGATAGGTAACGGCCGACGAAAAAGGGGATCGCCGGGTTGGCGATATTGACTATCTGCAGGCCGGAGTCGCTGTCGGCTATAAAGGCATAATCTCCTGATAAAGCAAGATCGACCGCCGCCGAAGGGGAGTCCCAATTTCCAACGAACACCGGATTGGCGGGATTGCCGATATCGATAATCAAAAGGCCGTCGGGGCCGTCGGCGACATAAGCGTAGCCGTTACGCACCACCACATCATTGGCCAATCCGGGTGTGGCGTATCCGCCGATCGAATCAGGCAATGCCGGGTCGGTGACATCGATAATTTGCAAACCGCCGGTATAGTCGGCCACGAAAGCCGTATTACCGACCACCTGAATGCTATGGGCGAATCCCGGAGTCTGGTAACTCGATACGAATTGAGGGTTCGAAGGATTACCGATGTTGATGATATGTATTCCCAGGTAATCATCGGCGATATACGCGTAAGCGCCGGATACGCAAATGCCGATAGCAGATCCGGGCGTGTTATAAGTCGATAAGACCGTCGGCGCCACCGGATCATTGATGTCGAGGATTTTCAGGCCGGAGTCGGCGTTGGCAATAAAAGCATGGCTGCCGTCGATATAGATGCCGTAGGTGAAATCGGCGAAAGCATAGCCACCGATCGTCTGAATGTTCTGGGGATCGGCTGTCGAGTATATTTGTAGTGTTTTGCCGCCGGTAACATAGGCGTAGCCTCCCTCGATCCAGACGTAGCCGGCGCTGCCGCAGTGGAGGGTTGACCCCATAAGAGAGACTTGCTGGGCGGTCGAGGGAGCGATCGGCCAGCATAGCAACAGACCGGCGATAAGGAGCCGATGCAACAAGAAGCTGCCGATAATATCAGATATTCTTTTCATCGCATATTCCGATCGCGCTATATGCAGACATTTATAAAATTAAGTTGCCGCCGGTGAATGTCAAGGATTTGTTCGCCGCGGAACCGCCCCAGGCACAAAAATGAAGTTGATAACGGAAAGGTTGCGCTTTCGTTAAATATATCGGGTGGCTTTCTCCGTTCCGCGGAACAAACTTTTCTGTCGTCATGTTCAGCATACTGAATCGTTTGAGCAACGAAACCTGACGATACTTGTCCGGCTGAACGTACATGGAGAAAATATGCGATCTCGTATTCTCGAAGATATGAAAAGCAAGCCCGATTGGCTTAAGGTAAGAGCCAGTTATAACAGCACCTACCTTGAGGTCAAGGAGCTGATAAAAGAATCGAACCTGCACACGGTTTGTCAGGAGGCGAACTGCCCGAATATCGCGGAGTGTTTCGGAGCGCGCACGGCCACGTTCATGATTTTGGGCGACACCTGTACCCGCACCTGTCGTTTCTGCAATGTGAACAAGGGTCGGCCGAAAGGTTATGATACCGACGAACCACGCCGGGTGGCCGAGGCCTGCGCCCGCCTGAATCTGCGGTTTGCGGTGATAACCTCGGTGACCCGCGATGACCTTCCCGACGGCGGCGCCGCCATATTCGCCGAAACGACGAGGCTGATTAAATCGCACAATCCGTCATGCCGCGTGGAACTGCTTATCCCCGACTTAAAGGGGGACTGGCGGGCGCTCGAGACGATATTGGATGCGAACCCCGATGTTTTGGCGCACAATCTCGAAACCGTCCCGCGCCTTTATCCTCAAGTAAGGCCGGAGGCGGAATACGAGCGGTCGCTCGAGTTGCTGGCCAAATCATACGAATTGCGGCCGGATATTATCGTGAAAACCGGTATCATGGCCGGTTTGGGCGAGGAAGACGATGAAATCGTGCACTTGTTCGCCGATGCCCATGACCATCATTGTCAGATTTTAACCATAGGCCAGTATCTCAGGCCCTCGTATTGGCATCATCCCGTGATCGAATACAAACATCCGGATTGGTTCGCAGAAATGAAAACCGTCGGCGAGAAAATCGGCATAACCCATATCGAGTCGGGACCTCTGGTGCGAAGCTCTTACCTTGCTCACAAGCAGGTGGCCGAGTTTAAGGAAAAAATCCGACAGCGAAACTCCGCCGCATTTTGATTTGCGCAACAGGCGGAGACGAAAGCCCTGCGCTGCGGCGGCTAATGTATCGCCTTTAGGATTATATAGCTGAGGATTGCGAATATCCCCGCTCCGGGGAACGTGAATATCCACGCCAGCAATATGTTTCTCACCACTTGCCAACGGATGTTGCCGATACGCTCGGCCATGGCTCCTCCGGCGATCGCGCTGGCGGCAACCTGGGTGGTCGAGATCGGAGCGCCGGTCAACGATGCCGCCAGGATCACGGTGCCGGCCGCCGTTTCCGCGGCGCAACCGATGATCGGCTCGTGTAGGTTGGTCATTTTCCGCCCCATGGCCTTGATAATGCGCCAGCCGCCCACGGAGGTTCCCAAACCTATAATGAAAGCCGAGGCCAAACGCACCCAGAAAGGAATGGCGAACGTCTGAATCGAACCGGCCGTGAGCAGCGCGATCGTAATCACCCCCATGGCATTTTGGGCGTCGTTCATCCCATGGGTGAGCGCCACAAACGCCGCCGAAACGACCTGGATTTTTTTGAAAATGCGCGCTGATCTCCGGTATCGCATGCCGTTTACGATCCAGCTGAAAGCGATCATGGTGATCGCTCCGAGCAATGCTCCCGCCAGCGGCGAAATTATCATGGCCAAAATTATTTTACGTATGCCTTTCATCATCAAGATGCCGAAATCGAATCCACTGACGAACAGCGCGACACCGGCCAGACCGCCCACGAGGGCATGGGTCGATGACGACGGCAGACCGAAATACCAGGTGAAGTATCCCCACAAGATCGCTCCGACCACCCCGGCCAAGAGCATCGGCATGGTTATCAATTCGCTGGAGACAATTCCTTTGCCGATCGTGTAAGCCACGGCCGTATGCATCATGGCCCCCACAAAATTGAGGGTTCGGGCCAGGATTATGGCGTTCCGCGGGGATAGGGCATGGGTTGCAACCGTAGTGGCGATCGCATTCGCCGCATCGTGAAAGCCGTTTACGAAATCGTAGAGGAGAGCCGCCGCCACGATCAGCGCCAGTAATACGTGGTCAGACATTAACCGCCACCATCCGCTTCAGACTGGCCGCCACATCGGTGCAGGCGTCGGTGGCTTTTTCCAGCTCGACATAGACCTCGCGCAAAATGAAAAAGATGGCCACATGCCGCACGTATTGAACTATGAATCGATCGACGGCCAGCAGATCGGAGAAGCTGCAATCTTCAGGGTTTCCACTGCAGAGCGAATCTATCATCTTTTCGGCGTCGATTCTGTTCTGTCTGATTTCCGCGAATCGACGGCTCAACCCCTCGTGATAGATCAGGTCCGCCTGAATTTCGAATCTGGTGATCGTGTTATAGAAAGTGCTTAGCCGGCGGTTGTGGGGCAGATCGCGGACGGCGTTTTGGATTTCCAGGCAGGCGTTGTGGATTACCGGCGCCAACTCGCGCATCTCTTTGTCGCTCGAGGGGAAATTATAGATAACGTAGCGGTTGGCGGCGTGTTTGATGAATTTGATCACCCGCGTCAAGTTAAGCGTAAGCTCCATTATCTCCGAGCGTTCGAATGGGGGTTGCTGCGAAACTCGCAACAATTCCTCCACCGAGTTACTGACCTTGGTGCACATTATGAATCTGTTGTGAATCGACTCCTCGATTTCGCGGCGATCGCGATCGGGGGCCTTGAACAGCTCTATGAGATTGACGCTCGCCTGCACGTTGTGTTCCGCCATCTGGTTGAATAATTCATAGAATTTTTTATCTTTTGGCGGCAGTAATCTGATATTCTTAATTTTCGACCATAAGCTGTTTCGAGCGATCAGGTCGTTCATGGCGCTTCATTCCTTCCTTACCTATATAATCCCTCTATAAAACCGAAAATATGATCATGTTCGGTTGCTGTCAATATCATCACCCCGATAACGCCGACTTATTTTTCCGTCGATCGAGGCATATTATTTTCTCATGCGGTATTCGCAGAAGACCGCCGATTCCTCGACCTCTGTTATCCGGAAGTCGAGTTTGAGTTTAGCCGCGATTTCCGCGAAACGATCAGAGGAAAAAGTGACGGCGCGGAAGCCGTCTTTGCAGATAATGACGCCGTCGATGCATTTTTCCCATTCGATAGGTCCGATAAGCCCGAGTTCGGCCTGAATTTCGAACCACTCGATCCGATAAGGCCAAAATTTATCGAGATAGCTCGAAAAGAATGCTCTGCCGTTTTTTTTAAGCACGGAGATCGATTCGCTTATCAAAACCTCCGGGGCGATTTTTATGGCGGAGATTCCGTTTTGGATACAAACGACGAGATCGAATGTTTCCTTTTTGAATCCGAGCGCGCCGGCATCCATGAGGCAATAATGCGTATTGGAAGATTCGGTTGACGACTCCGCTGCGAGTCGAATGCTGTCGCTCGATATATCGATCCCCACCGCGAAAGCTGCTCGTTCCGCCAGTTTCTCGATCACCCGGCCGTAGCCGCAACCCAGTTCGAGAAGATAGTCCGTCGATCTCGTGTGTCCGGCGACGAACTCGATTTCGGCGTTGAGATATCGTTTTACCCTTGGCGGGGCGCAATCGTAGGCTTTCTGCAGCCTTTGGGCCATGAGGGAATTTTTATAATAATCGCCCGGTCTCATTCACGGCTATTATACGACAGGTTTCAGCAAAGAACAAATGATTGGGGATAAAATGGCTTTTTTATCTTGACATCTATTTCCGGGATTTGGTTTTGAAATGATCAGCTCGGATTGCCTTTTCGCCTGATCATGTCCGCACCAATCATCCACGATTTGTTCATAATTTGGCCAGCATGGACCTTATAAATTCTCCATTTTTGACGATTCAATATTCGATGTTTCAAAGTGTTACGAAATCTCCAAACTTTGGCATTCGCGGCATGGATATTGACCAATAGCTGTATGCGGGTAAGGCGTTGACTGATATCAACGCAGGAGGAATTATGACGAACGCATGCGGCACAATTGAAAGCGGATCTGGAAAATGCGGTATCGGCCGACGAGCATATAGGCCGTTGATTACAGCTGTGCTGTGCCTGGCCGCATCTTTCGCGCCCGAACGGGCCGCCGTGTCGGCAAATTCAACCGCAGTCGATTCGAATGCCATATTGCAGCCTGCGGGTCGAATTTCGGAGACATCGCCATCGATCCCGGGGCCGCGATTGGTGAGCGAATTCGGCAGTATAGAGCTGAGCTGGCTGGCCCCGGGCGATGACGGCCTTATCGGAACCGCCGATCGTTATATCGTAAAATATGCGTCGTTTCCGATCAATCTCGCCAATTGGGATTCGGCAACGGAAGCGCCCGATCCGCCCGCCCCGTTGCCTTCGGGAACCCCCCAGACGTTCACGATCGGAGGGCTGGAAAAGGGACGGCCGTATTATGTCGCCATGAGAGTGGCCGACGACTGCCATAATCTGTCGGCCTTATCCGATGTGATCCTGGTGACGGCCAGCGGCTTGGCTGTGCCGCAACCGGTGCGGACCGATATCGATACGATCAACGGAACGGCGGCGGCGGTGGCAAGGGTTATTTCCGCTTCCCTGCCGGTTTATTACGAATTCGAATTGGATACCATTTTCCTTTTCGACAACCCGGTTTTACAAATCGGCATGGTGGCCGATACCGTGGTTTCCTCGACTTTCGGTAATCTGCGAAGCGGCCTGACCTATTTCTGGCGTTGTCGGGCGGTCGCCTCGGACCATTCGGATACGAGCTACTGGTCGTATTTTTCGATGTTCGAAATGCAGATACACGATGGCATCAGTCCAACCGTAACGGTGGGTTCTCCCAACGGCGGCGAGAGTTTGGCGATCGGTTCGATTCACGTTATAACCTGGACCGACAGCGACAATGTAGGGATAACCTCACATCGTATCGAGTATTCCACCAATGCCGGTTCCACCTGGATAGTGATCCGCGATTGGACCGCCGGCGATCCCCATAACTATCTCTGGACGGTTCCCAATGTCTCCACGACCCGCGCACGCATACGGATATTCTGCCGCGACGATGCCGGCAATATCGGCAACGACGTTTCGAATGCGAATTTCACTATTCGACAGTCGGGCAGCCTTATCGATGAGCGTTACGCGGAGATTCCCGAGCGGTATTCGCTTGCCCCGGCTTATCCCAACCCTTTCAACAGCGCGGCGGTCATCTATTTCGGATTGCCCGAGAGCGGGCCGGCCACAGTGGAGATTTTCGACGGCTCGGGTCGCAAAGTGGCCACGATCGCCGAGGGTTATTTTGCCGCCGGCTGGCATAAGGCGGTGTTCGATGCCGCCGCTTTGGCAAGCGGAGTTTATTTCAGCAGAATCGCCGCCGGTTCTTTCAACGAGACGAGGAAACTGGTTTTGGTGAAATAATGGCCGTTCGGCGATGTGGGGTTGGTACGCAGTAGGGCGGGTCCGTATCCGGGCGGGCCCGCTTTTTTGCCGTCGTCCGCTAAGAGAGGCGGTCGGCTGCGCCGAATTTGCTGAAACAGTGCTGGATTTCGTTCGTTTAAGCATATATATTGAGACAGCGAATCGTTTTCCGATTTATTTATTGGGCAGAGTTCTTTGAAAATGGAATGGGGGCGATAGGTTTCGACGGGTTTAGTTCATTTGGGTCGGCATGCCGATGCCCCGGGCATCGTAAAAACCGGGAACACACACTAAGCGCCAATACATACGCGCTTGCCGCTTAATAAAAAGCGGCCATCCTGATCGAGTTCGCTTTCCGGCTCGATTAAGGGTGTCGATTAGGGAAGCTGGCGGCCGAACGCTGGTCCCGGCGGGAGGCTGCGAGATTTTGATATGGGCTTGGCCGCGATGCAGCCCGGTTTTCGGCGTTGTCGCGGTGAAATAAAAGAAAACCTAAGCATGTAGAAGACCCTTAGGGATTATTCTCGGACGGGGGTTCGATTCCCCCCGCCTCCACCATATTGAAAAGGCCGTATTGGTCGGGGCCTCCGCCCGATTTTTTTACAGATGGTATATTACCAAGATTACCCGCCCTTGATTGACGAGATGAGTTGCCAAAGTATCTTTCGGCTGATTTCGCATAAAAGATCAGTCATGAAGAGAGGGAAGTTAGGTAGGTATCAGGGACTCTGGCGGCTCGGATCGAATGTTACAACGTAGGTTATTTGCATTCGGCGCAGGCGTGCAAAACGCCGAATCAACAGGAGGAAACCTATAACCTACCCACGAAAACTCTCTTAAAAACAGCTTGCTAAATAGGGAGCATTACACATTGAAGCTGTGCCCCTAATGGTGGCGCAAAGATACAGGGCGACCCGCACCATGGTAATTTTCTAATTTTATCAGTTCAGATTTACTTGATTGCAGAATTGTTTGGTTGTTTTTGGGATTGCCTCTTTAACAATCGAATCCTTGCCCGAAACGTAAAAACCTCACCCCTAATCAAAATTTAAGGGCGCTGGTCGATTTTTGCACATTCCGCGCCCCAACAACCTTTCCGCCCGCCCGGCTATGTTGCTGAATCATTTGGCCTTATAAAATCGGCGCGAATCGGCATCGTTCATGATATATTATCAATTGACGACCAATGGCGATACTCAATAATAATAGGGCGCAGATAGATCGGAGGATTCCTTGAAACCTATCACCTTTCTTGCCGCGGCCGCTTTCTTCACTATCGGGGCGATAACCGCCGCGGAATCGGGCAATTTCGAGAACATAATGTTTCTGCACCACTCGACCGGCTCCAACCTAATTTCGCAGGGCGGCGTCCGCAACCTGATCGCCTCCTATAACTCGCAAAACGGCGAGAATCTCGAGTTCTGGGATCACGGCTACAATTACCAAGGTGTGCACGACCAGAACAATACCGCTTACAGCAGTTACAATATCCCGAGCGATAACACCAATCCCGATGGTTTTTATGCGCTTTTCAGTCAGCCGCTGCATGATCCGCCGGATAACGCATTCAGCAGGTTCATGCTTCCCCACACGATGGGAGCAAGAACGATTACGCATGAGGTGTTTATTTTCAAGTCCTGTTATCCGGCAAGCGATATCACCAGCGAATCGATGCTTCAGCAATATAAAGACTGGTATTTGGCGATTCGGAACGTGATGGATGCTCACCCCGAAAAGATTTTTATCCCCCTTACGCCGCCTCCATTGGTGCGATCCGCCACAACGCCGGCGAATGCCGACAGAGCGCGCCGTTTCGCTCTTTGGCTGTCTTCAGCGGAATACCTGGCGGGGCACCCCAACGTATTCGTTTACAATTTCTGGTGGGATCTCGCCGAGCATGATTCGACCTCGATTTACTACAACTGCCTGCGCGAGGTTTATGGCGGTTCCGGCAGCGATTCCCATCCCAATCAGCTTGCCAATCAAACTTGCGGGCCGCTGTTCGTAAATCATATCATAGCCTCGATTCAGGCTTATCGCCAGGCCCAGGGGATAGAAGACGATAATCGAAACGTTTCGCCTATGGTATTCGGGCTGATCGGGAATTATCCGAATCCGTTCAACGGTTCCACGGTGATAAGTTTCGGGCTGAAATCGGCATCGAACGCCTCTCTCGATATTTATGATCTGCTCGGCAATCGGGTTTATGCCGTAAATCTCGGCGTTTTGTCTGCCGGGGAACATTCCATTGTTTGGAGCGCCGCGGGCCTGGCCTCCGGAACTTACTTTTTCAGACTTAGCGCCGATGGCGTACAGCAGACCGGCAAGATGCTTTTGATAAAGTAAACGTCCGCTCTTGGAGGAATTTCGTTTTGTTCGTCGATCCGGCCGGGGCATTTAATTATGATGGGTCGCCTGCCGTCGCCGACAGCCGAACCGCCCCCAAGACCGGCCGCGAAATATCATTGCCTCTGCGGCAGAGTCTCCGATCGGTTTCTCAGCGGCGGAGGGAAGAAATGGCAATAGCTCAGGGTCGCATTTCCCTTGAAATACTGCACCAGCCGGGTTATATCCGACCCCTTGAATTCGCAGTTGCCGTTGACATCGCCGGCGACATACAGATAATCTACGATCGAATCGAGATAGCAGCTATCGGGCGGTTGTGGGCCTAACCCTTTGAAGAAACGCACTCCGTAGGTGACATCGGCGCCGAGCCGCTGCCCGTCGCCGTTGATATCGCCCACCATATATTCGCAGCCGGCGGCCGTGGATATTCCCGCAGCGATATCGGAAACTTGCAACGAGAAGACCGCCGCCGAATCGGCTCCGCTGATGCCGCGGACGACGATCAGGTCGCTGCTGTCGAGCACGCCGTCGCCGTCGTCGAACCATTCCTCGCAAAAATAAAGCGAACCGTAGTCCGGATGAACCTGCTGCCAATATGAACCATGGACGAATGTGATGGGATCGATATCGGGATCAATGCCGAAATAGTCGAGATAAAGCGTGTCACCGGTAATTCTGGTCCCACTTACCATGGGCGAAACATCTATCACCATCGATGACATACTTTCATGAGTTGCGGTGTCGGCCAACGCGAGCGTGTCGCCTATACTTAACTTACCGTCACCGTTGTCGCTCCAGCTTTGAATCGCCTTGTAGGCGCCGAAGGCCGGATACAACCCCATCCACAACGAACCGAGCGGGTCGGAATTCCGCAAGCCGCCCAGCGGGACGAAATTATCGATATTGATGAATTTGCCGGCATTGGTCACGTCGTCGAGCGTTCGCTTGAGCGGGCCCTCGACCACGATTTGCAATATGGAGGCGCCATCGAGTATGCCGCTGCCGCCGGTGAATTCGGCCTGGCCGATATCGTAAACGACGGCCTCGATTTTCGTTTCGTAATTCCCGGGTCCCTGCTTCGTGTCGTGGGCTATATAAAAAATGCAGTTGCCGTTGTATAGTCTGACCAGCCCCAGCACTTGGATGGTATGGACCATGCTTTTGCCATTGCTCGAATTTACGGCGTCGATTTCGATAACGTTTCCGTCGGCAAGGAAGTCCCGCAGCTGCGCGATATCCGTGATCGATTCGGTCCCTATCGGCAGCCGGCGCTCGCGCATCGCCTGCCGCTTGTTGGGCACCCAATCAGGCGAGCCGTAATTGGGGATGAAGCCCACGACTTCTTTCATCTCGGCGATCGATAATTCGGTCTCGTCGATACCCAATAAGTATTTGCTATTGAGATATAGCGCACCGTTGGAAACTGCCGCCGGAACGCTCTCGAAACGGCCACAATCCTGATTGGGGAAGCCCGGAACGCTAACGGTAGTTGTATCGTATGCCCTGTCCCCGATCAACGCCGCAGCCGGCTGGGGCGCCAGAAAAGTCGTGTCGCCGTAACCCCGGCAATAAAGCACCGTGTCGGAATGGACCGCAACTTGGATGGAAAGCGGCGGCATCGAGGTTAACACGGTATCGGTGAGTTTGAATCCGTAGAGGATCGAGGTAACATCTATCCCGATCGAGGCGGCTATGGGGAACGTCATGCTCAGCGTTTGCTCGATATTCGGGCCGTTTAGGCTCGGCAAAGGCATATTCACTATTTGCCAATTGTCGTTTACGTTCAGGTTGAAATACAGCGTTTTTGGTGCACCCATATATGTGAAATCGAGACGGCCGCGGTCGGAGTTGAGGATCGTATTTGATTCGAGAATATAATCGAGTTGAGCGAAACGCAACCCCGGCTGAGAAACGTCGGTAGAAATGCGAGGCGCGATCGCAAATCTGCCGTTGACATAGACGCCCACCCCGCGGATATAGCTGTAGGTCCGGCCGATAACGATCGTAGGCGGGTTCGGACCCTGATAATAAACATCGTTCGTGACCAGGCACGAATCGCCCGAACCGTCGTTGGCGTAGAAATCGCTGAAATCAGCCGCCGAGGTTATGGTGACGTTGTTAATCTGAATGTACATACCCTCGTAAGGTTCGGCGGTTGCTACGCAACTGTCGGTTCCGAGTTGGGCGCAGGTGACGATTTTGGGCGGCGGCAGCGAGTTACCCGAGCAATTCAAGCGCTGCCCGAATATGGTTCCTATTTCGGTCTGTCCCTCGTACTCGCCGGCAATACCCGATATGGTTACGTTGTCCCCCAAACTTACGGTATCGAAAGCGTTATAAATGAAAATTCCCGACCACAGGGAATCGGCATCTTGGATAAAAAATGAATTGCGCCTGGTGGATCGTTCATAACGGCCGACCACCGTGCCGGTGACCGCGATAAATCGATCCCCCATGGGATTTACATAACAATCCGGCGGGTAGCCGGGATCGGTGCTGTATTGCACCGAATAGATGGGCACCGAATCCGGATAAGGTCCTGAAGGTCCGTGCAGGGCTATATCGTCTATATAAACAGTGTGAACCCCCGAGGTCACCTGATACATCCTTATCTGCAATTCGAGTGTCTTGGCGCCGGTCGGAGCGGTGCTGTTGTAAACGTACAATTTCCAGCCTGCGGTATCGATCGAATAGGTGGTCGGCCCGTTATAGCCGTTGTCGTAGGAGAACCACATCCTTATTCGGCTGCTCGGATCGTAGTCGTATACCCAGAGGCTGCAAGTGTAAACCGAATCGCCGTAAACCGGCAGCAATCGATAAGCGAAGTCCTGCCGCGATGAAACACCCCAATTAAGTCTCACCGCATAGGTTCCGCCATGCACCATGACATTTTCCTGCATGCTGGTAAAATTGGTGGTGACATTCCGCCAATAATCTGGCGGGCCGCCCGGACCATTTATCGCCCATGACTCGAAATCGTTGTTTTGCAGAAGCTGGACCGCCTGGGCCGATTGGGTCAGCGACACGGCCAAGACAAGTCCGATTGTCATCAGGGATTTACTTGACATCTTCCCTCCCCGAAAAAAAACGGATAATTTTGTAATCGGCGATGGAGAGTTCTTTTTGTTTTTCAAACGTCGAAGCCGTCAAAAGAGTGGAGTAATTCGCCGATTAAATTCAGCATTCGGCGTAAAGCACAATATTAGGCTAAGCAATGAGGCGAGGTGTGTCAAGATGATTTTGACGTCGGACTGACGCCGTATGAATACTATAATATACCCGAACCAATGTCATTCAAACGGGTTTCGGATCGGTGTCACCGATCTATTTCTCCGATCGGAGCGCGGCACCGATATTACTTTGAATAACCTTCCCTCGCCGGCGCGTAGCTCGGTGGTGAACGGGATCGCGCCATCAAGCATGGCCGAGTAGGTGGTTTCGGGATAACCGATCCAATTGGAAGACGAAGTCCCCTTGGCGATATCTACAATCAAGGCATAATCGGAACCGACCGCCTCCGGCCGCAAACGCACAGTAGCCTTTATCGCCGGAGCCTCGGTCGGGTCGGTTGCCCCCTGCGAGCAAGCCCGGTTGACTAACATGAAATACTTGGCGCCGGCCTCGTCGACATATTCACCGACATGGAACCAGCCGAGATCGGGATTAGGGCCGTTTTCGATATTCGATGCGGTGATCGTATCTACCAGCGCTTCCGCCGGAGGATGGAAACCGTAGGCGGGATTGTAGGTGTAAGCCCTATGCCAGTCAAGCGACAAGTAAGTCGAATCTATCGCCCTGATGTAGGGGTTGATGTCGTTTTTCATCTTATAGTATAAATCCGTAGGCGCGGTGCCCCCCGGAACTTGAACCCTGAGACCTGGATATTGACCATCGCCGCCGTTGGGGTCATATTTCCAATAAACCAACCCTTCGGGACGATAGCACAGGCAGATAGAAGTCATTCCCCAGAGCTCGCTTGGGGTAGGCTTGCGCCATATACAATTATCACTATCTGGCGGAATCAATGACGAATCGCAATTGATCTGCCAGAACGCCTGCGGCGTAAACCACAATTGCCGGCCCATGAAATCAACCTTGCTGCGGGCCTCATAAAGTCGATATGCCAGGTATTGCAGTCGATTTTGGTATTTATGATATTCCCTGTTCTCTATTTCGGGACTGAATCCGGTGCAACTGTCACGTGGTCCCAACGGATAGTAATCTTGGTCGGTGTAATCGGCGTTGGACCAGTATAGATAACTTGCCGCCGTCGAAACATTGCTCATGATCGTGTGATGCCGCCAGGCGGGGTTGACGGCTCGGATCAGGGAGTCGATCTTGCCGAACGGCTGATAATTGCTCCAGATCGGCTCATCGCGCAGATAAAACGAATGAATGGCGTCGTGGCCCGGACCATTGTCGTATCGGGCCAGAAAATCGTTTATGCCACTTATGATTTCCGGATCGTTCGCCATCAACCGCTCCCCCCAGGTTTCCGACAGCCTGATCCAATCGACGGTGACCGTGCGCCGCCCGGAGGTATGAATACGCAGATTGAAGCCGACGGTGCCGCCGTTTTCGTCGCCTATAAGCTTATGGTAGTAAACTTTACCATTGTGTTTGCATTTTACGACATCAGGAAGCTCGAAAACGAAAGTCAAGGTCTCATAGGTGTCGGCTTGTCTGAATGAATCAGCTATGATCGTCCCGAGATTCAACACCGTCCAGAACGTGTCCGGAGTCGCCGGCATCATATCGGCGAAACAGGGCGCCGGCCACCCCTCGACCCGGGCCACCGTATCCGCCGAATCACCTAAGGCATCTATTTTCATACTTATGTCAAGATGCCAAGAGATCACACCCGGTTGCAGATAGCCCCCTTCGTAATACCCGTCTATCTCGGCGCACGGCCTGAGGTAAGGAGCGCCTGACCGCGACGGATAATGTTTGGTGTTCAAGCCGATAAGACTTCCCGCCGCCGTGGAAACCCAACTATCGGCAGTGAAATAGTTCCCAGGGCCCAAGCTGAAAAAACTGTCCTCCGGACTCGGATTACTCGTCCCCACCTCCAGCTTCATGTAATGAGCATACGACATGCGCTCGGGAGTGAATGCTCCAGTCACCAGACTGCCGGCGATCAACCGGATGCCATGATCATTCATTCTCACCAAAACCTCCCGATTCTGAATATACTCCTTGATTAGATTGAACCCCAGGTCCCGACGCAGATTGGCAAGCGAACTGTCGCTGAAATCTCGCAGCATGTCCGCTCCCAGCGGCAACTCATATGGGGGCACGGCATCCAGCCATGAAGCCAGCAACAACAGCCAGACCAAAGTCATTCGATATTTACCGATCATTTTCTTTTCTTTTCCGTCAGATAAAAGCTCGGGCGTATTGGTAAGGAAACCAACAGCACCGATAAAACAAATTCACGACGGAATTTGGCGTAGGCATTCGTTTTTCCGCTCATGAATCCGAAAACGGCTGAATGAAACCGTTGTTTAATCCGGCCTTTTCGAACGCCTCCAGCGCAAGGTCATACTCGGCGGCGGTTATTTTCCTTGCCAGCGGCAACAATTTACCCTGATTGTTGCGAATACAAGCTTTATGCGCCGGAAAATACTGGCTCATCACCGCCACATAGGTTTCCGGCGAAATCTCGCGGGCTATGAATCGGAAAATTTCGGAGGAACCGGCTATATTTTCAGGAAGCACCAGATGCCGGATGAGCAGGCCGCCGACGGCGATGCCGTTTTTTATCTGGAGGGTGCCCACCTGCTTATACATTTCCTTGATCGCCGCCCGATTGATTTCGGGATAATCGGGTGCGCCCGAATAGCGCCGCGAACATTCGGGATCGCTGTATCTCATATCCGGCATGTAGATATCGATTATGCCTTCGAGTAAACGCAGCGATTCGAGCGAATCGTATCCCGAGGAATTGTAAACAAGGGGAATCCGCAATCCCTTTTCATAGGCGATCAAGAGCGATTTCATCAGCGAAGGAATATAATGAGAAGGAGTCACGAAATTGATATTATGAGCGCCGCGCTTTTGCAAATCGATCATCATATCGGCGGCTTCCTCCGCGGAGTATTTTTCTCCCACTCGAAACTGGCTTATCGGATAGTTCTGGCAGTAGATACATGACAAATTGCAGCCGGAAAGAAAAATCGTCCCCGAGCCGCGTCTTCCCGAAATCGGCGGCTCCTCGCCGTAGTGCAGGTTGGCCGAGGCTATCACCAGTTCGGCGGGCATGCCGCAGATACCGGTTTCGCCGGAGCGGCGATCGACCAGGCAGTTCCGCGGGCATACCCGGCATTCGGTCATAAGCTTTTCAGCTTCGGGAAGCCGGTCCCGCAATTTGTCGATTTTCGATTCGATCGAGAATTCGATCGCCATCTGGTCTGTCATCTCGGATTCGGGATATCCGGATTTCATCTGTTCTCAAGAGCCCCCGTTTTATGTTCCAAGATGATTCTTTCGAGTCTGACCGGGCATGAGGCTGCTGTTTTCACCCCGCGCAAACAGAAAAATCGCCTGCGCCTCACCTGCCTAAGGTCGTCGGTCGCGGATTCGACGAACGCTCCGTAGTTGCAACCGCGGCAGGGGGCGCAATCATCCTCGATAACGGCTCCGGTTGCAGCCCCCACAACCGCCTGCGATCGGCTTATGCCGCGGCGACCGCCGTTGCCGCTGTCCGAGCCGAGCCCGGCGGGCGGTTCGATTTCGACTCGGCTTGGTCTGATGAAAATTAGCCGCCCTTTGTCGGATTTCAAGATGCCCCTGAATTCCACCCGGGCGCCGATCGAAGGATTCCATCTATTTATAAAACCACCGCCCACCCGAAGATAGATTTTGTCGTCGTAAAAATCATATCCGATATGTCCGCGGTCAAAACCGATAAGGTAGCCGTTGGGCTTTACCCCTATGCGGTTTCCGGTCTTCACCATATACAACAAAGGGAAAAAAGTGGCGATCGTGCCGGAGAATTCGAGTGCCCTATTGAGATTCGAGGAAAGCCAAAGGCGGTATTCATCTAATTTCCGCCAGAACTGCGCCATCTCATGCTCGGCCGCGATCGCCTCGGGTTTTCGGCAGATTTTATCCTCATCGTAGTGCTTGCATGGAAAACAATCTTTGCCGACATGCTTGAATCCCCGGGGACATCGGAAATCCTTGGCGTAAATCCGACATTTCCAGACAAACTGCACACAACCTTCCTCAAGGCAACGTTTTTCCTCGATTATATGATAGGGAGACACCTGATAGTCGAACCGCCGGTGCCGAGGGTGGCGGCAGATGAAAATCCCCGGGGTCTTGTACATGTTCCTGATAATTGTTTGCATGACGTTTCAGATTCAGTTAAATTTCTTTGCTTAATATCGTTCTCGGCAAGGGCAAAATCAAATGAACTTTTCGCCGAGGCGCGGCGCCGATAATAAAATGGAGAAGTAACTCCTTGTGAATCAACCGAAGATTTATAATGCAATATTGATATGAAAAGTCGGTATAATGTTTGCGTAGAAGGATTTTGAGGTAATATGCGTAAATTGTCGTTTTCGGCGATCCTGGCGATCGTCATACTGCTCGGAACGGAACCCATTTGGGCCGACTGGCAGTTTCAAGTGGTCTCGCGAACGGCCACTCTGGGATCGGCTCAGGCGGTCGAAATCAGCGGCAACTATGCTTTCGTCGCCGATTGGAACGCCGGCTTAAGTGTTTTCAACGTTTCCCTTCCCGGTTCTCCTTCGCTGATTGGAACTTTCAACCACGGTGGTTTTGTCAACGAGCTGCGGATCTTCGGCAATCTCGCCTTTCTGGCCCGATGGAATAACGGTGTAACCATAGTCAATATAAGCAATCCCGCCCAGCCCGAATCGATAGGGGCGTTCGACACGCCCGGGGTCGCCGTGGATCTGGCGATATCGGGCGCTCTTTTGTTCGTAGCCGATTTGCATAACGGCTTAGTGATTCTGGATATTTCCAACCCTGCGGTTCCGAGGCAGGTCGGATATATACCGGCAAGAAACTACTTTTATTCGGTGGCGGTCGTAGATACCATTATTTATATCGCCGATCAGGGATTTGGGTTGTTGACCTACACTTTGGGCGACACCGCCCATCCGGTGGAGAGAAGCACCCGCCGTCTGGCGGCCGGCGCATCGGCGATAGCCATAAGGGATAATTGGCTTTATCTTTCCGGCGGCAGCAGCGGTTTGATCGTGTTCGATTTGGATAACCCGTTAGCACCCGACAGCTTGACCACGATAGACACGCCGGGGTTTTTGAATCATGTCGATTTGGCCGATACGTTCGCTTTTCTGGCCGATGAGACCGGCGGTATATTCGCCTATTCCACGAGTTCGCCTACGTTTCCCCGTCGGCTCGGATTTTTCGACAGCCCGGGATTGGCACGCGGCTGCGCCGCCTATGGTTACTACGTCTTGCTTGCCGATGGCGACTCGCTTTATGTTCTGCTGCCTGAATATCCGAATGCGGTCGAATATGCGGACAATCGTCTACCCAGCGCAGTTTCCCTTGGCGCCTTTCCCAATCCGTTCAATGGAAACGTCAATATCGATTTCAACCTGATGAAGGATAGTCATATCGAGCTCGCCATTTACGATATTACCGGCAGAAAGGTGAGTGAACTCGTTTCGGGCGATTATCGGGCAGGCGGTTATCGGGTAACCTGGCGGGCGGAAAACCTCTGTTCCGGGGTTTACTATGCCGTGCTTGCGGCCGAGGGTGTCCGGTCGTCGATCAGGCTGACGCTGTTGAAATAGGGCAAACCTATTCCTCTTTATCTCTTAGAAGTAAAATGATTATCAGGGCGGCGGCGCCTACGATCAAGAATATCAAATAACGCGAGACATTGTTTTTGGTGACCATAAAGTAGATCGAGGCGGCGCAAAGCGCAACGCCCTCGACCACCAGCGTGGCCATGATTTTGTTTTTCAGTTTCGCCGATTCGGTGGCATAGCCGAAACCGATCGACAAAAGGACGAAAAACATGCCGATCAGGCGCAAATCGAAGATCACGTTCGAATCGTAAACCAGACTGGTCAAGGCGGCCAGTAGAATCGCGGCCAGAAACGCACCGCCCAGGGCGGCAACCAATTTCATAGGTAGAAATATACCCGCCAGCGGCCTTGGGTTCGATAGAGATAGATCATCGAATACTCCGTCTTGCCGGTGGTCTGATCGATGAACGTCATCTCGACCTGGGCGGAGTCGCCGTTGACGAATTCCTGGTTAACGATTATCTGCTGGTTTTTCCAGAGCAAGCGTGTGCCACCGTCGCCGGTCAAATTGCCGATAAGGATTCGGCGCAGCACCTCCGGGGTCAGCGTGTCGGCTGGGGTAAACTCGGTCATGCGTCGGGTCACCATGGCGTCGAGGTCGAGGTGATGTTCGATGGCCAGCGAATCGCCGTCCAGGACGGCGTAGATAAAATCAAATGCTGCCTTGCGCGGGGTTTCTTTCGGGCCGCAGGCGGCCAGAATGGAAACCGCTGTCATCGCGATTATGAGATATCTTATCATTTCGTCATTATTTTATTACTTCCAAGTCGATTCGTCAATCGCAAAAGTCGGGCGCTCAAGGGTTCATGCGTTTTATGGGCTGCGGCGGCAATGCGATATTTCCTTATTGTGAAAAATGATTTTTCTATTATCATACGGTAATGGCATACAATGACGGCAGACCGCCGTTGAGCGGACCGGCAAGACTTTCCCAAGCTGCCGCGTCGCTGCGACGTGATATAGAGGAGACGCTGAAGAACGGCCGTCTTCCGCTGTTTGTCTGTGATCTCGACGGCACCCTGGTGGATCATACTCTGAGGACTTTGATGATATTCCGCCGGGCGCCGCAGGCGATGGAGCTTCCGGAATGGCTGGCCGCCAAATTGCAGGGGACGGATCTGAGTTCTTTCGGGTATCATCCGGCGCAATCGCTTAAAAAGATGGGTGTCGCCGGCGAGGATCTCGAGCGGTTGGTGGCGTTTTGGGATAAAAATTTTTTCGCCAACGAATTTCTTCCCTATGACCGGCCGATAAGCAAGGGAGTGGAATTCGTCAATCGCCTGCTGGAGATGGGCGTAGGAACGGTTTTCTTGACCGGCCGCGATCGGCAGCGGATGGGACAGGGGACCGTCGATTGGCTGGCCAAATACGGATTGCTCGATCGGAACAAGAAAACCTCGCTTCTTATGAAAGAGGATCTATCGTTGAGCAACGCCGAGGCCAAGATTGTGGCAATCGAAAAAATCAGGTCTCTGGGTCGGCCGCTGCTGATTGCCGATAATGAGCCGATCGAGTTGAAAAAGGTCTGGGCCGAATTCCCCTCGGCTCAGGGGATTTTGCTGAATACTCCCTTTTCGGGTGTTTATGCGGAATTGCCGGAACACACGCTGGTGATCGAGGATTTCGAGGGTTTGGTCGAAGAACTAAAACAGCCCCGGTCGTAACTTACCCCAACCCCACATCGAGCATCATCATAACCGCGAATCCGAGCATGGCCCCCATGGTAGCGGCATCGGAGTGTCCCCCCGTTTGCGCCTCCGGCACTACTTCTTCGACCACCACGAATATCATCGCCCCGGCCGCGAAAGCAAGCGCATAAGGAAGTATAGGCCGGGCGATAAGTACCAAGCCGGCGCCGATAACACCTGCCACCGGCTCCACTATCGCTGACAACTGTCCAAAAAAGAAACTCTTGCCTCTCGATAAGCCTTCTCTCCGAAGCGGCATCGAGACCGCCATCCCCTCCGGGAAATTTTGAATCCCTATGCCGAGCGCAAGGGCGATCGCACCGGCAAGGCTCGCCGACGGCAGATCCGCGGCCACTGCGCCGAAAGCCACACCTACGGCCAGTCCCTCGGGTATATTGTGCATGGTTATCGCCAATATGAGCAAGGTGGTTTTCCGCCAAGTGGTCTTGATCCCTTCGGCGCCTGAAATCGGCAGACCGAGATGCAAATGAGGCAGAAGCCGGTCCAAAATCCTCAGAAAAATTCCGCCCGATAGAAAGCCGATCACCGCCGGTATCCAGGCCGGATACGAAAAACTTTCGGACATTTCTATGGCGGGTGCCAGAAGCGACCAGTAACTGGCGGCTATCATGACGCCGGCGGCGAAACCGAGCATACCATCGAGCGTACGACGACTGAAATCACGGGCCAAAAACACGGCGGCGGCCCCGGAAGCGGTCATAAACCAGGTGAAACAGGTGGCCAGCAACGCCTGAATAACCGGATGCAAATCGCCGAAAGCTTGCAAAAGCCGCTCCTTGCCTTAACTGGTGAATCTAAATTACAATATCGACAGGTACCTGGCAAGCATTGATCGCTGTGCCCTAATCAGTCTGAACCGGCGAAATAAAAAAGGGCGCTTTCTACGCCCTTTCCGCCCGTGATAAAAGCTGAAAATCGGCATCGTCGTTCAGTTCATGAGATTACTTTTTCGCCCATAAGCCAATTTGATTGTTGTCCGGGTCCTGAAATAGGGCAAAGAAACCATGTTCGGGGCTTATCATCGTTTTCCCCATTACTTTCCTGCCGCCCGAACTTTCCACTTTCCGGAGTGTTGCTTCGATATCATCGACCTCGATATAGGGAAGGAATCCGGGTTTTACCGAGGCCTCGGCGCTTTTGGAAAATCCGCCGCCGACGCCATTGGGAGGCGTGAACAGCATGTAATCCATCCCCTGCATTTCCTCGAACTTCCAGCCGAAAATTCCGCCGTAAAAACTTCTCGCCCGGGCGAAATCTTTGGCGGGGATTTCAAAATGACAGAATCCGTGCATCATTACTCCTTTGTTGTTTGTTGATCATGTGGTACGGGTGATATCGTTATTTATCTTTTCACGATTGTTGCCCGCTGTTCGGTATCAACGAATTAAAGCGATCCCCGCTGCTTGTGGTTCCGGAATTTATGGCAGTGAACGGTATTTATGCGAATAATAATGACGGGCTCGGTAAACGGCTTTCGGGGCAAGCTGCGATTCGGATCAACAATAATAGTTGACGAATTCGATTTTGTCGTTATTTTTGGTTAAGATTTGAAGGATCCATCAAAGGAGTCTGTATCATGAAATCGATCATAGTTTGTATGGTGTTGATCGTTTTGATTTGTCCGGTGGTAATCGCCCAAACCGAAGTGGACCCGGAATGGGTTTATCGCTGGTATTGGAGTACGACGGAGACGGAATGGGGAGACGCCATAACCTGCGATCCCCTGGGGAATATCTATGTCGCCGGACGCACCGACACGTCGGTCAACTACACCGATTGGGTGACTCTTCGCCTGAGCCCGCAGGGCGATTCGATGTGGCTGCGGATATACGACAGCCCGAGCGACGGTATCGATGAACCCAAATACATCTTGGCGACCGATTCGGGTTATATCTATGTCGCAGGCGAGGTCGGCCGTAGTTCGCTGACCTGGCGGACCGACGTCTGTGTGATTAAATACGATTCCTCGGGCAATTTAATTTGGAGCTATCAATATAACAGCCCGGCAAGCCAGGACGACCGCCTCGACGGTTTCGGCATGGACAAGCTGGGGAATTTATTCGCCTGCGGCTATTCCAAAATTTCGACCTCGCCCGACCGAGAGGACCTGTTGTTAATCAAATTGCTGCCCTCAGGGGATACCGCCTGGGTAAGGCACTTCTTGTCCGGTAATCAGACTTTCGACCGGTTGTATGGCGTTGCTTTCGACGACAGCAATTATATTTACGCCACCGGCGGCCGCTGGAACGGTGCCAATTACGACCTGTATCTCATGAAACTGTCCCAGAACGGCGATACGGTCTGGACCAGAACCTACAACGGCGCAGGCGATTCGACCGAGGTGCCGGTCGGAGTCGGTATATGCGATTCGGGATATATTTATGTCGGCGGTTATACCTACAATCCCACTATAGATTTCCTGGTGGTGAAATACGATGCGGCAGGCAACCTGATCTGGGACGAAAGTTTCGACGGCAACGGCAACAATTCGGACAACCCGCGAAGCATGACTGTCGATCGATTCGGCAATGTCTATTTGTTCGGCGAGACCACCGACGGCGGCCAACGCGATTTGCTGACGGTGAAATTCACCAACGCGGGAATCGTCGATTGGGATTTTCAATACGGGGACCCTGTCGATGATGAGATCGCTTTCAACAGTAAGACGACGATCAAAGTGGACGACTTGGGGCGTGTATTTTTCGGCGGCGCTTCGTATCACGTATCGCCCTTGTTGACGATCACCCGGACCCTGATGTTTTGTCTTGACCCCTCCGGATCGATAATTTGGTACGGCGATTATATCGGACCGGGTAATGATTTCAGCCAGATCAAATCGGTGGCGATCGACGGCAATTCCAATTGCTATGTCACCGGCTACAGCGATGGCATCTATGCCAACTGGGACTTGTTCGTGTTGAAATACCCGCCCATGGTCTTGGCGCCGGGGAACCTGGCCGGCCGTGTTTATGTCGGCTGGCCTCCTCTGCCGTTTTCGGGGGAAAGAATTATCGTCGCCGGCGCCGATACCGACACGACCTACAGCGGTATCGATGGTTCCTATTTTATCGGGCCGTTGACATCGGGTCTTTACAACGTCACTTTCTCGGATACCGGCCATGGTGATACTATCGTAAGCGACGTTCATATCACTCCCGGCGATACCACTATTCTCGATATGTATCTTTTCGGTCCGCAGCCGGGGTATTTGGCAGGGCACGTGTTTGAGGGCGTGCCTCCCATGCCGATTCACGGGGAAAGAATAATCGCCGCCGGAGCCGACACCGATACGACCTTAAGCGGTATCGACGGTTATTATCTTTTGGGTCCGCTAACACCGGGCGAATACAACGTGACTTTTTCCGACACCGACAACGGCGATTCGACGGTGAGCGAGGTGCAGATTGTCGGCGGCGACACCACGATCCTTAATATGTATTGGAACCTGTCCTCCTGTGATTATGTGCAGGGCGATATAAACGGCGACGGCAACCGGATAGGCGGCGATGTCACCTACGGCGTGCGCTATTTCAAGGGGCTGGGAACACCTCCTCCGGACAGCTGTTATCTTGATTCTACGTCGGCCTATTTATATGTCGCCGGAGATGTGAACGGCAATTGCGAATTTCGGGGGTCGGATATCACCCGGCTGGTGGCCTATTTCAAGGGGGCGGCAGAGCTGAGTTATTGCCATTTTTTCCCCCCGCCCGGGCCGAGACAGGGACTACAAGAACCCGGACTTCTGGATATGGCAGAATAGAAGGGAGTCTTCGCCTAGCACGGGTATTCTCATCCGCAGGCAGTTAATTTTACGCCTGATTCTTCATAAATTCCATTGTGTCCCCATTATTAGCATGTTTCAGTTTCTTCAAAAAAAGACTTGACAATCCATTAAAGGGGGGGGGTAAATTGCCAGTGTTTTAAGTGGCCCCTTATCTGGCGGTTTATGTGCAATTATCGATTATTGATAATTTAACTATGAATTATGATTTAGGTGGTTCGTTTTTAATCAAGAGATAAATTGCGGATCAGATATTATAGAGAAAAGTCATTTATCGGTTTATTATGGGAATCTGAACACTGTAAAAAAGGATTGGAAAAGGAGAGCGGTTATGAGAAGCATGATGGGAATTGCGGCAGTGGCCGTCATAATGATGACAGCGGCAGCCATTGGGCAAGATAGTTTGTTTGCACCGCCGGTGAACTATGCCGGTGGAAGTACCACTACTGTTATTCGGGCGGCAGATTTAGATGGCGATGATGCTTTGGATTTAGCCATAGCTAATATTAGTTATGATAGCGTTACGATTGTAAAAAATAACGGCGATGGCACCTTTCAAGCGCCTGTTCAGTATTCAGCGGGGGATCAACCACGAGGTTTATTTATTGCTGATCTTGATGGCGATTTAGATAACGATCTGGCAGTTGGGAATAGGATGAACAATAATGTTTCCATATTTAGAAACAATGGTTCAGATAATGTATATATTTTTGAGAATTATGGTGACGGGTATTTTCGTTCGCCCATGTCAATGATAACCGGCGATGGTCCATATTACCTTGCTGTGGCGGATCTTAACGGTGACGATTTCGTTGATGTGGTTACTGGGGATTATCTGGCCGATAGCATTTCAGTTTTTATAAATATAGAGCTGATTATTTCTACCCAAGAGCTGCTTACGTTGCAGGTCCCGGGGCGTCCTCAATAGAAACATCAGATTTTGATCGTGATGGAGATGTAGACCTGAGCGTTTCTCTATGGGATACAACGCTTGTTGCCATTTTCCGGAATGACGGAAATGGAATGTTTTCATCGGCCGAATTTTTTGGAGTCGGTGGAGTAGCGAGCTGGGAAGCATGCGCTGACTATAATGGCGATTATTACGATGATCTGGCCATTTGTAATGCTTATTCAACTTTCTCGATATTGCTTAACAGAACGGTCGATCCATTTCATTTACTTTTTCCATCCAATCAAGACATTATTAATCAAGTTTCGCCGACACTTCACTGGAGCGAAAGTCGAGGTTCCAGTCCCGGTTTCGAAGTATTGTACGATTTATTTTGGAATGATTCGCTAAACTTCGTCAGCCCTGAGTCCATAGTCGGTTTAGCGGATACTTCATATGTATTGACAGCCGCATTGGAACGTTCCCAAAGTTATTATTAGCGAGTCCAGGCTTATGATTTGGATCACGATCCTCCCCATTTCAGCGAAGAAACCTGGTCATTCTATATAAACGGTTATCCAACGTCCCCATCAATTATCGCTCCTGCTAACGGCGCGTTCATAGATAGCCTCACATATCTTACCTGGCTTTCTGGCACAGATCCCGATAGCTTCGATGCTGTCAGCTATCAAATACAAGTCGACGGCGATTCCGCTTTTACCTCTCCCGAGGTAAACGACACGGTAACCGCGGCATTACTGCTTGATAATTCTGTTTCAATCAGAATTCAGCAATTGAACGGATATCAAGCCTTAACAAGTGACCAGAATTATTTTTGGCGGGTGCGATCATTGGACAATTACGGCCTTGTTTCGGCATGGCCGGATAGTTTGAACTGGTTTGTCTATCAGCATCAGAACCATGCCCCCGATCCACCTGTATCCGGTTTTTCGCCGGCCGATTTCGGGGAGGTCGTTTCTCTTAATCCGACAATTACTTGGAACAACGCCAGCGACCCCGATCCGGATGACCATCCTGGCACATTACGTTACATATTCCACCTCTTTTCGGATACTTCCACCGGCTGCGGATTCGAATATTGGGATACTACAGACGCGGGAGTAAATCAAGTGATCGTGACTGATACGATGCCTGATAATTGCCTGTGGATATATGTTATTTGGACGCTTGATGACGGGGGTCTTATATCGAGTGGTTCATCGTTACAGTGGTTCTGGACCAATCATTACAACTATCCGCCAGAACCGTTTCCGTTGTACCTTCCGGCAGAAGGCGAACGAGTGGTGGCTTTCAACACTTATTTTTCATGGGGCCATACCATCGATTATGATCCTTCTGCATCATTTACCTTTACATTCCAAATTTCCTCCGATAGCCTTTTTGGTGACCCGGGGCGCACGATTGAAGAATTAGGCGACACTACCTTAATGATTCCTGCTGACAGCCTGGCAATTCTCGGATCCAGTCTTTACTGGCGAGTCCTCGCAGTTGACGATGATAGTCTTGTAAGAATAGGGGGAATCCCCGAAGAAGAAAGATGGCTGAGAATAGTCCTTCCAGGTGATGCAAATGGCGATGGTAATGTTCTGGGTGGAGATGTTACATTCTTGGTGCGCTATTTCAAAGGTCTGGGGCCTGCCCCAAATCCGATTCTAGCTGGTGATGCAAATGGGGATTGTCAGGTGCTTGGTGGTGATGTCACATATCTGGTTCGCTATTTCAAAGGATTGGGCTCTATGCCGTCGAGGGGCAACTGTCGATAATAGTGTTCTGATCGGATGGTATCAAATCATATAAATACCGGCGCCAGGTTGAATGACTTGGCGCCGGCTTTTATTACAATAATTCGACGGCTTCTTTTGATTGTTGTGCCTCCCAAAATATAATTTAAAATCTCATAACAATGTTGATACCCCACAATAATCTGGCTATATTTATCTAAAATCAAATAAAGGGCAGGTCACTGCTCGATTAGGATATTAAATAACTTGCAAGTCTTGCCGTTTGGCATCTGCGTCGACGGGATATAGATCTTTTTCTAGGTAAACATGGCAAATTTTGATCTCCAAAGAACCCGAAAATCTCCATTGAGAGGAATTGATAATAAGAAGTATTCCAGAATTGTTGATCGCCGTGCTGGCTATGGCGGCGGGATGTTTCGCGCAGGAAGTTGTCGATCAATCACAGACGTCAGTCTATTGGGCGTTCGGTTTCAAACGGGATGTGCCGCGCTGGCAGGGTTTTTTCCGACTTTGAATAATTTAAGTTCTATCAGAATCTAAATCGCAAAACACGGTTCGGCGCGGGATCTGGTGGCGCAGATTCGAACTCCCCAGGATTCGATTATTGGGGAAGAAATTGTATCCGGTTGCAGGATCCCCCCGGACAATCGTGGCTGAGAATAGATTTTTCGCCTAAGCTAAATCTGATTCCGTCGCTATCATACCGCATTTATATTCTGACGATTGCGCTGTCGCCCAATCCAAAAAACAAGTATTTGGGGATGGGTTATACTGCCTCGATCTACCCGGGAAAAACCAGTGTCTATGATGACTGGGCAACGTTTGACCTCGCTTTCGTTACTTTTGGTTATCCTGTTAATGATATCGGGCAGGATAATAAACCGATATCGGAGAAATAGCAATTGCACCGGAATTGCCCAAATCCATTCAATCAAAGACTGTGATTTCGTATTCCATTCCGGAGAATGGATGGGTTTCTACAGCCATCTATGACGTCACGGGTTCCAGAGAGGAAACGATTTTTAAGGGAATTAAAGCCGCCGGGATTCAACAAACGATTTGGGATGTTCATGATCGAGCTTCGGGAATATGTTTTTGCAAATTTTGTAACGGCCGATTATGCGGAAATAAAGCGGATAATGCTGGTGAAGTGATTCCCCTGAAACACCCCCCCATACTGCTTATTCCGGTTGACAAATTCAGGTATGTTGTCGGAGGGCAGATAGTTTTCTATATTTTGATGTTCGGCCGGACTTGGTGACTCATTGTGTATACAGGAAAAAGGAAACAAGTATTCCAATCCGTAATCGATACAATTGCATATTGCAGCCCTTTTTGCTATAATCACCGCAAAGTGTCTTACCGGCCTTTAGGTGAAAGGAGCCGTAATGACCACAATACTGCTGCCGCTGTTGGCGCTATTAATTATAAGTCTCTTTATCCAGAGCCAGGCGCTGTTCGGTCTGCTTATCCTGGGAGCCGTGATTTATATCTACGCGATCAACAATCCGCTGAATCACCAGCGGGCTTATCGCTTGAGAAATTTCTGGAACTGGTTTCCCATGGGCTTGACCTACGCTTTCCTTTATATGGCGCGCTACAACCTGACCGTGTCCAAAAACGCGCTCGGCGATCTGATGACCAAAGAGGATTTCGGTCTCATTTTCGGCGCCGGAACCATCACCTACGCCTTCTCTTTTTTGATCAATGGCCCGCTGGTGGATAAAATAGGCGGCAAGCGCGGCATAATTATCAGCGCGGTCGGCGCGGCCGCCGCCAATATCGCTATGGGAATCGTAACCTACCTACTGCTGAACGGGCGGCTTGCCGGCAATGTCGCTCTGATTTACGCGATAATATATTCGCTAAACATGTATTTTCAGAGCTACGGCGCGGTATCCATCGTTAAAGTCAATTCGCATTGGTTCCACGTGAAAGAGCGCGGCGTTTTCGCCGGCATTTTCGGTTCATTGATAGCGCTCGGGCTGTTTTTCGCATTCGACTGGGGCCAGGCGATAGTCCGAGCGACCGCGAAAGTCGCGCCCCCCGATCTAGGCCCTATCGAGGGGGCGATTCGATCGATCGTGATGCCCGCGGGCGCGGCGGTCGATTATACCTGGTTCGTATTTTTTATCCCGGCGCTGTTGCTCTTATCCTTCGCTCTGCTTGAGCTGTTCCTGCTTAAGGATTCGCCCAGCCAAGTGGGGTTCGCCGATTTCGACACCGAGGACGCAAGTTCGGGAGAAATGGATAAGCAATTCAGCGTGTTGCAGATTTTCGGGAAAATCCTCACCAATCCGATCATTCTGACGATTGCCGGAATCGAATTTTGTTCAGGGGTTGTGCGCAACGGCATAATGCACTGGTATTTCATTTTCGCCAAGGAGATAGGCGAACCCGGCGCGACTTTATTTTTCAAGGCCAATTGGGGAAAGCTGCTCTGTATCGCGGGAATCTACGGCGGCTTTTTGGCGGGCACTCTTTCGGATAAGTTGTTCCAGTCCCGGCGGGGGCCGTCGGCGGCGTTCATGTACACCGGCATGTTCGTAAGCGTGGTGGTGATGGCGATATTTCTCTGGAGTTCGCCCTTGATTCTCGGCCTGTCGGCGGTGATCATATCGTTGTTCGTCATCGGCGTTCACGGCATTCTATCGGGCACGGCCACTATGGATTTCGGGGGACGCAAAGGAGCCGCCACCGCGGTCGGTCTTATCGACGGTTTCGTTTATCTGGGCACCGGATTCCAATCGATCTGCCTGGGCTATATCACCACCCGCAATTGGAGCTGGTGGCCGATTTTTCTGATTCCGTTCACGTTGATCGGCATCTTTCTGGCCACTCGGATATGGAAAGCCATGCCCCAGGCTAAACGAAAAGGGGCCTGAACGGACTGCCGAATCGAATTTGAAAGTTCGAGGAAAAATTTTCGAAAATTTCCATTTGCGTTAAGGAGAAAAGATGAAAGGACACGATCGGGTTATCGAGACGTTGAACAGTTTGTTGGCCGATGAACTCACCGCCATAAATCAATACATGGTGCACTCGGAAATGTGCGCCAACTGGAATTACGGGAAACTTCATGAAAAAATCGAAAAAAGAGCCATCGACGAGATGAAACACGCCGAAAAGTTGATCGCCCGGATATTATATCTCGAGGGCAAACCGGTGGTGAGCGTCCTGCGGGAGATGCATATCGGTCAGGATGTGGAAACTCAACTTAACAACGACCTCCACGATGAATACGGGGCGATAAAAGCATACAACGCCGCGGTCGCCTTGGCGGTGCAACATGCCGACAACGGCACGCGCGAACTGCTCGAATCGATTTTGAAAGACGAGGAAGAGCACGCCGATTGGCTGGAAGCCCAACTGGATCAGATCAAGCAAATGGGAATCCAAAACTACTTGGCACAGCAGGCGGATTAAGAGAAGGAATTAGTCTATATCTCGGTTCGGCGGCAAGCCGGCGACGATTCTGCAATATTCCGAGTTTTCACAGGTAATCAAACATGTATGCAGGTCCGGGACCTCTTTGCCGTTAAATCGTTCTCATAATATCGCCGATCGACAACCGCAGCCGAAGCGAATGAAATGATGGCCGACACACCGATCGAATCTACCCAGTCGGTGGATCTGAAAAAACGGTTTTTCAGACTCAACACCCTTATCGCGATAGCAGTCTCGCTGGCCGTAATATACCTTTTCGTCCGGCGATTCGATATCGGCGAGGCCCTGAACGTCTTATCGCGGCTTGATCCATTCGTATATATAGGCGCGGCGGTGGTTTTTTATTTGTCTCTTCCACTCCGCGGCGACCGCTGGTCGCGACTTCTCGGAGCCGCTGGAATCAGGTTGCCGATTCTTGCTTTGAGCCGCTATTACTTTTTCGCTTGGTTCGCCAACTGCATTCTGCCGGCCCGGATCGGCGATCTGTATCGCGCTTACCTGCTCAAAAAAAATGATGGAACATCCTTTTCTCTATCGGTGGGCGTGCTTTTCTCGGAAAAAATTTTCGATATGGCCACGACCATCGCTTTAGTGCTTGTAGGCGGCGCCTTTTATTATCGCAGAATAGGTGATCCGGCGGTGCGCAACGCCCTTGCCAGGGGGATCGTGATTCTGGCGATACTCGTGGCGATTCTGGCTTTGCTGGCATGGCGCTCGAAAACAATGCAACGGCTGATACCGGAGCGCCTAAAGCGGTTTTATGTCTCATTCGACCGAGGGTTATTGCGCTCGTGGCGGTTGATTCCTCTGATTACGGCCGAAAGTTTGGTCATCTGGCTTTCGGAGGCGCTGCGCTTTTACCTTGTTTGTCTTGCTCTCGGAATCAAAATCGATTTTATGCTCGCCGTATTCATCTCCCAAGCGGCCCTGGTGCTGATGAGCCTGCCCCTCACCCCAGCGGGGCTCGGTCTGGTGGAGCTGCTCATGTTTACGCTTCTGGGGCAAGCCGGGTTCGGCGGCGATCGGGCGGGCGCCGCAATTATCGCAGACCGCTTGATAAGTTTCTGGTCGTTGATTATATTGGGCGGCGTTCATTACCTGTTTTCGCCGAGGAGCCGATGAAAAATATCCTGGTGTGTATCCCGACATTCAACGAAAAGGACAACGTGCGGCAGATTATCGAAGCCGTGTTGAGTCAGGGGCCGGATATCGAGGTGCTGATTATCGATGACAATTCCCCCGATGGGACCGCTCAGATCGTGCAACAGCTTGCCGCATCCGACAAGAGGATTCATCTTCTGCAACGTCCCGGCAAGATGGGGTTGGGAACGGCCTATATCGATGGTTTCAAATTCGGGCTGAATCTGCCCCAGATAGGATATCTTATGGAGATGGATGCCGATTTCTCGCACAATCCGGAGTATATCAAACTGTTCAGAGAACATGTCAAATCGGCGGATTTGGTTATAGGCTCGCGCTATTCCAATGGAATCAGCATAGTGAATTGGCCCATGGGGCGGCTTCTGCTTTCATATTTCGCCTCGATTTACGTCCGCTGGATAACCGGACTGCCGGTGATGGATCCTACCGGCGGATTCAAATGTTTCCGGCGCGAGCTGCTCGAATCCTTGCGCCTGGACAAGATCAAATCGAACGGTTATTGTTTCCAGATCGAGATGAGTTTTTACGCTTGGCGCGCGGGTTTCAAAATCAAGGAGATCCCGATCATATTCGTGGATCGGCGCGCCGGCACATCGAAAATGTCGGGCAGAATAGTTAGAGAGGCGATCTGGGGGGTATGGCGTCTGTTTTTCATCAAAATCCTGCGTCGCGAAAAAACGGTCGTCATCAGAAAAAAGCACGTCGATTGATTCATGAATTCGGACACCATCAGAATCGTCATCGTCCTGCTGATGCTGGTCGCTGTCTATTTGCCGGTCCTGAAAGACCTTGTTTTCGATTGGTACACCGACTCCAATTATTCGCATGGATTTCTGGTAATACCGATCGCCGCCTATTTGCTTTATCGTGACAGCAAGAGATTCGAAAACGGCCGACGCATTCGTTGGCCCGGGACGGTCTTGCTTGTCGGCGGGCTGGTTTTATTGGTTTTGGGCAGCGCCGCAGCCGAATTTTTCACGGTGCGCTTTTCGTTCGTTGTCTGCCTTACGGGTATCGGGATTTTTACACTCGGCTGGAGCAATTTCAAAAAGAGCTGGTTTGCCTTTTTCTTTCTTTTGTTCATGGTTCCGATACCGGCGATTTTTTATTATTCGGCCACCATGCCCATGCAACTTTTTTCGAGCAGCCTCGCCAATCAGGCTATCAGCGCCGTCGGCATCGAATCCGTCCGCACCGGGAACATAATAAATCTGCCCAACTACCGGCTGGAGGTGATCGAAGCCTGCAGCGGTCTGCGATCGTTGATCACCCTGATCGCCTTGGGAGCGCTTTATGCCAAACTTACGCTTGGGGGTTTCTGGAGGCCGTTGGTTCTGGTTCTGGCGGCGATTCCGATCGCTATTGCGGCCAACGTATTTCGCATATTCGTGACCGGGTTCGGCGCCCATTATATCAGCCCGAAACTGGCGGATGAATTTTTGCATGAGGTTTCCGGAATTCTCGTATTTTTAAGCGCGCTTTTAATGATTTTCGTTTTAGGAAAATTATTGGGATGGAACGCAAACCGTTCTTCTTGATTACCTTGCTTATAATAATCGCCGGCATCTACAGTTGGTATCTGCGCTATGTCGAGGTCCGCCCTGGGGAATCAGTCGATTTTTCGACGATCCCGTTGCAGAAGGAAGATTGGCAGGGCAGACCCGTTGAACGCAGCCCGGAAGAGCTGGAGATCCTGCGCGCCAACGAAATTTTTTCGGCGCTCTATGAGCGTCCGGCCTCATCGGCGGTGGATCTTTTTATAGCCTATTTCACCTCGCAAAAATACGGATCATCGATTCACTCGCCGCGGAATTGCCTGCCGGGGTCGGGCTGGACCATCTATAATATCCGCAAAGAGAAAATCGATCTTGATGGTTTAAGCCTCGATATAAATAAAATGATTATCGGTCAAAGGGGTCAGCGTCTTATGGTGTATTATTGGTATTTGACACGTGCCGGCGAAACCGACAGCGAACTGGGTCTGAAAGCACATTTGATAAAAAACTCGCTGGCCGGCAAACCGACCGATGGGGCACTGATAAGATTGACCGCTTTTCTGCCGGACGGTTTCCTCGACAATCCCGATCTGATCGCCTTCATGAAAATATTCGTTAAAGATATATATAGCGCCTTGCCCTTACAAAGATGACAATATATATTATTGCCCGTTGAGCTCATAACGGAGAAGGAGTGTAAGGATGAAAAAAGCTATTTTGGCCGCCGCTATTATCCTTTTGGTGATTTCCGCCTCATATGGGCAGAACTATTGGCATATCAAGACTTCCTTGCAAGGGGTGTTCGCATCCCCGGCAGATAGCAAGGGAGCCGCTTTGGGAGCGGGGTTGGTGGCGTCGTTCGGTCCGCCCGATGCCAGATATGAGGTCGGTTTCGAGGTACGGAAATGGTTTCGTGATTATACGGTCTTCGATCCTTTGATGAAGGCATATTCTGACAGCGGCATTCTGCGCGTGGAGGGCCTGCCCGACGGGGACCCGATCGATAAGTCCGATGGCCAATCCAATTACGATGACAGCGGCTTGTCGTTCGCGACTTTGTTCAAATATCGATTCTTTGAGTTAACTCCGAGTATTGGCATCTATTCCGGCGCCGGAACCGGTATGTATTTCATCCAGGCCAAGCGCGAGAAAGTCGTCCAGAATCAGCGCACCGGATTCTGGTATATCGAAAAAGAGGACTACTACCTCGAAACCAAGATTCAGGTGTTGATGTTAACGGGCGTCGATGGGAAGATTACCGCTAAGCTCGATTATTTCCTCGAGGGCCGGTTTACCTATATCGCCGATTGGGATAGGTGGGATGACCCCTATGTATTCGATGGAAGTGTCGGTCTTCGCTACAATTTTTAGCAGGCAAAATCCATAACGATTTCGGTAACCGTTCCGATCGATTCGGGGCGGTTTTTCCATCATTAAAAAGGGCGCCCTAAGGGGCGCCCTCATATTTGCCGCATTCGGCTTTGGACTACGCCATTTGGGCCTTGATTTGGGCGATTTGGTTGGAGCTGATGATTTTGTTGA
>JBBIRK010000002.1:0-371582 GCA_037441845.1 Candidatus Zixiibacteriota bacterium
GCTTGCCACTCCGCCATAAGCCGCAATTACCGTATCCTGGTAACCGCCGCCGACCGCCGAATAATTCCCAGAAGCATTATTCAATTGACCGCCACCAATTGACGACGAATATCCACCCGCGGAGTTGAACATTCCACCGCTTACTGTGGCATAACTGCTAAGCGCTGAATTATTATATCCCCCACCCACAAATGCAGCGGTATCTAAGTAAATATTATCGCCGGCCGTATTGGAATAACCGCTTGCCACTCCGCCATAAGCCGCAATTACCGTATCCTGGTAACCGCCGCCGACCATCGATGCATATCCGCCGGCAGAGTTAGATATTCCACCGCTTACCGTGGAATAACTACTAAACGCAGTATTATCATATCCCCCACCCACAAAGGCAGCTGTATCGGTGGACGCACCACCGGCCATATTGGAGTAACCGCTGAATACACCACCATATACTGCGTTAGCCGTATCCTGATAACCGCCGCCGACCGTCGAATAGCTTCCTCCGGCTACGTTTGCCCAACCTCCGTTAATCGCCGATGAAAACCCACTGGCGATATTTCCTTGACCGCCGCCGATCGCCGAAAAATTCCCCCCGCTTACAACGTTCTGGAACCCCCCACCGACCACCGCCCAATCGCCGCTGGCGGCATTATTCGAACCGCCGCCGATCGCCGACCAATTTCCACCAGCCGCATTATTATCGCCTCCGGCTATCGCTGAAGCAATTCCGCCGGCAGCGTTATTTTGTCCGCCGCCGATCGCAGCCCACGCCCCGGCAACAGTATTGTTTTGTCCGCCGCTTATCGCCGAATAATCTCCCCCGGAAAACGCAGCGTTACCCAAACCGCCGGCTATCGCCGCATAGCTTGCCCCGGCAACGTTGTTCTGACCACCGCTGACCGCCGATAAATCCCCTGCAGCGACGTTATAAAGGCCACCACCCACCACACAATACTTATAATCTTGCCCGCTTGTCCCGGTCGTGCAGGCAATCCCCAGATTCACATGCGTCGAATCAGCATTGCCATAGAGCACGTTTCCGTTTCGAGCCAACCCCCAACTGCCACCACTCATTAGCGTCGTATCCGCCGTGTCGGTAATATGATACACCCATTTACTATCGCCACCCGAACCAACCGAATCATTTTGCGCCGCCCAGGCCGAACCGTTCCATTTCATTACCTGACCGATTGCCGCCCCGTTCTGACCGATATCGATAAAACCTATCGTGCCGTCTTGAATCTCAGCCCCGGTTATTACATGGGTATGACCAACCGGTGCAAAAGCGCTGGCATGCTGACCATCGAGCATGTCCGCGTCAAACGCATAGTTGGCCGTATCCGAGCTCGCCGAATACGGCGCCATGGTCAGTTTCTGCCGCGGCATCTCCAGATCCCCCTGAACCTGAACCGATATATAATAGGTGGTATCGAATGGAAGAGTTATCGGACCCACTTGAGCCGAAAAAAAACCTCCGGTCGTTCCCACCGACACACTCGGACTGGTCCACAACGCCACTCCACCCGTGGCTTGATCGTAAATCCTAAATGTCAAATTGTAAGTGCTGTCGGCAACCGGGGCATTGGCATTGGTTTTAAGTATCCCCTGATAGGTCAACGTCCGTTCGATCGCCGCCGTAGCCACAATCTGCCCATCATCACCGATATGCCCTATCTGGCCCACCGGAACAACCGGCAAACGACTCCTTCCTCCGCTTTCATCTGCTTCTTCCGCAGTCGATAGCCGGCCGGAAAAGACCAGCAACAACATCAGCAATGCAATTCGGAACAACGATTTCATGTCGCTTCTCCTTTCCTGAATGTTTTATGGTTTATGTTAACTATGCTTATTCCTTCACCAGTCGGGCGATTCTCCACATAGCGTCCGTTGGATATTGTAGATGGTTGACGGATTTGGTGACAAAAACAACCAAAACCGAATCGGCGGTCGGACCAAGAATCATTCTGAACGGCGGCTGAGAAGTTATCACTATCAACCAGAGTCACATTAGGCGACTTCTGCTTATACATTTCAGACTAAATTTTATACCCGGACCGTTTCGGTTGAACGCCTTGACGGAAGTAATGGGCTGTTCTCCCTATTATAGACTAAATAGACCTATAAAGTCCATTGTGATTATTTTATTATTATTCATGTTGATTGTCAAGATATTTTATTCCGTATGATTAAATCGTGCAGAAGCATCGAAATTGTGCATTTATGGCAATTAAAAATATGGGCTTATGCAATACGTCAGAGGCAAAGGGTTGCCGATACTTCCGTTAACCTACACCCTGAAACTGCGCGAAAGCGGGAATCTACATCCCACAGAAACAAGCGTTATCAAATCCTATTTACCTACGACAAAACCAAAAAGCGCCAGGTCAAAAACCCGGCGCCTCCTGTCACGAAAGAGGAATGGGGAAAATCGTTCAACTTTGCGCTTCAATAGCCCCCTTCGGCGCGAATGCTTGTTTCCGTCTTAACGCCGCTTGGGCCGCCCGGGTCGCGGTCTCCCGCCCCACACCGGTTATTTCGATTATTTTATCTATCGCCCGATCCAGCCATACCGACCAGGACGCGCCGGGATATTTCTGCACGAAATAGTCGGTGACGTCATCGGCTATGATCAGAACATGTTCGGCTATCTCCCGGGCAAGGCGCGCCTGCAACAGCGGCACCAGATAGCGTCGGGTGAAAACCGCCACCGCGATAAGCAGGATCGCCCCTAATGCTTCCAGCGCGCGACTGCTCAAAAAATCGCCGATAAATTGGAATATGCCGGCTTGCATCATGATAATTTCCTTCATATTGCCTCCCTTTTCTAAAGCATTTATTTATATTAGCGTCATGGTTCTCATTGAAGCTGCCAGCTGGTGCGATCCGGAACCTCGACCTCCAAGCGATACACTATTCCCGAACCATGCTTGATCGTGAACAGGTAACGCGAATAAGGACTGGTCAGCTTGGAATTCGGGTATAGGTCGATCTGCCAGTATCCGGTCGAATCGGAAAAAACCGACCTGTTGAACGGAGTAATCACCACATCGCCGTATTTCACGGGATGATATTGCCTGGGGATTTCCACCGCGATTTCCGCGTTTTTCGCCCGGCCGCCGCTTATATCGTAAATCCAGCCGTAAACCCGGCAGAGATCGGCCTGAGGCGGATGGCCCGGATCGAACCGCTCCAAACATAGAGTATCGCTGCCGCCCTCAGCTCCAACGCTGATAGTGTCGATAATCTGCTTGAACCCATCGGCCGCCGCTACGACGAGATAACTTGTCGAATCGAGATAAAGCAGCCGCCGCCCGTTAATATCGGTGGGCGCATTGACCACCCGGGTCGTGCGGCCGTCGAGCAGATTGACTCTGATTCTGGCCCCGGCAATCGCGGCTTGGCTTTCCGAATCGAGCACCACGATCGTTTCGGGATAGGCAGCCCAGCCGAACCAGGCGAATTTTAGCGAGTCGATACGGCGGACGACCGAGTCGGGCAGGTTCATCACCGTGATTATCGAATCGGCGCCGGTGGCATGCAGCCCGATCGAATCATAATAAGTGGAATCGAATTTCGCTCCGCTGTATTTTTCGGTTTTTACATTGTCGCCGGCCGCGCCGCTGTAATCGCCCAATTTCATGTGAAGCGAAACTTGGGGCGTGGATATCCCGTGTTTCCCGACATACGCCTGCAACGTGTCCAGATTCGATTTGAGGTTGTCGGTACCGTTTCCGATGAATGCGCCCAGCTTATCCTGAATATTGCCGCCGATCGTATCCCACTGCGGCGTGGAGTTGGGATACCCTATCAGGCCGCGCAACTGTTCGAGCCGCCGCCAAAGCGAATCGGGGGTGGCGTCGTCGGCGATTTGCACCCCTGACTTCACTTCATTTACGATCCGTTGCGAGACGACATCGTCATCCCAAACCGATCTGGCTATGGCCGCGGTATCCACCACCGGTGTTCCGGCGTTTTTGACGTAGACGGTATCCGCTCCGCCTCCGGAGGTGTATTTGCGGGCGAAGCCGTTGTTGAGCATCATTGTCTTGATAGCGCTCGTATCGGCGCCGCCCGACACACCTCCCAGCGAGTCGTCGTTGAAATCATGAAACCAATCCGCCTGCCAATCGCCCATACCGGCGGCCGTGTCGGATTTCGGATTATCCCAAGGGTTATCGTCTATCGCTCCGACCGCCTTGTCGAGATACAAATTCAGTCTGCCGCCCGGCATATCAAGATTATCATCGCTGGAGAGGTCATAGTGCCAGATATCGTTTACCCCCCAGGTGGTGTTGACATTGTTGGTCACCGAGGTCGTCGTATTGACCAAATTTATCGTAGTGCCGCTCAGATTGACCGTTGTTGTTGGGTTGCTGATATCCGCCCAATTGATGCCGATGTTGTCGGAAGCGGTCAGGGTTGAACGGCTGGATATGGCGGCGTCGAGATATGCGGCTCGTGTATTAGTATAAGCAGTATTCAACCGTTGTAACGAATCAAGCACTGCGAACAAACTGTCTCGCAATATCACATACTGATTGTCTTGATTTTGTATCGAATCTATGAGAGCCATTATCGTATCGGTCATCTCCCCGATACCCACGTTGTTGACATAGTAGCACCCTTTGGCGACCGTATGCGCCCCGTCGGAACCGAATCCGACCGCCCAATAGGTATAAAGACCCAGATCGCCGCTCGAATTTGCTGCTTTCGCACGATACTCGAAACAAGCGGTGAATGGAAACGATGATCCGATGTCATAATTCTCCGGCACGGACAATTTCGCTGAATTAAACACCGTCCCTTTGTAAGCTTGCGCTATCCAAACCGAGTCGAAATCCGCCGACAGATTGGTGCCGTCGCTGTTCCAGATATTGAAGGTGATAACCACTGTATCATCTACACCGCCTGAGCCGTTATCCATGAACGCATAGCCGTAGGCGGCAATCGACAAAATCATCAACCAACCCGCTATCTTTAACATCTTATTCCCCCATCATTATCATGCGTCGCCGGCGTGAAACCGACTCTGACATTAGACTCGAAAACCATATTTCGGGTTCATTGCTGACCCACTTCACGATCCTTATTTCGTCCATAGGTAAACTGTTCAGATAATTATTCCCTCTCCAAAACAAACTGTCGAACTGGGTGAGCCAACCGCAATCGCTGAACATCAGCTTGCCGTAACGATAGCCGCTGACTCCATTGGAATTGACCACAAAGGAAATCTCATGATATTGAGCTGTGCCCAAATACCATGAGGTATCCTGGTCCATGGTATCGCCGTAATAAAGACCATGATGGAGACCGTCTATTTGAATGCCGAACCAATCGGTGTCATCTTTGAGCCTGAACCTGCCGTTGCTCGAAAGCGTCGCGTTGAGATGGACGATCAGCTTGACGTTGGTGAGATTTGAGCCGATATATCGCCGGGCTTCCTTCCCCGCCCCGGTGCTCCATACGAAATTTTTACCCGACCATATCAGGTCCTTGCTTATATAGGGACTGCTTTTATCGAAATACTGCCTTATCTCCACTCCAGCGGCGGCGATCCATGAATTATAGCCGTTCAAAGCGGTGCCGCCGGCCGCATTCTCGAAATTCTCATACCATAAAAATATATTGTCGGGATTGTGCTTGGCCGTGTCGGCGTCTCTATTGCCGTAATACACCTGGAAAACTCTGGCGTATGCGCTTTGGCTGTCGGCGGGAACGGTCGTCGCAGGATTCGATGGTATCGCCCAGTTCACGATCGCCGAATCCATGCCGACCGCCTCGAAAATCCTGTCGAGCTCATACCAGCTTATCACGCCGTTGTTGTTCCGAGCCATCACGATTCGAATATCGTTGCCGTCGAAGCGGGTGGCGGGATACGGCTCCAAATTGATGTGGTCGACGAACTGATTGCGGGACCGTATCATCTGTTTCGAGTGGCCGTCTATGGCCAACGGCCAAACTGCAAGTCTTCCGGAACCGCCGGCTGTATTCATAGTCAAGTATCTTCCCGACCAACGGTCTTCCCAACCATCGCTGAATATGTCCGCACATTTCCACTCGTAGAGTTCGGCGCCGTAGTATTTGGTGCCCGCAGTCAAAGTATCGGGATAGACATTGGAATAAACATACAGGTCGCCGCCCTGTAATATCTGATAGCCCGAGGACAAATAATCGAAAGCCCGGGGATGCCGTTTCGACCCTTGCGCTATCAGATACGAGTGCATGACCGTGCCGCCGCTGTCCAAAAAAGTCTGCGAAAAAGTGTCGGGCAATTCTATACCCAGAAACCCTATTCGCATATACGACAGGGTATTGACGCTGTCCCGCAATTCCGATGGCGTGTCTATATTGTCGAAAGTATCTCTGGCGGCATAAGCAACACTGCGTAAATACGAGCAGACGGCTCTGTCGGATGTAGTTCCAGATGGCGTGAACTTGCTCGGCCATGCCCCTATGGTTCCGCTCTGCCAGTATATTTCACCGCTGACAGGCACCCGATATATGCGAACGCTGTTACCCGAAACTTTCGTGAACATTACGACATAGTTGGTGTCGTCTTTTATCTGCGCTCCGTTGACGAATTTCAGGCTTGTCCAGTAGCTCGTATTCGTTCCCGCCAAAGTCTTATGATAAGTGGAATCTACAAATGAGCTGTCCGCCCGCCGATAAACAGCCGCCCTGATTACTTGTGTTCCTACCGTGTCATTTACCAATACCCAGACAGAGTCAAGATACCCCGTAGCGCTTGCCTTGATACTGCCGCCCCGAGGATAGGTGATTTCATATTTGGTCGCACCCGCCGAATCCAAAGTCGAAAACGAGGTGTTTTTGACATCGACCGAGGCTGCGCAGATTACCTTAATCCCCGATGTCGTGCCTTGCTTTATTTCCACCGAAAAAGTGTCGTTATCGCCGACATCGACCGCCTCGAATCTCGTGTCGCCGGTCAAGTTCATAACATCGAAGATACCGTCCGTCGCATTCCATTTGGCGAACATGGTGGGCACCGGCCAGCGTCCGCCGGCGGCATCGCCGTAACCCGCTGTTGGATAATCGTCGAGACTGAAACTTATCAAGGTTTGTCCGCTGTCAACTATTAATGTCGGCGTATTGGTGAATGGATTCGGGCTCCACGCCGAATCGGGATTCTGTGCTTGCCAGACGTAATTGCACTTGCCATAATAAATATTGTTGATTGTATCCCAGTTCGCCGTATTCTTGCCGATAGTATCCGCCGAGCCGAGCTTGAACCAGAATGGAAACCCCGTTGAATCCGAATTATAGGGCGAATAGACCAGCGAAATCGCTCTGGTTTTGTTGGCCGCTTGATAGTAGTCGTGCCACGACAACAACAGCCATAGGGTATCGTTTTCGACATAACAACCGCCGTTGTAAATCGAAGGACCATAGCCGGAAATTTTGTCTTTGTATGTGGCTATAAACCGCTTATTCCCCCAGCCGGCATAGGACGAACCGTTCCAGATATTCTTGACGTAGCCGTAATGCGATTTGTAGGTTGCCCCAGAACCAGTGGAATACCTGAAAAACAGATATAAATTACCGTTGTCGGTCATGGCCAATCTCGGATAGGTGCACGAATCCGCACCGCTTGGGTCGGGCATAGTATCCCACATGACGATATTTATGCCCGAACCTTCGACATGGGCGCTGTCGGTGCGGAAATACTTGAACTGCCCATGATGCGCCCCCCGAACCGCATGAAGTTTATGGTCAGCACCGATTATCAAGTGAAGCGGATTGTGAACATCCCCCGCATAATACACCGCCACCCGCCCATGCCAAGTTCTGGTGCTGAAATCATATCGGTTGACATAGTTTATCATCGACCCGGTAGAATCCTGACCGATATAGGTGATATATAGAAAATCATCGTAGTAGACGACTTGCTGACTGCCGTCGATTCCGTAGTTGACCGCACACAACGAATCCAATACAATATCATAACCAGTCGGAAATTTCATGCTGACTGTATAGCTGCTGGGTAAAAGACTATGCGAAGTGCCGAATCTGATATTGCGGCGGAATTTGCAATCTACTATCGCCGAATCAATGCCGCTGGAATATGTCGGCCAGTGCGGTGTCACCCCCCAGAAACTGTTCCATGCCGACCAATTAGATGCTGTCGTCTCCGCCCCCGCATAAGTGCGGCATCGCCACCAATAACGATAACCGTCCCGTATTTCGTCCATATAGGTCGAATCGCCTTTGATACGATAAGTGCGTTCATCAGCATAAAAAGTATCGTCGCCGGCAAAAGTAACCTTGCCGGTATTCCAGATTGCCGTGGTGGTGTCGGTGGTGTCTCTGACTGCTTGTATCTGGTATCGCCAAGCCGAGTCCTGTTTTACCCGCCACGAGAACATCGGCGTCCAATCGACAAGATTGGTGGAATCGGGATTCTTGTAGCCGTTGAAATAAACGGCATTAGAATCATCAAACCAGAAATGCTCCGATTTCCAAGTGGTGACCAAAAGCGAATCAGGCGCATTTTGAGCATACGCTTCTCCAATAACACTTATCACGATTAATACACTCGTGATTCGGACCGACAAGAATGGTGTCAATTTTATTTTTCTCAATTCCCCCCCTATGGATTACGCTGGGCGACCGCCGCCGAGGCCGCCGGCCGCTTCGCGGGAAAAAGAATCGAGCAGCTCGAACGCATCGGCGCGATATTGCCCGGCAAGCTCGGCCCAAACACCGGTTCCAACCGCCCTGGTATCGCTGGCCGCCGCCGCGGCCCGAATACGGCAAATAATCGAAACGGCAAGAAAAGTATGGGCGACCACCAGTCGGTAGTCGCTTGAACCTGCTTGAGCCTGATCGAGATGGGACTGCAACAAACCGACGGCTTCCTCTATCGCAGCGGCAATCAGTTCGTCGCTTATCGATGCCGTATTCGCTTGATAATCTATAAGCAGATTCTGACCGCTTAGAATTTCACTATCGGCCAGCCGCCTGATCGTTCCGTTCTCGTAATCGATTCGATAATCGATCCCTTTCCGATAGATCCGGTACGGAAGATACCATACGGAAACCCGGGTCTCCTCAGGGATATCGCCGCTCTCGATTCTGGTGATAATTCCGCTGTCGTAATCGGCCAGGAAATCGACGTTTTCCCGAAATATCCGGCGCAACGAACCGTTGTCGGCGATGACGATCGTATCCGCGGCTATGGCCCCGCGCGACAAACGAGCCAAGCCGTCCTGATCGAATATCAAATCTTCGCGGGAGGGCCTATAGTCGGTGACCGCTTTCAAAAGCTCGCTTCCGGAAATGACCGCCCTTCGAGACAGATATGCCGGATCGGAACCGACCAGCCGCACCCTTTCTTCGCGGACGCTGATCGGCAAGGCGACCATGCCGCCCACATGATTTCTGACAAGATCGATTGTCGTGTAACTCATCTGAAATCGTTCTCCATTATGAACAAATCCACGACGGCATCGCCTGTGCTCCGCCGATCGCGGCAGATGCGAAAGCCGGTTTCATACGGTCGATCTATCAGATAGCAATTGGCCTCGGAACGCGGAATTATGATCACCACCGGTGCGATAATCGATTGCGGCAGCGGGTTTCCGAAAATATCCGTTAGGCTCTCGAAATCCACGGCTTGTTGCCGGCCGCCCAGCAATGGAAGGCAGAACATGACCCTCGCCGGATCGCCCGACTCGGTTAAAACCAGTAGAAAATCGACCGCGCTTTCCACTCCGTAGATCGTAATCCCCGACACCACCCAGCGGCGGCCACCCCGCAAAAAGCTCAAAGTGCCGTTCACGTCGCCTCCGTCATTTTATTCAGAAGCTTACCCGCATGGGCGGCGACGATTTGCGAACCGACCGGCGCCGTCGTGAAACCCGACAGGGCTCGCAACCTGATCCAATAGTTGTACATACCGTTGATGACGCAAGCCTGCCAGATCGGCGGCGCGCTATTAAGATCGTTCCATAATAGCACGATTTTGCTTTGCTCGTCAAGATTATAGTCACCGCCGGAGGGGGTGAACTGCACCCAAGAGGAACCGTCGAAATACTCCCAGGCGATATTACCGCCCGCTGCGACGGTCGAAAGGGCTATGGCGGCGGTGTAAAATTTCTTTGTCTTTCCTAGATACAGGCAATCGCCTGCCGCCCCCAGAAGGGCGTTCGATTCCGTATGATATATATCGCCCGCGGTGGAGCTTGCCGCCTGCGCAGTTTTATCCTCGAATTGCGCCTGCGCGGAATCGTCGTAAACCAAGACATCGTCGAATAAGCCTATTCCGCCGAAAAGTTCGGATTCGACGAATGCGGCCCCCTCGCGGCGAAAGACCACCGGTATCCGGAATGCGCCGCCGATCATTTTCTGGCATATTATATAGGGTGTGTTTTCCAGATAGGTCACCTGGGGCGAATCCGCGGCGATCTGGCCGACCTCTTGCAAACCACTGAACGATACGCCGTCGTATTCGCGGAAATAAAGCCGGGGAGCCTCCGAGGCGGCCGCGATTATCGCCAGTTTGGAATCGGGCGAAACTGCGCAATCGAAATCATCATCGATAAAATCCGCCTGCAAAATCGACAGCGGGTCGGCGAACCCCCCGCCGGAGCCGGTTTGTTTGCGAATGTACAACTCGGAACGCGAATGGCAGTAAACGGCATGCAAGACGCCGCCGAGATAAGTCAAGTTCACATAGGCGATATCCGGATCGTCGGCCGAAAGCGCCATCCCAGGGGATTGGGCTCCGCCGGTCCAGAAGTTGCCGCCGTCGCCCGAGGATTTTACCCTTACCGAATATGCCGAAGTCGCCTGATCCTGATAGGTGTAGGCGCACCACAGCTCACCTGAAGGGCTGCCGACTATCGACGGGAAAAAGCAAGAACCTACGTTACAGATGGTCCCCGTCGATCCGAACGTCCAACCGCCGGCTCCGAATGCCATTCGGACATAAATCAAGTCGAGTGTGCTTTGTCTGGTGTAGGCGATATGGAGGTTTCCGGTGGAATCGATGCCGGCGGAAAATGACGAATCCGCCGCGTCCGATATTATGGTCTGGCCGGCTGACCATGACGTATAGGGCGGATCGGACCAGCAGAGTTTGACATCGTCGGCCGAATCGGCGTACAGCAAGACCAGGCGGCCGGCGTATTGCCCCGATTTAATTCGGAAAAGGCGGCGTTGGAAGGGAAGCCCTGTCGGCGACAAAGCGGTGGATGTGTCAAGCAATTTATACATAACCGCAAGGGGGCGGGATTTCTCCCGCCCCTACCTCCTCGTTTAGGTCCAGCTTATATCCAATACCCGCGAGGCGTCCGCGATTATTTTAGCGTAAGCCACCGATTCGCTGATCACCGCCTCCTCGAGCCGTCTTTCGATCACCCTATCGTATTCCACGGTAAGCGGTATCGAAAAGACCTCCTCGAGCGCGAAACGATTATCCAGCCCCACGACCATATCCGTCGGCACCTCGTCGCAGCGCACCAGCGTCGCCCCCAATGGAGAGATGATCTCGCCGGTGGATTGGAATTTGAATCCGATAAGAGGGTCCTTGAATTCGGCCACGTTAAGGATCGTGCGCAAAACATTCTTGTGGCAGATAAGCGTGTTGGGCTGATAAGGATAAAATTCGTTGAAGAATTTCACCATATCGTCGTAGTCGAGCACTCCGGTGACATCGGTGTTGGTGACCGCCGCCGGATTGGAATTGCCGTCGCCGTTGATGATGGTGTTGACCGCCAAAGCGACGCGATCCGAGGCCATGCGATATCCGATATACCACAACAGGACCTTGAATTGGGCCATGGTGCGGTGGCGTAAAGCACGGTAGGTGACTTTCAGCGCCAATCCGTAATCGGGAATGACCACGGTATGCGCCTGATCGGTGACCACCATCGCCGCGATTTCGGCGGCCTCCGAGGTCGGTCGCAGCGAAAGCTTTTTATCCGCCGCAGTCGTTTCGATATGGAAAGGCGTATAACGTGAACTACCCACGCCCGAGGTCGCCGCAACCAGATGCGTCAACTCCGACCGCATATTTTGTCCGCGCCTGATTTCGCGCAGCACGAACTCCGGCATCAAAGCCGGCGCCGCCTGATAAAACATCTCCACCGTGACCGGATTGCGGCCGCCGGTGCGCAATCCGTGGCGAGCAAGTTGCCGCTCGAAAGCATCCAGAGGGCAGCCGGCCGGAGATTGGTCGTATTCCGGCAGTTCGAGAAGCTCGCTCAACGTCAGGTTCCGCTTCTGCGCTTCGAGGTAATGATCCTTGGTTACTTCGATCATAGCCGCCCGGCTCAAATCGACAGTCGTTCCGGCGGAGCGTTCACCGGCCGTGAATGGAAGGGCCGCCTTCATGAAATTTTCGATATCGTAGTTGTTCATTTCCCCTCCTAATTCAAAATCAGGGTGACGTCGGTTGTCCCGTTTACTTTGATTACCGTGCCTCTGGCCACATTCCCGCCGGCCGGATCGTTGCCGGTAAGCGCCGGAGCCTGCCGCACCGCGCCCGAGCCGTTGACCACGACCCGGTTGCCGACCGCGGGAACGGTCGCCGCTGCCGGCAGTGTCATTATCCCGGCGATCTGCACCGTCGCCACACGTTTGCCGTTGTCCGCATCCGAAAGCGAGAGGTCGATCAATTTCCCTAGCAGGATATCGCCCGAGCTCCCCAGGCCGACCTCGTAACCGCCGACGATCGTCACCGCTTTGCCGATATCATCGTCCTGCAGATCATCGATGCCGGCGGTCTGATGAATTTTGAAAGTGGCATAAACGCCGCCGATCGACTCGAGGTCATGTTCTCTTGTTGCCATTTGCATTTTCCTTTCTATTTGAATTCCGATATTTCGATATTGCGCCCTTTGAAATGCGAATCCGCCGAACCGCCGAAAATGCGTTCGAACAACCGGTCGATTTTTTCGCGGAGTGCATTAAGCCGTTCGTAATCGAGCTTCTCGAAATCGATTGCCCCATTCGATCCGAAATCGAGCGATTCGGGGAAGACGGATTCGATAGCTTTGATTTTCGCCTTAATGGATTCGCGGGTTTCGGCCAGCAGGCGCCGCCCAAGGTCGAAATCGGCAAGCAGGCTTTCGAAAACCACCGCGCTGCTTTCGAGCGAAGTCTTGAGTCGGTCCAAATCGAGAAAGCCGATTTCGGGAGCCTCGATAATTGCCCGCGCCGCGTCTCGAAGCGTTTCTATTTGCCTTGTTGATTCCGAAACGATATCAAGCGGTTTACTTCGATTCATGAATCGCTTTTCCTCTTTCCGGAGCGACCGGAACGCCCCCAACGACCGTTTTTTTCTCGACGTTTTCGATTCGATCGAGACGGTTTTCGATCCGATAAAGGCGCTCGACTATTTCCTGTTTCAACCTGAATATGTCCTCGCGGCCGGCGAAATTCTCGGCCAGCCTGGTTTCGAGATTGGAAAGCCTCTTGTCGAGACCAGCGACGAAAGCATCCTCGGCTTTGCCGGCCAGCTCCAGCTTAAGGTTCTCGACCGTGGAATAATAGGCCGAGAGGGCCGCCAGCAAAGCCAAGGCGATCGTCAAAAGCGTATCGAGCCGACGATTAATCATGATTCCGTGAATCCTGTGCCGTTTGCGCGAAATAACGCCGTCCGTTGATTTTCAGATTTATGTGTTTGGACCCCATAGCGGCGCTTTCTGCCGGAGATGCCGTATTTATCGACGAACCCACGACGGCAAAACGTTCAGGCTTTTCGACAAGTTGGTTTGTCAGATGCGTTCCCGGGACGGCGCCGCGATAGACAAGCGAAGTTTCGAGGATTTTCTGAACGCCTTTATAATAGTAATGCGTTTCGCGGCTGCCGGCGTGCCCACAGATTCTAAAATCACCCCCGCAGGCGGAGCATTCCGGATGATCGTACAGAAAACTGACCGAGCATTCCTTATAGATACCCGAATCTATATTGATGCGCAGCCTATCGGAATAATCGACTTCGCGAGGCCAGAAAAAATAACATTTCACCCACAATCGCTCGCCTGCTTGCACGGTCTCGGCCCAGAATATCCGAGCTACCGGCAATGCCGATTTGTCATGCCCGATCAGAACCGGCGTATCGATGAACAATTCCGTGATCTGCGTCAAATCGGCCCGATCGAAACAGCCGCCGAACGAATTAGGAGAGTCATTGACCACGAACATCGCCCGGATATGTATCCGTTTGAGTTCCAACGGCACCGGCGGTTTAATGTTTTTATTCAGCAAATCAATGTATTTTGAATCGGTCGAGCCGATAGGCGTCGCGGTCAAGTTGACGATTTGAGTCGCTTTCAGCATCACGAATTCTCCTTCACTGGAATGCCGAAAAGGATTCCAATGCGGATTGCATAAAGTTTTATTCGGTTAATTCCACTTAGCACGTGGGCTTATATCAAATATGCAGATTTTTGCAAAATGTGTTCATCAATTAAACCATAAAATTGCATCTTAGGCTTAATTTTATTGATTACCCTAAAACATAACGTATTGGGAAACAATGCGATATGCCGGATCCGTCGGTCGGCGCTTTGTGGCACGATTGTTGCTTAAACTCAAACGGGTAAGTCTTGGTTATTGTTTTGATTAAATTTTAAACGAGGAAAAAATGAAACAGCTCAAGGTAATCGCCGCAACAGCAATTTTAATCTTAGGCGTGCTGGGCACAGCCGATGCCCGCTATTTGCTCGATGAGTATTTCGGCGTTGATCTTTCGGTAAACGCGTCGACCGGCAGATTCAATATGCCCTGGACTCCCATCAGGGGATCTATGGTTCATGAAGATTGGCGCACCGATGGTGATTCTCAGGCGCCCGATCCGGGTCCTCGCTATTATCTCTCCGAGGTTTTCGATATCGAGGCTTTATACTTGGATATCAACAAGCAAACCAACGAAATCGTCTATTCGATCGTAACCTCCATGCCGCCGACCGGTTTCAATCAGGTTCCGTGGTATCCGGGATACGTGTTCCGCGCTGGAGATATCCGTTTTAATATCGGCAGCAACATGTACGTGGTGGGAACTTTCGGGTCCACATTCGGAAATCTGTATTACAATCCGACCATGATTTATACCGACGCTCACCGTGGATTCGGCAGCCGGGGGAACCCGATCCTCGCACCGGGCAGCACCGCCATGGCCAGCCCCGCGATGACTTTCAGCTACGGTGAATATCTGCGCGACAACGGCTCTCATCTGGTCGAGAACGGTTATTATACATATGTCATGGAAGGCAGGATTTCGTTGGCTACATTGGGCGGCGATGTCAACACCGCCAGCATGACTCTCGGGATGAGCTGCAATAATGATCTGGCGACCGTGACCACCACCGCCATCCCCGAGCCCGGCACCCTCACCCTGATCGGTTTCGGACTTGCCGGTTTATACGGCGCCACCCGTAAGCGCAAGAAACATTAAGCATAAATCATCGGAAATTATGGGCCGGTTCCTTGTAGGAACCGGCTTTTTCACTTTCAAAATCGCAACTACATTGCAATCTCGGCCGGAGTATGCCGATTTCAGTTGCTTTTTTTGATTTCGTTGTCAAACTATTAAATAATTGAATCACCCGAATCGAACGCTGCCGTTATGTCTCGATCGACGCCGATGCGACTGTGCTTATCAGCCTTGATAGCGAAAATTCTTCCGCTGGCCGTAGGACTTTTCTGGTCGAATCTTTTTGGGAGCGCTGCGAACGGGCAAGCGCTCGAATTCGTCAGCTCAACGATGTGGAACACTCTTTCCGACGTGAAAGTGGTCGGTAATTATGCGTATTGCGCTTATGGCAATGCGCTGGTGATACTCGATATTTCCGATCCTTCCGGGCCTTCGATTGTAGGCAGTGAACATATCCCCGATGCCGACTATATGGCGCTCGAAGTCTCGGGAAATTACGCTTACGTGGCAGCCTGGGCAGCCGGCTTTTTCATTTACGATGTCTCCAATCCGGAAAATACGGAACGGATAGCCGGTTTCCCGGCCGAAAGGCACGCCATCAGTCTTGCCGTCTCCGGCGATTATGCCTATGTGGGTGATGATTCTTCCAGACTAAGAATTTTTAATATCGCCGATCCATACCATCCCGTATATATGAGCACCTAATTCGGTAGCGGACGAATCGCGAACATTTTCATCGATGGATATTATTCCTATCTGGCTGAAGATTCCGCAGGCATCGAGGTCGTGTTTATCTTCAATCCCTCATATCCGGCGCGTGCCGGTGGATATAATACTCCGGGCAGGGCATTTGATGTTTGCGTTTCCGGCAATTACGCCTATGTAGCAGACGGCGATTCGGGAATTACGATATTGAACGTGGCCGTTCCCGGAGCGCCCTTTTTCGTCGGCAAATATCGGCCGGCCGGAAATTATTGCACGACCGACATTTTGGTTATCGGTCATTATGCCCTTGCGATAGATGCGGCGTATAGCGCCGGCGGGATAAGAATACTGGACGTAGCAGATCCCGTCCTACCGCGATTTGCTGGTGGCTATAACCAAGACGAACATATTATAAATGCATGTTTTTCCGGCAATCGGTTATATTTGGCTTGCCACAACCATGGCTTGATAATTCTGAACTATTCCGGGCAACCGCCGAGGTTGCAATATATTGCGGGAATAGAGGATGCGCCGCGCATCACTGATATTTTTGCCCGCGGCAATATATATGCGGCTTGCGGAACCGAAGGCGAAAAAGTGCTGGATGTTTCAAACCTATCAAGGCCGCGGAATTTGGGGGAATGTCCTGAGGCGGATTCGGCGATGGGGATTTACGTATTCGACAACCGCGCCTACGTGGCATGCCTGGAATCGGGAATCAAGATCGTGGATGTTTCCGATCCCACCGACCCGCAGCTGGAAGGCACTTTCAACACACAGGGCATCGCCTACAACGTTTTCGTCCAGGATAATTACGCATATGTCGCCGATGGCGCCGGCGGATTGTTGATTATCGATGTCACCGACTCCGCCAATCCTATTCCCCATGGAAGTTTCACCGGAATCGGCAACATTCAAAATGTTTATGTATATGGCGATCACGCTTTCGCCGTTTGCGCCGATTACGACCTCCTGATTCTCGACGTCAGCGATCGGGCCAGACCCCGCCATATACAAAGTTGCACCGTAAACGACCGCCCTTATGTGGTATTCGTCGATGACAATATCGCATATATCGCAGCTGCCGACGATAGTTTGAGCATTATCAAAATCGACAATCCCGCCTTTCCGGTCTTTGTCGGCGGATGCCTTTTGCCCGGGACCCCGAAGGACATTTTCGTGCAGGGCGGGTATGCCTATATACCGACAACCGCCGGATTCGCCATTGCGGACGTAAACGATCCGGCCGATCCCCATGTCATTTATGCGCTCGAGTTGGAACCTGTAGGCAAAAAAACGGCGGTCGAAAACGGCCATATACTCCTGGCGAGCTACTATTCCATGTCTACTTGGAGATTTGCACAGACATACCAAGCGGAAATCAACCCCACTCCCGAAACATTTTCGTTGCTGTTGAATTATCCGAATCCATTCGACAGCCAAACAAACATCAGGTTCTCATCGAAGGAACCTGCGAGGGTGATTCTCGGTATATTCGATATTACCGGCGACAGAGTGGCCGAACTTGCGGATTGCTATTTGCCGGCAGGATTACACTGTCTCAGTTGGCGACCCGAGGAAATCGCCAGCGGTGTATATTTCTTTCGTATCCAAGCCGGCGATTCTCGAATGACCCGACGCATGACGCTCATAAAATAAATTCCTGCCGTTTGAATCGGGAAAGAGCTCGAGGCGATTTCATTCGAAAGATTCGACGCCCGATCCCAAGGCATTTTTCGGAATATATTGCCTTCTTCCAAGTTCAATGAGCGGCGCCTCGGCGGGGCATCCCAAACGAAACGGAAACCAATGCCCCAGGCCCGATGTAGTGTAGAGTTTTCCGCCGCGGCCGTTGTCGTATAAGCCCCACAAATAGCGATAGCCCATGCTCTCGAAAATCGATTGACCGCCAAAACCGATCTGCCCGCCATGGGTATGTCCGGCCAGCGTAAGATCAACCCGGTTGCTCGATGCGAAATCGAATCCTTCCGGCCGATGCGTCATCAATATGCGGAACGAATCCGCAGGCGCCTTTTCCATGGCCCGGTTCACCGTATTTCTTAAAAATGCAGCGTTGTCCCTTCGCAGCCAACGGGGATCATCGGCGCCGCCCAAATATACGGTCGTATCCCCCACCACAATGGTCCGGCCCTCGCCAACCAGAAGCTTTATCGAGGTCTTTTCAATTTCCCGCCGAAAAATGTCGACGCCGCGATAATATTCATGGTTGCCGAGACAGAAATAAATCCCATTAGGCGGCGCGAGTTTCTCGATCAACCTAAGAGCCGGACTGAGCGCGCCCAAGTCATCGGCCAGATCACCTGTAACCAGCACCAAATCCGCTTCCAGCGGCAAAGCCTCATCTAAGAAACGTTCGAAATCCGCGAGAGTGACATAATATCCGAGATGCACATCGGAAATCTGCAGAATCTTGAATCCGGACAACGACTGCGGCAATCGATCGAATTCTATTTTGATCTTTCGTATTTGCGCCGGAGAAAACGATTTCAAAAATCCGCCGGTCCCTGCGGTTACCGCCGCCAGAGGAGCGGCAAGTAAGGCGCTTTCCAGCAATTTTCTTCTTACCGGATCCGGCTCCTTATTTGATTCGCCCTTGTTTGTCGGCGCCAGCCTCCTATGCACCCAGGCGGTCAAATTAACCAGTCCGGAGATCGGCACCGATACGATCAGGGCGATAAAGGCGATCAGCACCAACGCCGCCGCGCCGGCGCCCACCCGTGCCAAAATCGCGTGTCGTCCGGTAGCCCCTAACCCCCAGACGATTATAAAGGTCAATCCGGCCAGGGCGGCGATTAGAATCCAGCGACCTATCCGGTACCGCCCCCATAATGCGGGCAAAAAAACCCGGCAAAGCAGCGCCGTCAGAGCCGCGAGGGCCAAAACGAATATCAGCCCGGCGATAATCGGATAAAATTCAGCCAAGTCGATTCTTCCCCCGGTCGGCCGTGAAAAATTTTTTTTCTTTCGTCATTTTCCCTGGTTCCGGCTGCAACTTTCCGTCCCTTTCGTTCGTTTTGCCGTTAGCGGCGGTGAATTATCGCCGGCATCGATCGCAACAATAATATGAGGAATCGAAAGCAGATCGAAAATTGTTTCTTACCGCCCAAAAAAGCTTGCAAAAGCTGTTAATATTTTGTAAAGGTTTACCGAAAAAATAAGGCGATTCGCGGATGAAAGTCAAAACAATATGCGAAAGCGGAGGGTCAGATGTTCTGCGCCTATTGTGATGAGATGATTACCGGCAAGTCGTTGATCTTCGATGGCGAGGAATATTGTTCCAAAGAGTGCCTCGAAGCCGCCAAAGCGGAGATGGAAGGCGACGTCGACGAATACGACGAAGAAGTCGACGAAGAGTGGGAAGACGAGCCGGAAGACGAAGAAGACGACTACAATTAATAGATGCCGGCGATCCAGCGCCGCCGGTCATGACGGCGAATCAATCAGCGACTATAGGCATTACGCTCGGGCGTCGATGCCTTGATCGGGGATCGCCGCAGGAGCTTTTGCGATGCGGGTATCGGCTGTCAATTTCGCAGCCGCGGCGGTGCTCTTTCTTCTGATCGTCGGAAGACTGATTGTCGGCATATTCCCCATCGGAAATGCTTGGGGATTCGACCAGGCTCGTTATTTTTCTTCCACGGAAGTCATCGCATATCTATTATTGTTGTTTTTTCTATGGCTGCTTACGATCGCCTCATCCCCGCGCCGCTTTTTCGATCAAGACAGACTAAGTGCCTCGTTGAATTCACCGCTTTTTCGGGTTATCGGCTTAGCATGTTTCGTCCTGCTTATATTCGCCTATACCGATTCCACCAATCTCTTGGGAGATGGTCTGCTGCGCGCCGCCGAACTCGATCGACCGCCGAATCTTTTCACCTTGAAACTCCATGCCGCCGAACCGCTGAATTATCTTATCCACAATTATATTTATAGATTAATTTTGCAAAAATTCGGTTTCGAGCCGGTCGTTACCTACCGTTTTTTCAGCCGGCTTGCGGGAATCCTGTTCCTGATCGGATTATATCGCCTGTCGCGCAAATTCGCGAATTGGGGCGTTCCGCAATCGACAGTGATTTTCCATGCGCTCGGCTGGGGCGGCATGCTCTATTTTTTCGGATACGTTGAAAGTTACCCGCTGGCGGCGGCCGCTCTCATGTTACTTTTCGTGGCCGTCGGGAATTGCAGCGAGACCGGCGGGAAGGTATGGCAAGTTACCTTTACTTTTATATTGGCTTTCTTTTTGCATAATGTCAGCGCGGTCGCCCTCGTTCCGCTTACCATAGTGCTTTTGCGAAATCCCCGAATGAGCATTTCGGCGCGCCTCGCCCCGCTTTCGCTCATGTGGACGATAGTCTTGCTCTGGGGTGTTTTCGCCTATCCATCGACCTCCGAGAAAACGTTGATTCTATTTTCGAGCGCCAGCGAAAAATCGTATTCGCTCTTGTCGGCCGACCACCTGCTGGATATGCTCAACGAACTCTTGCTCGTTTCGCCTTTTTTCCCGTTGATGTTGTTTTTGCCCAGGGCCGCCGGAGAGTCGAACGCTTCTACGGAATTCCGTCGCTTCCTCGGTGGGACCACAGTATTCACTTTGATTTGTCTTTTTTTCATCGATCCGAAACTCGGGATGCCCAGGGATTGGGACCTGTTCTGCCTTCCTCTTCTGTCGCTGCACCTATACCTGATTTTGCGAATCGATTGGGAAAAAACAAGCCGTTGGATCAAAACCGCCGCGGTAGTTTTCCCGATCGGCATAACTTTCGGATGGGTTCTGCTCAACGCCGATCGCACGAAGTCATTGGCACGCTACGAAAACATTCTGCAAAACGATTGGGACCGCTCCCGCCAGGGTTATGAGAGGTTGGCCAGCTATCATTTAAGTAAAGGCGAAATATCGGAGTCGGAAAGGGCTTTTAAGGAATCGCTGAGGCGAGGTCCGACGGCCCGGGCCCATATCGGCTTGGGGTTCGTCCTGCTCGGCAAAGGCGAACTGGAATTAGCCGGATATCATTTTTCAGAGGCGCAGCGGATCGATCCTAATCATGGATTGGCTATCGTGGGCATCGGCGAAATTTACCTCAGGCAGAAAAGATGGGATGACCTCAAAGACATATTGACGATTCTTCATCGGCGATTCGACGGCAGCGGCGATCCGCTTATAGACAGCAATATCCGAAGGCTGGAGCAGGAATATAACCTGCGACGATAAATCCCCTATCCGAGATTTCGCCTAAATCAAGGTTGCCTCCGTAGTTCGGAAACCCATACGAACGGTTTAATTTGACTTTGCTGCCTCCGCCTGCGAATGGAACTCAAGCTTGGTCGATGGTATTCCCTGCCCGGCCGACGATTCTTATGCAAATCGCATTGGGATTCCAACAGGGCATATCGGTAGAGGAATAAGACTGGAGATAGCTATGATTGGCAGATCAATCCGCGAGTTTTTATCGCGTTCCAAACCCAAAACCGATTCCGACCCTCGCTTGGCCGGGTTCGAAATCAAATCACCGGTTGATAAATATCACAATTTCAACCAAATCGGGCTTTACCGCTACCTTGCCGACAATATCCCGATCTTAAACGGCGCCGTTTGGCTCTGGACCAGACTTTGCGCCGCGCCGCTTGAAATCAACTTCCCCGATTTGCCCGATTCCACCGCAGACAAGTTGAAAGACGATTTGAATCGAATCCTTTCACCGTTCGAATATCAAAAATCCGGCGGAATCGATAGCCTATTGAGCGCATTTTTTCGCGGGTTGTTCCTCGATGGTTGCTTTGGGGGCGAGGCTGTCTTGAATGCCGGCAAGAACGGGCTTTCGCGATTCAATCAGATCGACCCCCGCAGACTCGAATTCGAAAAAACCGGCCGGGGCTGGACCATATTTCACAACTCGGAAAACGGCCGAGTCCGTCTCGATCCCTTGTCTTATTTTCATGTCGGCCTCGATTCTACCCCCGATGACCCACGCGGCCGCAGTCTCTTGGCCTCGGTCGGTTTCGTTTCCCACCTGGAACGCAAACTAATCACCGACATGTCGAGCAACCTCGAGAAAGCCGGCTACAACCGTATTCAGGTGCAATTGAAAAAGCCCGAGAAATACGCCGGCGAAAGCGACGGCGCTTATATCCAGCGGGCCAATCGATACTTCGATGATACGGTCGATCTATTCAAATCGCTTCGCCCCTCCGATTCGGCCGTCACCTGGGACGACGTGGTCATCAATTCGGTCGGCCCGTCCAACCAAGGGGCGGCATCGAGCTGGTATCTATATCATCGCGCGCTCGTCGAGGATATCTGCGCGGGAGTTCATCTGGATCCGTTCATGCTCGGCTATTCCTATGGCACCACCCAGACCTGGGCCAGATTCAAGTTCGAACTTATGATGCGACAAATAGTGGCGGTTCAGGAAAAGGCGATCGGCTTTTTCCGCTGGCTTATAGGTTTGGAATCGGCGCTGCGGGGTTACTCGGGACGGATCGTAATCGCATTCGATAATCGACGCGTATTCGGCTCTCTCGAGCGGTTCCAGGCGCGGAAAACCGCGGTCGAAAGCATTATCGCCGGGTATCAAGCCGGCCTCACCTCCAAAGAGGAGGCCCGCGCCGAACTCGAGAGAATCGAACCGGCTATCCTATGACGAACCTCGGCAAAATAGTGAATCGATAATGCCGGACGAAAGTGGTTGCAATCCGATGAAAACGGAGAGATCGATCGATCCGACCGCCTGCGGCGGGGAAAGTCAGTCGATCGCCGAGGAAGCAAGCGGTCATGCGGGCAAAAGAGCGATAGGTCGGAGAAAACGCTCCAGCAAAGCCTCCCGCAGAATCGAGGAGAATAACGCTTTTTCCGAACCAACCGCTATTCACGGAGAATTCGAATGCGATCGGCGTTTCCTGAACGATGTCATCCAGCGCGTCCATCTGGCGATTTCCGCCGGCGATCTCGAATTGAAAACCGAACATGCGTTTAAGGCGATCGAAATCAAACAAAAAATAAGCGAAAACAGCCACGTGGAAAATCTGTTGCTCGAACTGCTCAATGAAATCCGCCGACAGGAGCTCGGGCGGCCGACCGACGGACCGCATTCCGACGAATCGCCGCAATAACCTTTCGGTGCGGAATATCCCGAAAAAAAGCGGCTGGCGCCGCGCGATCCACGACCCGGTATTTTTCGCCCGTGAATATCTCGGATTCGATCCCCACTCTGGGCAGCGGATCTGGCTGCAAAAATCTATCGGAAGGGAAAATGCGCTGGTCACCGGCAACCGCTGGGGAAAATCGGAAATCCAGGCGGTAAAACTCATCCATCGCTGCGTTTTCCAGATCCGACCTATCGGCTACGACACCCCAGGACGCTACCGGGCGCTCAATGTCAGTATCACTCTCGATCAGGCACAGATCATTTTCGACAAGATAATCGGCTTGCTCGAACGCGGACGCAAAATAAAAAGCCTGATTAAAAACGTGAAATCTACCCCCTATTCGACCATATATTTCCGTAACGGGTCCGAACTGACCGCGCGCACCAGCGCCAATCGCGGCGAACATTTGCTCGGCCAAGATTACGATTTCGTGAATTTCGACGAAATCGCTTATGAGCCTCAAGCAGAGGCGGTGGTCGAGGGCGTCCTTAAAATGCGCCTGGCCGATCGCGCCGGCAGTCTCGATCTTTGTTCGACGCCGAACGGCTATAACTGGTTTTATCATCGCTGCGAACTTATTCGCAAAAGCGGACGCGGATTCGTTTACAGCGGGCCGACATCCGAAAATCATCACCTCCCTCGCGAGGCGCTCGATTACTTGCGGAAACATATGTCGCCGGCGCGGGCGGCGCAGCATCTCGATGGGCAATTTGCGGCTTTCGAGGGAAGGCTTCTGCCCGAGGAAATCCTAAGCGCGGCGCTGGCGAAAGGTGAGAAAAAAAATACGCCGTCGGCCGGACGTCGTTACGTTCATGGTTGGGATTTGGCCCGCAAGCAGACCTACACCGTCGGCGTGGTGCTCGATTGCACAAGCAAACCATACCAGCTCGTGCATATCGAACGTTATCAGCGGGATTGGCCGGAGATCGTCGAACGTATCCACAAGCTGCACGACATTTACGGCGGCGAAATAATCATCGATTCGACCGGTATCGGCGATGTCATCTTGTCCTCGCTGAAAGATCTCCCCGCCAAAGGGTTCAATTTCGGCGGAGGCAATCGCGAGAAACTTCTGGCCAATCTCGAGCGGGCGCTCATGGCCGGCGACCTCGGCATTTTCGACGAGCGGCTGGCTTGCGGCGATGGTGACACGTGGAGCATTGTCGATGAATTGCGGGCGCTCGATTGCGCCTATACAACAGCCGGCGACGGCGTATGCGCGCTGGCATTGGCGCTCTGGGGGGCGGAAAACGACGACCGGCTGGTATTGCCGGCGATCGCAGGCCTGGGAAGGATTACATAAAAAAGGGATAAGCTTTACGGCCTATCCCCTTCAAACAAATAAATCGATTTCTTATTTCATCAACACCATCTTCCGCACCCGACAGTCACCCCCGGCCCTCAACACCGCCATATATATCCCACTCGGAAAATCGTCCGCACGCCACTCCTGACGGTAAACCCCGGGAACCATCACCCGATCCACCAACGTGGCCGCTTTCCGACCCAATATGTCGTAAACCTCCAAGCGCACCGGCCCCGGCCGCTCGACCGCAAACTCCATCTCCGTCGAACTGTTGAAAGGATTGGGATAATTCTGCCCGAGATAAATCCGCGGCAACGGCTCCTTGTCCACCACCGCTGAGCTGCTATTCAACCAAGCCATGATTGCATCCGCTAACTGGGCTCGTGTATTCCGATAACGATCGTGCAAACGACAGAACGGAAAACTCGCCACGAAAGTGCGATAATTGCCGTCGGTATAGGCGACCGCCTTGCTGTTGCAGACAATAGGCCATGCCTCGGGAGCCTGCAATACCTCCATCCCGTTAAGCGGCAAAGGCGACCCGATCGCTCTGCACCCCTCGCTCAAACCCGATTCATCCAACCCGAGACTATCGATCATGCTTAAGAACAGCGTATCATCCCCCCGAATAAACGTTGAGGGATACTGATAACAGATGGAAATATCAAACTGAAATCTGTTGTACCAGGTTGAATCCTGCAGGTAAAGCGAAACCGCACCTTCCCAATAAATCGACCCGCCGGCATCCAGGAAAGAATGCAGCCGCTGAAGATAACGATCGAACAGCGTCCTGGTAATGTAAGGTTCGAAATACTCGTATATGCCGCCAATAACGAACAAAGTATAATTTTCGAGACTATTCAAAAAGGATTCGAGAGAATCGGTTATAACCGGTGCATATCCAGCAGCGGTCAGGGCCGCCCGCAGGCTGTCTCCCGAAGGATGATGCAACGGATTCCAGATCAAAGGCTGCCTTATTTCGGCGGATCTATCAAGATGATCGAGGTTTTCGACATAGGGAATCACCGAAGGAGCAACCATGATTTCCGCACGGGCAGGAAGGTAATCGGTTTTGACTGCTGTCAAGAGCATTCTACCTGGTGTTCTGGGGTTGATTTGAAAGTTTACGCGTCCCATGGAATTAGTGACCCCCCTGGCATATACTTCACTACCCTTCCATAAAGTGACCATAGCCCCGGACAATGGCAATTGCTCATTTCGAACTGCGATAGTAACAATCCTCGGCGTGTTATCGACATGCAAAGTTTCAGGAAAGTCAATCTGCATGCTTGCCGGAGTGGCCCCCCATGCACTCATAGTCGGGCACCCGAAATAAGTATTGCCATAAATCAGATCCCTGGAGGAACTGCGGTATATTTTCATGGCATTATGCGCATTTGCAATAATATGGTCCGGCATTTCGAACAATAACTCTATGGTCGTCTTGTCTAGCAGATAGGAAGTCGCAACCCAACCCCATCGGGTGTTATACGTAGCCGCAGTTGCCCCGTTTGGATTGACAAGATCGGCCTGAGCCATGCACGGATATCGGCCTGCGCCTATTTCGGGTGCATCCATGGCACCAACCCAGCAAGCAAGACAAAAAGTGATGTACTCCTGACCGTTAGCGCATACGTCATGAATATCTCGGATCGAATAACACTCAGCCGGAAGATTGTTATATCCTGAAGTCCGAATGTTATAAAAATCCGGTGAGCCGTGAGCCTGAGCTTCCAGGAACTGCAAACCGTTGCTTATAGTCTGGATAAATGTTTCTAACGTCGGGCCCGTGGGATTAGGATCACCTCCGGACGGCTGCTCAACCAAAGTTACGGTATCACAAGAAATATAATATGGAAGAACATTATAAATTGCTCTGAACTGCCCTCGATCACGCATCTCATCAGCGCTCTGCACAGCGGCACGATTTAGGTATTGATAGTTGCCCCCACCAGGATTTAATTCAAATCTCAGCCTCTTGGTCACCCAATTGCCTACTTCGGCCGCACTGGTTGCGGGCACTCTGCCAACTGCCACATCCCATACGATATCAGGGTTATCGTGCCCGGGCTCGCCGAAAATATTGTCGTTATCGGCATCCCATGTCCTCGTGACATCCGCGTAGTAAAGGTCGCAGATCTGCATGTTGATTTCGGCAGGCATAATATTGGTATTTCCTTGATAACAAAGCCGCTTCGGCACCACCCGGTGATTACCGCCCAATAGCACGTAGCTTAAACCATCCCTTTGGTAACGATGAATTATGAAATTCCTTATCTTTTCGGCATCGTCGCGTCCGGAATATTGAGCGTAAATTTGGCTTGTCTTAACTATTTCCGTAGGGATCCCCCTCCTGGTCAGCCATTTGGCATAGGATACGAAAGCCCCGGATAACTCGGGACTGGTGATAACCACGCACTCCGCTGGAACACCGTTGGGCAACGGAAATCCGACATTCTCGTAATTTTCATAGATGGCAGGCATCGGCGGTAAATAGCTCTGAATGTCTTCGGGATTGTCGACCATATGCGGCAACCTATTTAGCATATCGGATATGGCAAACGAGGATGCTCTCTCCGGTACAATCGGCGGATCAGCGTCAACCAATTCTAAAACAAGTTGCATCGACGTAATAAGGTTGACCATATTAGTAACTGGGTTGTAACGCAACGGGCTAACCTCAATTGACGCTATACATACCCCCCTATGGCTGCCTCCGGCAAAAATGCATTCCGCCAATTGACTCGCCGGAGGGAAGAATTGATTTTGCTGGTAAATATGATTGGCTTCCCTGAACGGCGGACGCGGCACGCTGGCATCAGTCATCCAAGGCTCTTGTACCGGGTGAAGTGGATGACCAAGCTGGATTAACGGTTCTTCATTGATAATCTGGGCCGAAACCGAAGCCACCTGTGTGCCATAAGGAATTATATAATTGAGGGTAGCTGAGGGCAATTCGGGACAGCCCGGCGACTGCGTAACGCAAAAATCGCCATCTCCAGACGTTTCAATTAATACATAAGTATTGCCATCCTGTTCCAAAAACTCCCGGAAAGCAAACTGGCCGGCGGTGAAATCAACGGTCTTGATAATCTCGGTTGAAAAAACCAAAGGAGAATTTATCAGGAATATCACAACCGCTGCCCCTATCGCGATTTTCGATCTCATTTTCCTGCTCCTTTTAATGATTGTTATCAGCCTCGCAACAATCAAAAACGCCGAATATTGAACCTGCCTTCCCTCGATATACCTCCTTGATAGTTATCCGCTTTAATCTGTTAAAATCCTTGATCGAACAGCGAATTCGATCATAGGCGCTTATTCGATTTTGCGGGAACAGAGTGCCTCGCCCTATATTGCGGGCTACTTATATAATAATCCAAAATTTCTTGTCAAGCAAAAAATATAAATGGGTCTTTATTAACTTATTTCGACAACTTCGGAATTTTTATCACCAAGCCTTGCCCAAAAACATCAAGGCCAGCCCCAAGGAGGGAGAGGAAAGGCTGGCCTTGCTTCCGAGCGACCGTAGTCGCCCGCCTAACCGGGACGTTTGCAAAGAGGTATTTCTCTTTGTTTGTCAACCGGAATAACAGCAACAGCCATGCCGATATGCAACCGCAAATGCAAACGTAATCCCTTGTAAATCATAATATACCAACTGTATAGTGATTATACAGCGGCGCTCATTGGTATTTCGATGCAAGCGGATTCCGCAATGTGGCAATCGGTTGCCTCGGCCGTTTTGTCGTCGTGGACGCCGGAACGAAAAAAGCGGAACTTTTCCTTGCCTTATGTGGATTTTTTAATTTAATGAATTAATCACCAAACAAGGAGTCTACGTATTGATTGATTGGCAAAAATATCGTGAGAGTCCGCCCGAAAAAGAAAGGGTCGAGAAGATATTCAGCCTTGTCGATGGCCGCGGCAGCCTGGCAGTCGATATCGGTGCCCACGACGCGTTTATGGCGAGCATACTCGCAAGCAGATATGACACGGTAATCGCCCTGGATATCACGAGACCGCAAACGGAATCGAATCCGGAAATCGTGCCGATAATCGGGGATGCCTGCAACTTGCCGTTCGCCGACGATAGTTTCGATATGGTCTTGTGCGCCGAAGTGCTCGAACATATCCGCCCCGATCTGCTGCCTAAGGCTTGTTTCGAGATCGCCCGGGTATCGAGAGGAAACGTGGTAATCGGAGTGCCTTTCAAAGAGGATATACGCGTGGGACGCACCACCTGTCAATCTTGCGGCGGGATCAATCCCCCTTGGGGACACCAGAATTCTTTCGATGAAAATCGTCTGCGCCGGCTGTTCGAGGATATGGTTTGGGAAAAGGCGGTATTCGCCGGTGAAAACGGGTTGGCCACCAACGCCTTCTCGGCGAAGCTGTTGGATCTGGCCGGAAACCCCTACGGAACTTACGATCAGGAATGGCCCTGCATATATTGCAGAAATAAAATGCAATGGCCGCCTGAGAGATCGTTTTTGCAAAAAGTTCTGACTCGCACCGCCGCCATCGTCCATACCGTGCAACGGCGATTCACGAAAACCCACCCCACTTGGATACATGTGCGGTTCGGCAAACCCGGCCGCCGAAGTTGATTCTTGTGGATCCCAAGAATAAAAGCGATAACGCGCTCAAACCATAAGCGATTCGCAGAAGGTATTCAAATAGACACCGGTTTTTTCTCATCGACTGGGCCGACTATCCGATACCGGCCCGCCCGGTCGCTCTCGATTGCCACCGATCGAATTCCCTCGAGGGCTTTCTTCAAACGATAGATATATTTCACCTGATTCAAACCGGTATCAAGGCTGTTCTTATCCAGCCATCCCCCCGGATTTTCGCAGTTGACAAGTTTCTGTAAATAGGCGAACAATCTCGGCTGAAGCAGCACCGTGCCCGAGTCGAAGGTAACCTCATATAATTTGCCTTTGCGGACGGCGGTGAATTTTAATTTGCGCGAAGATGCGCCGGCCATCGGTTCCGAAAACCGGGGCCGATCCTTCACCTGTGTGGATACCGCCTTATTGGATAAATCGAACAACATCGATGCGAAACGTTTGGGAATGATCGAGGCGACGATATCCAGTCCGGCGGTCAAGACATCCTCGGCGGTGACTATGCCGGCATTGGTGAGGCGCAGCAGGTGATCGCGTTCGATATCGTCGCCGGCGATACGGGCAAGTGGAATGCACATCTCTGGCACTCCGTGTCTGAAAATCTCCCGAAAGCGGTTTATTTTATCCTGCTGCGAAAAATCGAGCCAGCCGTCGCCGCCGATCGCAGACACGCAGTCGAGCAGATTGGCCAGATCGCGGCCGGCGCGTCGGATTCTCCCCCAGCCGATATTCACCGCCCGCTCGATTTCGATTGCAGGAAGCGGTCCGCTTATAGCAGCCAAAGTGACGAACGATTGCCATCGATTTTGCTCCGTTTTCCGAGTCGGCGACGCCAAACCAGCCAATGGACCCAAAGGGATTTCCTCGCCATACCGATCAAGCAATTCGGACAGGATGTTCGGTATATCGCAAACGGCGAAATTTCCGCGTCGGTTTCCGATCAAAAGCCTATTTCCGTCCGGCGTTCCCAGCAGATAGTATATCCAGCTTAACACGTTGCCGCCGAGCCGATATTTCTGCAACCCTTCGCGGATCATACCGGCGGTCACCAATTCGATATTGCAGGCGGCGGCGGCGCGGCCGAAAGCGGTTACGCCGATCGCACAGCCTCGATTTTCAATAAAGCCCTTGCTCAGAAGCATCGTCATGACGTGCTCTCTGTCTGCAACTTCGATAGGTCGGCAGCGATTGCGCAGTGTCAGTCGGCACAGCTCGCGGCAATCTTTTTCATCGCGGGCGATTCCACAGGCGAACCAGCGCAAAAACAGTCCACCCAGCCGTCCACTGTCGAAAGATTCGATTTCCGGACGCGCCGAACCGTAAATATAAGTTTCCCACAATACTTCCCGCTGAAAATCATTCTCGGCGATCAGAATCGCCCGTCCGAAATCATCGCCCTGACCCAGTCTGCCGGCGCGCCCGGCGATTTGATTGTAATCATACATCAAGAGGGGACGCATATTCGAACCGCCGGCCGCCCCGTAACAGCGGTGAGTGTCGATAAAGACGTTGCGCGCAGGGAAATTCACCCCCAATGAGAGCGTGGTCGTGGAGGCGATCACCCGGATTTCACCATCGCGGAATCCACTCTCGAGCAATCGCCGAATCGTTCGCGGGAGATCGGCGTTATGAAATGCTATCCCCCGCTCAAGACAATATCGCAGGTTTTCCGTCTGAATCGTATCCGGATAGTCCGCCAATTCGACTAAACATCTCGAGGCAGGCCTGAAAGCCAACTTATCGGCAAGCAGCCGGGCGACCCTCACCGAGGCCTCGCGTGTGGGCAAAAATACCAGGGTCTTCTCCTCTCGCAATGGTTGCGCCGCCAACGATTCCGCCAAGGCCTCAAGCGTTCCCTCGGCACCACCGGTATTGCGCGTAACACCGAAATACTCGATCCCCTCGCGACAGTCGTTGTGGCGGCGGTAATGAAATCGGCCGTTGCAAAGCACACCCTTGTGAAGCTCCACCGGGCGATTGGTCGATTTCAGTAGCGGCCAACCCAGCCAATCCGCAAACAATTGACTATCATCGAGACCGCCGATAAGACCGACCAATTGAATCGAGGGAAAAGCCCTTCTTATTTTCGATAAAAGAATCTCGTATGCGACACCCTTCTCGGCCGTGCAGATCAACTGCAGCTCATCGAAAACCACCGTCCCGATCGATTCAAATACCGAAAGATCGGCCGCAGTCAGCGAATTGATCATTTCATAAACGGCAACGGCCAAATCATAGTCTCCATCGAGAAATCTGCGCCGTCCTTCGGGGAAATCGGCCGTCACCGCAATCATTTTCATGCCGGCGCGGGCATAAAGGGGCGCATACTGGGAATACAACTCCGCCGCCAGCGCCTTCAAGGGGACCAGTATCAGCCCCTTTCGTCCCGAAAAAACCGCCTTCATTGCAGCCAGTTCGCCGCATTTGGTCTTTCCCGATGATGTCGGCGCCGCGATCAACAGGTTCCGGCCGTCGAGCAGGCCATAATTTTTCGCCGCCTCCGCTTGCAACGGCATGAGATACTCGCAGCCGCAGTCGCGCCACAACTCTATCAGTTTCCGCGGGAAACCGTAGCGGCTAAGATCGGCGATACGCATGGCGATTCCCTTTCCTTAGCCGCAGACCGACCAGCCGCATTCAAGGCAATAACAACAGCCGCCCGAGGAGACCACGATACCGCGGCAAATCGAGCAGTAGAGGCGATGGCAATCATCGCAGATAAACAGATCGCCGGTATAGGCCAGCTGGCCGCCGCAACAGCAATTGCAGCCTGAGCTTGTTTCGAGATCGGTTTCCACTCGAGTCATACTCAACTCCTTTTTTCGAGGACCTCGCATAATTTTACGGATTTTCCAATTACTGCACATATATATAGTAAACATATATGCCCTTGTCAAGGAATTTCGTCATATTTTTCTTGACCTTGAGGATTTTTCTTTTAATAATACGTGCGTTATGAAAGTGAAAAATAAAATCCGTGAATATCGCCTGAAGAAGAATTTATCTCAGGCCGAATTAGGCGAACTGATCGGCATCAGCCGTCAAAGCATCATTTCGATCGAAAAAGGAACCAGCGTGCCATCGACACTGCTGGCTTTAAAACTTTCGAAATTGTTCGGCAAGACGGTTAATGAGCTGTTCACGCTGACAAACAAATAATCCAACAAAACGATTGGAGGAGTCTTGAAAAAGGCAGTCATTCTGTCGGTTTTTATCGTTGTATCCGCGGCTGTGGCGGCCGACCAGACCTGCGTGATCAAGGTAAACGGCATGACCTGCAACGGTTGCGCCAGCAAAATCAAGTCCGCGCTGGAAAATATCGAGGGAATCAAAAGCGCCGAGGTTTCGTTGGCATCGCGAAGCGCCACCGTGGTCTATGACGACGCCGTCGTAAATCAGGATAAAATGATTAAAACCGTGGATGATCTCGGCTACAAAGCGTCCAGCGACGTTACTTCTCCCCGGTCGGTGACCGACTCGAAACTCAGCGAGGCAAAAAGCGAAAGTCCGCAAGTTTCAATCGCCGATAAGAACGCATCTAAAATCGCGATCCCAGGAGCCGAATCGGGTAAGCCGGTCGCCCAAGAAATGGCCGGAATATCCGAAAAAGCCAGCGAAACCGAAGCCGTTGCCGCCGAGAAAAGCGAAACCGCCGAGCATCACTGCGCCGCGTTGAAAAGTTGCAAGGAGATAAACGAGTTCCACGAGGCCATGCATCCGTTGGCGATGGCTATCGGGTTCGAGGGCGACGAAGAAAAGGATTACGAATTCGTGCGCCGAAACTACCCTGAGCTCAAAGCCAAGGCCGTTGCGTTGTCCAAAATGAAAATCGACGATAAGCTCGTGACCGACAGGAAGGCGTTCGAAAACAAACGCAAGGCTTTGATTAAAGCGGTCGATGATTTCGGCGCCGCAGTGAAGAAAAACGATCATGCGATGATGGATCGCACGTTCGAGATCATGCATCAGGCCTATATCGACTTGGCCATGACCGGCAGGTAATCATCGCTCGATAAGACTTTACCGCCGGTGGAAATGACCGCCGGCGGTTTTTTCATGAACTCAAGACGTAATGGCGGTCAAGCGACGAGTTTGTGCGATCTCGACCGCCGCCGCTCATGACTTGCCTTTGCGTGAATCCATCTTCAATAGCTTGATATACGTGTTTACCATATCCTTGCGCGATTCGAGCAGTTTCTCGAGTATTTGTGATCCGAATTCGATCGAGGCTCGAATGGTATCGGCGCCGGTGAGATTGTATTTTTTCTTGATCCTGTCGATCCTGCTTCTCAATCTCAAACCTGCGCGAATCTGATAATAGTGGCGGTCTTCAGCCATTGTTCGTCCCCCGATGGTATTTCAAATGGTTGATTATAATCATCGGCGGATTGAATATCCGGCCGACTGATTTCTTAAGTTTGCGGTTGACACTTCCCCAACTTTCGCTGTCGATCTTGGCGGTTATAATCCGTTCGATTTCCGCACGTTCGGGATGCGCGCAGATGGGACAGGTTTCCGCGCTGGGGAAAAATTTGGGCCATCGTTTATGGACGACCTGCCGCAACCGGTTTTTCAAAACATGTAAAGCCTCCCTGCTTATCTTGATCACCGATTCGGGCGACAGGCCGATTTCGGCCGCCGCCGCCTCCGCGTCCATCCCTTCGAAATACAACCTGATCAAAATTTCCCCGGCCGGATATTCGAGCGCAAGAACCTCTTTTCGGATAATATCCCGCAGTCGTTCCAATTCCGGCTCGAATTCCGGTTCGGGCTCGGCTCCGGCGATTTCCGCCAACATCAAGGGATCCAGATAGATGATTTTCACAGGCCTCCTTTTTGCGGAAATTATCCGCATATCGGCCTGCGGAGACTATCACCCGGTTGTCATCCGGAAATCATTTTTCGAGCCGATCCGGACTTAGGCAATGCCGCCTGGGCATCGATGAATCAGTTAAGTTCGGGTAGTCGAGCCCTCGCGGTCTAAAGATCGGTCGAGACGATATAGTACTAACGACTGCGATCGCTTTTTCGTTCGGATATGCTAAATCTGTGTTTTTCCGGACACGCCCCCGATTTGGAGATCCCGGGCGAAAAATTTGAGCGTGGCGATAGCCGCAACGAAATAAAGGGCGATTGTCGTCAACATGACCGGCACGAAACCGTGGTGCTCGATGATTCTTCCCCCGACAAACGTGGAAATCATCCAGGCGCCGCTCCACGACAAGAAAAGCAGACTGTTGGTTCCCGCGTGATGCTCCGGCTCGGTTTTTTCCATGGCGAAATTGCTGAACAGCGGGGAGGCCATATTCATCAGGCTGTTGCGGAACCAGAAGGCAACGACCACCGGCGCCAGCTGATGGCAATAGGCGAGGATAACGAAAAAAGGAATCGAGGCGAGCTGCGAAAACGAAATTGTGCGCACCAGCCCAAGTCGCTTGGCCAAAGCCGGACCTGCCAAAAAACCGAATACCGTGAAAACCTGGGCGATCGAATAAATCCTTCCTATACCCGAAGAGTCAAGGCCGAACCGCCCGGCAAAATACAAATTCAGAAACGGTATAGTAAAACCCGCACCCAATCCGATAAGGACGTTCGGCAGGCAAAGGCGAAATGTGTTTTTCCAGCTGCGCGTCCGGGTATAGTCGGCCAGCCTGAACGATCCGCTCCGTATCGGGCCATCCGAGGTCAGTTTCGAATAAAACCCCACCGACACGAACGCCATCAATGCCCCGGTCATGAACGCCGCCCGATAGCCGTTTATTAAGGCGATTCCGAAATCAGCCAAAAGCCGCGGTATGTAACCACCTATAAGCGCCCCGAAAAAACCGGCAGTCATATCGAGCGCATGATTGACCCCATATAGATACGTTCTTTCCTCGGCGGTCGAATTGCGCATGAAAAACGGCGACACGGCCACGAAATGCATGCTTGCCCCGGCTGCCGCGGCGGCGGCGAAAAAGCCGATCAGCCTGATATCCGTGACCAGCACCAGCATGATATCCGAAACGGCGGTGGCGACCGCAGCCGCGATCATCACCCGCTTTATACGCACACGATCGATCACGATCGCCGCCGGTATGGCCGCCAGAGCCGAGCCGAAAGCGCCGATGGAATTGATCATGCCGATCGCTCCCTCGTTCAGCCCAAGCTGCTTGAAATAAAGGTTCAGCATCGTCCAGTAGATCGAAAAATAAAACCCCATGAAAAACGAGCCGCCCAGAAAATATCTGGCGTTACGGGAAAACATCCTCACATGGCGCACGTATTCTTTCAAAACCGATTTTAGCATTAATCTATATTCCCTCAGCCCCCGATCGGCGAAATCCCAAGATTACGATATGCGGTCCGTATGGTTGCGATTTTCCCGGCTGACGCAAGCAGTCGTTTTCGCCCAAGACTTACGGAAAATCCAACGGATACGACAAAGCGCCGGCTGGAATTCGAAATTCGGCATTTTTTACTTGACCGGCGACTGGTGGAGATATAATTTATAATGGATACCGATTGCCGCAATTACTATCTTTCTTTTTTCCTGTTTACATTTTTGTATTTCAGGGAGGTATATGTATGGTCGTCGGCAAGGTGAAATGGTTCAATGCCAGGAAAGGGTTCGGTTTCATAGTTCCCGATCACGACCAAAATAGCGATGTATTCGTTCATTACTCGTCGATCAAGGGGGCCGGATACAAGACTCTGACCAGGGGGCAACCGGTTCAATTCGAATTGGTTCCCGGTCCGAAAGGATATCACGCCGAAAACGTTTCGCTGCTGAATCAAAGTGCGACGCTGAATTGAATCGGGGGGTAGGCGAAGCTGACATAAAATCAGACCCTGGTCTGAAAATTCAAAGAACTATATAATTTTTGCTTTTAAAAGGCGGGGAATAAAATTCCCGCTTTTCTTGTTCGTTTCCGAACCGCCGGCGCTCGAGGCGATTGCGGTAATCGGCTTGACTTGTTTTCCGCACCTGCTTATCCTTAGGTAAAAAGACCACAGGAACGAATGATGAACGGCGGAAAACCGATATTCTGCTTCACCTCCGATATCGACTGGGCCAGCGAAGAGGCGCTGAAAATCCAGCAGGCGATTTACGACGATTTCGCGATCACGCCGACATATTTTGTCACGCACAAGAGCGAATTTATCGAAAGGCTTCGCGCCGAAAATCGAATCGAACTCGGAATCCATCCCAATTTCCTTCCCAACAGCAGCCATGGTGACAGCTATGAGGAAGTCATCGACACGGTGCTGAAATTGGTGCCGGATGCCCGCGCTTTCAGGGCGCATCGTTGTTTCGATGTTGCGATCGTTACCGATATGCTGTTTCGCCGCGGGATTCTATATGATTCCAATCTTATCACGAAACTGCAGCCGGGACTGGGACCGATTCTCCATGAGTCCGGCTTGGTGCGGTTCCCTTGTTTCTACGAGGACGGCATTCATTTCAAGTGGCGTTTGAGTTGGAAATTCGAAGATTATCGCAGCATGTTCGACGCGCCCGGGTTGAAAATAATCAGCGCCCATCCGATGATAACCGCGATGAACGTCACCAGCGCCTCATACTGGGCCGAATTGAAATTGAAATTTCCGCCCGACAAGTGGATAAAGATGACGAGGCAGCAACTCGAACAAAACCGTTGCCCGGACCCCGGGCCTGCGGAATTCTTGAAAAACATTATCCGCCACGCGCTCGACCGCGGTTACTCGATTTTGACTCTCGATGAACTATACGAGCGGACGGGACGACCGCTTCAAGAAAGATTTTTCGCTTGATGCCCGAAATGGATCGACCGGTGGTCTCGAATCGCCTATCCGGAAAAGTCCTGGTGCTGGGAAGCGATTTCAAGAATTACCGCACCTGTCTGGCGATCGTGCGCTCGCTGGGCCGGGCAGGCCTCGAGATTCATCTCGGTTGGCACGCCGCAGACGAAATAGCCGGTTTTTCGCGATACGTTGTCAAGAAACTGCCGCTTCCCCCCTATTCGCCGGATAACGAAAATTGGCATGAAATACTGACGGCGATTCTCAGACAGGAAAAATACGATCTGGTGATCCCCGCCAATGAGCAGGCTTGCGCGCCGATCGAACGAAACAAAGATTTATTCGGCGAATTTCCTGAAATTTACCGGCTCAATCCCGAAGCTTACGAAGTGGTATTCGATAAAACGAAAACGGCGGCCTTAGCTCGAAAGCTGAATATACCTATGCCTGCGGAAATCACCATGACCTCTATAGAGGATCTGGATAGAGTCGAATGCGAAATCGGCTATCCGGCCGTCCTGAAACCGAAAGCCTCGTTCGAACTGGAGAATCTGAAAAGAAAACTTTACGTTTACAAGGCGGTCGACCGCGCCCAGCTTCTCACTGCGGCAAGACACCTTCTCGATTACGGCCCGGTGATCGCTCAAAAACATGTGCGCGGCGTCGGAATCGGAGTCGAGTTTCTGGCGCACGAGGGCCTGCTCCTCTACGCTTTTCAGCACCGCCGCCTTCACGAGCCGCCGCTGGGAGGCGGAAGTTCCTATCGCCGCAGCTGTCCTCTCGATCCGGAGCTTTTAGGATACTTGCGGCCGATGCTGGCGGAATTGTCGTACACCGGAGTTGGCATGGCCGAATTCAGGGTGGATTATGCTATCGGGCGAAAATGGTTTTTCGAAATCAACGGCAGATTCTGGGGCTCGCTGCCACTGGCGATCGCCGCCAGAGCCGATTTTCCGCTTATGCTTTTTCGGATGCGCCGCATGCAGGTGAGGCGATTCGAACAATCATACAGGACTGCGATCTATTGCCGGAACACTATCCGCGATTTCGAATGGATTTCGGCGAACTGGAATATCGACAAAAAAAATCCTCTATATAATTCCGAAAGCAATTTCAAAGTGATATCCGAATTCGCCAATATCCTGATCGGAAGAGAACGAAACGACACCTTGGCGATCGATGACCTTCGTCCGGCGTTGGTAGAATGCAAAAGTTTTCTTTCATTGATATTGATGCGTTCGGCGACCTGGCTTAAAAACAATTCCCCCGGGCGGTGGTTTACCTGTTGGCTTTTGCGGCGTCGCCTGCGTTCGAAGAGGAATTTATTGTTCGTCTGCTACGGCAACATCTATCGCAGTCCGTTTGCGGCCGCCGCAGCCGAACGGCTGCTTCCCAAAACGATCGCAGTGAAATCGGCCGGCTATTTCCCCCATGCCGGGCGCAGGCCGCATCAACGGGCGATCGATATCGCCGCTGAATTCGGAATCGACCTCGAAAGTCATCGGTCAAATGTAATTGATAGGGAAACCCTAAGCCGCGCGGATATCGTTTTCGTTTTCGACCGTTTCAACGCCGCTTGGTTGACCGACAATTTTCCCGAAAGCGCAGACAAAATCGTCTATCTGGGTTTATTGCGCTTCCGGGGCCCGATCGAAATCGGTGACCCGGTGGATGGCAACCTCTACACCGTGCGCGATTGCTACCGTCAAATCTCCCAAGCCTTGGAGCCGCTCGGGCGGATAAAATTCAAAGCGCCGGAATCCGCCTGAGAAAACTCGACTCAATAAACCCCGGGTATGAGTCTGGCCGTGCGGCCGGAATAATCGAGATACGCCTGCCCGAACTTTTCCCGAAGCGCCCGCTCCTCGATTTTCATCCTATATAAAAACACCGAAAATATAGGCAGGAAAATTATCAGCAAACTCAGCCAGTTGGAAAAGAAAATCCCGAGACCCAAAAACGAAAGCAGGCTGCCGCTATAGGCCGGGTGGCGGACATATCTGTATATTCCTATGCTGATCAAACGATGATCGTCGAAAATGGTCACTTCGACCGTGAAAAATCGGCCCAGAGTGCGGATGGCAACCCATCTGATTATCGATCCTGCAATAATCAGAGCCAGCCCCAAAAACGGCGCGTAATCGAAAGCAAAACTTACCGCCCCTATTCTCTGTAACCCGATAAAAACGCCCAGCGATATCGCCGTGATTATCACGATCCACAGCCATTTAAGCGATGATTTATCGCGCCCGGCGGACTTGTCCGTTTTCAGGCGTGAATATCGGGCCAATGCGATTTCGGAGCAAATCCATACGAATGAAAAAACCATAATCAAATAGTGGCGACTCATATTCGATACCTCACGAATGACTGCTTATCCTGAAACATTCGAGACTTGCGGAGATTATCGAAAATCCGTCCCCAAGGGGATTCGAACCCCTGTTTTCGCCGTGAAAGGGCGGTGTCCTAGGCCGGACTAGACGATGGGGACATTGACCTGTCAATATAGATACGCCGCCGAAAGTGTCAAGCCATTATTTGGAGCAACCGACAACGGCTGCTTTGGTTGAGAGCGGGTCGCTTTGCATCGGGCGCGGATCGACGATTGAATCAGGCGCCTATCAGCTTATCGAGTTTGCGCCGAGCCCGCACCAAATCCGGAATATCGTCATCGGCCCCGGACATGACCGATAGATATCGCAGGAGCGCTTCCTTCTGTTGTTCCGGCTGGCGAAGCGATTCATGAACGTCGGCCAAGGCGAGAAGCGTTTGCGCGTGATTCGGGTTGTCGGCGAAATTCAATAGATAGGTATCGCGCGCGCGGACCAAATCCCCTTTTTTGTGATAACACTGACCCAAAAAATAACGCACCCAGATTTTTCTCGGCAAAGAAGTTTGTTCGACGGTCTGCTGATATTTCACGATTGCCGAATCGTAATCGCCTTTGGCACAGTCGATCATCGCCTCGAGCCAAACCAATCCGATACCATATTCCTTATATTCGAGCGCCGGATCGTTTCCTATCAACTGCGCCTTACCCTGGTCGATCAATTCCCGCACCCTTTTATATGTCATCTCCGCTTTGCCGATTTCCCCGGACGTGACGTATAAAGCGCCCAGGTCGAGCAAAATGATCACCGAAGCCGGGTTGTTTTCCGCCAGAGCCTCGAGCAGAGAAGCAGCCTTCGAAAACAAGCCGTTGGTCCAGTAGGCCCCGGCCACGGCCCGGTCGCATTCGCGTTTCTGGAATTGACCCGAGGCGTAATCCCGCGCTCTCTGATAATAGCCGACAGCATCGCGTATCCGCCCGATTGATTTATGGGCATCGCCCAGATGCATCAGCACGAAAAACAGATCGGGCTTGATTTTATTGGCCGCCTTGAACTGCGCTATAGCCTCATCGTATTTGCCGATATTCATCAATATCTCGCCGTAGGAGTCATGGGGATTGGCCTGCCCCTCGGCGATCTCCGCGTATTTTCGAACATATTCGACCGCTTGATCGTAGTCGCGTTTGAAATAATGCAGATAGGCAAGCATATTATAAGCGAGCGCGAAATTCGGGTCGAGCTTCAACACCTGGTTATATTCCTTGATCGCGTTGTCCCATTCCTGATTTTTCTGATAGCGTTCGGCTTGATAAAGATGCGCATCCAAAAGATCGGGATATTCGGCCAACAACTCTTCTTTAAGCCGCCGTGATTTAGTGGTATCTCCGCCGATATCGGATTCGATAATCGCGATCAGCAGCTTTTCGCGATCTTTGACTTTCTCCGACAGGGCCGATGCCTTTTTGCTTAACGAGCGCGCCTCTTCCATTTGATTCAAAAACGTTTGGGTAAGACTGGCCAGACGCGCATAGGCCATGGCGAAACTCGAATCATACCCCACGGCGGCCCGATACTGCTCTATAGCCTCACGATAATACAGCTTGCCGCGAAATGATTCCGCCTCGTTGTAGGCTTTCAGCGCTTTGTTCGAATTAGTCGTCACGTTCCGCCGATCACGCAAAGCGTAAACGGCCGAGGCGACCACCATCAGAAGAAAAAGCAATGCCAGTAGTTTCTTTACCATTTATCCTGATTGGCTTTTGCGTGATTCCGGCGTTACCTCGGGCCTCGTTGAGTCAAAATTATTCTCTTAAATATCGAAAAGGCTGCGCTTTTACGCCGTCCGCTTCCTTATAAAGATACGAAACCAAGGCTTTTGCGGTTGCAACCTTATTTTCCGCTACAACTTCCAGCGTTTCAGGTTCTCTATAAAACCAAGCGCGGTGGTGTCGATCGAAAGCGGTGTAATCGAGATCAATTTTTTATCGATCGCGCCGTAATCGGTATCGGGCCCGCGGCCGGTGATTTTGACACGCCCGCCTATCCAGTAATAGCTCTGGCCGCGAGGGTCGATTTTCTCGGTAATCACATCTTCATATACCCTCTTGCCCAGCCGGGTGATAGCATAACGGGCAGGCGATACCTTCTTGCCGGGCGGCACATTTATATTGAGCAATACACCCTCGGGCAGACCGTTTTTCATGACTGCGCGGGTGATTTTCTTGGTGAAAGCCACAGCCGTACCGTAATCCCGTTGCCCATTGCCGACAAGCGATACCGCCAGCGACGGGATCCCCAGCAGCGTCCCCTCGATAGCGGCGGCAACCGTCCCCGAATAAGTTACATCCTCGCCCATATTGGCGCCGTCGTTGATCCCGGATATCACCAAATCCGGCGGTTTTCCCAGAAGGCAATAAACGGCCACCATCACCGCATCGGTCGGGGTGCCGTCGACGCTGTAAAAGTCGCGATCGATCTTTTTCACCCGCAACGGCCTGGCCACGGTCAAAGAATGCGACGCCCCGGATCGGTCCCTATCGGGAGCGACGGTAACCAGTCTGCCTAAGCACCCCAGAGAGCGCCGCAGGGCTTTTATCCCCTCCGCCTGATAGCCGTCGTCGTTCGTCAGCAGAATAGTCATATTATTGCAATCGAATGTAGTCACAAGTCCATACAAAAGTCAAGGAGTCGATGCATATTCGAAAATCCCCGATCGCGGTCACCGCCGCCTTCCATTCTTTCGATTCACCGATACTTCCCTTTCGCATTAAAACAGAACTTTCCGGCGGCAATTTGCGTATCGAAATATAGCGATAACACAAACGCGGAGCTGATCATGTTCGACCGAATGACCGACGATAACGAAACCCAACATGCCGATTCGATAGAGGAAGCCGAAAGATACGCCGACCACATGAGATATTTCACCCGCTTCTATCGGAAATTCGCCGACTATCTACTGACGCTCGATTCGTGCAGAAAAATCAGGGTAAATCGCGAAGGCAGGATTCTCGAGGTTGGGGCCGGAACCGGTTTCCTGACGGCGCAACTGGCGCGGTTGTTCCCCGATTCCGAGATAACGGCGCTCGATAAATCGGCGGCGATGCTGGCTGTGGCGCGCAAGCTGCAAGACGTCATGGAAAACGGCAAAATACGCTGGACCATCGGCGACGCCGAGAATCCAAAGTGCGTTGCGGAACTCGGTCGATTCGACCTGATCTGCGGCAGCCTGGTCTTGCATGAATTCAAAGATCTGCAAAAGGCGATCGATAACTTTCGCGGGGCTCTGAATCCCTCCGGCGCACTCGCCTTTCTTGATCTTCGCAGAGTCTGGTGGTTGTATTGGATCCCCAGCCGGGAGGGTTTTTTCCGCTCTATTCGGGCTGCTTATCTTCCTCGTGAAATCAAGGAAACATTAGTCCATCTGGGTTATACGAAATGCGATGTCAGGAATCTTTTTCCCATTTTCCTGGTCGCCGCCGCAGAATCCTGACGATTCCGGAATATTCCGCTTACCCGATCAGCGGCCGAAAAGGCCGATTTACATTTCCTCCAGCACCATTCGCACCCATCGGTATGTGTCTTCGATATTTCTTATGGACGAGGGGAAATTCCGTCCGTAAACCACTTTCACCGGAACAAAAGCGATCTTGAAGCCCGCCCGGACGGCTTTGATTATCAACTCCGATTCGAGCTGATACCCTTCCGATGTCAAATTCAATGATGCAAGCATGGCCACGCTCATCAGTCGGAAACCTGATTGGGAGTCCTCGATACGAGCGCCGAGCAGCCATGACAATATACGGGATGTCAGGTAATTCGAGCAGCGTCGATCGAAAGGCATATCGGCGAGATTCCCCTTTCGTGAACCGATGATCATATCGGCCCGGGTCGCCGCCAAGGTCGAAATGAACGCGGGAATATATGCCGGATCGTGCTGCCCGTCGCTGTCTATAGTGATCACCCATTCATGCCCCCCGGCTATCGCATATTCGAACCCGCGTTTAAGCGCCGCCCCTTTGCCTTTGTTGGTCTCATTGCGGATAAGATTCACTCCTCGCGTTATCGCCGTCGCTCCGGTATCGTCGGTCGAACCGTCATCAATGACCAGTATGTCGCGCACATGCCGCTTCACATCGTCGATTACTTTTCCCAGGTAAAGCCCGGCGTTGTAAGCAGGAATCACAGCCAGCAATTTCATGGATATAATTTGCCTGGTTTTGCGCCCAAAGGCAACGCCGATTTCGAACGCTCTCACAAAACAAGCAAAATATGACGGCGGTTTCGTCGTTGCCGCGAATCCGGGAATAGCGAAAAAAGAGCCGCGCAAATTCGGCGGCTCATTTGAAATCAGGTAATTGTCGGCTCTATTTCATGCGCGTGTAAATCATCTCGAAATTCCGAAATTCACTTCCGTCGTCGTTCATCTCGAACATATCGAATCTATGGCGGTCGTCGTTTTCAATCGACAACACCGTCTTGTAATGCGAATTTTTCTTTTTTATCGGATCGTAATACGACGAATGCATGGTCAGGACTTTTCCGGCGGAGTCGCACTGGCCGGTCGATAACATAAAGCCGGTCGACATCTCATCGATCCAGAAACCGACATATTCATTTTTAATCAAGTCGTAGCCGGTTATCCCCATTCCGTGGAACATCTGTCCGAAATTGAATCCCTCGACATCTTCTTGAATGAACCTTCCCCCCATGATCCACTTGACTTCGCAGGTGGCGCTGGAAGTGTCCGCCGGCGCGCCGGGATACATCCACCATTTGCTGGCAATTCGCCAGCGTCCAACCAAAGGTTCGAGAACCTTGTGTTTTTCACCTGGGGTGGCGTATTTGGCGTATTCGGCCATCATTTGTTCCGGCGTCTGTTCGCCTTTCTCGTCGGCTGCTATCGTTGCTGCTGCTGCAACAATGAACAACAGCAGGGCGGGAATGATCAAGCTGCGCATGCCCATTCATTAACTCCTTGTGTCGAAAGTTGATTATCGTTGAACACTTTCCATTGATAGGCCTTTTTTTTCCGGAAGTCAATATCTTTTAACCCAATATCGTGCCCGCGCTCCCATATTTTTGTTAACTTCTGAAAAGCCCCGCGAATCGGCCCCTAAACGCCTTTCACATGCCCCATATTTCAGCCGAAATAAAGGACAGGCCCCTTTAAAAGGAGCGAAAGATGACTCAATTACAATGGAACGATGCCATGAGCATCGGAGTGCCGGAAATCGATGGTCAGCATAAAAAACTGATCGACATTATCAATCGCATAGAACATTCTATCGCCGAGGGGACCGCCGCCAAAGAAATCGGTCTGATCCTGAAAGAGCTGGTGGATTATTCCAACCTTCATTTCCAAACCGAAGAAGCTTTCATGAAAAGCATCAATTACGGGGGGTTGGCGCATCAGATCAAATTGCACGAGGGTTTCCGAAACAAGTTGGTAGGTTATCTCATGCGGCTGCGCCGCGATGAAAAAGTTTCCGCTTACGAAATTCTATATTTCCTGAAGTCATGGACAGTCGATCATATGCTGGTCGAGGACAAACGTATCGGCGCCGCCGTTGCCGTGGGTTCCGCGTGCACCGTACTCAACACTCCGTAGTCCGTCCAAATCGATTCATGAAACGTCTTGTTTGGAGAGGTTCCGCTTATTGCCATTGTGCAAAAGGATATAGAATATTCTCATGACGTTCATGTGAAACCACCAAGTTACTTGCCATGAAGGAGTCGGCAGATACTAAGCCCTTCGGCAAGATAAGTAAAGCCGCAAAGTAACCGAGAATCCGCCCGACCTTACCGGCAACATTACCGCATGGACTCGAAAAGTGGTAACCTTGCCATAACAACCATCGGTTAAGCCCAAACGGATTGTTTTCAAGAGTTCGATGGCTCTATCGACAACGAACCAAGAGAGAAAATCGAATAACTCAAATTTCGCAAAATAAAGGTTGTTGTTTGTCATTTGTCGTTATATTAATTCAATTTATAGCCACTGGAACCGAAGGGAATCTGTCAAACGAAAAATCATGGCGTGCGTTTTTGGTATATTAACGAAAAGCGCAAACGAAAGGAGCGGAAATGTTCAAAGAATTCAAAGACTTTGCCATGCGCGGGAATGTGCTGGACATGGCTATCGGAATCATTATCGGCGCGGCGTTCGGGCAGATCGTCACGTCGATGGTGAACGATATCCTCATGCCGCCAATCGGCCTGCTCCTTGGTAGAGTCGATTTCGCCAACCTCTTCATTAATCTAAGCGGCGCCGATTTCGGCTCTTTGGCTGCAGCCAAAAGCGCCGGCGCGGCCACTATCAACTACGGGCAATTCATCAACACGGTAATCAATTTCATAATCGTGGCTTTCGTGATTTTCCTGCTGGTGAAACAGATAAACAGATTCAAGCGCGCGCCCGAACCAGCCCCTGCGGTGGTTACAACCAAAGAATGCCCCTATTGCTATTCGACCATCGCGATTAAAGCCACCCGTTGCCCGTATTGCACTTCGGAGGTGAAATGAAATACAATAAGCATAATTGTTACTGAAACCGTTTCAAATATGCGTATGGGAAAGGAATTTTCGATGATTGGGTTCAAATTTATCGCGACGATTTTTTTGATTGGAGCGACCGCCGTAATCGCCGGAGCGGCCGATTGGAGCGAAATCAACGGCATAGGGATTCGGGGGCCCCTGTTGGCGCCGATGCTCGAGGGTTCCGATTACGGCGATCCCTCCCGCGAGCCGTTTATGATGGGTCTCGACGGCAGTTTTTACATCCGCTACGGGATCCGGCATAATCTGACCGTGGATCTGTCGATTGGAGCGGCGACGACCTATGACGACACCACCGCCACCAGCGATCAATCGTTCAGTTTCAATAATTCGGACAATGCCTCCTCGAAAATGACCGCTCTTCTGGTCGGACTCACGGGAAACTATTATTTACTTACGGGGGGAAATCTGCAACCTTACTTGATTTTCGGTCTCGGTTTCGCCGACTGGACAATAAGAAACATCGAAAAAAACAGAACGTTCAGCGTTTCCGATTTTGACGCCAAAGCCGGCCTGGGTTTGAATTTTTGGCTTGCCGACAATTTCACTCTCGATTTTCAAGGTAAATTCTCCTATGCGGTCGCCAGAGCCGGCCATACCGGTCGTATGGCTGACGCGCTGGATGCGGGCTGGAACAAATGGAAAACCCGTCCTTTCAGAGCCTATCTCGAGCCTTCAATCGGTTTGACCTATTATCTCGGCGGCGGAAAAGACACCGATAAAGATGGTGTCAAGGACAAGGACGATCAGTGCCCGGATACGCCGAAAGGCGCCGCGGTGAATGAGCTGGGTTGTCCCAACGACGAAGACCGTGATGGCGTTTACGACGGCTTGGACCGCTGCCCGGGGACTCCGGCCGGAGCTAAAGTAGATATCAACGGATGCCCGATAGATACCGATAAAGACGGTGTTTTCGATGGTATCGATAGATGCCCCGATACACCCGCTAATGTTAAGGTGGATATACATGGCTGTCCGCTCGACGGCGACGGGGACGGCGTCCCCGATTATCTCGACAAGCAGCTCGATACGCCCAGAGGCGCCAAGGTCGATAAGGACGGGGTCGGAATCGACAGCGATAGTGACGGCGTTTACGACGGTATCGACAAATGCCCGAAAACTCCCGCGGGGATGGCGGTCGATGCCCAGGGCTGCCCGAAAGAGATAAAAAGATTAGCCGAAAAAATAACCCTGAATATAAAATACGCCACCGGCTCGTTCGAACCCGATGACGCCTCCAAAGAGATCCTCGATGGTGTGGCCAAAACCATGAAAGCTTATCCCGACACCAAAATCGAAATCGCGGGATTCACCGATGACGTCGGGTCGGAAAAAGCCAATCTCACGCTTTCGCAAAAGCGCGCCGATGGAGTCATGAAATACCTGATCGACAAAGGAGTGGAACCGGAAAGAATGAGTGCCATAGGTCACGGCGAAAACCCGAAATATTTTATCGGCGACAACAAGACCGCGGAAGGGCGGCAAAAAAACAGAAGAGTGGAAATCAATTCCACTCTTATCGAATGATGCCATCGGGTCTTATCGGATCGAACGGCCGCAGCGTCACCCGATAGGATGCAGTCGATCGTAATTCGAGATGATTCACCGAAAGTTCTATTGCCGCTCTGCAGAGACGCGGCTCGTCCGCGTCCCCTCATTTTCACCGAAAGACTTCATAGCCCCCATTCACGAACGGACACGAAGGTCGACCGCCATAGCAGTAGAAACCGTTTCAAGGAGGGTTAAGCCATAATAACGGCATTTCGCGAAAGCCGCCAAGATTTTCACCGATAACGCTTCGCCGAAACACCAAATAAAAAATGGCCGGAGTAAGAGTCCGGCCATTTCGGCTGATTCGGAAATCTTTACTTTTTCGTTTTTTTCTTGGCCGTTTTCTCTTTCGCCGGGGCTTTCGATTTGCAAGCCATCTGGACCTCCCTAAATCAGGTTCGTTACACGCTGTCGTTATCGCATCATGCCGGAATTTTGTCAAGATTATTTTGGCCGGATAACCCGAACGTTACCCTGGTTGCGGCGGAACTGAAACGACATGGCTCTGGTTTGCACTCATGATCGTGAATGAGCAAATACAATCGGAGGTAACGATGTTCGTCATAACCGGAGCCGGAGGAAACACCGGATCGAAAATCGCCGGCAGGCTGCTTACCGTCGGCAAGAAAGTCCGCATCATAACCAGAAGCCGATCCAAAGTGCAATCCCTTATCGATCAGGGCGCCGAATACGCCCCTATAGATTTGAACGATACCGACTCCCTTACCGCCGCCATCCGCGGGGCAAGCGGAGTTTACGCCATGATTCCCCCGAACTATTCGGCTCCCGATTTCCGCGGCTATCAAAACAAAATCGGCGACTCGATAGCCACCGCGATTCGTCGGGCCGGCGTTACTCACGTGATAAATCTAAGCAGTATCGGCGCCCATATGGGCTATGGCACCGGCGTCCTGCTCGGCTTACACGACCAGGAGGAAAGGCTGAACGCAATCGACGGCGTGGCCGTTTTGAATCTGCGGCCCGGGTTTTTCATGGAAAACTTCCTTTGGCAGATCGACCTGATCAAAACCAAAGGAATAATGGGAGCGCCCCAGAAAGCGGATTTGCCGCTTCCGTTTATCGCCACCGCAGATATCGCCGATTATGCCGTTCAACGTTTTCTCAAACTCGATTTCACCGGCAAGACGAACCGGGAACTGCTCGGCCAACGCGACCTGACCATGAGCCAATGCGCCGCCATTTTGGGCAACAGTATCGGCAGACCCGATCTGCCATATGTCGAATTCCCCTGCGAAGACACGAAAAAAGCTTTCATCGCCCAAGGGATGTCGGCGGACGCCGCGGATAAATTGGTCGAATTGCAACAGGCGTTCAACGAGGGTTTGGCAAGACCCACGGAGCCGCGGGGAAACGCCAACACTACCGCCACCTCGCTCGAACGATTTTCGAGTCTGTTCAAAGCAGCTTTCGACGGCCGATAAAACCGGCGGTTATTCGAGCGTGGCCACAATCATCAAACCCTCGCGGCCGTCGTGGTAGATCGGGTGGGGAATCCATTCGTATCTGAAACCGGCCTGGCGAAGACACTCTTCCCAGATTTTTTTCGAAAATATGCCGATCAGATGCGTTTCATGTAAAACTTCGACTTTGCCGTCACGCCGGATAACATAAATCATAAGGCAATCGAGCGTGGTATCGGAGGGATTCGGATCATATTCGTGCTGAACGAATGTTAATTCGGTTCCATTGAGAGATCGGTTGCAATGCCAGGTGGTCGGCTTGACCGGAAAATCCGAAAGCCATTCCGGCGCGGTGACGAAAATACCGCCTCGGTTAAGATGCGATGCCGCCGTATCGATAGTGCTCTGCAAGTCGGCCCGGGTCAGCATATAACCTATGGCGTCATGAATGATGACGGCGTCGAATCTGCGGCCCAGCCGCACAGTGCGCATATCGCCGACTATATGCTCGACATCCGGATTTCTTTGCCGAGAGTGGGCAAGCATTTTATCGGATAAATCGACCGCGGTGGCTTGGAAATCCGAGGTGAGATGCGACAAATTGTCGCCGCCGCCTACTCCTAATTCGAGAATATGGTGTCTTCCCGGCCCGAGTCTGTCCCGTAACGCCTTTTTCCAGAACTGCGCCTCGAAAGCATAGTCCTCCGGCGAACTCACCAACGGCCAGAGATCCGATAATTTATCGTAAAGTAAATAAGGCGGCTGGTCCATGCTACGATTTCAACCGCCTTATGCCGCTTGATAGTCGATCGTAATATGGAAACGCGTCAATCATAAGCGCATAATGACATTCGCCTCCTGCGGATTCAAACCTTGCATCTCCTATCATCGCAATTTCCTTTTTAGCATCTCCGCCACCTTTTTGTCAACGAACATCTCGACTTCTCCCTCGAACCGGGCGATGTCCTTTATTAATGTCGATGACAGGTAGGCATACTTGCCGCGCGGCATCAAAAAGACCGTTTCTATTTCCGGCACCAACCTGCGATTCATCAAGGCCATCTGGAATTCGTATTCGAAGTCGGATACGGCGCGCAGACCGCGGATGATGGCGGCGACCTTATTCTGACGGGCATAATGGGCGGTCAATCCCTTGAACGAGGTGACCTCAACCCGCTGCAGACCGGCGGTTGACTGCCGCAGCATTTCCACCCTCTCCTCGGCCGAAAACGTGGTTTTTTTCGATGGGTTCTCGGCCACCGCCACGATAAGCCGATCGAAAAGCAATAATGCTCGATGAATTATATCGATATGACCATTGGTGACCGGATCGAAAGTGCCCGGATACAACGCCGTTCTCATAATTTTCCCTCATTTATGAAAATTTCGACGACCGTTTGTCCGAATTTCAATAGGCGCAAAAGCCGTAATCCCCCGCTATCGAAAACCTCTTTGGCCTGATGCTCATATACGAACAATCCCCCTTCGGCCAATTTTTTTTGCCCGAGCAGTAGTTTCACCAGTCGATTTCCGCACTCGAGATCATAGGGTGGATCGGCGAATACGAGATCGAATTCCATTCCCCGCCATTTGTCGCTTGAACCGAGAATATCGACTCTAACGAATTCCGCTTGTGATTCTATTCCTAGAAAGGCCACGTTCTTTCTGGCGATATCGAGATTGGTCTTGGAAATATCGATGAAAGTCGCTTTCAGCGCCCCGCGTGAGATCGCCTCGATTCCGAGCGAGCCGGTGCCGCAGAAAAGATCCGCCACCTCCCGTTGGATTACATCGTCTCCCAGCACATTGAAAATCGATTCTTTCACTCGATCGAGCGTCGGCCTGAACGCAAGGCCTCTGGCTCCGTGAAGTTTTCTGCCGCCATATTTACCGGCTATCACCCGCAGCACTTCATTCGCCCCATAGACAAAGCCCGGCGGCCGTGTAGAATTCCGCCGGAATCGAACCGAGAGTTTGATCGATTTCGAACCTATCCGCCCAATCGAGGGTTCCGATACGCCCGCCAAGCGAAAGATCGCCCCCCAAAAGCAACGCCGGACGTTCGTCTTCGATAGCATACCCCATGATATAATACATGCACTCCTCGGCGAAATCGAAACTATCGAAAGTCAAATAACGAGAGGCGACGAAATCGTTATCGCGCGCCACCACGACAGCGGCCCCGCCCTGCTCGAAAAAAACGACCGCCGACAAACCGCTGCCTTTTTGGACGAATGCGAGAATTCCATACAGAGCGATCGCCTGCGGATAAATCACGGTTTTTTTCGATTCATCCGCCTCCGCCAATTTTTTCAGCGCATCGTAAATCTCGGCCGGCACGGCGAAAAAGAGATTTTTCGTCTTTTTGCCGTCGAAACTATCACCCAGCTTGATAAACCCTCTGGCGAAATTGCCCAGCTCCGATGGCAGCTGCTGCTCGGCCATCCAATCGATAAAGTCCGAGCCGAAACGCTCCGCTCCCAGTTTATCGATATTCACGATCCGATTCAACGAACGCCGCATGGGCAACGACAGCAGGATTATATCTGAATTTTCATACGAATCGGAATGATCCGGTCCGAGCAACTCCTTAAGCGTTTCGGCCCTATGGATCCGCTCATTGCCATCAAGAATGATCCTTCTGCATTCGATTGCAGAATCGCCCGCGGCTGCGATCGCGATCGATGAATCCGTTATTTCGAGACCGAGTTTCTTCAAAATTCCAGATACCGTTCTATCTGCTCGAGCTTCCCTCTTCCGATCCCTCGGACACAAAGCAAGTCTTGGGCGCAACTGAAATAATTACCCGAGTCCCGGTAGGCGATAATCCGCTGGGCCAACACCGGACCGATTCCCGGCAATCTCAGCAATGCGCTTTCATCCGCAGTATTCGGGTTTATGATCAACGGTCCCGTATCTTCGTGGGCTTTCTTGGCCGCCCGGGCCGGCGATTCTTTCTTGGCGGATACAGGCGCCGCAGTCGGTGCAGGCTGCCTTTCTCTCACGACAACTTTCTCGGCGGCCGGATATGCTCCGGTTTCCCTCTGGGTCAAGAGGGTGGTGTGCCGATAACCATCGAGAAAACCCTTCAAGTCAATATCCAATGCCCGCCGCTGCCTGTCTATCATTTTCAATCCCAACCCGGCGAGAATGATAAATATCAGCGCCAAAAGCAGGCGTCTCTGGGAATGATTCAATAAAGTCATGGATAAAAAAACTATCGTTTTCGACGGATAAAGTCAAGCCAATGATATGCACCGGCTGATAGATAGTCCCAAGCGGAGGTGCGAGTCCGCCGGCCGAAAACCGCTCAGTAGATTTTCCTGAATTTTATACCTTTATAATAAGTCTTCAGTATCTTCTCCCAGTCTTGGCCGGCGCGTGCCCGCCCTATCGCCCCGCACTGACACATGCCGACTCCGTGGCCGTTGCCTTTCCCCTCAAGCGTAAGGCTGAGGATTTCCTTGCCCTGGCGCGAGGCGAACGCATCAAATCTGGTCGAGGGTAGGATGGCGCCGGGCGGGGATTTCCGTCGCAGCGCCCAACGTATTTTGTCGCTTCCTATCTTGAAAGTCCCGGTGCTGGTTTGAATAACCATTTCCGACATTCGTCGGCTTTGTACGTCTTGATGAAACTGGATATCGATCAGCCTGCCGAAACCTTTCGCTGGAAGGCGCCCCTGTTCCGCCAGATAATTGCTTAAATTTATGTTGAGGTCGTTCAACTCGAAATTCTCCGCCCATGAATACGATTTCGCCCAACTGCAATAGAGCGAATCGTCCACCTGCTTCAAATAGGGCATCCTTTTCCCTCCCCAGGCTTTTTCCCTGCCGATAGTCGACCCGCCGCAGACGGCGTGGTAATAAGCCGCGATCGGTTCATTTTTGTGAACCATCACCAACCCTTCGGTCTCCTCAACCGCCATATTGTGTAAAGGGAATTCCGCACCCGCTCCGAGATAAACTTGATCCTCGATAGTCGGCTGCAGATGACCTCCTCCGTCCGAGTATAATCTCCAGATCGCGTAAGTGCGGGCGGCCACCGCCTGAGCTTTAAGCGCCTCGAATTCGTTTTCCGCCCGCTGACCGAGCTCGGCCGGCAACACCCCTTTGAGGTAATCTTCCATATCGACGACGTTGATCACCGCGATTTTGGCCTTATCCCTGCTATTTTCCGGCAACGATACTATTCTGCACTCGATCGTCCCTTTATAAATTTTATCCCCATATCCCAGAACCTGATTGGGAAAACGCGGCCTAAAATACAGATGCGAAAGTCCTCTGGCGAAAACTCCGTTTTCGTCTCTAACCATAAAGCCCGATCGATCGGCATCGACCTCGATTGACGACGATGAATAATAAATATCGGCCGGCTGGTTTTCCCGCCAGGTTTCGATAATGAATTCGCCCGGAGCGCTTAATTTCGGATTGCTTGTCTGCGCCAATATCACACGTACCTGACGGCTGTAGTTTGCTTCCTCGGCGCAGGCGATGCCGCAGGCACAAAGAAAAATCACGGCGATAAACGAACCGGTCGCGCATCTGATCAAGCTGGACATATTTTCCCTAAAATCACCGCTTTTTTCGCGCCGGTTATGGTTGACAGATCATATCGGTTCCCGGCCACCGCCTCATTGGCGAAAACTGCGAAACTGACCGCCTCGAGATATTCGGCGGGGAAACCGAATTCATCGGCGAATTTGATTTTCTGTCGCATTCGCTTTTCTATTTCCGCAATCAAATGCCGATTGCGCGCCCCTCCTCCGGTCAAAATCAATGTCTTGAATTTCCAGCGGTTCAGCTCGACACAATCGAAAACCGCTTGAGCCGACAGCGACGCAGCAGTGGCAAGTATATCGTGATCGCCGAGCCCGGCCCGGCGGCAATCCGCCTCGAATCGCCGGCAGAATCCATCGCCGAACATCTCCCGGCCGGCAGACCTCGGACCTTTCAGTCCGAAAAAACCTCTTGCGAGCACCCGCCTGATTATTCCTTGATCGGGCGCTCCTCTGATCGCGAGCAGACCGTCTTTGTCATAGCGTTTCCCGAACAATTTTGCGGCGAAATGATCGATTACCATGTTTCCCGGCCCGCAATCACAGCCGAATATTTTCAACTTCGATCCGGATCGTTTGAGCACGGTGATATTGGCGATTCCACCTATATTAAGAATCGCGATATCGCCGGGAACTTTTCCGAATAGAAGCGCATTGGCGATCGGGGTCAAAGGCGCGCCTTGCCCGCCGGCGGCTATATCGGCGATCCGAAAATCGCCCACCACCGGGATGCCGATCGCCACCGCGATCCGCGTGGGGTCGCCGAGCTGCACCGTGATTGTAGAGTTACCTCGGCCGGGAAGGTGACGGATAGTCTGGCCATGCGACCCGATCAGGTCCACTTTCAAACCGAGACTTTCGGAGGTCTTGATCATTTTCCCTGCGGCCCGCACAAATTCCCGGGCAAGAACCAAATTCAATTTCTGCCATTCCAGCGCGCCGTCGAATTCAGGTTGGGCGCAGTGCTTGATCCACTGCGACAGCTCCCTATTGAATCGGAATTTCCTGCCGAAAATCAGCTTCACCCGACAGCCGAAACCAGCGCCGTCTATCCGAACCAATGCGGCATCTATACCATCGGCCGAGGTGCCGCTGTTCAGCCCGATTACATATTTCCGCTTTTTGTTCTTCAGATCAAACAAGTTGAGTTTCGCCGGCACGTCGGATTCTTTCGATCGCTTTTTCATGCCCCGATTTCACGAGCCTGTGGATATTATCTTGAAGATATTTCACGATTGTCGGATAACGTTGGTTATCGTGGCAGATCAATGCCATATCATGCCCGGCGCAAAGCGCTTCGAGCGCCAATTCCTCTACCGGCCGAAGCGATCTGACCGCCCCCATGGATAAATCATCGGTCAGCAATACCCCCTCGAAACCGAGATTCCTGGCCGATCGGCAAACCTTTGCAGAAAAAGTCGCCGGTCGATCGTCGATCGCGGTCATCAGCAGATGCGTCGTCATCATGAACCCGATGCCGTCTGCGATCGCCGCCCTGAATGGAACCAGATCATGCGATTCGATCCTTCCCAAGGGAATGCAAGTAACCGCCATATGCAAATGAGGATCGTTCACCGCCGACCCGAGTCCGGGAAAATGCTTGATACAACAGGCGATTCCACTGGCGGCGAACGCCCGATAAAAACGCCGGCAATATAGGGCCACGGCGTCGGCGTCATCGGAAAAAGTGCGATCATGCAACGCCGGATTCTGAGGCTCGTATTTGAGATCGGCCACCGGTGCAAAGTTTAAGTTAATTCCCAGATTCCGCATGCGTGCGCCGACTTCGGCAATGTCTGTATCGAGCCTGTCGAGATCGTCGCGGTATGACGCCGGGGCGTCGAGATCTCCCAACAAATTCCTCAAACGCCTTACCCGCCCCCCCTCGTAATCGACCGCAATCAGCCCCGGCAACCGGCCGCGCCTTTTTAATTCGCCTAGCAATCCCAGCGATCCGGATTCCCCGGCGTTGCGATCGAACAAAATTATGCCACCGAACTCGTATCGGGAAAACAGCTCCATTTCGGCGGAGGTCAACCTGTCGGCTTCAACCCCGATTATCAGCCGAATAGATGGGTCCACCGACTATTTCTTCTCCACAACCGCTTCCGCTTGGGAATCGGAAACCATACAGACTCGGTTTCGGCCGCGATTTTTAGCCAGATAAAGGGCTTTATCGACCTTTTCCAACAACTGAGTCGCTGATAAACTACCATTCGGGTAAACCGCTATACCGATTGATATTGTGGCCTTTATATGACGTTGTCCTTGAGAGTTGGAGAAAAACGATTGGTCGATCTGGCTGCGTATCCGCTCGGCGATCATGCGGGCGTTGTCGGCATCGGTTTGGGGCAGAATTATCATGAACTCCTCGCCGCCGTATCGAGCCACGATATCGACATCGCGCACCGCCTGTTTGATTACCGCGGCGATCTCCTGCAACACGATATTGCCGGTCTGATGCCCCTGGGAGTCGTTCAGCTCCTTGAAATGGTCGATATCGAGCATCAGAAGCGACATTTTCTGGTGATATCTGTCTGCCCTTCTCATCTCGTCGAACAACTTGTTGCGGAAATAGCGATAATTATACAATCCGGTCAATTCGTCGATAATCGTCAGGTCCTGCATTTTCTTATGCATCTTAGCATTGTCTATCGCGATCGCCGTCGAATTGGCGAATATGATCAGGCTGCGCCTATCCTTCTCGCTTATATCTCCGTGGCGCGGGGCTTCGATCTGCAGAATACCGAGCAGCTTGCCATGGGAAATCAACGGCAATTCGAGATCGAACGGCCTTTTCCGGGCCACCATTTTACCTCGTTCGCTTCCGATCAAACTCAGCTCGGCGGGCAGAAAATCGGAGACGACCAAAGGCGGATTGTACAACGTTTTTTTGCCCGACTGAAGTTCGGCGTGCAGATTCAGGTTCTTGCTGCTCGAATCGAGCAGAAGTATGGCGCATTTCCTGACCCTCAGAAGTTTATCCGCGATTTCCAGAACCTGCTCGAAAAGCTGCTCCAGATCCACTATCGCCGACAACACTTTGGTCGTCTCATACATGTTTTCCAGCAACACCTGAGACGATTCCAGCTCCCAGGTTCGTTCGTTGAGCGTATCGAGAGTTTTAAGCAGTCTTTTCTCCGAGGCTTTCATATGATGCGCCACCAGGTATCCGATACCTCCCAAAAGCCATATATAGAACACCCGCATCAATATTGTCAAAAGCATTTCCTGGCGGAAAGGAACGATCGCCGCCGTCATGTAGCTCAAAGAAAACAAGAGTGCCACCGTGGCCACCTTTTTGGCCGTCATATAGACCGACAAAAGGCCCACCATCACATAGTATCCGAGAAACAATTCGCTTCCCGCACCGCCGTCGAGCATTACGGCCAGAGTCAAGAATATGGTATCGAAACCGAACAGCGAAAATAGTATTCTTTCGCTTTTTAGGGTGGTTTTGCTGTTGAGTAATAACATGACAAGATTGATCACTATATAGGCGGAAAACAGCAGGATAAATTCCGGGAGACGGCCGTGCCGGTGCCAACCCGCATATACATATACCGCCGCCAAAGACACGAACACACCCTTGGCGGCCCAATAGATTTTCTCTATTTTCCCACCGAACTTCATCTTATGCCTGTATGTCCTTATATTTATATCGACAAGCCCCCGGCGAATTTAAGCCGCTTCTTCGGAAATCGGGCATTAGAAACGTCATCGAACCGTCGATATTTTGATTTGGGATCCGCCCCGCTATTGACATGTCAAACCGAAATCGGTATACTTTTTCATGGAGCGGGGAAATGGAAAATAGGCCGGTGAACTCCGCCGCCAATGAAACAGACAACAAGCCGCTTTTAATCCTGCTGCTGGTTCCCGTTTTATTGACCTGCATGAGGTATTACGGCTGGGGCGACTATTACGCACGCCTGACCGGAGACTTCAACTCGCCTTATCCGCAATACTATTACTTTCTCGCCTCGTTCTTGCTGTTGGGTATAATCCCTATCGTCATCTGGCGATTCGGCTTCCGCCGATCATTAAAAGAAATGGGGATGGGGGCCGGCGACCTGGCTTATGGGGTCAAGCTCGCCGCCGCGGGAATTCCTTTGATGGTTGTCATCGCGTATTTTTCGGCGGGCGACTCCGAGTTCATCGCCGAATATCCGCTTTACCGCGGGCTTATCGACAATCGAACTGATATGATCCCGTATTTTATCCTCTATGGCTTCTACTATATCGGCTGGGAGGCTTTTTTCAGGGGATTCATGTTGTTCGGGCTTCGCAAACGTTTCGGCGATACGGCCGCCATTTTGATTCAAACCATTCCATCCTGCCTCATGCATATAGGCAAACCGAAAGCGGAGATATTCGCCTCGATCGTCGCCGGAATCGCATTCGGCTGGTTCGTGCTGCGTTGTCGCTCGATCTGGCCGATATTTCTTTGTCACTGGTGTCTGGGAGTATCGCTCGATATATTCATCATCGGCGGAGGTCCGCGTTGAAAAAACCTTTTTGGCGGTTGATATCGCCGGTCGATTTTCTGATTATCTGCTACTCATCATTCATGATAATCCTGATAACCGCTTTCGGCGGCCATTTGGATGACCGCCTGACGATCTATCACGCGTATTCTTTCTGCATCGGCACCGCGCTATTTTTCGTGTTCCTCAAATCCGTCCTGAATTCCCCGATAATCCGTTACCTTTCCATGATATACCCGTTGGCTTTGCTGATTGTTTTTTACGAGATTTCCGGTTATCACATTCATCTGTTTTTCCCCGGGTTTTTCGATCGGATTTTAGTGGGATTCGAAAACCTTATCTTCCCGGTTCATCCTACCGTATGGTTTCAGCGTTGGAATCATCCGCTGATAACCGAGTGGATGATGTTCGGCTATTCGTTTTACTTGCTGCTCTTGCCGATAACCGTCAGCTGGCTGTTTTTTCGTAAAAAATACGCCCAATCGAATCACTTGCTCTTGAGTCTGATAATCGCATTCTTCGTCTGCTACATCGGTTTCTTCCTTTTCCCTATCGAAGGGCCGCGCTATTTTCTGCACCACCTTTATACGGTCAAATTTTCGGGCTATTTTTTCAAATCGATCACCAATCTGATTGAGGGCGAGGCGATGCTCCATGGCGGCTGTTTCCCCTCGGCGCATTGCGCGGCGGCCACGGTCATGCTGTTCTTATCGTTCAAATACGATAAAGTGTTGTTCGCCTGGACGGCACCGATAATAATCACCCTTTACGTTTCCACCATCTACGGAAGGTATCATTATCCATCCGATTTCGCGGCCGGGTTCATAGCCGGAGCGGTGGCGATCCGTTTGGCCACATCGTTACAAAATCACTGGGATAGAAAAATCGAAAGAGATGCCGAAAAGTCGCATGCCGAGCCGACCGAAATTCCCCTTCCCAGACCGAAAACCGATATAATAGCCGAAAAGCCTTAGTTTCGATTCGCGCGGAAAATTATCGATATTTCTCGATCAAAGATAGGTATGCCTTGATATCGTAGCCGGCCATTCTGGCCGAATCTATGAGCGACGCGGCCGTATCGACCAGGCGGCGAAGCCCGATTATCGTGGAATCTCCGCCGGAGCGATACCACACGATCTTGATTAAAAAAATCATGCCCAGCAGAAACTCCAGGCGTTCCTTGTTTAGCCATAATCTGCCGTCATATTCGTTAACCAACAGATAATCATGCGCCCGCCTATCGGCAAGCAAGCCGGCTATCAACGCCTTCCCCGATAGATTTCTATCGCCTTCGATGGTGCGGCAATGGTCGATCAAGAGACGCAACAGCCGACCATGGCTTTCGCTTTCCTGCATTCCGATCCTCCGATCGACAAGCGCACTTGTCAGCTTGTCGGTCAATTTCCATTCGTCCGTCACGGTGGAAATGGAAATAGGAACCGTCGTCTCCTCGCCATGCCCCGCCATATTCTCGACCGCCTCGATCGCGAAAAAGGCCAATCCGAGTGGAAGCAGCTGACCGTTCAATCTTTCGAGCGTTTCGAGAAGCGGAATGATTTCCGCACGGTTATCGTCGTCTCCAAAACCCGTAACCAATTCGTGATAGACGGCGAATTCGTTCCATGCCGATTCGATAGCCGCCGAACGCTCCGCCGTTATCCCCATAAAATCCGCCGCGGCTTTGCAAAAAGCGTCGAATTTCGCCCGGCATAGGCTCAGCGCCGATTTTTCGCTTTCGCCCGGTGAATCCAAATTCTCCATCTTGAGCAATTCGCAAAACGGCTCCAACACCGCCCGATACCGCAGCTCGTGTAAAGCGGCGTTTATATCGGGAACGCCGGCTCCGCCCAATTGATCGCAAAGCCGCCGCCATGAACCGTCGTCGTCTTTAACCTCCCGCAAATCGAGAAATGCGTTATACTGGTATCCGCGCAGCACGGCGAACAGGCCCCGTTCGGCGATTTGCAAATTTTCTCGGATATATTCAAGCCCCGATTCATAATCCTTGAAAATCGTGAAATATCCGGGCTCCGCCTTGATGTCGATCGCCTCCGCAAGCGTTCGGCGGATCAGGAATTTGTTATCGGCATCCCCCTTATTGATCGCGGTTGATAATTTGATCGTGCCACGGGTCGAATTATATGAATTATTGTAGATTATTATCGCCTTCTCCAGGCCCACCATATTCGAATAGGCGAACACATTTTCATCGACCCATCCCTCGGGGGTCACGAAATCGTAAAACGCGAAATTCTCGGAGCCGCTGAACAACCGCCGTCGCCTCATCAGCGGAAAAATCTTTTGCTCATGCAATTTCACCATCTGCCGGTTTATGGGTTCATCCCAATAGGCGCGACCGTATTCCATGCCGTATTTTTCCCGGAAACCCTCTATCTGCCCATGACCGAACATCGGCAAACCCGGCATGGTCACCATCATGACCGCGATACCGTAATACTTGTCGCCGTCGCCGAACTGCGCAATAGCGGTCTCCTCATCGGGATTGTTCATGAAATTGACGAATCGTTTGAGCACTTCCGGGCTGAACTCGAGCACGTTCTTCACCGTCTGCCGATATTTGCTGTTTTCCTCCATCTTGAGCATGTTCATGAATGCGCTGTTGTAAACGCGATGCATTCCGAGCGTGCGCACGAAATACCCCTCCATGAGCCAAAACGCCTCCGCCAGAAGCAGAGTGTCGGGCGCCTCCGCGGCCACTCTGTCGACCACTTCGCGCCAGAACTCCGCCGGCATGGCCGCGTCGAATTGCTCCCGGGTCAGGCCGTTTTCCGCACGCGAGGGGATCGCTCCACCCTCGCCGGGCCGGGGAAACCAAAGCCGCTGATAGTGGCGCTTGGCAAGCGTCATCGCCGCATCGAAACGGATTATGGGAAATTTACGGGCCACGTGGATAATCGTATTGATGACCGCCTCGCGCACCTCCGGATTCAGGAAATTAAGCTGAGCGGTATCGTTCCAGGGCATGTTGGTGCCGTCGTTGCCGTGATAAATATACCTGACATCGCCGGTCCATTTGTCGGTGCGCTTGAAAACCACTGCGGCGTCGCGCCGATCCCAGTAGCCGTCCTCGATCTGTATCATCACCCGCTCGTCGCTCGAAAGATCCATGCCGCCGAAACGGTAATTCGGATACGGCGGATAGGGCAGTTGAATGAACCAATCGGGATGCTCGATAACCCAACGGGAATATATACCGGTGTGATTGGGCACCATATCGCTGGCGAGTCTAATCCCCCTCCGCCAGGCCCGTTCTTTCAGATTGATATAAGCCTCTTCGCCGCCCAGGTCGGCCGCGATCGTATAGTCGTATAACGAGTAAGCCGAGGCCATCGCCTCCGGGTTACCCATCGCCCGCTTTATTTTCTGCGACGCCGGCGATCTTTCCCATATACCGATCAGCCATAATCCGGTGAATCCCCAGCGGGCAAGCTGGTCGAGCTCCTCATCGGGGATGTCGCTCAAATGACGGCAATGTCGCTTATATTTGTTGGATAATTGATACAGCCAGACATGAATCGACTTGGCTATCATTACCACGTTCGACATCCAATCGGCGTCTTGGCTGAACCGGGCCGGTTCGTTGATCCCGTAATCCGCTCCATAAGTCGATCGAATGAAATCGAGTATCTCGATACTGCCTGGACCCAAACCGCGGATACGTCTTTCCTCGCTGAGTATGTCGGTGGCCAAAAGGATTCGTTCGAGCAACTCGTCGGGCAGAAACTCGGCCCAATTGTCGTAGATAAATTTGAGTTGACAATCGAGCGAATCCGAGCACGTCCGAATGGGCTCGAATAAGCATTCGAACAGCGGCTTTCCCAACGGTTTGAAAGTCGGCCCTCCGGCGAAATACTCCTTGTCGCCGGCGATAATTTCGGCGTAGCGCGATTTTTCCCTCAACGGCGAATCGTCGAAAAGGCGGGCTGCGAAACGGAATGCCGGGTTTACATTGGCCAGATACAACAGAATCAGCTCGGCGCCGAAAATGTCGCGATTGGTGCCCGCCTCGCCCGCTTGCAGAATAATATCTTTCCCCTCTATCGACTCCGATAGCAGCGCCTGCGGAGGGAACGTTCCTATGAATGCGATCGCAGTCGGATCGGTATCGATTCCCGATCGCTGCTGTAAATGCCGTCGCGAATTTTCGAATATCCCCGGATTATGCACCTGTCCGAATTGATAAATCAGATACCGAAAAACGTCCCAGATCGTAGCCATCGAGAACAGTTGCCCAGGAAAAATCGGAGGAAGATCGGAAAGCATGCCTCCGCGCAGGTCATTTATTTTATCGCACAAGCGGCGGATATTGTAGGTAAACCGTTTCTGAAAAGCGCCCTCATTAGGGCCGAACAGCATCTTCCTGTCCAAGTTGTCGGTGATTCCCCGTCCAAGCACCAAGCCGAACGGAAAGTGTCGATGCAGGATAATTTCAAGCAGCGTCGTGTCGATTGTTTTACTCATGGGCGATTAATTAATATAATCGGATAATATAATCAAGGGGTTAAGTGAAACGGCGGGTGCAGGCCGCCCATATTTATAGAGTGGTGACGCTCGAAAAATTTAGATTGCGTAGGTATTCTGTGGATAGTATTATTAGGTGTTCGGTGGAATTGCTGCGTGTATTGTTGCAATCGCCGGGCGGTATAAGTTTAGTGCGCCCATAGCTCAACTGGATAGAGCGTCTGACTACGGATCAGAAGGTTGGGGGTTCAACTCCTCCTGGGCGTATTTTTTATCGGTAAAACAAATATGCAACACGGAGACATGGTCGCCCGGGGACGTCGTAATGACCTTATGGCACAGTCCGAATTACAGGCCAACTACCCATCACCACAACACACCATTCCTCTTCGATACTCCGATCGGTATAATCCACCTGCAGCTATTTCCCCTTGGAAATTTAGATAAAAATGATATGCCCCGCGATCCTGTCAAGTGACATTTTCGCTCATAGCCGATTCACTTCCCGATTCTATTCCATTGACTAATTCCTAAAAATAAATATAATTGTATTGTTGTTTAGCGGTTATCTTTTGAGTGGTTTTCGCTTATGCTTATCGAAACGACGCTCATCGAATATCGCAAAATCGATAATATCAAATAACTATAGACGGGAGCAACAAATGAAATTCGCGTGGGTAATCGTGCTGTCGATGGCGCTGCTGATCGCGGCGGACCGGCTGGCCGCTGTCGAACTTGAGCTGGTCAAATCCACCGAGCAATCCTTCAAATCCGCTTATCCGGGGGCGCAATTTTTATTCGAGGACGACGGCCGACTGTCGAGAATTTACGGCCGGCCGTTCGGCGGTGGAAGCAACCCGATCGACGCGGCTGAACGGTTTAAGTCCAACTATGCCGCCATGTTCGGCCTCGAGCCTGATGAATTGGTTCAGGTAAGTGCGTTCAACCCCGAATTGAAAACGCAGGGCTTGATGTACGATCGTTCCACGGGCGAACCTCGTTTCACACTCGTTTATTACTCGCAATTCAAGGCCGGCCTGCCGGTTTATGACGCCGAGCTGCGTCTGCTTGTGCTCAATCGGCCGGACCACCCGATCGCTCTGGCGGTCGTGGCGCTCAAAGATCTTTCGCAATTTCGCCCTGAACCGGCCGCCATGGCTGCGGATCCCCTGGCGGTGCGTTCCGCTTTCCAGTCTCAGATACCCGAAATGCCCAATACTTCCGAGCCGCGTCTGGTAATCTGGGCCGGCACTCCTGATGAAACCGCCAAGCCCAGAGTGGCAGTCGAGTTCGTAGCCTGGGATAGTCAACCCGCCACCATGAAAAAGCGATTCTTGATCGACGCCGTCACGCTCGAAAAATTGCACGAGGAAGATTTGGTAATCGACATCAACATCACCGGCCAGGTAAATGGATTAGCCACGGAGAATTTCAAAGCCGAACAATGCGGCAACGAAATCACTACGCCGCTGCGCCACGCCTATGTGCGTATCCAGGGCGGCGATTCTGCGATAGCCGACACCGGCGGTTATTTTACGATAAACAATCCGGGAAGTTCACCGGTGACCGTGCTCTCTCCTATCCGCGGTCGTTGGTTTAGGGTATATAACCAAGCCGGCAGCGCCACCGAACTTTCGCAAACCGTGACCCCTCCGGGTCCAGCTAACTTTCTGCACAATTCAGGCAACACCGAATTCACCCGAGCCGAGGTAAACGGCTATTATCATGCAAATATCGTGCGCGATTTCACCCTTAGCTTCAACCCGACTTATCCGACCATCTACAACCAGATCAATTTCCCCGTCTATGTCAATGAAACCGGCGGTTATTGCCCGGGGAATGCCTGGTACGACGGCGTTTCGATCACTTTTTGTCAATCTGGAGGCGGTTATCCCAATACCGCGTTTTCGACGATCGTGCACCATGAATACGGACATCACCTGGTAGAGATGGCGGGAAGCGGTCAGGGGCAGTATGGCGAGGGTATGGGCGATGTCATGGGGCTGCTTATCACCGACGACCCCGGGGCGGCCTGGGGTTTTTATGGCCCCTGCAATCAAGCGTTGAGAAGCGCCGATAATACGCTGCAATACCCCTGTAGTGGCGAAATCCATTACTGCGGGCAGTTGCTTTCGGGTTGCGTCTGGAGCACACGCAACGCCCTGGCGGCTTCCTACCCATCGACCTACATGTCGATTCTTGCCGATCTTGCCATAAACGCCATGCTTCTGCACACGGGAACCTCGATCACCCCGAGCATAACCGTGGATTATTTGACTCTCGACGATACCGATGGCAACATCTATAACGGCACGCCGCATCGAACGGAAATCTGCACGGGATTCGACGCGCACAACATGACCTGCCCCGCTCTTCAGACCGGAGTATTCATTACTCATACGCCGCTCGGAAATACCACATCGAACAGCCCTTATGAAGTCAACGCCGTTATAACCACCACCGAAACTTCAATAGACTCCGCCTATATTTTCTGGTCCAACGGCGGTTCCTATTCGCCCGTGTCGATGACGAATCTGGGAGCAGGCAATTACCGCGGCTACATCCCCGGGCAGCCCAATTGCACTTTCGTCGAATACTATATTTATGCGACCGACAATCTGCATAACACGAAAAGACACCCCGAAACGGGAACTCATCGCTTTTATGTGGGAACTTTCGATACCCTCTTGTTCAATAACGTGGAAAACGGCACCGCCGGCTGGACTCACACTATCGTGACCTCCGGATACGTTGACCAGTGGGAGATCCGCAACCACCGCAATCACACCTCAGGGGGCGCCAACGCCTGGAAATTCGGCAACTCGTCGTCCACCGAAAGCTATGCCAATTACGCGGACGGCGGACTGATCAGCCCCTCGATAACGCTGCCGGCCGACGCCAAACTGCAATTTTGGACCTGGGGCGCCATCGAACAATCATCGTCGACCGCGGCATGGGATGGAGCCATTGTCGAAATTTCCCTCAACGGCGGCCCTTATACGCGCATAACCCCGGTCGACGGCTATACCCATTCCACGGTCGGTGGTTATAGCCATCCCTGGCCCGCCGCCACACCCTGCTGGTCGGGCAATTTCGATTGGCAAATGAAAGAATTCGATCTGGCCGCTTACGCAGGAAACAACATAAATCTGCGTTTCCGCTTCGGCTCGGACAACTCCGTCGCCTATGAGGGATGGTATATCGATGATATCCTGATAACGGCTCCCCATTGCGATTCGATCGAAACCGGCGTGCTCAGCGGAATTGTCACCGATAACCTCGGATCAGTCTCGGGAGCGGTGGTCCATGCGGTCTCAGGAGGCAATCAGGGCTGGGATACGACGAGCGCCGCGGGGGCGTATTCGATGACTCTGCCGGTCGGAAGCTATTCCGTGGCATTCGCCCATATAGACCATCGCGATACGACCGTCCTGTCGGTGACGATAGCCGCCGATTCGACCACGATGCTTGACATGGTCATGACCAGGCTGCCCGGCGCCATCAGAGGTGTGATCACACGCGCACCATCTCTGCCTGTGGCGGGGTTGCGGGCGATTCTTTCTGGAGGCGCCGAGGACACCACCGATTCCGGCGGAAATTATGGATTTTTCGGGCTTCCCGATGGCGATTACTCGCTGACGCTGAATCATCCCGATTATTACGATACCACGATAGCAAATATCGCGGTGACAGCCGGTGATACCACATTCAGAAACGTTACGGTCCGAATTCGTCCGGGATGGCTGTCGGGAATCGTAACCGATACCGGCGGCGTCGCTATCGAAAGCGTGCTGGTGATATGCAACGGCGCGGTAATTCTGCAGATAGATTCCGTTTACACCGGGGCCGACGGTCAATTCCTGATCGAGCTGACACCGGACAACTACGGCATAAATTTCGTTCATCCCATGTTCGACGATACCACCATTTCCGATGTAGTCATCTCGCCTGCCGACACGACCTCCGTTTCCGTCGAATTGAAACCGACCGATTTCCCGCCGGTCATAACTTCGCCCGATTCCACCACGGCCATCGAGGATTTCCCATTCAGTTATATAGCCGCCGCCTATGATCCCAACGGTCACGCGGTCACGATTGACATCGATCGATTCGCCTCCTGGCTGGCTTTATCGGGAGACACCTTATTCGGAACCCCGACCGAGGGGAAAACCGACACCAGTTTCCGCATAATCGCTTCCGATGGACTTTTGGCTGACACTCAGCTCGTATTCATCGATGTTATTCCGGTTAACGATCCACCTCGGATAATTTCGCCGGAGGTTTCGCAGGCGACAGAGCATCAGCCGTTCGCCTATACCGCCATGGCGGTGGACCCCGACGGCACCACTCCGGACGTTTCTTTTTCTGATTACGCCTCCTGGATGACTCCCTGGTCTCAAACGATCGTCGGGATACCGCCAGAGGGCGCCGCGGATACCTCTTTCCGGATAATCGCCTCGGATGGATTATTGGCGGATACTCAAATTGTGGCGGTCGATGTCATTCCGGTGAATGATCCGCCGCAGATCACCTCGCCGTCATCGATCAGCGCCGTGGAGGACCAACCGTTCAGCTATGTCGCCGCAGCCAGTGACCCCGAAGGAACCACGCCGGTGATAAGTTTTGTAAGAAAACCGTCGTGGATGACGGTTGCGCAAGACACGATATTCGGAACCGCGCTCAACGGGTTCGTCGACACCTCCTTCGCCGTGGTTGCCAGCGACGGCCAATCAGCCGATACCCTGGTTGTGCTGGTTGACGTAATTCCCGTCAACGATCCTCCGATATTAACCTCCCCTTCCACGGCTTCGGCGTCGTGGGGTTCGGTTTTCGAGTATCTGGGAACCGCCGTCGATATCGACAATCCGGTAGTGGCCATCACTTACCCGCTGCGACCTTCGTGGCTGGCGCCTATCGGTGATACTTTGCGCGGCCTTACTCCCTCGGGAGCAGCCGACACGTTGTTTTTGATCGTGGCTTCCGACGGCCAGCTTGCCGATAGTCAATTGGTGAATTTGTCGGTGAGTTACTCTTGCTTGTATGTGCCCGGAGATATAAACGGCGATGGCAACATCATCGGCGGCGATGTCACTTTTGGGGTTCGCTTTTTCAAAGGATTGGGGGCCAATCCGCCCGATAGCTGCTATCTCGATTCGACCTCGAGCTACCTATATGTTGCCGGCGACGTCAACGGTAATTGCGAATTCAGAGGATCGGATATAACCAGGCTGGTTTCCTATTTCAAGGGGACCGCCACCATTACCTATTGCCATTTCCTTCCCCCGGGTGGCGCTTTGCGCATCGATAGGCAGGCGGTCGGCAAGATCGAATAATCTTCCCCATAGCGGATCGCGGTTTCAATCTGCCCGGCATCGGCGTATAATAATCGGTGCCGGGTTTATTGTTTTGGACCGAAATTTGTGAAAAGCTGAGACGTTGGCAAAAAAGACGGATTTGTCGATCGCAATGTAGGGTCATGCGAAGATCGCTGCCTTTACCAATTTGACCGGCGGCCGATTATTATTATATCATAAAGAAATAGCAAAGGTAGGTTCGATCGATGTCCAAAAATTTCGGAATAATCGGTGTAGCCGGATATATCGCCCCCCGGCATCTTAAAGCCATAAAAGAGACGGGCAATCGGCTCGTATGCGCTCTCGACACGAATGATTCGGTGGGGATTCTCGACAGCTATTTCGACGACGTTCGCTTTTTCACCGAATTCGAACGTTTCGACCGCTACGTGGAAAAGCTGCGCAGGCACAACAAAGGAAACCAGCTCGATTACATCAGCATCTGTTCCCCCAATTACCTTCACGACGCCCACGCCAGATTCGCCTTGCGGGTCGGCGCCGACACCATCTGCGAAAAACCGGTCGTCCTCAACCCTTGGAATATCGATGCACTCCAGGAGATGGAACAGGAAACCGGCAAACGCGTCTACACCGTATTGCAATTGAGGCTTCTGCCGCCCTTGATCGCTCTGAAAGAGCAGATCGAAAAAAATCCGCCTAAAACCAAGAAAGAAATCTGCCTTACCTATATCACTTCCCGCGGCCCCTGGTATCTGGTTTCCTGGAAAGGCCAACTGGAACGCTCCGGCGGATTAACCACCAATATCGGAATACATTTTTTCGATATGCTGATCTGGATATTCGGCAAAGTCGAACACAGCGAAGTGCATCTGAATTTTCCGACCAAGGCCGCAGGCTACCTTGAACTCGAGCATGCCCGGGTGCAATGGCTGCTTTCTATAGATAAGAACGACCTGCCGAGCGAATGCCGCGAGAAAGGAAAACGGACCTATCGTTCGATAACTATCGACGGCGAGGAAATCGAATTTTCGGAGGGATTCACCGATCTGCATACCGAGGTTTACAGACGCACTCTGGCCGGGCAAGGTTTCGGCCTCGAGGACACCCGCCCGTCGATCGCCCTGGCTCACAATATCAGAAACGCCAATCCGATCGGCATCAAGGCCATATCTCATCCTCTTTTGAAACGCTTGTAGCCTGAAATCCTTTACGAGATGATAAACAAACGGGATACGCCTCAGCGTATCCCGTTTGTCTTCAAGAACAAATCTATTTCAAGACTCAATCATCGAGGAACCAGGCCAGCATGTAGTTGAATACATGTTGCACCTCGCCGCCGCTGTTATCCATGAAATAGAGCGGAAAAGTGAAAACCGATGTCTTGAAAGCGCCGTGCGACGGCTCATAGACCATCGCCACCGGCATGGCATGAATCGGCCAGCCGTCCTGGTAGGAGGTATCGGGGTTAATCGCTTCGTAGGTCAATAGAGTCGTGGAATTGCTCGAATAACGCGCCATCACGTCGACTTTGGAGAGGTTGAATTGATACATATAGCGGCACTTGGTCTGATCCACCACCAGCCGTTCGAAAGGTGAAGTGGGAGTCGGATTGGCGGCCATAAATTCCGCGGTTTGGGAAACGGCGGCGTTGCTGCTGAATGTGCCGTAGCTGATATCGAAATACTGAAACGGCAGCGACTGGCTGCTGTAGTCGCTTTTACCCACTATACCGGGGTTATTTTGAAACACTTGCCTGCCGATCACCCAGGCTTTACCGCCGGCTTGAAGATAACGTCTTATTGCACCTGCCATCGGATTTTCAGTAGTGGCATCCGGGCTGTAAAGATCGCCTTTGTTGAAGTCGGCGTTGTCGACAATGACCATCCGATGCCTGGCGAATACGGAAATCGGCGGCACCGGAGCCAGAGTGGTTCCCGTGACATGGTTGCCGTAGATAGTGTAACTATATCCGACTCCCGTGCCATCAATCATATCCCGATAAAATTGCCTGATCGAATCGGGGAATGAGGCGGGGTTATTCAACCGCGGATATCCTCTGGTGGTGGTATCCGATTGAGTGCGGTATTGGGTCGCCTGGATTATCAAGATGTCCAATACTGCATCCGGGGAAGATATCCAGACCGGCTCCACCAGCACGAACTTGTTCCATGCCGGAGTGGGATCCGGCACCTGGGCGTCATCTCGCACCCTGACCGTGAATATATAGGCGCCGGTTCGCAGGTCTTTCAAAACGACTTCCTTGGAAAACAACCAATGAGATCCGGTGCTGTCATTGTATGACCACCTGACCAGCAGATCGGCGGATGTATCCGCTATCGTGAGCGCGGCGGCGGTCGACGTATCATACGGTCCGTAAAGATTCCACTCGTAGTCGAAATCCGGTTCGCCGTCCGGGAAATCGAGCGTATCCTTTCCCTCCCAGGTGATTTTCAACCCGCTCCACACTCTCGTCGTATCGGGCAGAACCCATAAATACTCTCCGACCATCTGGTCAGGGGGAAGTGAATCGCTCGGATCGGTCTTGCCCGGGAATATCCTTATGTAAGTCTGCGGGGGACGGTTCACGCGCGAATATCTACGGTAAATCGTCGGCGAAAATTGTCCGTCATCATCGACACACTTGACGAAAACATATTGGCCGACCGTATCGGTCTCGTTGGACGAGGCGAAAAACCTCACCGTAACCGTGGTCGATTCCTGCGGCACATTGATCCAAAGCGAATCCGGAGGCAGGCTGTCGAGATAATCCGCCGGATTCCCCACGCTGTCATCCTGCACCACCAGATAATAATAGCCAATGACCCGCCCGTCCTCATCGGTGCCGCTCCAGGTCAAATGCGGATTGGAGGTGAACACGTAATTCTCCGGCGGCGTATTCGAAAATGCGATCGTCGGAGCCTTATTGCCCGCCGGCGTTCCTTTAAGAGATTTCTTGCCGCAGCCGGCGGCCCCCAACATCAAGGCCGAAATCATGGCGATCGACAATATCAAAAGTCCTCTTCTCATCTTGATCACTCCTCCTATCCCGCTCAAAACTTCAGGTCGAATGTGAATCGGTGGACGTTGTCGAGAAATCCGAGGTCCTGATAGGCATAGTCGAGTTGGACTTTGCGCTCGGCCACCGGGAATTTCAAGCCGAATCCGAACGAATAGCCGGAGGTCAGGCTACCGAAACTTTTGCGGGTGCTGAAACCCTCCTCGTCTTCGAGAAAGCCGTTGTTGGCGAAATCGTAATTGAATTTCTTCCCCACCCGCAACGCGAACATGTCATTAAACCAGTATTCGGCCCCGGCGTTGAACCTTTCGAGATTGTCGTTGGGACGCGACGCTTGAATTCCGAAAGTCAGTTTCTGTGCTTCGCTTTGAATCAGATTGATCGACGAACCGAATCGGAAATCGATCGGAAGAGGATAAGTCTCACGGATAAATTTCATATCCGGTCCGAAATTCGCCAGCATCATGCACAGGGTGAAATTCCGATAGCCGGTCTGATAGTATATGCCGGCATCCGATGCCCAACCGGTGGCTTTTTCCTCCTCGAGAAATTGGTTGATATACTTGAACGTCAAACCTATCGACAGGTTATCGGTAAGACTTGCCGAGTAGGTCAAGCCCAGCGCCATATCGGCCACCGTGAAAGTCTGCCCGTTGCCGCGGGGATATTCGTATGTGGTAACCGGCATATCCCCGGTATGCAGCCAGTATCCCGAAATACCGACGTTACCGAAAAGACTCGGGGTAGGCCAGACCAAACCGATAAATTCATACTGAATATCGGCCGGGTATTCGATATGCGTGGCGATAATCTCTTTCTGTTCCAGCAACGCCACACCCGCCGGGTTGTAGTAAAGCGCCGAAGCGTCGTTGGCCAAACCGATAAAGGCATCGCCCATACCGTTTGCCCTCGCCGATACACCGAGCTTCAGAAATTGCGCACCGGTGGTGCCCACTTTGGCCTGACCGAATACAAGCGCAGGCAGACACATCATCAACGCGAGTGCGGCAACCAGAGTAAGTTTTTTCATTTTCAGCCTCCTCGCTACTTGATTATCACGAACTTGCCGATTTCGGGTTCCTTGTCAGGAACACCGTCGACAATCGATTTGAATTCGACCGAGTATAGATACATTCCCGATACCACGGCTTGAGTGTTGCGCGAAATAAGATCCCAATATATGATTCCGGGCGGATTGCCGTAGTAATCGCGCGGATCATAAGTCAACACCCTCACCAAATCGCCGTCGAGAGTCCAGATCCGGAATATCGCCGTCTGATTGTCGGGCAGATTTGAAAAGTATATCTTCCTACTCTGCTCCACCCAAGCCGGCGAATCCATTATCTCGTATTCCTCATAGAGGCTGTTTCCCACCTTGGGAAGTTTATAGGGATTGGGATAGACCATGATCGGATCGTTTTTCTCGATCGGGTAGATCAAAGTAGCGTTGATCGACTTGGCAGATTCGATCGGGGAAAGATCGGTTTGCGGATTGCCGAAATCGAACGAAGTTACGGCATAATAAACGCCGCGCGACTCCGATAACCCCTCGGCCCGATATCGGTAATGTATAATCGTGTCGCCGTCCACGTAGGTCGTATCGTAAATAATCGGTTCCAGTCCGGTGTTATAGCCGTGAGCTATCCAGTAACGGGTCACGCTCGGATCCGTCGGCACACCGAAATGAGCGTCAGGTTCCAGCGTCAATACGCTGTCCGTGCTGATCGGGAATATCTTTTCTTTGTTCGTGGTCCAGAAATAACTCCAATTCCCCGAGGTATCCTGCAGACTGTCCCACGATACCGGCACCCAATCTATCTTGTCGAGTTTCAGTATGTTGGTCCAATTGACTCCATCGTAAGAACGATAGACGCCGTAGCCTTCGAAATCGACCTGTCCGCTGAAGGGATCGATGAATTCCTCGGGCCCCGGCGATGTCGCGGTTCCGCCGATATTTTTGCCGGTCCAGGTCAATTCCATGTAACCTTTGCCGGCCTGCACTTGAAGCCGCGGCGATGGCGGCGGAGGCGGTCCCTGAAAATCCGGGCAGCCATCGCCTTCCTTCCAGAATATGGTGGTATCGACACCGGTGATCGTGGTCTCGGCCTCGCCATAATTGCCATCGACCACCCAACCGATTGAATCGATATAACAGGAATCGCGCCCGGGGTTGTCGAAAACCCATTCCGCCCACTGCGCATTGGTGGCGAAATCGCGGAAATTCAAATTGGCGTAATACTGGTCGATCATGGCGCGATTGCCCGTGCCGTTGCGCAAATTGTTATTGTAATTAGCGGGATTGTTATGCAGGTAATTGCCGCAAATGTAGCCGATAGTCAACGGCAGAGTCGAGCCGGCCGGTATCGAATCGAACGGGCCGAACGAGAACAAATACCGCGTATCATATCCGTTGGCCAGATTGGCGGGCTCTTGAGCGTTGTTCGCAATCCAATCTTGATTCTGCCATCCGTCGTTGTTCAACGCCGAATATGCCTGATCGTAGTCGAACTCATGATTCGACATCTGGAAATATTTGGCTCGATCGCCACCGGGGGTTCCCAGTCCACCTCCCGGGAAAACCGGCACGCCGAACAACGAGCTCAGCCGGTTATAGTTCGACTGCCACATCGGCCCCCAATCGAGCGCCGATGTCGTATTGGAAATCCACCAGTTGAAACCATATTGGAGATCTCCGGGCCCGCGCACTACTCTGACACCCGAAACTCCTCGAGGTGAAAGATCGCTGAATGCGGCTCCTGCCCCGCCTACGGTTTGGCCGTCGTTATCGGCGATCCAGGCTGTATATATCTGAGTCGTATCGCGCTGGTTGCGGGAGATGTAATCCTGCATGAATCCGCAGAGATCATCCTGCGCCCCTTGTTCGCTTCCGTAGGGATTTTCCGACATATGCAGCACGTCACCATCGACATAAAGGGCGATCCACACGTCCCTCAAAGGCTTATCGCCTATGTTGGTGATTTCGAAATCCAGAAGAATGAAATCTTCCGCATACTCGTACGACCAAGAGTAGCTCTTCTGAATTATGCGTAAGCCGAGCGGTCGGTGATCCCTGCCGTCATTGGGATCGGGGACCGGAATCGATGAACTGGTGTCGTAATAAACTGCGATATAGTCCTGCTCGGACACCGCCTTGAAATCGCGGTTGCCGGTGTCGTAAAGCAGCTTTCCGATCGTATCCGCCAGCGGCAATCCCCGGGTCGAAAGCATCAGGATATTGCCGCCCGGAGGAGCCGACGGAAACATCTCGTAAACATCGCCCCACCAACCATCGTTGCCGATCGATACCAGCGTATCGTAAACGGTGGGCGTGGTATTCGGCCGTTCGACCACCGCCCCGATCCAGAGACATCCCTGAAATAGATAATCGATATTCGAACCGGCCGGAAATTCACACGACTCGGCGGGCAAACCGGTCAGCGAATCGATCTCCTCCTGCCCCTGACTGCCGAAAATCCCCTTGTTGGTTATCGAAAACTGCACATTGGATATCCGGTGCACCCGCAATTGAGTATTCGGTCCCACCGCCGGTTTCAAAAGCGGTCCTGATCCCCCCTGGCCGCGATCCCTCATCGCTCTGGCCGAACCGTCGGGAGCCGCCAGCATCACCACAAGCAAGGCGATAACCGCCCAAAACGCGCCGGCGGCGAATAATCGCCATGACTTATTCTTAGGTTTTTCTATCATCATTACCTCCCAATATCGATGTAAGGTTTACTCACAGTCGATTAAAATTGCACCGACAGCCCGATCATGATCTGACGTCCATTCGTGTAGTCCGTCGGATCCATATCGATATAGTTGCCGGTTCTGATCTGGCCTTGGTCGCTTATGCTGGTGTAGGCCAGCCCGGTCGCCCCGGAAACATCATCGATATTTTTGTTGTCGAAAGCGTTATTGATCAAGACCGAGGCGGTGTAGTTCATTCCATAAACCTGGAATTTCTTGTCGAATCTTACATCGACCGAGGAAGTCGGCGGCATCCGCTTGGAATTGACCGGCGGATCCTGATTACGGGTCAGCATCAAGCCCGGATAAGAGGCATCCGGAGTGAACGGACGGCCGCTCTTGTAAAGCCAAAGCAGGTTTATACTCCAATCGTCCGGCAGCTTGAATATGCCGAACCGCGGATGTTCACCTTTGGCTACGTTCAAAGTGGCGTTGAAAGTGATATTGTGTCTGATATCCCAATCAAGAGGATTTTCCTTGATTGAAATTTTCCCCTGACGGAATCTGATATAGTAGTCGGATCGGTCGTCCGAGCTCTTGCCGAAAGCGAACGTATATTCGTATTTGATCGAACCTGCCAGGAATTGACCGTAACGTTTCTCGAATTCGAGCTCCATGCCGCGCGCCCGCGAATAATCGACGTTGGAATGAACCTCCGCCGATCCGCTCGACAACCCCACCGGCACGGTGTTGAGCAATCCGTATTGGTCTTTGTAATAGCCGGATATATCCAGCCGGTATCCCTCAGAGATTGCATATTGAACGCCGACCTCGTAAAGAATCGTCTTTTCGTAGTCGAGATTGGGATTGCCGATCAACCGGGCTGCGCCGATTCGGTTCTGAGTGGCGCGCTGATAATATTTGGAATACCCCGGCTTCTGGTAAAAATGGCCGTAGTTGAACATCAGTTTCGCTTTGTCCGATATGGGGAATGCGAACCCGACGCGCGGCGCCCATTTGTTCTGGGAATCGATGATCAGGCGATCGGTTCCCTCGATGGCCAAAGTGGCGCTGTCCTTGGCCTCCCGTGCCTGAACGAAAAATTCATAACGGATACCGATATCGGCGATCATCTCCCCGAATTCCATCTTGTCTTTTATATAGAATGCGCCGTCTCTGGGTGTGCGCACGTAGAAATCACGGAATACGCCTTTGGAATAGGTCTTGTAAATCGCCGTATCCGCGATACTGTCGCCGTCAAGGTCTCTCAACTCGATCAGCCTGGTGATATTCGACCAAGGTCCATCGTCCGGCGGGCCGTTGTAATCGCGATACGGATACTGCAGATCTTCGAGTTTTATATTATAGAAATTGAATTCGAAACCCGATTTCAAACCATGATGTCGGGTAACCTGGCTGGTCAAATCGAATTTCAGAGTTCTGGTGCGCGTGTAATCGTAATGATACTGCGCCCATTGATCGAATCCATAATCCCAGAAATCGTCCGATCCGTCCCAGCGTCCGTTGCCGTTCATATCGTCGAACTGCTCGCCTAAATCGTAGCGCATATTCGGGGCATCATAGCGTCCGTTCAGATTTCGGTCTATATACGGGATTCCTTCCGACCAGGGATCGCCCGGTCCGGTGTAGCGGCCGTTGTGATCCAGATCGTTGGTCGGCTCCCACCTGTCGATCCCGAGGTCGAATCGACCGTTGCCGTTCAAATCGACGAAGGGTTCGCCCAGGCTCGAATCGCCGTCCACGTAAGGTTCGGGCAGATCGATATTATACTGATAGCCGAGTTGCGGGTCGTAAACGCCGTTACCGTGGCGCACCCGGGAGGAGTCGACGAAATAATAGGTCGAATCGCCGTCGTCGTAGATTCCGTTTCCGTTGACATCCACATAATTGACGTCATAGAAAATATATTCCGCTTCGTCGCGAAGACCGTTGCCGTTCAGATCCTGGAATGGCTCGCCAGGATCCCATTCGCCGTTTTGATTCAAATCGGTATACGGTTCGGCGGCGTCCCAGCGACCGTTGTCGTTGGCATCCCAGTAAAACTCCCAGCCATACTGCTCTATCGGAACGTAGAAATTGCTGGGCGATAAATTCCCGGGCCGCCTCTCGTAAGTCTGAACCACTTCGCTGTAAAGAATTTCGCCATACGAATCTTTGAGGAACGGCGGGCTGAACTGCAATCCTATCGAACCGACCTCGGTGGAGGATTTCAGCACCGTCGCATTCTGCGGATTGTATAGATAGGCCCAAGTGAACGATCGAGCCCTATCCCAATCCTTGCTATAGCGAAGGTTCAACTTGTAACGGGAGTTGGCATCCATCTTCCAGGTTAATTTGGCCAGGCCGTTGTATTTGTTAACCCGGCGGTTGGGTATCTCCATGCCGAGAAAACTTTCGTGGCCGTAGCTTATTTTGGATCTCGTCGAGGGAAAATCGTTGTAATCGACGAAACCGTCATACTTGTCGACATTGAAACTCGCATAGTACGACATGTTTTCACCGGGCCATTTGAGTCCCAGCGCCGGGAAAATATCGGTCGCCAAAAGCGGCAACGGACCGCTTATGTTCATCTCCAGTCGATCTTGATTGAAAGAATATTTATTGAGGCTGCGGTCGCCCAGATCATCGGTCAGATAACCGGCGCCGAACGTGGTGATCCGGTTGGAACCTTCTTTGCGCTGAGTGGCGATAATGCCGCCGGCTGCGTTGCCGTATTCGGCAGAATAATTCCCTTTCATGATCGCCAGATCTTCGACGTCCGATGCCGAAAAATTCATCGACAAGCGGGCGATCGGGGTGGCGTCGTTGCCGCCGATCTTGACGCTGCCGTAGCCGCCCAGATGGTCTTTGATCAGGACGCCGTCATCGACAAGCCCGATCTCGCCGGCGCGCGATCCCCTGACATGGAGCGCGCCGCCCTGCGACACGAATCCGGTCTGGGTTTTGATCACGCCCTCGATATTGGTCACCGGCAACGCCTTGATTTTGTCGGCACTGATTCTCTCGACCGTGCTGACCTCGAATTTGTCGATTTCCGGTCTGGTGCCGACCACCACCACACTGTCGCCGGGCAATGCCTCGGATACCAATTTGAAATCCTGTTCCGTGGTGACATCGGCGTTAACCATCACGTTGGTCACAGTCGTTTTCTTGTAACCGATACAATCGGATACTAATGTATAAACCCCCGGAGGAACGTTAAGAATCACATAAGAACCATCGATCGGGCTGACCAACGCACCCATCGAGGTTCCCTGAATCATCACCCGAGCACCGGGCACCGGAAGCTTGGTTTGATTATCGGTGACCACCCCGCTTATTTTACCGGTGGTCCCCGAAAACAGCAGCGGCGCCGAAAGCAACAGGGCTATGATCGCGGCAAGGCCTGTCAGCCTTAAAAATCTCATCCTGCAAACCTCCTGAAATTATTTATATCTTTGATTCAAAATAGTCCCGTAATCCGCAGGGCGATCTTTCCTTTTCTTACGATCCCTCTTGATTTTCCCCGACCCTGCGTTCAATAATACAATCCACCCCCCGAAATATTTCAAGAATTTGCCCATTAACCGCATTAAAGTCAAGATAATTTTGGCCGTTTTCCGGTCGGTTAAACGGCTTTGAAATTCAAATTTCGATCGTGAGGACGGTTATAATGAAACTTATCGAATTCCGCCGATTCACACTGGGGGGAACCAAGGAAGCGGACAAAATTCAAAAATGAAAGCGGCGGCCTTTTAAATGAATGGGCGTCGCGAATACCTTGAAATAATCGATCATGAATAAGCCGATCGATCGGGCAAATCAAAAACCCCGGCCGAAACCGGGGTTTTTTCAGGTAGGTGTGCGGATAATGCGGTTATTCGTCGTTTTTAAGTCTTATCTTGCGCCACGGCAAAAAGGTCTGTCGCAATTGCCCCTGCCCATGCCAAATCCACGGCCCTCGCCGGGGCAATCACGATCGCGCATCCTGGCTTTACGCTCCATCCTATCGCCTTTGATTTTTTCGAACTTTGCCCGCTGTTCGGCATTCAACATCCCCAGCCGATCTATATTGCCGGCGAGTCTTTTTCTGGCCATTTCAGCTTTTATCGCCGAAATCTGCTCGCTCTTTTTCAGGGCTGCCGCCTTGTCGATCTTATCGGCCTGCATTATTTCCCTAAGGTCAAGTTTGGCCTTTTCCAGATCGGCCTTGAGTTGGATCCTTTCCCGCATTTCGGCAGTCAGGCTTTTTTCCATTTGTTCCCTTTGCTGGTCGGTCAGCCCAATCTCATCGGCAAGGGCCAGAATCCTGCATTGGGCGGCTGCGGAGACCGTGCCTATGGTCATGATTGCGATTAAAATTGCGGTTACGTATTTCATTCAATCCTCCTGTCGTTTTCTTGATTATTCGCCCGGCTCTCTGCCGAAATGCGGCGCCTTGGTTTCCCTGCGGATATCGCGCATGATCTCCTGCATCTGCTGCATGAACCGAACCTCGAACAGGTAAAGCCTGCCTATCTGCCTTGCGGTCAATATATTTTTCAGGTCCGCACGGAACTTAACCTTAAGCTGCTGAATTTCCTGATCCATGCCGTCGATTTTGTCCAGGCACTTGCTTATTTCGGCTTCATTCGGTTTTTCCGCGGCGGTCAACTCATCGAGTTGCTCCATGACTCTTCGTTTTTCCTGTTCTATTTCCTCCCGCCGATTGAAAAAGCGGTTGTAAATCGGAAAGAATTTTTCGGATTGCTCCTGCGAAAGTTTGAGTTCTTCGGTCAACTTCCAGACTTTTATCGTCTTGATTCTCTCCCGGACTCTTTCCCGCATTCTACCTTCCGGCGGCCCGGGCGTACCCGGCGGCCCTTGGGCCATAACCGGCGGCCCAATCGATAATAGAATGGTCATCACCGATATAAGTTTCAAAATAGTTCGCATCTCTTCACCCCTTGTCATTCTTCAGTTCTTCGAGTTTGCTTTCCAATTTTTTAAGATCTTCGTCACCCATGCTTAGTATCAAATCTTCGTAGCCGATCGTGAAAAATCCGCCCTGGCTTTCCAATTCCTGTTCAGCGGTTTCGATTTCCTGCGCCATTCCGTTTCCGAAAACGGCGGCGATCAAGCTCGAATACATTTTCAGCGATTCGGCATACTCAACGATCCCGCCGTTCTGTCGAGACAGTTCATTTTTGGGGTTCCGTCCGAAAACGAAAACTAACAGCACGACCGCGACCGCCACCGCAGGCGCCAGGCGGTAAAACCATGCCCGATAAGCTTTCTTAACATCGATATTATTCAAAACCGCGGGCACGAAATCGTCCAGCTCGCCCGGCCCTAACTGGAAATCCGCCTGCTTATCCAAAAGCGCCAGCAGCGCCGCGTGAGTCTCGTATTCGGTTCGGCAATCACGGCAATCGTGCAGATGGGTTTTCAGTGCGCTCGAAATATGTTCGGCCGCTCTGCCTCGGACGAAATCGTCGAGATGTTCCTTGAACGCGCGGCAATTCATGACACCAGGCTCCCTTCTTTCAGGTATTGTCCCAGAGATACTCTGAGTTTTTGTATCGCCTGAAAATAGTTGGCCTTTACAGCCCCTTCGGTTATCGAAAGCAGCGAGGCTATTTCGTCGTTGCTTTTATCCTCATATTGGCGCAGCACGAATACCGCCCTCTGGCGCGCCGGTAACGCTCCTATCGCTTTATCGATCGCCCGCCGCAATTCATCGGTGACGATTTTCTGTTCTCGCGATTCACCCGGCTGCTCTTTGAGCTTCGGATCATCGAGCGAATAAGCCGAACGTTCCTGGTTTCGGTTGAGGAAATTTATCGCCAGATTCACCGCGATACGGTAAACCCAGGTGTAAAAGCCCGATTCCGCACGGAACGACTGCCGATTGCGATAAGCCCGCACGAAAGCGTCTTGAGCTATATCTTTGGCGTCTTCTCGGTTGCCCACCATCCGCAGCACCACGGCGTAAATCCTTTCTTTGTAACGATTGACCAGTTCTCCAAAAGCTTTGTCATCTCCCGCTATGAACCCCTTGATTTCCTCCATCTCATCTTTTCTCGATAGTTTTGACACTGAGAGCGCCCGCCGGTTTAAGATGATTTTAGACCGCCGCCGGCAATCGGTCAAGGGGAATCGGCGAACTCGATATATGTATTGCCGTTAGCTCGGGATCGAATTCATATCATCGGCGGCCAGATTATGCGCCGACCGGGGAACCTGAAGATGCAGATGGGCGCCGCCGCCCACATCGTGGAGGATAAGGTTGTAATAGGGACCCATTTTAAGATAGGTTGCAAAATGATTGAGCAACTTGACCAAAAAAACCGCCTGCAGATTACGAATCGAAATATCGATCGCCCGGGCCGGCAGTTCCCTATGCCCACTCGGTTTGTCCTGGCCGTATATGGCGATTTGAGATTGCCGGCTCCGGAAAATCTGGGTCGGTCGTAATTTCATTCCATGGATTGCGGCGAAAAGTCCGAGTTCGAGAAACAACGCCCGCAACCGTGGGTCGGTCCGCCGCGGATCGATAAATTCCTGATAAAGACCCGATTCGGTAAAAATTATACCGGGTATTTCAACGGCCGGGTCGTAAGGCAACGCCATTTTCCACCTCCCAATAGCCGTTGCCGGGCAAAAAGCAATGCAAATCGCATTGATAATTGAAGCTTTCAATTTGTGGAGATGGAAAATATACTTGACACTTGTCTATTGCAATACTAATTTATTTTCATACGATAGCGCATACCTTTACTCCGGGAGGAATTTCATTGTATTTATCTGCGTAGTTTAACAGGCGGAAAGGCCAAGCCATGAATCATTACAATCAATATAGCGATTCCGACATTCGGTCTAATATATGCACTGGCGATTCCATCCCAGGGTTCGGCTGCTGACGTTGCCGGTGATATATGCGGCGTATGGAATCGGCTCGACAGCCCCTACATCATCGTCGGCGATATACGCGTGCCCCGTGATACCTCATTGATTATAGAGGCCGGTTGCCGTATTATATTCGCCGGACATTATAGATTCACTATCGATTCAAGCGCCCAGTTGATCGCGCATGGAAGCGTCCAGGATTCGATCTTATTGACGGCGGCCGACGGCGCGGTCGGCCGGAACGGCCTTCATTTTTACTCCGCCGACAGCGGTCATCTGAATTATTGCATCTTCGAATGGGGACGGAACTATATCCAGTAGGTCTATAGCGGCGGTGGAGCGATCCATTGCAATCGACGCCGTTGTCGATCGCCTATTGCGATTTACGTTATAATTCCGTCCCGGAGCGGCTCGGCGGCGCAATCCACGCCGATAATTCCTTCCTGACAATCGTCAAATCGAACATGAGCAACAATTACCGCGGCATGGGAGGCGCAGCCATTTCCCTTAAGAATTGCCGTGCAAATGTCGAAAATTGCTTAATAGCCAAAGATGCGACCTACTATCCACCAGGCGGCGAGCAGGCCGGAGCGATCCTTATGATCGCCCGTATGTCCGATTGCACGAAAAGCTGATTGCCGACAATTTCTCCGGATATATTGGAGGCGGCATAGCAGCCGATCGCTCGACAGTTTTATTGTCGTCGAATACGATAAGTTACAATAGATATTGTCCCCAGCGGTCAGCCCCTCGAATCCGCGGCGGCGGATTTCAAGCCGTCGCCCTGTCGCCCAGGTTCCCCCTCGCCAGCGAGGCGAAAACGCCGCCGATACAAAGACCGGCGAAAACGGCGAAAGCTATTCGGGCGCTCTTGACCAGATACGAATAATGTTCCGGAGTCATCTTCGCCTTGCCGAATATCACCGCGAATATCAACATCACGATCGCCATGCTCGACATCTGCCCGATCAGCCGCATCGATCCGACTATCGCGCTGGCGATACCGTAGCTGCGCCGATCGACCGAACTCATCACCGCATTGGTATTCGGCGAGGAAAATAAGGCGATCCCCAGTCCGAGAAGACAAAGGCAAAATATAATGAACCACCATGGCGTCGATTGCCCGAGAAAGGTCAATGATAAAAGCCCGATCAAAGTGACCAGCATCCCCGAGGAGGCTACCAGACGCGGTTCTATCCTATCGGACAACCGGCCGGCGTATGGAGCGAACAGGGTCTGCACCACCGGCTGCGATATCATCACCAATCCGGCGTTTCGCGGAGACAACCCCTTATTATATTGAAGATACAGGCTCATCAAAAAACTCACGCCGGCGGTGGTGCTGTAATTGATCAAAGCGGCGAGGTTGGAAAAAGCGAACACCCGATTGCCGCGGAATAGATCGAGACTGATCAACGGCGACTCCGCCCGATTCTCCTGGCGTATAAATAAACCGAACGAAAGCAGCCCGATTCCGGTTACCACGAATCCCGCCCCCGAGGGGATTTTGGTCATGCCATAGATGAGCGAACATAAACTGACCGCCAGAGCAAGCGAGCCTATCAAATCGAACTTCTCCACCCCGGCCGGTTTCGCTTCTTCCGGCAGACCCTTCAACAGGAAAATCGTCACTACCAACCCGAGAGGTAAATTCAACCAAAAAATCCACCTCCAGCCGAATTGCTGGGTGATGGCGCCTCCGATAATCGGCCCGAGCGATAGTCCCAGATAAACCGCCCCAACCGTTATGCCGAGCGCCTTGCCCCTCTCCCCGGGCAAATAGACATCCATCAAGATCGCCGTGCCGGTGGCGAATATCATGGCCGAGGCTACTCCTTGCGCCATTCGACCCAATATCACCATCAACCCCGAAAACGACAATGCGATAAAGCAGGATATCACCGTGTATAAAATTATCCCGCGCAAAAACACCCGCCGCCTGCCGAACATATCGGCCAAACGGCCGAACGGAATCAGAAAAATCGCCGCCGTCAGCAAATACGAAGTCTGGACCCAGCTCAAAGATAAAGGATTCATATCGAACTGCCGGCCGATCGTGGGCAGGGCTATGTTCACCGATGACCCCATGAACGTGCCCAGAAAAGCGCTCAGTGCCGCGGCTATCAACGCCGCTTTCTTGCCGAACCCGGAAACGGCCGCGCCGGAATCATCCATCGAATTCTTACCTCCTGCCCCGTTTTCTGCCAAAGTAGTCATAGGCAATGGAAATTGTCAACCTGAAACAACGGGATTATAATGCGAATACAAAACGGGGTAAAAAGACCGCGGTATCCATGACACGCGCCCTTATTCGTCGGCCGCAGCAGGGACGCAATTTCAATTCCGGTTATGATACGGTCGCATCAACCGTCGTCGCCTTGCCGTACCTTACCATACGGCAGATAGAATCGAACAGCTCCTCAAAACTGAGTTTTGTGATATGGGCGTTGGCTTTCAGAAACTCCACGCGGTTTTTCATTCCGGCGTCGCCGATGGAGGAATAGACTATCACCGGCAGATCCTTCAGCGTTGCGTCGTTTCTGATCGCGCAGGTAAGCGCCAGCCCGTCCATACGAGGCATTTCGACGTCGGAAACCAGCAAATCGATATCGTTTTCGGTCTTCAACTTATCCCACGCCTGTGTGCCGTCGCCGGCCAAAACGACATCGAAACCGAGGTCAGTCAGTTCGGCCGCCAGCATATTTCTCACCGATGGCGAGTCCTCGGCGATCAGGATTTTCTTGCCTTGCCCCACATAATTTTCCGTCTTCACCCGGCTGCGTTCCCGCAATCCGAGTTCGGGGCAGATATCCAATATGATCGATTCGTAATCGAGCATCGGCACCAACCGCTCACCGTCCGGTTTGACTATTCCGATTATATATTTCTGTTCGATTGTTTTCATCACGCTGGCGGCGTCGATCACGTCCTGCCAGTGAAAATGATGAATCCACTCCACCGAATCGACGCGGAAAGCGTTCAATATGCCGAAAAATTCGGTGACGATTATCTTACCGAAAATTTCATTTCCGGTACGCCGGTCGAACCCCAAAAATTGCGCCAGATCTATCAATGGAATTATCGAACCGTTATCGCGGAACATGCCGGCTATGAATGGGCGGCTGCTCAAAGTGCTGGTCAGGCACTCCGGTTGAGCCACGATCTTTTGCACTTTTAGTATATTTATGCCGAAACATTTGCCGGCCACCCGATACTCGAGAATCCGTAATTCATTGCTTCCCGTTTTCAAATAAGACTCGGATTCGAACTGCATGTTTCCCTCCCGGCCGTTTTTACCGCAAAATGGAAAATAGCTCCTCCACCGACACGGCTTTCGGCCCAGATTTTGCCCCCCATCGCCTCGGCCGCCAGTCTGCAAAAATACAGCCCGATCCCCGTGCCGCGATATTTATTCTCGCGCCTCAATTCGAGCTGTCGGTATTTCTCGAACAGGCCCGACGCATCGTTCTCCGAGAATCCTGACCCCCGATCGGACACTGAAACGATCGCCCTGCCGCCGCTTGGCGAAACCGAAATCTCGACCGGCAACCCGGGCGGGGAATTTTTCAAAGCGTTGAACAAGAGATTATCGACCACTCTTAAAAAAAGCCTTTTATCCACTCTTGCACAAACGGCCGAAGACAATTGCGGTGGACGTATCTCCACTCCATAATCATTCGCGCTCGCCTTTATCATCTCGATACAATCATTAAGGAGAACTCCCAAATCATAATCGGCGAGATCGGCCGCTATTCCTATACTTTCCGCCCTGCCGGCCTCAAGTAGATCGTTGATAATGCTCTCGGCGCGCATAATCGCCCTTTCGGCGCTGCCGGCCAGATTGCGGTGATGCTGATTATTTATGTCGAATCTACCCGACACCACCAGTTTAAGCAGCCCTTTGACACTGGCCAGCGGAGCCTGCAGATCATGAGTCAGGATCGCCACGAAATCATGCAGGCGATCGATTTCATGGTCGGTCAGCTTGTCTTGTTCCGTCGTTTTGATCATATCTCGCCTCGGGGCACTTCAACACCCCCCTGAACCGGTTTCGGCAGGCCGAACCCTCGTGAGGTTCCGCGACGCATTCGACCCGGCGCCTTGTTTTCCATATATCAGGCGGTGTATTTATTTGTGTCGGCATTTGTTTCGCCGTGATTAATCGGTCGTGACGTCACCGTTCGCTGATGTTGCGCGGAATAATAAGTTTATACGCCGCCGATAACAGCCGCCCAAACGACTATAAAGGCCTGCTGCTTTGCGCCCCGCCGATCAATCGATTCCGCCGGAATATGATTCCAGCGGACTCGGTAAATATTAAATTTGCCGTCGTATCATGCCGATAATATAAATAACAGCCTGAAACCGGGGGCGTTCGTGAATATCTACTCGATAGGACTAAACGGCATAATAACCGATCTCGATCGCTTCAACGCGGCCGCCTATGAAATCAATCGAGGCGCCGATGATACGCTCGACGCTCAGATCGATATGTTGATCGCCGGTCATGCGATCTCCGCCAATCTCGAAACACTTAAAACCGCCGCCGGCATCCATCGCTTTTTGATAGATATTTTCGCCTGATTCATTAAATCTGCAACTTTTATCCGCACCGTTTCGTATTTCCCGCCAGGTAGGTTAAGCAGCAGAATTCTCCTGCGGCAGTTTGGCAATTAAATCGTTTATGAGATCACTAATTCCGATTTTGGTTTGTTTGCTCGTACCGGCCGGAATCCTGGCCGCTGATGAAATTCCGGCGGTGCGCACCTATACCGCCGCCTATATCGACAAAGCTCCGGTTATCGATGGTTTCCTCGAGCCGGAAATATGGCAGGCGATTCCCGCCGCCGACAGTTTCATTCAGCGCCGCCCAGATCCCGGAAAACCGGCGACCGAACCGACCGAGGCCAGATTGGTCTACGATGATCAGGCGATATATGTGGCATTCACCTGTTACGACTCCGAACCGGACAAAATCATTCATCGAATATGCAAAAGAGATTCCGACGGCAATTCGGACTTCGTGGAGGTCGACATCGATTCGTATCACGACCATCGGACGGGATACACGTTCGTGGTCAACGCCGCCGGAATCCAGGAAGACGATTACCGTTACAAAGACGGCGAGGCTGATTTAGATTGGAATGCGGTCTGGCAGGCCGAGGCAAGATTAACCGATTTCGGCTGGACGGCCGAATTCAAAATCCCTTTCTCCTGCCTGCGTTTCAATAAAAGCGATCAGGAACAAACGTGGGGTATAAATTTCGTTCGTATAATCAGACGGAAAAACGAGACCGCCTTGTGGGCGCCGATTTTGCCGGAACAGCAAGGTTTCATCTCCAAATTAGGGCATCTGGCCGGAATCAAAGTCCATGACGGGGGCGGCCGACTCGAAATTCTCCCCTATGCCGTTTCCAGCGCGCGGATGGAACCGCGCCGACCGGGCAATCCCGACGGCCGAGCCTACACGGCGAACAGCGGTCTCGATCTGAAATACAGCTTCACCCGCCGCTTCAATATGACTATTGACGCCGCCATCAATCCCGATTTCGGACAAGTCGAGGTCGACCCGGCGGTGCTCAATCTCACCACTTATGAGACCTTCTTCCCCGAGAAGAGGCCGTTTTTTATCGAGGGGAACAAATATTTCGATACCGATTTCGACCTTTTTTATTCGCGAAGAATCGGAAGGGCACCGCGCGATTATCCACAAGACGCCGCCTACATTTTCGATTATCCGAAAACGACCACCATCTTGGCGGCGGTTAAGGCGGTCGGCAAATCACCCGAGGGCTGGATTTTCGGAGCCATAAACGCGGTCACCGCCGAGGAGAAAATTCGCTATGTCGACAACTCCGGAATCGCCAAAACCGCCGTGGTTGAAAATCCGGCGAACTATAACGTCATTCGTCTGAAAAGGGAATTCGACGGCGGATCCTCCATCGGAATTATGTCAACTGGAGTTAACCAGCGCAGAGCCGTCCCCGTTTATACCGGCGGCGTGGATTGGACATATTCTTTCAAGAACCGCGCGTATTCCTGGGGGTTTCAAGCCGTCGGCTCGAAAAACGAAACCGGCGGCTGGGGATTCAACACCGGCTTCATGAAAAATTCCGGCAAGCATTTCCGCTGGTCGGTGGGCGTGGAGAAAGAATCGGAAAATCTGGACTTGAATCGGCTCGGCTACATACGGAGGAGCGATTATCAGGGCGGTTGGGGCTGGCTGCAATACAGAATTATCGCCGACTCCCGTATAATCAAAGAGCTGTATAACAACTTTAACTATTGGACCGGATTCAACGGCGACGGCGACCGCTTGAATTTCGGCGGCAATTACAATTTCTGGATGCTTTGGGCCAATAACTGGGGCAGCGGCGGCGGCATCGAAATGAACGGTCAACGTTTCGACGATCGCGAGACACGGGGCGGCCCGCTCTACATGATACCGAGAGACTGGAGCTTCTGGGGCTCGGTGGATTCCGATTATTCGAAAAAGCTCGCTTATTCCACTTGGTTCTCCAACGGCAGATATCGCCACGGCCGATATTTCTCAAGCGGCAATTCCCTGACTTTCAAACCAGATGACAACATCTCAGTGACCACAGGCCCCTCCTATGAGCGCACCTGGGATCAATATCGCTGGGTCGATACCCAAAGCGACAGCACCGGCCAAAGTTACATCTTCGCCAGGCTTAAAACCGAGATGATCGACCTTAACCTCAGGACTCTTATCACGTTCAATAAAAAAGCTAATGTCGAGGTTTATAGCCAGATACTGCTGGCCGCGGGCGCCTATAACGATTTCGTCAGGCTGGTGAATCCCGCCGCATTCGAACAATTGCCAGCCCCCTATCAAGGGAATCCCGATTTCCGCACCCATTCTTTCATTGTCAACGCCGTATTCACCTGGGAGTATTCCCCCGGTTCTACGATTTATATCGTATTTACCCAGGGCCGAAGCCTATACGAAAATCTATCGGGAATGCTGGCCCCGACCCGGGATATAAGGCGGCTTTTTGAACTCGATGCCGAAAGCATTTTCCTGGTCAAGCTGAATTACTGGCTCGGCTATTGATCGGGCAGATGCCTCAAATCGGGCTTTGAAAAAAATCGACAAATAAAGTCTTGACAACTTCTGTCACTTAATTATAATTGATTTGCAAGGGTGAAACCTCCTCGTTTAGGTAGTTCCAGCCCCCCTCTACCTAAGCATAAGTTTCACCCTTCGTTTTTTTTATAAGCGTTTTTTATCCCGGCCGTATTCGCTTCGCCTAAGGCGGTGCCGCCATGACTGACTGGAATGCACTCGGTCATCGGGATTAATCGCCCGCTTTCCGGGTTATTTTGAACGATCGCACTCCGCCGCGCGGCTATTCGTTTGAACGTTTGCTTTTAAGATCGAACCGAGATTCCGATTCTGTATGCGGCTTTATCAATGGGGTTTCTATACCGACCCGCCGTTCAGTGGTTTCGATAATCAAAGTCTCATGTTGCCCGATGAGTCTGAACGACTAAGGAAATAGCCTTTGATAACGGGGATTATCTTATCCAGTGCCCGCCGCCGATGGCTGATCGAGTTCTTTTGCTCGGCGGTCATCTCGGCCAACGTCATGTTCGCGGCAGGCACGAAAAAAATCGGGTCGTAACCGAAACCGTTCTTTCCCTGCCGCCGCTCGAGGATTGCTCCCTCTATCGAACCCTCTGCCAGATGCTCTCTGCCGCCGCCGTCGATAAACGCCATCACCGTGCGGAACCTTGCCTTTCTCGAGCTACGCGGCACACCTTCGAGATCGGCAAGCAGCTTTTCGCAGTTATCGTCATAGGTGGCCTCGGGGCCGGCATAACGCGAGGAATATACCCCGGGCTCGCCGTCAAGGTAATCTACCTCCAGACCGGTGTCATCGGCCAGACAGGGAATTCGATATTTCTTCCAGACAGCTCGGGCCTTCTGCAATGCGTTTTCGGCCAAAGTCTCGCCGGTCTCTTCCGCCTCGGGGAAATCGGGAAAATCCGCCGCCCCCAGCACCTCGATATCCGCCTTTTCGAGTATACCCTTTATTTCCGCCAGCTTGTCCCGATTGTTGGTGGCAATAATGATTTTGAATCTTGCCGTGCCCATTGTTCAATAGAGATCGATATCGATCTTGCTCACTTTGCCGATCGCGCGATTAAGAAAAATCCTGGCCATCCGCTTGAGTCGTTCTGGTGTATCGGACACATAAAAGCGATGGACCGGTGCGGTCTTGCGCGTAGCCGTCATTCCCGAATCCCGCAATATATCCTTCACCGCCCGGGCGGTCTCGTCGGCCGAATCTATCAGCTTGACGTTCGGCCCCATCACTTTTCCGATTACCTTTTTAAGCGGCGGGTAGTGAGTGCATCCGAGAACCAGCGTGTCGATCTTCTTTTTCTTCAATTCGGAAAGATAGTCCTCGGCGATTAAATACGAAGCCTGCTTCTCGATATATCCGCTTTCGACAAGCGACACGAACAACGGGCAGGCCAGACCATGGATATTGAGCCCGTAATCCAGACTTTTCAACGCCCTCGCGTAAGATTGCGAGGCGATTGTTCCTTCGGTGCCTATCACCCCGACCCGACGATTGACCGTGGCCTTGACCGCTGCCTTTGCCCCGGGCTCGATTACGCCTACCATGGGGATATTGTATATCTGCCTTATATAGTCAAGCGCATGTGCCGAGGCGGTATTGCAGGCTACCACCACCATCTTGACTCCCTGCTCGAGCAGGAAATTGACGTTTTGCCTTGAAAACCTCCGGATCACGTCCGCGGATCTTATGCCGTAGGGGAAACGGCCGGTGTCGCCGAAATAAATAACCTGTTCCCGCGGAAGTTGGTTGAATATCTCTTTTACTACGGTAAGGCCGCCCACCCCCGAATCGAATATCCCGATCGGCCGGTTGCGATGGCTTCCGGAGATTTTTCCGGTTGATGTCGGCTTTGAATCCGCAGTCGATATCATCTCAACGCGCATCGAATTCGGCCTTGAACGTCGCCACCGCCCGAGCGATTTCTTCGGCGAATGCCTCGCGGAATTTGTCGCTGCGGAGCAATTCCTCGTCTTTTTTATTGGTGATAAATGCGGTTTCCACCAGCACCGACGGCACGAACGCCTTGTTTAAGACTATAAAGCCGGCCTGGTCGATACCGCGCCTTTCGAGATTCCTCACGTTTCGCAGATTTTCGTGAATCAGTTGAGCCAATTCGGCGGATTCTTTAAGGTGTTCAGTTTGAATCATGTCCGAAAGTATGAAACCGATATCCGATTTATTGGGCACGTTGGCCGTGGTTTCGAATTTGAAGACTTCGTTTTCGAGAGCGGCAGCCGCCCGCGCCTGATCGGTCTTCGCATCGGCCAGGAAAAATACTATACTGCCGCGGGCCGATTTGTTCTCGGCGGCATTGCAATGGATAGAAATGAACAGGTCGGCGCCGGCTTCATTGGCGATATTCGCTCTGTCGGCCAATGATACGAAACGATCGTCGTCGCGGGTCATGACGACTTCGAATCCGGACTCGCGCAGTCTGGCCGCCAATCGTTTGGATATATCGAGCACGACATCTTTCTCCAGCAGACCTGAGCGGCCGACCGCACCCTCGTCATCGCCGCCGTGGCCGGGATCGATCACTATCACGTCGATAAGACTATCCGCCGGCGCGGGAGTTTCCGCGGAAAGGTTACTTTCGCTGTAGGCCAGGATGGTGTCGCTGAATTCATTGGCTTTGATCGACAGCTGGATTCGCGGGGGATCGTCTTTATAGCGATCGACGACATTGAACTCACGCGCACTCAGTCTTATCGATAGTTGAGCCGAATTGTCGAATTGATAAGCCTTGGTTTCGAGCACTTCCCGGGATCGCCTGCCCCCGGTGAAATGATCGGGATTTAATTTGCCCTCATGGATCGTGATAATCAGCCATGAATCTATCGTCTTCGATATTTCATATTTCAACATCTTGCTTAAAAATATCTCTATCAGCAAGCCGTTGATTTTGGCCTGTGAGACCAAATCGAGCACGTTGTAGTTCGTGGGATATACGCTCAACGTGCTTTTCATTACATCAAGGTCGAATTCGAGATTGAGGAATCTGCCCAGCAACTCAATCGTGCTTTTGCTTGGTGAGTAAAATTCCCCCCCATGGGAAACGACGTCATGCACGAGATTATAGCTTTTGTCTCCGGCGATTACGTAAGGCGAATACTGGGTGAACGTGATAATTCTGTCGCTTGTCGTGAGGACGCATTTGCCGGTTTTGAGTTTGGCTGAGTATTCGGCCCCCAAAAAATCGGCCAAAGATTTAAGCGAGATATAATCCGTACCGTTTTTTGTCAGATACCGAATGTCTGCTCTTCGGTTCCGCTGACTCCAGTAAGCCTTGATTTTTTTCGCCTCCTCGGCGGCACCCGACCCTGCGAACAACAGCGTCAGAATCAAAGCGACCGCCGCCATCGATTTCGTTCTGATCGTCGCGCGGGGCATGTTCATTTGTACTCGTCGTCCATCGTGATGTTCATGATTTTCCTCGGAAAGCCCGGCGGATATGCAAATCGGCCTCGCGGCGGGCGATTGCCGCCCGCTTGTCGTATTTGCGTTTCCCACGGGCGACCGCCAATTCCACTTTGGCGTACGGCCCTTTGAAATAAATCGAAAGCGGTACCAGCGTCATTCCGTCCTGTTCGGTCGCCGCCTGCAACCTTCGTATCTGAATCCTGTGAACTAGCAGCCGTCTTTTGCGTTCCGGGTCGTGCGCGTAGTGCGAGGCCTTATCGTAGGGTGCTATATGCAGGTTGTGCAGAATCAATTCGCCTTTGGTTATCTGCGCGAACGAATCTTTGAACGACACTTTGGCCTGGCGCAGCGATTTTACCTCGCTTCCCACCAGCTCGATACCGGCCTCAATCGCGTCCACTATCTCGTAATCGTGGCGGGCTTTGCGGTTGGTGGCGACCGTTTTTCTCGTCTTTTCCTGCTCCATCGTGATTCAATATAGGGGCGCTGCGAAAAATCATCAAGGTGTAAAATCCTCGAATGTATAATAACATAAGGCAGACGAAACGGTAAGGCCTTGGCCTGATCCCACGCATGCCGGTTGTCAGAATAAGAGCTCATGATAACAAGTTAATGATCGGGTCAATCTTCTTTATTTTAATCAGGGCGGTAGTGCGCAAAACTCATTTATTGAGTAAAATCGTCTCCTTCACACCCGCTCGATTTTCGCTGAACCAAGAATCCAATGTTATGCCAAATCATACTTTAAGGCCATCAATAATTCTCATTTTGAGAACCTAAATTCTCAAATTGAGAACGCTCCACTATCTAATACCCCTTATTTCATTGCTTTCAGCAATTTCCCAAAGGGTATAAGGCATCGAACATTAAATAGCATTTATATTATGATGACGAATCACTTCAAATGGCCGAATCGCCTATTTCCCCGGCTTCTCCAGAAACGGCTTGAACAGATCTATCGGCACCGGGAAAATCGTGGTCGAATTCTTCTCGCTGGAAACCTCCACCAGGGTCTGCAGGTAGCGAAGTTGTACACCGACCGGGGTCTGCGCCAGTATCTGGGCCGCTTGATTGATCTTCTCGGCCGCCTGAAGTTCGCCGTCGGCATGGATTACCTTGGCCCGGCGTTCGCGTTCGGCCTCCGCCTGGCGCGCTATCGCCCGCTGCATCTCTTGTGGCAAATCCACGTTCTTGACCTCGACCACGCTCACCTTGACCCCCCAGGGCTCGGTCTGGCTGTCGATTATTTTCTGCAGTTCTTGATTTATTTTTTCGCGGTTGGAAAGCAGATCATCGAGTTCGACCTGACCAAGCACCGAACGGAGTGTGGTCTGGCATATCTGCGATGTGGCATAGATATAATCCTCGACATCCACGATCGCCTGATTGGCATCCATAACCCTGAAATAGGCCACCGCGTTCACTTTCACCGAAACGTTGTCACGAGTTATGATATCCTGCGGCGGCACATCCATAGGCACCGTCCGCAAAGACACCTTGACCATCTTATCGACTATCGGGATCAGAAGTATCAACCCGGGCCCCTTGGCGCCGATCAATCTCCCCAGCCTGAATACGACCCCTCGTTCGTATTCGCGCAACACTCTGACCGCCTGGCCCAAAATAAAAACCGCCAAAGCGATTATGACAATCAAGCCGTATAATCCTTCAACCATTCTGTCCTCCTTTGAATATCATGCTTTTTCGACTTTCAACGTCATTCCCTCTATGCCGGTCACCCTCACTTTCGTTCCCGCAGGCAGATCCGGCGTCGACGATTCCGCCTTCCAGTATTCGCCGTGCACGAACACCGTGCCCCGCCCGCCTTCCATCGATTTCACCTCGCCGATCTCCCCTACGATCCCCGCTTTCCCTGTGACCACCTTGCGCTTCTGGGCCTTTATCGCGAAATAAAGAACGAACAGGAAAAAAGCCACGGTGAAAATGACCGTGGGAATGATCACCGAAAGCGAAATCCTCATCGCCGGCACGTCAGCGTCTATCAACATAAGCGACCCCAGTATCAGGCTTATCGTTCCACCGATAGCCAGAATGCCATGGCTTACCACCTTTATTTCCAATAAAAACAACACCGCCGATAGCAACATCAAAGCCAGACCGGCGTAGTTTATGGGCAAAGTCTGCATGGCGAAAAAAGCCAAAATCAGGCAGATCCCGCCCACCACGCCGGGCACGATCGCCCCCGGATTGGAAAATTCGAAATAAAGCCCCATCATGCCCAGAGTTAGCAGAATATAGGCGATATTGGGATTGGAAATTATGCCCAGAATTTTATCCGAAATGCTCGGCTCGATTTTATTGACTTCGGCGTCGATCGTTTTCAGCACCACGGTCCCCGATACTGTCTCCACCGTGTCGCCGTCGATCTTGGCCAACAGGTCGGGGATATCGACCGCCACGTAGTCGATAACTTTGAGCTCGAGCGCCTCGTATTCGGTTATCGATGCCGATTCGCGCACCGCCTTTTCCGCCCATTCGATATTACGTCCCCGTTTTTTGGCCAAGGTTTTGATCTTGGCCACCGCATCGTTGGTAATTTTCTCCGACATTATCGAATCAATCTGCCCGCCCATTCCTACCGGATGGGCCGATCCGATATTGGTCTGCGGCGCCATGGCGGCGATATGGCAGGCGTAGGTGATATAGACTCCCGCCGAACCGGCCCGCGATCCCGGCGGCGCGATATACATGACCACCGGAACGTTCGATGCCAATATGGCGCGGTTTATGTCCCAAGTCGATTCCGTCAGCCCGCCCGGAGTATCAAGTTGAATTATTAGCGCCTGGGCGCCGTCGTTTTCCGCCCGGTTTATGGCGTTGACGATCATCCGGATAGAGATCGGTCCGATCGCCCCGCTTATCGGCACCAGATCGACATGGGTCGCCTCTCCCCCTCGGCCGGCCGTCGCCGCTCCCAGACAAAGTAAAACGGCCAGCAGATATTTCCGAAACAGTTTCATGAATCTGTCCTTTGCATTCTCGAGCTTAATTGTAAAGTTATTCACGATAACTGTCAACATAAATAAGGGGATACTTCGTGCCGCGTCCCGTACTTCAATCGAATTATCAGGCAACTCGATTGTATAACGGTAATGACCGGAGTAGTATATGGAGTAGCGCATATGGACAATTCGTCAATCAGCCGATTAACTCGATTCCCTGAAACGAATGGACCCGATACTCTTTTTCTTGCGCCTTGCCCGTGACCGAAATTCTATAACATGCGTTGCCGGAAAAAGCGGATTCGACGATGACTCGGCTTTTGGCATCGCAACAAAAAAATCGCCGCCAAAGGACGATTCCTGAACTGCTGTAAAAATGGGGATCGGCCTCTGGCCGCCCGGATTAAAATTCAGTCAAATCAGATAGACCCAGTTTGCTATTGACGTCTGCTGCCCTGTTTATGAAATCGCTTGCATAAAGAGCCTTTGCCATATGTTTCTGCCCAATTCGGCCTTCGACGCTGCATGGTTAAGCGGCCGTAACTTATTATCATACATCTTGATACCCGAGCTGGCAACGACCCCGATTTTTCCTGCGACACACCTGTCTCATGGCACGCAAATTGCCCCTATCGAGGACAACAGGTTTTTGGGTCTTTGACAATGCGCGGGAGTGGTGTAGGCTGGACCCTTCCAGCCACCCCGAATGATTCGGGGCATCCCCCCTCCGCCACTCCTGCGCTTGAAAAAAATGGAGTGACTGATGTTCGTGTTCAACGAGGACAATTGTATCAAACCCAGGCCATATATATTGCATGGCATGATTCTCGTTTTGATACTTACGGCGATCGTACTGATCCCGCTGAATTAAGCTCATTAAAATTCATACCCGTGCCGCCGCCGTTCGTATCCGAGCGCTGACTCTTCAAATCCGCCGATTAAGTTCCGCCTGAAATCGCTCGAAAATATAATATGGCGCGAAACTTTACCGTCGCCACAGCGATTTATTCAATGTAGGAAGAAATTGATGAAAAATTCCGATTTCGATAAGTTCAAGCGCGGTTTTTTGGAAAATATTTTAGGCGCGGTGGGAAATACGCCGCTGGTGCGTCTTACCAATTTAGCCCCGAAAAACGGTGTCGAGATCTACGTCAAACCGGAGTTTCTCAATCCCGGCGGTTCGATTAAAGACCGAATGGCTCTCTACATAATCGAGAAAGCCGAGCGCGAGGGGCGGCTGAAACCGGGCGGCACCATAGTGGAAAACACCTCCGGCAACACCGGGGTCGGGTTGGCCATCATCGCCGCGGTGAAAGGTTATCGCACCATATTCACCATACCCGATAAAATGTCTACCGACAAAATCAACATGCTCAAAGCGTTCGGCGCCGAGGTTGTGATCACCCCCACGGATGTCCCGGCCGATTCGCCGCAGAGTTATTACTCCATGGCGCGCAAGATCGCCGCCGAAACACCGAATTCGCTTTACGTAAATCAATATCACAACCCGGATAATATTGAGGCCCACTACACTCTAACCGGACCGGAGATTTATGCACAAACCAATGGCAAAATCGATTATTTCGTGGCCGGTATCGGCACCGGCGGCACGCTTTCCGGAGCCGGGCGATACCTTAAAGAAAAAATCCCCGGCATCAAAGTGATCGCCGTGGATCCAATCGGCTCGATCTATTACGACTATTTCAAACATGGCAAAATGATCCAGCCTCATGTTTATAAGGTCGAAGGGATCGGTGAGGACATGCTGGCGGAGGCGATGGATTTCTCGGTCGTCGATGACATAATTCAAGTGAACGACCGCGATTGTTTTTTCACCGCCCGCGAGCTCACCCGCCGCGAGGGATTGTTCGCCGGCGGTTCCTCGGGTGCGGCCGTCTGGGCCTCGCTGAAATTGGCGGGGACAATCAGGGCCCCGGCCACGATCGTCACCGTTCTCCCCGATTCCGGCAACCGTTACCTGTCGAAAATATTCAGCGACGATTGGATGAAAGCCAACGGCTTCCTGTCAAATGGCTGAAGGAAATAATTCGATGAGCGACAAGCGACAACGATTCGAAACCAAGGCGATTCACGCCGGCCAGCCGCCGGATCCCGCAACCGGCGCGGTAACCGTGCCGATATATCAAACCTCGACTTACGTGCAAACCGGGCCCGGCGAACACAAAGGATACGAGTATTCGCGAACCGACAACCCGACCCGTCGCGCATTCGAGGAATGTATCGCCGGCCTCGAGGAGGGACGATTCGGAATCGCTTTCGGATCGGGAATGGCGGCGATCAGCACCTGCATGAACTTGCTAAAAAGCGGCGATCACGTGGTTTGCTCCGATGACGTCTATGGCGGCACTTTCAGAATTTTCGACAAAGTATATCGTCAATATGGCCTCGAATTCAGCTATGTCGATACCTCCGACAACGCCGCCGTCGAATCGGCTCTGACCGGAAAGACCCGCATGATATGGGTCGAGACCCCCACCAACCCGATGCTGAAAATCACCGATATTGCCGCCGTGGCCGAACTTGCCCATAAGCGCCGGCTGATTTTCTGCGTCGATAACACTTTCATGTCGCCTTATTTCCAGAGGCCGCTTTCGCTGGGGGCGGACATCGTCGTGCATTCGACCACCAAATATCTGGGCGGCCATTCGGACATCGTCGGCGGCTGTATCGTAACCTCGAACTCCGAATTCCACGACCGCCTTCGTTTCTGCCAAAACGCCGTGGGCGCGGTGCCCGGGCCGATGGATTGTTTTTTGGCCCTGCGAGGATTGAAAACGCTGGCGGTGCGTATGGAACGCCATGAACAAAACAGCCGCAAGATCGCCGCATACCTTCAAGGCAAAAAAGAAATCAAACGATTGTATTATCCGGGCTTGAAAACGCATCCCGGGCACGAGCTCCATTCCCGGCAGGCGACAGGTTACGGAGCGATTATCTCGTTCGATCTGGGCGATGACCTGAAAACGGCGGTGGCATTTCTGAAATCGCTGCGCCTTTTCTCTCTGGCCGAATCGCTGGGGGGAGTAGAATCTTTGGCGGAGCACCCGGCGATCATGACTCATGCCTCGGTCGAACCGGAAACCCGACGCAAGCTCGGCATCACCGATGGTTTCATCAGGTTGTCGGTCGGGATCGAACATTGCGATGACCTTTTAGAGGACCTCGAAAACGGTTTCGCGGCCATAAGTTGACCATATCGAAAAATCAGCCTCCTTGACAATCGACGCTCGTGCGGTTTAATTTACACTGAAGATCCATGGAATACCGAAAAGTCGATCTGATGGCGATCGGGGCGCATCCCGATGACGTGGAGGTGGGGTGCGGCGGCCTGCTCATAAAAATGGCCGATCGGGGATACGCCACAGGTCTCGTTTACTTGACTCGCGGCGAAATGGGCACCGGCGGCACTCCGGAAATCCGACGGCAGGAAGCCGAGGAAGCGGCGGCGATCATGGGGGCGCCGATCCTGGCCACGTTCGATTTCGGCGATTGCCGGGTAACCGACAATTACGAGGCGCGCCTTGCGGTGGCTCAGTTGATCCGGCGCCATCGGCCGCGTATCGTTCTTGCACCCTACTGGCAGGGCGGCCATGGCAAACGCCAGGGACATCCCGATCATCTGGCCGCCGGTCAGATAGCCATAAACGCCGCCAATTACGCCACGTTCAAGAAACTGCCGATACCCGAACCGATCTATAAAATCGGGGCCATGTATCACTATTTTCTGCCGCCTGAAGTCCCACCCACGTTCGTAGTCGATATCACAGCTCAATTCGATCGCTGGATGGCGGCCTTGAAAGCCCATCGCTCGCAATTCCTCAACCCCGAAAAAGACCGCGATTATATCTGGAGCCTAGAATCGATGGCTCGCGCCGCCGGACATCTTATCGGGGCCAAATACGCCCAAGCCTTCGGTATCGGCGAACCGCTGAAAATCGAGGATATCTTCTGCCTCGTCGGCACCTGCAACCGAATCCCCGACCGGCCCGAACCTGCGAACGATTAGCGATTTTTTGCCGCCGCTCACTTATCCGAGCATCATTGCGATACATCCATTATTTAAGTTGATCGACGTAAGTAAATTGAACGGCTGGACTCGTTATAACCGGAAGACTAATCGTAACATGTATAATATCAATAAATTACAATATTTTTAATGATTTATTTGATTTTTGCCGACTTTTCTGGTAAAAGGCTGAGAAATGATCGTCGAGCCCAACGACAAATACTTCATGCAGATGGCGATCGCCGAAGCCGAGCGCGCTGCGGTCGAGGGCGAAGTACCGGTGGGCTGCGTGATCGTGCACGAGGGGATGGTGATCGGCAAAGGGCATAACCGCACCGAGGCGCTCTGCGACCCGACCGCCCACGCGGAGATTTTGGCGATCACCGCCGCCGCCAATCAGTTGGAAACCTGGCGGTTGGAAAACTGCACCGCCTATTGCACGCTCGAACCCTGCCCTATGTGCGCCGGAGCGCTGGTATTGGCGCGGGTGAGGCGATTGGTTTTCGGTGCCAAAGATCCCAAATTCGGCGCTTGCATGTCGCTTTACAATATACCCCAGGATATCCGCCTTAATCACCAACTCGAGGTCATTCCGGGTATCATGGAAGAAAAAATCGGCGAACTAATGAAGACTTTTTTCAAGACGGTAAGAAGCAGATGATAGGACGCGATTCGCAAAACGAGATTATCGGCCGGTCGGCTTCGATAGGTCTGGGAATCATCATGTCGGCGAACGTTTCCTGCGTGCTTGTGGGATATTTTATCGCAGGGAAAACCACCGCGGCGATGTCGCTCGAACTTATCGTGCCGATTCTCTATGCGCTGGCGCTGGCCGATATCGGCGCCGGATTCATAGTCAAGAGTATGCTGTTGAAACCTCTCTATTCTCTGACCGCTTCCGTCGATTGGGAGGTTATCGGCAAAGTAATTACCAAAACCTCGATCGTGTTGGCGGCATTGTGCTCCGCCCCACCTCTTTATGGCTTATTGCTTGTTTTATTGGGAGGAGAATACAATCACCTGATCGGTTTTGTGATCATCAGCTTGGTGGGGTTCATGCTTCTGCGTCCGCGCGTCCGGGATCTCGAGAAAATTCGGCAAGTCTGAACTCTTATTGCCGATAAAAACTCTTTTGTAAGCCTGCCAAATCTATTATAATTGCGCCGGAGAGGTGCCGGAGTGGCCGAACGGGGCGGTCTCGAAAACCGTTGAGCCGCAAGGCTCCCAGGGTTCGAATCCCTGCCTCTCCGTTTTGTTTGCCGTTCATGCGATTCTGCTCCCCGACTGGAGCAAAACTCTTGGAAAATTCGTTTATAACGATATATTATATAGGTTAACAGGGTCATTCGCCCTGCGCGGATAACTTCAGCCTGTTTCATGAGCGGAATGGAAGGAATTATGACCGGAAAAATCTGGCGGAAAATGATATTTATCGCGATCCTGCTGGCAGCCGTATCGACCTACGCTTTTACCCCCTCCGGCCTGCTCGAAATCCACTACATCAACGTCGGCTGGGGCACCGCTGTCCTGGTGATCGGTCCCGACGGCACCAGAATCCTGATGGACGGCGGAAGACCCGGAACCGGCACCGCTCATGTCGTCCCCTACATGCAATCGATTGATCTTCTGCCCGCCGACGGATTGACCTATATGATCGCCAGCCATCAACATTCCGACCATATCGCGGGATTGACCGAGGTCATCGACCGCGGCTACGACGTGCAACAGGCGATCTATTACAACGGAAGCCCCTACAGCACCAGCTACGTAACCGCTTTCCGAAACGCCGCAGCCACTACCACCGCCGGACCGATCCGGCCGATGCCGATAGGCACTGTCATTCAGCTCGGCGACAGCGCCACAGCGACCTGTGTATGCGTGAACGGCACGGTCATCGGCCATGGTTTCGTCCCCGGTTCGCAGGCCGACGAAAACGACAGGTCTATCGGGATATTGATAAAATACGGCGATTTCGATTACCTTTTCGCAGGCGATCTGGGCGGCGGCGAAAACGACCAAGCCTGCACCGGCAGAAGCACCGATCAGGTCAATGTCGAGACTCATCTTGCGCAAGCGATCGTGCCCGGCGGCGAGTACCCGTTGGTAAGCTCATATGGCGTCGAGATTCTTCATATCAATCACCATGGAAGCGAAAGCTCCACCAACGCCGATTACATGAATATTCTTACTCCGCGTTTCGCCTGTATCGCGGTCGGTTCCGGTCAATCGGCCGATTATATGTTCCCCCGCCGAGATGTCGTCGACAACGTCCTGCGCGCCTTGGGCTATTGTATCACCGCCCCTGCGGCGACGGTATTGCAAAACGAGGAAGGTAATCCCGCAGGCTCCCAGACCAGCTACAACGGCTATTGCGTCGGCGACATCATAATAAAGACCTCCGGCGAATATACCTATATTGTCGATGGCAGCGGCCGGGTGACCCAGGGACCCGACGAAAGAGCGCTACTGGGATTGCCGCTGACCATACCGTTCGACGAACCCCCGCCTGCTCCTGTGGTTCACGTAGTTTCTCCCAACGGCGGCGAGACCTGGATCGAAGGGTCCCGACAAATAATCAGCTGGACGGTTGCCGATTCGAGCGGCGCCGCATCATACGCTATAGATTATTCGACCAATATGGGAATAGAGTGGTTGCCGGTCCAGCCGCGCACTTCCGGCAATCCTCAAACATTCACCTGGACCGTACCGCCGACGCCGTCGCCCGACTGTGTGGTGAGAATCACCGCCTGGAACAACAGCGATCATTACGGCAGCGACGTCTCCGATGCCAATTTCGTGATCGTCGAGGCTCCCGATTGCCGTTACCTCCTCGGCGACGTCAACGGCGACAGCTCGGTCATCGGCGGCGATATAACTTTCGGGGTAAGATATTTCAAGGGATTCGGATCGCCGCCACCCGACAGTTGTTATCTCGACTCTACATCAAGCTGGCTTTATGTAGCCGGCGATGTCAACGGTAATTGCGAATTCCGGGGATCGGACATGACCCGCCTGGTATCGTATTTCAAAGGCTTGGCCGAATTGAGTTACTGCCCCTTTTTCCCGCCGCCTTTGCGATAGCTATGGGCATAGTTATCGATTGACTCGTTCACGGCGAAATCTATTCATTTTCGAAGCCGCGCGAGTTTTTCTTTGGCTTTGGCGATATCCTGATTATAAATAATCGGAGCGGTGTTGATGAAATCCTCCAGATAGGTGATCGCCATACCCGTATCGCCCACCAATTCGTAAAGATATCCGAGTTGAAGTTTCGCGGCCGCGAATTCCGGCGCCACCGACAGACAATCGTAAAAATCGGATATCGCCCTCTGGTAATTCCCCTGCTGGAAATTCACCATCCCCAGATTATAATGCAATTCGGGCGAATCGCCGCCGCTTTTAATCGCCAGTGCCAGGTAGTAATTCGCCGAATCGAAATCGCCGATATCGGCCCAGTAAGCTCCCAGATTGACGAATATCTCGGGAAATTGCGCCCCACAGCTCAATGCCGATTTGTAACTCGCTCCGGCATTTTCGATGTCGCCCAAATAGTCGTAGGCGACTCCGATATCGTAAAAAACGCCTGCCGAATCTTTCGTCGCGGCCAGCGCGTGGTTAAGGTCGCTTAACATCAGCTCGTAATTGGCGAAAATCTCGTGAAGGTAAGCCCTGGCCCTCCAAGCCTCGGCCAGCGTGGAATCGCGATCGATCGCCGAATTGTAATTGCTCATGGCCAGAGCCAGATTATCCTGATAATCGTAATATCTTCCCCACAAAAAATACACCATCGCCGATGACGAATCGATCGCCTGAGCCAGCTTCAAATATGTTTCCGCCTGAGCGAAATTGCCTTGCTCGATAAATATCTCGATAAGCTTTAACCGAGATTCCATATCGCTCGGGTCGGCTTCAGCCCGCTTCAGCAATCGGTCCAGGCTGTCGGGATCGCCGGCGTTTCCTGCAGCCGCCAACAAGACGAAGATAATTATGTTTGACAATGCTTTTGCCATTTGCCACGCCGCACGAACGGAATTATCGCTTTCCCTATGGCTTTTCCTGCGGACCACAACAACCGGCCGCTTCAAATTTTCCTTTTCCAGCGCACACCCGATGGCGTATCCTCGAGGATTATCCCCATGCCGTCCAGAATTTTCCTTATGCGATCCGACTCGGCGTAATTTTTCGCCCGGCGGGCTTCCTGTCGCTTCCGGATCAACTCCTCAATCTCCGAATCGAGCGCTTGCTCTTGGACATAAACGACCCCGAGCACGCCGTCGATCCGGCGCAGCACCTTTTGCAAATACGCCGAGTCTTCGACCGTGATCCGCCGGCGCGCTTTGATCGAATTTATCTCGCGGATAAAATCGAATACCGCCCCCAGCGCCGGCGAAATGTTAAGATCGTCGTCCATGGCCGTCTCGAATTCCCGCAGCCCATTGTCCGCGGCCGCCTGCACCTCGGGATTAAGGCCGGTTCCGTTTCCCTCGGCTATACTGTCACGAAAATCACGCATACGCGCAATCGCCCCCGCGGCCGCCGCCAGCGAATCGGCGGTGAAATTCAGCTGCTGCCGGTAATGAGTGGCCAAGAGAAGATAACGTATCGCCAGCGGATTGTGCCCCTTGTCGACCAAGTCCTGGATAGTAAAGAAATTCCCCTCCGACTTGGCCATCTTTCTGCCCTCGACTATGAGATGCTCGCAGTGCAGCCAGTAATTGACGAATTTGACGCCGTTTGCGGCCTCTGATTGGGCGATTTCATTTTCGTGGTGCGGGAAAATGTTATCGACGCCGCCGGTATGGATATCGAACGACCGCCCCAGATATTTCATGCTCATCGCCGAACACTCGATATGCCACCCGGGACGACCGCGTCCCAGCTCGGTGTCCCAATAAACATCGCCATCGTCTTCCGACCAGGCTTTCCAGAGGGCGAAATCCGAGGCGGTTTCTTTCGCATATTCGTCCGAATCGACTCGCGCTCCTTCGATCAGTTGATCCAGTTTCATATGGGAAAGCGAACCATAACGGGGAAAAGAGGAAACTCGATAGTAAATGGAACCGGCCGACTCATAAGCATGTCCCTTTGCCATCAGGGACTTTATCATGGCCACCATCTCCGGGATATGCTCGGTCGCCCTCGGATATACTTCGGCGCGCTCGATATTGAGCTGATCGATATCCCTGAAAAAGATATCGATGAACTGCCGGGTATGCTCGTTAAGCGAAACGCCGCGCGCCCTCGAGTCACGGATCGTCTTGTCATCGACGTCGGTCAGATTCATCACCTGAGTAACCCGATACCCCTTGAACTTCAAATACCTCCGTAAAATATCCTCAAAAACGTAGGCTCGGAAATTCCCGATATGAGCGGGAGCATAGACGGTAGGACCGCAGGTATACATCCGAACATGACCTTCCTCCAGCGGCTTGAACTCCTCGCGGGAACGGCTGTAAGTATTGAAAAACACGAGCGGCATATCAGACCCGGCTTAATCCTTTTACTGTTTTCGCATCGAGCTTTTTGATAATCGTGGTCAGAAGACGCACCAGATTTTCGAAATCGTCGTGATGAATCATACTGGTATGGCTGTGAATGTATCTGGTGGCAACCCCCATATAAATGCAAGGCACCCCGCTGCGCGATATGTGTATCCTTCCGCCGTCGGTGCCGCCGCGCGCCAGAGCGGTGAGATGATACGGTATTTTGGCCGATTCGGCGGCGTCAATCACCAGGTCCCGCAGTCTCCGATTGGGAATCATACTGCCGTCGAAAACCGCGATCGAGGGTCCCGAACCCATTTTCGCCTTGCTGTATTTTTCGGCACCGGGACCGTCGGCGGCAAGCGATACATCAGCCACGAACGCCACATCGGGATTGACCGCATAAGCGGCGGTGCCGGCCCCGCGAAGACCGACTTCTTCCTGCACCGTGCCGACCGCGAAAACCGTATTGGGATGTTTGACCCCTTTCAGCGAATTCAACACGGCCACCGCCGCGGCGATCCCGATTCTATTGTCGAACGCCTTGTTCAGAAATACTTTGGGATCGTGCATTCGAGTGAAACTGCAATCGGGCACGATAGGGTCTCCGGGTCTTATGCCGATTTTATTGATATCGGTTTTTTTGGTGACGCCTATATCGATATACATATCTTCTATTTCGATAACTTTCTTCCTTTCTTCCTCCTTGAGAATGTGCGGCGGCTTGGAACCGATGACTCCCAGAACGTCTCCCTTGCGCGTCTTTATTATGACTCTCTGGGCCAAAGCCACGTGTCCCCACCAACCTCCTAGCGGAAGAAACTTGATATACCCCTCATCGGTGATTTCCTTGACCATGAATCCGATTTCGTCGAGATGTCCGGCGATCATGACCCGGGGAGAATCCGATGTTCCTTTCTTGCGTGCGATTACGCTTCCGAGCTTGTCCGAGGTTATTTCGTCGGCTCCCTTCAAATGGGCGATCATCACGCGGGCCGCTTCATCCTCGAAACCTGGCACCCCGTGCGCGTTGGTGAGATCGGCCAGGAGTTTTTCGTACTTGTTCAATTTCCACCTCCATCAGGAAAATAGTATCGTCTCGATCTCACCGAGCTTTACGATGCAGTAATCAGGCTTGATATCCACATTGTAATTACGGCGAGGGTGATATTTCCAAACCGTTGCGAATCCGGCAGCCGCCGCACCGACTATATCGACATCGGGGCGATCGCCCACGAACAGGATTCGGTCTGCCGTGAGATCCGCCGATTTTCTTGCCCGCTCGAAAATTTCCGGCGCCGGTTTGCGGATCCCGACCGCCGACGAGAAAATAGTAAAATCGAAATAATCGCTCAACCCGAAACGTTCCAATTCCCGCTTATGGAAACTTTCGGGGAAAATGGTATTCGAAAGCAAACCGATTTCGATGCCGGCCACTTTCAGCGAATCCAGCACTTCATCGGCATCATCGATAAGCGTGATTTGCTCCGTTATCGGTTGATAATATCTTTCCACGAACCGCTCGATCATACCGTCCCGCGACGTTATATCCAGACTCTCAAGCGATCTTGACGTCAGTTCATGCAGCTCGAGCTCACGGAAATCCGGCCGCTCGTTATCCAGAAGGTGGCGCAAAGCCGCACCGAAAAGCGGGCCGATCTCCTCCGCCGGCGGAATATCCGGATAAGCTTCTTTCAAAACCGGATAAGCGTTGAGAAATCCTTTTTGGCCGAGCCGGATCCAATCCTGATTTTCGTATTCGATGAGCGTCCCGCCCAAATCGAAAATGACCGCATCGAATTTCATCGCCTTTTCCTTTCGAAATCGGCGATTCCCAGTATGCAGATTTTTTCGAGCAGCTGCGGAAATTCTATCCCCGCGGCGCGCGCCGCCATCGGCACCAACGAGGTCTCGGTCATTCCCGGAAGGGTGTTGACCTCGAAACAAAATATCCGTCCGTCATCTGTCAATCGGCAATCGACCCTGCCGAAACCGGAGCAGCCGATCGCCCGGAACGCTTTCAACCCGACTTTTTGAATCTCCTGTTGCGTTTTTTCGGGCAGTTCCGGGGGGCAAACCTTTCGGGTTTTCCCCTTGACATATTTATGCTCATAATCGTAAAGCCCTTCGCCGGCGATTATTTCCACCACCGGCAACGGCAAATCACCCAGGATACTTACAGTGAAGTCGCGTCCCGGAATGTAGCGCTCGAATAAAAGGCGCCGGTCATGGGCGAACCCGGTTTTCAAAGCCGCCCCTATTTCCGATCTCGATGAGATTTTCGAAAGCCCCACCGATGATCCTTGACAATTAGGCTTGACTATCGCCGGGTAACCGAACGTGGTGACGATCCGCTCATGAATTTCCTCGACAGTCGGGTTCGCTTCCTTTTCCGCCACGAAATCATCGGGAACGCCGATCCCCTCGGAACGAAACACCTGCTTGGCCAGAAATTTATCCATGGCCAGCGCCGAGGCCAGCGTTCCGGAACCGGTGTATGGTATATCAAGCAGGTCCATGACGGCTTGAATGGTTCCGTCCTCGCCATAACCGCCGTGAAGAATATTGAACACCACATCGGCGGTGCGGACATCATCCCTGCCGATAATGGCGTAGGCCGCGGCGCTCGGGCGTCTCCGTAGATCTTCCAAATCGGGGGGCTGTTCCTTGATCGCAGCTATGCCCGCCAGCTGGTCATCGGTCATCGGCGAGCCATCACCGCCGGTATCGAACGCGATCACCGAATGACCGGCGGAGCGCAACTCGGATACCACGGCCGCCCCGGAAGCCAGCGAAACATCTCTTTCGGCGGAATTACCGCCCATCAAAACTACTATTTTCATTTTCGCAAAATCCTTTTGTTTCGATAGATAATCAGCAAAAATAGTATAACGGCAAGGCTGATTATTATGAGCATTATATTATAAGTTTTTATTAATTCAACGAGTTTCAGCCAGTTCGATTTCGCCGCATACATCAAGCCCAAAAGCGATAGGTTCCATATAGCGAAACTCGCCAGCGTCAGCAGAATCATGCGCGCCGGTGAAACCCCGCCGATACCGGCCGCCAGCGCGATCAGCGACCGCACTCCCGCGATAAAACGGGAAAATAACAAAATCAGCGATCCCCAGCGGGCGAACAACCGCTCGATTTTTTGCAGATTACGCACGTTAACGAAACTTTTCCCGCCGTGAATGAAATATCCCCTTCCTTTCGCCCGGCCCAAATAATAGAGAATGATCGCCCCCACGAGTCCGCCTGCCACCGAAAATGCAAACAGCTGAATGTAGCCGACTTCCCCGCGACCCGCAAGAAAAGCCCCGGCGAGGATAATAAAATCGCCCGGCAAAGGCGGAAAAAAATTCTCCAGCAGCGACCCCAGCAAAACAGCCGCATAAATATAATAGGCGCCGTGGGAGCTCAAATAAACGATAATTTGATCGTAGTTCATGCGCCTTTTCTCAAAGTAGAGAATACTGTTTCGTCTTTCATCGCTTTCATGCCATCGCGTTCGCTTCGACTGCACGGATTCGGTGGTAAAAGCCGCTGAACATTCCTTTTATTCAAAGTATCAGCATGGCATCGCCGTAGCTGTAAAATCTATAATCTCCTGCGATCGCCTCGTTATAAGCTTTCAGTATCAGCTCCCTCCCCGCCAACGCCGAGACCAACAACAACAAAGTCGATTTGGGCAAATGGAAATTCGTCAGAAGGCAATTTATCGTTTTGAATTCGTAAGGCGGATAGATATAGATTCCCGTGGCTTTGTTTCTGGCCGGTTCTATTCTCTTTTTTTCATCGCTCCATGATGACTCCAGCGCCCGAACCGTGGTCGTGCCGACCGCAATCACTCTGCGGCCTTCGGCTTTTGCACGGTTAATCGAATCGGCGGTGCTTACTTCTATCGTATAATATTCGGTTTCCATTTTGTGTCGAGCGGCGTCTTGAACCGTAATCGGCCTGAATGTGCCCAGTCCGGGGTGAAGCGTTATATGCACGATTTCGATTCCTCTTCTCGCGATTTCATCCAACAATTCCTTCGTGAAATGAAATCCGGCGGTAGGGGCGGCTGCCGCACCGATCCGGCTCGCATAAACCGTCTGATAAGTTGACTTGTCGGCCTCTTCCGCCGGTCGGTTTATATAGGGCGGCAACGGCACCTCGCCGTGTTCCCAAATCAACGCCATCACGTCGCCTTCGCCTTTCAAAGTTATCCGGCGCCCGCCGTAATCCGTTCTTTCTCCGACAATCGCCGCAAGCTTGCCTCCGGCCAAAATCACCTCCGCGCCCGGTTTCAGCCGCTTTCCGGGCTTTACCAAAGCCTCCCATTCCTGATCGTTCGAACGCCGCAGCAGGAATATCTCGACCCGGCCGCCGCTTCCTTTCCTCGATCCGATAAGCCTGGCCGGAAATACCTTGGAATCGTTCAATACCAACAGATCGCCGCTTTTCAGGTATTCCACGATATCGCCGAACCGCCTATGCTCGATGCTTCCTTTCTGCTTATCGATAACCATAAGTTTCGATGAGCTGCGGGGAGTCGCCGGATAAAGAGCGATCCTTCCGGGAGGAAGACCATAATCATACAGGGCAAGATCGATCATCTGCGAAAGCGCCGGACGAAAAAAAAGCCGAGGAATATGATTATGGTAAAAAGCAGAAGCGAGCCGACCGGGATAATGACCAACGTTCTGCCCCGGTTAACCGCGAAATCACCGGGTATGCAGCCGAAAATCCCTATCGCTCGGCCCACGTAGATAAGGATTCCCATGGCTATTAAAAAAACCCCGCCGAAAAGCAATGATTTGCTAAAATCGAATTTGATTACAGCAACCTTTCCTGCGGGTTTCCGTTCGTGTCGTCTCGGTTCAGGCCGAGATGCCGGTAGGCCGCTTGTCCTACCATACGGCCGCGGCGGGTTCGTTGGAGAAATCCGATCGTCAGAAGAAAAGGCTCGACCATCTCTTCGAGCGTATCGGTTTCTTCATTGAGCGTGGCCGCCAGCGCCTCGATACCGACCGGACCTCCCGAGTAAAAATTGATAATCGTCAACAGAAATTTGCGGTCGAGCATATCGAGACCGAGCGCATCTATCCCCTCCATCTCGAGCGCCCCGTTCACCGCCGCCAGATCGATCTCCCCGCTTCCTTTCACTTGCGAAAAATCGCGTACGCGGCGGAGCAGCCGATTGGCGATTCTTGGCGTCCCTCGGCTCCTTTTCGCCAATTCCCGGCAGGCGTCATCGGCTATTTTTATTTCCAGCAGTCCAGCCGAGCGCCGAATCACGCGCGCCAGCTCGTCCTCGGGATAAAAATCTATATGATGAAATATCCCGAAACGGCTGCGCAGCGGTGCACTCAACATCCCCGCCCTGGTGGTGGCGCCTATCAGCGTGAATCTCTTGAGTGGCATGTTTATTATTCGGGCGAACGCCCCTTTATCCACCACGAAGTCGATCTTGAAATCCTCCATCGCCGGATAGAGAAACTCCTCCACCGCCGGCGATAAGCGATGAATCTCGTCGATAAACAGCACGTCCCCATCGTTCAAATTGGTCAAAATCCCCATCAGATCGCCGGAGCGCTGCAACGACGGCCCCGACGAAGAAACGAGTTTCGTCCCCAGTTCATTGGCGATAATGTGCGCCAGAGTCGTTTTGCCAAGCCCTGGCGGCCCATAAAACAAGACATGCTCATGGGCCTCACCCCGCCCCTTGGCCGCCGCCAGCGATACCGTCAACTTCTCGACCACCTTGGCTTGACCGATATACTCGGTCAGCCTGGTCGGCCGAAGGCTTACCATGATTTTCTCTTCTTCGAGAGAATAAGCGGTTGGGGCGACTATTCTTTCACGCATCAGTTACTTTTCCCGGTTTGCTGCCAGGAACCCTGCGACTGCCTGAATATCTGTTCGAGCAGCTCCTCTGACGATTTGAAACTCTTGCCGGCCGCAAATGCGCGTTCTATCATCGCCTGGGCCTCGCTCTGACGGTATTGCAGATGAAGCAAAATCTGAAGCACTTCGGCGGCGAAATCTGGTTGTTTCGGCGCCGCCGAGAGCGGCTCGTCGTCGCGCATCAGCGCGAATTTGGCGACTTTTCCCTTGAGCTCGGCGATAATTTTCTCGGCCATCCGCGGCCCCACTCCAGGCAATTCCGACAATTTCTTGGAGTTTTCCGACTCTATGGCCCGGGCGATTACGTTTATGGGCAATACCAACGATCTTATGGCTTTTTTTACACCCAACCCGCTGACTCCGGTGAGCAGCTGGAAAAATTCACGCTGAACCGGATCGGCGAATCCCACCAACCTCGGATATTGATTGCCTACGGCCGCTCCTTCGATATAATAGATAGTGTAAATTTCGATTTCCGCGTTATTGCCTTTTTGGCGAAGCAAATCGATCAGGCCCGATGGAACCATGATTTCATAGGAAATACCGCCGGCCTCGAGCAACACCCATTCATTGCCGGTTTCTTTCAATGTACCTTTTATCCTGGAAATCATCTTCTTAGGCCCTGCGGCCGTTTTCGGCGGTAAGATGATTGAAATGACAAAGTGCCACGGCCAAAGCATCGGCGACATCCGGCGGTTCCGGCGTCTTTTCGAGATCAAGGCGGATGCGGGTCATCTTTTGCATCTGGATTTTGGACGCCCGGCCGTTTCCGGTCAATGCCTTCTTCACCTGCGTCGCCCCATAACTTTTCACCGGAATATTCAGCGATGCCGCGCAGAGCAAAACCGCCCCTCGGGCATGGCCCATTATAATCGCGGTTCTCGGATGACGATAGTGCGAATAAAGGTCTTCTATCACCACTACCGCCGGTTTGTATTCGCGGAAAACCTCGCGCAATCCATCGTAGATTTCCGCCAAACGTGCCTCCAAGGGATTATTGCGATGAGAACGAATCACTCCGGCTTCCCGCACTATCGCCGAATTATTCTTCACCTCGAGTACTCCATAGCCGGTCGTCCCCAGCCCGGGATCGATCCCTATAATGAGTTTGTCGATTCTTCGGGTCCGACCGCGGTTCGATTCGGATCGATTCATGAGTTGGTCAATCATTAATTCGAAAGCTGTTCCAGCAGTTTCTCGTCGATATCGAAATTGGCATATACTTTCTGAATATCATCGTGCTCTTCGAGCGATTCGTAGAGCTTGATCATCTGCTCGGCTTCCTTGCCCTCGATCTTGACATTGGTCTGAGGGATCATGGTGAGCTCGGCCGTGGCTATCGGCACGCCGTTGCGCTCCAGCGCACCCCTGACCTTCTCGAAATCGTTGAATTCCGTGTAGATTTCGTAAACCTGATTATCGTCGGCGGAGAAGTCGCTGGCGCCGCTCTCTATGGCAAGGTCCATCAGCTTCTCCTCCGATGCCTTGTCTTTGTCAACCGTGATATATCCCCTCTTATGGAACATCCAGCCTACGCAGCCGGCCTCTCCAAGATTGCCTCCATGGCGCGTGAATATGTGACGCACTTCGGCGACCGTGCGGTTTTTATTGTCCGTCTGCGCCAAAACCAACACCGCAACGCCTCCCGGACCATAACCTTCGTAATAAACCTCTTCATATGACGCCCCCGGCAGCTCCCCGGTACCTTTCAAAATCGCACGCTTGATATTGTCGGCGGGCATGTTGATCGCCTTGGCCGCATTGACTGCCGCCCGCAGCCGGGCATTGGCCTCAGGATCGCCGCCTCCCTGGCGTGCCGCCACAGTTATCTCTTTGATCACCTTGGTGAACATGGCGCCGCGCTGGGCGTCAAGCTTCCCTTTTTTCCGCTTGATCGTTGACCATTTACTATGACCAGACATAATTCCTCCGAAAATAATGCAATTGCTATATTCTAATAAGATGCCGTCCGCTATGCAAGGAGATAAAGCTCCAATACAGGCATTATCCGGCCAAACCGACCCATCAATGTCCGCCCAGGGCGAATTAACCTCTGGACTGTCGCTCCTATCTGTCTTATAAGTTAATGAAAACGATAAATTAAGGCAATGACCTTGCGGACAAAGGATTGATTATGACTTTGATACTGAATCGCGATGATGTCATTAAAGCGCTCGATATGCGGGCGTGCATGGAGCGAGTGGAGATGGCTTTCGCCGAGCTGGCGGAGGGAACGGCCGTCCTTCCTCTCAGAATAAATATCACTCCCCCCGATGGACTGGCGCTTTATATGCCTGCATACCTGAAAAAAATGGGCGCCCTCGCCTGTAAAGTGGTCACTGTTTACAAGAATAACCCCGAAAAATACTCGCTTCCGACCACTATCGGCAAAGTCCTGCTTCAAGAACCAGCGACGGGCGAGGTGGTATGTATCATGGATGGCGGCTACCTTACAGCGGTTAGAACCGGAGCGGCAAGCGGTGTCGCCACCAAATATCTGGCTCGAAAAAAACACAACGGCATAGCCGGTATTTTCGGGGCGGGGGTTCAGGCGAAAATGCAATTATGGGCGGTTTCACTTGCCGCCGGTTTAGCCAAAGCGTTCGTTTACGACATCTCCAAAGAGGCTGCTTCCCGCTTCAAAACGGAGATGACGGACCGTTTGAACATTGAAATCGAAATCGCCCAGACAGCTGATACGTTACTTGAGAAAGCCGATATAATCTGCACCGCCACATCGTCTTCCACACCGCTTTTCGATGGAACGAAAATCCGGCCGGGAACCCATATAAACGGCATCGGCAGCCATACGCCCAAAGCCCGCGAACTCGACTCGGCCGCAATAAAACGAGCGCTGATAATCGCCGATTCCTACGATGCCTGCCTTAACGAGGCCGGCGACATCATGCTGCCGATTCAAGAGAGTGCTATCGACAGACAACATTTGAAAGCGGAGCTCGGCGAAATAATCACCGGCAAGAAACCAGGGCGGCAAAACGAAAACGAAATCACCATATTCAAGTCGAACGGCCTCGCCATTCAAGACGCCGCCGCCGCCAAATTGGTTTTCGAAAACGCCAAAAAAATGGGGCTGGGCCGCGAAATTTCGATTTAATCGACGGACGATATGAAACGGTCTCAAGCTCGACTAACTTGCTGCGGAATATCTCAAGAAAAAGGCAGTGCAGGCGTTCGATATTCTCCAATGGAGAGCACCCCGGGTCGATGGCGCCGAATACGTCGCCCTGACTCTCCCACTCCAGCCGGCACGGTCAAGATAATATGACATCGGCGACGGACATGCCGTGTGCGCGGCGTCAAAAACCGCCCTTAACCTTTTATCATCACCAGCAGCATCTTGATTTTTTCGATCGCCTGGAGCGCATGGGGGATATTAGCAGGCATGATCACGAATTGCCCGGCGTTATAGGTCGATTTTTGCCCGCCGATCGTTATCTCCGCGGCGCCGTCGAGAACCAGCACGAAAGCATCGAACGGGGCCGAATGCTCGCTTAACCCCTGCCCTTTATCGAATGAAAATAGGGTGATATTCCCCGTATCTTTCTTGATAAGAGTCTTGCTCACCACCGATCCGGGCGAATAATCGATGGCGGCGGCTATACCCGAATTTTTTCCTAAAGTATCTTTATAGAGTTCATTGTTGTGCCCTTTCCATTCATTCGCCATCGATTCCGCCTCCTTATTTTTTCGCCCTTTCGGCTTGTGCTTTCCGGCAACGATCGACCGCCTCCGATAATTCGCGCGCATTCGCCGAGTTTTTTTCGATCAACATCTCACACAGATTCAGAAGCGCCGGAATCTCTTTCAGCAATAAACCGTAATCCATCTCCACCGCCGCGGGAAGACGAATCAATCGGTGATAGGCAGCCAGCAAATACAAAAGGCTTTCCCGCCAGGCGGCGTCGATAGAGCCTCCGATCAACCGATATGTCTGTTGCCGGACCCAACGGCAGCGCGAGGTCCTGTCCTGCCACCCTTGATAGAACTCCGGTTTCAGGCTGGGCAGCGATACCTCGCTCAATATGTCAAGCAGCTCCAACAGGCTGAGGCGCTGCCTTTCTTCCCAGCGGGAGTCGCGTTCGGTTTCCACGGCCGGGGCTCCCTCATGCAGATAATCCTGCATCCAAAAATCGAATGCGTCGCGGCCGGGCTGCAGCCGCAGATAAGCCAGCAAGGCGACCGCATGCCAACCCCAGCAAAGGACGCCTTTTAACGATAGCGGATTGCCGGTCGTGCTTTTCTCCAATTCGTGGGCGGCTCGGCGAAGGCTGTCCAGGGCGTTTTCGGCCGGACTTATTTTTTCGGACATCGGCAACTCCCCCTTACTGATTATATCTTTGCTTATACGAACTGCGGAGCGCCTCGGCCTCCTTTGGCGATAATCCCATCAGCCAAAGATGTTCGTCTTGGGTGAGGAACTCCTCGATTTTCCTTTGGTATTTCGCTTTCAAAGCCGGGCTCTTCAGCTCAGCCGTCTTTACCACCTCGGGAAGGAATTCCGTATAGAAATGCTTGGATACTTCATACATTCCGTGCCAGTGGGTATAGTCCGGCCCCATCATACTCGCCCCATGGCGCGCCCGCCTGCCTTCGTGATGCCAGAGTTCGTAGAATATCCATTGCAGGTCATGCTCGAAAGGCGCATCCGCTTTCAGAGCACCGTCCGCCAAAAGCTCATTCATGAATTGCTGCGCCGGCCTGGCGAACTTGTCGTTGTAAAGCGTGACCAAATCGTCATATTGCTTATAGAAATTATCGACATAGGTGTCATTATGGCAATTCAAACAGACGCCCTTCATGCTCTCCCGCCGGTCCTTCCAGGTGATTATTTTCGCCACAGCGCGTTCCACCTCGCGATTGACCAGCTTTTCGTTTTCCACGAACTTTTCGATCGTCTTCACCTTATCCCCGATTGCCGGCAACGCTCTGCCTTCGGGGTAATCTTCTTTGAATCCATCCTCGTAAATCACCAAATTCAATTTGGTGCTGATGACCGGCCTCAAGGTCCAGCTTATCCTTTCCCCCACGTCGTGCGAATTGCCCACGGCTATCCCTTGCGGCGTCATGTAGCTTGAAATATGGCAGGTGGCGCAGGTGGGAGCGGCCGAGTAATCCCGCCCGAGAACCCAATCGCCGTCCTTGTCGAGCGCCATTCGATCGCGATTGGCGTAAAATGCGATTCCATGCTTGGATTCGTTGTAGATTTCGATTTGCGGATGATCGGGACCCATGTGGCATTTGCCGCAATTCTCCGGCGATCGCGACAATTTCGCCTGGAAAGCGTGCCGCGAGTGACAAGCATGACACGACCCTTTCGATCCATCGGGATTCAATCTCCCCATGCCGCTGTTGGGCCAGGTGTTCGGATCGATGACCGGCTTGTTTTCCTTGCCCGTCCTCAGGATCTCGCCGTTATCGTCGCGGGCGAATTTGACGATCGCCCCGTGGCATTGCCAGCAGCCGTTGACCGCATCGGCGATATTTCCCGGCTTGCCGGCCACTTTCTCAGCCAATACGTTGTCGAGGCTGGCTAAAATCTCCCCTGCGCGGGCGTGATGACTCTTGGAAAATTCGTCGTATTCACGGCTGTGACATTTCGCGCAATCGATCGGCGTAACCAAAGCCGATATATACACACCCTCATGCTGCCAGGCGTCGATATCGGTCTTTTGCGCGCTATGGCAATCGATACAGCCGACACCCAGTTGAGCATGGCGCGATATTTCCCATTCTTGAACCAGCGCCGGTGCGTCTTTGCGATGGCAATCGATACAGCCCTTATTGGCTCCAGTGATCACCGGCGTCTCGCCGGCTTCTATCCGATGCCGGCGTGATTCTTGATAGGCGACCAGAAGCAACGCCGCCAGAAAGAAAACCGAAAGTATCGCCACCACGTATCTTTTGGCATTAAGAGTCATTTCAATATCTCCTTCCGTTCGGTCTTGGTCATGCTAAACTCTCCCACACGGTCAGCACCAGGAAAAGCAAGAATACGATCACCCCTATAACCACCGTGAATATTTCACTTAACTTGAACTTGCGCGAAAGCCATTGTTCGATGAAAGGCCAGAAAAAGATCCCGCCCATAATCAACATCGTGGCCACCACCGACACTTTAAGCGAGGTCATTTTCAGAAGTCGAAAATTGAAATAAAAAAACCATTCGGGTTTGATATGCGCGGGCGTCACCGCGGGATCGGCCGGTTCCCCGAGTCCTGCGGGAAACACCAGCGCGAATATGGTCAATATGTACATCAACAATACCCCGATCGCCAGCTCGGTCGTTACGTGATCCGGCCAGAAACGGAAATGGCTCTGTTCCGCTGTCACCGATTCGCCCTCGAACCGCAGCTCCGTAACCCCCTGAAGTCGAATCAATAAAATATGCAAAGCCAGCAATATGAACATAACCGTCGGCAACACCCCTATATGCAAGATATAAAACCGCGTTAGAGTATTTTCTCCTACCACGGGGCCGCCCCTCAGAAAATAAGCCACAGTCGACCCGATTAGCGGAATCGCCTCGGCCAGGTTGCAGGCCACGGTCGCGCCCCAGAAACTTTGCTGCTGGAAAATCAACGAATAGCCGGTGAATCCGAAGGTCACGGTGGTGAGCAACAGGGCGACACCTATCAGCCAGTTCAATTGCCTCGGATGACGATAGGCGCCGGTCAAAAATACCCTGAGCATATGCAACAGAACCGCCACGATCATGAAATTCGCCGACCATTTATGCAGCGAACGGATAAACCAGCCGAATCGGATTTCATGGGTAATCGTGGCCACGGTTTGATAGGCGTATTCCGCCGAGGGCACATAGTAAAATGTCAGCGCGATACCGGTGATCACCTGGACGATGAATAAATACAAAACCGTGCCGCCCAGGCAGAACCACCACTTTTTCAAATGATATGGAACCGGCTCGGCTCCCGCATGTCGCAAGAGCTCCCAGTCGAACGGAAACATCTCCTTCAGCGAGGTTACGATTTTTCTCGGCGACCTCATACTTTTCCCCCGACGCTGACATCGTCCACCTCGATATAAACGACACCGCTCGTCTCATCTACGGTGACGACCACTTCGTCAAGTCTTTGTCCGGCGTCGCCCGGAGGACCGGCGATCGCTTTTCCGCTCGGGTCGAAAACTCCGTTGTGACAAGGGCAGAAAAACCGGCTGTTTTCTTCTTCCCAATGGACACTGCAGCCCAAATGCGGACAGCGCGAACTGAATGCTTTGAATCCGGATTCATCGCGCTTGACAAGGATTACTTTCCCTTGAAGGTCGTAAAATTGCCTTACCTTGCCCACTTCATATTGATCTATATTGCCGGCGAAAAGCTTGCGTTTCTTGACCCCGGTCCGTTGAGGCATCAGAAACAACGCACCCTGAACTCCCAACAAACCGTAGCTTAAGAGTATTCCCGCCCCGGCCAAAAGCGAGGCCAACCACTGGCGCCGATTAAGCGGCTTCGATTCTTCCATATCGTGACCTCCGGAAAACGCCCGCATTTTCGGGCTTTGGCGATCTTTGTAGTTTATTCGAGATCATTCAGCTCTATCATTTTCAGCCGCCTTCGTGGAACTAATGCAACCGCTTGTGATATTGTATTATTTCCTATCGCTAAGTCTTTGACTTAAGTCAATCTTTCTCATTTTTCTCCGCGGGCCAACATTTCGAGCGCCGCCGGATTCAGCACTCGAATTGCGCTCCTCTCCACCCTTATAACCCCGGCCGTGCTCAATTTTCTAAGATTGCGGGAAAGCGTTTCGCCGACCGTGCCCAGTTTTTTCGCCCACTCCGATTTAGTCATATCCAATTTTATGATGTTTCCACCGCCGGCACGGCATCTTTCGATCAAACTCGCCGCTATTCTTGCGGACACATCTTTCAAGGCAAGATTGTCGATCAATTGGCTCATTATCCGAAGGTGGCTGCAGAGCGCCTGAATCATCTTCAATCCGACCGCCGGCGATTTCGCCAGAAGCCGCAAAAATGCGTCGCGCGGACAAAACAGCACTACCGAATCCGCCTGTGCGATACAATTGGCCGGATACTGCCGCCCGTCGAACATCGCGACCTCCCCGAAAATCTCCCCCGACTGCGCCAATCGGATAATGACCTCACGACCTTCCGCCGACGACTTGAATATCCTCACCTTGCCATCGAGCAAAACAAAAAACCCGGTCGCTTCGTCCCCCTCCATGAAAAGCATCTGGCCGCGCGACAACCTTCGAACGGACGTGGCATGGGCGAGATTTGCCAATTCCTTTTTCTCCAATCCGGCGAATAGATGGCAGTTTTCCAGGAGAGTCGTTGTCCTCATCCGTATCTTTATAAATCATATTTGTATCGGTTTCCAGCATTTTATTATAGCGACAGAAATAAAAAAACCCGGGGCGGTTACCCCGGGCTACCCCACGGCAATAAGCGTGTTTATTTTAGCAGCATCATCTCCCTGGTTTGAACGAAATCCCCAGCGCTTAACCTATAAAAATACGCCCCCGAGGGAACCGGCTCGCCCGAATCGTTGGTACCATTCCACGAAAATGTGTGAGTTCCCGCCCCCAATGTCCCCGAGTAAATGGTATTTATTTTTTGTCCAAGAAGATTGAACACTTCGAGCGACACCCGACCCGATTGCGGTATGAGAAATTCTATGTTCGTAGTAGGATTGAATGGATTCGGAAAATTCTGCTTCAAAATATAGTCGGTCGGCAAACCCGACACGTCGTCTATCCCGGTTCCCACACCGTAATTGAACGAACCCGGCACGATTCTCGGCGTGAAACTGTTCGCGCCGTCCGGCATACCGAAATTGGCGCTTCCCGCGCGCCGATCGCGGGTAGTATCTATGGTCACTATCTGCCTGACCGCAGTCGGCCTGATCTTGAAAATCATTTCCATGCCGACCACTCGTTGCAATCCTGTATAAAGCGGCGGATTATCCGGTCCGCCCAGATCGGACCAGCCGATTATGCTGGCGAAATTGCTGTCCTGGCTGATTCTATACCAAGTGTCATCCCAGCCGCTGAACGCCTCACGCCAAAGTATCGAGTCAAGATAAATCTGGTCATCGGTCGACGTCCACATCGTGGGCAACGTGAAATCGCTCACCGAGTCATCGGTCACGAAATTAACTTCGACCACCACTCGCGACCAGTTTCCCGGATTATAAGGGACGTAAATGCCGCTTTGATAAATGACCGTATCCGGAACCCCCGGATCCACTGCATATGCCGATAGGGCCAGCATGGCAACCATTAAAGAGACTACTGCTGATGCTTTCATCGAGGAAACCTCCCTGCTATGGCTAATGCCCAAAGCATGATATTATTTTCATTAACCATCCTTGTCAAAAATCGTTCCCAAAATCAAATTGATTGTGGCCATGCCTACCCATTCGGCAAGTATGGGAACTTTCCCATAATCGTCGCGATAACTTGATTTTCATGAACGAAATATCATTCAGATGCATTCCTTGCCGCCGTTTAATTCAATCTACCAGGCTTGTGATTGCTTGATTAATTTAAGGGATAGCACGGCCGTTTTTCTTAATTTCAGTAAAACTTATGAAAATCGGTGCAGTCTGTGCGAATAATTTCGTAGCTCGGAAACGAAAACGCCGCTCATCGATGCCATCAGAATCGAATTCGATTTATCAGCCAAAGATATGCTGGTTTTCAGCGAAGCAGAATCATCGTTTTTGTCTCAACGAAACCGCCGGCGGTTAACCGATAGAAATAAACCCCCGAGGGCATCACGGCGCCGGATTCGTTGCGGCCGTCCCAACGAACGGTGTAGAAACCTGCCTCCCGCTTCCCCCCGACAAGAGTGATTACTTTCTGACCCAGAAGGTTATATATCTCGAGCGCAACCTCGGCGGATATCGGCAACTGGAAATCTATACTCGTCTCTGGATTGAACGGATTAGGATAATTCCGGCCAAGCGCGAATTCCTCGGGCAGCGGGCTATCCTCGCCATCAACACCCGTCGGATACTGATATCTGATAAAACCGCTTCTGAATGCGGGCACGAACGAATACCATCCGTGGGGACCTCCGAAATCTATCGCCCCGTTTATCGGATCGGTAGTGGTATCGATAACTACGAACTGCTGGCATTCGGCTCCTTGAAGTATCACGAAACGGAGATCCATCCCCCATAACCTTTGCCCATTGGTCAATAGCGGCGGATTATCGTCTCCGCCGATATCGGCGAAAGCTATTTGCCTCAGCAAGTTTTGGGCTAACAAAAGAGTATCGTAACAATCATCCCATTCGGTAAACGTCTCCCGCCAAACCGTACGTCCCGGAAAAATCCTGCCGTCCGTCGAGGTCCAGCGCAGCGGCAGATTCACCCAGACGATCGAATCATCGGTGACGAACCATACGTGCACGTAAACCGTGCCGCCGTTAGGCATGCATTCAACGTTAATAGTGTCTATTATGACGCTGTCTCGCGCCCCCGGATCCTGCGCATAGGCAGCCAAGGTCAATCCGATTATCATCACCATCGCCACATACATTAATTTATTCATTGGCGCTCCTTGCCGGATTATTATAGCATTCCCTAAAAGGTCAATATCCCTCGATGGAGTTCCATCCAATTGTCTTACAACGTTATTTTAATCTCCCCTTAAGGAGATTGTCAAGCGCAATAAAAAAACACCACGCCGAATTCGACGTGGTGTTGAGGTTGATCGTAATCGCCGGGCTATCGATTCAAAAGCCCCCGCCATCATTCCTCAGCGAAGCATTATCATCTTGTTGGTCTTGACGAAATCGCCGGCCGTCATCCGATAAAAATATACTCCCGACGGCACCAAGTCACCCGAATCGTTGGTCCCGTTCCAACGCACCGTATGATAACCCGCCTCACGATAGTCCGATACCAACGTCTTAACCTTCTGACCCAGCAGATTGTAAACTTCCAACGTTACATTGGTGGCCGAGGGCAGCCGGAATTCGATATTGGTCTCCGGATTGAACGGGTTGGGATAATTCTGCATCAAGGCGATCTCCGTAGGCAACGCCGTCGGCGTATCTCCGATACCTGTGGCACCGCCGTACCTGAGAAATCCTCTCTTTAGAGCCGGCACGAAATCATAGTCGCCGCGCGGCCCGCCGAAACCCACCGTGCCGTTTCTCGGGTCCCTAACGGTATCGACCCAGACGAATTGCGGCGTCGCACCCGGGAATATCACGAACCGCAAATCCATTCCCCAGAGCCTTTGGCCGGCGGTTAGCAATGGGGGATTATCAGCGCCGCCTACATCGGCAAAAGCGACCTGTCGTAATAGACGTTCGGCGACGAGCAGCGTATCGTATCGCTCGTCCCACTGATTAAAAACTTCGCGCCAAACCGTGTGCCCCGGAATTATAAGATTATCCGGCGATGTCCATGTGATAGGCAGATTGACGAACATAATCGAATCATCGGTGACGAAATAGACATGGATATAACGGGTTCCTCCGCCGGGCAACAAATCCACGTTTACCGTGTCGATGATCAAACTATCGCGGGCGCCCGGATCCTGGGCATCGGCGATAGCAGCCGCCGCAAGCACAATTGCCAAAATTATGCTATACCATTTCCTCATCTTTGGCTCCTTTCCAAGAAATTACAAGGAAACTACATCCGCCTTTGATATTCCCCGTTGTATATCATCATAATATATAACTATATTAGTTTATAATCCGCTTCATAAAACTGTCAAGAAGAATCGAAAAAAAACACCACGCCGAATTCGACGTGGTGTTGAGGTTGATCGTAATCGCCGGGCTATCGATTCAAAAGCCCCCGCCATCATTCCTCAGCGAAGCATTATCATCTTGTTGGTCTTGACGAAATCGCCGGCCGTCATCCGATAAAAATATACTCCCGACGGCACCAAGTCACCCGAATCGTTGGTCCCGTTCCAACGCACCGTATGATAACCCGCCTCACGATAGTCCGATACCAACGTCTTAACCTTCTGACCCAGCAGATTGTAAACTTCCAACGTTACATTGGTGGCCGAGGGCAGCCGGAATTCGATATTGGTCTCCGGATTGAACGGGTTGGGATAATTCTGCATCAAGGCGATCTCCGTAGGCAACGCCGTCGGCGTATCTCCAATACCTGTGGCACCGCCGTATCTCAGGTAACCTTTCTTAACCACCGGCCGGAACGACCAATTGCCGTTGGGACCGCCGAAATCGATCGAACCGTTTATGGGGTCGCGGGTCGTATCGACCCAAACGAACTGCGGCACCGCACCCGGGAATATCACGAAACGCAAATCCATTCCCCAAAGCCGCTGTCCGTTGGTCAAAAGCGGCGGATTATCGCTTCCACCGATATCAGCCCAGGCCACATGCCGAAGCAATCTCTGGGCAACCAACAGCGTGTCAAAATGATCGTCCCACTGAGTGAAGACCTCGCGCCAAACCGTGTGGCCGGGTATGATAAGATTATCCGGCGATGTCCAAGTTATAGGCAGATTTACGAACATAATCGAATCATCGGTGACGAAATAGACATGGACATAACGGGTTCCTCCACCCGGTAACAAATCCACGTTAATCGTGTCGATGATGACCGTGTCGCGTATGCCTGGATCCTGGGCAAATGCCCCAAAAGCCATCAACAGCACAAGCCCGGCCGCAACAAAAACCAACCTCTTCATGATAGGCTCCTATTGGTTAAAGTTAAACAAAAGATTCTTTCGCAGCTAAACCCCTAATCCCAACCGAAAAGCTGGGATTACATACTATCAATTATGTAAATATTATACTTCGTTTTGAAATTATGTCAAGTATTTTTTAAGTCAAAAAATTATAATAAATTAGAGGATGTTGAATACCCACTGCTAAGATTGCGCTATCGGTTCTTTTTCCTGCAAACCATACTTTTTAATCTTTTCGAAAAGAGTCGTATAGTCCACTTTCAGGATTTCCGCCGCTTTGCGCTTGTTGCCCCGCGTCTGCGCCAGCACCCGCTTGATAAGCCCCTTTTCGGCTTCAGCTTGCGCCAGAGCGCCGACCTCTTTGAGTCCCGCCCCTTCACGTAACCTTATCTCCGCCGTCGATGGCAGTCGGATCGCCAGATGCTCGGGAGTGATGATGTTTCCGCTGCATAAGATTATGGCTCTCTCGATCGTGTTTTCCAGCTCCCGAACATTACCCGGCCAATGGTATTTCTCGAGCAATGCCAACGAATCTTTGGAAAGCCTCTTGGTCTTTTTATTCATCTCCCGGCAATATTTATCGATAAAATAGGTTGCCAGATGAGGGATATCCTCGGTGCGCTCCCGCAAGGGTGGTATCGTTATCGGAAATACCGAAAGCCGATAATATAAATCTTCCCTGAATTTCTTGGCGGCTATCGCTTCCTTGAGATCGACGTTCGAGGCCGCGATCAGCCTGACATCGACCGAAATTACCTTCGTTCCCCCGAGGCGCTCGAAATTCTTCTCCTGAAGCACTCTCAGCAGTTTGGCTTGAAGCGCGATATCGAGGTCGCCGACTTCGTCGAGAAAGATCGAACCTCCGTTGGCGATCTCGAATTTCCCCATCTTCCGGGCAACCGACCCGGTATAAGCCCCCCGCTCCGATCCGAATAACTCGTTTTCGAGCAATTCATGGGGTATGGCGGCGCAGTTTATAGTCACATAGGGCCCTTTACTTCGATTCGACAATTGATGTATCGCCCGGGCGAATAGCTCTTTGCCGGTGCCCGATTCGCCAAGAAAAAGAACCGTCGTATCCGATTCGGCCACCTTGCGCGCAAGACTGGAAACTTCCTTTATCTTCTCCGAAACCCCGATAATCTCCCCGAACCCGTGATTCAGCTCCTCGCGCAACAGGCTGTTTTCCGCCACCAGCCGACGATTTTCGAGCGCCCTCTTGATAATCACGGAAAGATGATCGGTATCGAACGGTTTGGTTAAAAAATCAAACGCCCCCAAGCGCATGGCTTCCACCGCGGTCTCGATCGTACCGAAAGCGGTCATGACAATCACCGGAGCCTCAGGGTCATGCTCTTTAACTTGAGATAATACTTCGATTCCATCAAGAGAAGGCAGCTTCAGGTCCGTTAGAATGACATCGAACCGCTTTTCTTTGACCTTTTCCAGCCCGGCTTTGCCGTCGCTGACCGCCTCCACCTCATACCCCTCGGATTCGAGTGTGGCCGCCAGCATCCTCTGCATGCTGTCTTTATCTTCAATAACCAGAACTGAAGGCATATTTACACCTGTATGCGGTATATCGGCAGATTTTGGGCGGCTCTTAAGCTGCGTTCAGGGTTTGCAGTTGCGGCAGGGCGAAAGACCCCGGCGTAAGGCCTGGTCACGGTCGTCTATTTTCACGATTTTACGCCGTTCCACATTTTTCATGGAGGTGCACAGGGGACGATGAAAGCGAAACGAGCCTTTTATCTGGCAATAGTAAGCTTCAGCCTTCGGCGGCTTCAGCGACCAAATGCCCAGATGCTCATCCATAGCCAGATTCTGAAGGTTGAGATATCTATCGCGCAAGTGGGCGTTATCGTCGAAAAGATACAAATACCCCAGTCCTGCCCGCAAAATCCTGGCGCCCACATTGATAGTATCGACGAACACCTCCGCCAGAAGTCGCCCGTAGCGGTCTCCCTTGCCGGTCATTTTAAGCGAAACCTGTTTGTTCAAAATCAGGTCGCTTAAAAAAGCCGTGGCTGCCGCGTAGAGCGTTTCTCCCTGCTCCGGCGTATCAATCCCCGAAATCCGGATCTTTGCGCCGTCGGACATCATAAATGTATCGCCGTCGATAATCCGCGCCACTACGGTTTCGGTCGTTTGGGGCTGGGGCGATTCCTGCTTCTGCGAACATGAATACGCCAGCAACACCGCCAGAATCAGCGGTATCGAGAAGCGCCGCAGAATCGATAAACCTGATGAGGTCATCGTTTCGTCAACCTGTATATCGCTGCTATTCCTCCGAGCAGGTCTTCATAGCCGCCCTCCAGTCCGCCCTGGCTCAGCCGCCGCAGCGCCTCCGGCTGTGAATAAAAAATCCGCAGCGAGGCCGGCAGATAGCGATAGGCGTATTTCTTCCGGGTGAAAAGGCGCGACAATAAAGGTATAATTTTATAGAAATAAATATAGAACAAGCGCGCATAAATTTTCCTGCGCGGGTGGGCGACATCCAGTAGCGAAACCTTGCCGCCGCTGCGGAGAACGGAATCAAGCTCGAGCGCGAAACTTTCCAGACGGCTCAGGTTTCTCAAAGAAAATCCGCTGATCGCTCCATCGAACACCGCCGGTTTGAACGGCAAATGATCGGCATCGGCGATAACGTAAAAAACCGCCCGGCCATTTCCCGATTCTATCCCCTTTAGTTTGTCGATCGCGATCCGAAGCATTCGCGGAGACAGATCCGTCAACACAACCGTGCCGGTGAAATCGCGGGCCCCCAAAAGCTCTTTGGCCATATCCCCGGTTCCCGCGCAGATATCGAGAACCAACGAATCGCCCCTGTGCGGCCTCACCGCGCGTCTTCGAAATACGCCGTCAAGACCGAACGAAATCACCCTATTGAGCAGATCGTAACGATCGCTTATATCCTCGAACATTCTGACGATGAACTGTTTTTTCGTCGATTTCGGCGGTATCGGTGATTCCATGACGTTCCTGAAATATGCGGATTAACGAGGAAATAGGTCGGGCGCTAAAAAGCCCGATTGATCATGAATTCGGTCATTTCATTGATTATAACGCATTGTTGTCGATCTATATCTTTCTCGATACTCGCGAAAACGGCTCGGGCGTTGGTCGCCAGCTCGACCGAAGTTTTTATCGCGCTTTCTATCGATCCGTAGCGCCGAATCAGCTTCATCATTTCATTGATATCCTCGGCGCTTTTTTCGTGGCGGGGCATATCGAGCGTGCGGATCAGAAATCTCCTTTCTTCCGGCGATGCCTTTTCCATGAGATCGATCGTGATCAACGTCCGTTTTCCTTCCCAAAGATCGCCGAGGATTTCTTTGCCGTATTTTTTTTCGTCGCCGGCGAGATTTAGCACGTCGTCTTGAATCTGAAAAGCAACGCCCACCTCGGAGCCGAACCTGAAAATCGTTTCTTTATGCCGACCATCGGCGCCGGCTATCAGCGCCCCGGTCCAGGCCGGGGTTATACAGGTGTACCAGGCCGTTTTCCGCCTGCACATATTGAAATAATCGTCACGGGTGAGATCCCAGCGCTTGTTTTTCACCCACGACAATTCGATATGCTGCCCCGCGGTGGTCTCGCTGTACATGTGCAAAAACTGCTCGATCACGTCGAGCGCGGCTTTATCCCCCATCACCTTGCGGTTGTTGGCCAGAAATTCCCACATCTTGCCGGCCAGCGCGTCGCCGGCATTGAGCGCAAGCGGTATGCCGTGCTTGACATGAAGCGCCGGCAGCCCCCTGCGCAATTCCGAACCGTCCTCGATATCGTCGTGGATCACGATCCAATTCTGAAACAATTCGAGAGCGGCGGCGGTGTTGAGCGCCTTCTCCTCCGATCCGCCGAAAGCACGGCAGAATATCAGCAATATCGATGGTCTCAGCCCTTTGCCGATTCGGCTCGGATAATCCTTCATCATTTCATACAGGCTGCCTATTTCGGGAATCTCATGATCGCTGGGAAGATTGGCGAATATGAATTCATTGACGAGAGTTTTGTATTTTTGAAGGGTTTGTTCGAACAGGGTCATGAGGGGAATTTTAGGCCGCACACCCCAAAAGTCAACCGCTTTTTGCCGTCGAGCAATCGACCGATCGTGATCCGATCACCCTCGTGCAGGATTGGAAATCCCCTTCTCCTGCGCTTTCACGGACCCGGATAAAACTGTATCGAGCAGCGATTTTATTTTGCCCATTTCAAACGGCTTCGCCAATATCGCATCGAGCCCACCCTTGGCCGCGGTTTCCTCATCGATTTGATTTCCCCATCCGGAAATCATGATAACCGGAATCTCAGGGCGTAATTCCTTGCAGATCCGCGTCACGTCCCAGCCGCTCAGACCGGGCATACCCAAATCGGTGATCACCAGATCGAAAGGTTGCTGGCGGAACAATTCCACCCCGCGGTCGCCGGACGATGCCGAACACACCTGATGTCCCAGATATTCGAGCATATCGGAAACGACTTCCCTGATATTATCGTCGTCATCGATCAACAGGATACGCGCCTTATGCACTTCCTTGACCGCAGGCTGTTGCTTTTCCTCTTTGGCTATTTCTTTGGCCAACGGAATCGTGATAATGATGGTCGTTCCCACGCCAACTTTGGAACTGACGTCGATTTCGCCCTTGTGCCTGCCGATCACGCCGTAGGCAACCGACATCCCCATCCCCGTCCCCTGCTTTCCCTTGGTGGTGAAAAACGGGAAAAAGATCCGTTTGAGAGTGGCTTCATCCATGCCGATACCGTTATCCTCGATCCGGACCACGGCGTTCTGTTCACGGCTGATAGCCTCGATACGGATTACGCCGCCTTTCGCCAGAGCATCGACCGAGTTCAAAATAAGATTGGAGAACGCCTCGACCAGTTCAGAGGAGTTCCCGAGAATCGGTAAACGAGGTTCATGCTCGTAACGCAGCTCGATAACTGTCCCCACCTTCTGGCATTCGTCTTTCCATCGAGGACGGGTCATCTCGATCGAGTCTTGAATGACCCGCACCAGATCGATCATTTCGTAACCGCTGCCCGAGGATACCCGCGTGAAATTCTGCATCCGCTGAACCGTCTTGGCGCCCGCCAGCGTGACTTTCTCGATCTGCCTCAGATGCTCGGCGATCTGATCGTCTTTGACCACACGCAACAACAGCTGAGTGCGGCCGAGAATGGTCCCGAGAATGTTATTGAAATCGTGCGCCACCCCACCGGCCATTTCGCCCAATGCCCGTAGTTTCTCGGTCATTATCAATTGCTCCTGCGTATTGGCCAACTCCTGATAAGCTTTCTCCAGGCTCTCGTACAGTTTGGCGTTTTCGATCGCATCGGCGGTTTGGCGGGCGAATATGGTCAATATATCGAGATCCTCCTGCTTGAATACTTTGCAGCGATACGAACGCAACGTAATGACCCCGATAACTTCCCCGGACCAGGTGAGAGGAGCACAGATCAAAGATTCGGGATCGTCGGGCGTCCCCGGAACCTGTATAGCGCGGGGATCGACATGACTTTGATTGGAAATCAGCCCGATCCCCGACTTGGCTACCAGGCCGGTCAAGCCCTCGCCCACTTTCAAGCGTATCCTGGCGATCTGCTCGGAATGCTTGGGATCTATGGTCACCAGCGGAGACAAAATGCCGCTTTTTTTATCGAGTATAAAAATCGAACCGCCGTCCGCCCCTACAATATCCATAGAGAGACGAACCGCTTTTTCCAGAACTTCTTTATAGTTCAGCGAGGAATAGATTGCAGTGGAAAGCTCAAGCAACGCCGCCAGCTTGGCATTCGATTCTTTACCCTTGTCTTCCTTCAACGACAGCTTGAGCGAAAGCGCAGTCTGTTCGGTGATCAAAGCCGCCTTATCGAACGTATTTATCGTATAATCCTGCGGCGTCTTCTCCCACCCCCAAACCAGAAAACCGCAGCCATGCGATTCCATGTCGAAAGGAACCGCCAGCACATTGCGACATTTGAGTTTCCTGCGAAATACGGCCACCGGAAGAAAGTCGTCGCGGTCGAAAATGGGCAAAGTGCCATCGGCCTCGCGGCAGGTCCTGCGTTTCAGGCAAGACTCACGAGCTGCGGCCCTGATTTCACTCAGCAGTTCTCCAATTTCCAAATTATCGGGTTTTTCGTTGATGAACAACTGACCGTTCTGGAAATCAGAGTCGAATATGACCAGCGCGAAATAATCGGCCGCAAGAATACGAAGCGCCCTCGTGGAAACCGCATTGAAGATGGAAATGACCGTATCTTTATCCGGCATGGCTGTATTCCACTCCGTATATGCTTAATCTGCCGACCAGGGTATTGAAACGATCCTGATCCGAAGGCATCCCTTTCAAATAAAACGTTTCTTTCCAATCGGCGCCGAATCCGCTTGTTCGCGATTTATCCGAAATCACCGAGATAATCGGCAAATTCCAGTATTCGACCTTCAACTGCTTAATCAGGTTCGACGCTTCGCCGCCGAACGAATCGATATCGACCAGAACAGCGCGGATCGATTTCGTCTTGAGCAACCGCCCAAGGCTTTTTATATCCGCAGCTTTTTCGCCGCGATTGCCCGACTGTAAGATCAATCTCGATATATTTTCGCAAAACGATTCGGACCCGCTCAAAATGGCGAAAACGAGCCCGCCGCCCATAATTCGTGATTCCGTGAACTTGGGCAAAACTATATTGAATGTCGTCCCCTTGCCCGGGTCGCTTTCAACCGTTATTTCACCGCCATGTCCCTTGATAATCGCATCGACCATGGTCAAACCGAGTCCGGTTCCGCTCCGGCCCTTAGTCGTGAAGAAAGGATCGAATATTCTTTTGACCACTTGGGGCTCCATGCCGGACCCGTTGTCCGAAACCGATATTCTAATTTCGTGATCGCCGGCTTCGGCGGCGACTTCGATTTTACCCGCTTTTTCGATAGCGTCGGCGGCGTTCAAGATCAGGTTGTTGAACACCTCGATCATCTGCGTCCGATCGCCTTTCGCCCGAAGATCGCCGCCGAATTTCGTGGAAATCTCGATCGATTTGCGGCAACCGGGATCCTCCCAGCGCGAACGAGCCATTTCGATCGAATCGTTTATTATCTCCTTGAGATTTAACTGCGTAAATATCGCTTCACTCTTGTTCTTGGCGAATTCGTTTATCCGCGATAAAATGTTGACGCCGTCGGTCGCTGATTTCTCGATCACATTCAACCCTTTGATTATCGTTTCTTCGGGAAGCGTCCCTTTTTCCGCCAGCCCATGGCGAAGAAGTTGCGCCCGCCCGACCACGGCCGCCAAAATGTTCTTGAAATCGTGCGCGATGCCAGCCGCCACCTCGCCCAAGGCTTTCAACTTCTCGGCCTGTATCAATTTCTCTTGGGTTTCGTTCAGTCTGATATAAGCGTCTTTGACCTCACCGTAAAGCTGGGCGTTATTGAGAGCGATTTCGAGATGCGCCGAAACATCTCTCAACAAATCCTTATCCTGCTTGCTGAACCCCTCGGCTCTGGTATTGCCCACGATAAGGAATCCCTTGATGGCGCCCCGCTGCCTGATCGGGCAGATCGCCAGATGATTGATCCCCCGCGAAAGAAATCCATCGCGCGCCCTGACTGCGGTTTCCAAACCTCCCGCAGGCACGAACAGCGACTCGCCGGACGCCAGCACCTTCTCGAATTCGGCCTTAAGGCTTTCGGCGTCGATCACACCGCCCGCGCCATGGGAATCGCCGCTTTTTACCATATACTCGGAATGAACCGCATAACCGGTCTCGCTCCTGATTACCAGAACCGACATGTTGAAGTCGGTTAATTCCGACATCGTCTTTGCGATCCGATGAAACAGCTCGTCTATTTCGAGCGTGGCCGAGATCGCTTGATATATGCGATCGACCAACGCCAGCCGGTTTGCCTTCTCCAAAATCCCGCGATACAGCTTGATATTGCTGATCGCCACCGCCAAAAATTCGGCGAAAGTCTGTATCGTGGAAACATCGATGGCAGAAAACGAACTCAGACGCCGATCGTTCAAATCGAGGACGCCGAAAAAGTCGTAACCGGCTATCAACGGCAGGCAGAAACGCGACTTTATACCTTCGATTGAATCGGTCTCCTGTGCGGCTCGCTTTTCATCGGCAAGTATATTCGACATCTGCAGAGCCGCCTTGCCCACCAGGCCCTCGCCCATTTGGAAACTTGTCCCAGGTTCATACCCGTCGCCGTAGCGGCAACTCTGTTTTACCAAACTCAAAGCTCCGTTTTCGGTGGGCATGAATACGGCCGCATGATCGAAACCGAATCCCTCGGTCAATCCTTTCACCGCCTCCTCGAGTAACTGACCTTCGTCCAGCACTCCCGAAAGCCGTTTCACCAGCCCATTGATCAGAGCCAGCTTTTGCATCCTTTCTTTTTCGAGCTGTTTCAGTTTGATTTTTTCGTAAGCCGCCGCTACCTGATCCGCAATCGATGCCAGCAGATCTTCCTCACGCTTACCGAATGCGTATTTCTGACGCGACTCCACATCGAGAACACCCACTACGATACCGTTGAGGATCACGGGGACTGCCAGTTCCGAGGCCGTATTGCCGGTGGAAACGACGAATCGATCGTCTTTGCTCACGTCCCCCACATTGATTATTTTGCCGGTGGCCGCCGCGAATCCGGTTATCCCCTCCTTGCCTATCGCCAGCCTTTTTCCGAATTCGATCTTTGGACAATCACCGGTCATCGAGGTCAGGCAAAGCTCGTCCGTGGCGAAATCCCTCGTGAAAAACGAACAAGTCGAAAAATTGAAATTTTCCGAAATCGCCTTAAGCACCTTTTCGAAAAACGGAATCAGATCAAGATCGGAATTCAACGCCTGCCCCACGTCGAACATGGTCTTGATTTGGGCGACCTTGTCGGTGACCATCAGATAAAGCCTGGCGTTGGCGATCGCCGCCGCCGCCTGAGCCACCAGCGCCGCACTAAGATCAACCACCTCATTATCCAAACGGGCCCGTTCGGCCGTCCTCTGCTCGACCATGATAAGAATTCCGGTCAACTTTCCGGCATGCTTCAACGGCGCTATCAACGTCTTGGCGCTTCCCTTGATTTTAAGCACCGCGGCGTGGCTATCGGGAATTTTGGCGATCTCCTCGGCCTCGAGCAGAATCGGCGATCCCAACATCACCACTTCTTGCAGCCACGCCATATCGTCCACGTTCAACTTCCGCTCCTCGGGGGCGAATATCTCGCCTCCGCGTTCGGAATAATAGGTCTGCACATACATTTCTTTGCCGGAATCCGAATTCAGCATGACATAGCTGAAACTGCAACCGAACGCTTGCCCGAGATACGTCACCAAAACCCGACAAACTTCATCGAGCTCGAGCGACGACGATATGGCAAGCGAGGTGTTCACCAGCATCGCGTTTTTCTTGTTTTCCTTTTCGATCAAGCGTTCTTTATGATGGTTTTCGTAGAACCATCCGGCGGCGATCCCGATAAAATCAAGTTTCGGAAAAAAGGCTTCCCGGTTCGTCGGAATGCGCTTATGGGCGAAAATAAGGATTCCGGCGAACTGGCGGTTAGGCATCAGCGGCACCAGCCAGGCCGCGCTGTATTCCTTGAACATGGCGGCGACCGGCGATGGCAATTGTCTTGGGTCATCATAATAACGCGGCACTTCATAACGGGAAATTTCTTTCATCAAACCTTCGGGGTCTATCGTCAGACGATCGGACGGCTCGTATGCGAGATTGTTGAACCCTTTCAAGGACAACTTGCCGTTCTGATCCAGAACGAACGCAGCCGCAGCATCGAACCCGAGATGTTCGCAGGCGAGCCCGAGAAGGTGGCAATAGCCGGCGACGAATGTTTTATCCTCGCCTATGTTGTCTTTGATCAGCTGAAAAAGATGTATGACTCCGGTGCCGATTCCGCTGGTGGTGCCGGGCCTGAACTCTATTCCGATCGCATCGGTCGAATTGCCTGCCTCGCCTTCTTCATTCGTCGATCTATGCAATCTGCCGAGAATCCTATCGACCGCCGAATAAAGTATCGCCCCCAGAGCGATCCCGAGCGGCAGATAAATCAAATCCGCTCGCCTTAAACCCGTTTCCGTGCCTAATACCGCGCAGCCGAGGATAAGGAGGATAATGCCGAATGAGCGTATCGGCATAGTCCAATTCCGAAACGGACCGCCGGCAAGCGATTGCGAAACATCTTTCCCCCTAAGCATACGAATCAGGTCCTGGCTACCCTGTCCATGATTCTTTTCGCCTCGGAATATTGGTCGGATACTTTGTGAATTTTACGAGCGCTTTTGGCGATCATGTCGAGAAATCTATCGAGCTCTTCTTTTTCGATCTTTTCCCGGTTTCTGATATATTCGCACGAGGCCATGATTCCGGCCAGTGCGCCGTTGATGCGGCTGGGAAATTCCCGCCAGGCCTCGAGAACATTCCCTCCCGAATCCCCAAGACGATTTAGCGTCGGAACCGATTCCGGCGCAGCCATTCTCGCTTTTTCCCTCCCGGCGGATTCGAGTTTCCATAAATAAAGCGAAATTGCGGTCGTCAGCAGCGAGGCATAAACCAATTCCTGTTGGCCGAGCGAATCGCGGGCGGCTTTACGATTTTCACCGATCGTGATTACGCCGATGACCCGATCGTCGACCGTCAACGGAAGAATCAAACATTGGTTTATCCCCGATGGCAAAAGCAGCCTTTTTTCGACGGCGGAAATTTTCATCGACTTGTCCCAATCGCTGACCAAAAGCGGCCGCCCCGATTTCATCACCCGATCATGGGCCTCCAAACCCGAAAGCGGCAGAGCCGCGATGCTTTTTTCGTCCCATTCGAGGTGTCGTCGCTGATACAAGGCCGCCGTAACCAACCTGTCGTGGGCCTTATCGAGCATCATTATTCTGGCGAATGTGGCCGGCGTTTTCTCGGCGATAATCCTGGCCAGTTCTTTCAACGGATTAAGGTCGCTTTTCCCTTTCGCTATCGTCTCGAGCGAGTATTTGACGGCTCCTATCTTATCGAAAGTCTCCGCGCTCAGCGTATTCAGTTTTTCCTTCAGAATTATCCCCGAAAGCACCGCAACCACCGCCTCGATCGCCAGCGAATCGTTGATCCCGAAGGTGTGCTCGCCTTTAAGGGATATCGCCACCGCGCCCAGAGTCTCACCGGAAATCGTAATCGGCGCATAATAGGAACTTCCCCGCGGAATATCCTTTGATGTGGAACGCAGCAACTCGGCGTCTCGGGGAAGCATAAGACTTCGGCGTGCCGCCATGACCCATCTCACCGGCAGATAACGATCTGCCTCGAAATATCCCTTTTCGATTATCAGCCGCCCCCCGGATTGCAGATTGAAATCGAGCTGCTGGATTGGCCCGTTCCCTTCGAGGAATATGCTTAATGTTTCGAACCGAACGAAACTTTTCAGCAATCGGGCCAATCGGATCGCCTGGGTGTTGAAATTGTCATCGGCCCGCGATGACTTCAAGATTACCGCCATAAAGTCCCGCAGCGATGTCAGCGACACCATCGATCGCATCAACCCGTCACGGTAGAACGTAATCCCCAAATTGGCCGCGACTACTTCGATTGTCCTGATTTCCTCTTGCGAAAATACCCGCGGATGATTGGTGAAAAAAGTCAATACGCCGATCCGACGCGTTCCGAAATCTATCGGCAGCGAAATAATCTCGACCACCGGACCCGCAGTCGTTTCATAAACGATTCCGTCGTCGAGACCGCCCTCGCGGTCCAACTGGAATATCTCCCCTTTCTTGAAAACGGTGGCGATCATGCCGCTTTCTGCATAGGCCAATGCTTTCCGCGTTTTCTCGGCCAACCCCACCGAGGAATACAACTCAATTTTATTGGCCGTGTTCATCATGTGCAACGAGGCCGCCTGAAATCCGAGCAAATCGATGACCTCGGTTATGATTCTGCCGAAAGTCGCCGGCGACGCATCGCCGTGAACCGAGGCTTTGGAGATGAATTCATGCAGCTTAAGCGATTTCGCTTTCTTATCGAGTCGAATCGATATGGAAAATACATAGGGCAGCCAGAGCGCCATTCCCCAAATCAAGGCCGCGCCGCCGCCCAAATATCCCACCACCGACTCCAATAAAAATATCAACCACGATTTTTGATAACCGATCCCTAACACACCGATACTTCCAAAAAGTCCGACAAGCGCGCCGAAAAGCAATAACCCAGCGCCCATCCCCATCAGCAGCACCGCCCGCGGACGATAGGCAAGCGCGCCCGCCTTTAGTTTTCTGAATGCCAGAATCGCGGCCAATAAAGCCAATACCAATATAAGCTTTTGTTGTGCAAGCAGCATAATTCGCTCCATAGCCCCCGAACGGATTCAGGTATGGTTTCCCACTAAATTTATTATCGGTTATGCAGCATCGAATATTAAGATTACGGGCCGTTTTTGCCGGCAGCATTTATCATTTTATAGAGAGAAATAACCCGCGATACATGATGTTCAATATAGACGTTGATTTCCACTATAGGAATATCGCCGGATTCGCAGCCCAGCGGACTTATCTTGATTTTTAGGGCTTCTCCGATGTCATTCGGCTTGACCTCCTACGGCAATAGTAATATGATGAACCGTCTTTGGTAACGGCCGATAGCCCGAAGGAGGATAAATGCCGGAAAAAAACAATGATTTCCAGCCTTACATCAAAGCCGATCAGCAGGTCCCCGAAATCACATTCAGAGCCGTCCTGTTGGGGGCCATTCTGTCCGGCGTCTTCGGAGTCGCCAACGCCTACTTGGGCCTCAAAGTGGGCATGACAGTGTCCGCATCCATACCGGCCGCGGTGATCTCCATGGCGGTATTGCGGGGCCTGTTGAAAAAAGGAACCGTCCTTGAAAACAATATCGTGCAAACCATCGGTTCATCAGGCGAATCGCTGGCTGCCGGTATAATTTTCACCATTCCCGCTTTTTTCATTTGGAACGCCCAAGGACTGATCAGCCACGAGGTCGGCCGTTGGCAGATATTTATGCTTTCCATTCTCGGCGGTTCTATGGGTATTCTGGCCATGATACCGTTGCGCCGCTACCTTGTGCATCGCGAACACGGCAAGCTGGCGTTCCCCGAGGGAACCGCTTGTGCCGAGATAATTCAGGCGGGCGATACGGGCGGAGTCAAGGCACGGCAGGTATTCATCGGCATGGCCGCGGGAGCCGTTTATAAGATATTCATGTCGCTGGCGCGGCTCTGGCCGGAGGTGCCGTCGGTTAATCTGTTTTGGGGGGAGGGCAAGAAAGGCCTGCCCGGGGCGAACGTGGGCATCGACGCCACCCCGGCATTGTTGGGCGTCGGCTATATTATCGGACCACGAATCGCCTCTTATATGTTCGGGGGCGCCGTGCTCGGATATCTGGGAATCGCACCGTTGCTTGCCTATATAGGCCAACAGGCCCCCGATATCATAATCTCGCCGGCGACGATTCCGCTAAGTAAACTCGACCCGGCCGGATTGCGCGGGAATTACATAAAATACATCGGCGTCGGAGCGGTTGTTCTCGGCGGTTTCGTATCGTTGATAAAATCGATCCCGGTGATCATCTCTTCGTTCGCCGCCGGCATCTCCCAGATGTTTCGCGGCAAGGGCGATTCGTCAGGAGCATCCCGCACCGATCGCGACCTGCCGCTGAATCTGGTGGTGATCGGCTTGCTGATAATCGCAGTGGTCATCTGGCTGATGCCCGGAACCGAGCTGGATCTTCTCGGCGCCGCCTTGGCCGTTATTTTCGGCTTCTTTTTCATCGTCGTGGCCGCCCGCATAGTGGGTATCGTGGGGTCGTCATCCTCGCCGGTTTCCGGAATGACTCTTGCTACGTTGTTCGCCACTTGCATGATATTCCTCGCGTTCGGAATAAGCGGCGCCACCGGTATGATCGCCGCCATGTACGTCGGCGCGGTAGTCTGTATCGCCGTCTGCATGTCGGGAGATATCGCTCAAGACCTGAAAACCGGATATCTGCTCGGCGCCACGCCCCGAAGCCAACAAATAATGGAATTCGTAGGCTTGATCATCCCGGCGATTATAATGGGCGCCGTGCTGGCTTTGTTCAACGATGCCTTCGGCTTCGTGAAGGATGCCGCCCATCCCGAACCGATGCTGGCGCCGCAAGCCAATGTGATGGCGGCGGTTGTTCAGGGAGTCATGCACGGCGATCTGCCTTGGATACCGATCGTCTGCGGCATCATGCTTGCCGCCGCGATCGAAATAATAGGGGTAAGCTCCCTTCCTTTCGCAATCGGCTTGTATCTTCCACTTGACCTTTCGACGCCGATCATGGCTGGTGGAATTCTAGCAAGCTTGATCAAACACCGCTATAACGGTTCCGATTCATTCAAGACCAAAAACGAAAGCGGCGTGTTATTCGCCTCGGGGTTGGTGGCCGGCGATGCCTTGATCGGAGTTGCGGTGGCCGGTCTTGTGGCGGCCTTCTCCGGTTATCGGGCGTTTTACGAAGGCTACGAACAGTCGGCGGTTTTGGGTGAGATCGGTCCGACGATTTCGATCGTTTGTTTCCTTCTCCTGATCGGATTCTTCTGGCACCGTATCAGGCGAAGCTGACCCGCGCGGCGAGCCAAATCAACGTCTCGGCCGAAACTCGAACAAGCCTTGGGCGTAAGCTTGCATTTGAAACGCGGGGCGACCAGTCATGAAAAAAACCCGGCCTTGCGACCGGGTTTCGCCGTAAATAGAATTTCGGTTTATCTATTCACCGCCGCTCATCTGCTCATCGACGATCGTCGGAGTCACGAAAATCACGAGGTCCTGATTCTGAACCTCTTTTTTATTGTAACTGAACAGATAACCTAAAATCGGAATGTCTTTCAGTATGGGCAGCCCGACCCGCAACGATAGTTCCTCCTGCTTGGTCAGACCACCTATCACCGCCGTTTGCCCGTTGTCGACCACCACGTTGGTCTCGGCGTTTTGCGTGTTGATGATGACCCCGTTGGGATCGAACGTATAAGAGCTGCGTTCGGGCTTCAGATGAAGCAGTATCCGGTTTTCGCTGGTGATATGAGGGGTCACCCGCAACTGGATCCCCACGTCGTAGAATACTATTATGGTGTTCCCCGAGGGATCGAATTGTTTGATCGGGATTTTCTGACCCATCTGAATAAACGCTTCGATATTATCCACAGTCGTAACTTCGGGATGGGCTATCACCTTCACCTTGTTGCTCGATTCCGCCATCTTCAGAAGCGCATTGAACCGCAAGTGATCCTTCACCGCCGAAATCTGGAAATCACCTATGGGAGTGCTTGACATCGTCTGGGTGGTGCCCTGGCTGTAATCGTGCTCCGGTGTGAACTCGTCCGGATCGGAACCATCATAAGTGGGAGTTGGGAATCCGCGGTCGGAAATCACTCTCCAGTCGAGCCCGATCTCGCGCAGAGTCCTCGATTCCACTTCGAGCAGCTGCGCCGAAATTTTGATCTGCTTGGTCTCCCGGTCCAGCACCTGTATCAATTCCTCGGCGCGATCGAGATTGTCGGGCAGATCGCGCAGGATCAGTGAGTTGGTGCGCTCATCGACCGCCACCGTTCCACGCGGCGAAAGCAATCCTTGAACCGCCTTGGTCAAGTCCTTGGCCACGTTGTATTTGACCTTGACGATCCTGGTGCGGAGATTTTTCAACGATGCCTGCTCGGCGTTATGCTGTTCCAGCGCCCGCTTTTCCGCGAAATAGTCCTCGGAACGCACCACCCTTATATAATCCTCGGTTTCCACACCTACCAAACCGTAGGTCTCGAGTATGATATCCAGCGCTTGCCGCCAGGTCACATCCGACAGTCTCATCGTCACCTCGGCCTCCACTTTCGGCGAAACCACAATGTTTTTGCCGCTGTAGGCGGACAAATACATCATCACCGAGGTGATATCGGCGTTGTTGAGCGAAAGCGTTTTTATCAGGCGGTTTTCCTCCGTCGTCGCGGATGTCCCGATTTCCGGCGTCTGGCTGAACAGGGTACCGCCGCCCGCAAGGAAAATGACCGTGCCCAGCGTCGTTGCCAGAATCGTTAGGATAATTCTCATATTTTTCATGGCCAGGTGCTCCTTATCTTAATTCCGGTAACTTCAGGTTTAAGGCAACCGTACGTGTCCAACCATATTCGGTTATCTGAAAGATCGCCTTGTCGGATTGAACCGAAACGAGGTGACCGTTTTTGACCGGATCGTTTACCCGCAATATATATCCGTTTCCTTCGGCATCCTCGAACAACGCCTGATTCCCTTCGTCTTCCACGAGAATTCCGACCAGCGTAAGATTCTCGACCGCCGGAAGTCTTCCCGCCCCCGCTTTGGCTGATCCCTGCCCCGCCAGCGATTTGAACGGATCCCTATCGAGACCCGGCTCATAATTGGCCACTTTCCGTTCGTACATGACCTCGATAGGCAACCCCATTACGGGAGTTTCGCGCGACTGCGGAGGCGATGCTGCGACCTGGACCTTTTTCTCGGCCGATTTCGTTTCGGTCGAAGCCGGCGTCTCACCCCATTTCGGCGCTGTTGCCGCGGCCTTTTTGCCTATAGTGGAATCTTCAGCCGATTTTTGTTCGACTGAAACCGCTGGCTTCTCGACTGGTTTTTCCTTAGGTTTCTCCTCCGGCGTTTTCGCGCTAGAAACGGCAGTCGGCTTTTTCTGCTCTTTTTCGGCCGCCGCCCCGATTACGATCGGTTCAACCTTGGCCTTAACTTCCGATTCCACCGGCTCTTCCGAAACCTCGTCTTCGCCGACCCGTGCGGTGGTCGCGGCCGCTCGCGCCTGCCAAACCGCAAAACTCTTCTCTTCCGCAACAGCAGGTAATTTAATCCTTATGCCGTTCGGCAGATCCTCGACGGCATATTCAGTCGGATGATTGATATCGAAAACCACGCGGGTAACCAGCTCGGGCTTGTTCTGATATTGGCTGGTTCTGACCCCGCCGATAGTTGCCATCGGTAGCGGCCCGAAATTCTTTTTCGACCAACTATTGAGCGTATTCTGCAGATCGACCACGATTCTCTCGGGTGGCGATTCGGGTATGAAATGCGCATATCGACATTTGCCCGAGAGAATGATATCGGCCAGAACAGTATCTCCGTATTTCGAGATGGCGATATTCTCGAGCGTGGTCTGCGCCAGGCCGGTCGAAACGGCGGCTAAGAGTGAAACAAGACCAACCATTATTTTCATTTGGGCTCACCTCCCGCGATGGCAACGGTCTCCCTGGCGTTATATGATATAAGTTTGAAATTCGCCGTCAGCACATGGTCTTTGCGCCGCATGCTTTTGCTCTGGGTCGTTCCTTGCGATTGGTCGATTGCGGTTATCTGCAAATCGCTGATCGCGACTATGAAAGGCAGGTTGGCCACCCGCGCCAGAAATTCTCCGAGCCCGTCGTAGGTGGCGCTCAGCTCGATCAAATACGGATTGCCGATAAAATATTCGCCGGTCACTGCCGCCTGTGGTGTGATACTGAGCACCGCCGTATTCGACAGCTGGGCGGCGATATGCAGCTGCGAAATAAACTCCTCGTCGCGCTTGGTCTCCGGCAGATACATCCGGACGCTGTTAAAACGTTTCAGAAGCGCATCATAATCGGACTGCAACGTTTCCAGCGTGGCGGCTTTCTGCTCCACGGCATGCAGCCGGGTCAATATCTGCTCCAGACGCGTTTTCTTGACCGCCAGGTCCTGGGAGTATGGAGTATAGAATTTTTCGTACCAAACGTAAACGAGCGCCAGAAATGCAATTATGATTAAAATCAGAATCTGATTCTTGGGGTCTTTAAAATCCATACATCCCTCCCACAGGACTAAAAGACCGAGTCAGCTATTTTATGTCAAAAAGCGGTGCCGGCTGCTGCCTTCCCCGGCGGCATCCCGCCTTCGGTCGATCCCTGCTTGGTCTCCTCCAGAATTAGATTGCCGTTTATGTTGAATTCGTATGCTTCCGCGTTTTTCTCCTCGACCAGCCTGATGCTCGTCAACTCGACATTAGCCAGATACGGCGAATTTTTCAGCCGGGCGATAAAGGTGGCGATACTGTTCAAAGAAAACGACTTCCCCTTGATCGCGGCCCGTATCGGCTGCGCCATAGGCGGGGCCGCCTGGGCTTCCTTGGCCGGTTTCGTCGATTCATCCCCCGACATCGACTGCTGCCGCGGCAACTGCGTCGGTGCCTCGGCGATCAGCTGCTTGAATTCATTCAACCATAGATAATCGGTTACCCGCGATCCGAGGTCGGAAAGCAGATCTATATAAACCGTGCGGTTGCGGTCCAGAAAGTTGATCGCCGACATGCGCGTCAGTATTGCGCTTTTTAAGGCGTTCAGGCTGTCTATTTTGGCGGTCTGAGGTGTGAATCTCTCGGCCTCGGCTTCGTATTTCTTGATGGTGTCGGCAACCTTCCCTGCCGGCATAATCTGGAAAAAGACCGTATAAGCCGCCAGTATCAATAGCAGACCGAACCCGCCGATCAAAACGTAAACGGCGTTCTTCTCGAGCGCCAATTTGAATTTTCGCTTCTGATACTCTTTTGGCAGCAGATTAATTTCTATCATCACACCCTCCTGGCCGCCAAACCTATCGCCACCGCCAGAAGCGGCGCGACTTTCTCCGGCTGAAATTCCACGAACATCTCCGGATCGTATTCGATATTACGCAGCGGATTGAAAATTTCTATGGGGATCGAAAGTTTCATCTGCAGTATCTCGGGCAAAAATGGAATCAGAGCGCCTCCGCCCGAAAGTACGATCAAATCGATTCTATCGGCCGCCGATGAGCTCTTGAAATACGATATGGCCACTTCCATACCGGCGATCAGCTCCTCCGATGCGGTCACTATGGTCGCTTTGAACATGTCCTGGTCCACCGATGTGTCCAGGTCGCCGCGAAGGCATTTGGCGGTCATTTCCTGATTGAAACGAAACTCCTTCGAGATGGCGTCGAATATCAGCCGCGTCCCGTTGGATACGTCGCGCGTCGAATGATAAAGCCCGTCCCGCAAAAAGGTCATTGTGGTGTTGTCAAGACCCAGATCGACCAGCGCGATCACTTTGGTGGGATCGATATCGTAATTTATTTCGTAGGCGTTCAGGATTGCGAATGCGTCCGTATCCACGACCACCGGCTTCAGTCCGGCATCCACTATGAGATCAATGAAACTTTTCAAAAACTCGTTGCGGGCGGCCACCAACAAAATCTCCATTTTGTTGGTCTCGGGATCCTCGCGAATAATATGATAGTCGAGCGTAACGTCTTCGACATCGAACGGCGCACGCTGCTCGGCCTCGAAAAGTATAGCCTGCTCCGCCTCCGCGCCGGTCTTTCTGTCCATTATGATTTTATCGGTGAGTACGCCGTGGCCCGAAATCGAGGTGACGACTTCTTTTAGCTTAGGATCCGCCTGATCTATTAACGATTGAATATCGAATATCACCGCATCCCGGTCCTTGATCTCCTCGGCGTTGATCACTCCCAGCGGCAGCTCCTTCAACGCAAGCGCTTTCAGGGCGTAGCCGCCGCCCCGCCGGGCAAGCTTGACTAACTTGATCGAATTGGCGCCGATATCCAGACCGGCCGCTAATTTAGTTTTTCTTCCGAAGGCCATAGCCGCCTCTTTGACAATTGTTGCTTTTCAAGATAGAACGGAACCTATTACAATCACCCTATACTGTCAAGGACTTTTAGAAGCCCTGAATCCATCTGTCAAGGATAATATCGTCCGTTCAAACCAAAAGTTAACTTGCGACACCAAAAAATGAAAAGCCCTTCACACCGTCCCTCGCCGCCTTCCCATAACGATTCCGACCGCCCCCGCGAAAACCGGCCGCAAATATCTCCGATGTTAACTATACTTAACAATACGGTGGGTTCCGATTCCCTCGATCCCCGCTACTGCAAGGTGGCCCGGCCCGTCGAGGCCAGCACGCTTATCGTATACAAACGGCCTTGATAAGCGTCTTTTACCTGAATCGAACCGGAAACCGAGGCCGAACCGCTTGGATAAAAGACCACGCAATCGCCAGCGAAAGACGAAGCGTCGTAGTTGATCCCTTGAGACATCACCTGGCTGCGTTCGATCACCGAGTCGGCCCCGTCCTCATAAGTGGCGTTGGCGGGATTGCTGATATCGGCGAATAAAACCGCCTGTCTGGCGCCCGAATCGAAATAAACACCGAATTGGCGGTTCTCGGCGACGGCTTTGCTTCTGGCTATTCTGAGGTAGTTGAGGTTCGCTCGGGCGTCAGCCCGCAGTTTCAATCGCGGCATCACCATCAAAAATCCCGGCACCGCCATGGCCGAAATAACCCCCACGATGACCAGAATCACCATCATCTCCATCATCGTGTAACCGCATCTCTTGTTGATTCGACTTATCAGCATTTGCGCCTTCCCAACGTTTATCGATCCCGGCCGCCCGGGCAGTATCGCCGACTCACAGATACGCTCCACCCGCGCTATTCTATTTTCGGCAGCTTCGAGACCTTTATTTAGCCCTCCCCAAAAAACAATCGAAAACAAAGGAAACTCACCGCAAAGCGAAATTCATGGAGGCGAACCGCCTTCCATTCAATTCGTTGTCCTTGCCCGAGTCGGCTGTCGATCTCACGATCAGCTCGATTTTGATCGAATCGCCCGGTGCCATAGAGCAACGAAACGACTCGACCGTGGCACATACCGGTATCTGTCTGCCGCCTTTGGCCTCCATGAAGATCCCCTGATATTGCCCCTGACCCAGATAATAACTCACCTGATCCACTCCGTCGAATATGGTCAACGTATCCGATAAAAAACCCGATCGGACCGCGATTTTATCCGATCTCTTTCCATCGGCGGCGGCCGCTTCCTCAAGCCGATCTCGGATTCGACTCATGGCGATGGAAAGGCAATTGTTATCTTGGCCTGACCAAGCCGGCGCATCGAGGTTAGCTTTTTCCCGTCCGGTCCGATTGGCGATCGCGGTGGCGATCACGGATACCATAATCAATCCAATCAGCAATCTGGCGGCTGTTTGCGATAAAAAAACCATAGTTCACCTTTTCCGGCAACGCAAGAAAAATGCCCGGCTGGAAAAATTTGCGCTTATTCATCTAATCCTCGGGCAATCGCTTAAATGCCTTCGGACAGGCGCTTGTTAAACCGCTTCAAGCCGCATATATTTTATGGGATTATATTGACTGATTATGGGAAATTTCCCATACCGGCGATTCCGGCGTGAAAGCCTCTCCGGCGAACATCAACCGCGCAATTTCAGACGATACGATTCGAACGGCATGGCCGTCACTTGAGCAGAGTCATCGAACGGGTTAAAATCCGGCTATCGTGCCTAAGGCGATAGAAATAGATTCCGGACGCCGCGGGCCGGCCCTCGTCATCGGTCCCATCCCAGGAGAAGTTATACGTTCCCTCCCCCAATGGTCCGGCGAAAACCGATTTTACCAGCCGTCCGCTTATATCGAATACGGCGATATAGGCGTTTCCGATCTCCGGAACGCTGACGCAAAACGACGTAGCCCCATTGAACGGATTCGGGAAATTCCGACCCAGCGAAACGGATCGTGGTTTGAATCCGCCGTCCTCTATAGAGGATTCTTGTCGCGCATGTTTGACAATCCAGTTATTCGGATCGAAAACCATCCCCGTCGGCTCGAACGGCAAATCGATTTGAAATGTCTCGGATTCTTGGCTGTTGAACACGGTCAACAACGTATCGTTGGAATTACCCTCGACTAATAATTGAATCGGCATGCTGAACACCGTGGAATTCGTTTGGGTCTGCACGATATCCAGAACCATCCGCCATCCTTGGCCGTTCGGATAGGAGTGATACGAATAGCCGTATTCGGGATAACCTTGTTCGTATATCCATTCGTGGAAAAAATAATCCAAATCGACCCCGGCGACCGTTTCCACTGCGTCGCGGAAATCCTCGGTGCTGGCGTTTCCATAGGCATAAAGGTCGGCGTAATGCAGGAACGCCTCGAAAAAATGATCGTCGCCCACGATACCGCGCAGCATATGCAATACCAGCGCCCCTTTGATATATTCGGCGAGATTGAAATAGTAGTCGGGATCGAAAAGCGGAAAGCGCCCCACATGTTCGTCATAGTAAAAATAGGTGTTCATATATGATTGAATCCGTGAGTCGTAGGCTTGTCGTCCGTTCCGATATTCCGCATAAAGCGCCTCGGCGTAAGTGGCGAACCCCTCGTTCAGCCAGATATGCCGGAAATCCGACATGGTGACCATATCCCCCCACCACTGGTGAGCCAGCTCGTGGGCGATCCCGTATTCGCTTGCGCGGTTGCCGTTTATCCATGACCGGTTTATCGTGGTCATCGTTTGATGCTCCATGCCGCCGTATTGGAACGGCTGAACCGCAACCATGCCGTAGCTGTCGAAAGGATAGGCGCCGAAATAATTATTGAACGCTTCCATCATGAGCGGCACCGCGGCGAAATCATAGGCCGCCGCCGCCGAATCCTCGGGATAGACAAAGTAGGTGCAGGATATCGAATCACCGAGGCCGTCCGGAACGTTCACCTCCCAGACCGTATAGTCGCCGACTCCGAGGCAGATAAGATAGGTCGTTATTTGATGCGGTTCGCGATAGTGAAAAGTGGTGTATCCGCCGATCGTATCGATCGCCAGCAATGTGCCGTTCGATGCCACCTCGATACCTATCGGCACCCGGCAACTGATATCCGCGGTCGCCTTGTCCCAGGGCTCGTCGAAACAGGGGAACCACCAGCGGGCGTCATACGGCTCGGCCATCGTATATGAATTACGCGGGTAAAAATAAAATCCCCGTTGCTGGGCGACATCGTGGAAATAAACCGAAAATGCGAAAGTGTCACCCGGCGGATATGCCGAGGGCAGAGTTATCGTCAGCGATGAATCACCGCGCACAAAAGCCAGGGGTGCCCCTGAATCGCTTTTTGCCGAATCCGCGGTCAGATGCATCATATGCAGCGTAACTTGACTTAAATTCGCCTGATTGGAAACAGCCGTCAATCTCACAAAACCGGCGAAATTTCCCGATAAGTACGGCACATCCATGTAAATGTCATAGTGCACGGCATCGAACGCGTGCGCCGAATCGAACATGACGCGCGGGGCGAGCCATTCGGGTTTCTCCGGCCGCAGCACGAACTGCCAGGGATCGATACCGCCAGTACATCCCGAACCGACACAGCCCCAAACATCGCCCCAAAAGAGAAACAACACCGATACGACAGCGGCGATCACCGACGATCGACATCCTGCGATAGCCGCGATCGATCGTGTCATTTTCTTGACATGTGCAAATTCCATCGCCGCAATTTTCCCCCGCTATTTCACCAAAGTGACCGCCTTGGTGCTCGCATACGATCCCGCTTTCGCCCGGACGAAATATACCCCGGATCCGACCGGCTCGCCTTCGTCGTTTCTTCCGTCCCAAAGAATCCGATTATAACCGGCCTCGACCTCCCCTAAATCGAGCCGCCTGATCGCTCTTCCCAAAACGTCGTAAATGTCGATTTGCACTTTCTGCTTCGCCGACATCTGCAGCACGATCCGCGCCTGTGAATTGAAAGGATTCGGATAGATCCCCTCTATCGAAAACGCCGTCGGAACCGCATCGCCCTTATCTGCGATTGCGGTGGGCGCAGCCACGGCCAACGCCACATTATCAATAAGCATGCCGAAACTGGAACCGCTCTCGTCGGATAAGAAACGGAAACCGAAATAAACCTCGCCGCCCGTTATACCGCAGAATTCGGACAGATCGACCTCGAAATTCCGCCACTGACTCGCTCCTGACAAGCCGGCCAGACGTGTCCAAGGTCCGTTCGGATTCCGCGCCGCCACCACGAAACAACTGTCGCCGTTCGCCAACAAATAACGAGTGCGAAAACTCAATGAGGCGCTGTCGTAGCGAGTGAAATCGTAATGTATCCGATTTCGAATCAAAGCGTCCATGTTGTTTGGGTAGTTCCCCTCGCCGGTTCTCAAAGAGTGCGGCGATTGATACCCCTGACCATCGACTATCACCCAGCCCGGAAAGACATGATACCAACTCAAGTTGCCGTTTTCGAAATCATCGACCAACTCTTGCGAACTTATGGCGAAAGCGTAATACCCCGCCGAGGGCGCGACGGCCCGGTTATGCAAATATGCGTTATCACGGCAGTAGAACCGATAGAATACGGTGTCCCCCAAGAAAAGCGTCCGCGCCGGCACCAGAGAGTTTAAGATAAAAGCGCCGGCGGAGTCGGAATAGGGCACGGCGATCGTATCCTCGGTTTCGGCGTTTATGCGGAACACCAGCGCGCCGCTGCCGTTATCGATACCGTGTACATCGGTGGCTCGAAATATGAACGGCCCGAACGGCCCATTCAGCCTCACGCTGTTGCGAGGCAGAAACACCATTTCGATCTGAGGAGCTATTGTATCATATCCGACATAGAACGAATGTTGCACCGCCGGAGCCTCCGTCGGGTTTGTCCCCCGAAAACCGAGATTATCGACAGCCTCTATATAATAACTGACCGTAGTCCCGAATCGCTGGGCTGGGATGCTGCCGAACCATTCGGCGCCGCCGCCGTTGGTCATCGCCGAAGTAAAAGAATCGCCGCCGATAAAATAATGGATTTCCACCCGTCCCTGATCGAAAGCGTTTACTCCGCTTATCAACGCCGTCAACTGATAGGCATTGAGCGAATCCTCGGTATCGGTCAGCGGCGCATGGCTGATATCGATTTGAATTCCGGGACCGATGCCGTGAAGATTTCCGAAACTGTAATAGATCTCATAAGCGTGGGGCGTTCCGTTGTCGATATTGCCGTCGTCGTCATCGGTGACCAAAACATCCCAGAAATAGCTCTCGAAATCCGGAGCGTAGCCGTACTTGGCGAAATGCCACAAAGTTTCAGCGTAACCGAAACGCGCCGCCAACAATTCGCGCAGATCCCAGAGGGCGCCCGCTATTATCTGACCGTCGTTGTGCGATTCGCCGTTCCAGTGTATCGGGTAACGGCGGTTGTTGTCGACCGTCCGCAAATATGTCCCGGGGCCGAAAAAGCCGCGACCTATCAGCGGCTGGCCGGTCACTATCGCCGCCAGAAAGTCGGAAAAACCCTCGTGCATGGCCCCGTTGGGATCCTCAGCTCCGCCGGCGTCATATTGAAGATTGGTCAGGCCGTGACCATACTCATGATGTATCACGTCCGCGATCTGAGCGATATTGGGACAGCCGCCTCCCTCGCGGTAAAAATTGATCGATCTGTCGGTCCGCGAATAATAAGCGTTGCAGCTGCCGTCGACATTCACCCGGCAAATCATCTGAAAATCCATCGCCGTCAGATTCGGATCCAAGTCCTTGATATAATCATGCACTTCCTGACCATGATAGAATGCGTTCCTCTGGGGCAACGTGGAGTTGCCGTCGTTCCAGAGAATCTGAATGCTGTCTCCGGGATTTACCGATGCGGTAAAAAATGCGTTACTGCCGTTGCTGTTTATCACCCTCATGAACGGGCCCCGTAAATATGCGTCGAGCTCGACCGATCCCGGACCGGAAACATCGAAACCGAATTGGCCGCCGGAGTCGGAGGTGTCGATAATATCATTATTAGCGTATATGTAAGTATTGGCGAATCCTTCATTGATCTGATTCTCATAAGGATTGCTCGGCTGAATCAAACCGCCTACGTCGCCGGAAATCCTTTCATACGGTATAATGTTCTCTCTCCAAACGACCTCGCGGGTACGAGCATCGATAAACGCCCGCCACTCGGCAACGGGTGAAACGGTGTATATCTCGAACATCCAGCAAAGGCGGTATTCGATTCTCGAATCGAAAATCAAAGGAAGCACCACCAGTTTCGATTCCGTTATCTTGTCGGTTTCGGGGTCGAATGCGATTCCGCCGGTGGCGGTCGATCGGCAAACCGCTTCGTCCAGTGCGGGAAAGTGATCTATCGCAATGCCCGGGAACAACTCTCCTCTGGCGAAAAACACCGTTCCGCCAGGACTAACCCTCAAACCGAGATGGCTCCCCCATACATCTATCCCTTGATATGTTTGCTTGAATTCGAAATAATGAGATTTGCCCAAAACCTGCCGCGATGACAGAAATCTGAACTCCTTCGGATCGATTCCGGCGAATTCGGCGCGGAACCGGCCGATAAATTCCGCGATCAGCTCGGTTGCATTCCCGATTCCGACGGCGGTGCGGTAATTCGTCGATAAGGCCCTCGGAGTACCCGATTGGACATTAATTCTATAAATCTCCCCGAAATCGGCCGACCTCGTGTCCACGCCGGGCGCGGCTGTTTGTGAATGCAACCCCGGCCTGACCACCGTTCCCGGCATCTCTCCGGCGAAATCCAGCGCCGAAAGAGGCGCTGCACTAAGCAATATCAACATGACGATAATGTACATCGAACCCTCGTTTCGAAATTATTTTCCCATTGTCGTAATATAGCGATTTTTGCATTTTGTCCAATCATTATTAATACCGGGAAATCCATTTCGATCCCGCCTGTCAATTTAACAAAAATCCTCAGCCGGCTGTTTCCATTGATTATGGGCGTCGATGGTTATGACGAAATTTCACCGCGGCCGGATTAGCGCGGGCGCCTCTTCGCCGTTCGAGCCGCCGTTTGCCGTTCGGCGTAAAGTGGCGCGTAAATCTGACGATAACTTTCATGTAGATAGTGGGGAAACCATAACCGGGAGTCCTTATGATTATATGCGAAAATTGCGGCGCCGTAAACCTGTTCGATGGGGCCACCAATTGCAAAAAATGCCATGAACCTCTGGTCGCCAAAGCCTCGGCATCGCCCGTCCCCCGAACATTCGGGATACAGAGCGCATCCGAAGAAAGTGAAGTCTCCCCGACTGCGGCCAGCGCCGCCGAAACTTACGACAAAACCGCGGCCATCGGCGCTCCAGAAAGCCCGGCCGCAGAATCGCATCCGGATTTCGATATAAAAGAGGTCGATTTCGATTCGAGGCATGACGACCTGGCGATCGCCCAACCTGCCGATCAGGAAAATCCCGAAAAGAAAGAAGAAAACCTCGTCCCCGAAACCATACAGAAAGAACTTACTCTGTATCGCGACGATGAGATGCAGGTGAGGATGGAGCACACGGCCGACGGCCCGGCCATCACTCTCACCGGCAAACTCGACTATGCCGAAAGCGAACCGCAAGAAATCGAAAAACCCGAGTCGATCATACCCGCCATTAGCGATGACGACCTGGCCCTGAAAAATACCGAAGATCAGTCGGTTACCAAAAAGATAATCATCAACCCCCAGATCGAAAAGCGTGCCAGAATCGAACCGCAACCCAGAGAAATGGTCACGGCCGATGAGCAGCCGCAAGAAGAAAAACAATCGGTCGAAAAACCCAGCGCCGAATTTCTGAAAAAACTGTCCGGCGAACAGATCAAGACCAGAGCCGTCGCCTTTTTCGAGGGTAACTCCGTGCGCTTCAGCGGCGTAAAACTATCCAACGGCGACCGAATAATCCTCAACGAAAAAGAATTCGAACTAATTCATAAAAAAACCAACAAGAAACCTCTTTACTCCCTGATCGCCGGCGCATTATTGATTTTCTTCGCAGCATCGGCTTATCTCATGACCCGGACTCCGACCGACGGCCGGATCGTAGGCACGGCCAGGGATCAGCTCACCGGCCAGATTTTGCCGTCGGTGAATGTAACCATAAAGGAGCTCGGCAGAACCGCCCAGGTCAACCAGGCCGGCTTCTTCGTTTTCGAAAAAATTCCCGAGGGAATTTACACCATCGAATGCGCCGCCTTCGGATATCAGCCGATCAGCGACCGCTTGACCGTTCTGAAAAATAAGACGAGCACAACCAATTTGATATTCCGGCGACCGGAAAACGAACCGACTGCGGACAATTCCGCCCCCGGACAGCAATCGAATTCGACATCGGAAACGAAAACTCTACCCCTTCGTCTCAGCGCCACCCCTTCCGAGGCGAAAATTTATGTGGACGGAAGACTCGTGGGAACCGGCACTGCGGACACGCGGCTTCCCTCCGGCAGGCACAAAATTTCGATAAAATATGCCGGCTACAAGGAATATTCACAAACGTTCGAGCTGGCCGAGACAGGACCTAAATCGCTCAATATCATGCTCGAAAAACTTCCTGCCGCGGCGCCGCCCAAAAGCGACCTCGAAATCGCCGCCGACCTCGAAAGCCAAAGTAATTTCGATAAAGCATTGGAAAAATACCAGGCTATCCTGCGCAAAAACCCTAATGACGTGTCCGCGCTGCTCGGCCAGGCCAGATGTTACCGGGCGGTCGGGAACACCGAATACGCCCTGTCATCGTACCTGAAAGCCTCGAAAAGCGCCTCGGACAAAGGCGATACCGACAAACAATTGATCGCCTTGGGCGGAGTCCTCCAAATTAACCCGAACTACCTGACCGCCCTCTACAGCCGCGGCAATATCTATTTCAATCGCGGAGATTATGCCGCCGCTATCGCCGATTTCAGCAAAGTCATAAACATCGATCCGCGCCATCTCAATGCCCATTACAAACTCGCCGAATCTTATCACAAATCGGGCAATTTCGCTTCTGCGCTCGAGGCCTACGAACAAACGCTGAAAATCAATTTCGCCGATGCCAAACCTTATGCCTACATGGCCGAAATCTATCTGGCCATGGGAGATATCAAGAACACGCGAAAATACTTCGACAAATTCGAAAAAGGCGCAGACATCTCCACCAAAAACAAGTTCGCCTCCGACCCGGAATGGCTGAAAGTAAAACAAGCTATCGCCAGATAAAAACGGCAGTCCCCCGAATTACGCCGGAAGCGGGCCGCTTCCGGTTTTTTTATTTTGACTTTTCCGGCCGCGCCATCATATTCCCGATTCAGGAACCGATATGCGTCAAACGGAAAATCCGAACGACCGATCCCGGAGGCAACCGCCGCCCATGCAGAAATTGCTGCTGGCGGTCTTTCTGATAATTTACCCGGCCGTTCATTTTATCCTGAATCGAATCAGTCCTCCCTCGCCACAGAACGTGGAATCGAGAATAATCGACATCTATCTGCCCGCTTTATTCCTCCAACTGCTCGTATTCGCCTCGATTTACCTGGCGCTGAAAATCAATTGCGAAAATCTGGCGTCCGTCGGTTTGAGAAAACGAGACCTTACATTAGCCAATCTCGCAATCGGGCTGCTTTTTCTTCTGGGCTCGGTCTTGTTTCTCAACGTCTTGGCCTCGGTGATCAGCCGCCACACCAACTACGACCCGGCTGCAGTAAACTTCGTCTTGCCGCGCAGTCCGGCCGAACGAATCGTCTGGATCATCATCGCCGTCGGAGCGGGCATATCCGAGGAAATCTGTTTCCGCGGCTTTATAATCACCCGGCTTGGCCAAATGACCGGCTCGATTTGGCCCGGCGTATTCGTGGGATCGCTGAGTTTCGGCGTTAGCCACGGCTATCAGGGCGGCGGCGGCGTGATTTTAATTTCGGTTTACGGTTTACTTTTCGCCCTGTTGTTCGTCGCCAGAGGGTCGCTGGTGCCGTGCATTATCGCTCACTCGTTGCAGGATATTATGGCCTCTTTCGGCGCAACATGACGTGTACAAATAGTTCTTCTTTACAATCGACCGGAGTTTGATTACTTTATGCCCATTAAAATTCCATCGGTCCTGATCAAAAAGGTTCGATTTTGGGAAAAGCGGGGCAAAACCACAAGGAGATATTACGATGCTACCCAATAGTTCTTTCGAATTCATGCCGGAACCGTATCGCACCAAATCGATCGAAAAGATACGCCTTCTGCCGCGGCCCGAAAGGATCAAATGCCTCGAGGCCGCGCGCTACAACATTTTCAAAATCCGAGCCGCCGATATCTTTATCGACCTATTGACCGATTCGGGAACCTCGGCGATGAGCGATAATCAGTGGGCCGGACTTATGGTCGGCGACGAATCGTATGCCTGCTGCCGAAATTTCTATACGTTCGAAGAAACCGTTCATCGTATCACCGGCCTGAAACACGTAATCCCCGTGCACCAGGGAAGGGTGGCTGAAAACATATTGTTTTCGAACGTTCTCGAACCGGGCGATTATGTCCCCTCCAACACCCATTTCGATACCACCCGTGCCAATATAGAACACCATCGGGCGACCGCGGTCGATCTGGTTTGTCCTGCCGGACGCAATCCATCGATCGACGTTCCGTTCAAGGGAAATATCGACCTCGATCAGGTGGAGGACCTGATAAAAAAGGTCGGACCATCGAAAATCCCGCTCGGCATGCTGACCGTAACCAATAACGCCGGCGGCGGTCAGCCGGTGTCGCTCGCCAATATCCGTGCTTACAGTCAGCTTTTGCACCGCTATGGGATACCGTTTTATATCGATGCCTGCCGCTATGCCGAAAACTGTTATTTCATAAAACATCGTGAGCCCGGACAGGGTGGAAGGTCCATCGAGGAGATCGCCGCCGAAATGTTTTCCTATGCCGATGGCTGCACCATGTCGGCTAAGAAGGACGGCCTGGCCAATATCGGCGGATTTTTGGCCACCAACGATGACGATCTGGCCGTCAAGCTGAGGAACATGTTGATCTTGATCGAGGGATTCCCGACCTATGGCGGCTTGGCCGGCCGCGACCTCGAGGCGATCGCCCGCGGCCTTATCGAGGCCCTCGATGAAGATTATCTCGCCTACAGAATCAACCAGGTGCGTATGTTCGGAGAAATGTTGACGAGTGCGGGAATCCCGATCGTGCAGCCTCCCGGGGGCCATGCCATTTTCATCGATGTCAACTCCTTTTTACCTGATTTTCCGCGCGACCGCTATCCCGGTTGGGCTTTGACTGTGGCTTTGTATAGAGAGGGCGGAGTCAGGGCGGTCGAGGTCGGCGGCGTCATGCTCGGTCGCCGGCCCGATGGCAACGAAAAATATCCGGAAATGGAACTGGTGAGATTGGCCGTCCCGCGCCGGGTTTATTCGATGGCGCACCTGGGTTATGTGACCTCGATATTCAAGCTGATAGCGGATAAAAAAGATCTGGTCAGGCCCCTGCGCATAATCTACCAGCCCGCCGTCCTACGCCACTTCACTGCCGAATTCGAGGAAATCGGATAAGGGCGATTCGGTCATATCGCCATACCCTCGGCTTTCGAGACTTCACCGATCGCCGCGTGTCAAGTCTTGCTTCCATTCGCCGTTTTTCTCGGATCGGGTACTTTCAATAGAATAATCGTCCCCGCCGTCACCATCAGAAACATTGCGCCGACCGCTATCCGATATTTAATGGCGCCCAGCGATTGCAGGGCGTAAATTATCGCCCCCCAGATTATCGGGCCGATCACCGCCGCCATCCGCCCCGACAACGAAAACAGCCCGAAATACTCCCCCAGCTTTTTGTCATCGTTGACCAGACCGATAAGCAACGGCCTCTCGGCGGTCCAGAACCCGCCCAATGCGCACCCGGCGATCAAGCCCCAAACGAAAAGCACTCCCCTACCCGGAAAAACAACTATTCCCGCCAAAGCAATCATCCAAAAAACCGCTGAGGCTATCAGCATTATGCGGGCTCCGTATTTTTGCGTAAAAAATCCCCAAATCAACGATCCCACTGCGGTGAAAAAGGTCACCACGATCAAGAAAAAGGTCACTTCGTCCAGACCGACCCCACCGATCGTCCTATCACCCATTCCGGCCGCATTTATCAAATAAACCGCCATGAAAAGTATGATCGTTTCGACCGCCTCGATTATGAAAAAACGGCCGACCAAAAGCCTGATCATGCCCGGTATTCGGCCGGCCCGCCGTAGAGACGCCGCCAATCCCAAAGTCGCCGAATCCGAAGCGGCGGTTTTGATTCCGGAATTGTCATAATCTTTCACCCAGACGAAAGTGGGGATCGAAAACAAAAAGAAAAGCAAGGCGGTCCAGAAATAAGGAAAATCGATCACCCGGTTCAATGTCGCCACCAGAAACAGGCCGGTGATACTGCCGCAATACCCCAGCGAAACCCCCAAACCCGAAATAAACGCCAGCTTGTCCGGAGGTGCGACCGCCGGCAGAAGCGCATTGTAATATACCAGAGCGGCTTCATAGCAAAAAATGGCCGACCCGAAAAATGCCAGTGAAATTGTCAGGTTGCCGGTGGCGCCAAGCATAATCGTCAACAAACAGCATATCAAGGTGAAAATCACCAATGGCTGCTTCCTTCGATTATGCCGATCCGCCAACGCCCCCAAAACCGGCATCGTGAAAGCCACCAGAACCATAGCCGAGGATCGAGCTATCCCCACGGAAAGATCGGATCCTCCAAGAGTGTTGATAGCGAATATCGGAAAATACCGCGATACCACGTTCATCGAGAACATGGTGTTGGCGAAATCATACCCCGCCCAACTCAATATCTTGCGATTCATTTCAAGCTCAGTATCAGCGCCGCTCCGATCGCGGCTCCGCAAAAATCCGCCGCCAGGTCTTTCCACGACGAATGTTCGCCCGGACGCCCGGCATCCATCACCTCTTTCAAACCGCCCAGCGAAAACGAAATGCAAAAACCACCGGCGGCGGCGCTTTCGCCGCCGATACGAAAATGATTTTTAGCCACGAATCCGCAGGATACGCTCATGAAAGCCGAGATCGCCGCGTGTTCGAATTTATCCGAACCCAGCCAACTATCGGCGGACTCCGCCCCTGCCGTCGCCGCTGAAAATAATTGAACAAGCACTATTATCGACGCCATTCCGACTATCGATATTCCGCGGCGCGGCAAGCCGAGCGTTCGCGTTATCGACCGATCAACGTTTCTGAACGGTCTTTTCTTGGAAACGCGCCAACTTCTATTTAATTCGAGAATTTCCAGTTGAATACCCACCAGACCGTGCCCGGCGGCATCGAGTATTCGCCCCAAAGTTTATAATCATTGCCGATAATAAAATCGAAAACATTGCTCCCGATCACATGAAAATCGAACGACCCGTAACGAATCCCCGCCGCGCAATCGAGCACTGCGAAAGGCCCGTATTCAACATCGACGAAACCGTAGTAACAGCGGCGGCCGCAGTAACGCGCCTGCGCCTGCGCCGATAAATCGACATCCCGCAACGCCCCTTTCCAGATCACCTCGCTTTCCGCGAAACCAATAAAGGCCGGCGAATGCCGTTCCCCCCATTCGGTCGTCTTCGGAGAGTAAAGAAAAGATGTCATACCGGCCCGCGAATGAAGATACTCGCCGAGTCCGGTTTCAAAAGTCAGCGTGATCACCGCCCGATCGTAATCTATCGCCGTCGGCCGAGCCGACCATATCCCGGAGGAATCGGTCAGCCGCCAGTAGCTGTCCCCGGTCACCTTCTCATACGAAACCGAGAAGTCCGATTTCAAAAACGCAAACGGATTCCAGCGACCGAAAAGCAACGCATAAAGCGTCGATTTCGCCGGCGCAGAAGTTACCGTCACGATCCTGTATTCATCTATTTCCACCAATCCGGAATAGTTTACCGAAAACGTCGGCGTTCCGAAATAAACGGCATAAGGATCGTAATCCGAATCATGATATCCGCCGTGTATCCCGAAACCGACATCTTCTTCATTCCTTTCATAACCGATATCGACCGCCCCTGCCGTTCGGCCGGGATCGCTATTGCGCAAGCGCACAGCTAATTCCAACCGATCGGCCGACGTCACGCGCAATGAATCGCAAGCGAATATCGAATATTGCTTGAGGGCTTTCGTATAAGCTCCTTGGCCGTATTGCCTTAGCTCTTTGTAGGCGAACGCCAGCCGTAACTTGTTCCGACCGCCGATGAAATCCACTCCCAAAGCGGCCATTTTCGTTTTATCCGCCGGCCAGGCTTTCGGCGAAATATAAAGGCCGCCGGCTTTCACCTCGTTCTTTTGATACAGCAGATCGGAAAACATCGTGACTTTCGCACCGCGATTATGTTCGTAATGCAATCGATGCCTGATTATATCGCTTTTTGCTCTAAACGAGGGCGGCACGATCCGATCGAACTGCAGTATCCCTTGTTCCGATTTATTTTCATAAAAACCGTATTGGAATTCCCCGACATTCCTGAAACTTCCGGCTAACGAACCCGATACACCGAATCCGTCGTAATCGGCCCCGCTGGTGTAATAGCTTCTTGACTTCTTGAAACCCACGCAAAATGTTCCCGCCAGCCGGCTGCTGAAATTTCTGCTGAAACGCCAAGCCGTCCGCTCGTAGCCGTAGGGACCGCGGGCGACGGTTATGCTCGATGGGTTGTTCTGCGGCGGCCGGACCTGCGATCGGACCGAAAGAACCGTTCCCTGGGTCGTTAAATCGAGATGATTCAGCCGGGTCAATTCTACTTTCCCCGGATTCTCGAACATAACTACATTCAAATCCGGCCCGCTTCTTTCGGGAACGAATAGTCCTTGCTGATAAAACGGCAAACCATCGACAACCACTCCCTGCCCGCCAAGTAAAATCGATTTGACCAGAATTTCCGGCTGACCCTCCGGACCATGCTGAAGCGGGAAGATGCCGCCCTCGAACCAAAGCAGATCGCCAAGCGTCTTGGCAAACGGCCGCTTCTTCGTCAGATCAAAATCCTCTCCGACCGGCTGCCGATCGTCTTTCTCCTGAGCAACCGTATCCATCGCGGCGGTGATTTCAGCCGAATCGGGAACCGCCAAAATCTCTTCGGAAGGCTCTTCGGTCGCGCCGATCCCCGCCAAAAATATCAGCCCGATATAGACCAGCACCCCGATCAATCGAGCAACGGATAAACCGCTTTCCATACTCTCCCCATCAGAGGTTCCGCAAGGCCGAATATCAGACCGTTGGCCGCCATATGAACAAGCGAAAACGCTATCCCCGAATAAACCGCCGGTTTCAATGCGCCTATAGTCAATCCCCAGGCGGCGTTCGTCAACAGATCATACACGAACGTCAAAAAAACGCCGGTCGCCGCGCAAAACGTCATTCCGATCAGGCGCCGGTTATTGGCCAGAATTATTTTCCCGAATGCCGCGCCGGCCAATCCGAACAATAGATAGCCAACGATTTGAGCTATCCCCACCAAAAGAACCGTCTGCGGCCCGTTAGGATTGAACAGAATGTAAATCGTTCCGGCGATAAGAGGAACCGAAATACCTCCCCACAGACCCAAAAATATCCCCGACAAGAAAAGGCAGAGTTCGAAAAACTTTACGTTGGGTATGCCGGCAAGCGGATATGTTATGGCCAGCGCCAGCGCCGACAACAGACCGGCGGCCGCTATCCTGCGTATTCGTTTTTTCAAAACCGTTATCTTATTATGGCGAATTTCCCCGAACCGCTCTTGCCGCCCGCCCTAATTTTTATGAAATAAACGCCGCCGGCGGGAACGCCGCCCGCAATGTTTTTTATATCCCAATTCAAGTAATGATATCCCGGCTGATTGGCGTTGACCACGACCTCTTGAATGTTTTCGAACCGGTAAATCAGATCCCCGGAGACATTGAAAATCCTTATGTCTATATCCCCTTCATCGACCGTTTCGGACAGGAAATAACGCAGGGTCGCTTCCTCATGCAAATCGCCGATCAAAGGATTCGGATAAATATGCGCATAAACCTCACGCCGCGCCGCCAGGATATAAAAACTCACCAATTTGGCGTCGTAACCGCTGCTGTCGGAGGCTATTAACCGTATATTGAAAGTGGTCCCCACCCGATCTTCCGGCGCGCAGAATGTCAACCGGCCGGTTCCATCGCCTAAGTCGGAAAAAGACACTTCCGCCAGTGTGTCATCCGGACAGCTCAATATTATCGAATCGCCGTCCGCATCGACCGCGGATACCGCCAATGTCGTGCATGACCCCGCCTTTATCGATATCTGCGCCGGCAAATCGGAAAGCAGCGGCGCGCCGCCGACCAGTAATGAATCATAAGCCACATGAATATGATATCCCGCCGGATCGTATCCCGGAGCCAGGCTGAATACGGTCGGTATCAACACCAACGAATCGAACCGCGACCAGTCACGGAAACCGAGCAATCCCCGGCCGGTGAAATCATCAGTGGGGATTTGTATCAACGTATCCGATGCGGGATCCCAGCCGAGCACGGCCACGTTCCAGAATTGCCCCTGAAGATCGTCGCCGTCGAAATCGAAAAGCAGGCCACCCGGTTCGAAAGGCGAACACCGGAAAACCAGATAATTGGCCGCCAGCGGCTCCGGCGTCGAATCCAAATATGTAAATGTAGTGTCGAGAGGATACTGATACGGCGTGCGGCTTGTCGATAACCTTGTTTTCACCCGCGGCCATAAATTCGCCTCCGAGAATTTATCCACCGTATCGGCCCGCCCCGAGGTGAAATAATTCCAGGAGGCGAACTCTCGAAACGCCGTCCCAAAATCCACGCCGTAATCGCCCAGAGCCTCATCGGTGGCCGGCAGAAGATTATAGCCGCCGACGTTGGCGCAGATTTGCCAGATCCGCCTGATTATATCGCGATCGAATCGTTCGTGTAAAAACCTTGCCCATACGCAGGACGCATAGGGATGCAATGTCCGCGGCGGATCATACGGGTCGGTCGAATAGGTCCCCAATCCCAGCCAGGGGCGGTCGTAGAAAAACGGAAGATAATAAAGATAATCGTTTACAGCGTCATATACGACGTCTTCCATCCAGGTCGAGGTGACCTCGTACCACCAGGCTTTCCCCTGATGAAATTCGAATGCGTCGAGAACGTAATGAATCGCATGGAAAAACTCGTGCGCCGCCGTCACCCGTACTGCATCGAGAGGGCGATTCCGGTAGATGCTGTTTTCCTGAAAATCGTTTTCTATCTCGATATAGCTCCGATAACGCCGGCTGTCGATCGCATCCTCGCGCCAGGTCTGGCCGTAAATCGAGCTTCCGAGATGGCTGAAATAAACGTCGTAGCGCTCATCTCCGCCGCCGGTGTCGGCAGGCGGCGAGGGATAACCCAGAGTATCCACTTCGATAGTCCAAACATGCTCGAAAATAGACGCCGCGCTGTCCACGTAATCGGGGATACCGTTGGCCGGCATCGAATCCTCCAAAGGATGATAGACCGCCTGCGTCCCCGAGGTGTCATAATGAAAAACGAAATGCGCCGTGCCGTAAGTTTTCTGCCTGGTCGGGCGCAACGTCAACTCTTTGAAAACCGCCCCGTCTATTTTGTCTTCGTTCTCGAACAGCTCGATTATGAACGGCGTTCCGCATTTGAAAGTCACCGTCGAATCGCCGGGAACCGCCGTTATAGTCGTCCCGCGGCGGATTTCCCTCATGAATCGAATCAAACGGTCCACGTCGGCTTTCTCGCCCATGGCCAGGCCGGGTAAAACCGCCAATAACAGACATATTTTTTTCATCTGCTCTCCCGAACCCTCTTCATTTTTTCCAGACATTCCATCGGGACGCGCTGGCTGCCCATGAGCGATTTCCCCTTGCGCGGCCCATGACAATCGGAACCGCCGGTGTAAATCAAACCCATTTTATCGGCCATCGCTTTGTATCGATCAATTTCCGCCGCCGAATGCAACGAATGATAAGCCTCCAGGCCGTCCAAGCCCATCTCCACGAAAGATGGAATATATTCGTCATGACCGAGCGTCCCCGGGTGAGCCAGAACCGCCACTCCGCCTATAAGGTGAATTATGCTGATTGCGCGCTCCACCTCGAAATGCATCTTGGGAACATAAGCCGGCGCATGATAACCAAGATAACGTGCGAACGCCTCGTCGAACGTGCGCACGAATTCCTCCCGCACCAACGCATCGGCGATATGCGGCCGCCCCATCACCGAATTGCCGGCTATGGCGGCCACCGTGTCCATTTTCAAATTTATTCCGAGCTCGTTCAATTTCGCGACCATCGCCCGCCCGCGATTCAATCTCTCCTCGCGAAACTGGCGGATCGTCTTCACGAACTCCGGATTGCGATGATCGATAATATATCCCAGCAGATGCACGTCGTTGTTTTGATACATGCATGACAGCTCCACTCCGGAGATCAATTCGATTCCGCACTGCTCCGCGTAATCGATCGCCCCCACATAACCGTCGGTGGTGTCGTGGTCGGTTATAGCGATAGCCGCCAGCTTTTTTTTCACCGCCAGATCTATCACCTCTTTCGGACTTAAAATCCCATCGGAGGCGTTGGTATGCACATGAAGATCGATATAGCGCTTGGCCGTCAAGCGAGCTTCTCCTCGACTATTCTTTTGGTTTGCGAAAACAACCGCTCGCTTTCGCTCAGGATATCATTCATTTTCCTTTTGAGATCACCGGCGAAAGCGTCGTCCTTTATATTGCCGAGATTGATCCTGACGTTCAGCGATGCTCCTTCTATCGCCGCTTTTGCCGCAAGATTGGCAACGCCGGCATCCGAAACCGAATTGACGTTCCCTTTAAGAGCGATTTCGGGCAACAGCCGCATCACCTCGATCGATTTTTCCATCACCTCGAGCGGCACGCTGGCGGCGATTTTGGTGGCTTCCTCTATAGCCTTATCGCGGACTTCTATTTCGTGATCGGTATATTTCGGTTTTTTCATGGCCGAAATCACGGCATCGAAACTGCGGGCGTCCTTTTCGATCAAGAACGTCAATTCGATTCTCAGCGCATCGAGCTTCTTGCGCATCTCGCGGAATTCCTCCCGCACCGCTTCGTAAGCCTTGCGCGCGATCGTCAAACGGCAGACCATCTCCCCCAGCGCCGCCGCCAGCGCCCCGGCCAACGCCGAAACCGATCCCCCGCCCGGCGTCGGCTCTTTCGACTGCACCTGTTCGAGGAATCCTTTGAGTTCGCCCTTGGCCGACAATTTCGGTGATTTCAATTTCGATTCGAGAATTTGATCAAGCGAAAAATTCTCCAGTCCCAGATAATAATCGGCCACCTGCACGATAGACTCCAGCGGCGCCAAGCCGACTATCTCCGAACTTACCACCGGCACTCCATAACGCCTCGCCTCCGCTTTTATCGCCTCGTAAACCCTGAATATCGGCGTCCCCCGGAAATTCACCAGATTCATCGACACCTGCACTTGATGTCGTTCCTTGATCTCGAAACCCATCGCCTTGACATAGCGGAATCCACCGGTCTGAAAACGAACCGCGTTGGCGATATTTTTGGCGATATCGAGGTTGGTGGTGCCCAGATAAACGTTGAAAGCGATTAAAAACTGCCTCGCCCCGATAGCTATCGCGCCGGCGGTCGGATGCGTGCGACTGGGTCCGTAATCGGGCTTGCGATCGGGATTACTGCCTATCTCCGCTTTGATCCCCTCGTATTCGCCTTTTCTCACATCCGCCAAATTGGTCCGGTCCGGGCGGGTCGCCGCCTCTTCGTATAGATATACCGGGATTTCCAGTTCACTACCTACCCTCTCGCCCAGCCTCTTGGCAAGCTCGACACAGGTGGCCATGGTCACCCCGGACACCGGAATAAAAGGCACGACGTCGGTGGCGCCCATCCGCGGGTGCTCGCCTTTATGTTTTTCCATATCGATCAATTCGCTGGCCTTCTTTATGGCTCTGAATGCGGCCTCGAGCACCGGTTCCGGCTCCCCGACGAAAGTGACCACCGCCCGATTGTGGTCTTTATCCATCTCCTGATCGAGCATCACCGTCCCCTCGACACTCTCGATCTCTTTGACAATTTCCGCTATCACCTCGGGTCTGCGCCCCTCGGAAAAATTAGGCACGCATTCGACTATCTTATCCATCCTCTTCACCTTTCATAAGATCGAACTGCCGCCGCCAATAATGGCAGCATTATTTCATGATGTCCGGTGAACGAACACCCCTTGCCGCCGCCCAAAGTCGGCCGACGCACTACGTTTTCGTTCGGCCGGTAATGTTGAATCATATCGAAATTGGCCGCGGTGAAATCGGTAATCTTCCCCTCGATATTTCTGGCCACGGTCAGCGCTTTGAGGAACACCTCGGGCAACACTACGGCGGAACCGACATTCAGCACCACTCCGCCGTCGTTCAACTTCTTCAACCGCGCCGCCAGAATACGGAAATCGATCTGGCTTTTACCGCCCCACAGGGCGCCGTCGAATTCGGGGTGCTGGCAGATCGTATCGGTGCCGATCGCCACGTGGATAGTAACCGTAACGCCCAGACTCACGGCGGCGGCGATCAGCGAAAATTTACGATAACGGGGCTTGCGGGCGATTATGAACCGCCCGATAGATTCACCCAATCCACTCTCGACCGGGGCATCGGCGACCGCTTGCGCTAGATATCGAGGAGTCTCGAATACCATCCCGAAACTGCCGTCCCGCAGAGTATCCGCCACCTCCTCCGAGGTTCTTCCCCAGAATGCGATCTCAAGATCGTGAATGGCTCCGGCGCCGTTAAGCGCAATATGGGAAACATACTTCCGTTTCAGCATATCGATAATGATCGGCGAAAGTCCCACTTTCAAGGGGTGCGCCCCCATAAGCCAGATAATCGCCCGTCCCCGTTTTTTTGCCTGAATCATGTCATGGGCGAGATCGCGCAGATCGGCGGCTTTGAGATAATCCGGCAGCGAGTCGAAAAACGGCCTCATTCCACGGACGGGCTTGCCGAAACGGCTGCTTTCGGCTTTGGTGATCCGATCGTGCACCGAATAGCGTTTTACTCTGGCCAGATCGATTTTATCCGACACGGCCTATCTCTCCCCGAGTAAATTTCTTCAATTTGGCGGAAATCGATCCGAGCAGATACACTTCCGATTGCATCTTCACCGGCATCTTGTGCCGATCGTCGGTAAGCCAGATCGTGATTCTCCCCTTGGCTTTGAATATCCCCTCATGGCGCATTACCGGCTCCACCACTATACACTTGAACTTGCCCGCCGGAACCTCTATTTCCTGACGGCCGTGCACGATAACTTTCAGCGGATAATTCTTGCGGTCGGTATGATTGTCTATCAGGATATCTTTGCCGGGCACCAGCTCTTGTATTCTTATATAATAGAGCGATGACAGCACGTCCTGCACGAACGGAAAAGTCGGCACCGTGTCCGCGCCCGTAATGGCCAACTGTCTTCGCTGATCGAAATTCGTGATTCGATCGACCTTATAGCCACCTTCCCGCAGATGTTTGCGAAAATAATGAGAATATATTCCTTCGGCATCGATATAACTTTCCACCGTGTCTCTGACCGGATAAAACATCGAAACGAAATCGTTCGAATGAGCGATCGAAACGATCTTGTAACAGGAGCGGCCGTCATATTCGATTATCTCGGGGATTTTCATAACCGCCCAGCCGGCCGAAATCAGGCCGTAGGAAAGACTGAATTCGAGGTATTCCCCGACACCCCACGATCTGTTTTCAAGGGTTCTGGTCCAGTTGGTTGAATCGCCGCCGAGCGAGACGAATTGCTGGCCGGGGCTGACATAGCTCTCATCGATCGAATCGGTCGAATCCGCCGCACCGGACGGAGCGAAAAAATCGTTGCCGCCCGAACCGAGGCTGCCGGCCGTCAGTAACGTCGCAATTATCGATATGCGCAGCAGGGGACGAATCAATCGTTTTCCTTTGCAGCCAACTCGACAAGCCTGGGAAATATCCGCCTTATTTCCTCGTCGAGTTCGAGAAACGTCTGGTTATACTGCTCAAGACTTCCGCCGATAGGGTCTTCCACGCGGGCCTGGGTGGGGGAATATCGGGCGGGGAACCCTTTCAGCAGATACGTTTTCTCCCGCGCCTGGCCGTCCATTTCCGCTATCTTTTCCACATGCTCGTGGCTCATTGCAAAAATGATGTCGGCCTCATCGATTAATTGCCGCCTGAGTAGACGCGAACGATGATCGCTGATATCGATTTCCCAATGGGCGGCGGCCGCCTTGGCGAATTCAGTGGCCGGTAACCCATCAGCTGCGGCCGTCCCCGCCGAACCAAATCGCATATTTGTCAAACCCTTCTCAAAAGCGATCTTCCGTGCTATGCCCTCGGCCATGGGTGAACGACAGGTGTTGCCGGTGCAGACAAACAGTATATTAAACTTCCCCGCCAACACTTTCCACCGCCTTACGGATATCCGCTTCTCTGATCGATCCCGCCCTGAGATATCGCCATACGTCGCCATCGCATTTCACCACCGTCGAGGCGGTTCCGGCGGCGCGGGCCTCCGTTTCGATTACCGCATCGACTCCGGAAATAATGCTCGATCGTATTTCGGCCAAGGCGCGTGGCGGATTCTCCCCGGTGAAATTAGCGCTCGAGGCCGCCAGCGGCTTGCCGTAACCGCGGATCAAATTTCGCAGCCGCACAAAATCGGGAATACGGACTCCGATTGTTTTATCGGGGGCGGCAACCAGCTCGAACCTGCGAGAATCGGTTGGCACCACTATAGTCAACGCCCCCGGCCAGAATTTCTTCGCCAACCTTTGCGCGCTGCCTTCGAGCCTTATTCCCAAAGCGCTGAACTGATCGATATCGGAACCAAGCAAAGCGGTCTGCCTCGGTTCGCTCTTCTTCAAATCAAACAGCTTCTTCAACGCATGCGGGTTCTCGAAATCGCAGGCGAGCCCCCATACGGTATCGCTGGGAAGCAAAATCACGCCGCCCTGAGAAAGCAATTCGCATACCTTTTTATCGGAAATATCGAAAAGGGCGGCGATCATTTCGTGGTCCTCACCAGCCAGGCGTTTTCGAATCCCATTCCCTTCACCTTCTCAAGAAAAGCCTGCCCCAACTTGGGATCGTGAAATTCCCCGAGACGCACCTTGTAATACGGCGCCTGATACTCGATAAATATCCCTTCGGGAAAAAGATTTTCCACCACTGATACATATCCTTTGGCGTCGTCGAGCGATTTGCTGGCGTAAATCTGAACCCGGAAAATCACCGTCGGATCGCCCGCCGGTTCGATCGCCGCCGCCGATCCGGAATCCGGCCTGTCGACTGGCTGATCGAGAACCTCCAACTCCATTCCGCGGCCGGGATAGCGGCCTGCGATCGTCATCGTATCCGCCGGCCCGTTCAGAGGATCGAACCATCGTTCCGCCAGAAGCCGATTGTCGCGGGCCGCCTTATTGCCGATCCCGGCGGTCCCGCACGATAAACACAACGCCGATATCAATATGATCGGATTACAGATACTGCTGCAGGGATTCATCTTGTTCAAGTTTGTTCAACAGCTCCTTGATATCGCCGACCTTCGTCTTGTGAGCCACCATCACCACATTATCGGTGCGCACGATCACCAAATCTGAAACACCGAATGACACCACGAACCCGTTCGAGGAGGCGTTGACGATTGTATTTTCATAACTAGCTTCGCTGACTACGTTCCCTTTGATAACGTTCCCCTCGCTGTTCGGGCTGAATACCCTCTGCAGCGCCAGCCAGGAACCGACATCGTCCCATATGATCTCGCCCTTTACGCAAAGCACGTTGTCGGCCTTCTCGAGAATGGCGAAATCGACGGAGATATTTTCGCAATCGTTATAAAGGCATTCGAGAGCCGATTTTTCACCGGCGGTATCTATGCTGCCAGCGTATGTTCGAATACATTTATACATCCCCGGCATATAGTTTTCCAGCGCTTCGAGAAACGATTTCACGCTCCAAACGAACATGCCGGAATTCCAAAGATGCTTGCGGTCGAGATAATACTCCTGAGCCTTGGTGCGCTCCGGCTTTTCTTTGAATTTGATGACTTGATGGAACTTTATCCCGTTGATTTCGGTGTGTTTCGTCCCCATTTCGATATAACCGTAGCCGGTCTCCGCGCGGGCCGGGACTATCCCTATGGTGATCAGCTTGTTCTCCACCGCGGCGAGATCGGCGGCCGTGGATAGTATCCTTACCAGATGGTCCTTGGGCTCTATTATATGGTCCGAGGACAACACCACCATGATTCCTTCGGGATCGAGTCGTTCGATATGGATCGCCGCCAGGGCCAAGGCAAGACAAGTATTCTTGCCGATAGGTTCCAGCAGAAGATTTTTCTTTTTCAAGCCGCATCCCGATTCGAGGATTTGCTTCTCCAGATAGGCTGCGGTTACGACAAGAGTTCTTTCCAAAGGAATGAACCCTTCCAATCGACTCATCGTCTCCTCGAGCATGGTCTTGTCCGAGGTGAGCCGCAAAAGTTGTTTGGGATGATCCTTGGTCGATAACGGCCAGAATCGTTCGCCCTTTCCCCCGGCAAGGATTACTCCGTAAATCATCAGGATTTTCCTTTTTTCTGCCCCGCTGACACCTTCATGGGTTTATTGTAATATAGATATCTTTTTATCTTGCGCGTCGATGTCTTTTCGAAAGCCTCTTCGCGGATCATCACATATTTAACCCGCTTGAAATCGGCAAGTTCCTCGCCCTGCTTGGCCACTTCGAGCTTGATGGTTTTTTCGATATTCATCTCGCTCAACTCGATCCCTTTCTCCTGCGCCCGGGCGCTGAAATACTCGAGGTCCGGCACGATCATGGCCTCGATCTCTTCGCCCCCATCGACCGGACGGCCCAATACGAGCGACTCGAGAATATAGGGAGACTTGTTCAACGCAAATTCGATTTCCTCGGGATAGACGTTCTTGCCCCCCGGAGTGACGATCACGTTTTTCGACCTTCCCGCGATATAATAATATCCATCGTCATCCGCCCAACCGAGATCTCCGGTGTAAAGCCAGCCATCTTTCAGCACCTCGGCGGTCGCCTGAGGATTCCTGTAATATCCTTTCATTATCATCGGGCCGCTGGCGATTATCTCGCCTATTCCCGCGGCATCGGGACGATCGATACGCAGTCTCGCGTTAGGCAAGGCCTTGCCGATAGAATTGTTTTTGTAATCATCCAAAGGATTCAATGTCAGAACCGGCGAGCTTTCGGTCAGCCCGTAACCCTGAATCAGCCTGAATCCAAGAATGTTGAACGCCGCGGCCACCTCCGGCATCATCGGCGCGCCACCCGCCACCATCAACCTTATCGAGGATAACCCCGCCTTCTCCCTCAAACCGGAAAACAACCCCTTGCCGGCCTCCAAATTCAGCGTCTTTTTCAATAGTTGCGATACCCCGTAAATGGTTCGGAAAAGCGCTCGGGTGAAAGGCGGCTTTTTCGATATCTCGCGAGTGATTCCGGCGAACATTTTTTCGTAAAGCAAGGGAACGCCCAGCATGATGGTCGCTTTGTTTTCGCGTATGTCCTCGACTATCAGTTTGGCCGCCAGACCCCGCGCATAAGTTATCGAGGCTCCGCCCGAAAGCGGCGTCAAAAAACCGCAAGTGCATTCGAAAGTATGGTGAAGCGGCAATATCGAGATGAAATTGTCGTTTTCGCGCATATCTATGCATTCGAGACAGCCCCAGATATCGCTGACTATGTTGCGATGAGAAAGCATCACGCCTTTGGCCAGCCCGGTCGTCCCTGAGGTGTATATTATCACCGCCAAGTCATCGGGCGAATTCATCGGCGGCTCGATCGTAGGCGGGTCGGAGTCGGCGAAAAGATACGGATAATCGGCCGTTTCCCGATCCATCGAAATGATGACCTCAAACGTCTCGATCGAATCCCGCAACGGTTCGATATCCGGTATCAGCTTGCCCGAAACCACCAGCGCCTTGATCCCCGAATGACGGATTATATAGCTGAGCTCTTGAGGCTTAAGCAACGAATCGAGCGGGACATTGACCGCTTGGAGGAACAGCGAACCGAAATAAGCGGCTCCCCAGGCCGGTCGATTCTCCGCCAAAATGCCGACCTTATCTCCGGGTTTGATTCCGGCTTTCGTCAGCGCCGCCGCCGCCTGCATGACCAAATGGTATAGTTCTGAATAATTTATGGCTCTGAATGAATCCCCGCTGAAATACCTCATGGCCGCATTGTTCGAATAGAGCTTTTTGCTCCTCGAAAGCATCTGGGGAATCGTCAACTCATGCAACGGGGTATCGCTGAACATATGCAGCGAATATATTACCGAATAGGTTCAATTGCAAGCGATTAACGGAGAACGCCGGGGTAAGCAGGCAACAGAAGAAACGAAAATCAGTCCCTCAACTGGACTCCGGCTCTGTTGATCGAATCGTCGCCGTATTTCCCTCTGATCTCATCCATCACGCTTTCGATTTCTCTTAATCGATTAATTTGATCGCACCGACGAAAAGCTTCTTGATTATGGACCCAAAGGTCGGGTTGATCGCTCTCCCGCACAGTTTCGATATTGGATACCGATACCCCGATCAACCTGATCGGCGATCCCGAAAATCCGCTCTCTTCGAACAAACTGCAGGCTGTGGAATAGATGACGTTCGCGCAATCGGTGGAGATATTCAACGTGCGCGACCGGGTATGTCTTATGAAATTCGGCAATTTTATTTTCAGATTGACCGTCCTTCCCCGACAGAAATCGGCACGCAAGCGTCGCGACACCCTATCCGATAAATACAACAACCTGCCCCTTATCTTGGTCAGATCGCTTTCGTCGCGATAAAAGGTGTGCTCGTGCCCCATCGATTTTTCGGTTGTCGCCAGATACCCGGGCGTGATATTAGCCTCTCCTTTGCCGTTGGCCATGTCGATCAGGCATTCGGCGGCTATCCCGAACATTCTTTTCAACTTCGGCTTGGGATATTTGGCCAGATCCTCGATCGTTACGATTCCGAGCTTTTTTAGCGATTCTTCGGTTTTCGGGCCTATTCCCCACAGGTTGCGCACCGGCTGCGGCCAGAGATACTCGATTTCCCGTCCTTTTTCGATTATAGTCAATCCGTCGGGTTTGTTTGTCGCCGATGCCATTTTAGCGATGAATTTGACATGAGCCACTCCAATCGATGCGGTCAAACCGAACTTATCGCGAATCGATTTCTTGATTTTCTCGGCCAGATTTTTCGCTCCTCCGTATCTTTCCGCCACATCGGTGATATCCAGGAACGCCTCATCGATCGATACCGGTTCGACCAGCGGGGTGAATCCGCTCAACAATCTCAGAATTTCACAGGAAAGATGAGTGTATTTGTATGGGGAAAGATTGATAAAAACTCCGTTGGGGCACAATTTCACCGCTTTGGCCGCCGACATCGCCGAATGAATTCCGAACGGCCGCGCCTCGTAAGAACAGGTGGTCACCACTCCCCGCCCCTCGGGGGTGCCGCCGACTATCACCGGTTTACCTTTCAGGGCCGGCAGATGAGCCTGCTCGACCGCCGCGAAAAACGCATCCATGTCGATATGCATTATCAGTTTGTCGGAACCTTTGTCAGCCATACTTTCATTCCACCCAGATTTTGTTGAGTATCCAGGAGGTGTTCCGTTCGTCGTAGGCAAGTTGGAAATAATTCGAGCAGTCGTCGAGGACGGCGAAATAGCGGATACGATACTGGCCGACGTCGGCTTTCCAGGTGCCGGTGATCCGTTGCACTTTGATCGGCCGGCCGTTCCAGCGGAAACGGATCGGTTTCATGGCGCCGTTTTCGAATACCACGATCACATCGATCGGCTCTTCGATATCCTGGTACATGTTTTTCCTCTGACCGATTGCGAACCACCGCACATTATTGCCCGGCAGCGGCCTTCACGAGAGTTTTCCACGTCACCCAAGCAATAGATCATCGAATAAAACACTGACTTGATCACCCTGTATAGTATTAGGCGGAAACCGTGTTTGATAGTTGACCGGAAAATCCGCCCAAACCATTACCTAAATTGCGCCGGCCACGAAAATAATCCACATCGGCTTTGTGCGGAAAACAGCACTTTATTTTTTTCGATAATTCATAGCCGCGATCAGGTAATTGTCTCGCTGAATATCTGACCGAACGACAAATAATCGAAAACCATGGATTGAAAGGATAGCGATCACCGAAAACAGCTCTTGATTTACCTGACATACTCGACCCCTTCGTTACGATACGATATCTGCCGCACCTTCGGTTGAAACCGGCCATCAAAACCGACTACATCTTCCGCAACAGCCCGATAACCTTGCCGGCGATCGCGAACCCGGGTGACCCCCTTTCGACTATGATCGGGCCGTAATCGGGATTAGCCGGCTCGAGTCGTATCCTCTTCTTCTCGGGAATATACCGCTTTACCGTTGCCTCGTCACCTACCTGCGCCACCACGATATCCCCCCGATCGGCGGTCTGTTGACGACGTACCAGCACGTAATCGCCGTCGAGAATCCCCGCCTCGATCATCGAATCGCCCTTGACCCGCAAAGCGAAAATTTGCTCCCCGGGCACGAAAGTCCGATCGATACAAAACGTCCCCTCGATATTCTGCTCGGCCCACAACGGCGTTCCCGCGGCCACCCGCCCCACCAACGGCACCATCACCTGATGCTTGGGATCGAGATGTTCGGGCGCTTCCTTGATAATCTCGATCCCCCGTGACAGATAACGGCTGCGCCGGATATACCCCTTGCGCTCGAGCGCATCCAATACCGTGCGCACGCCGTTGGTGGAATTGATCTTGAATTTGTCGCCGATTTCCCGAAGCGACGGCGGCCGGCCGAGATCGGTCACCGATCGCTTGATAAATTCGAAAATCTGGCGCTGTCTGGTCGTCAATTCTTTCATGACTGTCTCCCTCCCGTTATGGTCCCGTCACCTGCTATCTGAATATAAGTATACTGCTCATATGTTCATTCGTCAAGAAAAAAAATTTGTTTTTACGAAAATCACCGCCCGGATAGATCACCACACCCCAACCGTGGGCTGTATCTCCCTTTGAATAAACGACTTATCTGCATCGGGCGGGATCAAAACCGTGAACTTCGTCCCCCAACTTCCGGTGTCGAAACTGATTTTCCCCTCGAGCGATTCGACTATCCGCCAGACGATAGCCAACCCCAAACCCGTGCCGTCGGTTTTGGTGGAATAAAACGGCTGAAATATATGCCCGCGGATATTGGGCGGAATGCCGCAGCCGTTGTCGCTGATTTCCAGTTTGGTCCAGACTCGGCCGCCGGTTTCCACATGTAAACCGGTTTGAATTTTGATCACTCCATCGTTACCGCCTATCGCCTGAATCGCATTCAATATCAGGTTCCAGAGAAGTTGCTTATGCACATCCGGAGTTCCCCGGGCGAAAACGGTTTTCCCCTCTTGAGGAATTTCGAAAACGATATTCTGCTTATATTGAGGATGAGCTTTCGCCAGATCGATCACTTCTCTGATAGCTCCGGTGAGTTCGGCTTTCGATTCGATATTTCCGGTAACTCTGGAAAAACTCAAAAAATCGGTTAAAATCCTGTTCAGCCGGGCGCTTTCCTTCAAGATCAAATCGAATAATTTCCGCTCGTCGTCTTTTTCCAACTTAAGGGAATCGCGCAGAACCTCCACCGATCCCGAAATCGCCGCCAGTGGATTTCTGATCTCGTGCGCAATCCCGGCGGAAAGCTGCCCGATCGAGGCCATTCTATCGGCGTCGCGCAGCCTTCTTTCCAGCAACTTGGCCTCGCTCAAATTCTGGAAAACCACGATCACTCCGCGCGTCCGCTCCTCGTCCTTAAGCAGAGAGGTGGAGATTCCCAACGGCACCGTAACCTCGCCGATTTTTATTTCGATTTCGCCGCGCGACTCCACATAACCTGTCGATAGAGCCAGATCAATCTTGTAATAAAGCTCGGGGTAACGATTAAAAAACAGGTCGCGATAATTCGTTCGGCGCGCTTTATCGGAAGCGATATCGAGAATGCCGCCCGCCGCCCGATTGAAATAAACGATATTCCCTCGATTATCCACGGTGATCATTCCCGAGCGCATGTTCTCCAAAATTTCATTCGTTTCAAGCCTGATCTTTTGCAGTTCGCGCGAGGCGAAAAGAAAATTCTCGGCCAGATATCCCGATATGAATGCCACCAAATAGAAAAGACACAGATGCAAAAACACGGTATAGAAAACTTCGTCCGAGCCGATACCGGATATTCCGATCCGGTTTTCCCTGAAAATCCCCGGTAGCAGCTCCGAAAGTTTCCAGATAACAGGGGCGGCATAGAACAGCCCGGCGATCGTGGCCGAAATCAGGGTGCCGACCAGGCCGTAAATCATGCTCGAGGACACGATCGTAAGCATGAACAAAACCACCAACGGCGAGAAATTGCCGCCCACACGATTGACCAGAATCGCCTCGAAAGCGAACTCGAAAACCGTCTGCAGCCCGACTATGAATCGCACCAGATTTTCGTCGGGCTTGCGATTGAACGCCAGTACATACAGCAAAAATCCGATCGCCAGGATTCCGTAAATTATCAATAATTGATAGATCAGGCCATGGGTGGGAAGATATAGCAAATAGGTTGCGAATAAGGCTCCATAGTTTACCAGGCGGGAGATCACGATCCAGAAAAAACGCCCGCTTGGTCCAAGCGATAGGCTCGTCGATTTGAATTTGAGGTTCATCCGGCCGAAAAAAAAGCGTCGCCGATCGCTCGACGACGCCGTCTCAGTCCGATCTAACTTATCTTGCCGATAATGTCGAACATCGGCAGATACATGGCCACCAGGATACCGCCGATCACCGCCCCCATGAACACGATGATCACCGGTTCGATTATCGACGTCAGCGCCGCCACTGCGGCATCCACCTCGTCGTCGTAAAAATCGGCAATCTTCGATAGCATCTCATCGAGTCCGCCGGTCTTCTCGCCCACGGAAATCATCTGGATAACCATCGGCGGAAAGACGCCGGTCTCTTTCAACGGCGCGGTGATCGTCTCCCCCTCGGCGATCGACAACATCGATTTCCTGATCGCGTTCTGCAACACCATATTGCCGGATGTCTTCGAGGTTATATCCAGAGCATCGAGAATGGACACACCCGAGGATATCAGCGTGCTCAAGGTGCGGGTGAACCGGGATATGGCCCCTTTTCGGATAAGATTGCCCAAAAGCGGCATAACCAATTTCAGTTTATCGAAATTGAGCCTGACGTTCGGATTCCTGAGCGAGTACTTGAACCCCACCGCGAATGCTATCAAGCCGAATAGAAAATACATCGAATAAGCCCTCAGGAACGCGGAAATGTTGAGAACGGCTTTCGTGGGCCCGGGAAGATCGGCGCCCAATCCGGAAAACATCTTGGCGAAAACCGGTACTATATAGGTAAGCATGGCGTAGGTGACGCCGCTGGCCACGACAGCCACGACGATCGGATATACCATCGCACCCTTGACCTTGCGCGTCAGCCGATCGGCCTTCTCCCGATATACCGCCAACCTGACCAAAATCGTATCCAATGCGCCGCCCATCTCGCCGGCCTCCACCATGTTCACGTAAAGATCGTCGAACACCTTGCGATGTTTGCCCAGCGCTTCGGAAAGGGTCGCTCCCGACTGTACGTCCTCTTTGATCTTGTTGGCGATACTTCTGAATTCCGCCGATTCCATTTGATTCGAAAGGATTTCAAGGCATTGCACCATCGGCAAACCCGCGCTTATCATGGTGGCGAACTGCCTGGTGAATCGCGAAATCTCGACTTTTTTGATTCTGCCGCCGAACTTGATATTAATCTGCGAAGGTTTCTTGGTTATCTGGGTGGCCAGAATTTTGTTGGCTCTCAGATAACGCTCGAGTTCGGCCTTGTTCTTAGCCTTCCGTTCCCCCTGTACGGGTCTGCCGCCGACCGTCTTGCCTTTGTAATCGAAAACCGGCACTTTTCACCTCCGGGATTGCCTAATCGGCGCCCACTTTTTGCCCGGCGAGCTGTCCTTTGCGATTGATCATTTCCTCGAGCTCGGCAGGTGCAGATGAGTGCCCCACGGCGTCGTTGAGGGTTATTTTTCGGGCCGCATATAACTCATACAACGATTGATTCATCGTTTTCATTCCGTATTTTTGCCCCGCCTGTATCAGGCTGTAAATCTGATGGATTTTATCATCCCTGATAACCGCCCGAATCGCCGGCGTGGCCATCAAAATCTCCATGGCCAAAACGCGGCCGCCGCCCACGCGCGGCAACAACTGCTGCGTCACTATTGCCTGCAAAACAAACGACAATTGGATCCTCACTTGCTCCTGTTGATTGGTCGGAAAAACATCGACGATCCTGTTGATCGCCTCGGCCGCGGAATTGGTATGCAAGGTGGCGAACGCCAAATGACCGGTCTCCGATATCGTCAGCGCCGCCTCCATGGTCTCCAGATCGCGCATCTCGCCGATTAAAATGACGTCCGGGTCCTGGCGCAGCGCATATTTCAACGAGGACGCGAACGAATTCGTGTCGGAGTGAACCTCGCGTTGATTTATTATGCAACTCTGATGTCGATGCAGATATTCGATCGGATCCTCGACGGTTATTATATGCTTGTGTTGCTCCCGGTTGATTTTGTCTATCAAAGCCGCCAGAGTGGTCGATTTGCCCGAACCGGTCGGCCCCGTTACCAGCACCAGACCCCTCGGAAGATTGGCGAGATTGGCGATATGCGGCGGTATGCCGAGCTCCTCGAATGATTTCACCCGATGCGGTATCTGCCTTAAAGCCATCGAAACGTTCCCCCGCTGCATGAATATATTGCAGCGGAAACGCGACAGATTCTCCACTCCGAAAGAAAGGTCGAGCTCGGAATTCTCCTCGAATTTATGCCTTTGCTTGTCGTTCATCACGCTGTAGGCGAGTTTCTTGGTATCCTCCGGCGTTAATACGTCGTAATCCGACCGCGTCAGTTTGCCGTCGATCCGCAGCACCGGCGGCGTGCCCACGGTTATATGAAGGTCGGAGGCGTTGCGCTTTACCATCAACTCCAATAGTTCTCTTAATGAAACCATTTGTCCCCTCGTCTATGGATGACCTCTATGATAATATTATCGTCAGGAAAAGCCGGGGCTTGATTAGATTCCGGAGGTTTCCGCCAACACTTCTTCGAGCGATGTGATTCCGTTGGTCAGTTTTTCCAATGCCGCCATTCTCAACGTCAACATCCCCTCGTTGATCGCTTGCTGCCGCAATTCGGCGGTCGAGGCGTTCTGCACGATCATCTTCTCGATCGTCGGCGATATCGGCATCACCTCGAATATACCGGTTCTGCCCGAATAGCCGGTATTGTTGCACTCGTTGCAGCCCGATCCCTTGTAAATCTTCATCGTCTTCACTTGTTCCGGGCTCAACTGCAGAAGTTCGATTACCTCCGGCGTAATCGGCTCCTCTTTCTTGCAGAACGAACATATCTTGCGCACCATTCTCTGAGCCATGATCAGTTTGGTCGAGGCGGCGATCAAGTAAGAGGGGATACCCATATCCACCAGGCGGTTTATCGTCGATGGCGCATCGTTGGTGTGCAGAGTCGAAAACACCAGGTGCCCGGTAAGAGCGGCCTTGATCGCGATATCGGCGGTCTCCTGATCGCGTATCTCCCCCACCATGACTATATCCGGATCCTGACGCAAGAAGGATCGCAATGCGGCCGCGAAAGTGAGCCCGATATCAGAACGCACCAACACCTGATTGATCCCGTCGAAATTGAACTCCACCGGATCCTCTGCCGTCATTATGTTGACATCGGGCACATTGAGCGTCTTCAGCGCCGAATATAGCGTAGTCGTCTTTCCCGATCCGGTCGGTCCGGTCACCAGAATCATTCCATACGGCAAGTTTATCGCCTTGGTGAAATTCTTCAACGCCAGTTCGGGGAATCCGAGCTTGGTCAGATCGACCATCAGGGATTTCGGGTCGAGAATACGCATGACCACCTTTTCCCCGAAAATCGTCGGCAGCGTGGAAACGCGCAAATCCACTGTGCGTTCGCCGATTTTTATCTTGATCCGGCCGTCCTGCGGAAGGCGCCTTTCCGAAATATCGAGATCGGCCATGATCTTCATACGCGAAATAATGGCGGCGCGATATTTGAAAGGAATCGGCGCCCGCTCTTGCAACGAACCATCGATACGATAACGGACGCGGATTCTCTTCTCGTAACATTCGAAATGTATGTCCGAGGCGCCTTTCTTGATCGCATCGGCGATGATTGAATCGACCAGCTTCACCAGAGGCTTGTCCTGGACCGCCTTCTGCAGATCCATTTCCTCGGGTATATCCTCGGAGGCCTCGACCACCTCCAGCTCTTCGTCTATCTCCTTGATAATGGAATCGAGCGCCCCTTTATCCTCGTAATAAATGTCGATCGCCTTCTGAATCGTCCCTTCCGGCGAAATAACCGGTTGTATGTTGCAGCCGGTGATGAATTTTATGGCGTCGAGCACATATATATTGTTGGGATCGGCGATAGCCACGATCATGGTCTTGCCGATCTTGGAAACGGCTATGACATTGAATCTGCGGGCAATATCCTGGGGAATTAATTTCACGGTCTCGGGATTCAGCTCGACATCGGTGAGCCTCAAAGCCCCGATATTGAGCTGTTTACCGACGAACTCGCTGATAACGTTCTCGTCCTCGACCGCACCTATCTTGACGAGGATTTCGCCCAGTTTCCCGTTGGAGTTCTTTTGAAACTCCAGTGCCTTATTCAGCTGTTCCTCGGTTATCTTGCCGGCCTTAACCAGCATTTTTCCGAGTTCGATACTCATGAATAGTCGGCGCCTTCGTTAATCTTTGAAAATATCGTCGAGTTTGTTCTCAGCGGAAGCGGAAAATTCCTCGTCGATTTCGACCATTTTCTCCCGCGGCTTCTTGCCGGCGTTGTTGAGAATCTCCAATAAAACTTCACCGATCTCTTTCGCGTAAAGCCTGACCATTCCGATCGTCGTCCGATCGTCGAAAATCACCACCAAAATCGTCCGCTCACCGATCAGCGAAATATGAATATGGTCGCGCTTCCCCTGATGAAACAGCACCGAAAATTCCGGCTCTCCCACCAGCCGGGCGATTTCCCGGGTCGATGCGAAACTGCCGGCCAGCAGCGCGGCCAAGGCGGTCGTATCCAGCGTTTGCGTGAATCCCTGACGCGTTATCAGATGGCCGTCCTTGTCGACCAGCAGCGAGCATTTGGCTTCAGCCTCCTTTATAAGGCGGGTGAGCGCCCGGTCGATCTGCTCGATCTCCTCCTCGTAGAGTATTTGATTCTCCTGGGCCACTTTATCCTCCTTTAAGAATTTTCACTCTTTTTTTTGAACCAGCCGAATATGCCGACTTTTTTCTTCTGCTTAACTTTGGTGCTCTCGGCCATATGCGGCTTGGATAGCATCTGCGGCGGCGATATACGCTCGGCGATCTGTGTCGCTTCCTCGTCGAACCTCGCCCCTTCGTCCGGCGATTGCTTAGCGGCTCCCCTCGCGTATATTCCATTCAGCTTTTCGGCGTCCAGAACCGCCGGATGCCTCTTTATCGGCGGCGTCTCGACCTGCGGCACCAGCGATTCTTCTTTCAGCACCGAATGTTCGGTGGTTTCTTCCAAATCCTCTTTAGGCGGTTCTTGAGGCGGGGCTTCCGCCTCCTCCGGCGCCGAGGAGACCACTACGTTCGTCAACGTTTCCGAAACCGCCACGATGGGCGGTTGCTTCATCGACAGATTATCCTCGGACCCTGCGGCAGGGCTAATCTTTTCCCGGCCTTCCTCGATTTTGAATACTTTGACGGAAGGCTCCGTCAGCGCATCCACCGGCCTTCTTTCCGCTTGCGGACCGACTCGAACAGCTGCTTCCCGTTGCGATTCGCCTCCTCCCACACCTACCACGACCGGTTCCGGTCGCGAGGGCCGCTCCGGTGATGTCTGCCTGGCCTTATCCAGGACCAATTTGCTTATCGCCTTCAGCGTCGCGAAAACGCCGGTGCCGGCCGATGCCACCGCTTCGAAATACGGCAAATTGCGGGGATTCAACTGTCTTTGCATCTCCTCTATTGAGGCGACATTGGGAAGATCCCTTTTATTATACTGAAGCACCATCGGAATATCTTTGATATCGTAACCGTACTCCGCCAGATTCTCCTCGAGATTTTTCAGTGATTCTATATTGTCGTCCATCTTTTCCATCTGGGAATCGGCCACGAATACCAACCCATCGACTCCTCGTAAGACGAGTTTCCGCGTGGCGTTGTAATAAACTTGGCCGGGCACCGTGTAAAGCTGGAATTTGGTGGAAAACCCCCTTATATTCCCCACGTTCACCGGCAGGAAATCGAAATAAAGCGTTCTATCGGCGTCGGTCGCCAGACTGATCAACTCCCCGCGCGTGTCCTTGGGCACTTTGCTGAACACGTATTGCAAGTTAGTGGTCTTGCCGGAGAGCCCGGGACCGTAATAAACGATCTTCGAAATAATTTCCTTGAAAGCGTAGTTTATCGATACCATCGAAAATCCCTATTGGCCGCGGATTTTTGCCAGCGCTTGTTTTATCTCCAGCCTCACCAGTCCGATATTCACGTCTTTCTCGGCCACCACCGTCAAAATGCCGAGCCCGGCGTCGGTCAAAAACAATTTCCCCTGCTCGGCCTCCACCATTATCTGGCGCGGCGACTCGTTGTGCAGCCGCTCCATCGCCTTGCCTACACTGGCCACGATAGACGCCGAAAGCGCGCCCACCGTCTCGTCCTGCAGCGTCGAATCGAGATCGGCGGCTATTATGATCCCGTCCGCCCCGACCAGCATCGAACCCCTGACGCCAGAGGTTTTGTTTAGTTCGCTTAACACATTTAGCATAACGCCTCCGTATCAATCAACCTGGAGTGGGTATTTTTCCTGAACGTGCGACTTGATCATTTCCGCCGCCCGGCCGATCCTGACCCGCAGCAGGTCGTCAGCCTCCGCTTTCGCTCTGACCACCAGAATCAGATTAGCCGCCGCCTGGATCGTCAACCAAGAGTCCGCCGTCTTGACCACGACACTGCCGGCTTTGTTTTCTCCGAGTCTTTCCAAAACCGCGTCGATATTGTGCAGCATCAGCAAACTGAGCGGGGCGAACGCCTCCGCCTGGGCGAAACCATCACCGCGATACCCTATCAACAAACCGTCCCGGTCCAGTATCGCCGCCTCTTTGACACCTCGGTATTCCACCAGATAATCGAGAGCGCCCTGGAACTTGTTTTCCTTTCTTTCAACCTTGGCTGTAAGCATAATCAAAACTCTGCGTGACTGAATATTTCGTTCAATTTCAATTTCAATGAACCCAGATTCACGTCGTCGCGGGTCGAGATCACGATTATGATTCGTCCCCGATTGAACATCCACAGCTTGGATTGATCCGCCTCGACCAGAATTTCTTGACCGGCGCCGAAATCGAGTTTGGCGATAGCCTGCTCCACCGAATTGAACGCCCCCGAGGCCAATGCCCCGAGTTCGTCCCGCGGCAACAGACCGTCGAATTGCCCCTCCACGACCATCCCCTCTCTGGTAACCGCCACCACCCCGAGCACCCGGGGGAGAATCTTGATAATCCCGAGCGTATGCGACAAGTCGTAGGGCTTTTTCGAGGAGGGTTCCGCAGAAACCGCGGCCGAACGAACCGGCTTGGGCGGCTCCGGCACCTCTTCGGGTTGGATCGTCGTTTTCTTAAGCAGGCTTTTGATTGTCTCGCTTTTGGGATCCGAGTTGTGAAGTTTCTCGAGCAGCGTTCTCGCCCGGCCGTATTGTTCCCGCCTGATCAAAATTTCCGCCTCGAGCAGATCGGCGGAGCGGGTTCTTCCACCGACTTCGACCGCCTTATTCAGATACCGCTCGGCCTCTCCGTAATTCCCCAGATCGAGATATGTCTTGGCCACCACCATATAAGCCGATCCGTAATCTGGATGGTCCTCGATTCCTTTCAGCCCGATCTGTAACGCCTTCTCCAGCTCACCCTTCTTGCGATAAGCATCCGCCAAAGCGGCGAAAATCTGGCTGTTGGGATCGGCCTCGAGTATCTTCTGACACTTGGCGATCCGCTCGTTTATTTCATCGAAATCGATCTTCATAGTTCACTTCTAAATTATCGGCAAATATCCGTTTCCCCATCCTTTTAACTAATGCAAACTCTCACGATAAAGCACCATACCGGTCAAAAACAGCGCGATGAACAAGATATCCAGCCCGGCGAAAAGCAACGCTTTGAAATAAGCCACCCCGAGAATCCCAAGAAAACCGAATATGGTCCGCAACAGCATTATTCCCAGCGCCGCCGAGATAAAAAGCCACGGGCGTCCGAGTTTACCTCCGCGCATCGCCCCGAATATCGAGTAACCCACGAAAGCGCTGCCGGCGATCAGCACCAAAAGCAGTAGGTGATAGACGAACTGCAACCACGGCGGATGAATCTCGTAAAATTGCCCCGCCGAGGCCTGCGCAGGCCAAAAAACGATTGCCCAAACCATTACTTTCGTCAAGTGTCTCATCATATTATCACTGCAACCTCAAGGTCCGCGCGAATTCCTCCTCGAGACCGTATTTGATAGCCAATTGCTTGCGGCTGCTCAGGTCATTATGGGTCTGAATTTTAATCTGCGAGAGCGTGCGCTGATAGAGCTTGTTCCCCAGATACTTTTGAATTGTATAAAGATAATCCGTCAGCAGATCGGTGAAATTGGAAATCAGCCGATGCAGCCAGGCCTCTTTCGGCAACGACTTGATCAATTTCTGCAAAAGCTCGAAATCTATCTCGCCGTCACGTCCGGTCATTTGTTCCGCCAAAAGCGGATATTCCGCCTTTTTTTCCTGAAAAGTCTCGTAAAAAATCCTTTCGCCCTTGACCCCGAGTTTATCCCGCAGGCTCTGAACGATTATCGCGAAATTATGCCGGTAAACGTTCGCCAGCAACCTGACCAATTCCTCCGACTCGTCGATCTCCGCTCCCGCCGCCACCACCGTTTTGCCGGTTTTGACCAGCCCCATGCGCAAAAGATTGGCCAGCGCCTTCGAGGTCAGGAATTGATCCAGGAGCGATTCGCCGACGATTTGCCCCACGGTTTTGCCCGAACCTATCAGGGCCATCACCATTATTTCGTTCCGCCCGATTTTCAGATGATCCCCCTGAAAAACCGGGTTTTTCTCCAGTTCTATCATCGTCTCATCCGATGGCAGTATTTTTTGAAGTTCCATCCATTCGTCGATACGCCGGGTCCCTTCCATTATTATGTTCATCGGATTGAGCTCGGTCTGAATCGTTTCCGGCGGCGGCGCCTTCCCCTCGATAAAATTGAATTCGCCGTCTTTCCACCCGAACAGCCCGTAAATTATCTCCTCAATCTGCATCCTGAGACAATCGATAATTTCCTCGCGCGTGAACAATTTCATTTCGACCAGAGCCGAGCCTATTTTCTTGCCGTCTTTTTTCTCCTTGAGCACGTTCTCGAGATCGGCCTTCGATATCCGCCCCATCTTCAAGAGCAGGTTCCCGAAAAGATCCTTCTCCTCGGTCGATGTCGCATAAATGGTGTAGCCGCCCCGGAAATAAATCTCCTTGCGGTGCTGCCCTTTGGTGATCATCAGCATTCCGGTCTTCTTGGTCGAAAAGATAAGCTGAAAGATATCCGGCAAAGAAACGGTTCTCAGATTTCCCGTAAAACCCATATTGCTCTCTGCCTTCCTCTTTATTCCTCTAACATATGGTCGATATATCGCCGGTCACCCTCGAATCTCAGCCGAAAACTTCCGACCATGCCGGTTGACCAGGTGATATCCTCCATATACGTCAAATGTTCCCTATTCCGGATCGGCCTCGCCCCGAACCTGTCGGGGCTGAATACCAACAGATCCGGTTTGACCTGTTCCAGTTTCTCGAGCACTCCGCCATAAGGCTGAACCGACCAGGGGAGTTCCAGCACCAGAGCCTCCGAAATAACTTTATCGGCATATTCGGGTTTTATATCTCCTGCCAGGATACTCACCGATCCTGTCGGCTCCATCTTAACCTTATAATAAGAGACGCTTTTCCACAACTCGTTATTGTTATCGGAATAGAACAACCCAATATTAATCAGATCATTCATTTTTACTTCCGTTATCCGCCCGTCCTCGATACCGACCGATCCGGCGATCGCTGTTTCTCTATGAATCACTCCCCCAATGTTGACGCCGTCGGCTATATTGGTGATTATTTCCTGCTGGTCGTTGAACAGGGTGTCGATTTTGGTTATACCCACATGGCGCAGATAGGGAAACAGCGACAACTCGAGCTGGCGGCACCTTTCCGGTTCGTGGCAATCGAACCAGAGATAGTTTCTACCTTCGGCGCTCGATAGCAAAATCGCCCGATCCGGCCCGCAATCGATAAAAGTCAGCGATGCGCTTCGGCTGCCATACAAATATGAGGTCCAAACCAATATCCCGGCGGCGCCCAACCCTATGATCGCGGATTTGAAACTGAATCTTCTGAAAAATACCAACTGAGAGAAAAAATAGAGCGCCGCGAAATACAACACGATTCCGCCTCGAGGCGGAGTGCTTATGGTCATGATCGCTCCCGGAAGCCCCTTAAAAAAAGAGAGCAGCGGAACCACCGACGATAGGCAAACGTCCAGCGGAATCGAATAAATCCGGGCGGCGATATCACCCAGCCATAAAAACGGCAGAAACAATAATCCCCCCACCGTCAAAACACTCGCAAGAAACGCCATAGGGAAATTGGCCAGCAACCCCATCAGCGGCAAGCGATCGAAATAATACCCCGTAAGCGGCAAAACCGACAACTGCGCGGCCAATGTCAACGCAAAGACCGATCCCATCGCATAAAGCAGCCGCGCCGGCGCTCCTGTCGGACGACCGAACAGTCTCCCAAACAGCGGAACTCCATAAATGATTCCGCCCGCAGCCAGCATCGATAGTTGAAACCCGATATTGAACAGCCAGAGCGGCTTTATGATCAACAATACCAAGCCGGCGAAACCCAATAGACCCAGATAATCGGGATTCTTTTCCCGCGAAAATCCGATCAATCCGATCACCGCCATGGCCGTGGCTCTGGTCACCGATGGTTCATTGCGGGTCAAGAAACTGAACATGACCAGCACCAGAAGACAGATAAATATCCTTAGCCGGCGTCCGACCCCTTTCAATATCCATAAACAAAAACCAGCCACGATCGCCACGTTCGACCCGGAAACCGCCATCAAATGCAACGTCCCCGTATCCGAAAAAAGCCGGGCGATCTCGTCGGGAATCCCCCTTCGCTCGCCAAGCACGAAACCGCCTAGTAATGCCGACTTTACCGGCCCAAAATAGCGGGCGTAGCCGTCGAGCAGATATTCCCGTATCGGAGCGATGACCCGGTTGTGAAAAAGCATATCGAGCCTTCGCTCGGCTCCCTCGTGATCTTGTCGTATCGTAATCAGGCTCGGATCGGCCGCCGTCATCATGGCGAATATCCCGCGGTTGTTCAGGTATCCGGCATAATCGAATCCGCCGGGGATACGGCTTTCCCCGGGGGCGAACAGCGGCCCGGAAAATTGCAGGCGATCGCCGTAAGCGAATCTCGTCGTCGGCTCATTGATTTTTACGATCATCTTTCCCGACGATGCGATCGTCCGCCGCCGCCAGGTTACCGAATCCACCTTGACCGTCAAATAGGTCTTTTCCAGTCTCAGATCCGGTTCCTCGGCTATGCTGCCGATCACTTCCACCATTCCCCCGTAACCTGCAATCCGCGAAATATGTGTGGGCGGGAAACCGGTAACCGCTATCTGATACTGGCATATTCCGATCACCGAAATCGTCAGGTAAAGCAATCTGGACGCCGTTTCCCGATGATTTTTCAGATGCGCCGCCAAAGCGGCGATCGCAGCGGCAATCGCGAGCGCAAAAAAATGATACGGCCTTTCCGGCAAAACCGTCCCCAGATATATGCCTATAGCGTAAAACGCGAAAACGGTCAGAGCGGGGCGGCGGGCGAACAAGCCGGTTTCAGTGTTTCTATTTTCCGCTTCGGGTCGCTTTTGCCGAACTGTCGACTTCGCCACCAATTTCGATGCCGCCGCTTTGGTTAAAACTTATAGTCCTCGGGACAAGTCGATTTCCAACGGCGATGAGACCATAGATATTGTTCGGGAAATCGCCGCACGTAATTTCCGAGAATATCGTTGCTGGCCTGGGTCAACCTCTTGATATCTTCTTCTTTATCCCCCGATGGCTCGATGGTCACCGGACCTTCCAGATAAAGCACATGCTCGTCCAGTCCGGTCCGCACGAAATTCCCCACATAAATCGGGCAACCGGTCTTAAGCGCGAATGCCGCCGGTCCCTTGGCGGTAGAGGCCGGCCGCCCGAGAAAATCGATAATCACGCCGTCGTCGCCGGCATCTTGATCGGCCAGCATGGCCACCCCTCTTCCTTTTTTCAGTGCGCCGAATACGCCGCGGGCCGCAACTCCGATCTCGATCAACCCGATTCCGAACATCGACCTGTGTTTATTCATCAGATCATTCACCCGGCGATTGCTCTGAATTCCCACCAGAAAATCGATCGGCAGCCCGATTTGCGCCAAATAAGCCCCTACCAATTCCCAGCTCCCGAAATGCCCCGAAAACAAAACCGCTCCACGGCCGGTCCGGAAATGCTCCTTAAGCGAATCTCCTCCGACTATTTTTATCTTCTTGGATAGGTCGCTTGAGGCGAACCTCGGAAAAAGCGCGAATTCGATAAGGCTGCGCGCGAAATTTATATACGACCTGCGGCCGATCCGCGCCAGCTCCGAACGACTGAAACTTCCGCCGAAAGTCCTTTTCAGATTCACCATCGTGACCCGGCGCCGATACCGCACGACCGTAAACAGAACCCAGCCCAGAATGTCTCCCATCCGCAGGGCCGCCCGCAGCGGCAGCATATTGACGATCGCTGTTATCAGGCGCAGCGCCGCGTATTCAATCGAATGTCGTATATTCTTGACCGTCATGACGCAGCTTCTCCAGCCGTTTCCATTCCCTGAGTTTCCGGCGCGATTGCATCTTCTTTATGGCGTAGATCAACACGAATAACAGCGGTAGAGCCAGAAACAGCAATTGCGAATCGAAAATAAATAAGATGAATCGATACTTCCGGGTAGTTTCCGACTGCCACTTGCCCACCCATTCCAAATAGCGATAGCCGGTCAATCTGAAAAAAGTGCCGTAAAAATCCCCAGATTCCCTATAGGTTTCGAAAAACTGCCCGTAAAATTCGATTCCGAAGTCCCGGGTCATGGCCGTGACCGCTTGATACGATTGAGCATAAGCGAGAGCGGCCTTGGCGCTGCCGAACCAGTTTACGCTTTCCAGCGAAACCAACGGCAGCAGACCGCCTCCCCAGACGGCGCGGGTCAACAACACATCCTGAGACATCCGCCACTCACCGGAAAGCATCTGACACAAGCCTTCTTCGAACCAGCGCGGCAGCCATTTTTTGCCCAATGCCGCATAAATCGCGATATGGCAGAGCTCGTGCCCCAGAAGCTCATCCAGACTTTTGCCGCCCGGAAACCGCTCGGTCGATCTGACGATTATCAGGTTGCGTTCTTTCAGCGCGGCAGCCGCCCCCCAGTCGGGGAAATCTTCTCCGACCAGTTCGGTGAAACGTCGCTGGTCAGCGGCGATCACCACCTTCACCGTATCGGTTAATTCGACTTTGAAAACCGAGCTTAACTTATTCAGGTGCTTGTCAAGATAACCATTCACCGTCCGTTCCATACCGGACGGCGATTCAATTACGAAAACCGCCGCCGGACATGTCTGCAACGGTATGGCGATCGCCAGAAATCCGGCGGCGGCAATCAGGCCTCGGAACCGTTCAAGCCAGCGTATAGGACTCTCCGGGTTTGAGAATCACGCATTCGCTTCCGAGCGGCTTTATCAAACGGGCGAATTCCTCCGGATCGGCCTTTATCAAATCGAAAGTGCTGTAATGCATGGGAATCGCCACCTTCGGCCTAAGTATTTCCACCGCTTTGGCGGCGTCCTTGGCGTCCATGGTGAAAAATCCGCCGATCGGCAACATCGCCGCATCCAGTTTATCGAGCTCGCCGATCAATTTCATATCCATGAACAACCCGGTATCGCCCGAATGATAAACCACCTTGCCTCCCATCCGCACTACGAATCCCACCGGCGCTCCGCCGTAACCCGGATCGTTGCCGAGAGTCGATCCATGATGCGCGATCGTGAGTTTCACCGAACCGAACGGAAGAGTCGCCACCCCGCCTATATGCGGGCCCATCGTCTTCTTTACGCCTTTGGAGGAACAATACAGTGAAAGCTCGAAATTCGAAACGATCGTCGCCTCGTTCTTGCGGGCTATTTCTATGGCGTCGCCCAGATGGTCGCCATGTCCGTGGGTGAGTAAAATATAATCGACCTTAAGATCGTTGACGCCGACTTTCGCGGCCGGATTGTTGGCGATAAACGGATCGATCACCACTCGGTATTTTCCGTCGTCCAGCAAGAAACATGCATGACCTATAAACGTCAATTTCAACATGATACCTCCTCACTATCTATTTGATTGCGCCACCTGCCTGATCCGCACTCCACGGCCGCCTTCTTTCTCCGGCGATTACTCCTCCGCCGAGAACCACATCGCCGTGGTAAAACACCGCCGATTGGCCGGGCGTCACCGCTCTCTGCGGCAAAGCGAATTCCACTTTTGCCGTGTCCGCGCCCGTTATCGTCACCCGACAATCGGCCGGCTCATGTTTATATCTTATTTTCACCCGACAGTCAATCGTCCTTCCGATCGGAATATCCACGAACCAGTTGGCGTCGCGGACCTCCATGGTTTCCCGATAAAGATCCGAATCCGTTCCGACGATCACCCGGTTACGCTCGCGATCGATTTCAACTACATACAACGGCTGGGCGAAAGATATCCCGAGACCGCGCCGCTGCCCGATTGTATAATGCTCCAATCCTCGGTGCCGGCCGAGAACGGATCCATCGAGTGCGCATATCTCCCCCGGGACCCCCTCGCCCACCAGCCGAACGTGATCGCCATCGGGGGCGAAACAGATATCCTGACTCTCTTTGTAATCTTCGGCTATCAAATCGTTCTCGATCGCCAGCGCCCGGACATCGCTTTTTCTGTATCCCCCCAATGGGAAAATCGTTCTTTCCAAGAATTCGGGCTTGACCTGCCAGAGCGCGTAAGACTGATCCTTTTCCTCGAAGGTAGCCCTCCCCGGGCAGGTTTTCCCCTCGTATTTTACAATCCGCGCATAATGTCCAGTGGCGACAGAATCGGCTTCCAACTTATCCGCGATCGCGATAAGTTCGGGCCAGCGCACCAGGGCGTTGCATCTCACGCAAGGATTCGGGGTGATCCCGCTTCGGTAAGAAAGCGCGAAATCATCGAGAACCTCCCGCCTGAATTCATCCACTCGATTCAATACGTAATGCGGAATTCCGAGCCTATGACAGTTGTTCCTCGCCCGATTGATCTGCTCCAGCGAACAGCATCCGCCCTTTATCGGGTCGCTCGAAAACAGGTTGTTGTCGAAATTCTTGAACGTGACACCGATTACGTCATGACCTTGATTTCGCAACAACAAAGCGGCCGCCGATGAGTCCACGCCGCCGGACATGGCCAAAATGACTCTCATATGGTCTATCCGCTTGAAACCGCGATATTCGATTATTTCCGGTGAATCCGATTTACCGCCGAATCCGCCGTTCCAGAATTCAACGAATCGGCGAAATCGTCCTCATCCGGACCACCTCTTGGGCCACCGTCTCGACTATTTCATCAATCTCGTCGATACTATTGGAGCGTCCGAACGAAAAGCGGATTGCGCCGTGAGCGTATTCGGGCGGCAGTCCAAGCGCATTTATCACGTGCGATGCGTTCATCGAACCCGAGGAACAGGCCGACCCGGTCGAAACCGCGATTCCCTTCAAATCGAGCCCGAGCGCGATCGATTCCGCCTCGACCCCCCGAAAAGCGATACTTACGGTGTTGGGAACGCATCTATCCTGCCTGCCCAAAATCATGACATCCGAAACCCTCTGTTTGATCAGCCCGATAAATTTTTCTTTCATCTTCGAAAGACGATCGGCCTCGGTTTGGATAGATGCCGCCGCCAGCTCGAGCGCCTTGGCCATACCGACTATCCCGGGAACGTTTTCCGTTCCGGCGCGGCGGTTGAATTCATGCGACCCGCCGTGGCTGAGCGGCTCGATTTTCACCTTTTTCCTCACGTAAAGAAATCCCGCACCTTTCGGTCCGTAAAACTTGTGCGCCGAGGCGGAAAACAAATCGACCCCGAGCTCACCGATATGCAGTTTTATTTTGCCCGTGCTCTGCACGGCGTCGGTATGAAAAACGATTTCCTTCTCGTGCGCGATCGCCGCCATTTCGCCTATCTCCTGGATAGTGCCGATTTCGTTGTTGGCGTGCATGATCGATACTAAAATCGTATCCGGCCTGATCGCCCGTCGCAACTCATCCGGCGATATCGTTCCTTCTCGGTCGGGTTTCAGATAGGTGACTTCGAAACCCTTTCTTTCGAGGTAATGGCAGCTTTCGAGAACCGCGTGATGCTCGATCGCGCTGGTTATGATATGCCGGCCGCGATTCATTCTGGCGAATGCGGCTCCCTTGACTGCGAGGTTGTCCGATTCGGTCCCGCCGGACGTGAAAGTCAATTCCTCAGGACTGCAACCTATCGATTCTGCGATTTTTTCCCGACAGCGCTCGACCGCCACTCTTGCCGCCCGCCCGAAACTATGGATCGAGCTGGCGTTTCCGCAATCGCCCCCGAAATAAGGCGTCATCGCCTCGATCACCTCCGGCAAAACCGGCGTCGTGGCGTTGTGGTCAAGATAAATCTTCTTCATGGGCCTCCGCCGCCAATCTAATTATCATGAACTCCGCTGTCAAGCGCAGCCGAAAATACGGTCACCGAATTCTTCTCGCCTATCGGTTCTTATTCGATGCGGATTTTACGAATACGCGGAATAAACGCCGCGAATGGCGCCGCGAATATATCCTCTCGGGGTGCCATTGCACGCTGATCAAAAACGGATATCCGAGCAGTTCCAACCCCTCGATCACCCCGTCCGGTGCAACCGCCGTTATGATCAATCCCTTCCCCGGTTTATCCACCGCCTGATGATGGCTGGAATTGCATTCGATCTGCCGACCGCCGATTATTTTCTTCAGCAGGCTGTATTCGAGAAGCCGCACCGGGTGCATGACCCGATTCGTCTGACCGGGATCGGCATGGACCAATGCACTCCGGGAATAAAACGAAATATCCTCATAAAGCGTCCCGCCTAATAGTACGTTGAGCAACTGATGGCCTCTACAAATACAGAAAATCGGCATTTTTCTTTTCAGCGCCTTTTCCAATAGCAATAACTCGAATTCGTCCCGCTTTTTATCCGCGATTTTGGTTTGCGGGACAGCCCTCTGACCATAATAACCGGGCGCGATGTCGGCGCCGCCGCTGAACACCAATCCATCGAGCATCTCGAGATAATCGTCAATCAATCCCCCATTCGGCAGATTCGGCAACACCACCGGCACGCCCCCCGCAGCGGCAACCGCCTGATTATAGGCGTCACCCAGCCAGATATATCGATATCGGGTCGGACGACGAATTATCCGGGCTTCCGCTTCCTGATTCGTAGTAATCCCTATTAACGGCCGCTTAGAACGCATAAAGCAAAGTTAAATGATATGATCCGTCGGTCAAGTCAAGTTTTCGTTTAAGTCGGAACGCATATTCGAAATTGATCGGCCCTATGGGCGTGAAAAACTGCAGCCCCAACCCACTGCTGGATACGATATTCTTGAATTTGAATTCGGTCGATTTATAATAAGTTTCTCCGGCATCCAAAAATACGCTTCCCCCGAAACGCCAGAAAATCGCCCGCCGCAACTCGACATTCGTAAGCAGAAGCAACTTGCCGCCTTTCGGTCTGCCCAACAGTTCACCGGTTACCCCATCGGCAGAACTCCATTTCGGGCCCAGCGCGTTTTCGCCGAAACCCCGAAGCGACTTGGCGCCGCCCAGCGTGAATCGATCCTCGGTTCCCGATTTCTTGTCCGCTCCCAATTCGGCTAACGCTCCAATTTTGATTCTGGTCGCCAGAATATTCTCTTCCCCCAACAATCGGTAGCGGCTCCAGGATACCGAACCCTTTATGAAACTAAAATCTCCTCCAAGGTAATGTCCGACATAATCGAGCGACAGCGATGAATACGAGCCGCGTTGCGGAATAAAAACGTTGTCGCGGGTGTCCCGCTGCGCCGTCATCGCCAGTCTTCTCCGGATCGTATTTTTCCCCTCGATTCTGAGAATATCGGCCTCTTGGGGGCTGACTCCCCGGATACGCACGAACTCCACCCTCATCGAAAAGCGGATATTGCTGAACCGGTCGAGCTCACGGTAAAGCGATGGTTCGATACTCAGTTTGTCGTAGTATTTGTCGATTATCGGATTTCTCGTCCTGATTTCGTAAATGGCATCGAACGAAAACGGCACCCTCATTTCGAAAAACCACGGCTCCACATAATTGGCGCGGATCTGGTTTTTTATCGGATGAAAACCCAAATCGGCGAACAGGTCGCTGAATTTCAGCGCTTGAACTTCCTCGCCGCGATTGGCGATCTGGAAACTGTTCTTGACCTCGAAAAGGACTTTACGGCCGTTGCCGAACAGGTTGCGGCTGCCCACGGCGGCCGACGTCTGCATCGCCGATAAAAGCGCTCCGAAATACTCCTGCTGACCGATACCCAACCGCAAATTTATGAACTTCGATTTGCGTCCTGAAAGTTTCACCTCGAGCGCGGTTGCCGCCGTATCGCCGCTTATTTGGGTCAGATCCCCGGCTCGACCTATATCCACGAACTTGAATAAGCCGGTGGAATATAATCTTTGCTGGCTGTCGATTATCTCCTTGCGGCAGTATTTCTCCCCGGCTTTCTGAGTCATTTCCCGAAAAATCACCCGGCCGGTCGATTTGTTTTCCTCTTCCTGTTTGATCCTGATCTCCGATACTATCACCAGAGAACTCTCCGCGATAGCGAACTCAATCGCCGCCCAATTCGAATCCGCGGAAATATGATAAGCAGGCTTGACAGAGGCCAGAGCATACCCGTTGTCCGCGTAATAGTCTCGGATTCGAAGAGCGGTGGCCTGGACCATGTCGTTGTTCACCGGTTCGCCCGATTTGATCCTTTGGGTCAGCGGCCGCAGCTGCTCGTTCAATGACGGAACTCCTCCGGTATGATAAACCGTATCGACATAAACACGCCTTCCCTCATCGATCGAGAATTTCACCACCGCTTTGGTCGAATCGGCGGGATAAAAATCTGGCACGGCTTCCGCTTTCGCGAATAAAAACCCCCTCTGGCGATAAAATCGCTCGAGTTGTTGCCGATCCAAGATCAGGTTCGTCCGCGAAAGCCGGTATTTCGAGAACAGATTATACCAGCTTTTGGACTTGGTCAGCATCATCCTCTTGAGTTTTCGATCGGAAAAAGCGCTGTTCCCCTCGATCTCGACTTTCTTGATCTCCTGCCTTCTGTATGGGAATTCACGGGCCTGCGATACCGCCGTGACGAGCGTCAATACCAGTATCAATAAATATCTAGAACTCATAATTGAATATGAGATCGAAAGAAATCCCTTCGTTCTTCGATCCTTGCCGGCCCTGAATCGACAAGTAACGGTTGAACAGGTATTCCAGCCCGATCGTTTCGCCGGCCTCGGCCGACAAAGACCGGGAATAGCGAAGATACAATTTGGGCGAAAGATACTTGGCCACCGATACCCGGGTTTGGCCCAAACTGTCGGCGTAAGGATTTATTTCCAGCTCGTCGATCACCCGCGTCCGTTCGATCTCGTCGGAAATCCTGGACAACACTATGCCGGCGTTATTCAGTATATTGTTCGCCAGCCCCACCTCTCGGGAACCGGTATTCGAGAAAATCGACATCTGGTTTGCCAGCAGCAGCCTTAAAATATCTTCATCGGTATAATTGGAACCCGCCAGCGCCCGTATTTCCGGTTCCAGCAAAGAGCCGCCGATAACCAATCCCAATTCGTTGAAACCGATTCCCCCCGCGTCGAACTGCTCGTATTGCCTTCGATTCCGTATCTTGGTCTTGACCTCGAAATTTATCTGCGGGTTGATCTCGCTGATATCGTTGAATACCATTTCGCCCTTATCGATCTTGAATTCGTAGTTGAAAAGGTAAAAATTCCCCCGGAGAATATTCAGCTGCCCCAATAGATGCGGTATGCCGGCCTCGCGGAAAAACAAGACGTTTCCCATCATCTCCATATCGGCTTCCGAATTTTTTATCCAGAGGTTGTTCAATGCGCTTATCTCGACTTCCACCGTCCATTGAGTGGAATCCTCGAGTATCTCGGTTTCTGGGGTGACTCCTTTGGAAAAAGTGGCGAATCCTTCCTTCATGTCAAGACGGCTTAAAGACGCCGATCCGCTTATCACCGGGGGCGACGACCCGGCTATCGTCACGTCGAAATCCGTCGTCCCCTGAATATCGTACGACTCGGTGAAAAACTCGCAATTCTCCCCGGCGATTCGTAAGTCGTAATCGAAAAGCCCCAGGCCGATTATTTTGATTTTGCCTTTTCCGGTTATCAATCCCCGCCGGGCTGCCTCGCCGCCGATTTTATCCTGCCGCCCATTCTTCTTATAAATCAAACGGCCGGATATCGAATCCACCAATATCAGGTCATTTTCCATTCTCCCCGTTATATTCACGTTGTCGATTGGATTCACCAGATCGAGCGCCTTTAGCGTTCCCTGCCGCAAATGGAACGTTCCGCCGACACTCGGTTTTCCATAGGTCCCTCTTATTTCAATAGCGGCGTCGAATTTTCCCCGGCAATACTCGACCGCAGGCACGAATGCGGCGATCAAAGATATCTCGGTTCCCTCGGCCCGGAAAACCGCTTGAATCGGCAGATCGAGAAGTCGATCGCCGACAAAATCGAACGACAGCTCGATCGGAAACAACCCCGAAAATTCGTATCGCGAATTTTTATCCACAAGCCGGGCGGATTTCAATTGACACTGCCTATCGGAGTAATAAGCCGTCAATGAAAAATCGCCCTGTTCGATTTCGTTTATAGCCATATTCTTTATCGCCAGGTCGGCGTCGAACACCGGAGATTCGAAAACGCCGCCCGCCCATAATCTCCCCGATATCACCCCGTCGACCTTATGGGGGTAATGAAAATACTTTATCAAAGGAGCGATCGCGAAACCGCTGAAATTCGCCGTCAAATTCATGCTGTTGTCGAAACCGAGTTCCCCCGTCAGCTCCAAATATCCCTGCCCGCGCCCAAGCTTGAAATCCCGGAATTCCGCCTTGGTCGTATCGATTTCGATCCGCAGTCTGCCCGAATTAACCAAAGTATCCTCCCATAAAATCAACTGCAGCGAATCGACGATGAACTCGGCCGGATAGATGGTGTTATCGATTAAGCCCTCGAAAGTCATTCGATTATTTTCGTTTCTCAACTTCACGCCCTCGAGATAGAAAGTCTGGCTGTCGACTTCCACCGTGAATTCCCCGGAATCTACCGGGATCGAATAAAGCAAAGCCTCGCCGAAATTCACCCTCACCGGGCCCCGCATATGCGAAATAAAATCGACCAGTTGCAAATCGACTCGAAAATCGCGCGAAACCAAACCGTAAAAGCGGCAGGAATCCGAATGAAACGTTCCGTTGAAATCAAAATCGACCAACGGACCGGTGACTCTGAATTCGCTTTCGCCTCTGCCGTCGAGATCGGCGATAAAAAACTGATTCTTGAAATCGCTCAGGTCACCGAAATCGGCTTTCCCCGCGATATCGACCTCGCCTTGGTATTCGAGCCACCCGCCGAACTCGAATCTGGCTTGCTTATAGCGGGCTTTGAATCCGGGATCGAACGTCAGTTTATTGAAATCGAACTCCATCCGGCCTTCGGCCTCGTGAAAATGATAAATGTCGATATCCGCCCTATCGAGTTTCATATCGATAGCCATTTTCAGCGAATTGGCGGCAAGCCCCTGCCCGACGAGATCGATTTCCCCGCTGAATCGAGAATAAAGGTCGATCCCTATATTCCTCAGATTCAAATCCTCGATACGCCCGTCGAATGCGAATTTCGGCGGCTTGCTCTTGAAATCGATAAATCCGCTTCCCTGCGCCGGCGAACGGAAAACGACGGCCGTCGCTTCATCCAGAGTGAGCCTGCCCTGGGCCAGCCGCAGATGGCAGTCGATATCGGTTATCTCCTGATTGTACAGCCGCAAATTTCCGACCGCTTTTGACTTTATATCATCGATAGTCCCCTCGGCCGTGCCGGTCAGCGAGGCTTGCCCCTTGACATTTGTTTTGACCAGTCTTTCGATTTCGCTGAACTCCAGCGGCGACATCGCATATTCTATTTTGAACGGAAACTTTTCGGTCAATTCCACCGTTCCCGCCAAGCGCAAATCGGAAAGGGCCGTCGATATCACCAAAGATTCGACATCGATCATATGCGATGTATAGGTGACTTTACCTTGGGTATTATCGATCAATAGGCCGCTTACGGCATCCTCGGCGTAAAGAGTGTCGATTGCCGCCTTTATACTTTTTCCGTCCGCCTCGAAAGCTCCGGCCAATCGGCCGATAGAGATATCGAAATCGATTTCCCCAATATTCAGCTTCGCCGACACGTCACTCAAATCGAACTCGTCCACTTTGAGTCGGGGGATTTTCATCGCAGGCTTGTTCTTATCGCCGGACGATTTCCGCGGTATACCCTCGAGAATGCGGCTGTCTATCTCAGTCCTGACCGAATCGATTTTCAGTCTTCGCAGCGAAAGATCGCCGGAGACGACATCTTTAAGCGAATATTCGACTTCTGCGTTTCCTATCCAGCAGATCGTTTTCATTGAATCGGCGTCCACAATGTTAACCGAAATGTCGCCGAGATCCAATCTTCGCCATAAATCGCGATTCATCTTGCCGATCGATATTTTGATTCCCGAGCCGGCCAGCAGGCGGCTGCCGAGCAGACGATTGACCTGAATCTCCGGAAGTCTCGTGAAAAGATACAGACAGATTACGACGACTAATGAAAACAAGAAAGCCGCCGCGGCCAACATAGGAATCTTGAAAATCAATCGCATCGTATATCCCGTTACGAACAGCTATATTATGAGCAACGCCCCTCTAAATCCAACATATTTTCGCCCGTTTGTCTCCCTCGGCAGTCATCAACTCCTTATAATGAGTTTCCGCGGTCCTTGTTCGGCAATAAAAAAGGCGCCCGGCCTCAGCCCGACGCCTTTTCCGTCGAATTTCATAATTTTAAGATAGACCTCTTTTCAAAGCCATACCGAAATTGAATATCGGCAGATAAATGACGATCACGATCGTCCCGATCACCAGCGCGATCAGCACGATCAACATCGGCTCGATCAACGAGGTCATCCGCGATACGACCGCCTCGAGCTGCTTGTCGTAAAAATCGGCGGCTTTGGAAAGCATCTTTTCCATCTCCCCCGTCTCCTCGCCGGTGGCCGCCAACGACAATAACGTATTGGGGAAAGCCTCGGTTTTCTTCAGCGATGCGGCGATCGAATAACCGTCCTTGACATATTGAGTGGCCGATTTCAACGCATTCTGATAATGAATGTTGCCGACGACCTTGTTCACCAGCCCCATCGTCTCCACTATCGGCACGCCCGCCCCCAGAAGCATTCCGAACGTCCGCGACATTTTGCTCATAGTGGAATCGATTATCAGGTTGCGCACGATCGGTATCGAAAGCTTGATTTTATCAAATACGTATCGACCCGTATAGGTTAAATTCACGACTACTATCATCGCCGCGGCCAGAATGACCCCGATTATCGAGACTATGAAATTCATCCTGACCGCCTCCGAAACCATTATCAATACCTGTGTAGGATAAGGCAGCTGAGCGTTGAATCGCTGATACACTTCCTGAAACATAGGCACGATCTTGACGATCAATACCACCGTCAGCACCGCCAGAATCGCCACCACGAATCCGGGATAAGAAATCGCCGATATCACTTTACGCCGCGTATCCTGTAGAAATTCGAGATAATTCGCCAGCTCATCGAGAACCGTGGCCAGCGAACCCGACACCTCGCCGGCTTTCACCAACGCTATATACAGCGGCGAAAACACTCCCGGATGCTTATCGAGGGAATCCGAAAGCGAAAATCCCTTCTTGACATCATTGAGCAGCTCGGCGACCACTTTCTTGAATTTTCGGTTTCCCTCTTCATACAAGATATTATTCAGCGCTTTCTCTATAGTAAGACCGGCGGAAAACATGGTCGCCAACTGCCTGGTGAAAAAGACCAGACTGGTCAGCGGCACCGCCGTGCGCTTTTTATGTATATACAGGGTTATCGCGTCGATCAGGTTTCCCCGGGACTTCGCGGCGACGCTGCTCGAATCGACCACCGAGATAACCGTCTGCCCGTTTTCCCTAAGTTTATTGAGCGCGCTGTCGAGGTTGGAGGCCGTAATACTGCCTTCCAGCTTGTTCCCCTTGGCGTCTTTGATTATGTAATTGAAAGTAGGCATCTGCTACCGCCGTTTATTCTTCATCGATTGTCGTTCTCATTACTTCTTCGATAGATGTCAGACCCGCCAGCGCTTTGCGGATTCCCGCCTCCCTAAGCGTAACCATCTGCTGTTCCAGTGCGGCGAATCGGATATCGTCCTGATCCTTGCCTTGGAAAATCAGCTTTCTTATCGGCAATTTCACCTCGAGCAGTTCGAATAGTCCGGTCCTTCCGAAATACCCGGTATTACGGCAGCGCACGCAGCCGTGCGCTCTGAACAAAGTCTTTCCCGCAAGCCGGCTCGGATCGATCTTCAGCTTCCGGGCTATCGACTCGTCGGCCTCGTATTCTTCCTTGCAAGCCGAACACAAAGTCCGCAAAAGTCTTTGCGCCATCACCAAATTCAATGTGGATCCCACCAAGTATCTGGGCACGCCGATATCCAAAAGTCTGGTAATGGTCGAGGGCGCATCATTTGCGTGAAGCGTGGTAAACACGAGATGGCCGGTCAGGGCGAACTTTATTGCGATATCGGCGGTCTCCTGGTCGCGGATTTCACCTATCAGAATCCGATCCGGGTCCTGGCGCAAAATATGTCTCAGCGCCGAACCGAACGTCAGCCCTATCTTATCATTGGTGGCCACCTGCGCGATCCTGTCTATTTGATATTCGACCGGATCTTCCACGGTCACGATATTGTCTTCTTCACATTGAATTTCCTTGAGGGCGGCGTGTAATGTCGTCGATTTACCGCTGCCGGTGGGCCCGGAAACGATTATCATCCCATATGGCTTTGTGATCCACTTGCGAAATATCTCGAGCATTTCCGCCTCGAACCCCAGCGACGCCAGCGTGAAAGCGAAACCCTTTTTATCGAGAAGCCTGAGCACCACCTTTTCGCCCCTCACGGTGGGGATTATCGAAACCCTTATATCCACTTCCTTGTCGGGCATCTTCAGCGAAATTCTGCCGTCCTGGGGCAATCTCCGCTCGGCTATATTCAAATTGGCCATGATTTTCAGACGCGAAATCAACCCGTTGGCCGACTTCTTGGGCGCAGTCATTATATCCTGCAACGCTCCGTCGATACGAAAACGCACCAACACCGCATCGAAAAGCGGTTCGAGATGAATGTCGGTCGCCCGATTCTTGATAGCTTCCGACAATATCAGATTCACCAGCTTGACTATCGGCGCTTCGTCGAGCTCTTTTTTGAGCTGATTGACATCTACATCGTCGAGCTCTTCTCCGTCGATACTGGCGATGAAATCCATGCCCGACAGCGCCGCCGTAACCTCGCCGGTCGTCCGCAACTCCTTATAATGACGCTCGATCGCCTCATCGATTATGCTTCTGGCGCCGATCAATGGGAAAATCTTGAGCGAGGTGATCTTTTGCAGGTTGTCGATCACCACGATATCCTCCGGATCGACCATAACAACCTCGAGCGTCCCGTCCTCGAGAGATTTCCCGATACAGTGGTACTCCCGCGCGAAAAACTCGGGGATATATTCGAGCGCCTCTTTCTCGATTTTTATCAACTCCTCCGCACCAACAAGTTTTATCCCGAGCTGTTTGGACAGAGCTTTCGCCAAATTCTCATCGGTGATATACCCCTCGGCAATCAACACTTCGCCCAACCGCTTTCCCATCTCTTTCTGTTTGGCAAGCGCGCCGTTCAAATCTTTCTCGGAGATCACCCCGTCCTTTACCAGAATCTCCCCAAGCAGTTCCATAAACTACTACTCACTCCCTCTAAAAAACGATTTTCTCGTCGGGGTTATCGGTGCCAGGTTGTAACGATGACTTCATTCTTTGAAATCCGCGGGGGGCGCATCGATCGGCGCACCCCGCGTTCAATCCAAAACCATCGATCCCGCCGGCCTGCAATTAGGGCCTGCGGCAATCTATCGTGGCTTCGCCTTTCACGTTCGGATACCCACGCAGCACCGCCGAAACCTTGGCCGTAACCTGCGGCGGATTGGGCGGAGTCTGCGGGATCATCTCATATGATATCCTGAATTTCGTATAAGCCCAGCCCGATAAATCGGTCGTATCCACCGACGGACCACACAATTCGCCCGCCACCTGGGCCGAGAAATTGATTATCCCCTCGCTGATCGCGCATCCGATCCCGTCAATCAACTGCGCCGAAATATCGGAGGTATCATATCGGCCGGGCACCGTGATCCAGATCGAACCGGGATCGGCGCCCACCGCTATACGGCCGCCCTCGGCGTAAATCGGCAACACGATAAAGCTGCTGGTATCGAAAAGCGATCCCGACTGCGCCACAATGAATATCTGCCTGAACGCCCGAGTGCAGGTGTAGGAAATCTGCGTGAACGCCAAACCCGGGACGCCGATAGTCTCCACCGTTCCCGAATCCGGGTCGAATACGATCCCACCGGTGAATGCGTTGCCGCCGATCATGGCCACTGAATCGGGAATCACCCTGAAATGTACCGCCGTATTATATTCCACGGGGTTGGTGAAAGCATCGAGAACCAACGCGGTAACACCTCCGACATAAACCTCGCCCTCGGGGTGCACGTTACCCACCGAAGATATAATTATATTCGCCGGCGGCCCGGATTCGATTACCACTACCACCTTCTCCTTGAACACGTTCGGGTTGTCGATAGCGGTCGCCTTGATTCGCACCGTACCGGCACAGGTCCCCGAATAAAGCGCCACCGATGCCCTACCGTAAACGTCCGTCGAATCGATCACCAACCACTGAATCGAATCGGCGGTCGGAACATAATTGAACGATGGCGCCTCCGGCCCGACAACCGCCGGCGCGGAGGTTATCTGGAATTGCACCGGATAACCGTCACTCAACGGATTATTGTTTTCATCTTTCAAAGTGGCGATTATCTGGGTGGCGATTCCCCCGATTTCGATCGTCGGATCCGAAGCCGTCAGCGTGATATTCGATCCTATCGCCGACCGAACCGTTAACGGCACCGTTTGCGACCAAAGCGTATCGTTGCCTCTCGGAATGAATGCCCGTATGAAATCGGTTCCCGCGGTTGTCCCAACCGTGTACGTCGCCTCGGCGACGCCGCGCGTGGTCATCGCCAGCGCGGTTATGTTCGAGGTCGCAAGCTGCTTGCGGAAATTGACCTGGGTTCCATTGATAACGTTGTTGCCGTTGGCATCCCTGGCCAACGCCCTGATCGTCTGCGCCGCCCCCGAACCGGCGACCATATCCGAGGGCATACTTATTATCTGCAGCGTGCTTGCCGAACCCGGGATAAATCCGATGGCCGAGCGAGCATAGGTGGTCTCGCCGGAAAGACTGATCCCCCATGCTTTCAACGAATCGAATTCCGTCACCAGCGCGGTATCGAGCGCCAACGGCGACCTAATCACGAACGTAGCCACCCCGTTAAGTGTGGGAGCCGAGTTGCTGCTCAACGTCCCCCGATGCGGAGTGGGGCCGTAATTCGATATGAAGATCGTCGTGTTGTCTCCGATCGGAATGTTGGCCGTATCCGACACTGATACGTATATCCTCGCCGAGTCGTCGCCGCCTGCGATCAGTGAGATTTTTTCCAACGATATGCTCATCGATCCGATTTCACCCAGCAATTGAGAAACCACGTCCAGAGTATCGATTACCGCAATTCCACCGGCGGTTACCGTTATCGTTACGTCCTCGTAAACGCCCGGATCAGTAATATACTTCGCCTGCGTAAACCCGGAGTCGGTCGGCGCCGGGGGCACTACAGTCCCCACGTTGGGCGTTCGGCTTATCTGCACCGGCATTCCGTGAATCCCGGCGCCACTGGCGTCCCGGACCCAGATATTGATCAGCGCCGTGTCCGAACGGTAGGGCGACCGAATGATCAGCGTTGGCGGATCGAAATTCACCGACACCTGAGAGACAACGTTGAGCGGCGAATAATATATGTTCAGCGACCTGTTCGCCGTAACCCCACCGGCCAGAGCAGTGAAATTGATCACATAATTGGAATCCGTAGGCTCGGTGATATATTGAGCCTGAGCATAACCATTGACAGTATAAGCCGGCTGAATCAGCGTCCCTATATTAGGCGTCCTCAACACTTGAACTCGCACGCTGTCCAAACCTATTCCATGATTATCCCTTACCCACAGATCGATCAACGCCGTATCGATAGCCTCAGGAGAAGTAACCACCACCGAAGATGGATTGAAATTCATGGAAACCTGAGACACATTTATATTCGACGTATATCTCACCGCGTATTGAACCGTGTTGCTCACTCCCCCGACCTTCGCCTGAAACGAGACCGTATATCCTGTGGTATCTTGAAGACCAGTGATATATTGAGCCGTATAAAGACCTATTACTTCGGTCTCCACAACCGACGTGACAATGCCGTAATTCGGCGTTCTACTTAGGCTGATATCGAGACTGTCGACCCCGTTGCCGTTCTCGTCAGAAGCGAAAATCAATATATCGACCGTATCCAAAACCATCAACTCCGAAAACGTCAGCACCGGCGGATTGAAATTGAGCGTCAATTCCGCCACCTGCTTGACCCGCGATTGACTGGGATTTATCGGATTACGATTATCGCAGCCGGCCAGTAAAACGCCGATCGCCAGGACCACTGGCAACGTTACTCCGGCCGATCCTGTTGCTTTCCTGAAAGCTTTCACGGGAACACCTCCTTTATGCTCACTTTTTCTTTTCTTGGGGTGGGGTCGTTACTTCATCTATGAATTCATGAACATCCTTGTTCAACCCCTTCACCTTCTCCAAATCGCTGATAGTCGGCTCGATCGCCTTGAAATCGGTTGAGAATCCGGGGCCGATTATTTGATAACCTTCGGTAGTGTGATTCGCGGCATCGGAATAACTCATATCGGGTCTCACTATCCGCGGCGTCACCTCGATTATCAGATCGGTCTTACGCGTCTGATAATATTCATGCATGAACAGCCGACCGATCAGCGGAATATCGGATAAAATCGGCATCCGGAATATCGTCTTGTTGTCATCGACCGAAAGCAGACCGCCGATAAATATCTTCTGGCCGTCTTTCACCAAAACGGTGGTGCTGGCGGTCCGGATCTTCTTGCGCGGATACAGATTCTGCACCAGCTCGATTATCGACGACACCTCCGGCTCCACCTTCGTGGTGATATAACCGTTGGAATTGATCGACGGCGTGATGTTCAGCCTAATACCGATCTCTTCTTCCATCACTATCGCGTTCTGGACCGAAACCACCGCCCAGCGCATCGTCTCGCCGATCAATATCGTGGCCTGTCGGTTGTTGACCGTGGTCAATTTCGAGTTGGCCAGAACCTTGGCCTTATTCCTCTTGATCAAGAAATCGAGTGTGATATCGAAAGCGTTAAGTTGCCTCGAAAAAAGCCCCACATTGTCCAGCCCCTGTATCTTTTGAAAAATGAACTTCTCCGGCAGCTTTTCCAAATACGCATCCTGCCCGCCGAAATCAAGCGCAGTGGGAGCCCGACTCGATCCATCATCGTTCAGCGGAGATTCCGCCAGAATCGTCGTGATATGGGAAAGCTTCTCCCAATCTATACCATATTTGTCAAGATCATCGGTTGCCACCTCGATCAATCTCGCTTCGAGCAAAATCTGCATCGGCGGGGTATCTATTCGCTTTATTATCTCGGTTATCTCCGCCGCCACTTTCGGCGATGTCAGCACCAGAATCCGGTTGCCCGAGGTATCGACCTGGATCGTCTCGCTCAAATCGCCCAACATCTCTTTCACCTCGGCGGCGTTGGCGAATTGCAGATCATACACGTAAGCCGACAGCCCCACCTGCCGCGCCAAGGCCTCCTGATCGGCGACCAAAAACGAATTTCCTACTATTTCATAAGATAACCCGGCGGCCCTCACCACGAGATTTATGGCTTCCTCGATCGGCGTATTATTCAGATGCACCGAAATTCTTTCCTGCCGATTGACACCAGGGCCGGTGACGATATTGAAACCGGATTTTTCGGCCAGTATGCTCAGCACCGATGGCAGAAAAGCGTCGTCTGCATCGAGCGTGATCGTTTTGGACAATCCCTCTTTCAACACGGGAGACATAGGTCGACTTTCGGCTTGTTCCTGCGCCGCTGCGTATGGCAAACCCGAAACCAAAAGCAAAACGCCAATCAATACGGCCGATCGAACTTTCCAGAAACCTTTCAAAACTTCCTCCAAATTATTGCGATAATGATTACCATTGCTCCGGTTCATTATATTGCGCCCCCTCCTCCGGCAACGTCTCCAGAGGCAAAGGCGTGTTCTTGAGCGTCACTTCCTCTCCCCCTCGCGAAAGCACAACCGTCTTCTCCCGAATTTCCTTCACCACGTAACCTTCCCCCAACACATCTCCCTGCCGGACGACTTTGCTCTTGCCGCGGAATTTGATTATCGCCTTCGGATCGCTGTCGACAACCGTCGCCGACAACCGTATCTCCGTGTCTTCGGCGGACTCCCTAAAACCGGCGCGTGCATACGAAAAATTGGTCAAGACCCTCCCCAAGTATAACGGGTCTTGCTTCACCCCGAATTTATAGGCCAGCCGCCTCCGCCAGTTGGCTTCGAGCGAATCGATAGTGATTGTCAGAGACGAGTCCGTATCCAGCGTCACCACCGGCGTCGAACGCATGGCTTTGGCTGCGCTGACCTGGGTTATCGCCTTGAACGCGCTCCAACTCACCACTAAAATAACCAGAACACTCAAAACGAAACTGATTGCCTTGATAATGCTGTTTTTATCCACCCGCGTAACTCGCTTTCAAGATAGTCAAAGTCTCTATGTCAAGATTGATCCTGTGCTGTTCGGGTTTGCCGGTCACGTCCTGCTCGAAGTAAGCCATATCGATCGGATTCTCGAGCTGAAATCTCGTCACCCGGATCAGGCGCGCCGATTTTTCGAGCTCCTGCAAAAACTGTCCGAATTGCGTGTAGCTTGCGATTATCACCATACTATATGGAGTCCGGATATAATCGCTTCTTTGGATCGATTGTTCGTCGTGAGCCGCCAGTGTATCCTTCAGACCCTCCGAACGAACCACTCCGAGCGGCCTTACCGAAACCAAGATTATTCCCAAATCATCCATCAGCCCGGTGAGATATTTCAAAAATCCCATGTCAGCCGGACGAGCCAGCGAATCGGAAGGGTCGTTTGCCATGTTGTTGCTGATCAATTCGTTCACGTTTTGCAGATCACGGGAAATAATCTGCGCCGAAAGCAATTGCCGCTTCTTCTCGGCGATCTGTTCCTGCAACGACTCTATCTGGCTCGGCTGTTTGGCGATAACGTTCTTGTAGAAAAGCCAGAATGCCGCGACATAAATCAGCAATGCTGCGCTTATTATCAGATTCTTCTTGAAATTCATCTTCAACCCACCGTGCAGGCAATCTCGAATTCGATGATTTCCTGATTCTTGTGTTTGATCCGCGATGATCCGTTAAACATGATGTTGGCGAAACCGGCGGAAAAATCGGGATCTTTTTTTATGATATCCACTATCGCCATCACCAGGTCGAGATCCTCGAGCCGAGGATTAACCTTGGTCAAGCCGCTTATAATCAACTGATTCGTCTGGTTGTCGTAATCGAGCTTGGTGATAGCCACATCGTTGGGCAATATCCTACCCAGCACGTCTAGCTTTTCCGTCCAGGTCATCCGGTTGTTGGCCAGATCGGCCAGCACGAAAATATCATCCGGCGAAAGATAGGCGGAAGACGCCTGCAGGCGATCTATTTCCTCCTGGATTCGTGCGAGCTCGGCTTTTTCCGCGGAAATTATTTTATGATTCTGGTAAGCCTTATAAATCGCCAGGATACTGATCAGCGCCACCACCCCTAAATAAAATCCGACCGCCACCATACGCCGCTGTTTCTGTTTTTCGGCGAATTGATCGAGCCGGTTCGAGGGCTTATTCAGGTTTATCTTATAAAGTATTCCGGCCATCTCAATCCTCCCTGAGCGCCAGTCCGCAGGCGACCGCCAGCCGGCTGCCCAACCCATCGTCGAAACCGGGCGGTGTAATAAATTCGGCGTAGGGATTGAATATCTCCACGGTCAGGTTCAACTGCGCCGCCAGATGCGAGTTCAAATTTGGCATCTTGGCCGACCCACCGCAAAGCATCACTTTCTGAAACTCCCGACACCCCGTCTCTTTAGTATAATAACGCAACGACCGACGCAACTCATCGACCAGAGTGTCGATCGAAAGGCGCCGGGCGACCCTGATCCCGCCCGAATCCGCCGATGAATCCCCCAGAAATGCTCCCATTCCCCGTTCCCGTTTCATCCCCTCCGCCTGCGCGTAATCTACCTTGGAAAGATTCTTTATGTCGTCGGTGAAATTATGTCCGGCCCAGGCAAGATCCCGGCTGAAAAACATGGTCTCCCGACCGACTATGACGATACCGGTGTATTTCGCCCCTATATTCAAGAAAACCACCGCCTCGTCACCCATGAACGAACCATGACTGACGAGATATGCATTAACCAAAGCCAGCGAACCCGCATCTATCTTCGCAGGCTCGAGCCCGACCTCTTTGAGAAGCTTCAACTGATTGTCGAAAACCTTTTTGGTGGTCGCCACCAGCAGAATATCCATATCCTGCGATTGCATGTCCCCGCGCAAAATCTGAAAATCAATCACCGCATCGGATTCATCGAGTGGAAGATGCTTGCGGGCCTCGAAAAGCAACGACGACTGCATCTCCTCGGGAGCCAGAGGAATCGATTTGATCTGCTTGATCGATATCGCCGGGCCGCTCAAACCGCATACGACGTTTTTCGCCCGCTTGGCGTTGATCTTCATCTTGTCGAACGCATTCCTGAGCGCCGTTTGAACCCGGCCCACACTCGGGCCTTCGGTATCGAATTCCTCGTTTTCAGTGTATAAATCGGAGATGAAGTAGTTTTTTAATCGGTAGCGGTTACCTTCGTTTTCCAGCTCGACGAGTTTGACGGAGAAATTGCCTATATCAAGACCAACTACTGATTTTCCCATAATGCCCTTTCATTCATACTCAAATGCCAACCCTCCCGCTCTATTCCGATTCTTCATATATCATTGTTATATTGCCGCTGGGTATCCAGTGGGGCGGCGGTGCCACCGAAAACCGCTGGTCATACATGTAGTCTTTCTGCACGAAACCGTAGCCGTAACCCTCTGATCCGCGATGAATTATCCCCCGATACTGCTGATTGATGCAGCCGTGAATGAAAAGCGAGGTATATTCGGGCACACTGAAATTGTATATCCCTTGCACCGACATCGAGCCACGTAAAGCCGCGATACCGGCATTCACCCGAAATTGTCTCGGATTGGGATAAACCGGATAACCGCTGTATTTGCTGAACATCACCCACTTTTCCGATATCAACCCCACCGCATACTGGCAGTTGAGCGGCACCCGGCCGAACGTATCGGCGCAGGCCAGATAAATATCGTGAAAGACGACCAATGTATCCGAACAACCCACAGTCACGCGCCCCTTCACCCCTCGATATGAGGCATCGCCTGTACGGCGTGGAGCATCGATATACAGTTTCCCGTTCACGAACACCGCCCCGTTCAATGGCAGTTTCAAACGCCGAACATGCGATTGATTCCAGAGCGTGTCGAACGGAGCGTCGCTCCTGGGCTTTCCTTTCCACATAAGCGAATCGGAATAAAGCCTGATATAATACATGCTGTCCGGATTGCTGTCACCGATAAAGTAAGGTGAGTTCCTCGCCGCATTCCGCACCGAATCGGCTTGATCGGGGAAACGAATGGGCGCGGCATTGGGCCTGAATCCGCCGTAAAAACGAGCATTGGTGGAATTCCGCGGAGGATAAGTATCGCGCATGCACGTCGAAACCGGCTTGTAGAACACCGGCATGTTTCGGGTCGGATGGATAAAAATCGTGCCGTTCGAATGCGTTTTGCCGTCGAGCGTATCCGGCGACCAAAAATAAATGCTGTCAAAATAAACCCGGTCCACTTCGCGATGCGTCAGCCACAAATAATCGGCCATGGTTTCATAACGGTAACTATAATTTATTTCTTCTTCCCAAACAAAACCGGTGCTCACATCTTTCGAATATCCGTTCGCCACGATTTTATAGTTTTCCCAGGAGAAAATCCCCTCGTTGCCCCCGCTCGGATAAATAGTGTATCCATAGCTGTTGTTACCATAGAACCCGATTCCATGCTGACCATACTCGGTCCCCGGACGATTCGTATTAGAATATATAAAAGCATCCACCAGCGCCAATTGCGCCGCGTAAACCGCCTGCACTCGCATTATATCCAAATCCACGGTGTTGCTGAAATCGTTGAAAAACTTAAGATAAGCCGTGCCCAGCGCGATCATCATCACCGACAGTATCAGGGCCCAAACCAGAACAACCCCCTGGTTGTCCTTCAGCTTCTCAATCAGAGGCATTCTGCTCATCTGATCCCTCCAGGATTATTTTAATTCGCATAATTTCTGTTCAACGTGGTCGCCCTGAGCGCCAACGTATCACCCTCAGGATTTTCCAGAACGATTGTCACTCTGACCATCATCTGTTGAGGATCGGTGATCCCCCCCGTAACGTCCTCGGCGTATTCGAATTTCACCCGCTTCATCTTATATGCCTGCACCGCCCGCCTCCTCGAGGCATAAGTCGTCGCCGGCAGCAATCGAACGTTGAATTCGCCATGATTGACCCGTCGATCGTTCATCCTCAAACTTTTATCGCTGTGGTTCACGTAAAACTCGACCGGGCCGGCGGCCGATGACCTCTCCGGCACTACCAGCTCCATCCGCGGATTAGCGTCGCTTTCGAATATATTGATGTTCTCGGCGTTGCGAATCATATTCTCGATTTTACGCAGCACCATCATGCCGTCGGAGTACATCAGATTCATCGTAACCGTAGACTTGAATAATTTCAGCCCGTAAATATAGGCGTTCACCATACCCACCGTGAAAAAGCCGAAAATAAACACCACCACCATCACTTCCACCAGCGTCACACCCTTATTCTTTTTCACTCTCGACAGCATGAAAAAACCCTTTTGCCGTACCCCTCAGTATTTCGTGGACAGCACGATACTGTAACGCCGCCCCGAAAACGCTTTCCAATTATAACTGACCGCCACCGAATCGTATACCGGTCTGCCGTTGGCGTCCAAAGTCGGAGAATGCTGAACCACCACCTCATAATCGGCCACCAGCGGCTTTCCCTCCTCGTTCAGCGCGGACATTATAGTATCTTTGCCGGATCCGTTTTCGCTGTCCGGCACGTTACCGAAATATTTCTCAAGGTATTTCAGCCGCTCCATCTTTTCCTGGGCTTTCTCCAAAACGCGGCGGCGCTGAAATTGCTCGTTGATCAATTCCTGCCCATGGACGAACATGAAATAAACCGCCGCTCCGGCGATTGTCAGAAACAAGATCGCCATCATCAATTCGATCAGCGTCACCCCGCGGCTGTTCGATAATCGCTTCCTCAAATTTACTCCAAAAACAAACGTGCGTTGTCGGCATGCTTGGCGGCTTCCGCCCGCTCGATTTTCCCCTCGGCCACCAGCGTCATCAGATGTTGATCCTTGGATTGCATACCGACTTTGCCTCCCGATTGAATTATCGACGGTATTTGGTAGATCTTGTCTTCGCGGATCAGGTTCCTGATCGCGGTGGTGGCTATCATGATTTCGCAGGCCACCACCCGCCCGCTGTCCTTGCGCGGCATCAAAGTTTGCGCCACGACCGCCTGAACCGATTCGGCCAACATCGATCGCACCTGCGATTTCTGCTCGGCCGGAAACACGTCTATTATACGATCTATGGTTTTGGCCGCCGATGACGTATGTAGCGTCGTCAACACCAGATGGCCGGTCTCGGCCGCGGTAAGCGCCAAACTCACCGTCTCCAGATCGCGCATCTCGCCCACCAGAATCACGTCGGGATCCTCGCGCAACGCCGCCCTCAATGCGTTGGCGAACGACAGCGTCGTCGAACCCAGCTCCCGCTGATTGATCAAGCTGTGACGCGACGTGTGGAAATATTCCACCGGGTCTTCGATCGTGATAATATGACATTCCTTATGCTGATTGATCCAATCCACCATCGTGGCCAGCGATGTCGTCTTGCCGGAACCGGTAGGGCCGGTCAAAATCACCAGCCCGCGTTCGAGAAGCGACAATCGTTTCAAAACATCGGGCAACCCGAGTTCCTCGAAACTGCGGATTTCCGCAGGAATTACACGGTATGAACCCGCAATCCCCTGTATTTGGCGGAATACGTTGCAACGAAACCTGGTGTAATCGTCGATCTCCCGCGAAAAATCGACCTCGAATTGCGTTTCGAACCTCTGTTTGAGTTCGGGCGTCAGCGACTCGAAAACCAAACGCTTTATCTCCTCGCGACTGATCCCCTCCAGCTCGAGTTTCATCATCTTCCCGTCGAGCCGTATCATCGGCAACGACCCCTCCGAGAGATGCAAATCCGATGCGCCCTGCTGGCTGGTGAATTTCAGCAGATCGTCAATATGCAGATCCTTTATATTGGTCGATACCGCGCCTTTTGCCAAACCTATGTTATCCAAATGACCTACCCGGTTAAATTTTTGATCGCCAACGCTGTTGCCGGAAAATTAATCGATTCCGTAACCCGACCATTTGCCGGTGACGGTGTTGAATATCACCGTCTTGCCCGGACCACCAGGCATCAATCCCGTCGATGTCGCCGTGATTCTTTGAATCCCGCGTCCACCGCCGACGATCGAAAAATTCCAGCGCTGCCTTGTAACCTCGTCGAGTTGTAACTGGGTCAGCTGATTGATATTCGTCGGCCAGTTGCCGGTGTTCGACTGGTAGACTTTGGCTGCCGCGTGAATCGCGCTTATCGCCTCCTGCGCCTCGGCCGCACGAGCGCTCTCAACATATCTCAGATATATCGGCACCGCTATCGCCGCCAAAATCGCCAAGATAACCACCACCACCAGCACTTCGACCAGGGTGAAACCGCGTTTGTTGCTGAATCTGCTCACTTGATACCTCCTAAATGATTCAAAATAATTTATGCCTAACTCTATCGAAACGATCACGGGAAAAAAGTCAGCTCGATTTTCCCCGATCCATGAATATAATCCCTTGCCTCTCCATGGTCAACAGAAAAGCTTGTTTTATAATGGCTTGCTGAAAATCCATTCTCGCACATCTTCATTTAGAAACAAACCACACCCGCCCTTTGTTGCCGAACGCAATAAATATGCCGCCGCACCTTGCCGCCGCAATTCAATACCACCTTGAATATCAATATGTTAATAAGAGGAGATAATAGCTGCCGGAAAAACCGATTCGGGAAATGTTATAAATTTCGGCACAATCGCAACGACTCGCGGAAATCCTTTGTCGTTCATTCGATTGCCGAACCCACAAGTGTTATCCATCGTTTCAGAGTGGCATAAATTCATCACCCACAGGTTGCCGATTTGTAGTGCCTATACGCTTTTTTAAACCAAACCCGTTAGCAATTTAATTCAATTACTTCCCTTTGCTTTCAAGCTTCATTTCCGCCGGTTGTTCGAATTCAACTTGCTGCAATAAATTCGGCATCGGCACCGTCGGCTTTCCCGCCACCGAATCCCTGATCATCGAATCGGCGGCCGCTAAATCACGTTTCAAAATTTCCTCCGGAACCGGAAATCCGCCCAATTGATCATCCGCGTTCTTGGCTTGATTCACCTTGATAAGCAACGCCCTATTGCTCGATCCCTGCCGGTTACCAGCCAGAGACCGCTCCGATGGCGGGCCGATCATTATCAAAGTCAAACAGGCGGCCAACGCGAACGCGGTTCCCGATAACGTCAACGCGAACCGCCAGCCCGATAAACCCGCCGATGGACGAGCGCCGTTCTCGATCGCGCACAAAGTGCGGCTCACGAAATGCGGCCCGGGCTTCAGTTGTTCAAGCTCACCCGCCGTCTGGACGATCAACTTCATTTCGGCGGCCCTGGCCGAGCAACTCGGGCATTGCTTGAGATGTTGCTCTATTTCCGTCATCTCGGATTGCTCCAGGCCGTTATCAATGAACGCTGATAACCAGCGGCAAACCTTTCGACAGTTCATAGTTTAGCTCCTTATGTGGCAAAATCCTTTCTCTTAGCATCGCCCGCGCCCGGTTGATCCTCGATTTCACCGTTCCCACGGGTACCCGCATTATTTCCGCTATTTCGTTATATGGAAGTCGCTCCACGTCGCACAATACGAATGCCATTCGATACTCTTCCGGCAACGACTTTATGGCTTTTTCCAATATCGGTTTCAATTTCATCGGCTCGCCGTTGGTCCGATCCGGTATCTCCAGGTTCGTTTCCTCTTTCAAAAAATCCAAACTCATATACCGGCGAAGCTTTCTCCTGCGTAATTCCGATCGAACCAGATTCAAGGCGATCGTGAAAACCCAGGTCGAAAGCGCAAAATCGGGGCTGTAGCTTTTTCGTTGATTGTAAACCCGCAAGAACGTCTCTTGAAGAATATCCTCGGCGGTTTCCCTTTCGATAATTATCCTGGCGATGAAATTGAATAACCTGTCCTTATAGCGTTCCACGAATTCGACGAACGCCTTTTGATCATCGGCCGCCACCCGACTGAACAGTTCCCGATCTTCCATTTTATCCAATCTGCACCTCGCTTATTGTCAGATTATACACCCGACACCGTAATTTGGTTCCGGCCCAAATAACCACTACGCCGAACTATATAATATCTGTCTATAACTTATTTTACCATGAATGGTTGAATCAAGATGCCGAAAACCTCTCTCGGATTTTCAGCTGTGCTTTTTGGCCACGAGACTTACGCCTTGCGTCCGATTCGCATTTGAGGTGTGCGCCATCGGAACCTCGATTTTACCCGATGTCGATCTATCCTCGACCTGGGGGACTTTACCTGTCGAATTCTTCTTCAGGGCGGCCTCGAATTTGCGGAATCTCTTTATTTGCTTATCGATTTTCTCGTTTATTTTAACCAATACCCAACAGATTATAATCATGCCGATCGCCAGAATGATAACCGTCAAATCCCCCATGGTTCCTCCTTTGCATTATACATATCGGCTGCAATCTTTAAGGCATTAACGCAAAATACCGATTATTAAATCAACCGCCAGCACCATGATCAAGACCAAGGCGATCGGCGGCAATAACAGCCGATATATGCCTTCGAAATCGGCCCCGAAATATTTTTTCGTCAAAACCAAACATAAATGAACCGGCGATGCCATTATCCCCATCAAGCCGCCGGCATAGGCAAGTATCGTTCCCGAGGCCTGTCCGCCCACGCTGTCGAACAGCGAAATAACCATCGGAAAACCGACGCCGACGTAGGCCGAAGTCATCCCGGTTAAAAGGCCGATAAGAAATGGCAAAGTTACGACCGCCAGATACGGCCCTATCGCCGTCGTCTGGAAATATGCCGATAGCTCGCCCGCGGAGCGCCCCATCGATATCACCTTGGCCAACGCCAGCGATCCGGTGAACAGGGCGATTATATCGAACGAAAACTCATTCTTGAAACTGCGCCAGATCCGCCCCGCCGAGGTAAAACCGAAAGCTATAAACACGATATAAACGATGACCAGCGGGATTATCAAATCTCCTTTGAACGCCAGTCCCAACCCGAAAATGGCGATTATAGGCCACAAGCAATGCCCCAGCCGCACCAAAAAACTCTTAAACCCAATCTCCGTATTTTTCACGCTCCCGAAATCGGGCGACATAAAGACGAAACCGATCAAGATGCTGCTTACGGTTATCGGAAAAGTCATGAGGCCGACCCGCCAAACCGTCGTATTCAGTATGGCGGCCGCCAGAATTACCGATTGATAGAGCGGCCAGATCGGCTCCCATATATGCCTCCACCAATAATTCGTCACCGTTTTCCGGGCCGCCGATATATCGAGATTCTTGCCCAATTCCTGTATTAACGGCGCCGAAACCATCGCCCCACCCGGCATCGGCAGAAGACCTATCAGCGCCGGCGCCGCCTTCGAAACCGCGTTCGGGCTGAGATACCCCCTCAAAGTATCCACCAACCTTCCCATATATCCCTCTAACGCCAACACCTCGCCGAACGTGACTATAAGTACGACGGTGGCGATAAAACGCCAGGTCATATCGTCGGTCAAAGTTAGAATGAATGGCGCAACCGCCTTATTCCCGATCCCGAACTCGATCAGCGAAAGGAAAATCGAAACCAAAAGCAGGCTGTATCCTATAGGAATTTTGATCCTGATCAGCAGGACAATCAGAAGAAAGCAAATTATCAGATTCACCGATCCGCAAGATACGATCGGTCCGGCGATAGTCAATAGCTAACTGTCCTGCCGGAAAAGTCAATCCACCGGGTCACCTATATCCGATACGACAGCGAAAATTGAAATCTGCTCGATCTGTAAGCCGCGGTTAGCGGAACGTCCCGGTCGCCTTGATCAAGATATGCTCGATCGCGGGTCTCCCAGCGCCCGAAAGCGATACCCAAATCGGCTTTCAGATTTCGACTCAAAAGCAGCGAGGCTCCGCCGGTTATCGCCGACGGCTCATTACCGTTGGAAAGATATGCGAAAGCCGACGGTTGATGGTTCACTCCGGCCCTCAGCGTAAGCCCCTTCTCCGGAAATGCGTATTCCACCCCCAGAGCGACAGAGACGACGTCTCGGTAATACTTTTTTACATCGCTGTTCGCCTGAAACCGATCGACTCCGCTTTTGTATTCGATTTGCGTAAAATCGGTATAATTCAGATCGGCGGCCAATAGCAGATTCCGATAATTGTAGGCCGCCCCGAAACCGAATCCGAACGGCATGACGAAACGATAGCGCCCGGTATCGTATGATCGATCGATATCACCGTTATACTCCTCGTATTCATCGAGCGCCTGCTCGACCGTCAAGGACGCAGGGAAACGGATCAGGACGCCCAAATGAAGCTCGTCACCCGCCGAATAGCTCAATCCGAAACGTCCGGAGTATCCCGAATAGTTGTTATCGATCGCTCTACGGTAGCTGTAATAGTCTCCGTCCGACAGGCTGTCGAACCTGAACGCGTAATCGTCGGCTCCGTCGAATAAATCCAGAGCCAGCCCGAGCGACACCCGCGGCGAAACGTCGATCCCGAACCCGGCGCTGTAGGTGTATAGCCCGCCCCGGTCGTCCTCGCCACCGCCGAATCCCGGTCCTCTCTGATCCAGCCACCAACCGGGTGAGCTTTCGAAACGGACGATTCTATTGAAATCATTGACACGGTTGATACCGACAGCCATCGCCGCCGCGTTGTCTCTGCCGCCGATCGGGAACACCCCCCAGAGAGAGCTCAATACCGTGTTGCTGAATCGAAACTCATCGGACCTTACCGGGGGAGTTGATTCGAGGATGGATCTTTCCGACAGCCGCTGATAAATAAGCGAGGCGGAAAACTCGGCGCGCCCCGCACGCGACAGCAGTGCTGGATTATACCAAAGCGCCGACCCGTCATTGGCTGCGGCGATCTGCGCCCCTCCCATGCCCGCTGCTCGTGCGCCGATAAAACAGCCCCCCTCGGTTGCGATCTCATAAACCAGCTGCGGGTCGCTCCCCGTTTGCGCCCAACAAACGCCGGCAAAAGTCACGATCATGACGAGTATCTTCTTCATATAATCTCCTTCATGAAAATATCCTAATTCAACTTGCTTTAACTTGCGCCGTAGTGATTCTCCCGTTTAGGCCTCGAACTCGAATCCTACGCGGCCGGCTGGAACCGCCCCCATATGATCGGAATCATGATTTTGAAAATGGAAACGTCGATCGCGGACGGAATCGTCAGTCCACGAAAAATTGCAGGTAGGTAAGCCGAATTTCCCGGTCGATCGAGCCGCTTCCTTCGGTCGGCGATTGCTTGCGGTTCAGTAGCATATTGCGGAAATCGAGTTCGAGACATAACTCCGGGGTTATGTACCAACCGAGTCCGAAATTCAGATAGCCCCGTCCCAAACCGAATATCCCCAGCCTTCGATTATCGTTTAGAGCGAAATCGTATTCACCCAAGAACACCAGATCGTATCCGAGCACGGCGTCCATGCCCCAAAAAAGATTCGGATCGCTGTCGGCGCCGTTTTCCAGCGAATAATTGAGCCCGCCGTGCAGCCCGAAATCGCCGCCCTGAACATCGTATCGCTTGGACATCGCCAAATAAAACCCGGGCGATTTCACCAGGTAGCGATCCTCATGATAGCCCCGAATCGTATCCTCTTTCACGAACAGCCCGTATCCGTAAGAACTGTATCCGACCGCCAGTGATGGGAAAAATTCGTATTCGCGCTCGTCAGCCAGCAAGAATCGAAACATGAACTCGATCCTCGAATTCCATTCGGGAATGTCTTCGGAAAGCACCGCCCCACCCGAATAGCCGATACCCACCGAGAAACGCCGAGCCAGGCCGATATTCAACGCCGCCTGCACGCCCCCCGATGGAAACGTCTTGAAATCTATATCGAACGATCCGCGCGGTAACATGCTGGCGGTGGGTGTATCTATCAACCATCTATGGTCGGAGTGGGCGGAGGGTATCTTTAGCCGCTTCTGCGGCGGAGATACTCTATCTTGCTTGCCGGCGGGCGCTTGTCCGAAAACGGGAACCGCCAAAAACGCCAAAATGAACAGTAATCTCACAATCATCATAACTCGAACGGAGTTTAGCACACCCGGCCGACCATGTCAAATGATTTGGCGACAAACCGGTCTTGTTGTCAAAGAACCATGCCGACCTAATTGCAAATCCGATGCCGCCCTGATTCGATTCACTAAGAGCAAGTTATGTTTCATATTATACGATAAATTGAAATTTCCGCAGTTGATCGACTGCACAATAACGGTGCCCCCGCGCCTGTCGCCGCACAAAATTCAGCCGTTTTTCCACCTTCGGAAAACCTCCTCGAGAAACGATAACACTCTCCGGCAAACGTCGTCGAAATAAGCCTCCGCCCGCTTCACGTCGAAATCCAACTTCCCCGTATTTTCTTTATAGGTCAGTATCGTCGATGGTATCGGATATATATTCGCACCGGCGTTGACCAGATAAATCATCGCCTCGTCGTAGTCGGCTTGCTTCACCTTGTCCGGCGCAGTCGCCAGAATGGCGGCCGTCTCGTCCACCGCCGCATGTCCTCCTTCGCTCTTATAATGTTCGAGCACGATATCCTGACAGAGAATCCACCAGTGCACAACCGCAATGCGCGCCCCTGTCGCCTGATGGACCCGCAGAGCCGCGCTTTTCAATTCATCGAGCTGACCGCCATGGCCGTTGATAATGGCGATCCGGTTTATCTTCTTCGAAACGATCGAGCTCAAAATCTCCCCCACATATGCCTCGAATGTAGCCGAGGTAACCGTCAACGACCCGGGATAAGCCCCCAGCGAACGAGTAATCCCGTAGCTTATGGTAGGCGCGATTATGGCGTTCAAGGAGGGTGCAATCGCGCGGGCGATCGCCTCGGGAATCAGGTTGTCGGTGCCCAATGGAGTGATTCCATGCGCTTCGATCGTTCCCACGGGCAAAAGCGCGGTGTCCAATCCTTTTTGCAGAAGACGATCGAAATCTTTCCACGTCAAATCCTGCCAGTATGTAACCATGAGTTTCCTCCTTCGTGAATCGGCAACCGATCGAAACCCGGCGGACCCACCCGATTCAAGACTTCTCCGCGACCGCCGTATTGGTCAAATTTCCGATTTTTTCTATCACCACTTCCACCCGGTCTCCATCTTTCAGCGGTCCGACCCCTTTCGGAGTGCCGGTGGCGATTATGTCGCCCGGATAAAGCGTCATCACCTGCGATATAAAACTGATTATCTCCGCCGGCTTCCGCAGCATCATGGCGGTATCGGATTTTTGGACGCAGCGGCCGTTAAGTCGAGTTTCCAGCTCGAGCGATGACGGGTCGATATTCCTGACGATATGCGGCCCGACTGGACAAAAGGTATCGAACCCTTTAGCCCGAGTCCATTGATTGTCTTTTTTCTGCATATTTCTGGCCGTCACGTCGTTAATGCAAGTGTATCCGAAAACCCCCTCCATCGCTTCCTCCGGCTTGACATAACGCATCCGCCGGCCGATCACGATCCCCAGTTCGCCCTCGTAATCGACTCGATCCACCCACGACGGCAGAATTATTTTGTCCCGATGCCCGATCAGCGCGCTGGGCGGCTTGAAAAACAACACCGGCTCTTCGGGTATCGACGGCAGCGTGCTTTCGGAGGCGTGTTCGACATAATTGAGCCCGACACAAATTATTTTCTGAGGATTGCAAGGCGGAAGATATTTGATATTCCGGCTGTCGTATGGTTTTTTGCCGATTATGAACGAATCGAAAATATCCCCTTTCACGGCATAGACCCGGCCGTCATACCAGCAGCCGGCGCCGCAATAATCCTCGGCCTCGAACCGCAAAAAACAATTTATCTCACCCGCTTTAACCATCGGCCAGAGCCCTCAAATGAAAGCCGACACTTTCGGCTAAGCTCGGAAGGTTGTAACCTCCCTCGAGAACCGATACGATTCTCCCCGCACAATGTTCATCCGCAAAACGAACCACCATAGTCGTCATCTCCCCGAAAAAACCGCTCGTCAATTTCATACCGCCCAACGGATCATCCGCATGAGCATCGAAACCAGCCGATATCATGATCAAATCGGGGCCGAATTCGTTCAGCAACGGCAGAATTTTTCCCTCGAATGCGCGCCGATATTCATCATCGCCGCATCCTGCCTCCATCGGCAAATTGACCGTAAAGCCGCTGCCTGCGCCGATCCCTTTTTCGAAAGCGCTGCCGGTTCCCGGATAAAACGGATACTGATGAAGCGAAATGAAGAGCACATCCGACCGATCGTAAAATGCGTTCTGGGTGCCGTTGCCGTGATGAACATCCCAGTCTATGATCGCCACCCTCCCGGCCAGACCCCCCGCTATCGCATAAGCCGCCCCGATCGCGATATTATTGAAAATGCAAAACCCCATCGCCCGATCGCGCTCGGCATGATGCCCGGGCGGCCTGACCGCGCAGAACACCCGGCGATTTTTCCGATCGCAGACGATCTTCACACCTTCTATCACCGCCCCGGCCGCGGCAACCGCCGCTTGCCCGGTCGCCGGCGAAAACGGAGTATCGGGATCGAGCAAAATTGTCTTCTCGTTTTTCTTTGAAATCAACCCCTGAACGTAGCCGCGCTCATGAATCCGGCATATGTCATCCATCGCCGCCGGCTCAGCTTGTTCGATCAATTCGATAGCGGGCGAATTCCGGCAGACCTCCAATATCACCTCGATCCTGGACCCCGATTCGGGATGATACGGTCCCGTATCGTGAAGCAAGAATACGGGGTCATAGATTACGCTCAGTGAATTTTTATTTTCTGCCGGAATTTTTTCCCTCCACCATACCCACCGCGTAAACCGGGCTGGCGAAATAGACCCGGGCCGCCCTTCTGATATCCTCGGGCGTGACACTTTCGATTTCCTCTGCGTAACCGTCGAGCGCCCGGGCTCCACGTCCGGTCATCTCCCATTTTGAATAAAGCTCTGCCAGCGCCGCATTCGATTGCAGCCCGATCTTTATCGACCCGGCCATGTAGTTTTTGGCCGTCGCCAGCTCATCTTCGCCGAGCGGCGAATCCCACAACTCCTTCAGCGCCTCGATCGCCAAAGTCCGCGCCGCGTCCGCATTCTCCGGCGAGGTGGCCATATAGCAGGTGAAATTTCCCGATAAAAGACGCGGCTCTTGATAAGCGTACACCGAATAAGCCAGCGGATTTTTATCACGTATTTTGTCCCAAAGGCGGCCGCCCATTCCACTGACGATTCCTTGAATCACTTTCAAAACGACGTAATCGGGATGCGACGCCGGACAAGTCAGAAAACTGACCGCCTGAGCCGACTGCGCCCGATCGCGCTTTTCTTTTTTGACCGATTCCGCCGAGCGCACTTCAAGGTTCGTCGGCGTATTCTTCACTTCCGAACGATTCATGCCTCGGAAATATTTATTCACCGTCCCGATCGCCTGCTTGAATGTTATATCACCTACGAAAAAAACGGCGCAGTTGCCGGTGGTGACTTGACGGCGGTGGAAATTGACCAGTTCGGCGCGGCCGAGACGACTAATCGTCTCCGGCTCGCCCCGCGATGCCGTCCCGTAGGGTGTCCCCGCATACAGCGCTTGCAAACTCAGCTCAATCGGGTATTCCGCCGCGGAATCCTTCAGCCGTTTTATAGCGGCCAGCATATCTTTCTTCTCGATTTCGATCTCCTCGGCCGGAAAAGTAGGATTTAGAACCACCTGTGCGAATATCGCCATCGCTTCCTCGAAATTCTCCGCCATCGCCTCCAGCGAAAATCCCGAGTAGTCGGCCTCCGCGAAATAATCGATCGTCGCTCCCAATCCTTCGAGATCTCCGGCTATCGCGGCTGCATTCATACTGCCCGCCCCTTTGAGCGCCGATCTCAGCATAAGCTCGGTGATACCGGCATCGGCTGCGGCTTCATTGCTCCTTCCGCCGGCGAAATTCACCTGCACGGTCACCAGCGGCAGCGAGTGCCTTTCGCGGCAAAACACCTTGATTCCGTTCGGGAGCACCGTATCCGCTATCGGCATGTCCGGATAGCTTTTCCCTCCCACCGGCGCGCAACCGACCACCAGCGGCACTCCTTCATTCCTCCTGGAATGACTTTTGCGGAAATCGTCGATAGTCGCTTTCAGCATATCGTTTAACTTCTTTCCGTTGCTCTGCGCAGCCGTGCTTTTCCGCGGCAGATATTCGAACACCGAGGCGTTTTCCAGCACGAAATAACGTTCGGCCACCCGCCTGATATCCTCGGCGGTCACCCTGTGCAGCTTTTCTATATATTGGTCGGCCCGCCGCCAATCCCCGTAGGCCTGAAACATGGCCAGCGTCTGCGCCTGATTGTTCACGTCCTCCAGACTGTGATAATATGCCGATTCCAGTAGGTTGATCGCCCTCGACATCTCGTCGCGCCCCGGAGCTTCGATCCTCAACCGTTCGATTTCCCTCACCATTGCCGCCAGAACCGAATCCGGATCGCCTTCCGCTTGATCCGCGGTCAGCGCAAAATACCCGATATCCTTGAACCATTCGTAATTGCTGGTAATCGATTCCGCCAGACCCCGCTTTTCCTTTATTTCCTGATACAAGCGGCAGGCCCTTCCCCCGCCGAGAATCTGATCCATCACCACCAGCGCATAAAAATCGTCGTCGAGCCCGCCCGGAACATGATAACCGAGCTGAACGATATTGCGATTGATGTCCGCCCGTTCTAACGAAAAGCGAAAACCGATCTGCGGTGGTTCGGAGGGGCTCGCCGGCGGTTCTATTGTTTCGTCTTGCATTCGGCCGTATAACTCTTTCACCATGGCCGATGCCGAATCGGGATCGACATTCCCCACTATCGATATGATTATATTCCCCGGCCGATAATATTTCCGATAATGGTCTTCCAGTTGTTCTCTCGACCAACCGCCGACCTGGCTTTCGTTGCCCATGCGCCAGCGCCTTATATTATGTTTATCGAAAGCCAGCTCGAGAAGCTTCTCATACGAATAAGCAGTCGGATTATCCAGTTTCCTTTTGATCTCCTCGATGACGACTTTGGCTTCCTTGGCGAGTTCGCTGGAATCGATCAGACAGTTTTGAAGCGCATCGGCCTGAATCTCGAGCGCCTTCTCGAACGATTGCACCGGGACGACCGTATGGTAAGTGGTATGCTCGTAGCTGGTGGCGCCGTTCAAATAGCCGCCGGCCGCTCGGGTTTGCCTTCCTATTTCACCGACCGCCCGATCGCGCGTCCCCTTGAAAAACATATGCTCGAGCAGATGCGAAACGCCGGTCAGCGAATCCGGCTCGTTGAAATAACCGATCTCCACCCGGGTTACGATCGCGACCGCCTCCATTCTCGCGTCGCGCTTTATCAATACCGTAAGCCCGTTGTCGAGTGTATCGCGGATAACCGTCGCTTCCGCTCCGATATTAGTGGCCATCACCGAAATTAGAAGGATCGCGCCCAATGCGCTCTTCAACCGCGCTGCGTCAGACCAGGACAATTTTCACCTGCCCCTACTTTACGAACGACGTAAATTTATGCGCGAAACCGCATGGACGCAACGCAAAAGGTGGTCCCTAAAAAATCGCGTTCGAATCGAATCCGTTATCTTTGCGGGGTGAGTTTGGCTTCGATATTCAGCCTCTTGCCCTTTTCCACGTAAATCCGTTTTTCGTAGGTCTTATACGACTCGAGGCTGATCGTGATCAAATGTCTGCCCGGAGCAAGTTTCGCAGGCGGACCGTTGGTTTTTCCATATTCCTTGAAATCTACCGCGAAAGTTCCGGTCGGCGTCGAACGCACGGTTACCAGGCCGTATTCCGAAAGTTCTTGGTCCGGATATCCCGCGGTCGTCGCCGCTGGTGACGATTGCGTTTTCGATTCCGTCGGCTGCTTCTCCGTCTTCTTATCCGATGATTTCGTATCGGCAGTCCGCGATCGACCGGATGAGACTCTATCGCCGGCCCGGGATACCTGTTTGCCCGCTATGGGCTTCGTTTGCTGCGGTTTTTCATCGACGAGGGATTCAGTCGTTTTCGACTCTGTCTTCACAGCCGCGGAATCCGCCGGCTTTCGCTTGCCACCCGCCAGGTATCCTATTCCGAGTATCAGCAAAATAACCGCTGCTGCAATCGCCAGACCAGCAAAAACGTAACCGATTCGCTTGAATTTGGATTCCTTCAACCCGGCGTCGATCACGATTTGTCCCGAACGCAGTTTGTCAAGGTAAGATTTGGCCATTTTATTGGCTCGATCGAACCGAAGCACGCTTTCGAATTCACGGGTCGCGTCGGCGAGCCGCCCATGTCCGAGATTCATCAGATAGAGCGCCTTTTCCGTGTGCTTGGCTATCCGGTCCGAACGCAATTTCTCCGTCGTGCGGATCGGATTCTTTATAAAATCGGTCATCAGTTTCCGCGGGGAGGGTATAACGAAATCTTTGAGTTCGTTTTCCAAATCCGTCACCAGCAAATCGGTGTCCTGATATCTGCCCTCGATATCTTTTTGCAGACACTTTCTCACGATCGCATCCAGCGACGAGGTGACATCGACCCGCAACTGCGACAAGTCGGGAACCGACGCCGAAATTATATTGGTGATCATTTCCTGATAGGTTTCGCCTTTGAACGGTCTTTCTCCGATGATGATCTCGTAAAGCACTATCCCGAGCGAAAAAATGTCGCAGCGATGGTCGATCGGCCTTCCGGCGGCCTGTTCCGGCGACATGTAGGCCGGCGATCCGATCATCTGGCCGGTGTCGGTGATCGAAAGATCGGTGTGGTCCTTGGCGATACCGAAATCGGTGATAAGTATGCGCCCGTCGGCCGACAGCATTATGTTGGCGGGCTTGATATCCCTGTGAATCAAACCGTTGCTGTGCGCGTATTTCAAGCCGCTGGCAACCTCCCGCCCGATCAGCAGAGCCACTTCGAGAGGAAGGCGTTTCAGGCGGGTCATCATCTGTTTCAGGTTCTGACCCTCGATATACTCCATCGCTATGAAATACTCGCCGTCGGCCGAACCGTAGTCTATGATCGAAACGATATTTTCCTGATTAAGTGTCGCCGCCCGCTTGGCTTCTTTCTCGAATCGTGCGACGAAATTTTCGTTGGCCGTCAGATGACGATGCATCACTTTGAGCGCCACCGGCCGCTCGAGCGAAAGCTGCGTGGCTTTATAAATGCTGGCCATGCCGCCGCTGCCGATCAACTCGATCACTTCGAAATTGGCTATCCGCTTTCGCGCCTCAACCGCTATCGGCATGAACTAATGATTCCTCCATTCACCGGAATTCCGCATTTTGACGTAATGCGCCCCTATACTCGGGCCTATATCGCTTTTATCGACAACAAAACGGCCTTAGCTTAACCCGGCTGTAACAACTATCGCTATGGAAATCGATTTTCAGTATGTGCTCAAGGGGAAAGCGACCGGAGAAATCTTTCGGTATGCAATGCCGTGCGCTCGTCACCTATCCGGCGAAGACACTCGATATCGCTTATGAGTTGGTTCAATCCTATAGCCGAACTGACCTCGTAGGACAGCTCCAACTCTTGTAAGTCGATACTTCGGCGGGCGAGATTTTCCCGGATTTGAACATATTGCCCGCACTGGCCGGTAAGCCCCTCGAATATCTCCGGCTGCGGACTGGACAGTCCAAAAAGGTAATAGCTGCCCTCGAACGTCGGACCGATCACCGCCGTATGTTTTTTAAGTAAAATGAACGTCGCTTTCAACATCGATGACGTCAGCATGGGACAGCAGGACCGCGCCACGGCCACATTCCGAAATCCTCTCTCGAAACCCCAGTCGAAAGCGCTTTTTGCTCCGATCTTCCCGGCGCCGACCGTATCGCCGATTAATTGAACCCGCGGCAAGCGGCGCTTAATGCCCGCGTTTTGTTCCTCGCGCCCGAACAATTCGAGCATCTCGCTTACTTTCTCGTTCTCTTTTTCACTATTGGTGTGGATCGCAAAATCACTCTCCGGAACCGTCAGGCAAATCGCCAGGGTATCGAACAACATCGCCCGGTAAAGATAGCCGGCTTTTTTTAATCCGAGGATTCCCGCAATCCCGTCCGCCGCCGACCCCTCGATTTCGTTATGCATTATTATAATGATATTTCTTTTCATTATGACGCCCGATCGAACACGACCGCATCAACCAAGGCGAATTTATAAAATGAAAATTGATTTCGCAATATCAAGTAATGATTGAAAATTAAAAAGAGACGATACGGTTGTTTCGGCTCACCGGCCTTGCCCGGCCAGCATCAAGAGCCGTTCGTGAGAACAGCCGCCCACGAGATAGTATTCGCTTCCGTCTTTATGCCAGGAGATATATTTCGTCTTGCCATGTCCGCCCCGGCGATACAGGTATTCCCCACAGGCGATCGCAAACGTTCCCCCGGCCGAACGACACATCCCGGGCACCATAAAAAGCATATATTGGGCCGAATCGGCTGCGTAAATCGCGCAGGTGGATTTCCCATCGCCCAATTCCAACACGCAGGCGCCCGTTAATTCTATGCCGGGTCCGAAATCGCCCGGCACGTTTACTCGTTGCCCGAGCTTCCGGAAAAAAAACTCTCCTGCCTCGTGAGGATTATTCGTTCTCACCCCGTCGTCGGGAAACTCCTGCCGGTACTCCTCATATTCGTGCAAGATATCCAAAGCCGGATCGGAATTGCCGCCGAAATGACGACTGCGTGCGGCGAATACGAAAAACACGATCGCTGCCGCCATAGTAATCACACCTGCCAAACCAACCCGGTCGTTGAAAAACCGATCGAGAAAAACCCGCCCCGATATTCCTCCCGCGGCGTAGGCGTTATCCAAAGCATCGATAACCCTTTCGCGCAGTTTCACCGGAGCCGACCCGCGATTCACCGCTTCGGCGACTTTTTCCTTAAGATTCGCCAATCCCCAAAAAGCCGATTCGCAATTGGGACAGCGGCCAAGATGGTCGTCCACGAAACGCCGCCGATACTCCGACAGCTCATCATCGAGGCGCAGGTGCAAAAGCCTTTCATCGAAAAGACATTCCGAATAGCTATCTTTCCCGGTCTCCTCGATCATATCCTTTTCCCGATACCGCTCGAACGCTCCCTCATCCGAAATTCAGCCAGGGAAACCAATCCGACAAGACCGCCGACAAATATCCGAGCGATCCGCTGAAAATCAACACGCCTATTGCTATGAGCAGCACGCCGCCGGTTATTTCCACCGCACGGAAATGCTTCTTAATCACCGTGGAGACTGAGGCGAAAGCGTTGAACGCCATCGCCGTGAGCAAAAACGGTATCGCCAGCCCCGCCGAATAAAACGCCAGAAGCAGAATTCCTCTGCCGACCGTCTCTTCGGCAGCCGCCAGCGCCAAGATCGCCGCCAGAATCGGTCCGATACAAGGAGTCCAACCGAACGCGAAAGCGAACCCCATGAAAAACGAACCGATCAGCCCTATTTTTTTTGATCCTATATGAATTCTTTTCTCGTAATTGAGCCATTTGAATCTATAAAGACCCAGAAAATGAATTCCCAGTATGATTATCAATATCCCGCCGATCTTGCTGATTATCCCCGAATAATCCCGCAGAATCGAGGAAACGAACGTGGCCGAGGCCCCCAGCGCGATAAACACCACCGAAAACCCGAGCACGAACAGAAGCGAATTAAGCAGCACCTGCCGGTTTATCCTGCGCTCTTGATTCCGCAGCTCCTCGATCGTCAAGCCCGATATGAACGATAGATAACCCGGAACTATCGGCAACACGCACGGTGAAATGAACGACAAAATCCCCGCTCCGAATGCAGTTATAAGGCTGACATCCCCCATATTTCTCCCTTCGCAATTATGTTAAACGCCATGCCGTCCGCAGTCAGTTCCGCCATATGAATAATAATCGCCCTATATATAGCACTTCTCCGATTGGAAAAACAAATAAATGATGTCGGTCGCCTGCGGCTATGGTCGGATCACCGAGCTTATTATTTGTTTGATTTCTTCGACCGATAGTTTTTCGATAATTTTTCGGGCGAGCTTCTCCGAAATCGCCTCGGCCAACCGGTCGATATCGGCGCCGACCCGGTCCGCCGTTTTCTCTTTCGGAATCAACCCGGCGTCCCTCTTGAATTCATCGAGAAACTCCCTATACTTCCCTTCATCTTCCGAAACGGATAATCCGATATCGCCATAAGACATCGGCGGCGGGACGGAAGCCTGAACCGCGGGCCCCGCCTGCGGCGGAACCGCCGGCGTCTCCTCCGGTTTCGATTTTTCTATCTCCCGTTTCATTTCGTCGATAAACCAGCTGTAATCTTCCGGCACGTTTCGTTTGGCGGCAGGCCGCGTGACATCGGGGTTGGTCAGACCGTATTGGTCCGATTCTATCATCAAACTCGAATCGTCGAGATTGATTTTCCGCGACGCCTCTCTGAAATCCGCGGATTTATCCGTCAACGATTCCCAATCGAGATTGAAAGGCGCACCCATTTGTTTCTCCTTATCCGGAATATCTCTGGCGAAATCGGCTTGATTTTGCGATTGCTCCGCATCGGCCTTTTTCAGTCGCGGGCCGTCTTCGCTTTCCTGATCCACTATCCGGGTGACCCGCAACGAATCGGAAACGCCCAAAAATCTTTGCACGGCCCCGAGTAATTCTCCGGCCGCGAAAGGCTTGTTGATCTTCCCCCGGGCGCCGCAAAGATTGATTTTATCCAAATACGCTTCGTCTTTCTGCCCGACCAAAAACAGCACCGGTATCCCACCGGTCAAAGGATCATGGTTTAATTTCTTGCATAATTCGATACCGTCCATTCCGGGCAGACCGAGACCGCTGATTATCAAGTCGGGTTGCTCGGTCCTGGCGAATTCAGCAGCCGTAAGACCGTCGTCAATACAAGTTACGTCGTAGCCGCCCTGCCGCAAAATCGAATCGGCCATACCCGCCAGCGTAGCCGATGACTCCACGATCATGATTTTTTTCATTTTCCGGCCACCTTCCATCAACCGATCGTCCGCCGACAGACTTTTCGGCGGCGCCGACTTTCATTTCTTGGCCAGCCGATTCGAGGCTTCTTCGAGCACCTTTTTTTCGTGGCGCGTCAAGTTATCGTAACCGACTTTGTTGATCTTATCCAAAATGGCGTCGACTTCTTCCATCAGGCGGTGTTCCTTTTCCACCTCGCGCCAGTGCCGTTCCATTTTCTTGCGATTGAAATAGCGCCTTATTCCCGAACCGAACCCGCCCAGCCGCCAGCCGCTTTTCAAATAAAGATAACCCACCAGCATTCCGCCCAGATGGGCGAAATGCGCCACATGGCTGTTGGGATTCATCGATAAAATGAACTCCAGCACCGCCATACCGATAACCATGTATTTGGCGGGAACCGGTATCAGAAAATACAAATAAATCAATCTATCCGGGTAGGTGATCGCGAACGCGGCCAGAATACCGTATATCGCTCCCGATGCGCCCACTATGGGGATCGTCGAGTTCGGCTGAAACGCCACGTTGAACAAACCGCCGCCGACACCGCAAATCAGGTAATACTTCAAAAAGGCTCCGCTTCCCCATTCCCGCTCCAGATCCGATCCGAACATCCATAGAATGAACATGTTCATCAGTATATGCATCAAGCCGCCGTGAAGAAACATATAGGTGAAAAGCTGCCAGACGAAAAACTTGCTCCAGACCAATCGGGGAACCAGCCCGAGCAGCACGCTGAAATCGATCGGAGACAGCAACAGCAAAAGGTAAACTGCCGCATTAGCCAAAAGCAATGTTTTGACCACCGGCGGCACCAGGCCATAGCCCGATGAATATCCTCTGAAACCATTCATAAAATTTATCGCCCTATCGGCTACTTATGAATCGCCCACTTATAACTTAGGCGGCACGATTTCTCGAGCATCGCCGCCACCGAACAATATTTTTCCAGCGAAAGATCCACCGCCCAGCGGACTTCCTCATCCTCCACATCGGGACTCCAAAGATCGAACATTATATTCACCGCTTCCAGAACCTGCGGTGGGTTTGAGGCGCGTTCGCCGTGCAGCGTTATCGTCAAATCGTCGATCGTGCGCCTTTTCCTTCCCAAAATCGTCACCAGGTCCATGCCGATACACCCGCCCAACGCGGCAAGCACCGCCTCCATCGGCCTGGCCCCCTGATTCTGCCCGCCATGCTCCACCGCCGCGTCGAACACCAATTTATTACCCGAACCGGTCTTGGCGGTGAATTTCAATCCCTTGTTCCAGCTCAATTCGGCATCGACAAGTTTCGGAATCTTGACATATATACCCTTCACGCTCGCTCCTATCCTGTTTGACGCCAATATATACCATCGGCAGAAATGCCGCAAGCTTTTCCACGATCACCGATTATCTTCGGATTTGACACAAAACGCCCGCCGAAAACCCCATCAATTCGATATCCGGCGGGCGAAATAAGTTAATATAATCGTCTATCGGTCTTCAAGTTCCGACCAATTTCAGATGCTCTTTCAGCATGCACCGATCCATCACCACCCGGATACCGGCCTGATCGGCTTTCCGAGCCGCGGCAAAATTAACCACACCCTCCTGAAACCAAATCACCGATGCGCCGATTTTCTTGGCTTCATCCACTATCGGCTCCACCGTATCCGCCCTGCGAAATATATCGACGACATCGACTTTTCCGGGCACCGATAATAAGTCAGGATACGACTTTTCGCCGAGGATCTCCGCGGCATTGGGATTCACCGGCACGATCTTGAACCCCACCTTTTGCAGATATTGCGCCACTCTGAACGATGGCCTATCCGATTTATCGGAAAGTCCCACCACGGCGATACGATTCCCCGGCCTTAAAGCCTCTCGTATATCTTCCCCCCGAGCGTAATCGGTCATGATTGCAATACTTTATCGATATGCTTGACGAGTTCTTTTTTCGGAGCGGCGCCCACCATCGTGGATATCACCTCGCCGTTCTTGAAAAACATCACCGTCGGAATCGATAGAATGCGATAGCGCTGGGCTATCGATCCGTAGGCATCGACATCCAGTTTGCCGACTTTCAACTTGCCGCTGTATTCGGTGGCAATTTCCTTCACTATGGGCGCGATCATTTTGCACGGTCCGCACCATTCGGCCCAGAAATCTATCATCACCGGCACATTCGATTTCAATACTTCCGTTTCGAAATTTTGATCGGTGATTGTCAGTAAGTCATTCGATGTTTCAGCCATTGCTTTTCTCCTCACCAAAAAATTGACTATTGCTTTTCCCTAATAACGGCAGGATAAGTCAAACGGTTCCTGATCGATTTTTCGCTTCGAGTTCGGCGATTTTACGCTCGAGGTCGCGGATCCGCTGAATATACTGGGGAAGATTACTGATTATGGCCTCGATCCGGTGCGCCGTCAACATCTCCCGGGCCGGGTAGCCGAACACTTTCGTTCCCGGCGGAATATCCCCGTGAACCCCCGATTGAGCCTCGACCAGCGCCCCGTCCCCGATCGTCAAATGACCGGCGATCCCAACCTGTCCTGCAAGCGTGACTCCACGGCCCAAAATACTGGTGCCTGCAAGTCCGGCTTGCGCACAAATAATGCTTCCCGCCCCGATACGGCAATTATGCGCTATCTGCACCAGGTTGTCGATTATGCAACCGGTGCCTATACGGGTTTCGCCGATAGTGGCGCGATCTATAGTGGTGCAAGCACCTATCTCCACGTCGTCCTCGATCACCACGGTCCCGGCTTGAGGAATTTTAACGAATCCGTTCTTGCTTCGCGCATAGCCGAAACCATCGGAACCGATGACCGCTCCGGCGTAAATAACCACTCGATTCCCTATCACCACATTGTGCATTATGACCGCGTTGGGATAGATAAAACAATCGTCGCCTATAACTGCGTTGTCGCCTATATACACCCCGGCGTGAATCACGCACCGCTTGCCGATCCGCGATTTCATGCCCACCACGGCGTTCGGCCCTATATAAACATCCGTGGCGATTTCGGCCGATGCGTCGATCCGCGTGCCCGCCTGTATCCCCGATGGCGGCCGTCGATGATCCGGATAGAACAAACGCATTGCCAGAGCGAATCCGAGATACGGGTCGTCCATCACCAGAAGACTGTGTTTCGGCGATTCCAAACCCGGCGGAACGATCAGCGCCGCGCAAGGACATTCATCGATCTTTTTCTTGTATTTCCTGCTGGAAACAAACGACAGCGTTCCGGGCTTCGGATCGTCCAACGTCGAAAGATCGGCGATATCGATATCCCCGCCTTGCATCCGTGCGCCGATTTTTTCGGCTATTTGCGACAGCTTCAAAATCATTTCTGCTGTTCTGCCATCTCCGCCAACACTTCATCGGTGAGATCCAGACTCTTCTTGGCATAGGCGATATTCACCGTGCCGGCATCCAGAACTATACTGTAATTATTTTCAATCGCCACCTTCTCGATAATCTCGAGAATTTTATCGCGGATAGGTTTGGACAGCTCGGCCATTCGCTTTTCCGCTTTGCCGTCTGCTCCGAACGTGGCATTGAGAAATTGATTGAGCGTATCCTGCTTGCTTGCCAAAGCCTGTTCCTTTTCCTTCTTTTTCTCAGCAGAGAGAATCAAGGATTGGCCTTCCAGCTCTTTTTGCATCGTCTCGATTTCTTTGCGCATCTGTTCGGCTTGAGCGTTCCAAGCCTCGAGCTCTTTGTCGAACTTGGCCTGGGCGTCCCGATACTCCTGCGATTGCGCGAATATCCTCTGCGAATCGATATAGCCTATCTTGACTTCCTGAGCGTTCGCCAGAGCGCCCAAAACTACGACAGAAAACAACAAAGTCAGTTTTCTCATTTTCACTCCTTAAAATCCTCTGCCTATCTGGAAATGAGGCCTTAATTTCCCCTTGTCTTCGCCATCGAATGCAAAGCCGAAATCAAATCCGATCACCCCGATCATCGGAGCCACCACCCGGAAACCGAATCCGGCCGATTTGTAAAAATGCCGGTAAAAATTATCCTTGAACTCCCTGCCCGATAAATAGGCGTTGCCGGCGTCGGCGAAAAGCAACACGTAAAATTGCTGTTCCGATATCGGAACGGTCAGCTCCAAATTATAAATCGCTTCGGCCCGGCCCCCAAGATAACCGCCGCTGGGCGAACGCGGCCCGATCCGCGAGTCGGAATAACCTCGGATAATTCCGTCGGGATCGGTTCCCCCGGGCGTGAATCTTTCCGAAAAAGGCACGTCGCTGTCGCCGTTGTAAATCCCCTCCATCAAACCCCATTTTCCTTTCGCTCCCAGCGTGAATTTCCAAAAAGGAGTGTAATAGTATTCGACCAACAACATCTGTTTCCAGTAATTCCAGTTGCCGCCCAGAACCGTCCCCGCAAGTTCGCCGGTCCAAGCATAAACCTTGCCTTCGGTGGCGAACTGGGCTAAATCCCGCGAATCTCTCTCGATCGTAAGGCTAAGCGACGATGTCCGCTGCGGCCATTTCAGCTTATTTACGCTGTACGGATTATCGATATTGGCCGTTATATATGCCGAATTGAAATCGAAATACCGAAGCTGCTCCAACCTATAACTGGCATAGACGCGGAAATAATTATCCGGCCAGCGCAATCGCCGCCCCACCTTCACGCTGCCGCCTTTCCGCGACTCGGTGAACCAGCCGGAATACTCCCTGTCCTGAAGATAAGCGTTGACTCCCAGCGATGTCGGTGTATCCAGCAGCCAAGGTTCAAAATATCCCACGCTGAATGTCTGGCGGCGCGCACCGAAATCGGCATCCAGCGAAACCGTCTGCCCGCCGCCCAGAAAATTCGGGATTCCCACTCCCACGGTACCGACCAGATGATCCTGCGCCGAATATCCCGCACCCAGTGAAAACTGCCCGGTCGGCTTCTCCTCCACCTTTATGATTAGATCGATATTCCCGTCATCGAGCACGTTCCAGTCGGGAACCACGTTGCCGAAAAAATTGAGAATCATGACATCGCGCAATGACCGAGTGAGAATCGACCGCTTGAACACCGTTTCCGGCTTGATCTTCAATTCCCGTCGGATAACCTTGTCTTTGGTCTTGGTGTTTCCCTCGATATTGATCAATTTGACATATACCGGGTTGTTCTCGGTGATCGACAGCTCCAAATCCAGATGGTGGTCGCGAGGCGATTTATTTTCCTTGATATTGACATACCAGTATCCCTCGTTCTGATACTGCTCATAAATTCCGGCGATCGTCTTATCGTAATCTTCCTGCTTATATACCCGGTTTTCCTTAATCTTAATCGCCGAGGCCATCTTGTCATCGGATAGAACCGAATTCCCGCTCCAGCTCGTCCGCCCGAAATAATATCTCTCTCCTTCCGAAACGCGGATATTTATGAACATCTGCCGGCGGTCGGCCGAATACCAGATCGAATCCCCCAATACCACCGCATCGATATATCCTTCGTTCTTGTAAAATTCGACCAGCTTCTGCCTGTCCTCCCGGAATTTGTTGCTCTCGAACGAGCCGGAACGAAAAAACGATTTGCGTTTGGTGGAAATTTGGGAACGCAGCTTGTCGTCACTGAAAACTTGATTGCCGCTGAAAGTGATATTTTTGATCTTAACTTTGGGCCCCTCGTCGATCCGAAAAGTCAGGATCGCCTTCCTGCCGTCTTTCGGGTCGGGCTCAAACGATGATGCCACCTCGGCCAAAAGAAACCCCTTGCTTTCATAAAGCCTACGGATTTTTTCGACATTGGTCTTGATAGCCCCGGGCGAGGCGATCCGATCCTCGTAAATGGTGAGCTCCTTTTTCAAATTTTTCGTGCTCAGCCGCGAATTCCCTTGGAAATTGACTTTCGACAAACGCGGGTATGGCTCGGCCTCTATCCGCAGATTCACCCGACTTCCGGATTTCTCCGCCAGAATCGAAACGTCGGCGAAAATTCCGAGCGAGTAGATCCTCCTGACTGCATCCTGAAGCTTATCCGCGGTCAGGATATCTCCGGGAATGAGGCCGGATGAATTAAGCACGAGGAAACTATCTGCGGCCGCGGTCGGAGATAATTCAACCCGGCCGATCGCCAAGCCCAAATAATCAGCGAGCTCCGCTTGCGACCCGGCTGCCAATAAGACAACGCTGATTATGGCCAGAAAAAATTTGACCATACGTCAGACGGAAATCGCCAGTATCTTCAGCTCGGTGAAATCCTGCCGGTGACCCTTGGTCTTGCGGTATTTGCGGCGCCTTTTGAACTTGAACACCGTTATCTTTTCCCCTTTGCCATGGCCGATTATTTCAGCGTTGACTTTGGCGCCTTCCACGTACGGCTTGCCCAGCAGGAACCGGTCGCCTCCGCTTATCAGCAACACCCGATCTATATCGATCTTGCTGCCGGCATCGCCCGCGAGTTTCGGCACCCGCACGATACCACCTTGCTCGACTGGAAATTGGAACCCGCCCGTTTCGATAATCGCTTTCATTTCAATCTCCTTACCAAAATCAATTAATAAACTTTCGACCCGCCCTCGGTCAAGTCATTCTTTGCCGCCCGATAACAATTATATACCGCCAACTCTCCTCTTTGTTGCCCGACGCATGTCCCTTTATCCTCAAATCCGATATTTCTGCGTAACATCGACACCCGTCTTGAGATTCACCACCTGAAACTCCTCTTGGTGAATCGTCGTGTCCCTCACCACGTCGATCATCAAATTCAGACGTTTCTCCATCTTCGACAACCTCGACTCGGCCGTGTTTTCCAGCAGGTCGATCACTTCCGGCGAGGCGATAAGTTGATAATGCCCTTTGCCGCTGTCGGCGGCCGCCCGCTGGAACCAGCGCTCTATCTTCATGGCTATCGATTCTTTCGAAAGCACTCGGCCGACACCCGAACAGACCGGGCAGGGTTCCGAGTAGGCGTGCATTATCGATTGCCGGGTCCTCTGACGGGTCATCTCCACCAATCCGAGGTCGGATATGGATGAGATGAAAGTTTGCGATCGATCGTTTTTCAGCGCGTTTTTGAACTCCTCGAAAACCCGCCGCCGATGCTCCCTATCTTCCATGTCGATAAAATCCACGATTATGATTCCGCCGATATCCCGCAATCTTATTTGTCGAGCGATTTCCCGGGCCGCCTCCATGTTGGTGCGGAATATGGCGTCGGCCACCCGCGATCTGCCGGTGTATTTGCCGGTGTTGACGTCGATCGCCACCAGCGCTTCGGTCTGGTCGATCACGATATAGCCGCCGTTTTTCAGCCGCGCCTTGCGATCGAGCATCTTTTCGATTTCCGGCTCGATACCGTATTGGTCGAATAGCGGCTTATCCTCGGTATAAAGCTCGATCCGCTCGACCATTTCGGGAGCCAACTCCTTCAGATAACTGATGAATTTCCGGTATTCGCTTCTATTGTCAATAATCACCCGATCCACGTCGGCGGTCAGAAAATCCCGGATAATGCTGAAAATCATCTCGATATCTTTGTGAACCAACGCCGGCGCCCGGGCCTCCTCGACCTGCTTTTTCATTTGGTTCCACAGCTTGGTGAGAAACTTGATATCGGCGGCGAAATCTTTATGATCGCGTCCTTCGGCCACCGTGCGGATTATCATGCCGAAATTCTCCGGCAGAAATTCGGCGGCGATCTTCCGCAGCCGTTTTTTCTCCTGCCACGAGGTGATTTTTCGCGAAACCGCCACATGACGGGCGCCCGGAAGCAAAACCACGTATCTTCCCGGAAGCGATATTTCCGAGGTCACTCGAGGGCCTTTGTTGCCGATCGGCTCCTTGATTACCTGCACCAGAAGCTCTTGATCTTTCTTGAGAACATCCGCTATCGAGGCGTCCCTTCTCAGTTTGGTCCGCGGCACCTCCTGGCCTTCCTCGTCGAAATAATCGAGATCGGCCAGCAAACTCGATTCGCCTTTATGATCCGACAGATCGGAAAAGTGAAGAAAACCCGCCTTGTCCAGCCCGATATCCACGAACGCCGCCTGGATTCCGGGCAGCACGGCGGTAACCTTGCCCTTGTATATGTCTCCCACCAGCCTTTCCTTCTCCGACCGCTCCACCAGCAGTTCGACCAGCTGGCCGTCCTCTTTGATCGCGATCCGGGTTTCGTACTCGGCGACGTTTACGAATATCTCTTTTTTGCTCTGTATTTCAGAATGTGAATGCATCTCCAACCTTGATTATATGGCCGCGGCAAAATTCCGCGGAGCTCATCGCTCTTTTCCCCTCGGGCTTCAATTTCGTTATCAAGACCGCGCCCTTCCCGCAAGCCACCTGAATCCCGTTCTTGTCATCTATCGAGGTCACTATTCCGGCTGCGCTCGGTGAACCCTCGTTTCCTATCTTCGCTTCGAGAATTATCAGTCTCATTCCTCGTAATTCCGTAAAAGCCCCCGGCGCCGGCGACAAACCTCTTATCAAATTGACTACATCGACCGCCGGTTTGCGCCAGTCGATCCGCCCGGTTTCCCGCGTTAACTTCGGCGCCGGACAATATCCATCCATACTTTGCGGCCGCGGTGTCAGACGCCCCTCCTCTAAACCCGCGATCGTCTCCAGCAGCACTTCGGCCCCGACCTGCGCCATTCTATCGTGAAGCGAACCGAAATTATCGTCTTCTCTTATCTCCAATTCCCTTTGGATGAATATATCCCCGGCATCAACTTCTTTTTTCAGCCTGAAAGTGGTAAGTCCCGTTTTCTTGTCTCCGTTGATAAGCGCCCAGTTGATCGGCGCCGCTCCCCGATACTTCGGCAACAACGATGCGTGTAGATTTATCGAACCCAGTTTGGGCAGATCTATCAGCCACTCCGGCATTATCCGAAACGCCACCACCACGTTCAAATCGGGTTTGATAGCGGCGATCGACCGCCTGAAATCGGGATCGCTCAACTTGACCGGCTGAAAAACCGGAATATTCAATTTAATCGCCTCGCTCTTGACCGGAGTCGGCAGAAGTTTTCTGCCTCGGCCGCGGGGCTTGTCCGGGGCCGTGACCACCGCCGCGATTTCTTGTTTCGTCTCGTATATTTTTTTCAATGATGGTACGGCAAAGTCAGGGGACCCGAAAAAAACCAACCTCATTAAACTCTTTCGCCGCTCTTTATTTTCTGGAGCTTGTCTCTAATCGACCCCAAATCGGAGGATTTCATGCGGTCTATGAACAAGGTGCCGTCGAGATGGTCGATTTCATGAAGCAGCACTCTGGCCACGAGGTCGGAACCTTCGATTATGATCTCCTTGCCGTTCCGATCCAGTCCCACCACCGCGGCGCTTTTGGCCCGCGTCACCGGCATAAATAGGCCGGGAAAAGACAAACACCCCTCTTCGGCCGTGGCCTCCCCCGATGATGCAACCACCACCGGATTGATAATGACCAGCGGCTGCTTCAGCGTATCGAAATAGCTCATGTCGATTGCGAAAATTCGGTCGGTTCTGCCGACTTGATTGGCCGCCAGCCCCAATCCCTTGGCCTGCTTCATCGTCAACACCAGCGAATCCAAAAAATCGACCAGCTCACCGTTGATATCGGTCACCGGCGACGCTTTCCGCCGCAATACTTCTTCCCCGTAAATTTTAATCGGTAATATCGCCAAATTATTCCTTATCGACTTTTCCGGCTATCGCGCTCTTCAAGAATTCTATCTTCAAATCCTCGCCGAACTTGAGGATAACCTTGTTATCTTTATCGTCGATTCCCCAAATCGTTCCATACATCCCGCTGCTGGTTATCACCCGATCCCCCTTCTTCAACGATTTCAGCATATTGCTGTGTTCCTTTTGCCTTTTTTGCTGCGGCCTGATCATGAAAAAATAAATGATGGCGAACATCAGAATCAGCGGCAGAAAAAACGTCAACATCGAACCGCCTGCGTCCTGATTGGGAGATTGCGCCATCGCCAAAATCCAATGCACTCTATCCTCCTTTATTTACACTTCAACATCATCGAATGAATTATAATCCTATTCGATCCTTATTAACAAGAGCAATCTTCTTTACGATATTTTGATCATTAACTACCGGCTGATTCCGCAAGTTCTCGGCTTACCCCCGCATATTACGGTCTTTCGCAAAAGTGCGCTCGCGCCCGCACCGTCAATCCTCCCTTGCTTGGGTAAGCTCCCCTATTTTACGGCTGCGATAGTCGGCGAAATCCCCTCTCTTGATCGATTCCCTGATTTCTTTCATCAGGTTGAGATAAAATCTCAAATTGTGAGCGGTGGTCAGTCTCAACCCTAATATCTCGTTGACCGCCAACAGATGCCGAATATATGCTCGACTGAAATTTCGGCAGGCCTGGCAATCGCATTCGGCATCGATCGGCCGTAAATCCTCGGCGTAAGCCGCCGCCTTGATCGTCATCTTGCCCCGCCGCGTGAACAACGTGCCGTTGCGGGCATTGCGGGTCGGCATCACGCAGTCGAACATATCCATTCCATAATAAACGGCATCGAGCAAATCCTCGGGCGTCCCGACTCCCAACAGATGCCGCGGCTTATGCTCCGGCAGCAACGGCGCCAGCGCCTCCAGCACCCTCAACATATCTTCTTTCGGCTCACCCACCGACAATCCGCCCACCGCTAATCCCGGAAAATCCAAACCTTCCAATCTTTCCAATGACTGCCGCCTCAAATCGACGAATATCGAACCCTGTATGATGCCGAACAGCGCTTGATTCCCATCCTGCTCCCGCCAACGTTGATACGCTCGGCCTGCCCAGCCGATCGTCCGGTCCAGATCGGCGGCCGCCATCGCGTGATCTATCGGATACGGACTGCAAACGTCCAACGGCATGATTATGTCTGCCCCAAGATCGTTTTGCATCTCCACCACGTTTTCCGGAGTGAACATGTGCCGGGAACCATCGAGATGCGACTGGAACTCCACCCCCAGATCGCTTACCCTATTCAACGATTTCAGCGAAAATACTTGATACCCGCCCGAATCGGTCAAGATCGCATGCGGCCAGGAGATAAAACGATGCAGGCCTCCAGCCCGTTTGATCAGTTGCGATCCCGGCCTTAAAAACAGATGATAAGTGTTACTAAGGATGAGCCGCGCCCCCATCGATTCCAATTCCTGAGGCGACTGGCTCTTGACACTGCCCTGAGTCCCGACCGGCATGAAAACCGGCGTTTCCACCTCACCGTGCGCGGTCGCCAAAACGCCGACTCGCGCATATCCATCGCGGGCGATTACCTTGAACCCGAATCCCATCCGCTACTTGTTCCAGACCTGCCCGTAATTGCCGTGCATCTTGCTCAAACCCGACCAATACTCGCGGACGTTCGGACAATAGGCGATCGGATTGAGATCAGCCACCTTCAAGCGATTCTCCGAATCGAGATACTCCTGATTTACGTGGGTGGCCACGATTTCGGCGATGAACATATGATGCGATCCCAGCTCTATCGCCCTCCGGACCTGACATTCGAGATTTATCGGAGCTTCCTTGATAAGCGGCGATTTCACTTTCAGCCCTTGAATCGGCGTCAGCCCGGCCTCGGCGAATTTGTCCACTTTCCGCCCGGAATGACTGCCGCAGTAATCGACGGCACGCACAAAATCGGCGCCCGCCACGTTCAAGACGAATTCGCCGCTTGCCCGGATCATCTCGAAAGAATGGCGGCTCTCCCGGACCGATATCGACAACATAGGCGGCTCAGAACAAACCACTCCGCACCAGGCGATCGTTATGATATTGACGCTCCGTCCGAACTCGCCGCAACTGACCAGCACCGCCGGCAACGGAATCAGCAGGGGTGTCGGCGGAAGACTTTTCTTACTCATTATTTTCCTCCTCGGTGCTTTCGCCAAGGTAAATATAGCGATCGATCAACTTGACGTAGGACGACCATCGCTGATCGTCCGGATTTTTCTTCTTCATCGCTTTGGAAATCCCCCCTACTTGTGAGTCCATCAAATCGGCAAGATATAGAACGTTGGCCTCGAGCGTCTGCGGCACCACCGGCGAGCCTTGATCCAGCGTCCCCTGATGCGACAATACGAGGTGACGAACGAGCTTCTTTTTCTCCAACGGAAAATCGCTCAATCTCGCCAATTTGCTTGTGATTATCCGGTCGGCGATTACGATATGTCCGATAAGACGCCCCTCGTCCGTATAATCGAAATAATTATCCAACGAATAGGTGTCGATCTTGCCGAGATCGTGTAGAAGCGCCCCGGTGATTAAAAGCTCCTCACGCAATTGCGGATAAATGGAACAAGCCGCCCGACAGATCGCCGCCACGTTCAACGTATGCTCGGCCAATCCCCCGACATATGAATGATGCCACAACTTGGCCGCCGGCGCGTAGGTGAATTTGGACCTTATCAAACCATCGTTGAATATCTCCCCCAACAGGCTTTTATAATGAACGTCGCCGATCCCCGAAATGATCGCATCGAGCTGCGCCATCTGCTTCTTGGGCTCGACCGGCCCGGCTGGCAGATAATCGAGCGGATCGTAATCCCTGCCGGTTACCTGCGTCATGGTTTGAATGGTCACCTGCGGTATTTCTCGAAAAGTCCCCACCGTTCCCTGTATATGCGCTATGCTTCCCGGCCTGAACTTCGCCGCCAGCTCGCGGACGTTCTCCCAGCAAACCGCCGGGATCCTGCCCGTCTTATCCCCTATCTCGAGACTGAGATAGCGGCCGCCGCTGTAATCTTTCAATTCCAGTCGACGAACGACGAAATTATCGTTAACCTCCGTGCCCGGCACCAGATTCTTCGCCCATTGGCTTTTCATCGCACACTCCGTTCGCAGCGACAATCAATGTGTAATAAAATAATGCCGAACCCGCCAAAGTAAAGCATTTCCGTGCGCGGCTCCCGACAAAAGCCTTGTTAACTCCAAAGCACGTTTGATATAATCCCGCTGATGAAAAGAATCTGGTATTACGTGATCCGCGAGCTGTTCTGGCCGTTTCTATTCGGAGTCATGCTCAGCACGTTCGTACTCATCATGGATGCCATACTCGACGTGATGAATTTGATCATCACCAAAGGAGTCCCGACGCCGGTGGTGCTCGAGTTCTTCGGCCTGAGTCTGGCTTACATGCTGGCGTTATCGGTCCCCATGGGAGTCCTCGTGGGCGTGATCATGGGTTTCGGAAGGCTTTCCGCCGATAACGAGGTGATCGCTCTCAACGCCTGCGGCGTATCGCTGGGCAAGGTCATGGCGCCGGCTCTTGTCATGAGCCTGGTGATCACCGCCGGCTTGACCTGGTTCAACAACTATATACTTCCCGAGGCCAATCACAAGGCAAGGCTGCTGATGACCGATATCACCAGAAAAAAACCGACCTGGACGCTCGAGGAAAACGTGTTTCTCGATTATTTCGACAATTATCATATACTGGTGAAAAAAATCGACCACAAAACCTCCCGCCTTTCCGATATCACCATCTTCGAGCATAAAGACCCCGGTCTGCCGAGAACGATAACCGCCCGAAGCGGCGATATGGAAATCTCCGCTGACGGCTCCCTGCTGATTATGCAGCTTTACGACGGCCAGATTCACGAACCCGATCCGGACAACCCCTATCGCTACCGTCGTATAGATTTCAAAAAACAGCTGCTCACCATCGAGGGAGTATCCTCGGAACTCGAAAGGACCAAGTCCGGATCGCGGGGGGATCGGGAAATGACCGTGCGGATGATGCTCGAGGAAAACCGGGAAAGCAAGTTGAAAATCGCCGAATCGAAAACGCGCATCGACCAGTTCATAAGAAACGATTTGAATCGGCTGTTGGGGTCGCCTCCCGCCGAAGATCGATCGGGGCGCGATTCCAGACGGCCTCTCCGCTCTCCACAGGGCGAGGAGCTGGTCAGCCGCATCGAATACGAATCCGGAATCATAAACACCTATAAAAAACAGATCAATTCTATGAATGTGGAAATCCACAAGAAATTCTCGATCCCCGTCGCTTGCATCGTATTCGTCCTGCTGGGCGCTCCGCTCGGAGTGATGACCCGCAAAGGCGGCATGGCCGCAAGCCTCGGGTTGTCGCTTTTCTTTTTCATCCTCTATTGGGCGTTTCTCATAGGCGGCGAGGAACTCGCCGATAGAATGTATATCTCCGGAGCGGCGGCCATGTGGATGCCTAATTTGATCATAGGCGCCGCAGGATTGATTTTGGCTTTCCATGTCAATCGCCGCGCCTCCGGCGGTCTCGGCCTGTTCGGCAAACTGTTGCCCGGTTCCGGAAAATGAAAATCACCGATAGATACATTCTCGGCCGCTTTCTCAAAATCCTCGGTTTCGCTCTGCTGGCGGCGATCGTAGTGGTGATTATCGTCGACACCATCGAAAACGTCGATAAATTCATCGACCGCCGCGTGACGACCGCCAAAGTCGCCTACTATTACGTTCTTTATCTGCCGTTCATAATCGTCCTCACCATGCCGGTGGCTATCTTGATGGCTGCAATGTTCACCATCGGATCGATCGCCCGCAGCCAGGAACTCACCGTAATGAAAGCCACCGGGCTGTCGCTTTATCGATTGTCCGCCCCCTTGCTGACCGCCGGATTCGTGATTTCGTTGGTGATGATAGTTTTCGCGGATTCGATCATGGTGCCCGCCGAAGACAAACGTAATTCACTCAAGCGCCAATTGATAGATAAAGCCGCACCGGCGGAGGCGGTCGTGCGGAACAACGTTATCAGACCCGGTGAAAACGGCTGGGTGTTGTTCGCCAAAAGCTACGATGAAAAAAGGCTGAGCGGCAAAGATATCCTGCTGCAGAAATTCACCGACAGCAACATCGACGTCTCCATCAGGGCGGCCGGCATGTTCTGGGCCGATTCGGTCTGGATATTGATCGACGCCACCGAAAGAACGTTCGAGGGACTGTCGGAAAAGGAATTCCGCCATTACGATACTCTGCCCGCCGGATTCCTTTCTCATACACCCCAAACATTGAGTTATCGTTTGAAAAAACCCCGCGATACCGGCTTTTTCGAACTGATCGAACTTATAAGATTGAAAAAGCTGATGGGACAGGATACCGCCAGAGACCGAGTCGAACTCTATCTTAAAATAAGCCACCCTTTCATAAACTTCATTCTGGTGATCATCGGCATTCCCCTGGCGGCAAACCCGAAACGCTCCGGCGGAGCGGTCGGTTTCGGCATCAGCCTGATAATAAGTTTTCTTTACTTCGTGATCCTCCGGGCCGGTCAATCTTTCGGCTACACCCATGCGTTGCCGCCGGCCTTGGCCGCCTCCATCGGCAATTTGATATTCCTGGCGGTGGGAATCGTGCTCTTCGTGAAAGCCCGAAAATGAAAATGCCCCGCGATCGGGGGCATTCTCGAACTGTTATCGTGGTCTTAATTTACAATTTCCTGACGTCTGTGGCCAACGGCCCTTTCGGTCCCTCCGTGAATGTATATTCGACCAATTGGCCTTGGGTCAAACTCTTATACCCCTCCTCCCTGATTACGGAATAATGCACGAATACATCCTTCTCGCCGTTATCCCGCTGAATGAATCCGAACCCCTTTTTGTCATTGAACCATTTTATTACACCTGTGGGCATCAGCAAAACCTCCTCCGGTAATTCTTTTGCATTCGATGTAATAAATGTCGGTAAAATTCGCGATGACTTGACTGGAGTTCCGATGACAATAAAAAAACCGCCGCCGATTCGGCAGCGGTCTGTGCAAGTCGATGCAACCCACCTACGTTCCCATCTCCCACGAGGCAAGATATTTTCTCTGTTCCGCCGTCAGATGATCAATTTTTATTCCCATCGCCTGCAATTTCAACCGGGCGATCGAATCGTCTATCGATTCCGGAATCGAATACACCTTATGCTCGAGCTTCTGCGCCTCGTTCAATAGAAATTCGGCGCCCAAAGCCTGATTGGCGAAACTCATATCCATCACCGAGGCCGGATGCCCTTCCGCCGCGGCTAAATTTATCAATCTTCCCTCGCCCAATAAAAATATCCGCCGGCCGTCCGCCATCACGTATTCCTCGACATTGTCTCTGATTGTGCGACTTTTCCGCGACATTTTTTTCAATGCCGGGATATCTATTTCCACGTTGAAATGCCCGGAATTGGCGACCACCGCACCGTCCTTCATCTTCCGAAAATGCTTCTCCGTCAGCACATTTATATCGCCGGTCAAGGTTATGAATACGTCCCCGAGCGCGGCGGCGTCGATCATCGGCATCACCTGGAAACCGTCCATCGTCGCCTCGATAGCCTTGAGCGCATCGACCTCGGTCACGATAACGTTGGCGCCAAGTCCCTTAGCCCGCGAGGCCACGCCGCGGCCGCACCAGCCATATCCGGCCACCACCACCGTGGCACCGCAAAGAAGAATGTTGGTCGCCCTCATCACCCCGTCCAAAGTCGATTGGCCGGTGCCGTAGCGGTTGTCGAAAAAATGTTTGGTCTTGGAGTCGTTCACGGCCAGAACCGGAAACAGCAGGACACCTTTCTTCTCCATGCTCTTCAATCGAATGACCCCGGTCGTCGTCTCCTCGGAGCCGCCCAGCACGTTTTCGGCTTGCCGCCTGCGTTTCGTATGCAGCTGCGTCACCAGATCGGCGCCGTCGTCCATGGTCAAGAGCGGATCGGCATCCAGACAGGCGTTGATATGCTCGTAGTAAACCTTATTTGACTCTCCCCGGATCGAAAACACGGGAATCCCGTGGTCTTTGACCAGCGATGCGGCCACGTCGTCCTGCGTCGAAAGCGGGTTCGATGCGCACAGATATACTTTCGCCCCTCCGGCTTTCAAGGTGATCATCAAATTGGCGGTTTCGGTGGTCACGTGAAGACAGCAGGCCATTCGCACGCCGCTTAAAGGTTTCTCCTTGGCGAACCGCTTCCTGATCAGCCGCAACACCGGCATGAACCGCTCCGCCCACTCTATACGCAGCCTGCCCTGCGAGGCCAGCTTCAAATCCTTGATATGATATTTCATTTCATGCGTCCTTCAATAAATCCCGAACCCTGTCGGTTTTTTCCCATGTAAATTCCGGCTCCGTCCGTCCGAAATGGCCGTACGCCGCCGTCTTCCGATAAATCGGCCGACGCAGATTCAAATAATCGATAATCCCCTTCGGCGTCAAATCGAAATGCTTTTTCACCAGTTGAGTCAGCCGGCTGTCCGGGATTTTCCCCGTATTTCTGGTGCTCACCAACACGCTCACCGGTTGCTTCACCCCGATCGCATAAGCCAACTGCACGTGGCAAACATCGCTTAATCCCGCGGCCACGATATTCTTGGCGATATGGCGGGCCATATACGATGCCGATCTATCGACCTTGGTCGGATCCTTTCCGGAAAACGCACCGCCGCCGTGAGCCGCCGACCCGCCGTAGGTATCCACTATGATCTTGCGCCCGGTCATGCCCGTATCCGATTGCGGACCGCCGATCACGAATTTGCCGGTCGGATTGATCAGGAAATTCGTCTTATTATCCCGTAAGTGGGCGGGAATCGCCGCAAATCCCACGTTCTCTTTGATCTCTTCTTTGGCCTTTTTGGTGATCTTCTTACCGGTTCTATCGAGAATCTCATCCGTGTGCTGACAGGAAATCACCACGGTGTCCACTCTCTTGGGACGATTGTTTTCGAACTCGACCGTAACCTGACTCTTGCCGTCGGGCCCCAAATACGGCAGAATCTTTTTCTTTCGCACCTCGGCGAGCCGCTGCGACAATTTATGCGCCAGCATAATGGGCAACGGCATCAGCTCCTTGGTTTGATTGACCGCATACCCCATCATCAGTCCCTGATCGCCGGCGCCACCCTTATCGACTCCCTGGGCTATGTCCGGCGACTGGGTGCCGATCGCATTGAGGATCGCGCAGGTCGAATAATTGAAACCGTACTTCGGATCGGTGTAACCGATATCCCTTATCAAATCCCGCACCAGACCGGGAATATCGACATACGTCTTGGTGGCTATCTCACCGCCGACGATCACCAAGCCCACCGTTATGAACGTTTCGCAGGCCACCCGGCCTTCGGGGTCGTCTTTCAAGACCTCATCGAGTATCGCGTCCGAAATCTGGTCGCATACTTTGTCCGGGTGCCCCTCCGTCACCGATTCCGACGTGAAAAAGAAATTGTTCCTGCTCATTGATCCTCCATCCAGAAGTGATACCGCTATCGCTGAAATTGTATCGACCCAAAACCGAGACGGCTGGTCAATTTAACTTTCGCGTCCTCTTCGGACAAGCCCTATTTCGCGTGTCGGCACGGCTTGCCCCTCAATCATAGCCTATCTCCGAGCTGTCCCCGAGATTCAGCCTGTTGTAATTCCCGATCACCGTCGAATTGTTCCCTATTAACGATGATTCGAGAAGACATTGCCTGACCTCGGCGCGGCTGGATATTATCGAATCGCGGATGATGCTGTTCTCTATCACCGCCCCGTCCGCTACGCTCACGTAAGGCCCGATCACCGAATTTATCAACCGCGCCGACGGCGAAATATAAACCGGCGGAATCACGATGGCTTCTTTGTAACTGCCGATCGTCTTGATCTGCGACAACAAGTATCGGTTGGTGTCAAGCAACGCATTCTTCTGTCCGCAATCGAACCAGCCGTCGACCGTGAAAGTCGTCATCCGACATCCGCGTTCAATCATCAACCCCAGCACATCGGTCAGCTGATATTCCCCCCGCGTCATTATGTTTTTATTGATCAACTCATCGAGACACTCGCCGAACAAGCCGGTCGATTTTATATAATAAATACCCACCAGCGCCTGATTCGATGTCGGATTTTCCGGCTTTTCCGTTAACTTGGTGATAAAACGTCCGTCGGTCTCCGCGATTCCAAACCGCCGCGGATCCTCCACCTTTTTTATTCCTATCGAATCGTAGTCGCTGTCGATTATCCGGTCCAAATTGAAATCGAATATCGTGTCGCCCAAAATTATCAGCACCGGCTGGTCACCCAAATGCGGCCGGGTAAGGTAAATCGCCCACCCCAACCCTTTCAGCTCCTTCTGCTCGACGAACGTGGCCTTGATATTGTAATGCGTTTTTACGTAATCCTCGATCATCTCCCCCAGAAAACCGATTATGAATATGATATCGCGGATATTATACGCCAAAAGTTCGTCGAGAATATGTCCGAGTATCGGCTTGCCCGCCACGTGCAGCAAAGCCTTGGGGGCCGTATGCGTATGCGGCTTCAGGCGGCTGCCGATTCCCGCCGCGGGAATGATCACTTTCATCTTAAGCCATTCCCCGAAACTTACCGAGTTTATCCTTCAAATAATTTATGAACTCCACCGGCGTCGGGTCAACCTTATTCAAAACCGCCAGATAAAACGAAACGAAATCGAGCAGATGCACCATTCCGAGCATACGTTCCAGCCGTGATTCGCCTTCCGATTCCACTACTAACGTTTTAACCTTCCGCGATCGCAACAACTCCGTTACGATCTCGAAACGCCTTTTAATCAGCGGATGCTCCTCTTCATCTCGAAGCATCACCACCGTAAACGCGCCCCCCGCCGTTTCATGTTTCTGCCATCCCACCAGTTCGTTGTGATTGAACTCCGGAATCTGATTGCAGAATGCCGGCTGCTTGGCGTTTTCGCAGATTTGCCCCTTGAATCTTACGCCTGCCGCCCGAAGCAGCCCGCCGCCGGTATAAATCACCGCCGTGCTTCCGTGAATCTCCTGGGCGATAAAACGCGCCCGGCTGTTTTCCGATTCGATCAATTGGCCCACCTGAATTTCTCTCAAAGTCGCGGCGACCCGTTCGAGCTCGTTCGTATGATCGACACATAAACCGAGCCGTCCCAGGGCGATCAGCAAAGGCGCAAACGAATATCCCAGCGCCGCCCGCGGGGGCAGCCCCGGCGGAATTATCAACGCCGGATGTTTTCTCTCCGATGCCCGGCGGCTCAACGTCCCGCCCGAGGTTATAACCAACACCTGACAACCCCGCTTGACCGCCTCCGTGTAAGCCGAGAGCGTCTCCTCCGTCTCTCCAGAATAACTCGAGCAGATAACCAATGTCCTTTGTCCGGCGTGTGACGGCAAATCGTAATCCCGCCAAACCTCGAACGGAATTTCCAGCTCCGGTGCCAAATAGCTTAAAAGCAGATCGCCGCCGATCGCCGATCCGCCCATGCCGGCGACCACGATCGACCGATAGTCTGCGGATTGAAGCGTCTCGAGATTCACTTCTCGGCCGATATCGATTCCCTGTTTGATATGCTCAGGAAACGCGCGGATATGAGCATACATTCCCCCGGGATCCACCTTGCGAAGTTCAGCCGGTTGCATTTCCACCTCCCCGCATGAAATCGATCAAGGGCCTTAAATCCGGCCAGAGAATTTTTATCCGCCGCCCGATCCATTGCTCGACCTCGTCTGCGGTTTTCAAACGGCAAGCCCGTTCGGCCAGCCGGGACGCCTTGGCCGCATTAATCCGCCCGATTACAAACTTGGCCGTCCCGATCGATTGAAGGTTAAGAGATAATTCTTCCACGCCCAAACCGACAAGCAAAACTATGCCGATCGGGTCGGCCGCCATTTCTCCGCAAACCGCCACTTTGATTCTATGCTTGCGTCCCGCTCGAACCGTGCTCTTGATCAACTGCAAAACCGCCGGATGATAACTCTGATACAATCTCGAAATCGACTCGTTGGTTCTATCCACGGCCAACGTGTATTGAATCAGATCATTAGTCCCGATCGAAAAGAAATCGACTTCGCGGGCCAGATGCTCGGCTATCAGCACCGCCGATGGCACTTCTATCATTATCCCGATCGGAATCTTCGCCCTGATTTCGATCCCCTCGGCGGCAAGTTCTTTTCGGCATTCCGCCACCAACTTCTTGGTCGCGATTATCTCGTCGAGACTCGATATCATCGGAAGCATTATTTTAAGTCGGCCGTATCCGGCGGCCCTCAGCAAAGCCTTCAGCTGATTTTTGAAAACATCGGGTCGATCCAAACAAAACCGGATCGCCCTCCACCCGAGAAACGGATTCGGATCGACGGTCTTGACCGCCGAGCCGACGAATTTATCCCCGCCCAGATCATAAGTCCTTATCACCACCGGCCGCTTGCCCAGCCTCTCCAATATCTGGCGATATACTTTGAACTGCTTTTCCTGCGATGGAAACGCGTTGTTGCTTAGGAACAGATACTCGGTGCGGAACAGCCCTATCCCCTCCGCGCCGTGCTTGTCGGCACGTCCTGCCTCCGATGGTATCTCTATATTGCCGAATACCGCGATTCTCTTTTTATCGAGCGTGATCGCCGGCTTGCGGGCGAACTTGATGACGGCCGCATTGAGACGACCCAGAATCTTGATTCTATTTTTGAACTTCTCCAGCACGGCATGATCGGGATTGACATGAACCGTTCCGGTGAAACCATCCAAGATTATCTTATCCGATGACTTGATCTGTGCGACCGCTTCGCCCAATGCCGATACCACCGGTAATTTAAGGGACTTGGCCAAAAGCGAAGTATGAGAGGTCGCCCCTCCCAGACCGAGCGCGAACCCGATCTTCCTCCGCACCGAAAATCCGAGCAAATCGGCCGGATTGAGAAATTTGGCGACCACCACGATCGATTCGGAGCCGGTGCTTATCACCGTTTTCTTGATTCTCATCAAAAGCCCTATCAGCCGATGCCGCACCGCGTTGATATCGACTATCCGCTCTTTCAAATATGCATCCGATGATTGGGAGATCTGCTCGATCACCGCCCGAGTTTCCCTATCATAAATATAAGCGGCCGCAAGTTTTTCCTTCTCGATATGCTCCACCACTTTTTCCACGACCACCGGATCGCCGGCCATCATCGCCTGGGCCTCGAATATCGTCGCATATTCGGGGCCGAGCCGCTCGCCCACGTTGGCCGCCAGTTTCAAAAGCTCCCTTTTCACCTTGGCGATCGCGTTGCGAAAATCGGCCACCTCTTTTGCCACATCTTCGGGCTTGATCGCCGTCGGCGGTATTTCTATCTGCGTGTAATCGAGTACGACCGCATTGCCGATCAAAATCCCGGGAGACGCAGCCACTCCCCGAAATATCCGATAATCGGAATTGTTCACCTATTCCTCGCCGAACTTTGTTTCGAAAACCTTGACCATCGCCTCCAGCGCCTCGTTTTCGTCTCGGCCCTTGGCTATAACCATTATCTTGGCGCCTTTTTCGGCGGCAAGCATCATCACACCCATGATACTCTTGCCGTTTACCTCGAGTCCCTCCCGCCGCAACATTATCTCCGATTCGAACTTCGACGCCGTTTTCACCAATTGGGCTGCCGGTCTGGCATGCAAACCCAGCTTGTTGATTATCGTCACCTCGCGCGATACCAATTTCAAATCCTCGCCACGAAATTCCCCGGCCGCCGGCTTATCAATCCAGCCAGCTCTAATTTCAGTAACACCGCCGAAATCCGCGACGGACTCAAATTCAGCCGCCTGACCAGCTCATCGAAATGGGTAGGACCCATGCCTACCAGATCGCAGATCCGTTGCTCCTCCGGATCGAGTTTTATCCTGCTTATCGGCTTTTCGACCTTTTTGTCGACCTCCCAGCCGATCGCCTCGAGGACATCCTCGGCGCAAGTCACCGTTCCGGCCCCTTTCTTGATAAGGCCTATCGTGCCCGCGCTCAACGCGCTGTCGGCACGGCCCGGAACCGCGAAAACGTCGCGCCCCTGCTCCAGCGCCAAATCGGCGGTAACCAGCGCCCCCGATTTTCCGGCCGCCTCGACCACCACCACCGCCCGCGACAGCCCGGAGATGATCCGGTTGCGTCTCGGAAAGTTGAACTTTTCCGGCGAAGCGCCGAGAGGAAACTCCGATATCAAACATCCGTTTTCGGAAATCCTGCGTGCCAGCTCCTTGTTTTGCTCGGGATACACCACGTCCAGGCCGCTGCCGAATACCGCTATCGTAATCCCTCCGGCCTCGAGCGCCGCACGATGAGCGCCGGTGTCTATCCCCCAGGCCAGCCCCGATACGACCACGATCCCCCGTGCGGCCAAACCGCCTGCGATCCTGACGGCCATATGATCGCCGTAAGGCGTCGGTGTCCGCGTCCCCACTATCGCCACGGCCGGCCGATTCAAAATCGATGTATCGCCGCTTACGTAAAGCACCGGCGGCGGATCCGGTATATTCCGCAACGGTTCGGGATACGTATCATCGCCCAGACAGATTATTTTCGCGTTCAACCGCTCGACTCCCGCGATCTCATCGTCGACTTTCCGCCAACGGTCGAAACCTATTATTGCATCTCTTATCCGGCTGTTTATCCCGCTTTCGGCCATCATCTTATCGTCTATCCCTGAACAAAAATGTTCGTGGCTGGCAAAACGCTCCAGAATCCGCGCGGCCTTGATATCGCCCACACCATCGATCAGTTTGAGCAATAAGGCGAATCTGACATCAATTCCCGCCACTTGCAGCTCCGAAAAGAATCCGCTTGAGTCTGTCTATTAAAATCCCGACGTTCTCCCCGGTATATCCGGAAATCCGCAGCCAGTCTTCGGGATAAGCATCCAGTGCCGAACGGCCCGCTTCGTCGAGCAGATCGATCTTGTTGAGTGCGACGATCGATATTTTCTCCAGCAACTGCGGATCGAACAACCCCAGCTCAGCCTTAAGCATGTTCAATTGAATCTGGGGATCGCTGGTCCCGCAGTCTATCAAATAAACCAGAACCCGCGTTCTCTGGATATGCCTTAAAAAGTCGAGTCCCAGGCCCTTGCCGAGATGCGCCCCCTCGATTATCCCGGGAATATCGGCCACCACGAAACTGCGGTAGTCACCGGTCTTCACTATTCCGAGATTCGGCACCAGCGTGGTGAACGGATAATCCGCGATCTTCGGCCTGGCCTCGGATATCCGCGAAAGAAGCGTCGATTTTCCGGCGTTGGGGAACCCCACCAATCCCACGTCGGCGATTAATTTCAACTCCAATTCGAGTATCCGATGCTGTCCCGGCTGGCCGGCCGTCGCTTTCCGCGGCGTCTGTTTGGTGCTCGATTTGAAATGCACGTTCCCTTTGCCGCCCTTTCCTCCGATCGCCACCACCGCCGTCTGGCCCGGCTCTTTTAGATCGGCCAGTGTTTCGCCGGTTTCTCCGTCGCGGACGATCGTGCCCACCGGCAATTTTATGGTCAGATCCTCGCCTTTTAATCCGGAACGATTGGCGGCGCCGCCGTTTTCCCCCGAGCCTGCCCGAAACACCTTCTTGTATCTAAAATCAAGTAACGTTGACATATTCGGATCGGCCACGACGATTACATTTCCGCCCCGCCCGCCGTCGCCGCCGTCGGGTCCGCCTTTCGGCACGTATTTCTCATGCCTGAAACTGACCCGGCCGTCCCCTCCGTCTCCGGCGTATACTTCGATCTGCGCTTGGTCGACAAACATCCGTCACTGGCCGGAGTATAGCTCATTGATTATTCCGCGCAGCTCGCTGGGCGTGACATTGCGGATCAGTTTCCCCTCGTGCGCATACGATATCTGGCCCGTTTCCTCACTGACCACTATCACCAGCGCGTCGGTCTCCTCGGCCAAACCCACCGCCGCCTTGTGGCGCATTCCGTACAACCGGGCGTAGGCGGGGTTCTGGCTCAGCGGAAGCGTGCAGCTTGCCGCCACCAGCTGATCGCCCCGGATAATCACCGCGCCGTCGTGAAGCGGTGTATGGGGAGTGAAAATGCTTTCGAGAAGCTCATGAGACAGGTTGGCGTTCAATTCCTTGCCGGTTTCGGCATATCCCGACAGCCTCATTTGGTTCTCGAGTACAATCAGTGCGCCGTAGTGAAGGTCCGCCAGCTTTTCCACCGCCTTCATCAGATCTTCGATCGTGCTTCTGGTTTCCGGCTTGAACAGATAACGCAATATCCGATTCTGTCCCAATCTGACGAACGATCGGCGAAGCTCCGGTTGCAGAATGACCACCAGCACCACTATCCCGAATGCCGCTATATTCGATATGAACCACTGAACCATCGATAAATCCAGCCAATACGATACCACTCCGATAAGAAAAAACGTCAATATCCCGATTAGCAATTCGAGCGATCTGATATTTCTCACCAAAAGCAGAAATCGATAGAAAAAATAGCCGACCAAAAGCACGTCAATAAGGTCTATCAGCGTGAAATCGAGAAATCCGATATGAAACAAAGTCATCGACCGGCCTCCTCGATCGCCTCGATAATTCTCAGGGCGCGATAAGTTTCCGGAACGTCGTGCACCCGAACCACAGCCGCTCCTTTCAGCACCGCATATACGGCCGCGGCCAATGAACCCTCAAGCCTTTGATCAACCGGCAATTTCAACGTATTCCCTATGAATGACTTGCGCGATACTCCGATCAACACCGGGTAGCCCGATTTCGTGAATCTATCGAGATTCCTCATGATAATCAGGTTGTGTTCGGTGGTCTTGCCGAACCCGATGCCCGGATCGATCATGATTTTCGAATGTGCCACTCCGGCCGCCATCGCTTTTTCGACCGCCGCCATTAAAAACGACTCGATCTCGCCCAGCAAATCGTCATAATGGATATTAAGCTGCATCGTCGCCGGCGTCCCCCTCATATGCATCAACACCAGCCCGACACCGAACTCCGCGGCCGTCCGGGCCATCTGCGGATCGTGCTGCAAACCGCTTATATCGTTGATCATCGCCGCGCCCGCTATACAAGCCGCCCGGGCTACCGCCGAACGCCGGGTGTCGATCGAAATCGGTTTATTCAATTTCCCCCGCAATCCTTCGATAACCGGCATCACCCGGTCCAGTTCTTCGTTTATAGTCACTTCGTTCGCCCCGGGCCGTGACGATTCGCCCCCGATATCGATAATATCCGCTCCTTGTTCGGCCATCCGCAAGGCATGTTCTATCGCCGGGTCCGGCTGCAAAAACCGCCCGCCGTCCGAAAACGAATCGGGCGTCACGTTCAGAATACCCATCAAGAGAGCCCGCCGTCTGCCCGCATCGATGTTCGGTATATCCAGTTTACTTGACATTAAAAAGCAATTATCGCGGAATCCTTCATTCATCTTCGGCTATCGCGATTTGATAAGCAGCAGTGCCTCCTCGCGGGTCGCCTCGTTGCGCAGCGCCCCGCGCACCGCCGAACTTATGGTTTTCACGCCGGGCTGGGCCAACCCGCGCATGGTCAAGCAGAGCTGTTCGGCCTCGACCACCACCAGCACTCCCTTAGGCCGGAGCACTTCAACCAGAACCTCGGCGATCTCCGTGGTCATCCGCTCTTGAATCTGCGGCCGTCGGGAAATCGACTCGACCACCCCGGCCAGCCTGGCGAAACCGGTTATCGTGTTGTTGCGCGGAATATAAGCGATATGAACGTGACCGAAAAAGGGCAAAAAGTGATGTTCGCACATCGAAAAAAAATGAATGTTCCTCGCTATGATCAATTCGTCGCGGTTCTCGGCGTGATACAACTTGAGCTTTTTCTTGGGATCGCTATGTAACTGCCCGAAAAATTGCGCGTAAAACTCGGCCATGCGGCGGGCCGTGTCTTTCAAGCCTTCGGTGGAATGATCGAGCCCCAGCCCTTCAAGTATCAACGAGGCGCCTCGGCGGATCAGCCCGGTGTCAATCTTTTTCGGCGATCTTTTCTTCAGCGGCCTTCTCCCCGATTATCTCGTCTATCTGGTCTCCATCGAGCGATTCCTTTTCCAACAACACCGCCGCCAGCCGGTGCAGCGTCTCGATATTTTCCGAAAGCAATCGCTCCGCCCGCTTCTGCGCTTCGAGCACTATCCGTTTGACTTCGTCGTCGATATCCTGGGCCGTCTTCTCCGAATAATCCCGGGCCGTCGCCAATTCTTTACCCAGGAAAATATGCTCCTCTTTCTTGCCGAACGTCAAGGGCCCCAATTTCTCCGACATCCCCCAGTTACAAACCATTCGGCGCGCCAGATTGGTCGCCTGCTCCAGATCGTTGCCGGCGCCCGTGGTCAGTTGGTCGAACACCAACGATTCGGCCACTCTTCCGCCCATTATCTGCACCAGCTTGGTTTCCAGATAACTTTTCGAAAGCGTATGTCTTTCGTCGATCGGCAAATAATGGGTCAGTCCGAGCGCTATTCCTCGGGGAATGATCGTAACCTTATACACGGGGTCCGAGCCGGGTATCAGTTTTCCCAGCAGTGCGTGACCGGCCTCATGATAGGCGGTGATTTTCCTTTCCTCGGGTGAAATCATCAACGATCGCCTCTCTATCCCCATCATTACTTTATCTTTGGCCTCCTCGAAATCCGACATCATCACCCGTTCGTGATTCTTGCGCGCGGCCAAAAGCGCCGCCTCGTTGACCAGATTGGCCAGATCGGCTCCCGACAAACCGGGGGTTCCCCGCGCCAGCACCTTCAGATCGACCTTGTCATCGATATTTATCTTGCGCACGTGCACCTTGATTATCCCTTCCCGGCCTTTCACGTCGGGATTGTTCACCACGATCTGCCGGTCGAATCTCCCCGGCCGCAACAACGCCGGATCGAGAACGTCGGGACGGTTGGTGGCCGCCAGTATGATCACGCCGTCGTTGGATTCGAATCCGTCCATCTCGACTAATAACTGATTTAGGGTCTGCTCCCGCTCGTCGTGACCTCCCCCCAGTCCGGCGCCCCTATGCCTTCCGACTGCGTCGATCTCATCTATGAAAATGATACAAGGAGCGTTGCGTTTCCCCTGATCGAACAGGTCCCTCACTCTGGAGGCGCCCACGCCGACGAACATCTCCACGAAATCGGACCCCGACATCGAAAAAAACGGAACTCCGGCTTCTCCCGCGACCGCTTTAGCCAGCAGCGTCTTACCCGAACCGGGCGGCCCCAATAGCAGCGCCCCTTTGGGAATCTTCCCTCCCAGCTTTTGAAATCGGGCCGGCTCGCGCAGAAAATCGATTATCTCCTGCAATTCCTGTTTGGCCTCGTCGCACCCTGCCACATCCGAAAAAGTCACTTTGGGACGGCTCCCCGACAGCAGACGCGCCCGCGATTTGCCGAAAGAAAATATCCCTTTCGGACCGGCACCCTGCATCTGCCTGAGCATGAAAATCATCCAGAAAACCAATAGCAGCCAAGGCAACGATGTCCAAAGCAACCCAATCCATTGCTGGGTCGGCTGCGCTTCCACCGTTACCCCTTTGGCCTCGAGCGTCTCGATCAACTTCGGATCCTCGAACGGCACGCGGGTCTTGAATTTCTTCCCGGCGATCGTGCGATTTCCCACCGTCTTCTTGTATTCCGCCTTGAATTCGCCCTTGATCTCTTTCTCGACAAAAATCGCCTTGGAGACGTTCCCCTCGTCGATCTGTCTCAAGAATTCGCTGTAGTTGATCTCGATTGTCCCTTGAGCGCCGCCGGTCAATAATTGATAAAACACCAGGCCGGCCATGAAAATGACCGCCCAGAAAAGCAGCGTCCTCAAGCTCTTTTGCCATTTGAAATCATGCCCGCCGCCCGGCTGCTTCTGATTTTTCCTGGACGGGTTATTCGAATCATCGTCGGATCTATTGAAATCCACCTTTTACCTCGCTTCAATCGTCGCAGATAGCCACATACGGCAACTGACGAAACCGCTCGCCGTAATCGAGGCCGTAGCCGACCACGAATTTCGTGGGTATCTTGAATCCAGTGTATTTAATATTAATATCGATTTTTCGCGCCTTATATTTATCGAGCAAAGCCACGAATTCGATCGATTTAGGTTGCCTGAGCGCCAGATATTGCTTGATATAGTTCGATGTCAGCCCGGTGTCGATTATATCCTCGACCACCAACACGTGCCTTTTCCTGATATTTGCGCCTATATCCTTGACCAGACGGATTACTCCGGTTCCGCTTTTGCCGGCGCCGTAACTTGCCACAGCCATGAAATCCAGTTCGCATTCGGCCCGATACTCGCGCACCAGATCGGCCATGAATATGAAACTCCCTTTGAGTATGCCGATAAAAATCGGAACTTCGTCCTTGTAATCGGCCAGCACTTCCTGGGCCAGCGATTTTATCCGGGCGGCGATCCGCTTTTCCGATATGAGAACCTTCATCGCTTTTTCCAAACCAGATTAAGCTCCACCACCTTGCGCGTGTCAGGGCCGACTTTGAATTCATCGCTGATTCCATAGCCGGCGATCCAGGCGATCTTGCCGCCCGCGGTAACTATCGGAACCCGCTCTTTGGCCCGGCCCGCAACTCCCTTCTCGTTCAAAAAATCGGCCACTTTCTTGCTGCCTCTCAGGTTCAGAGGCTTAAACCTGTCCCCCGCTTTTAAGTTCCTGACTTGAAGATCGACCGCCTTTTCCGCATCCAGAAAAGCTCTGCATTCGTTTTTGTTGCGGGTTATTTCCTCCCGTGATTTCACCCTGCGAATCTCGGCTTTTATCGCCATCCCATCATCGGAGATGACCGTGGCCTTTTCATAGTTGATCTTGCATTTTTTCAGCGGGGCAGCGGGCGTAACCAACCCCAAGCGGCTGCGAAATCGAATCGCCAGAACTCGTGAACTCAACCAGACACAAGAACCGTTGCTTTCCAGCGACAAAGCCTGTTCGATCAGACTGCGTCTCGGCCGATAACCGTCACCGCTCAACCGCCGATAAGCCTTCAACAGCACCCAATCCGCCAATTTTGCATGATACCCCCCCAGTTTGGTCATGTCAAGCCGGATTTCGCCTTCGCGACTGCTGCTGCACTTTTCCAGCGCTTCCTCGGCCAGCTCATCGATCAACTCGTAACAACGCCTGATCCGCATAGCGGCCTCGGCGATATGCTGAACCGCGGAACCGTTCAATTCGCGAAACACCGGCATCACCCGGTTTCTGATTTTATTTCGCGCGAATATATCCTTCAAATTGCTCGGATCGATCCGGTAACTCAGCTTATTCTCGGTAAGGAATTCCATGACCTCTTTCCGCCCGATCTCGAGAAGCGGCCTGATAACTTTCCCGGCCGCCGGATTGATTCCCCCCAGACCGCCGACATCCGCGCCTCTTATCAAATTCAGTATAAACGTTTCGGCGCTGTCGTCAGCCGTGTGGCCGGTGGCGATTTTTGCGTATCCGAATCTATTACTCAGTTTATCGAAATAATCGTATCTGACCGATCGGCAGTATTCCTCGAGATTGCGCCGACAGCTTTTTTTCGACTCGCCTGCGGCGTCCACCCGAATGCAATGAAACCGCACTCGATTGAAACGGCAAAGCTCCCGGCAGAATATCTGCTCTTGGTCCGCCTCCGGTCGTAAACCGTAGTTAACATGGGCGGCTCCCAAATCGAATTTAAGGCTCCCCGCCAAAAACACCAAAGCCTGAAATAGGCAGACCGAATCCGGACCTCCCGACAGCGCGATCAAAACTTTCTCGCCCCGCCCGATCATGGCGTATCTTCTTATCGTTTTTTCGATTTTCCGCAAAACAGCGTCCATCGGTCCCCGACACTTTCACTCATCCGAGGTTATGATCTCTTTTCTGCTTATGAAAAACCACATAAACCGGCGACCGTATCCCGCCGCCCGAAGGAAATTGCGTGCACCAAATCGAACGAACCCGAACTCCCGCGGCGCCGACCGCAGGTTATCGCCGCCTCCGTTGGATTATGCTTTCGAAACTTTACCTGTCCCGAGACAGAACCGGCACACGACCAGCTTCTTGGTGTTCCTGCTCTCACCGGCCGCATCGAGACACTCGAAACAACTGGTGAGTCGAAAATCGGCGAACAATCCCTGATGGTGTCCCTTGTCATAGGGCTGCCCCTTGCCGCATTTCCCGGTGCCCTCGCAATGGCTGCATTCCACCGGCTCGCCCGGCGGCGGTGTCGGCTTGGGGGCGATCTCCACGGTCGCTTTTTCGGTGGCTTTTGCGCGCTCGATAGGTTGTTTCTTTGCTGCCGTTTTCTTGGTCTTGGCGGTGCTCTTTTTTGCCGTCTTGGTTCCGGTCGAGCTTTTGCCGCTTCTCGAAGTTCCGGCCTTTTTCTTGACCGGCATGTCAACCTCCTTTGATCATACCCGATAAGTCCCGATCGATCGCTCGGAGATACCCGATCATTCGGTCCGACCGAGAATCCCTGCTCTCATGAAATTCATTATAGCCATGTTTATTTCCTTCGGGCAATATAAATTTAACCACCGAGCTGCCGATATTCTTATCCAGACTTAAAGCTTGAGGTCAAATGTCAAAAGTGAAAATACTCCTGACTTTCGCCGCCCTGATCAGCGCCGCCGCCTGCTTGACCGGCCATAGCGCTTTTACCGGCTATTCCGGCGCCCCTTCCTCCAATGGAACCTGCACCAGCTCCTGCCATCGACAGACCTCCTTCACCCCGTCGTGCGAGATCAGCGGATTCCCCGCGGTTTATGAACCTGGACGGCAATACCTGATAAGGATAACCCACTCGGGCGACCGACCGATAAACCAATTCAATTGCTCGATCAGAGCCGATTCGAACGGCACCGTCGCCGGTATCATTCTGCCTGATACCAACACCGCCGTCTATTCAATCCCGAACGAAACGATCGGCGTGCATTGGCAATCCGCCGGCCATGACAGCGGAACCTTTTTCTGGCAGGCTCCGGATAACGGCGTCGGCCCGATAACCCTCTATTGGGCCGGGCTGCAGGGAAACCGCTCGTTCGGCGCGGACCAGCAGATAGTCATGCACGCATTGCAGCATGAAACCGGCATCGAGCCGATAATCGATATGCCGATTCGTTTCGATCTCAAACAGAACTATCCGAATCCTTTTAATTCCATTACCATAATTGATTTCTCGCTTGCCGTTGCCGGCGACGTTACTCTCGATATAACCAATATCCTCGGCCGGCCCGTGTGCACCTTCACGATGCGCGGGCTCGAAAAGGGCGGCTATGCGTTGAGCTGGAACGGCCGCGACCTGAAAGGAAACACCCTTCCCTCGGGACTATATTTCTATCAATTGACCGCCCCCGAGGGGAAACTGACCAGGAAGCTGACCATTCTACGATAAAATTATTTTCGAGGAGGGGATAAGCGAAGGCGGACAGGGTTACCTTCCGCCTTCGTTTTTTTCGCTTTGCCTGCGAAAGCGACTCTTTATCGCGCGTCCTATTCCTCGGCCCATTCAGGCAGCGCTTTCATGAAAAGCTCCGCCCGATCCATCGCTTTTTGATCGTCGATACCGGGTTGCCAGCTCTTGAACCATTCCGCGATACTGCTTTGGATAACCCTTTTCGGCCGTAATACGCCGTTTTCATCGGTGCAATACTTGCAGTAATTTTCCGCAATTCCCTTGAATTCCGGCGAGCTCAGCGGCGCGCTGCATGAATGACAATACTTCTGCATCATTTCTCCTTTCGGTGGTGTTGAGATTCTGCCGAACCTGCGGTTTCCGTTGTCAGGCGCATGCCTGTAACTTGCTCGCTATTACGGTCAACACCCCATGTCGGTTCTGGGCTTTGCCGGTGACTTCCAAAAGCGGCCGGCGGAAAATCCGCGCCCCGAACCGACGATATATCCCGGGGAAAACCGTAACCTCGAAATAGTCTTGGTCGTCTTCCATCGTCAAAAAAACCATCAGCTTGTCGTTGCCGGTTCTTATCCTCTTACGATCCACCACCAGACCCACGATCCTCACCTCTTTGCCGTTGCAGGCCGCCAGCTCCGAGGATTTGACCTGCCCGTTGGTGAACGGTATGATGTTCGCCGGATGACAGCTGATGGCCATATCGAGTATTTCCTGCTCGGCCAGCAACCTTTGTTGGATATCGTAATCGCCTAATCCGACGGGAAAGCGCGGCGTTTCGGGCAAGACATCGCCCAGAAGCGGGGTTTGCCCGCCTCCGGCGAGAATTTTCCGCCCATACGTTTTCATATACCACAAAAGGGCCGGCCTTGTCTGCCCCGAATAATCGAAAGCGCCTATTCGAATCAGTTTCTCCGTTTCATCGACCGCCGGTTTGACTCTGACTAAAAAATCCCCCAGCGAAACGAACGGCCGCTTCGCCCTCTGCTTGATTATGGCCTCCCGCGTGGCCGCCGAAAGACCTTTCACGAACGCCAGCCCGATCCGCAGCTCATTCCCCTCGACGACGCAAAGCTCAGCCGGCTTATCGATATCGGGCGGTCTCAATTTCGCTCCCAAACGCCGCGCCTCATCGGCATAAACCAACGGGGCATAGTAGCCTGCGAAATTGTTGAGCATTGCCGCCATGAACTCGATCGGATGGTGCGCTTTAAGAAAAGCCGCCTGATAACTCAGTTTGGCGTAGGTGGCCGCGTGCGCCTTGCAGAAACCGTATCCGGCGAACCTGGTCAACAATGCGAACACCTCGCGGGCTTTCAATGGCGGCACCCCACGCGCCGATGCCTGAACCAGAAATTTCTCGGCGAAAGCGTGAAATTCGTCGATTCCCCGTTCTTTGGTCATCGCCTTGCGCAAGAGATCGGCCTGAGCAGGCGAAAATCCGGCCATCACCTCGGCTGTTCGCAATACTTGTTCCTGATACACGATGTTCCCGAGGGTCTCGGCCAGCACCGGCTCCAGCGATTTGTGCGGATAAACGACCGGTTTCTCTCCGGCGAGTCTTTCGAGATAAAGCTTCTTCATGCCGGATTCCGCCGCGCCGGGACGAATCAAAGCCAAGGCCAGAGTGATATCGTCGATCGTCTTCGGCTGCAGTTCTATCAGAAGCGAACGGAGCCCGGGCGATTCGATCTGGAAAACCCCGATCGTGCGCCCCTGCTGCAGCATCCTGAAAGTGTCCGGATCGCGCCAATCATATATCACTTTTCCACCCGATTTTTCCCCCGCCGCCGTCTCGGCATCGGCTATCGTCGAAAGTCCGCGCTGCCCCAGAAGATCGATCTTCACCAACCCCAAAGCGGCGATTCCGTGCATATCATACTGGGTGATCGCGATCCCCTTAGCCGACATCTGCAGCGGCACCAGGTCAAGAAGCTCCCCGGGCGCAATCACCATCCCGCCGCAATGAATCGAAAGATGACGCGGATACCCTTCTATTTTACAGGCAAGTTCGATTATCGTCCGGTACGGCTCGCTTTTCACCGGCAGGTCGGCGCATTCCGGGTAATCGCGCATCGTTTTTTCAAGATCGCCCAGTCGCCCCCAGGGAAGCCGTTTCGTGATATCCGAAATCTCGTCTTCGGACAGACCGAACGCCTTCCCCAGCTCCCGGATCGCCCCCCGCGCCGCAAACGTATTCAGCGTGGCGATCATGGCCGTCCGGTTCCGTCCGAACCGCCTATAAACATAATCGAGAACCTCATCGCGCCGACGCCAACAAAGGTCAAGGTCGATATCCGGAGGATCCGTCCGCGCCTCGTTCAAAAACCGGGCGAAATACAGATTCTGTTCGATCGGATCGACCTGGGTCACCCCCAGACAATAAGCGATAATCGATGAGGCCGCCGATCCGCGGCCGACCACCCGAATACCCGATCGCCTGCAGAAATCGATTATATCCGCCACGATCAAAAAATAATCGACGAAACCGGTCTGCTCGATAATCGCCAGCTCCGATTCGAAACGCGAATACACCTCACCGGTTATCCGCCCATAACGGCGGCGCAAACCCGCTTCCGCCCGCCGCCTTAACAAATGACGATTCGCGATCTCCGTCACCTGCTCATATCTCGGAAAATTTATTCTCCCGAGCGGCAGATCGAACTGACACCGCTCGGCGATGTCGATCGTGGCCGTTATCGCCTGCGGTATATGCCGATAACGCCTGATCATCTCCTCCGGCGGCGCCAATAGCGCACCGGCGGGAGCCAGACAGCGGCTTTCCACCCCGGCGAAACTTTTCAGGTATTTTATCGCCGCCAACGCCCGGTTGACCCGCGCATCGCCGGTTTCCGCAAAATAAACCGGATCCGCCGCCACCATCGACAGACCGAATCTTTTCGCCAGACTCGATTTCTGTGTCATCGCCGGTTCGGCGCCCATGCTTGCGATCGATTCAACCCCGATATAAATATCGCGGCCGTAACCATCGACCAACGCAGGCGGCAAATCATCACCCAGATAAATTGCGATCAACCCGCTGCGATTGTTCAAAACATCATCCACCGATGGTTTCCTTTCATCGAGCGTCTTTATCGTTGATATCCGACAAAGCGAACCGTACCCCGCCAAATTCCTGGCCAGAAAGACGAACGGCCCGCAGGCGGTGTCGATTTCCAACCCGATCAACGGTCGCACGCCCCGTCGACCCGCCGCCTGAACGAATGCGATCGTGCCGTAAAGACCGTCGTTGTCGGTGAGCGCGGCCGCCCCGTAGCCCAATTCGGTCAGACGTCCCAGCAAACGCTCGATCGAAAGCGGCCCGCAGAGGAACGAATAATTAGAGTGACAGCGAAGGGGTACGAAGCTCATAGCCGTCGATTACCTCCCGAAATTTCTCTTTAAGCTGCAATGTACGGCCGTAATATACCGCATGATATCCATGCCGGCTGCGCAGACGATCGAGACTTACACTCAAATCCTGCGCTTTTTTCCCGAAACTGAACAGGTCGTTTTGATAGGCCCCGGGAAGCAGGCCCGAAACGACCACGCCGACATGCCTTATTCCCACCCTGCCGGAATACGAATCGTCGAACAACCGTCGCAGATACGGCCATATATCCGTTTCCCTGGCGCTGGCGCGCCCCATCGTGACCGCCGTTTCCACCGCAGCAAAATCGACATGGCGCAATTTCAAACCGAGCCGACGCGCCAAAAGATGTCTTTGCCGCAGATCGAGGCAAACCCGTTCCAGAAGATAATACGCTACGCTGGTCAAAAAGAATCGATCGTTCGAATCGGCGTTGAATGTCGTCTCGCGCGATATCGTTCCCGGCAAGATGCGCCTTCTGATCTTCCGTCTGTCGATTCCGCCAGCGAAATCATACCACTCCAAGCCCCGCTTGCCGAAAACCGCCCCCAGAACCCACTGCGGTATCCGACGTAATTGCCCCACCGTGGTCACCCCCAGCTCCTGCATATGAATTGTCGCCCGCGAACCGAGATTCGGCAAATGCGAAACCGGCAGATCGGCCAATATCTGGTCTTCCTCCTTCGCATCGATAACCACGATCGGTTCCTTCCCCTGCTGTTTCCTGTCGCGAGCCAGTTCACAGGCGATCTTGGCGAAAAGTTTCGACCTGCCCGCCCCGATCCGACACCCTATTCCAAGCCGTCGTTTCACCGCCTCCCTCAGTGAACGCAAAATCCCCTCGATCGTATCGGGCGGATAGACCTGCAGGCCGAGATAGGCTTCGTCCATCGAAACCGGCTCTATCTCCGGCGTGAACGCCTGGAGAATATCGCAAACCTGTGCCCACCAATCGCGATAGATTTTCACGTCACCCTTCAGAAATACCGCCTCCGGCAGCACCCGCGATGCCTCCGCCAGCGGCATGCCGAATTTCACGCCTTTGGCCCGCGCTTCGTAAGAGGCGCAGATAACGATCCCCCGCGTCGGCGGTAACCCGCCCACGATAACCGGTTTGCCCCGGAGTCCGGGGTTAAGCGATTGTTCGACCGATGCCAGAAAAGCCTCGAGATCGACTAAGGCCGTGTATTTTTCAACCCCATCGCGCATTCGTGTACCCAAATCAATACTGCACTAATTTATAGTGCACATTTGTATATGTCAAGTTTTTTTTGATGATATTTTATTTTTTCGATTTTCGACTTTATCGGAAGCGCGGAAAATGTAGAAAAGCTCATCGCCGGCCGCGTTCTCTTGCCGTCGGCGACGATGAGGTTTCATGTTTTATGACTGATTTTCCGGCAGGTGCACTGGTATTTCATATTCATCATTCCCTTTTCTCGATTCCCGGCTTCCCTTTTCGCGTCATTCCCGCTTCCCTCATTAATGTTCCCGTCACTATCTCGTTGTCATTCCTGCCCCCTTATATTTGTCATTCCCGCGTAAGCGGGAATCGCCCACAAAGCACCCCGCTTCCCCTCAAAATCCGGCAACACGAGTCCCCCCCCAATCTCGCACAATCGGGTTCGATAAAGTATGCACTTCGAAACCGGGATTTTCCGGCCTCAGCCAGGCAAACCGGCTGGATCGTCCAAATGCCCAAAATGAATTTCGCGGATTCCAAAGCAACGGGGCAACCGGTATCTTTATCCCCCCCCCCAGGAAATTGGCGCCAATTGCCCCGCTTGAAAGATCAAGGCTCAAAAGCCGAAAAGGTCTAAGCGTGATTGTTACGGCAGTTGCAAAGCGGGATGTCGATTCATCTTGCCGCGTTCAATTGGAATATCGCACTGATCGTGTCAGAACCTGTCACGCAAAATTCTTTACCACGAATATTTTTTTCCGGGAACGGCCGCCGCGATCACTCGTATCGTAACAGCATGACGGGAACGTAAGGCTTGACACGAAATTCCTGATGACCTAAAATGTTCTAAAAAGCAAAGGAGCCGCATTGCAGAACATCCTCGCTTTGTTGTTGTCCCCCGATGTCGTCGCCGGCAAGAAACTTACCGACTTGATCGCCGAGTCCTCGGCTTTCGCCAAGATCGTTTTGGCTGTGCTTCTGGCGTTCTCGGTCATTTCCTGGGCGATTATCATTTACAAATACTTGGAATTCAAAGCCGCCCTGAAAACCAACCAAACCTTCCTCAAAGAATTCCGCCGTAATCGCGGTTTACGGAAAACTTTCGCCTCTCTCACTCGCCTTTCCCGCTCGCCGTTTGCCGCCATGCTTGGAGCCGCCCTGGTCGAGCTCGAGTCAATGCTGCATTCCGGCGGCGAAACCCGCTCCGCGCTCGATTACGAAGGGCTCAATCATGTCGCCGAGGCGATCGACAGAGCGGGAATCAACGAGGCCATGCGACTCGAAAAATACGTGGTTTTTCTCGCCACGACCGCCAATGCTTCGCCCTTCATCGGGCTGCTGGGCACGGTCTGGGGAATTATGGACGCCTTCGCGCAAATCGGAGTGAGAGGCACCGCAACCTTGGCGGTGGTCGCCCCGGGAATCGCCGAGGCCTTGATCGCCACCGTTGCCGGTCTGGGAGCGGCCATCCCGGCGGTGATAGCCTATAATTACTTCACCAATAAATTGAGACGTCTCAATTCCGAAATCGATAATTTCAAATCCGAGCTCTATTCGGCTATCAAGAAGGAATTCGGACAGGTTGCGCAGGTTTAGACGCGAATATTACCCGATGGCGGAGATCAACGTCACCAATCTCGTCGATGTCGTTTTGGTGCTGCTGATCATTTTCATGATTTCCGCGCCGATGATTCAATCGGGGGTCGATATTCAGCTGCCCAAGGCAAGCGAATCGCCCCGCGACGTCTCCACCGGAATCGTGGTAACCATAACCAGCGATAATCAACTCTTGATAGATAATTACAAGACCCCGGCCGACCAGTTCGAGGCGAGATTGAAAACGATCCGCGACATCAAGAAATTCAGACCGGTCTATATCAAGGCCGATCGGCGGGTTCCCTACGGCACGGTGATGGAGATCATGAGCAAGATCAAAAAGCTGGGGATCGAAAACGTCGGTCTGGTCACCGAACCGGAGAAAATCATGTGAAATACGCCTTGCTGGCGTCGCTGATCATCCATTCGATCGTCATCGGTAGGTTCCTATGGGGAGGAAACGACTCCGCCGGGAAAGCCTATCCGCGGATCATGTCGGTCGATTTGGTTTCTTTGCCGCCTGCGGTTCGGGGTGAACCGGATAGTCGGCCGGAAACGGAAACACAAAGCAAAGTCCGACAGAAACCCCATACCCGCGACTTGCCGGAAACCCCACATACCACCGAAATTCAAAAAGATAAAAAACAAGCCCGCCCGAAACAACCGACAGCCAAACCTCAGGTCGAAACCAAACCGGCCAAAACCGGCGCGAAACCGGGTGTGCCCGAGGGGTTGGATTACGGCAGTGAGTTCGGCGATCTGTCCTTGGAGGGCGGCAAATTCGAAACGCCGACATACTTGAATATTCTTTTCGCCAAAATAAAAAACCGCTGGGACAATCCTTTTCAGGGCGCCGAAAAAATCAGTTGCGTGATATATTTCGTCATCGAACGAAATGGCCGCATTTCCGATGCCGCAATCGAACGATCCTCCGGCATTTCCGCATTCGATCAATCGGCCCTGCGCGCGGTTCTCTCGGCCAACCCGCCGCCGCTGCCGCTCGAATATTCTGGAAATCAACTGGGAATACATCTCGAATTCCAGTATTTGCCTTGATAGCGGAAATGTTTTCGTCGATATCTTTCCAGTTATGACCTGAACCCGGTTTATTCATCGCCCACATCACTTTTCCCTGATCTCTCCTTCCCGATCAGCCGAAACCGTGCTATCATTTCATTATTCCTTGTTCCGGTCGCCTAACTTTGTCGAATATGCCGTTTCTCCTCCTTCTTTATGTCATTCTCACCTTCATCTTGCCGCTCCCGATCTCTTTCTTTTTCTCCTTCGCTTCCTCTTATAATCATTCCTGCCTTCATTGCCGTCATACCCGCACCCCTTTCGTGTCAAACCGCCCCCTCTTCTGTCATTCCCATCTTCTCTATATCATACCCCCTTTTTCTACGTCATCCCCGCGAAAGCGGGAATTCCCCCATAAACAAAGTCAAGCCACACGCCCACCGCTGAGCGCAATCCCGCCCGTTAGCCATGCCATAACAACTTGCGCCCCAACCGCCGGGATTCCCACCATTGCGGTCACTCCACCCGAACCCGGAAACCATAGTCCTGATTCAACCGCAATGTTTATAAGTGATGATGTAGAATTATCTTCGGTTCTTCCAAGAAGTCCCGCGCCGAAACTTCACCTGTGTCCGGCGGCGCAGAATCAATTTCATTTGCTCGGTTCGGCTGCGCTCGTCCGGATAAAATGCACCGCCCGTCTTATCCTTGCCACACAGCGCTCTTTGCCCAGCAGCTCCATCATCTCGAACAACGATGGTCCCATGGTCATTCCCGACAGCGCCAGACGGGTGGGATGTATAAGCTCCTTGGCTTTCACGCCGCGCTTGTCGGCTACCTCTCTGAGCTTGCCCTCGATCTGCGCCGATTCGAACGAGGCAACCTCTTCAAGCGCCCGCGCCAGCGCTTCGAGATTGTCGGCGATGGTCGGACCCGCGAAATGTTTGGCCGCGCCCGCAGGATCGTAATCGAAATCATCGGTGAAGAAATACCTGCCCAGCGTCACGAAATCGGTCAGCAGGCGGCAGCGCTCTTTCAGCAGTCCGACGAACTTCATCATATATTCCCAGCGGCTGCTTATGAACAACTGCGTAGCCAATCCGGCCTCCACCAGAAACGGGCGCAACAGATCCACCAGCTCATGATCCGGCTTCTTGCGGATATACTCGCCGTTCATCCAATACAGCTTATTCATGTCGAAAACCGCATTGGTCGGATTGATCCGCTCGAGGCTGAAACTCTTTATCATTTCATCCAGGCTCATTATCTCTTTGCCGTCTCCCGGCGACCAGCCCAGAAGCGCGATAAAATTAACCAAGGCCTCTTTGAGAATCCCTTCCCTGCTGTAATCGGTGACCGCCGCCGCCCCATGGCGTTTGGACATCTTCGAGCGGTCTTCTCCCAATATCAGCGGCAGATGCGCGAAATGCGGCGGCTCGATTCCGAGCGCCCGATAGAGCAATATCTGCTTGAAAGTATTCGATATATGGTCGTTGCCCCGGATCACATGGCTGATTCGCATCTCATGATCGTCAACCACCACCGCCAAATTGTAAACCGCCCGCCCGTCCGATCGTGCCACTACGAAATCGTCTATGTCTTTGTTCTCACGGGTTATCCGGCCCACCACCAGGTCGTCGAACGTGGTCGAGCCTTCTGCAACAAACAACCTTATAGCGGCCGGCAGCCCCTTTTCCAGATTTTGTTTCTTTATTTCCTCGGGTAGATTGAAACAGGTCCGATCGTAGCGCGGCGGCCTTTTTTCGGCGAGTGCCTGCTCCTGCTTTCTTTTCAAAGTCTCCGGCGAACACCAGCAATAATAGGCTTTACCGTTTTCTATCAATTTAGCCGCATATTTCCTGTATATATCATATCGCTGCGATTGAAAAACCGGCGGTTCATCCCAGTCCAATCCGAGCCACTTGAGACTGTCGAAAATCACTTTCACCATTTCCGGCGATGATCGATCGGTGTCGGTATCCTCAATCCTCAGCAGAAATTTGCCGCCGTTGCGCCGGGCGAAAAGCCAGTTGAACAGCGCCGCTCTGGCCGTTCCTATATGGAGATACCCCGATGGCGACGGTGCTATGCGAACTCTGATTTCAGACATCGCCCGCCCGCTTTTCCTGCGGTAAATCGGCGGCCAAAGTCATCGTCGGTTTCGTCGGCTCCATCGCCGTCGGCTCGGCCTCGAATTTCAAGCCGCCTACCCACCCCGCGACGATATTGTACAATATCGCGACCAATCCGGTTATTATCACCCCGTTGACCACCGCTATAAAAACCGCATAAAAAATCCCGACTAAAAAACCGCCCAGCGGGCCGAACGCCGTCAGGCTCGCGTCTATATCGTTCGATGAAGCCAATTGCCCAACGAAGGCGAAAAAAAGTGAAAACGCCAGCCCGATCAACAATCCCACCAGAAGCCCGATTATGGCATGCACGACGAACGATATCTTGATCGCGCTCCAAAGATCTATCCGTTTCAATTCATACTTCATGATAAATCCCTTAATCGATATCGAATCATGGCCGCCGAAGTAAACCCACGGCCGTAAAATACCTTACAACACCATAGTTGATCCGTCGGTTCAAATCAATACCGCCGACGCCAAATCGCAATTCGTTATCGATCCCTTCGAATTTCCTCTTTCCCGCTCAACGGTTCATTTCAAATCGGCCTTTTGCTCCCGCATCTTCTTTTCGCCGATTGATTTCCTGCATGAGCGATGGCGCGGAATTTATTCGTAACTTTAATGATACGATCTAACCCTTGATGAATCTCCTGCATGTTCGGGCCAAGGTTTAACCAGCAAGCCGAGCGACCAGCGACCGTTGGCATAGCTGAGCCGACCCAGCGTTCCCGTGCTGTAATCGAGAGCCGCGCGATTGGGATCTCCCGTCAGAAGCAGCGACGACAGATACAATAGAAACGGAGCATGTCCGACAATCATTAAATCCCGCTTATGCGCCAGGATTTGCCCCACGATCGGCTCGATTCTATCGGCCGGATTCAATCCTTTTTTCTCGAAAATTCCGCTTTTGACTTCAAGATATGAGGATATGAGCTCGGCCGTTTGCCGCGCTCTGGTTTTCCCCGAATGCCATATCTCCGACACCGAAATCTCCAAGGGCTTGATAAGTTTCCCCAACGAACCTATTTCCGCCTGCCCTTCCGGCGAAAGTCCTTTCTGGGGATCGACCAACTCGGGATTCGGCCGGCCGTGCCTTAGCAGATATAATTCCATTTATATCCGGCCCCTGCAAAAACTCCGAAACGCATGTGCCCGTAGCGCATAAAGTTAATCAAACGTAATGCGGCCCCAAACGAGTGGATTCGACCATCGCGCGAACCTTCACTCTGAAATTTATCGCGCCACCTTGCCCGCTTTTATACAACGGGTGCAGACACGCATTTTCCGCGGGCGGCCGTTAACCTTGGCGTTGACCAACTGTAAATTCGGTTTCCAGCGGCGAAGAGTCAAATTGTGGGCATGGCTGACCTGATGGCCGATTCCCGCCTTTTTGCCGCATATATCACATACTTGCGCCATAATTTCCTCCCGTTAATTTTCTGCAATTTTACAAATATAAGAACATTAATCGATTCATCAAGCTATTTCTTGCCTATTCCCGCCCCCATCTCTGTCATTTTCATTCCCTCTTTGCCATTCCCTCTCGGCTGTTCCTCTCCGCTATTCCCATTATTCTTTATCATCCCCTTTTTTATTGATATCTGCCATTCCCGCCCTTTTTTATTTGGCATTCCCGCGCAAGCGGGGCCCCCCCACCAAGTCCACTCCTCACATCCATTATTTTCCTTGACATAACCAAAGAATAAATTATATAGAACTTGAATGTCTTTTGAAGGTCAGATGTGGTATCCATCCCCCCCTATAAAAGCCGCACTGCCTATCAAAAGACATTCCTTAATTGGGGGATCGTCCAACGGCAGGACATCAGACTCTGGATCTGAGTATCGGGGTTCGAATCCCTGTCCCCCAGCTTAACCAAATCATCGGCGCTGCAGAAACCGACACACCGCCGAAACCAATCAAAGGTTCAGCCGATCATTCTTCGGCCCGCTTCATCTCCTTGCCGCCGTATTTTTCAATTCCTTATGCAGATCGCATTTGTTTTGCTGATCGCGCTTCTGATAGAAAGAGCTCGATAATGTCGCCGCCCCATCTTATCTCGGGCTTGACGACATCCACCGGGCGGCATTCGGATAAGCGCCGGCGCCCATCTGCGATGGTCGATGCCGTTTGGCGGGCTCTTTCGAGGGCGGATTCTTTGTTTTCATTATCCGTTCCGCCCGACGCTGTTGAAAACAAATAAGATCCCGCGCGGGATCGATTTTAATGATTGACGATGGAAAGAAACTTCTTCGAGCGGATAATGCGAAAAATGAAACTAAGGCGGACCGATTGAGCGATAGCAGGTCCTTTCAATGCTGAACCCGACCTAGCCGCTCCGATAATCAAATATATCTTCCCCGCAACGGCCGCGGCGGCCTCGATTTCGTCTCCCATTTCAAATCCGGAATCTCGGTCGAAATCGTCGATAGCGGTTTCGCCTCCTCTTTTACGGGAATTTCGGGCACGGTTATTTTCGGTTTGCCGGCGATTATGGCGAACGATTTTTCCGCCTCGTCGATTATCTCCTGCTTCAACCCCTGATTGGCGATCTCCTCGGTGAATTTGCGCCTGCCTTCCACCAGATCCCGCTTGAACTCTTCTATCTGCTCTTTGGAATACATCCGAGCGGCGTCATAAGCGGAAAGATCCAACCCCTCGGCCGCGTAAATATCGAGAGTGCCGAGCAGCCCCGGTTTATACTTATTGGTGCCGCGCAGATCGCCCCTTTGAATGGCCGCCATTACATTGATCGGTACCCGCGTCGCCTTGCGCACCAACCGCTTCACCTTCTTGCCCCCCTCCTCGACCGTTTCGATCAACTCACCCATCCCGCCGGTGTTGTAAAGATAAAAATGCACTTTCCCCGGATAATTGGCGCAAAGCTCCATCACGATATCATGGAACCGATTGACTTTCACCCCCTGCGATCCGATTATGAAATCGTCGGTGCCGACTATCCTGACCGATTCGCCGGCTTTCTCCGGCTGAGTGGCCATGCTATGGGTCGATTCGCCCCAGAGATAGGCCAAAACACCCTGCTCCGGCGTCAATTTCTGGGCAAAAGGCATGATCGTGTTCCGCCTGGTGATAAAGGCGAATACCAGCCCGTCCAACTCGGAAAGCGGCGGCAGATTCAAACTGGGATAATCGATCCTGACCAGTTTCTTCTTGCGCAATACCCGCAACTTGTCCTTGCGGATGATCGCCCGACCATTGGCGCACAATTTCTCGTCCAAAAAATCGGGATCACCGTTGGCCAAAATCATCACGTTTTCATACAGCGCCGATTTATCCATCAGCGACCAATACATCGCCTCCTGCATTTCCTTGTCCACATCGGTCTTCACGTAGAAATTCTGCTCCGATCCGAAAGCCGATCCGTCCCGCCGCAGAAAAACGATATCGTCCTGCGCCACTTGCGTCCCCTCGCCCCTCTCGAAATTCAGGCCGAGCTGATGACATGACCAGGTCGATTTGCCGGTCGCCGTCAATCCGAACAAAAACACGCCATAACGTTTCAGCCGATTGTCTTTTTCGTCCCAAACCGTCACCACTTTCGTGCCCGCGTGAAGACCGAGCATCCCCCGCTCGTCGGCGCACCACATCCCTTGACGTAAAAATCCTTTCTTGTCCTCGCCCATGTAATCGGTGCCCAAAGCGATATTCAGATTGTATTCCGGAAGCGTCAGTATCTGCTGCCGCATCATATGCTCTTCCGGAATATGGATCATGGTGAATTCCGGACCCGGCCGCCGCGAGGGATCGCCCAAAGTATGTCCCCACATGAACGGAAGGCGATAATTCTTGCGGTCGGCTACGCTCACGTAAAGATTGCAGATAGGATTGAATTCCGGATTATCGCCCATCTGGCGCCGGAGATGCACGAAAGGCAAGGTGCGTACATAATGCAACACCTTATGCAGCTCTTCGGGGGCGTTTTTGATAATGTTCTTTTGCAGATCGGTTAAGATCGGCAATCTCACTTTCTGGCTGCCCAGATAAACGGTCTTGGGGGCGTTCCGCGATGACACCATCGAACGCCAAGCCCAGGCGCCGTTCGAGGTGCGCGTGCCCGATTCGTGGGCGGCCGAGGTCAACTGTTTCAGCTTGTATTCCTTGATATTGGGTCCTTTAAGCGCATGTTGAAGATTATCATAAAACCGCTGATATTCCTCGACCCTGTAAATATCGCTCATAACCGCTCCCCGGTCTTGCCCGACTTCATTATCATTGTCCTAAAAGAACCATCGCCGGCGGTAATATTAGCGGATCGCCTTGTTAATTGCAAATAGAAAGCGTAAGCGCCGACTGGCCATGTCAATTTCGCCGTCGGCCGATTACACCTTCTTGATTCGCTGGAAAGTCGCATTTGTTTCCGCCGAACACCAAACGAATTGCGAAACGCATATCGATCAAAAATGTCTTTGGCGGCTTTTTATGCGGGTGATTTAAGGGGAATGCTCGAGCCTACCAACTCACCAACAACGATCCACGGTATGACGTGTCGAGATCGTCGTGGTCAAGCAAAGCGAGATCGATCGCAAAACGTGAAATCTTCAACCCGATTCCGGTGGTCAGGTTGCCGGTATCCGAACCAGCGCGCGCATAAACGACATTTTTATAAGATGCTTCCAATCCCAGATGCAAGTCCGCGGAAATCCAACTCTGATAAAATTGCGCCGAGCTTTGTCTTCCCTCGAACCTCATATCGGCGTCGCCCGCAGCCAGCAGACCGAAATCGCCCAACCGCCGCTGATAACCCAAACCGAAAATCACCGTCGGATTCACCGTTTCCTTGCTTCCCGATGAATACGAAAGTATGGTGCCGGTCATGTCTCTGGCGACCAGAGCGCCGCTCAAACCTGAAGCGAACTCGTATTTTGCCCCCGCATCGAACCCTATCCCTTTGGCTGAGTAGTCGATAATCGACCGATAAATCAATTTCGCCGAAAACCCGACATCCAACCTTTCCGATTGTCTTCGCCCATAAGACAAAGTCATCACGTAGTCGGCATGAGATGCCGTTTCGCGTACACGGTAAGTCCCGAGATATTCCTCGGTAACCAGAATCCCGCCGCCGCCGAGCCGATACAGCGAAATCGCCGCCACTCCGTTGAATTTCGATTGGGCCGCCACCAGGTAATCGTGATTCAGCAGATTGCCGAAAGTCTCCGAGTGCATGAAAGCCGCCTGGCGCCCTTCGAGTTCGGCCAATCCGGCGGGATTATAATAGCTTGAATAAGGGTCGCCGCCGATAACGCTGTAAGCGCCGCCCAGGGCCAGCGCCCGGGCACCGGCCCCCAGATATAAAAATTCGCCGGCGTATTTTTCGCCCTTGATCGGCGCGCCCGCCAGCAAAATCAATAATGCAACCGATACTTTTTTCACAAAACCGCTCTTAAATGAATCGATCGTCGATAATATATGAACGCCGCCCCCCGATAGCAAGTTTCTAATTTAATCTCTTGCCCAGATGCTCTGCTTTGAGTACCAGATCCTCGAGCTTCTGGCAGGCTTCGATCGCCTTATCCATCAATGCCTGTTCGGATACGAGAGTCCCCTCTCTGGCCTTGAGTTCCTTTTCCATCAAACCGATCTTGTTGAGTTGCCTTGTCAGCTTGTCGATATCGGCCGCCCGGCCCGCCAACTGATTTTCGAGCGCATCGAGCTCCGCCAACCGCTTGTCCATTTTGGTCAATCTTTCCTCGAGCTTCGCCGTGCGCGCCAGATTCTCCGAAATCGATTGCATCCAGTCGGTGATCTTGCCTACGATCCTTTCGAATTCGGCCAGTTTATAGTCCAATTCGAGCGCGTCTTTAAGCCTCTTTTCCATTTCGCTTATACGGTTGTCAAGCTCACCCAGTTCAGCATGGCGTTGCTTGACCTGACCCGCCAAAGTGATTATCCGCTCCGAATCCCTATCGAGTATGGCGAATTTGTCTGCAAATCCCTGATGTTCGCCTGCCAGTATATCGGCCTGGCTCTTGAGTTCGCTCAAATGCCTGCGGATTTCGTCGCCTTGCGCATTCCAATTCTCCATGAGACTGGTCAATTGGCTGATCCTGTTTTCGGTTTTTTCCGCCTGTTCCGCCAACTCTTTGGATTTCAGTTCGGCGTAGGTTCGCGTTTCGGCCAACTTGTCGAACGAATCGATCACCTCGCCGATATCCAGCCGCAGGTCTTCCTGATGCCGCCGCATCGCCGCGTATTCCGATTTCAAGGTTTCGAGCTGCTCGGTATTCTCCTTGATACGGTTGTCGATCGCCCCCGAGTTTTCGGCCAGCCCGGCGATTCGTGAACTTATCTGATCTATTTTTTCGCCCATCGAAATCAACGTCTTGGCTTTCATCTCGACGGCCGAAATTTTCAATTCCACCGACTCGAGATCCGCCTTGAAATTCAGCAGTTCCGCGGCTTTCTGATGCACGCGGGCGACGGTGTTGTCGAATTTCTTGAACGATTCGGAATTCTGCTCGATCAGGTCTTTCAGCCTGAGAACCTCGTTTTCCCGTTCGAGCAGCGATGAATATTTCTTCTGCAATTCGGTCGAAATTTTCTCGGTTTCCGCCAGTCGCGCCAGAATATCCGGCATCTCCAGCCAGCGCGAACGCATGGCTTCCATGTTCTTCTTCAGCCCGTCGATCGTCGAGCCGATCGATTCGAGCTCTTTGCGATCAGCGGCCACAAGACGCGCAACTTCGCTGCGATATGAGTCCAAGCGCTCCTTTATTTGATCCGCGGCCGCCGAATGGTTTTTCAGCTCGGAGACGACCGCCATATTTTCCAAGAGCTTGTTTTCCAACGCGAGCGCCCTCTCCCGAACGGAATCTATCTTGTCCTGAATCCCGTTGATGTCGGGCACGCGACCCAGGAAATTTTCACCGTTTTCCAAAAGCAGCTCGAGATGCTGAGCCAGGGCCTTCGAATCTTGCTGCGATTGTTCGACCCGACCCATTATCCGCTCGCTCTTTTCGATCGCCGATTCGAGAGCTTTCAGATTGCCCTGCGCCTGTTCCGATTTCAATTGAAGCCCGGCCGCCGTTTGGGAAAACTCCTCGAGTTGATTGCGGAATTTATCCAGAACCTCCGCCCGATCGTCAAGCAGGGACATCTCTTGAGTAAGTCGATCGAGCTTCTCCGCATAACTTTCGATTTGTTCTATTCTCGATTCGAGCGCCTTGACCTGATTTTCGAATCTTATGGAATCGGTCTGGATCTGCTTGATTTGTTCCCAGTCCCCCTCCATCTCCGACAACTTCGATCTTATTTCGAGGAATAGGACGTTGGCTTTGCCATACTCGATATGGGCGTTTTTCAATAGCTCTTTTTGTTTGTTGAGGCTTTTGGTTTTCGATTCGACGAATTCGGTCAATTCGTGAAGGCTGTCGATTTTCGAACTGGCCGTCTCGAAAAGTTCGGTTGTCTTGCTTAGATTTTCGGCCATCTTCTCGGTGGCCGCCATCCAGGTGGTGATCCGGGCCGATTCCCGGGCGATTTCGTCGGCCCACGTCTTGAACTTCTCCGCCATCTCGGCAAGTCGCTTGATTTCATTTTCGCTGCTTTCGAGCCGATTGAGTAAATCATCGTATCTGGCGGTCAGTTCGGTTTGCCTCTGACGGGTCTGTTCGAGCTGCGGCTCGATTTCGGCCCTCACCTGTTCCGCTTCCCGGCTCAACTCCTGGACTCCGCCCAAAAGCCCGTGAATCGAGGCCAAATCCTCCTTGGCCGCCGCCGAATCCCTGGTCACCTGCAGTATCAATTCGCGAAGTTTCAGAGCTTCGATCCGAGAATCCTCGAGATCCACCATTTCTTTTTTCAAGGATTCGATTTGCTGCCTTAGTTCTTTGAAGGCGTTCTCGTATTCGGCGATTTTCTCCGCGGTTCTTTCGAAAGAAGCTGCCGTCTCCCTAATCTGGTTTACTTTGTCCGTAACGTTGCCCACCAGCAGATGCAAGCGCGATTTTTCTTTCTGGGCGCTCTCCACCATGCCCTCGAGCCGATTGGCCGATTCCTCAAGCGTCACTATCGCCTCGCTGATCTGTTCGGGACCTCTGACCTTGCGGAACTTAAACATGAACAACCTCCTCAATATCGAGAACGCCGGTAACCTTTATGAACTTTATTTTTATTAGTATCGGAATAGTAATCGATTACTGAACATGGATAATTCGATCTGATGCCAGAAAATTATTGCTTTGGCTTGCCATAAGGAATAAAATTAAAGGTTTGGTGCGACTGCTATGGATCATATGGCAGACAACCTGAAAAAACTCGAACGCAGAATCGAAACGGCCTGCGCCGAATCGGGGCGTCGCCGAACCGAAATCACTTTGGTGGCGGTCACAAAAGGAGTGCCGCCCGATATGATTCGAACGGCTTACGCCGCCGGATTGCGCGATTTCGGAGAAAACAGAGTGCAGGAAGCTTTCAGGAAAATACCGGCTTTGAACGCCGAATTCGAAAATCCCGGACGACCCTCGTGGCATATGATAGGCCATCTGCAAACCAACAAGATAAAACAGGCGATCGGGTTATTCGATCTCATCGAATCGGTGGACAGCTTCAGGCTCGCCGAGGCCATGAATGCGCAATTGGCCGCCGCAGGGCGCAAGATGCCGGTGCTTCTCGAAATCAATTCCTCCGGCGAACCCGCCAAATACGGCCTGAAACCATCGGAGCTTCTCGATACCGCCCGACGTATCGAGCGTCTCGGCAATCTGGATATCCGGGGCGTGATGACGGTGGGCCCGCTCACCGACGATGTCGATCTGATCGAAGCCGCTTTCGCCGAAACCAGAAATTTGTTTCTTGAGCTAAAGGCGGTTTTGGGCGATAAAATAACAACGATGTCCATGGGAATGTCCGGCGATTTCGAATGCGCCATTAAATACGGCTCCACCGAAATTCGTATCGGCACGGCGATTTTCGGAGGCGGCCGACAAGCGAGGGAATGAGGACGATATGAAAATCACGCCGCTCGAAATAAGAAAACACGAGTTTGCCTCGGCGTTTCGCGGATTCGACAAAAACGAGGTTGCTTCTTTCATGGAAAATCTGGCTTCTGATATGGAACAACTCATCGAGGAAAACCGCGATCTGAAAGAAAAATTGAAAGCCGCCCAGGAAAAACTCGACGGTTACGCCAAGATCGAAACCGTGCTACAGAGCACTCTGGTTACCACTCAAGAAACCGCCGAGCAGATAAAGACCGCGGCCCAGGAAAAAGCGGATCTGATGGTCCGCCGGGCCGAAACCGAGGCCGAACGGATCATTCAAGAGGCATACGAGCGGGTCGGCGAACTGCGGCGCGAATGTTCGACGTTGGCAAGCCAAAAAGCTTCTTTTCTGGTCAGTTTCCGTTCGCTGCTCGAATCGGAGTTGAAACTGCTCGAATTGATGGAAAAACAGGCACGTCAGGAAGAAAAACCGATCGTTATAAAAAGAAAACCCGAATTAAGCGACGAAGAGGTGGAAAGACTGACCGAGGAATTCACTAAAGAAACGGCCAACAGAATCAGGGGCATCGAAAAAGCGTCCGGAGAAAAAGCACCAGGCGCACAGCCCGGCAGTTAGAGGGAGTCTTATGGAAAATCTCAAACAGATGATCGACGAAACGCTCGCCTATATCAGGACCAAAACCAGCGACAAGCCCAAAATCGGGATTATTCTCGGTACCGGTCTCGGCGGCCTGGCCAAAGCCGTCAAACGCGAAATCGAAATCCCCTATGACAAGATTCCCAACTTCCCGGTTTCGACCGTGGAAAGCCACGCCGGAAAATTGCTGTTCGGAACGGTGGGCGGCAAACGAGTGGTGGCGATGGAGGGGCGCTTCCACCTGTATGAGGGATATACCTTGAAACAGGTGACGTTTCCGGTGCGGGTGATGAAAGCGCTGGGGATCGAGACATTGATTGTCTCGAACGCGGCCGGCGGACTCAACCCCCAGTTCTCCAAGGGCGATATCGTGCTGATCACCGACCACATCAACCTACAGGGCGATAATCCGCTGATCGGCAAAAACGACGATTCTTTGGGACCACGCTTTCCCGATATGTTCGATTGCTACGACAGCGGCTTGAAGAAGCTGGCGATCGAGGTGGCGCGCGAGGAGAAAATCGTGATCGGACGCGGCGTTTATGTTGGTGTGGCCGGGCCTAATCTCGAAACCGCCGCCGAATACCGCATGCTTCGCATAATAGGCGGCGATCTGGTCGGCATGTCATCGGTGCCCGAGGTTATAGTCGCGCGGCATCAGGGAACGAAAGTGCTGGGATTCTCGGTGGTGACCGATATGGGGCTGCCCGATGCGCTCGAACCGTGCTCCCACCAGAAAATCGTGGCAGCCGCGGAAACGGCCGGGCCCAACCTCTCGAGACTTATCGAAAAAATAGTGGAACGGATGCAGGTTTGATGTACAGACAATACGATCAAGAATTCAATTTCCCGGCGCTCGAAAAAGAGATTTTGAAATTTTGGGAAGACAACCGTATTTTCGCCGGGCAGCTCGCGCTAAGGAAAAACGCACCCAGGTTCGTTTTCTACGAGGGACCTCCGACCGCCAACGGGCTTCCCCACGTCGGACATGCTCTGTCCAGAACCATCAAGGATTCTATCTGCCGCTACCAGAGCATGAAAGGATTTTTGGTGGAAAGGAAAGCCGGCTGGGACACGCACGGCTTGCCCGTCGAACTTAACGTGGAAAAAGAACTCGGCCTCGAATCCAAAGAGCAAATCGAGGAATACGGGATCGCCGAATTCAACCGGCGCTGTCGGGAATCGGTGTTCACGTATAAAAAAGAATGGGACGAATTCACCAGAAAGCTGGGCTACTGGCTGGATCTCGAAAACGCCTATATCACTTACGAAAATTACTATATCGAAACCGTCTGGTGGATCCTGAAAAAGTTTCACGATGCCGGTTTGCTTTATCGCGGCCACAAAATCGTTCCTTGGTGTCCTCGTTGCGGCACGGCTTTATCCTCGCACGAGGTGGCTCAAGGATATGATGAAGTAACCGACCCTTCAATCTTCGTGAAAATGAAACTGAAGACGGCGGACAACACGTATTTCCTCGTCTGGACGACCACTCCATGGACCTTGATTTCCAACGCCGCCGTCGCCCTCTCGGCGAACGAGCCTTATGTCACCATCGTGCACGAAGGCCAGCGGCTGATTCTGGCCAAACAAAGACTGGGAGTAATCGACGGGGAATATCGCATTGTCGAGGAGAAACCGGGGCGGGAATACGAGGGCGTCGAATACGAGCCGTTGTTTTCTTTTTTGAAAGTCGAGGCGGCAAAAGCCCATTTCGCCACGACCGCCGAATTCGTTACTATGGATGACGGCACCGGAATCGTTCATATCGCGCCGGCGTTCGGCGAGGACGATTATGAGTTGGGCAAAAAGTGCGGCCTGCCGGTGCTGCAGGCGGTTGACACGCGGGGGAATTTTATCGACTCCGTAGCCGATTGGAAAGGCCGGTTCGTCAAAGAGGCGGACCCGCTGATTACCGAAAATTTGAAGCAAAGAGGCCTTCTCTACAAGGCGGAACAATATACGCATACTTATCCGTTCTGCTGGCGATGCGATACGCCGCTTTTATATTACGCCCGCAGCTCCTGGTATATCCGCACCACCGCTTTCAAAGACCGCTTGATCGAGGCCAACCGCCAGATCACCTGGTATCCGGAGGAAATCGGACGCGGCCGTTTTGGGGAATGGCTGGAGAACAATATCGACTGGGCGCTGTCGCGGGAAAGATACTGGGGGACCCCCCTGCCGATCTGGATCTGCCAGGCCTGCGGCAAAGAAAAAGTTATCGGCGGTATCGAGGAGTTGAAACAATGCTCGTCCGGTCTGCCCGATAAAATCGATCTTCACCGACCGTTCGTCGATTCGATCGTTTTCGCCTGCTCGGATTGCGGCGGAAAAATGAATCGCGTAAGCGAGGTGATCGACGTCTGGTTCGATTCGGGGGCGATGCCTTATGCACAGGTTCATTATCCATTCGAAAACGCCGACCGATTCGAGCCCGATCTTTTCCCGGCCGAGTTCATCGCCGAGGCTATCGATCAGACCCGGGGATGGTTTTATTCGATGCTGGCGATCAGCGTTTTCATTAGCGGCAAACCCAGCTATAAAAGATGCGTGGTGAACGATCTGGTGCTCGACGCCGAGGGAAAAAAGATGTCGAAACGGCTGGGCAACGTCATCGACCCGAGCAAATCGATGGAAACCTACGGCGCCGATATTCTGCGATGGCATCTGATCAGTTCGTCTCAGCTGTGGCTGCCCAAAAGATTCAGCGAAAGCGGCCTGGTGGAAACCCTGCGCAAGTTTTTTTCCACATTGCAGAACAGCTATTCGTTTTTCGCCCTGTATGCGGATATCGATAGGTTCGATCCGGCCGCCGGCGGCGAAAAAGAGTTTTCGGTCCTCGATCGCTGGCTTGTCTCCCGGCTCAACGGCTTGATCAAGTCGGTCGGTGAATCTTATGACGCCTATGATTTTAACCGAGCCGCCAGAGCGATTTCGAATTTCGTCATCGAGGAGCTTTCAAATTGGTGGATAAAGCGATCGCGAAAGAGATTCTGGGGCGCGGCGATGAGCCCCGACAAGCGGGCGGCTTATTATGTATTGTTCGAATCTCTGCTTGCCGTGGCCAAGCTGATGGCTCCCATTTCCCCGTTTTTCGCGGAGGATATATTCAGGCGGCTGACCGAATCGTTGAAAGGGTATCAGCAATCGGTGCACCACTGCGATTTTCCTCGTCCCGATGAGTCGCTGATCGACAAGAATCTCGACTATGCGATGAGTCAGATCCAAAATATCGTCAGTTTGGGGCGGGCAGCCCGTAAGGAAGCCGGAATCAAGGTAAGGCAGCCGTTGCGGAAATTGGTAGTGATCGATTCCACCGGCAAGCCGCCTGCCGGTTTTACCGAACTGAGCGGAATAATCCTCGACGAACTCAATATCAAGAATATCGAGTTCACCAGCGATGAGGAAAAGTTCATCAAGACCACGGCCGAGCCGGTTTTCAAAGAAATCGGCCCAAAATTCGGCGCCTCGGCGCAGAAAGTGGCGGCGGCGGTCAAGAATCTAAGCGCCGCCCAAATCGCCGAATTGAAAGAAAATGGAGCCGTTTCGATCGATTTGGAGGGACGACGAATTATGTTGACCTCGGCCGAAATTGCCATTAAAGTATCACCGTCGGCCGGATACTGCATGGCCGCCGACAGCAAGATCAAGGTCGCAATCGACCTGGAATTGGACGAGCAGTTGCGGGCCGAGGGATTCGCCAGAGAGCTGGTGAACAAAATCCAGAATATGCGTAAGAACGCCGGGTTCGAAGTCACTGACAGGGTCAAGGTCGGGGTCAGCAGATCGCCCCAGACCGAGCTGGCGCTTGCCCGCTATGCCGAATATATAAAGAACGAAACCCTGGCGGTGGAAATCGGACATGCCATCGAAAAGGGGATAAATCAAAAATGGGACGTCAACGGAGTGGAAACCGTTATCGCAATCGAAAAAATCTAAAAGGCGCGGGGTTGATTTGAAAAAGGCCGATCTGAAAAAATACGAAAAACTTTTGTTGGAAAAGCGGGCTCAACTGATCGAAGAGCTGGGGTTGCTCAAAAAAAACGCCATGGGAAGCACTCTCAAAGAGATCACCGGCGATCTTTCGTCATATTCATACCACATGGCCGACCAGGGAACCGACTCCATGGAAAGAGAAAAAGCCTTCCTTTTCGCTTCCAAATCGGGACGATTGCTTTATCATATAGACGAGGCTCTGCGGCGTATCCGCAACAATTCTTACGGCATCTGTATCGAGTGCGGCAAACCGATCGATGCGGCCAGGCTCGAGGCCGTCCCCCACGCCAGGATGTGTATAGCCTGCAAAGAGGCGGAAGAGCAGCGTAAACGACGTGAGGCCTGAGCTGAAGCGTTATCTGGCCCTGGCGCTGGCGATCGTTCTGATCGATCAAATCTCGAAATTAGTGATCAAAGAAACGATGACGCCCGGTCAATCGGTCGCGGTTCTGGGCGATTTGCTGAGATTCACTTTTATCTACAACGAGGGCGGCGCCTTCGGCATCAGATTCGGCGGCAGAATTTTCCACCTTATAATGTCGCTTCTTGCCGCCGCCGCAATCACCATCTATATTTTAAGGACACGCCACGATAGACTTTTGCCACGTCTGCTGTTGGCTTGTATCATCGGCGGGGCGATCGGGAATTTCATCGACCGCATTTTCGCCGGCCGTGTGGTCGATTTCATCGATATCAACATTCCCGATATCAGCATCCCGGCGTTCAGCTTGTCGACCTGGCGTTTCGAGGGTTTCGAACTTTACCGCTGGTACACATTCAATTTCGCTGACATGGCCGTAAGTCTCGGGCTTATCGCATATATGTTGTTCTTGATTATCGAAGGCCGAGGCGGTCGAACTCCGTAAAAGGCCGGCATCGAATCGGTGCGCGAAGAGCCGCACATGACGCAGCCGCCGGATTAAGGCGACAAGAACGCAAGACCAGCCGCCCCGAAAACGAAAATGGCGGAATCAAGCATCAGACTCGAGGTAAAGCCCGAAGAAAGCGGTCTGAGAGTGGACATTTTCTGCGCCCGCAGAATCGAGGGGTATTCGCGAAGCCATTTTATCAAACTGGCGACGGCCGGGCATATAAAGATCGATGACCAATCGGTGAAACCATCGCACCGGCTAAAAACCGGTCAAATAGTGATGGTTCGTATGGTCTCCCCCCCGCCGATCGAGGCGGCGCCGGAGGAGATTTACCTCCCGATCGTTTACGAAGACGAACATTTGGCTGTCATCGATAAACCGGCAGGCATGGTCTGTCATCCGGCGGCGGGAAATTACACCGGCACACTGGTGAACGCTCTCTTGTTCCATTTCAGCGGCATGAAACGATTCGGCGATCCGATCCGCCCCGGAATCGTCCATCGACTGGACAAGGGAACCTCGGGACTGATGGTTGTGGCCAAAGACGAACAAACCATGATCGCCCTGCAAAAGATGATCAAAGAGCGGACGATCAGGCGGATCTATACGGCGATAGTTTGGGGCAGGATGCCGAGCCGCTCCGGCATCATCGATCTTCCGCTGGGCCGCAATCCACAAGACAGAAAAAAAATGAAAGTCCACGGAATGGCGCAGCGGCCGGCCCGAACCGCCTATGAATCGCTAAAGAGTTATTCGGCAGCGGAAATATTGTCGCTGAAACTCGACACCGGAAGAACCCATCAAATTCGAGTGCATTTATCGCATCTCGGACATCCAGTTATCGGCGACCCGACCTACGGCGGCCGAGCGGCGGCAGTGGTGAAACTCACGCGTTCGCTCAAACCTCTCGGACTGGAAATCCTGAAAGCGATCGACCGTCAGGCGTTGCACGCCACCAAACTGGAATTTCAGCACCCAATGACCGGCATGCCGCTAAGTTTTCAAGCCAAAATCCCCGAGGACATCCAAAAAGTGATTGAAATCCTCGAACGGCTCGGCTAATTAATCGCCCGAGGAGCAGCCCGGCTCGGTTGCCGGGGATCAGGCGGATTCAAGATTTCGCAAGGAGGTTTTGAGATGGAGATCAAAGCGGTCAGAATCGATATCCCGGAAGGGGTCAATTTCATACTGGGACAGGCTCATTTTATCAAGACCGCCGAGGACGTTTACGAAGCGATCGTCGGCAGTTGCCCGGGAATAAAATTCGGCCTCGCGTTTTCGGAGGCCTCGGGGCCGTGCTTGATTAGACACGAGGGAAACGACGAGTCATTGCGCCGGCTGGCGATCGATTCGCTCATGGCGATCGGCGCCGGGCATTGCTTTGCGATTTTCATTAAGAACGCTTTTCCGATCAACCTGATGCCCGCATTGCGCAGCGTGCCCGAGATGGTGAAATTTTTCTGCGCCACCGCCAACCCGGTCGAGGTTCTGGTGTGTCGCAGCGAACAGGGCGGGGGAATCGTGGGAGTGATAGACGGCTTCGCACCCAAAGGGATCGAAAACGAAAGCCAGCGACAGGCGCGCATGAAATTTTTGAGAGATATAGGCTACAAGAATTGATACGTTTCGACGGCGGAATCCATATCGGCGACGAGGTGATTCTCGATCCCACGCGTAAAAAACCCAGAGCTTTCATAAGCCACGCCCATTCGGATCACCTAAGGCGGCACCGGACCATTCTGGCGACGGCGGAGACCATCTCATTGGCCAGACCCAAAGCCGGCGAATTCGAGGGGATAATTCTCGACACCGGCAAAACCTATCGGCTCGAATCGTGCCGAATGAGACTCGAATCGGCCGGGCATATCCTCGGCTCGAGCCAGTTCATTATCGATCATTCGCAAAAACGGATCGTTTACACCGGCGATTTCAAATTGGGGCATAATCCGATCTGCCCGCCGGCCGAAATCCACCAATGCGATATTCTGGTGATGGATACCACGTTCGGCCATCCGGCGTTCAGATTTCCCGATTTCGGTGAAGTTGTCGGAAGGCTGCTCGAATTCGTGGACGGTTGCCGGCATAAAGGAGCGGCGCCGATAATCTACGCTTATTCTTTGGGCAAAGCGCAGGAGATAATCAGAATTCTCAACGACGACAAAATCCAGGTTCTCGCGGCGGCGGGTATATGCGAATATGCCGCTATCTACGAGCGACATGGTGTGGAACTGGGCGATTATCACTTGTTCGAGGGGCAATATCCGGAGGACGGCGTAGTGTTGATGCCTCCCGGTGCCCGATTCGCCGGCGACATTTTGCCCGGATATCGGAAAAAAAGCTGCCTGGTGTCAGGCTGGGCGGCGTCCCCGCGGTTCGGGTTCACCAAGTATTACGATCAGGCGATCCCCTTGTCGGACCACGCCTCGTTCGACGATCTTCTGCGCTATGCGGAACAATCGGAAGCCGAAACGATTTATTGCTTGTTCGGGTTCGCGGAGATCGTGGAATGGCTGAAACGCCGCGGGCTGAATGCGATGCAGGTATCGTTGAAAGCGACGCCGAAAGTGTCTTGATACAAAAAGAAAGCTTCAACATGCGACAAGCGTTGATCACGGCAAGAAATCTTTACAAAAAGTTCGGTGATCTGGTGGCCGTCGACCATATCGATTTCGATATCGACGAGGGTGAAACTTATGGTTTTTTGGGACCCAACGGCGCCGGCAAGACCACCACCATGAAGATGATCTATTGTTTCGTTCTGCCCGACGGCGGCAGTTTGACGGTGGACGGTTTGGATGTGTTAAGGCACCCGCGCAAAATCAAGCAGAAACTGGGCGTCGTGCACCAGGAGGACTCGCTCGATCCCGATCTGACGGTGAAGAAAAATCTGATAACTTACGCCCGCTATTTCGGATTGTTCGGCAAGTCCGTTTCCGACCGCGCCGACGAGTTGATAGATATGATGTCGTTAAGTGATAAAAAAAATACCGTGATCGAGGAATTATCCGGCGGCATGAAAAGGCGGCTGATGATTATCCGGGGGTTGATAAACGATCCGAAAATACTCATACTCGACGAGCCGACCACCGGCTTGGATCCGCAGGCCCGTCACCTTGTTTGGCAAAAGCTGCGCGCCCTCAAGAAATCCGGGATAACCATACTGTTGACCACACACTATATGGAAGAAGCCGAGCAGCTTTGCGACCGGCTGGCGATAATGAACGACGGCCGGATAATCGCCAGCGGATCGCCCGCCGAATTGATCGGAAGATTCGCCGCCCCAGAGGTGATCGAGCTGCTTGAACCGGAGCCCGAGGTGATCGCCCGGCTGCCGGCGATAATCGACGGCAAGGGTACGTTCGAGAGGCACGAGGACGTGTTGTATATTTACGGCGGCGATCTATCGGCGATCGTTCCCGCCCTGAGAAAATTTAAAACGCGAGCGGTGCTGGAGAGAAAGGGAAATCTGGAGGACGTTTTCCTCAGACTTGCCGGCCGGGCATTTAGGGAGTGATCGCGAACTCGGGGTATTCCGATGAAACGCTCGGGAAACGGCCGCCGCTAAATCAATTTGCGCAGAATATCGGCAAATTCGCGGGCGGTCTGAAAACGCATATCCGGATCTTTGACCAGCGCCTTGGCGATTATTTTATCGAAAATACGCGGCACATCGAGATTCAGTTCCGATGGCGGCGGCGGCGACGTATGCAGTATCGAATAAATCAGCGCCGAGATGGTATCCCCTTTGAACGGACGTTCGCCGGTGAGCAGTTCGTAGAAAACGACCCCTTGGCTGAAAATATCGCTGCGCCGATCGACCGGTTGGCCTCTGAGCTGTTCGGGTGAGATATAGTTGGGGGTCCCGAGAGCCACGCCGGATTGGGTCATATTCGATGAATCGAAGCGAGCGATTCCGAAATCCATGACTTTGACCCGATCGTTTTCGAGAATCATTATGTTGGCCGGCTTGATATCGCGGTGCACGATCCCATGCTCGTGGGCGAAATCGAGCGCATCGGCGGTCTGAATCATTATCTTGCAGATCGACTTATAATCCCACTTGTGCCCTTCGCGAATCAACGATTCGAGAGTCCGGCCGTTGAGGTATTCCATGGCAATGTATTGCAAAGTCCCCTGCTCACCGACATCATAGATGGTCACGATATTGGGATGGGAGAGCTTGCCGGCAGCCTTGGCCTCGCGATTCAGACGCTCCCTCAATTCGGCGAGTTCGGCGGGGTCGGCGATGTTGTCGAGCCGGATGGTTTTAAGCGCAATTGGACGATCGATAGCCGGATCCAATCCCTTATAGACCATCCCCATCGCACCCTTGCCGATAGGCTCGATGACGCGATACCTTCCGAATGAACCGGTTTCCAGACGCGCATCCATTTCGAGCACGGCGGTCATGGAACGCGACACGGGCATCGTTCGTCCCTGCTCCAGCGGCATGGTTGCGGAGGGCGTGCCGGCCACGGAAATCGAAGGAGCCCTGACCGGAGTCGAGGTTCCGCCCAGAGGTGTAGAGCTCAACAATTGTTCATAATCTATTTCGTCATCATCGGAATCCTCATCCGGATCCGCATCGCGCCGGTTTTTTATTGTCGGCGAAGCTATCATGAAAAACAGAATCATCATGACCGGATAGGAAAATTTGGTGATCATATCGAGGCTGGCGAATAATATGAAACTCACGTTAATCAGAACGAATACCAGTATGCCCAGAGAAATCAGCCTGTACATAAGGGATATCCGAGGGAGAATTATGGCCGCGAAAAGTCCGATTCCGACCATCAGCAGGATATTGATCAAGTTCGATTTGCCGAAATCTATCAGGAAATTGCCGTGCACGATATTTTCGATCGAATTGGCTAAAATCTCGGCGCCGGGCATGTCAGCTCCCACCGGTGTGGAGTAGATATCGCTCGAATTGGAGCCGGTGAAGGCGATAAGGACGATCTTGCCGCTAAGCGCTTTTTTGCCGGCGTTGCCGTTCACCAAATCGACGGCGGAAACTTTTTTGAACGTGCCTGGAGGTCCGTTGAAATTGAGCGCCATGCGACCGGCATGATCGGTGGGAATGAATCGGGGTCCTACTTGTATTCCTTTTCCTACATGGACCACGACATTATCACGGCCCACGCCAAGATATTTCGCAGCGGTTATCAGCGATGCCGAGGGAAGATTTTCTCCAGCATAATTAAGGATCAAGGGGTCGAATCGGACCAGGCGGTCATAATCGAAACTGACGCCGGTGAAACCTACGGCGTATGAGCCCGCCGCTATATTTTTTTCCGGCAAAGAAAGGCTTCCAGCGATGACCGGCGGTTTTTTGGCCAGTAAATCGCGATCGTCGAATTTTATCAAGGAGGTCCGCCGGAGGTAATCGGGAATTCCCTCGCCGGTGGCGCTGAAATCGGAAGTGGAGTAGCGATATGGAATGATCACGTTGCCTGCCCGGCTGATACTTGCCGCAAGAGCGGCCAGCGCCGAAGCGCTGTCTCTGGCGGGATCGGGAGGCAGCAATAGGTTAAGCAAAATCACTCTGGGCTGTTGTTCGGCAACTTTATCCACCAAGCGGGCGAGCTTTTCGCGCCCCCATGGCCAGGGGCCCAATTCTTTAAGGCTGGCATCGTCTATCGCTACGATATTGATGTCATCGGGAACGTTGCTTTTGCCGCGCAATTGAAAGAGCTTATCGAATACGTTGGTTTCGAGCTTTTTGAACAGCGTCGGCTGATCGAGATATATGGTGACGATAAAAAACGTTATCAGAAGATATAAAAGAATCCCGGAGAATCTCTTGAGCATTTTTATTCCCTGTCTGGAAGAAGTTTCCGACAACAGACGACACAATATCTTATCTTATGTAGTTAATCGGCAATGGGCGGCCATAATTTAGTTTGGCCGATCGAAATCCGAAGAAATTGTGCAGGAACGATAACTGTATTTGTATCAAGTAGATAGTGCGATCTTGCGGCTGGTTCCAGAAGGTAGCGGTCGATTTTCCATTGAATGCGATCGGATCAGCCTGCGGTCGTTCTCCTGAAAAAAACTCAACGGCACAGGCAGACCTGCAAAAAATGGTCGAACCGTTTCCAAATGTGAAGAAACTGTGTATGAGGTTTATTATAGAACCTCTGACAATCGGTCTTGGTGTTGCCCCGATGCTGAGCCTTCGTCAGGGGAAAACAGCAAGCCGGCCAGGATTATCATACAAGTTAGTATTCCGAGAAACAAAATAAGCCTTACGAGCAGCAGCCCGCTGCCTTCCTTGAATTTATCGCTAACGCCCAACGGCAAGCCTTTCTATCAGGTATTCCGGCATTCCGAGAGCGGCCATCCTTTTTTGAGTGGCGTCATAATCGTAGGCCACCCGCTTGTGCCGGATTATCTGGGTTTTAGTATCGTAAATCACGTAACAGCTGCGCGGGTCGCCGTCGCGGGGCTGACCCAACGAGCCGATGTTGATCAGGTAACGGCGCCCCGGAAGAATTTTCTCCTCGGGTTTATTGGAGATTATGCAGTTTCCCTTAGAATCGATGGAGACGATGAACGGACGATGAGTATGGCCGACAAGACAGATTTTTTGAGTGAAATGCTTGAAGTTTTCCTCGACGTCGGTCATACCGAGAATATAGTGCCACATCTCGGGTTCGCGTGGGGAAGAATGAACGATGAGGATATTATCGAAGGTGTGGCTGATTTGGAATTTGCTTAGGATGGCGATAGTTTCTTTGCTGAGCGAGTTTCTGGTCCAGCTCATCGCCTCGGCGGCATACTGGTTGAAATACTCGGTTTCCATCAAGCCGAGCGCGGCATAATCGTGGTTGCCTATCAGCTTTACGTGGGCTATTCGGTCGATCATCTCGACACATTCGTTGGGGTTGGGTCCATAGCCTACGGCATCGCCGAGGAAAAACACCTTGTCGATACGTTCATTCTGGAGGTCAATCGCGAAGGCTTTGAGCGCTTCGAAATTGGCATGAACGTCGGAAAAGAATGCGTACTTCATCAAGCGCGATTTTCTATGTATCTGAAAACGGTTTTCCCCACTTGAATGAGATCGTCGTTTTTCAACATATATTTGTCAACGTCCTCGCCGTTCACCTTGGTTTTCCCCTTTTTGCCGATGTTCACCAGCCAGAAATCGTTCCCCTCTTTGACGATCTTGGCCTGGACACTCGACAAAAACACTCCCTTGGCTTTGATATTCGCCAGTTTGGAGCGGCCGATCGTCACCACCGAGTGAGCCAGAGGAAACATTTCTTTCTCGGCACCGCTTTCACCCAGTAGAATAGAACAGCCGGTCTCGGCTGTCAACTTTTTTGACATCTTATCTTTGGCGATCAGCTCTTTTTGCTTCTTGGTTTCCAGCAACATGGTGCCATCGACACCGAAAGCGTCTAAATCACGGCGGGCTTCCTGATGGTAAATCAGATTGTATTTGGCGATAGTGATGGTATCGTTGTCTTTCAGGATTTCCTCGGTGATCTTGCGCGAATTCAGGAACGTGCCATTTAGCGACTCGTTGTCGATCACCACCGCCTGCTTATCGCCGAATTCGATGATGGCGTGACGGCGGGAGACTCCCCGGTTGTCAAGCACAATGTCGTTATCCGGCGTTCTCCCTATGGTGACCCGTTTTTTTTCGGTGAGGAATCTCTCGATTACCTTGTCTTCGAATTTTACGATGATCTCCGGCATAGGACCTCCCCATGCGGCCTTTTACGGCCGTCTATTGGCTTAAAGAGAATTCGCGGATTCGTCTTGCTCCCACGGCATTAGGCCTTTTGGCTTGCCTAAGTCCGCAATTCGTTTATATTTTCGGCTGCGTGACGCTAAACTTTAAAAACAGCCGTTCGGTGATAGCCGGGCCGGCGGCGGGAATCACAGACCGGATCACGCGCAGAATAGCGCGGGCCTGCGGCGCCGATGTCACCATGACCGGTCTGATTTCGAGCGAGGGCATAGTGCGCGGCCATCGGCGGACACTCGAACTGCTCGAGTTCGATGATGCGGAGCGACCGATCGGCATACAGATATTCGGGGCCAGGCCGGATATCATGGCGGAGGCGGCCCGAATAGTCGAGGGTTATGCGCCTGAGTTCATAGATCTGAATTTCGGCTGCCCGGCACCCAAAGTTATCGGAAAGAATGGAGGCTCCGCCCTGCTTGCCGACCTGCCGCTGATGGCCGAGATAATCGGGGCAGTGCGTCAGGCGGTGGCTATCCCGGTGACGGTTAAAATTAGGGCGGGGGTCAACACCCAAAATATCGTGGCGGCCGAAGCAGCGATTATCGCCGAAGAACGCGGCGCCGAAGCCGTTTGTATTCACCCCCGGACGGCGGCTCAGAGATATTCGGGTAATGCGGATTGGAATATCATCGCCGGCGTGAAAAAGGCTGTCGGAATAGCCGTAATCGGCTCGGGCGATATCGATTCGCCGCTGAAAGCCGAATCGATGTTCGATCGGACGGGATGCGACGCTATAATGATCTGTCGAGCGGCGTTCGGGAATCCCTGGATTTTCGGGCGGGTGAAAAGCTACCTGAAATGCGGGCGGGAAGCGCCGGAGCCGGATTGCCGGATGCGGATCGGAACGGCGATCGATCATTTAAGGCAGGCGATTGAAAGTTATGGCGGAGCAGCGGGGGTTTTCCGGATGAGAAAACAGATCGCCTGGTATATAAAGGGAATGAACGGGGCGGCTGCGGCCAGAGAAGTATTGATGAGATTGACCGACCCCGAAGAAATCGTTTCAGAACTGAACAAGCTGGCCGAATTTCAGGAAGCCGGCGCCCCCACCAGGACGAAACGAACAGGTTATCGGGCGCAAGCGGAATGCAACGACGGCGGCCGATAGAAAATCGATGCGGCATGACGGCGGTTTCCAACGGAAACCGCATGTTCGGCGCACGATGGTTGGTAAAGAATAGTTAACGAAGACAATGAAAACGGAGATATAACCCCGACCGAAAGGAAGTCATCGATGGCCGATGGGATATTGGTATTTGCGGAACTGAAAGACGGGAAATTGGCGCCGGTGGCCAAACAGTCGCTGACCGCCGCCGGGAAACTGGCACAGGCTAAGGGACTCGAAGTGACGGCGGTTTGTATAGGGAAAAATATCGAGGCGGCGGCCGGCGATTCGATCAAGTGCGGTGCGGCTGCGGCTTATTATTGCGATGCCGCGGAGCTCGAGCATTTCGTCGATGAGAGCTATGCCAAAATCGTGGCGGAAATCGCGGCCAAAACTCAACCGCGGCTGATTATCGGCGGCGCGAGTTTCGTGGGAAAGGAGCTGTTTCCCCGACTGGCCGCCATGTTGAATTCGGGCCTGGCGGCGGATGTCATCGCGATCGATTGGGAGGGTGAGGAAATCGTGGCCACGCGGCCGGCATACGGCGGCAAAGCGATATTGAAGGTTTCTCCCAACGGTCCGGGTCCGCGGCTGGTGACGATTAGAGCGAAAGCGTTTCCGGAGGCGACGCCGGCGGAAACGGGCGACGGAAAGATCGAAAAAATAGCATACGATTCGGTTCGACATGGAGCCAGAGCGAAAGTAATAGAGAAGATAAGAGAGAGCGGGCAATCGGTCAGCTTGACGGATGCCGACATAATCGTTTCCGGCGGCCGGGGCCTGCGCGATCCGGCGAATTTCAAATTGATACGTGAGCTGGCCGAGGTTTTGGGCGGCGCCGTGGGCGCATCGAGAGCCACCGTGGACGCGGGCTGGATTCCCTATGCGCATCAAGTGGGGCAAACCGGCAAGACGGTTAATCCGAAATTATACGTGGCCTGCGGCATATCCGGCGCGATTCAGCATCTGGTGGGGATGCAATCGGCCAAGATAATCGTGGCGATCAATCGGGATCCGGAAGCGCCGATTTTCAAAGTGGCCACTTACGGGATAGTCGGAGATCTGTTCGAAATTCTGCCGAAGCTGATCGCCCGGCTCAAGAAGGCTTAGGATCAATAAAAAAAATTCGAGGGCGCGGAATTCCACGCCCTCGAATCGAGCACAAGCGCTATCGACCCACAAAGTCAATTGCATTTCATTCATTATTCAATTTCGGCATCTATAACTGATCGTAAGGGATCGTCTGCACCTTTCCCATGGATTTCAGTTGGGATTCGACTGCCGATGCTTTGGTCACGATGCTGAAAATCATGTTTTTCGTATCCCAGAATTTCGCCGCCGCGCGCTTTATATCGGCTTTAGTGACTTTTTGGATATTGGCGGTGAAGTCCTGGATATAGGATACGGGGAGGCCGTAAAGCTTGATTTTGACTATTTCCGAAGCCACGGCCTCGGGCGTTTCGAGAGTCATGGGATAATAGCCGCTGTAGAAATTGCGCGCTTCGTTGAATTCGATATCGGTGACCTCTTCGGTACGCATTTTTTCGATGACATCGATCGCCGCCCGCAAGGCGATCAAAGTGGAATCGTTTTCGGTGAAGGTGGCGCAGAACAGCGCACCGGGGTTGAGGTTCCATTCGTTCTGGGTTCGGATATCGTAGGTCAATCCCTTTTCCACCCTCACGGCCTGGGTAAGTCTGGAAGTAAAGGACGCCCCCATGATGTAATTCATCAAGAGGAACGAGTAATAATCGGGGTCTTTGCGGGTAAGGCCGAGATGCCCGAAACGGATATTGGCCTGAGAGGCATCCGGCTTATCGACCAAAATTATGGTGTAACCTTCGGGATTTTCAGCAGGAGTGATCTGCGGACTGGTTATATCGCCCATTTGCCACGAACCGAACGCTTTTGCGGCGGCAGTGAAAGCGGCGGCCGGGTCGATATCGCCGGCGAAGATCAAGATCGCGTTATTGGGGCGGTAGTAATTGGAATAGAAATCCCTGGCGTCGTTGAAAGTCAGCGCGGTCAGAGTGTTTTCCGTTCCCTCCTCCGGCTGTGAATAGGGATGGTCGCCGAAAAGATAACGGGCGAACGCTTTTTCGCAGAGCGAGGCCGGGTCGTCTTTCTGTTGCATGACCGAGGCGACCAGGCGCTGACGATCGCGCTCGAACTCGAGGCTGTCGAACGTCGGGTGCAGGATAATGTCTGAAAACAGGTCGAGTCCGATATCCAGATGCCGCCGCAGGACGGTGCAAGATATGTTTGAGTAATCGCGATTCGCCGAACCGGAGAGGCTGCCGCCGATAAAATCGATCTGGTCGGCGATTTCGGTGGCTTTGCGGCTGGTGGTTCCTTTGCGCAACAGGCCGGCGGTCAGATTGGCCAAACCAGCCTTGCCGACGGGATCATACCTGGAGCCCGATTTGACCACCATCCGCATCCAGACGACAGGTAATTCATGGTTTTCGATCACCACGACTTCGAGTGCGTTATTCATCCTCGATTCGGAAATCGGGGGCAGTTTCACTTGAGCGAAAGCCGGCAAAATGCAAAGCGCAACAGCCAGGCATGCGATAATCATAATATTTTTCACTTATTCCTCCCAGCGCTAATTATCGACCGCAGCGGCGCGCGACGGCGACTCTGGAACGAGGACGACCACGGTGCGGTTGCGATCGGTCAGGTATTTATCTGCTACCCGCATGACATCGGCGGCGGTCACCTTGCGATAACCATCGGCCTCTTTGTAAATGTTCATATAATCTCCGGTGTCGATTTCGAAGTAGCCGACCTGCACGGCGCGATCCTCGTTGGAAACCATGCCCATGATGAATTCGGCTTCGAGCTGATTTTTCGCCTTCTGCAATTCGGTTTCGGAAATCGGTTCGGTCTGCAGGCGGTCAACCTCCTGCCAGATTTCCTTTTCGAGGGAATCCATGTTCACGCCCGGGACTGCGCCGGCCATGACATAAAAAAGGCCGGGATGATTAAGGCGGGAGGCCTCGCCCTGGACAAACAGCGCTTTCCTCTCTTCGTAAACGAGGCGGCGGTGCAAACGCGATGATTCACCGCCGAACAGCACTCTGGCCGCCACTTTCAGAGGGAAGATATCTTCGCTTTTGCCATCGGCGATCTTGAAACCGGCGATTATGGCCGGCAGCTGGGCCAGTTTGTGGTAATAGATTCTTTTTTCGCCGCGTTGTTCGGGTTCTAACGTGCGCACCGGCGGCGGCGGAGTTTCGGGTTTCAGAGGACCGTAATATTTTTTGACCAGCTTCATGGTTTTTTCGATATCGATATCGCCGGCGATTACCAGAAAACAGTTGTTCGGAGCATAGTGGGTGCGGTAATAATCGAGGCAATTTTCGAGAGTGATCGATTGAATATCGGACAAAAACCCGATCGGCAGCCAGCGGTAGGGATGAGCGACATAAGCGTTGTTGTAAAGCTGTTCATACAGCGCGCCGAACGGGGAATTTTCGTAGCGCATCAATCTTTCGTTGATCACCACGTTGCGTTCGGTGGTAAGGTTTTGTTGGTTTATCTGCAGGTTGCGCGAACGATCGGCTTCGAGATCGATCGCTACTTCCAGCTTTTCGGAGGGCATGACCTCGTAGTAGGTGGTGTTATCGAAAGAGGTCCAGGCGTTGTTGATACCGCCGTTGCCCATCACCAGCCGATCGAATTTCTCCTTGGGGTATTTCTTGGTTCCTTTGAACATCATATGTTCGAACAGGTGGGAAATACCCGTAATTCCGGGTCGTTCGTCTTTGGAGCCGCATCTATACCAGGCCTGGACCGTTACTGTCGGACATGAGTTGTCCTGCAGAAGCAGCACCATCAGGCCGTTGTCGAGCCGGCGTTTTTCGATCGGGAAATTCAATTCGCCGGCCGTCGCCGAGGCGCCGATCAAAAGCACCATCAACAACGACCATTTCCGTAAACGCATGTTCACCTCCGCTATTTATTTTATGTTTATTTCAAACGGCATTCTGTAAAACGCAAATTCGCCATCGGCCAGCGAGAGATGGATAGGCAGGGCCAATCTGGAGATGCCGAGGGCGGTCAGATCGCTTTCGAGAGATCCCACTCCGAAGGACAAGCGAAATCCATAGCGCGGATAGATGTCGTATTCTATCGGTTGTCCGGGATGGGGTCGAGCCAGCGACTCGGCCAGTTTCAGGGCGTCGAGCAAGCCTCCCTCTCGGCCGGCCAGGCCGGCTGAGACAGCATCTCGACCGGACCAGACTCTTCCCTGTCCGAGAGAATCGACGCGTTCAGGAGTCATGCCACGCCATCGGGAGACCTTGGCGATGAACTCATCGTAAAGCCAATTTATTTCGCTTAACACCAATTCGCGTTCGTCATCTTCGAGCTTTCGCCATGAGGAACGGATATCGGCGTGTCGGCCTCGTTTTATGATCGTTTTATTCGCTCCGATTTTTCGATAAAGGCCGCGATCGACGAGTTTGCCGACGACCACACCTATGGAGCCGGTGATACACGGCGAGGGGACGATAATCTCATCGCCGATGCAGCCGATATAATATCCACCCGAAGCGCAAACATCGGCCATCGAGACTACAAGCGGCTTTTTCCCTTTCAGCTTTTCCAATTGGTGGTAGATGGCATCGGCGGTTTCGACTTCGCCGCCCGGGGAATCTATGCGGAGCACGATGGCACCCACACGTTTGTCATCGGCGGCGGCTTTTACGGCCTTCGCTATTGTTTCCTGACCCATGGTATTGCCGAACAAGGGGCTTTGTTTATTTTCGCGGCCGGTCATTTCGCCGGTGGCGTTGATTACGGCGATGCGCATGGGGTCGCCCCAGTAGTTTGTCGCGCGCGGTGGTTCGGGGCGGCCGATCAAGTCGACGATGCCGGAGTTTCGGCCGAAATACCTGGCTTTATTTTCGGTCAGTTCATCGGGATAGATCAAGCCCGAGACAAGACCCTGATTCAACGCTCGTTCGGCGCCATAAGGGCCGTTGTCGATTATTTCGCGGACGCGGTCTTCGGTCAGGCCTCGGCCGGCGGCGATATCGGTGATCATGATATCGAAGAAATCATCGAGGAGGGCGTTTATCTGGATGCTGTCGCCTTCGGAAATATCCTCACGGGTAAGAATTTCGCCGGCGGTTTTGAATTTGCCGGTGCTCATGAATTCGGCCTCGAGGCCGAGCTTGTCGAGCGTGCCTTTCAGGTGAAGCAGTTCGGCGCGCAATCCACATAGTTCGAGCGCGGCGACCGGCGGCATGTAGATTTCATCGGCCACCGAGGCGATATAGTATTCTTTATTGCCGGCGGAATGCAAATAGGCGATCAGTTTGCGTCCCGATTTTTTGAATTCGGCGAGGGCGCGACGTAATTCCCAGGCGGAGGCGAAACCGAGCGGAAAGGATTCGATATCGAGTAGAAGCGAACCTATTTTTTTATCGGCGGAAGCCTCCCTCAGCGTCTGCAGCGTCTCCAAAAATGAGATCGGCCGCGGACCGAACAGCTTCTTCCCTCTGGGTTCATGGTAAAGATTGCGGTTTATTTTAAGGCGTCCGATTTTACGGTGATATGGAAGGGTTCTGGAACTTGCCACCGGCCCCTGATTGTAGTAGATGGTTCCGCCGGTGAAATCGCTTTCGTGGAAACCGGAGCTGAAGCCGACCGAAGATTGTTCGATTGCGAAGGTGATTCCGGCCTGGACCATGCCGTCGGTTCGGTATAGGGCGGCCAAGCTGACACCCGCTTTCGGCGCCGCCTCTATCTTGAGACTGAATCGCGTCTTTTCGAGAGGGAAATTTTCCCGCAGGCTCGCATCGGAACTCAGGGTTAATTTTTCGCCGAACGGACGCAAACCGAGCCCGAGAGTGTACAGACGTTCCAACCGCTGGAAATCGATAATCGGCCGATTGATATCATCGACCACCAACCCCAAAGAAAGCACCGGCAGGGGTCGATATAGAACTCCGCTTTTCCAGACCCGTTTATTGCGGTAACTTTCGCTTTTGCCGCCGAACCAGGAGTAGGAAATTCCCCAATAAAAATCGGGGAACATGCGGGCGCCGCTGGCAAGGACGTACTTGCGCCGGAAAATTCCATTGGAATGTTTGAGCCACTGAGCGGAAACCAAAAGCCCGCGCATGCCGAAAATGAAGCCGTCGTCGCCTTTTAATGTCGAATCGGGAAAGGCGTGGAGGTAGCGGAATCCGATCACGTATTCGGGAGCCAGCGCGGCAGGATTGATCAGGCCCGCGGAAATATCGTTCACGGTCGCCACCGATTGGGGGTAAATATCGATTTCAGCATCGGGCTGGGCCGATAGAGACGTCGGGATGATCAGGCAAGAGAAGAGCAATAAGGCGGCAATAAACCTCACCGAAAAACCTCCTTCAAGTATTTCGACGCATTGGCTGCAAGTTACGGCGGCGACATTGCTGGGTCAACAGCTTTATCGACCGGATAGATTTATTTCGCCGATGCCATCGACGGTGATTTCGATTAAAGATCGACCGTCTCCGATGATTCCCTCAAGATGATTCCGGTCCAGTGAGATCGGTTTTATGGGGAAGCCACGGGTATGGATTCTGCCTCCCCGATCGACCGCCAAGGAAACCTTGGCGGAAACGTTCTGGGGTAAAGTTACATTGATATTGCTGTAAGTGTTGTTAATCGAAAGCTGGGCATCGTCGAGGGAGGCGATATCGACATCGATGGTCGAGTATTTGGTTTCGATATAGTTTTCGCCGCGGGATAGATTAAGGCGGCGAAGATCAATGGTGTTGTAGCTGGTTTCGCAGATCAATTCGCCTTTTACATCTGCGGAACTGATGCTGCCGTAGCTGGTGCGCAAAATGACGTCGCCGTCTCCGGCGTCGACCCGGAAAATCTTGATGTCGTTGTAACTGGTGTTGACCTCTATTGATCCCTTGATATTCCTCAATTCGACCGGGGCGTAAGAGGTGGAGAAGGAACCGCGGGCGCCGCGCAATTCGATATCGGAGGCTTCGATTCCGGAAAAGCCGGCCTCGATATTGATCGTGCCGACGATTCGCGATAACTCGATTTTCGAATAAGAGGTGTTAATATCGACCTGGCCGTTGACCTCGCTGACCGAGACATCGCCGTATTCGTTGCCGATAAAGGCGCCGCTTAAAGGCCCGGTCAATTTGACCGTGCTGAACGAGCTTTTCGAATCAACTAGGAAATTCAGCGGCACGTTCACGAGGAGTTTGACTCCGACGCCTTGATTGGTGCCCTCCCAGGGGGCCTTTGCGGGAGTGAGCACCCGCAGGCGCAGACCATCGGGAAGACGGGCTTCATCATCGAGTCTGATATCGATCAACTCGGAGTAACCTCGGCAGTCTCCGGATCCGGCTTTGCACCAGGTTTCGAATTCGACGCTGACGGTCGATTGGGAACGGGCGCGGACGATTATTTCGCAACTGAGATTTCCCGGGGTGCGGATTTCGAGGGCGGTTTTGCCGCCGGCGGGTATGTCGATATTGCCGTTTTCTATGATCGTTTTCTGGGCCGATGCGGCGGCGACCAGCAATATGGTCAAGAATATTATTCGCAACGATTCGTTCATCGGTTTTATCCGCTCCGTTATGGTATACGGATGTCGAAAATCAACGGTTTCGCTTATTTACCCCTATTTCGGGATCGTAAACGAAACGCACCAGCGTCCTACCCACTTCCCCGAGACTCGATTCGGAGCATTTGTCCGGGGTATCGGCGAGAGTATGCCAGAAAGGATAATCCATGTCAATAATATCTATGGCGGGGAAACCGGCCTGCAGAAACGGGACGTGGTCATCGAGGACGGTGTGTTTGACATCATCGAAAAAATGAGCGGCGTTTTCGATCTTAGCGGCTTTCCAGAATTTATCGACGAGCCATCGCGCGTGCGTATTCGAATAATATTCGCGGTGAATTTGCAAATCGCTGTCGCCGATCATGTCGAGAAGAATCACCGCGGAGGGCCTATAACCGCCTATATTCCGAACGAAGTATTTACTGCCGAGCAACCAACCTTCAGGGTAGTCGTCGCGTCCATAGTCTTCACCATCGAAAAACACGATATCGACGCCTATCGGGGGCCTATGGAATTTCATGATTTCGGCCATGACCAGCAGGACCGCCACGCCCGAGGCGGCATCATTGGCACCGAGCACGGGCTGTCGGTGCAGAGACGTATCGGACTCTTTGTCGGCCCGGGGGCGGCAGTCCCAGTGGGCGCAGAAAAGGATTCTGGTTTTATGTTCGGGGTTGAACGAGGCGATCAGGTTGGTCAAGCGAAGCGTATCGTTTTTCTTGTTATCGATATGAATAAATTGCTGCCGACGGCAGATCGGCGTTGTTTCTTGTAGCTTTTGCAGAAGGTATTCGCGGCATCGGTCATGCGCCGGGCTGTTGGGTGTGCGGGGACCGAAAGCGCATTGTTGTTCGATATATTCGAAGGCGCGTTTAGAATCGAACGAAGGCAGCCGAGGATGCGAACAGGCAAGCGGAAAAGCGGCCAGCGCAAGGAATACCGCGGCTGCGACCGCGCTTAAAATCTTAATTCGGTCCATATACCGAGCTCGCGGATGTGCCTTTTGCGTTGCTGGATTTTGTCGTTGGAATCGACCCAGCGGGCCTGGAGACCGCCGGTGATTTTGGCGGAGAAGCGATAAGATGCTTTGGGTTCGACGCTGGTTTCCACACGATCGGATTCGACCGTTTTCAGGGCATTTTGAATCGACCAATTTTTATTGAATCGTTTGTTATAGTCGAGCGAAAGAGTCAATTGGCTTTCGAATTTCAGTTTGCCGAATATCGGGATATTGATTCCCCGTGGAGCGGTGAGCGAATACCCGAGGGATATTCTTATGGTGCGATCCTGCGAATAGCTGGTACGTTGATTGATCCCCTCGCTGCGAAGGTTCTCCGATTTTCTCTTGTTGAAGTCGTAGCGGGCGGTGATACGAACTTCCTTGGGGAGAGTGGCATTGACCGCCAACAGCGGCGTATAGGAATCGGCGACGTTGCGGCTGTATTTCTGGTCGGTATCGGCATGACCGGATTTATCGATTTTACGGGCGTAATTCGACTGCATGGTGGCGGTTTTGGCGAATTTTTTGAACAGAGGGAACTTTTCGACGCCCGAGATATTGACATCGATTCTCGGGAAATCGAGCGAGGTGTTTTTGACCGGGTCGGTGGTGGTTCGGGTTATGCCGACCCGGAATTTATAGGAAACTCCGATATCGACACCGGTTAAGGGAGCCAGTCCCGATCCGATCGAATAATCCTGGTTGTAGATTTTTTGTTCGCGCGTTCCCAGGCCGATTACGGTGTTTTTGGGAACGCCCGGGTCATCGGCGAAACCGAGCGTATACTTCCAATCAGGTCTTCTATAGAGGCCGGATTGGTTCATTTTTTTATCGAAAGTGTAGCCCAAAGTCAGCGGTTTTATGGAGCGGATGGTGTTCAGGGCCGGTTTGAAAATTTTGAGTGGATTGGGCAATTTGAACGGTTTGCCGGGCTTTTTCTTTTCGGGACTGAATTCTTCGGCCTCTTCCTGCTCGCCCTGCTCTTTGTCGTTTTTCTCGCCCGGCGCGGCTTTGGGCGCAGCTGGGGCTTTGCCCGCACCACGCTTTTTCAGGCCGAGAATGTCGAAAATGTCGAGGCTCAAGTCGCCCCGCAATGTGGCCCCCACTTGAGAAGTTTTCGTAGTGTCGATACTGCGGGCGAAATCGGAATTGTCGGAGTAATTGGAATTGTACTGGAATCTGGGCGCAATCTTGCTGGTAAGCCGCGGCGAAAAGGAGACATCGAAACGTTGGCTGAAGGTTCTTTCGCGGCCGAGTTTGATGTCGCGTGGATCGTAGGCGAATTTGAGGGTGGCCGGATCGCTTATATCGCGATTGCTGGTCATGGAGAAGCTGGTTTTCAGACTGCTGAACAAATCGAAACCGTAATTTTGCGTAAGCGCGAGGTCACGCACATAGGAGGAGGTTCGGATTCCCCGCTGGTTGACGGAAAAACTTCGGGTGCTGTTGACCGTGCCGTCGAATTTCAAAGTGGTCGGCAGAAAAGACAACTGCGCCGAATGGATACCCGAGGGCATAAAGAGATATTTGGTCCAGTAAAAAGGTTTTATGGTCGGGCGCGACCGGGGAGCAAGATCGTAAGAGCCGGTGGCGTTGTAAGTGGTAGTGCGGCTCAAGGGCGTGGTGGGATTCAGGCTGGATTGTTTTCCATAGGTGCCGCCGATGGTGAATCTGTTCAGGGTCCAGGCCCAGAGCCAATTGTTGGTATTGCGGCGGAATTGCTCTCTGGCGGAAACCGACCACGAGCGGCTCTCCGATTTATAAAATTCCCGCAGGTCTGCCGGGAGAATAATATCCGAGCTGGGCATTAGGCGCGGCAGCTGGCGGCTTTGCTGCCAGTTGTAAGTTATGGGCAATTTCAATTGCCATGACGGCGGGGCGATTTTATCGACATTGATGGTGGCGCTGACCGATTGAGTTGTCGAAAGCGAACCGCCCGGCTTTTTGTCGAGCAATCTGACATAATCGGCGCCCTGGCGGTTGTAGTTGGCGTTGATATTCACGAAATCAGCCAGGCCGACCGTGATACCGAGCCTTCCGGCGAAATCGGAATTGCGTCGGACGCCGGTGACGCGCAATTCATCGCACCAGACTTCGCCCGATACGGTCTGCGTATCCGCGACCAGACTGTCGTTGTAAACCCCGATTACGAAGCAGCGGATGCTCGAAAGGCTCGGATTTCCTTTTACCAGATAGGGCCCTTCCTGATAGGCGATCGAATCGGGATGGTCGGCCGGACGCCGCGTTTTGAGAGCGGTCAATTCGGCGAAATCGATATCGACATGGTTGCCGTCAGCCCAGCCATCGGACAACACCGTTTGATATTCGTAGTAATTGTTGCGGGAAGTGTCCACTCCCATCCGGAAAAAGAATTTCAGACGTCCGCCATCCGCGGAGTTATCGCCGTGTACGAACATTTTCATGCTCGAATAAAGGGTATAGTCCTCGGGCTGATAAAGATACCAGTAGGCGCGCACGCTTTGGCCGGGGCTCAGATTTTCGTAGCGTAGGACCAGGGATTGTTCCTTTTCGACGACGCCCGTTTCGCGATTGGATTGGGCGATTACTCCAGGCGGCGAGGTATAGCCGATATTTTCCTGAGTGTTCTTGACGGTAACCTCGAACGTTATGTTCGATTCTTCCGGACGCAGGGGAGCTTTGCGCCATTTGTTGCCGACTAGTTGTATCGAGGCGAGTTTGAGCAGATACTGCTGCGATGCTCCCGAAATCCACAATCTGACGAATTTGATCTGCGAGAAATCACTCAGATTGGCGTTGCCGACCGAGGTGAACGCGGTGCTGTCCTGCAGAGGAATACGCAGCAATTTCCAGCCGGTTCGGGTGGAATCGGCGATTACGGTGTCGGGTTCCAAGAGGTTCACCGTATAGGAGAAGTAGGAATTCACCAGATCGGTGTAGGTATTGTTGTTGATATCCTCGGTGTCGAAACGATTGAGCCGATCGGGGTCGTTGCGGTTCCCCTCGGTGCCGTTGATACGGGAAAAATCGTTGCGTTCGGCGTTGGTGCCGGTTTTATACGACCAGTCGTCGCCGTTGGGATCGGGGTTGGCGGCCTGATCGAAACCGGGTTCCTGCGGGTTGGGCAATCCATCGAGCCCGACGTCTTCGTTTTGTTCGAAAATGCCGTTGCGATTGAAGTCTTCGGTAAAGGGAACGGACGAACCGTCGCCGTCGAGATCCTCGCTGATCTTGCCTATATCGATATGGAATAGAGGATGGTCGAGGCCGTCGTAAGTGGTATCGGGTTGATACCAGATCTCGATGAACTGGGTGAGCGATTGATCGTTCATTCCGGAGAAGAGCGGGCGCATAATGCCGGACCAGGCGGCTTGGGGATTGAGAATGGTGTCGGAATTGGGGCTGTATCTGAGAATCAAGACGTCGGTGCGATTGTCCTGGTCGCGCACCGAGCGATCGGGCCAGATATCGGTGAGCAGATAAGGAGTGTATGGGTTATACCACCACAATTTGCGTTTGGCGGCCAGATTCATGCCGACCGGCGGCGAAGCCGTGGTCCAAATGCCACGGCGGGTCATCAGATCGGTATAGTCGCGGGAGCCCTCGAAATCGTCGATATAGGCGTCGTTACGAAGATTGGGATTGGGAAAGCTTTGGGCGACTTCGCCGGAGATATCGATTCGGGAAGCGGTTTCGGTTTCGATGAAGGGCAGGAAATCGACCGCCCGAGTGAGAACCTTCGGCGCGAAGCCGAATATGAAGTTGGAGTCCCAGATCATGGAGCTGCGCGGTTCGCGACCTACCCGCGGGCGATATTCTCTGGCTGATTCCTTGCGATACATCCCGGCCCAGGACAACCAGGATTTGTCGTTGATATTGTATTTGGCGGAAAGGCCGAAAAATGATTTTTTCTCGGCGAGGAAAAACGGCGCATATTCGAAATCGATGCTAACGTTGTTGGTGGGATTAAGGGCTTCCTGGTTTATGAATGTAATCTGGCCGAGATCGTAATTTATGCTGTAATCGACGCCCCGTTGCAGGGTTTGACCGTTGCCCATGCGCACCACCTCGGAGTTTTCGATGATATTGGTGCGGCCGAGGCTGAACGTGGTCGATCTTTTGGACGATTTCACGTAAATGTAATAGGTTTGGTTATTGGCGCGGCTGGAGTTGTCATAGGGCAAATCGTAAATCAAGGGATTGCGCGTGTTGAGGACGGGCGAATCGAAGGGACGCGCCATAGGGAAAATCAAGTGTCCGCGGCCGGCATCGATAACGGTGCTGACGAAATCGAACTGGCAGTCCGGCGTGCGGGCGCGGGTCGAGTTGTTTAGGCTGTCGAGGCCGAGCAACGTGATATAGCAAATCTGATTTTGATCGGTGGTGTCGGTGTTAAGGTCGCCATGGCCCTTATATATCTGCAATTCGAACCCGGCTTCGGTGAGGTCTCTTCCTCTGAGGTCATAGACGTTGCGCCATTCGAGATCCCAAGTCGAGAAGGACGAATCCGGGTTGATTGCCTTGATAAGTTTGAGCACCAACGTATCGCCGCGCAGGTTCCCCTCTCGCAGTGTATCGTAAGGCGCGTTTTTGCGGACATATTCGATATAGGCGGCAAGAAAGTCGCCGGTTTGGTCGCTGATAGGCTGATGCAGGGTGATGAACCAACCCGCCCGATTGAGATCGAAGTCGTTGTCGTTGAGCCGCAGCATATGGCTCTGCACAAATTCGCTTCGGCTTTGTTCCTGCTGGGTCTCGTAGTAAAGGGTATCGTTGCCGCCGGTTTCGTCCGGGTTCGGGCCGTAATGAGGATCGACGCAGGCTTTGCCGTAGGCGTCATGCTGAGTCGGCTGGGGACCGCCTTTGCGATAAAGTACCACGCGCAAGAGAGAATCGGTGGCGGGATTGAATTCGTTCGGGCGTCCCAGCCAGAAATAGACGTTATGCAGGTAGGCGTAATCATAGATGGTATCTTGTGAGCCCTGGGCACCGGCTTGAAAAGTCGCTTTTTCGGACGCTCCTTTTTCCTGGGAGGTTATCATCGTCAATTCCGTATTACCCACTTTGGCGGTGGCTTTGATGCCGAACAATCCCTGGACGTTTTGGGAGAAACCGATCAACTGCGCGTTCGGCAGCGACAGGTTGGTATTTCCGGCCTCGACCGTCTGCAGTATTTCGTCTTCCCCGCCCTTATAGCGCAGTTTAAGCGTGTTGGCCAACTCCTGATCGCGATTGGAGTCCTGATCGACCTCGATGCTCAGCTTGGAGCCTATGTCGCCCTTGATTTTAAAACGCGAGGTCTGCTCCATGTGCAGAGAGGGGAATTTCGATTGTTTGAAGGTACCGGTATTGACGAGATTATCTTCCCATTCTGATCGCCCGGAGAAAGCGATTCGTCGGGAGCCGGTGACGGTGATGCGCGGGCCGCCTTCGCCGATAATGGAGCGGACCGATTTGGGAACATTGCCGATATTTATCGGGATCTGGATCCCCTCCGCTGCCTTGGGCTTGCTTTGCGTGCCGCTGAAACCGGCCATTTCAGCGGCCCATTGTTTGCGCAGATAATTTTCGGAAGAACTTCTGACGTAACTGTCGAAATCGACGGCGATCGGATTATAAACGGCGAATTTGCCGAAACTGCGGGTGAGACGGACATAATCGATAGAACCGGTGACATCGACCCGCCATTTCAATTTTATCAGGTCGAACTTCAGGATATAGCAATCATCTTCGATCAGGGACAACCCGCCCGGAAAATTCCGAAGCAACGGCGGAGGAGCGTATGGATTATTATATTTCAGCCTGACGACGAATTCATTATCGGCCGCAAATGCCGATACGCACCACGTCGTCAGCGCAAGTAAGAATCCCGCAAGCGAGAAGAGCAAATTGGTTCGTTTCAGAGACAAACGAGCTCCACTTAAAATCAAATCGATCTTTAGCTGTATCCTATAAAACTTCCTTTCGTTTAAGGTTCGACAAAAGTTATCTCGTACTCAAGCCTCAGCCCGTGTTTTTCGAGGGCTTTTGCTTTCATCGATTCGGCCAGATTCTTGACGTCGGCGGCTGTAGCTTTGCCTTTGTTCACGATTATATTGCAGTGTTTTTCGTAAACCTCTGCTCCTCCGACTTTCATTCCTTTAACACCTGCTTCTTCGAGCAATTTCCCCGCCGGCACCAGCTCCGGTGATTTGATGTTTTTGAAAACGGATCCGGCGCTTCCCTCCCAGGTGGGGTGCTTTTCCCTGCGGATTCGTCTCAATTCGGCGGCTTTCGCGGCCAGAGCGGCTTTATCGCCCCGAGCAAGCTTGAGTTTGGCGGAGAGTATCAGATGAGGATCGGTTTTCAGGCGACTGTGTCGGTAGCCGAACTGGAAGAAATCGGAATCGACTATCTTGACTTGGCCATCGGGCGCCATCAACACCGCTCGTTCGAGGACATCGCCGATGCTTTTCCCCCATGCGCCCGCGTTGCCCCAAATCGCTCCGCCCACGCTTCCGGGAATGCCGGCGGCGAATTCGAGTCCGGCCAGAGAATGGTCGATTACGATATCGACGAGCCGGTTGTAAGAGACGCCCGATTGGACGGTGACGATTGTTTCGTGGATTTCGAAGCGATCGCATTCATCTTTAATCACCAAGCCGTCGAAACCGTTGTCGGCGAAAACGATATTGGAGCCGCCTCCCAAAACGAAATAGCGGAAATTCAACTCATTCGCCAGCAGGTAGGCCCGGGCCAGTTTTTCCGGAGTCGAAGCGATATAGAGATATTTAGCCGGGCCGCCCAAGCGAAAGCTGGTGAATTGCGCCAAAGGGACCGAGCGTTTCAATTCTCCGCCGAATTTACCTTGTAAAAGATCGAATTTTTCCACGCTATCCACCGGCATAATAGTCCAAAATCGCTTAAAATCAAGTTTTTTGTAAGTTCATCCCGTTCCGAGGAGAATCCATTCATTGTTGCCCGGGCAGCGGAAAATTCAAGTCGGAAGGAAACGCCTCCGAGCGCCGTTGTCTCGATTTCGGATCTGCTGGTTCAACCATCATATTCCCGGCGCGCGATCGCTACCGTACATCTTATTTTACGTCCGAATCGCCCTTTTGGTCAGTTTCGGGTTTATCGGCCGAATCTTTCGGCGGCTCGGGCTTATTGGCTTCATCGACATAATTCAAGCGAAGATCAGCCAGAATATTCGACAAATAACGTTCTTCCTGATCGGTAAGGTTGCCTTTGGTTTTGGCCTGGAGCATAGCCAGCATATCGATCGAATGTCTGGCCATCTCGAGGTTGCGTTCGATTTTTCCGGTGAACGGGCTGGCGATTTTACCCATCTGCTGATAGGCGGCGGCCTGGAAACTCATCAGAAGCTGAACGAACAGCAGCCGATTATCGTCGTTAGGGGAATTGTCGGTCATCGCCTTTTACCTCGTTCCGTTGCGGGTAATTTTGAGCGCCAACGACAGTTTGTGTCGGATATCCATCAGATCGGCCTCGAGCTGTTTGAACAGGCGGCGCAAATCGAAATCCTCGGTTTCCTGGACGAATTGATTGAACATGCCGGCCAGTTCGCTGGCAAGTGAATCGGCTTTTTTGATTTTGTCCTGCATCGTACCTCCATTCAGGCGGTTTGGGAATATATCAATTTTTTGGAAAATTTTCTTATTAACACTTGGCGCAACGTGCGGTTTTCCGATTTCAACAGGTGGGGGTCATCGGCTACTATATCGAAAGCGCAGGACCGCGCCAGACTTAAAGTGGCGGAATCGGTCAATTTGGCCACTCGCAATTCGGGCATACCGTGCTGTCGGGTTCCCATGAATTCGCCGGGGCCGCGAATCTGCAGATCGGCCTCAGCTATGCGGAATCCATCGTTGGCGGCGCACAGGGCTTTTATCCGACTTTCGGCCTCGGGGGAAAGCGCCTTATCGCTTAAAAGAAAACAATAGGATTGCTGATTGCCTCGTCCGACACGTCCGCGGAGTTGATGAAGCTGCGAAAGACCGAACCTTTCGGCCTGTTCGATCACCATGATGGTGGCGTTGGGGACGTCGAGTCCGACCTCGATCACGGTGGTGCCGACGATAATCTGATATTCGCCGGCGCGGAATTTTTCCATGATAAAGTTTTTATCGCGGCCTTTCAGTCGTCCGTGAAGGAGGGCCAGGCGCAGATCGGGAAATGTGTCCCGGCTCAGCTTTTCGAAACTTTCGACGGCCGCCGCCAGATCGATTTTTTCGGATTCCTCAACCAGAGGGAAAACGATATACGCCTGCCGTCCGCTTTTTATTTGGTCGTGGACGAACCGATACATGGCCTCTTTTTTTTCCGGAGGAACGAACGAAGTCTTGACGGGGATTCTTCCCGGGGGCATGCCGTCGATGATTGAAACATCGAGGTCACCGTAGAGGGTCATGGCCAAAGTCCGCGGGATAGGAGTGGCGGTCATCACCAATACATGGGGGAACTTTCCCTTGCTTTTCAAGGCGGCGCGCTGAGCCACTCCGAATCGATGTTGTTCGTCGATCACCGCCAACCCCAGGCGGCAAAACTGCAGATTTTCTTGAATGAGGGTCTGGGTGCCTATGACCATATCAATTCGGCCGTCGGCGATCTCTTGTTTCAAAGTGGTTCGCATCTTCCCCTTGACCGACCCGGTTAATACCGCCAGCCTGACGGGCAGGTCGGATAACATGAGACTCAAGGCGTAGCCATGTTGTTCGGCCAGAATCTCGGTCGGCACCATGAGGGCGGCCTGATAACCGGACTCGACAGCGGCCAGCATGGCCAGAAGCGCCACCACGGTTTTGCCGCTGCCGACGTCTCCCTGCAACAGGCGATTCATCGGATGCGGCTTGGCCATATCCGCCAGAATTTCCCGCAGGACTTTTTTCTGGGCGGGGGTGAGTTCGAAGTGCAGGTTGTTCAAAAGCATGCGGCCGAGTTTTTTGGGCGGAGGAATCGGTATTCCCGGTTCTTGAGTCGAGCGGACTTGACGGCGCGCGGCCAGTAGGAGTTCGAAATAAAAGAATTCCTCGAAAGAGAGCCGATGCATTCCTTTATCGGCGAGTTCGCGGGAATCCGGAAAATGGGTTTGATAAACGGCCTTGTTGAAATCGAGAAGATCGTGCTTGCGGCGGAGTTCGGCCGGCAGGGTTTCGCATTCGAGTCCGGCCAATATGTCGAGCGCCGGTTTGATGATTCTGCGCAGCCCCCGCGAATGAAGACCCATTCGATTCAATCCGGAGGTTTGGGGGTATATGGGAATGATACGCCGGGTGTGCAGCGGAGTATCCTCGGGACCGGAAACGATCTCGAATTCCGGGTGGCTCATCTGCAGATATTTGAATCGGCCGACGCGGCCGGTGGCGGCGACGATGTCACCCTCGGAAAACATTTTCAGCAGATACTTGTATCCGGAGAACCAAACGAGTTCGAGGATACCTGAATCGTCTTGAAGATATACCACGAATCTCCTCTTGCCTCCGAACAACTCGTCGAATGAAGTCACCTCGCCTATAACGGTGGCCACCGAGCCCTCCTGCAGCCGGTCGATCGGCAGAATCTCGGTGCGGTCGAGATATTTACGGGGGACGTAGAAAAACAGGTCGAACACCGTGGCGATGCCGGCCTCTTTCAAAGCGGCTGCCCGCTCCGGACCGATCCCTTTCAGGTATTGAATATCCTGAAACAGGAAATCCAGCGCGCGGTTTCGAGAATCAGTTTTCGGTATCTCCGAATGCTTCTGCATTATAGGCGATTATAGAAGTTAACGAAGAGCGCAGTCAAGACCAATCAGGGCGGGTCGTCCGAGCGTAAAGTGCACAATCTCGATTTGTTATGAGAGAAAGCGGCCGGCACGGGATCCATAAATTCGTTTGTCAAAATCAGCGAAATGAGTATATTTTCGCCGAAAAGCATTGCTATAAAGGTTTCATGGCGGTTTACGAAAAGACGATAATCATAACCGGCGGCGCCGGATTCATCGGATCAAACCTTCTGCTTTATCTGGTTCCCCGATACCCCAATTACAGATTTATCAATATCGACAGCCTGACCTACGCCGGCAATTTGGCCAATTTGCGGAAGATCGAGAGAAACGCCAATTACGTTTTCGAGAAAATAGATATACGCGATTACGCGAAGCTGCGCGATTGTTTCGAGAGGTTCCAGCCCGACGGGTTGATAAATCTGGCCGCCGAATCGCACGTGGACAGGTCGATCATGGGGCCGGCACCATTTATCGAGACGAATATACTCGGCACTTTCAATTTGCTGGAATTAACCCGGGCAAGGTCGGCGATAAAAGGTTCATTTCGTTTTCATCAGGTGTCGACTGACGAGGTTTATGGGGAAATGGAGGGCGAAAGCCGGGCGGACGAGGATTTCCCCTACCGGCCGAGTTCGCCCTATTCGGCAAGCAAGGGGTCGGCCGATCATTTGGTGCGGGCGTATCACCGCACATACGGGCTGGATACGGTGATCACGATTTCGAGCAATAATTTCGGGCCGTATCAATTTCCGGAGAAGCTGGTGCCGCTGACGATACGCAACGCCCTTGCCGAAATCGCGATACCGATTTACGGCGACGGCTTGCAGGTGCGCGATTGGCTGTATGTAATGGATCATTGTCGCGCCATCGACCTGGTTTTTCACAAAGGGGTTTCGGGCAAGACGTACAATGTGGGTGGAGGCAGGCAGGCGGCCAATATCGATATCGTGAAAAGCGTTTGCCGCCATGTCGATCGCTTGACGGGCCGAGGGCCAAGCGAGCGGCTGATCGAGCTGGTGAAGGATCGCCCCGGGCATGATCGAAGATATGCTATAGACACTCATTTGATCGAAAGCGAGCTGGGCTGGAGATGCGAATATCCTTTCGAGCAGGCGATGAGCGAAACAGTCGAATGGTATTTCAAGAACAAGCAGTGGCTCGATAACTGCATTTCGGGCGAATACGCGAACTATTACGACAAAGTTTATGCTAAAGGTTGGAAAGATTAAATGGCGGACGGCATGAGGAAAGGGATAATACTGGCGGGCGGCAGCGGCAGCAGGCTTTACCCGGCCACCGCGGCGATATGCAAGCAGTTGTTGCCACTTTACGACAAGCCGATGGTTTATTATCCTCTTTCGACTCTGATGCAATTCGGGATAAGGGAAGTATTGCTGATATCGACGCCGGAATTTATCGGCAGATTCGAGCGGCTTCTCGGAAACGGAAGCAGGCTGGGTATAAATATCAGCTATGCGGTTCAGGAGCGCCCGGAGGGGATAGCCCAGGCGATAATTATCGGAGAGGATTTCATCGCCGGAGACAATTTCGCGCTGATTTTGGGAGATAACGTCTTTTACGGGCCGCTCGATTTGGAACGCGAGGCGGCATCGTTTACCCGTGGGGCGACCATTTTCGGCTATCGGGTGCGCAATCCGCAGAGATACGGCGTGATAGAATTCGGCGAAAGCGGTGAAATCGAAAGGATTGTCGAGAAACCGTCGGCTCCGAAATCGGATTACGCGGTTACCGGGCTGTATCTTTACGACGGAGGTGCGGTCGCAATCGCCAAAGAGCTGAAACCATCGGCGCGCGGAGAACTCGAAATCACCGATGTCAATAATGCTTACCTTCGGGAAAAACAATTGAATCTGGTCAGGCTGGGACAAGGGTTCGCCTGGTTGGACAGCGGCACTTTCGAAAGCATACTGGAAGCGGCCAATTTCATCGCCACGATCGAGAAACGGCAGGGCGTGAAAATAGCCTGTATCGAGGAGACGGCTTGGAAAAAAGGGTTCATCGGCAAAGACGACCTCCTGAAATTGATAACGGAAATGCCCGACAACGATTACCGTCACTACCTGGAGCGGATAACCGGTCATAGATGAAAAGGGTGTTGATAATCGGCGGAAGCGGCCGGCTGGGGCGGGCTTTGGTCGAGCGGCTGAAAGTCAAATACGAAATTCATGCCCCCAGCAGAGCGCAGCTGGATATAACGGATGCCGAAGCGGTTCGGAGATGTTTGGAGGCAACGGTTCCGCAGATAGTGATAAATGCGGCAGCCATAACCGATGTGGATTATTGCGAGACGAACCCGGCGGCGGCGATGGCGGTGAACGGCGAGGCTCCGGGGAAACTTGCCGGAATCTGTAAAGAGATCGATGCCGAGATTGTTCACTTTTCGACGAATTATGTTTTTAACGGGCGCAAGAGCCGACCTTATATCGAAGATGATCCGCCCGATCCGATAAACGAGTACGGCAAGAGCAAGCTTGCGGGGGAACGTCGGGTAAGCGAAATCGCAGAGAAGTGGACCATATTGAGGGTGGCCTGGCTTTATGGTCCGACCGGGAATGATTTTATCAAAACGATAATGAGGGAAGGTCGAAACTGGGTTGCCGCGATGAAGGAGGGCCGGCGTCCCCCGCCGATCAAGGTGGTCGCCGATCAGATCGGCAATCCCACCTGGGTGAGGGAAGTCGCCCGCCAGGTGGAGATCGTTATCGATGGAGGACTGCGGGGTTTGTTCCATTGCGTTTCCGGCGGAGCCGTATCGAGATTCGAGCTGGCCAAAGAGATTTTCAGAATAAAGAATATCGGGGCCGAATGTGCTCCATACGTTTCGGAGGAGTTCGGGTGGAAGGCGAAACGACCTTTGAATGCGGGTCTGGAGAACAGAAGGTTGACCGAACTCGGGCTGAATTCTATGAGAAATTGTATCGAAACGGTGACTGAGTATCTGCAAAGCGAGGGCGGCGATTTATAAGCCCGAAATCAAGATCGAGGGAGTGGTAATCCGACCGCTGGAACCGCACCGGGACGGCCGCGGCTGGCTGGTGGAGCTTTTCAGGAGTGATTGGCCCGAGGGCAGACATCGGCCGATGATGAGCTATATCTCGTTGACGGCACCGGGCGCAAGCAGAGGCCCGCATGAGCATCGGGAGCAAACCGATTATTTCTGCTTTATCGGGCCGTCGAAGTTCAGAGTCTATTTGTGGGACAATCGACGCCAATCGCCCACAAACGGTGAATCGGCGCGAATCGATATCGACGAGAATAATCCACTTGCGATAATAATTCCCCCCGGGGTGGTCCACGCTTACAAGAATATCGGTGCTGTGCCCGGCTATGTATTCAATGCACCGGACAAACTTTATCGTGGGCCGGGACGCAGCCTGGCGGTGGACGAAATCCGCTATGAGGACGACACGGAGAGCCGATTCGTGATGGACTGAGCTGCGGCAGAACCAATGGGATAAGCGCGAAAGCAAAAACGGCAAAAAAGCATAGGCGGATCGTGAATATCCGCCTTTTTTATCTGCCTAAAATCGTTTGGATGTTCAAATTTTAAGGGCGGTCATGAATTCACGGGCGGTCAAGTTCTCGCAGGAAAATATGACGTCTTCGATTCGTTTCCGCCGGTCGGGATTGAGCAGGCTGCCGGAAAGGGCATCGAACTTGGCATTGAGGTCCTCTTCGGTCATCGGTTCGCGGGGATCGCCCTTAGGATACTCGAGATATTCGGAATATTCGCGGCCGTCGGTGGTGCGGATAACCACTTTCGACGGTTGTTTGGCGGGGAACATTTTTTCGAATTCGACGGAAGCCTCGCCCTTTATCTTGTCAATCACATCCCAGATTCGCTTATCGGCCAGTTTTTCCTCGGAGAACGAGGCGGTGGTGATTTGACGATCGACGATGGCTGCGGCGATGCAATAGGGCAGCGAGTGATCGGCGGTCTCGCGCGATTTCGGCCGATACTTGTGGGGATCGAACAGGATGTCGCAGGCGCGGGCGATAGTGGTCACGGTAACGCTTTCGATCTGGTCGTATTTGATGTCGTTGGCTTTGACCACCTTGAGGGTGGCGCTGATATGAGTATGAGTCAGGGCCTCGGTGGGGAAAGCTTTCATGCTGCATTGCAGAATTTTGAAATCTTTGCCCAAATCTCCGATTAGTTTGGCGACCGCCCAATCGGGCCCAAACACCTGCATGAATCCCTCTTTGCCCTCGAAAACGAGCTCGGTGCCGGTGTAGCCCCGGGCCGCCATCATGGCAGCGAAAATGCCGGAGGCGGCGGCCATCGGGTCAACCGTATTTTTCATCATGGTGAGCTGGCCTGCGGTGGGGCAGCCGATCGTGTGATTGTGGCAACCGTTGATGCCGATCGCATTCACGATCTGATCGACGGTCAGCCCGAGAAGCTTGCCGGCAACCAGAGGCGATACGAATTGGGTGAGGGTGGCGTGATGCCATTTTCTTTCGCGGATCCCCGGAACGGCGAATTCGCACAGTCGTTGTTCGAATTCGTATGCCAGCACGATACCGACCAGAACCTCTTTCATCGAAGCGTCAACCATTTCGCCGGCGGCGACGGCGGTGGGAATGAGATCCGAGGGATGGGAAGGATCTTCTTTCCAATAGATATCGTTGAAATCGAGCGCCCGGATCATCAGGGAATTGACCAAGGCTGCGTTCACACCGGGCAGCTTGTCGCCGAAACCGATCAGAGTCGCCTCGGGCTTGCCCCCCATATCCACGCAGATCGAGCGCATGATACCGACGTCTTTGGTGTGATAGGCGCCATAGGCGCAGCCGATCGAATCGTAAAGATAACGTTTGGCTTCGTCGATAACCGCCCGGGGAAGATCGCCGTAGCGGAGACCGACCGCGAATTCGGCCATGGTTCTCGAGATCGATTTTTCCATTTCAGACCCTTTCACTAAATTTCAGGTAATTCATTTCATGTCCATTACCATGACGGATGCCGCCCAACCGAGTTACGGCAACCATCCGCAATGAAACCGATTCATCGGGAATTCCAATCCGATCGCCTCGAAGAAAATTCAAGAACGTAAATTTTTCTTGACCCATTCCTCGAGACTTCCGGCCAGAATCAGTTCCTGAGCCGCTTCGCCGATCGGACCGATCGGGTATTTTTTCCCGGAGAATTCGACGGTCGAATGTCGGAAATCGATGGTCGCCATGACGCCGGTGCGCAGGGTCGGCTTGGCGGAACCGAATCTGGTTTTCAGTTCATCGATCAGTTCGGGGGCGTCGATGGTGAGAAAGCCGTTGTTGAGCGCGTTGCGCTTATAGGTCTCGGAAAAGGAACCGGCCAGAACCAGGGCGATCCCCTTATATTTGAGCGCGGTGGCGGCTTGTTCGCGGGAGCTGCCGGTGCCGAAATTGTAGCCTGAGGCCAGCAGATCGCCCTTGCGGGCGATCGCTACGAATTGCGGATCGTAATTTTCCATGACCACGCCCGCCTGCTGCTCCGGGGTGAAATCGTCGATGTAGGTATATTTCCCGGGATAGATACCGTCGGTGTTCAGATTATCTTGATTGCAAAAAACGATTTCTCCGGTGAGAGTCTCGGGAAACCCCTCAACTATTCTGACTGCGGCGGTCGTCTGTGCCTTGCGGGCGGCGATTGAAGATTTGCCCACAGGTTTCAAGTTCCCCGGAAGGCGGATATTTTCAGGCATTTCGATATAACCGGCGACTGCGGAGGCGGCTACCACAGCGGGCGAAGCGAGATATGCTTTCGAGTCCGGGGAACCCATGCGTCCCTTGAAATTTCGATTGGTAGCCGAGATGCCGACTTCACCGGCCTGCAATAAGCCCTTGCCGAGACCGATGCAGGGGCCGCAACCCGGCGGTAATGGAATAGCACCGGCATCCAGCAGATTCCGCCAGTCGCCGCGTTTTTCGGCCTCTTCTTGGATTTCGCTCGAGGCTGCGGAAATGTAGAACTCCACGCCCGGGGCGACTTTTTTGCCGGCTACCACGCGGGCAGCCTCGGCGATATCCTCCACCCGGCTGTTGACGCAGGAGACAAGGTAGGCTTTTTGAATCGCTATCCTCTGTTTACTAATCTGGGAAACGGGCGAGATTACTTTCACCGTATTGGGACCGCTGACATGCGGCTCGACGGATTCGAGATCGAAGACGATTTCCCGGGCATAAAAAGCATCGGGGTCAGCCGTCGGGATCTCTTTCTTGAGTTTTTCGATGCGCTCGTGGTTAAGCCGGGGATGCTTTCCGTTACCTTCGGAATCGGACGGCACGCCGGCCAGACCGCGCCTGGCGATAAAGTCAGCCCTGCGTTTGAGCCAGTCGAGAGTGATTTCGTCGATCGGAAAGATGGCTGCCAGCGCCCCCCACTCGGTGGTCATGTTGGCGATCGTGAGCCGCTGATCTATCGAAAGTCCGGCGATGCCGCCGCCGCAAAATTCGAGCGCGTGATTCAGAACCTCGTCTTTATTGAAGGTTCCGCAGAGAGCGATGATGACATCTTTGCCGGTGACGCCGGGGCGAAGTCTGCCGGTGAATTCGATTCTGGCCACCGGCGGAACCTGCCACCAGGTTCGTGTGGTAGCCCAAATGGCGGCTGCGTCCGTGCGCACGATCGGGGTGCCGAGGCAACCGAGTCCGCCGTACATATTGGAGTGGCTGTCGGAGGCGACAACCAGTGTGCCGGGCCAGGCGTAACCCTCCTCGCACATTATTTGATGACCTATCCCCCTGCCGGCGGGGTAGAAATCGACCCCCATGTTTTCGGCGAATTCGGCGATTTTATTGTATTTGGCCAGATTCGCCTCGCTCGTGTCCTGGACATTATGATCAAGGGTGACAACCACTTGTCGAGGATCGGCGATTTTGGTGGCTCCGATGCTCTTGAATTTGGGGATAACCGCGCCGGTGTTGTCGTGAGTCATTACGTAGGCGGGGCGGATCGACAGATAGTCGCCGGCTTTCACCTGGTGATCGGCCGCAAGTCCTACGGCGAACTTCTGGGCTATTTTTTCAACGACATTTTGTCCCATTCTGCATGCCTCTACTCAGTAATAATCCCCGGCCGGAGTCCGCCGGCCAATAATGTTATTCCACGCATCGGCGAAAATAGGAATCGACAAAATGCAATTCAAGTAAAATCGAATGCCTTGAAAACCGCCCTATGAGTAAGAAAATAAAGGCCCGCAGCAATGTTCAATACCGCTTCATTAAGTATCATCAAAAGTGGTCGATATCAATAAGGGGCATAAACATTTATATCGAGAATCAATTGCGGAACGATATCATGTTGCCCAAACGCGACCAGAATCAGTTGATGGAAGAATTGTATCATCTGCAAAACTGCGAGATGGCGCTGGGCGTATTCTACGGCGAACTGGTGGCTTTATATCCCGAGGAGAGGTATTTCTGGGAAGAAGCCGTATCGGACGAGATAAACCACGCCCGCTGGCTGGGGAAATTGATAGTGTTGGTCAGCGGCATGATCGAATCGTTTTCACCGGGATCCTATCGCACGGAATTGCTCAAGACATTCGCCGAGGGAATATATCGGGAAGTCGATAGAATAAAGAACGGCGAGCATACGAAACGGGAAATCCTGGGATTAATTTTGAATTATGAGCGGTCTGGATTGGAGCTGAGGCCTTACGAGGTTGTTCATTCGTCTCTTCCGGAGTTTCAAGCGTTGGTGGCCTCGTTGAAACCGGAACTGGCGATTCATTGTAAAAGGCTCGTTGACTACGCCAGCCGGAAAATGCAAGTAGGCACGGGCGGTTGAGCCGCTTTCGATCGTTTCATCCGCATCCAATTCTCTATTCGGTTCCGCGACGGAACCGATCGGGCTGTCAATATCACCTGAGCACATATTGATTGAATCGGCTGTCGAATTTCGCTATTTTCGGGCGAAAACAAACGCTCGACGGATAAGCACGACGGAGGAGGAGATGAATTTCGAATTCACTCAGGATCATCTGGCGACCACCAAATTGAGCCGCGATTTCGCGGCCAGGAACGTTCTGCCGACGATCAGGGAAAACGACCGCAATTCGTATTTCGATAGAACGATTCTCAAGAAGATGGCGGAGGCTGATCTGCTCGGGATCTGTTTCCCCGAAAAATACGGCGGCGCGGGATTGGATTATATATGTTTGGGGCTTGCCTGCGAGGAACTTGAATACGCGGATACCTCGGCGAGGGTGATACTCTCGGTTCATATCGGGCTCAATTCGCTTACGCTTTTGTCGTGGGGAAACGCGCAACAAAAAGAAAAGTATCTGGTTCCTCAGGTCAATGGCGAAAAAATCGGCAGTTTCGGATTGACCGAGCCGAACGCCGGATCGGATGTGGTCGGGATTCAATCCACGGCTGTCAAGCGGGGCGGCAAATACATTTTGAACGGCGAAAAGATGTGGATAAGCCTGGGGGACGTGGCCGATAATTTTCTGGTGTTCGCCTGGACCGATCAGGAAAAAAAGCGGGCCAGGGATCACCGGGGAATGTCGGCTTTTATAGTGGAACGCGCTTTTCCCGGAGTGACCACCGGCACTATCCACGGCAAGCTGGGAGTAAGAGCAGGCAACACCGGCTGGATATCGATGCAGGACGTCGAGGTGCCGGAAGAGAATCTGCTTGGGCATGAGGGGGAAGGATTCGGAATCGCCATGTTTTGTTTGGAACAGGGGCGTTACACGGTGGCGGCGGGATCCACAGGGCTTATCAAGGCCTGTCTTGACGCCTGCGTGAACTATTCCCAATCGCGTCGCACGTTCGAGGCGCCGATCGGAGAGCATCAATTGGTGAAGGAGATGATCGCCGGTATGGCGGCGGGGTACGAATTTTCCCGCTTGCTGTGGCTGAAAGCGGGCTGGATGCGCAACGCCGGTATCCGCTGCACGCGCGAGACGGCGTTGGCCAAATGGATAGCCTGTCAGGAGGCCGAAAAAGCTGCGGCGGATGCGGTTCAGGTCCACGGCGCTTACGGGTTCTCCGACGAATATCCGGTCGAGCGGTTTTACCGCAATGCCAAAGGTGCATCGATATACGAAGGAACAAGAGAGATCCAGAAATTGATGCAGGCCGATTACGCGCTCGGAATCAGACAAGATAAGCCGCGCAGAGTGAATCTCCCCCGCTGGCCGTTCGAGGAAAACGTGTGAGCGAAACCGCGGAAACGACGATCCTCGAAATCGAGGAAAAAGATAGGGAATGGATCCGGGCGATAATGGCCGGAACCTGGGGAAGCAGCATTATTATAAGCCGGGGGAAGAAGCATCTTGCGGATCGATATCCCGGGTTCATTGCGAAACGGAATAATCGGAATTGCGGGTTTGCCGTTTATGAAATTATAGAAGGGCAGTGCGAGTTAGTCGCCATGCGCAGCCTGATGGAGGGGGAAGGAATCGGAACGTTGTTGCTGAAAGCGGTGGAAGAAAAGGCGTTGCAAAAACGATGTCGCCGGCTCTGGCTGGTGACGACCAACGACAACATTCCGGCGCTCGAATTCTACGGCAAGCGTGGATTCAGGCAAGTGGCGGTTCATAAAGATGCGGTGACTGGATATCGCAAGCTCAAGCCCGAGATACCACTTTACGGACACGGCGGCATACCGATAAGAGATGAAATCGAACTGGAGATCGATTTAGGCCGATAGGCGGAATCGATGCGAAAAATCGAGGATCGACATTTCGCTGGAACGTGGTCGAAAATTTCGAAAAGATGGCGATCAATCGGGCGGCAGTTCGATATCTTTCCAGGCCAGAGTGGCTTTGCCGGTTTTCAAGTTGAAAAAGTCGAGCAGCATCTGCCGGCAATCGTTTCGGGCGACACCGCTGACGATTTCGACGCCCGCCTGCCTTAGAAAATCGAATCTGGAGCCGCCGGCGCCTTTGAGAATGTCACGTTCGCCGAACACGACTTTTTTCATGCCGTAGTGGATTATGGCTCCGGCGCACATCGCGCAAGGCTCGAGAGTCGAATAAATCACGACGTCATCGAGCACGAAATCATCGCCGATTAAACCCGAAAGGTCACCCAGGCAATCGATCTCGGCGTGGCGCGTGATATCGATCGCCTGAATGCGGCGATTGTGGCCGTAAGCGACGATGCGGCCGTCTTTGACCGCCACCGCGCCTATGGGAACCTCACTTTCAGCAAGCCCCCGCCGGGCCTGATTGATCGCCTCCTGCATGAAAAATTCATCTTTTTCCATAACTTTCTTCCCTATTGAAATCCGTTGTTCCGTCGTTTTTCGATTTATACGATAAAAGCCGCGGTAATGCAAGGAATTGCTTGGGGAAAACAGCGGATCCATCCTCGGTAAAGTTCAATTCCGGGAATAAGCGGATTACTTTAGACGAGCTGCCGAAACAAAACGGACATAACTCATGTTATCCGCAATCATATGGAACATATGGAAATTCCAAACAACGGGATTGGAGGCCGATGACGACCAAAAGCAAATTGATAGGTATTATCACCGTGGCGGTTGCGGTTGCCGGAGCCGCCTATGCGTTACCGAGATTCGCCGCCCGGGCCGAGCAGAAATGTAATCTCTGCCATATCAGCCCGAACGGCGGCGGGATGAGAAACTCTTTCGGAGGACAATATTTCGCTCAGACCGAAATGGCCGCCCGTAAGGTCGATTTCGAGGATATCGGGAGGTTCGACCCGATGGTTTCCAACAGCATAGCGATCGGGGCGGATATCCGAACCTTGTATCATCACGACGAGGATACCGAGCAATCGACTTTTTTCCAGATGGAGGGGAATTTTTACCTGACGGCGCAATTGGACGAACGATTTTCGGCCACTCTCAATCGTGGTTTGTATTCGGGATTCGAGGCCTATGGACTGGCTTATCTATTGCCGTGGGAAGGATATATCAAGGCGGGGAAATTCCAGCCCGCTTATGGCTGGTACACCGACGATCATACGACGTTCGTTCGGGAGAAGATGCTTTGGCGTCCCGGTTCGTACGATACGGGGATTGAGATCGGTCTGCTGCCGCAAAATTTTTCGGCGTCGCTGGGGATTTTCAACGGATCATCGGGGAGTTTCGACGAAAACAAAAGCAAAGCGATGGCGGCGCGCGCCGAGTTGAGGCGGAATGTAAGCGGAATCGGATTGGGCTTGGGGGGATCCTATTATTACAATCGACGGCCGGCGGCCAGGGTCGATATGTATGGTCCGTTTTACTATTTGAAAAGCGGCGCGCTGGTGCTGACCGGCGAAATCGGCTTGCTGGGCACCGATTCGGACCATTCCGACGGCTCGGCTTTGGCGGTTTCGCAGGAAATCGCGTGGGAGATAAAACGAGGATATTGGATCAAGGCGCAATACGATTTTTCCGATCCCGATATCGATATCAAGAGCGGGGCGTCGGTCCGCTACGGCGCGGGGCTGCAGTATTTTCCGATTGGATTCGTCGAGATAGCGCCGCTGATCAGATATTACGACGAGATCGATGCTTCGGGGAATCATGACGGGTATGTGGTTTTCGACGGTCAGTTGCACTTTTTTTTCTAAGGAAACAAGATGCTTAAGGGGACGATATTTCTGATTATTTTCGGTTTGTTTTTCGCAGGCGGTTGTTCCGATTTCGGCGACAGGATAACAGACGGCCAGGACCCGGCCGACACGCTGGTATATTTTTCGCGCGATATACAACCGATATTCAACGCCAATTGCGGCGGCTGCCATGTTGGAGGAAATCAAGGGGGATTGACACTGGACAGCTACGCCACGCTCATGAAAGGCGGCGATTCGGGTCCGGTGGTGCGCGCCGGCTTGCCCGACAGCAGTCTTTTGGTCCAGCGTATCGAGGGAACGATCCAGCCGAGGATGCCGCTGGCCGGACAACCGCTGTCGGCCGCCGATATTCAAGCAATACGCCGCTGGATTCTTCAGGGAACGCACAATAACTGAACTTTCGGGGAAAACGCGGTTTCATCAATGACTCCGGCAGACCGCAGGCAAAAGAAGTAATGTCATTGAGGGCGTTCGGCCGGGGCGGCATTTATTGCGGTATCCGTATTGACAACGGTACCGCTCCGTTGTAATATTATATGTGCATAAAGTAATCGGAATAATACCCTCGCGTTACACCTCACGCAGGTTTCCGGGCAAGCCGCTGGCGCTGCTCGGAGGAATCCCGATAATAATCCGGGTGTGGAATCAGGCGAAAAAATCAAGGCTCATAGAAAAGATCATGGTGGCCACCGACGATCGGAGGATTTTCGATACCGTCGTCGGTCACGGCGGCGAAGCGGTGATGGTCGAGGGGGATTTCGCCAGCGGCAGCGATCGGGTGGCCGCGGCGGCGCGGAAAATCAAGGCGGAAATAGTGCTCAATATCCAAGGCGATGAGCCGCTGATTCGGCCGGAGATTATCGACGCCGTGATCGGGCAGTTGATCGAAAACGAGAATGTATCGATGAGCAGCGCCTGCTGCAAAATGGAAGGCGAAGCCGGGCTCGATGATCCCAACGTGGTCAAGGCGGTGTTGGCGAAGGATGGAAAAGCGCTTTATTTTTCGCGCAGCCCTATCCCCTTTTCGGCGGATCACAACAAGGAAACGGATGCCAAGAGGAATCGAATCTGGTATCGGCATATCGGCGTTTACGGATTCCGCTATGATTTTCTTCAGCGATTCGCCGCGCTCAAACCGAGTGAACTGGAGATTGCCGAGGGACTGGAACAGCTGCGGGCGTTGGAGAACGGATTCGATATATATTGCGCGATCGAAAGACAACCGTTTTCGGGAATCGACACTCCGGCGGATATAAGCAGAGCCGAAAAAATGCTGGGTGGATAGGAAATATGACATACACTAACAGTAATCGAACCAAGAACATATTTATCACCGGCGGCGTGGCCTCCTCGCTGGGCAAAGGGATCGCCGCGGCCAGCATAGGGTTGTTGCTCAAGTCGCGCGGGCTCGAAGTGAGGCTTCAGAAGTTCGACCCCTATATCAATGCCGATGCCGGCACCATGAATCCTTTCCAGCACGGCGAGGTGTTCGTGCTCGAGGACGGAGCGGAAACCGATCTCGATCTGGGTCACTACGAGCGGTTTATCGACGTGAATTTGAACCGCTTATCCAACGTGACCTCGGGGCAGATTTTCAACACGGTTATCCAGCGCGAACGCCGGGGCGATTATCTGGGGGCCTGCGTGCAGGTGATACCGCATATCACCGATGAGATCAAGTCCCGCTGTTCGTTGATCGCCCGCCAGGACGAAAACGTGGACGTGGTCATCACCGAAATCGGCGGCACGGTGGGCGATATCGAATCGTTGCCGTTTCTCGAGGCTATCCGTCAGATCGGGCTGGAGTCGGGACGGGAGAACACCTTGTTCGTCCATTTGACGCTGGTGCCGTATTTGAGCACATCGGACGAACTGAAGACGAAACCGACCCAGCATTCGGTCAAGATGCTGAGGGAAATCGGAATTCAGCCGGATATTTTGATCTGCCGGACGACCAAGCCGCTGTCGCGCGAAATAAAGAAAAAGATAGGGTTGTTCTGCAACATTCCTCCGGAGGCGGTGATCGAGAATCTCGATTGCTCGACCATATACGAGGTGCCGATCGCTTTTCACGCCGAGCTGGTGGACAATTTAATCGTGCATTATCTTAAATTGCTATGCAAGGACTTGAGCCTCGAGCACTGGCGGGAAATGGTGCATCGGATCAAAAACCCCAAGCACAGCGTCAAAATCGCGATTTGCGGAAAATATATCAATTTGAAGGACGCCTATAAGTCGATAATCGAGGCGTTCATACATGCCGGCGTTCCGACCGAGACCAGAGTCGATCTGGAATGGATTTCCTCGGAGGATATCACCCAGGAGGGGGCGGAAAAATACTTGGCCGAGGTGGACGGCGTGCTGATACCCGGGGGGTTCGGCGAACGCGGTATAGAGGGAAAAATCAAGGCGGTGCAGTTCGTCCGGGAAAGAGGAATACCGTTTTTGGGGATCTGTCTGGGTCTTCAATGCGCGGTCATAGAATTCGCCCGCAACGTCTGCGGCATGGAAGGGGCGCACTCTTACGAATTCAACGCCGAAACGCCGCATCCGGTCATTCACCTGATGGACGATCAGCGGCACTTGACAAGAATGGGCGGCACCATGAGACTCGGCGCCTACCCCTGTGTTTTAAGTTCGGGGACGGCCGCGGCCAAGTTGTATGGCAAGCTGAAATTCGCGGAGCGTCATCGCCACCGCTATGAAGTGAACAATGAATACCGGGAGCGTCTGTCCGGCGCGGGAATGGTGTTCTCCGGACTTTCGCCGGACAGCAATCTGGTGGAGATGATCGAGCTGCCATCGCACCCGTATTTCATAGGCTGTCAATTTCATCCGGAACTTAAATCGCGCCCGCTTTCGCCGCATCCTCTATTCGTGGGATTGGTCAAGGCGGCGCTCGAATACAAGCGATCGAAAAAGGTCATGCAGGAGATTATCGACGATCGACAGGCGAGAAAAAGATGAAAAAATCGATTTTGCCGATTCTGCTGGCCGCTGCGATTTTCTGCGGCCCCGGGCATAAGGACGAAGAATCGGTCTTGGACGTCCCCTACCCTCCCGACAGCGAGGTGGTCTATTATCAGCAGCAATGTGATTCCGGATATCAGGATTACTGGATGGATATCAAGGCGGTCAGTTCGGCGTTCATGTACAATTCGAAATACGCGTCGAGTCAGGTCAAGATAACTCAGTTGCGTATAAGGGAAGAAGAGCTGCTGAAAGGAACGGTCGAGGCATGGCTGCCTGACGTTTTGGTGGAAATTCGACTGGAGAGACGGTTCAAGAATCTGGGCAAGAAATCGATCTGGCAGGTGGTGGAGGTAAACGAGAAGCCGTGGCCGAAATCAGATTCAAGATCGGGCAAGTAGGGATCGGCGAGGAGCCGTTCATTATCGCCGGTCCGTGCGCGGTGGAGTCGAGGGAGATCGCGTTTCGAGCCGCCGAGGAGATCAAGAAGGTGGAATCGGCGGTGGGGATAAGTTTCATTTACAAGTCATCATATGCCAAAGCCAACCGATTATCGGTTGAATCGTTCGCCACGATCGGCAAGGCGGCGGCGTTGGAGATACTGGCCGAAGTCAAGCGGCAATTCGAGCTGCCGATATTGACCGACGTCCACGCCACCGACGAAATCGCGGATGCGGCTGCTGTAGCCGACTGTCTTCAGATACCGGCGTTTCTCTGCCGCCAGACGGAGCTCGTGCAAGCGGCCGCTGCGACCGGAATGCCGGTGAATATAAAAAAAGGGCAATTCATGGCGCCCGACGATATGGACAAGATCGCGCGCAAGGCGACGGCGGTCGGGAATTCCAAAGTGATGTTGACGGAACGCGGGACATCTTTCGGTTATCACGATTTGATCGTGGATTTTCGTTCGCTGGTAACGATGGCGGGATTCGGCTGGCCGGTGATTTTCGACTGCACGCATGCGGTGCAAAAACCGGGTGCCGGAGGGGGCCATTCGGGAGGCGATCGGGTATTCATTTTGCCGTTGGCCAAGGCCGCGGCGGCGGTGGGAATAGACGGCCTATTCGTGGAAACGCATCCCGATCCGAGGAACGCCCTGAGCGATAAAGATTGCCAGTTGCCTTTGAGCGATCTGCGGCGATTCATATCGGAAGTGGCGGAAATCTGGCGTCATTCGAATCGGATCGACTGGACTTGAAGTCGAAGGGATCGGAACCGAATTCATCTCCGTTCTTGAAATCAATTCTTTCAATTAAGATATTGACAATTATCCGCAGCGGTAATAAGTTCAATGCGATTTTTGGCAGAGTTGCAGTGCAGACTCATTCAAAGGAGTAATTGTGCTGGAAGTCAACTATCTGCTTTTGACTTTAAGGACTGATAGACAAGTTAAGTTGGGAACCTCTCCCCTGTCGGTTTTTATATCTTCGGCCTATCAAAAAGAATTCGGTCAGATTTCGCATACGCTTTCCGGCGGAAGCTACCCGTTGTTGCAATATAAAGTGATCAGGGGGTCTCCTTTGATTGTGGCGATCAACGAGGGGCGGGATTTATTGTGGAAAATCTACGATGATCTCGACAGCATCGATTGCAAAGGCGAATTCGTCATACTCGAAAAGCGCATAATCGAGAAAAAGGCGATGCTGGGTCCCACGGAGAGACGATTGAAATACCGCTTTTTGACTCCCTGGCTTACGATAACCGAGGCGGAATTGGCCAAGCAAGGCGGAACGGCATCGTTGGAGGAGGCGTTATTGCCGGTAATCGAAAGCAATCTTCGGGGGCTGTCGCGCAATTTCCACATTCCACTGGAGCAGCCGATAAGCGCGGGTTTCCATCTGCGGAGCGAGCATATCGTCCAGAAAGAATCGGGAATTATGGGGTTCCTCGGGACTTTTTACATCAACTACGAGATTCCGCAGTTTCTGGGTTTGGGCCGCGGCGTAAGCCGGGGATTCGGAACAGTCAAGCAAAGTTAACTAAGAGATATTCCCCTATCTGCTATAAGTGGAACCTTAGGCGGCGCCGGAAGGGGGTGTTCAGTTTTTTCGGCGGCCCAGGTGAAAGTTCCGAGATAAATCAGGACTGCTGTCGCTTAGCGGTTGACATGTTCTTTTTTCTCCAGTTTATTGATACCAGTTCTGGAGGTGCAGATGGATTTGTCCAAGATTAAAGCTCCCCGAGGTAGAGCGATTACCTGTAAATCGTGGCAGACCGAGGGAGCGTTCAGGATGTTGTTGAACAATCTCGATGCGGAGGTGGGGGAGAATCCGCAGGAACTGATCGTTTACGGCGGCAAGGGAAAAGCGGCGCGGGACGTTCGGTGTCTCAAGGGGATTTTGAAGTCGTTGGTGGAGCTCGAACCGGACGAGACCCTGGCGGTTCAATCGGGAAAGCCGGTGGGGATATTTCGCACGCATACCTGGGCTCCGCGGGTGATAATAGCCAACAGCAACATGGTGCCGGCCTGGGCGACGCCGGAAAAATTCAGGGAACTCGAGCGGCTGGGCTTGATAATGTTCGGGCAAATGACCGCGGGGTCGTGGATTTATATCGGCACGCAGGGGATTTTGCAGGGGACATACGAGACATTCGCGGCGGCCGGTAGAAAACATTTCGGCGGTGATTTGAGAGGCAGGTTCGTGTTGACCGGTGGAATGGGCGGGATGGGAGGCGCCCAGCCGTTGGCGGCCACGATGAACGGGGCGGCGATTCTCGTGGTCGAGGTGGACCCGGCGAGGATTAAAAGGCGGCTGGAAACCGGATACTGTGACTTGATGGAAACCGATCTCGACAACGCCCTGACCAAAATAGAGGCTGCGGTCAGGCAGCGAAGACCGGTTTCGATAGGGCTGGCGGCGAATGCGGCCGATGTTTTTCCCGAGCTTTTGCGCAGAGGAATAATTCCTGATCTGGTCACGGATCAAACATCGGCGCACGACGAGCTGAACGGCTATGTGCCTTCGGGGCTGAGCCTGGAAGAGGCAAAGAGCTTGCGAACGACCGATCCGGACAAATACATAGCCAAAGCTTACGAATCGATGGTCAAGCATTGTCAGGCGATGGTTGAGATGCAAAAAAGAGGCGCCCATGTTTTCGATTACGGGAACAACCTTCGCGGGCAAGCCCAGAAAGCCGGCCTGAAGGAGGCTTTTGCTTATCCGGGTTTCGTGCCGGCTTACATAAGAGACCTGTTCTGCGAAGGCAAAGGGCCTTTTCGCTGGGCGGCGCTTTCGGGCGATCCTCGTGACATCGCCGCCACCGATAAGATGGTCTTGCGCTTGTTTCCGGAAAACGAATCACTGAACAGATGGATCAAACTGGCGAAGGAAAAAGTGCATTTCCAGGGGTTGCCGGCGCGGATATGCTGGCTCGGTTACGGTGAGAGGGATAAGATGGGGCTGGAGATAAACGCGGCGGTTCGTAACGGCAAAATCGGGGCGCCGATCGTTATCGGTCGGGATCATCTCGACTGCGGATCGGTGGCATCGCCGTACCGCGAAACCGAAGCGATGAAAGACGGCTCCGATTGTATCGCCGATTGGCCCATTTTGAATGCGCTTTTGAACACCGCCAGCGGGGCTTCATGGGTGAGTTTCCATCACGGAGGCGGAGTCGGAATCGGTCTGGCGCTTCATGCGGGGCAGGTTCTCGTATGCGACGGCGATCCGGAGATGGACCCGAGAATCGAAAGAGTATTGACCAACGATCCGGGAATGGGAATCGCCCGGCATGTCGATGCCGGTTATGAGGAAGCCATAAGGGTCGCCGACCAGCGGGGGGTCAAGATTCCGATGAGACTTTATAAAAATGCCATCGACCAGTAAGGCGTATTCGGGATAAAGCATTCGGTGGCGAGACGGAAGACCGCATGATAGCAATTATCACGCGCTAGAATGAGAAACATTCGAATATTCAGGCGATTATCGAAGATAGGAAATCAGCTGGTTACTTACCGAGTAAAGTCCGGGTGTAATTGAGCAGTCCGCCGGATTGGATTATTTTGCCGATCGGCTCCGGGATTGATTCGAAGCGGATAGCTCCTCCTCGACGCTGGATTTCATTTTTAACGAAATCGAGTTCGATCTCTTCGTGGTTTTTTAATCCGGCCGAGGCGATGTCACATTCCACCGGCGTTATCCCCACGGAGACGAGGATTCTATAAAACAGCGGAGGAATCCGTGAGGCGACGAGGGCAAACACATTGTTTTCTTTAAGGGCTGCGGCCATTGCCTCTCCCCTGTCCAGGTACAGGGCGAATGGCAAAAAGTCGTGATAGTCGTCGATAACCAAGGCAATCGGAGGTTGCGGCCCACTTCTTTCCCTGATAATTGATTGGAAGAGATCTTGGGGCTCGCCGGCAAGCGAGAAATCTTTGTCCGCGAAAAGAACGGACGCTTTCAAATTCCGAATCAAAGCAAGTATTTCCTCGGGTCGGTGACGGCGCCATCGACCGCCGAGGCTGCGGCGGTGGCGGCCGAAGTAACGTATATTTCATTTACGCTGTCGCCGCAGAAGGAGGTCGCGACCACCCGTTCGGCGTCACCGGTCGGCCACTCGCTACGACTGCAGCCGGGACTGGATACCACGCAGCCCGATTCGATAAATGACCGGATAAATCCCTTTTCGACCGCCTCGAGATAGGTTTTTCGAGATCCCGGAACGATTATGACCTGAACGTCCCGGCTGATATGTCTTCCCCGCAAAATCGCGGCGGCCAGAGCAAAATCATCGAGGGAACCACCGTGGCAGCCGCCGATGATTACGGTATCTATTTTTCGCCCGGCGAATTCCTCGGCTGCTTTGATTTTGGGTTTCGAACTTTCCCTCCCCTTTTCCCGACTCGCCACCAAGGGCGTCAAATAGCCTATATTGATTTCCATTTCGTCGGCGTATCGCGCATCCGGGTCGGCATTCAATGGGGTTAATTTTTGCCGGTAATACTTGCGCAGGTTTTTCCAGGAGATTTCGTCTAAATGCACACTGACAGCCGCCGCGGCCGGTTTGAAAACGGGACCGGCCAGTGTCAATCTGGAGAATAAGGACAAGGTCGAGACGACATCTCCGAATATTTCGATCGCTTTTCCGGCGACGACATGATGGAACAGATCATGTTCGAGTTTTAGGGCGATATCGGCGGCGGAAAGGCCACGCGGGATTTTGCCGGTGAGCACGACTTTGACGGTCGGTGGGATTTTATACCAAATTCTTCCAATGGCCCATATGGAGGCCAATTCGAGAGCGGCGGCCGGCAAACCCACAGCTCCGATTCCGCCGCAGGAGGATACATAGGCGTTCGAGCCGAATACCAGGTCGCCCGGTTTGGCCAGCCCCTGTTCGCAGACAATTTGGTGAGGGACCCCCGAGCCGCAATCGAAAAAATTTCCGATGCCCTGTTTGCGAGCCCAATCGCGCAGTGATTTGGGCGTGACATGATCATCGACGGCAATGGGGGAAATTCGCTGATCGAGGACGGCTACGATTTTATTGTTATCCCAGATTCTGGCCGCGCCGATTTTCTTGAAATGGCCGAGCACGGTCGTGATTTCGGCGCCGCAGGTAACCAGATCGGGCGTTAATTCGACGGTATCCCCCTCTTCGACGGATTTCAGACCGGCTTTGCGGGCGATAATTTTTTGGATGAGGGTTTCTTTGCGGGAATTGCGTGATCGCCGCGGGATATCCAACAGCGGCAATTCAAGTTGCCTGAATTTCAATTGTTGGGGTTTGGATTTGATGTTGTATTTGATGCGCCATTGCCGGAACGCCGGGCCGGTGATTTCCAGTTCGGCGCCTGCCAAGCGGTCGTTGCCGTATCGTTCCCAGAGGTCGAGGATGGTTTCCCGGGAATATTTCGGCTGGCTGAAGGCGGGAATTCCTTTTTTGCTGCGCCAGTAGGCGACCAGCCTACCGGGGACGCCGAAGAACTCGCCGATTTTCCTGTCAGTGCGGTATTTTTTTTGAAGCTCTAAAAGCTCGTGCTTTTTGGGTATTTTCACTTTTTCAAAATTTTGACAAAGTGTTTTTTCAATGAATCGTAAATTTCCTCAAGCGCGAACGATTGAACTTTCGTTTTGCCGATTACGGGCATGAAATTGGTGTCTCCAAGGAAACGCGGAACGACATGAATGTGAAGATGCTCCTTTATGCTCGAACCGGCGACCTCGCCGATATTGATGCCGATATTGAGGCCATCGGCGGGCATGGCGGCGAAAAGCAATTTATTTGCCAGGATCATCAATTCGAACATTTCGGCCTGTTCTTCTTTGGTCAGGCTTTCGAGCTTGGCTTTATGCGCATTCGGAGCGATCATAAGATGGCCGCTGTTATAAGGGTATTTATTGAGGATGATGAACGAATGTCGTCCCCGGTAAAGAATGAGATTTTTGCGATCATCTTTTTGCCTGAGCCTGCTGCAGAAGATGCATTTTTTTTCGGGTTTGCCCTTGATATATACAGCGCGCCACGGCGCCCAAAGCTCGGCCATGCGATAAGAATAACGACCGGATTCGCAAAATCAAGAAAATAATTTCAGCGGATACAATCCGCATTTTTGGAATTTTCGTTGAAATCGAGCGCCTAAGAGAGGTTTTGAAGGACCGGGGTATTTCGGATCAGCGATCGGGGGAATGTGATAGTGTTCAGGCGCCGAGCTCGACGAGATGGTCGGCGTAGCTGTCGAGCCGGTTGCCGGAGGTAAGAAGCAATATCTGCCTTCCCGTCGAGAGCTGTTTCAGGATTTTCATGGTTTTGTCGAGACGCTGGGGATCGAGACATTCGAACGGCTCATCGAGGATAAGCGGAGCTTTGGCCTGATTGGCCATGATTTCGGTGAGCGCCAGCCTGGCGGTCAAATAGACTTGATCGGCGGTGGCGCGGGAAAGTTCGCTTTCAGGATCGACGTAATCGTTTTTTTGTTTGGAGAAGACCTTGAATTTAAGCGACGCCCTGTCGAAACGAACACTGTCGTAGCGGCCGTCGGTCATCGCCGCCAGCAATTCGGATGTGCGGTTTTCCAATAATTCGAGGGTCGAAATCATGATGTTTTGGCGGGCGATTTCAACGCATTCCTTGGTGAGTCCCAAGATGGCGAGTTCCTCGACATATTTCATTTTGCGCAGGGTCAATTCTTCTTTGCGTTCGAGATAGCTTGCCAGAAGCTCCGCGCCGCCTTCGGCGGTTTCGAGTTTGCGACGTAAGACGGCGATTTCGTTCTCGAGAGCCGATTTTTGTTCGGAGGTTTGGTCGACCACATGCTTAAGTCGGTTGATTTCAGCCTGATCGAATTGCTTCCCTTGGGAGATTTTTATCGCCTCTTTGATCTCGCCCTCTCTGAGTCGCAATTGGCGGCATCTGTTTTCGAGCGTTTCCAGATCGGATTCGCCGAGCGCCGATTTTTGCAGTTCTTTTTCGTGACGCAATTGATTTTCGAGCTCATCCCGTTTCCAGGCGATCTGGCGGATTTGTTCGGCGCTGTTTATGTGATATTTGGACAGCAAAGCCTTCAGCTCGGCGGTTTGGTCATCGTATTCCTTTTTGCTTTCAGCCAGCCGATTCGATTTTTGTGTCAACTGGCCTTGTAGAAAAGACCTCAGCTGGAAGAATCTCGAAAATGAAAAGACGGTTATCATGAGAAAGGCAACGGCGGCTCCGCCGAAATAAAGGTGGCGGCCGGTAAAATGGAGCAGATAATCGGCCACGGCGAAACCCGATGCGCCGAGTGCGCAGATCGCCCAGAGCAATAGCGGGCCGATTTTTCGATTTCGTTGAAGCTCATGTTCGGCCTGGACCGCCTCTTTTTCCAGTTCTCTCAGTTTCGGCCGTAGATATTTGAGATTGGATTCGATTTCTTCGATGCGTTCGCGGTCTTCCGGGGAGACTCTGGTCAGTTCGGACAATTGTTTTTCGATTTCGGAGATTTTGCCGGTGACGGATTTGGCCATTTCGAGTTTGTTGGATATTTCGTCGAGCTCGCGTCCCACCTCGACCAGTTCGCTCAGTGATTTTTCCTGCTCGGTCATCTGATCGAGCGTCTGCTTTTTGTTGGTGTAGTCCTCGATTATATTGGCATAGGCCGTTTCCACCTGAGCCAGCGAGTTGCGATAGGTTTTCAGATTGGCGATGTCGCGCTTGAGGTTTTCGATATTGTAATCGATTTCGCTCTGGCTTTTTTCGAGGCGTTTCAGAAATCCCGAATCCGCGCCGGTGATGTTCTCTATGCGATCGTCTATTTTTACCTGAACGGAAGAGGCCGCCAGATCCTGTTGGCCGCCGGTCACCAGTGATTCCAGCTTATCGCGGATCGCCTCGAGTGAATCGTCTATGCGGGCTATTTCCCCTTGTTTTACGCAAGCGGTAGCCCGGAACAGTTCGGCCGATGGGAAGCCCACGGCGCCGGAAATCATTTCGAAAATTTTATGCGAATCGTCGATGGTCAAGTTGAGGCCGTCGCTTTTGAGGACGGAAGCGCCGGTGCCCAGGTTTTTTTCTACGATGGCGGAAAATCCGGCGGTCGATAATTCGGCTTTCAGCAAAGGCACATCGGAACCGGACCAGTTTTTCAGAGCCGCCGACTCGTTATCGATTGCTCCGGGTTTGCCATAGAGCAAAGTGGAGATAGCGGCGACGATCGTGCTCTTGCCGGCCTCATTGGGCCCTTTTATGACATTGATTCCATCGCCCAGATCGCAGTGGAATCGTTTGAACCGTCCGAAATTCTCGATTGTAAGTTCGTTTATTTTCATGTCACCAGATTTTTTGCCCGGCCAAAAGCGAGTAGCCGATTTTAATTGACTTTTCGAGACGCATTTTTTCCTGCGCGTTGGCTTGTTTGAGCCTGGCGGTCATGAAACGGAGATATTGACCAAGCAGGGTTTTTTCGGCAACTTTCACTTCACTGACGTTATCCGGGAAGACGATCATATCGTCGATGATATCGAGGTAAAGAAAATCGTTTTCGAGGAGGCGATAGACGGTCTCCGGTTCGAGTTCAGCCTCGAACAGCGCCAGACCTTTAAGTTTCAGACGAAGCAAGACGTCGGAACCGGCTTGAGCTTTGAGTTTGGCATATAGGTCGTTGTTATTGGTAATATCCTTGGCGTCATAAACGAGATTTTTCCACTCGAGGCGGCCGATCGGAACCTGATTTTGGCGGATTGACCTCGGGGCGACTATTTCGGTCACCACGATGAATCCGGCGCGGTCATCCTCGAAAGAGATCCGCTCGGGCGAACCGCAATGGGCGATGCGGATGTCCGGCAGAGCGTAATCGTGGAAAGAGGTCTTCCCGCCCAGGGCGATATAATCGAAGCGGCCGAGCAAAGCCCTGAACTGTTCGGTGAGCTCGTTCAAGAAATCGGCTTTGGGCAAGCAACCGAGCAGTAGATTGAATCCGGTATCCGGCAACGGGCTGACGCTTCGCACCAATTCAAGAAAATCGTGTTCGGTCGTAAGCGGCGCGCCATAGACCATGCAATTTTTTTCGGGCAGTGCAATGGAAGGTCGCTTTTTATCGAGCAAAATATGGATATTACCTGGCGGCTGCGGCCCCGAGAAAGTCCGCCAAAAGGCGTTATCATTGGCGCCGTCGCGTATGCCCGGAAGTATGACGACCGGCATCGGCGCCAGCGATGCCAATCCGCCGGCGGCGAATCTTTGCAAATTATTGGAGACATCCACGGTGTCGAACAGGTTGCCGGCTATCAAGAGCAGATCGGCTTTCTCGTGGCGGGCATATTCGATAATGTTGCAAAAGGCGTTTTTCAAGGCGGCCCTTATTTTGTCGCCGGCCAATTTCAGCCCGACAAAAGAGGCCCCCAGCCGGATATCGGAAGTGTGAACGATCTTCATAGGAAACGCTCGCACTTATGTTATCGGCAGAAGCGGCGGCTTATTTATTGCGGGCGGTCAGTTTTTTGGCGACCAGAGGGGGAGGAATGGTCCCCTCCGCAAGCAAAGCATCATGGAAACGGCCGAGAGAAAAGGCGGATCCGAGGATCTTTTTCTGATTTTCAAGCATCGCCAGAATTTGGAGTTTGCCCGTCAGATAGCTGGAGGCGACAGTGGGATTGGCGCAATACCTGCGGATTTCGGCGACGAAATAGTCATTATTTTCGCCCAGCAGGTTATTCATCAGAGCCAAAGCCGAATCAGTCGAGAGACTGCCGTCGTGCAGGCCGCAATCGACGATTATTCGGACGGCGCGGAATCTTATGCCTCCCCATACGCCAAGCCAGCGGCGTTCGAGATCATCGGTCCCGAACAACCCCTGCTCGGTGGCCATCTGCTCGCAATAAAGCGCCCACCCCTCGGAAAACATGGTGCTGTGGGTAATCCGTCGAATCAACGAGGGATGCTTTCTGGCGATATCGAGCTGCAAGTGATGACCCGGAAAGGCTTCGTGGACGACCGAACCTCGGAAAGTCCGATTGACGATCATGGAGTAATATCGTTGTTTTTGCAAAGAATCGAGTTGAGGTATCGGCCTGACATAGAATCTGCCGGTGGGGTCGCTGGAAAATACGGGCGCCGGCTCGTAGGCGATGCCGCGATGGGTCGCCTGCATAAAGGCGGGCATTTGAACCGGCAGACAGGGACCTATATCCGGCGGAATGGTTACGATTCGGTTTTCTCGAAGAAATTCGGCGGTTCGATCGATTTCCCATTGATAATAACGCATGATGTCATCGACATCGAACGTATCCGGGCGGGTCAGGGTGACAGCCGGCGCAGGAGGTAATCTATCGACGATGAGGCGCAGAGAATCCATGGTTCGGTTGCTGAGATCATACCAATACCAACCGATTTTTTTCAGGGAATCGCTGTCGATATCGAGCAGGTGGATTTGTCTGAGCATGTAGTTGAAATTGTTTTTGCCGACGGCGAAAGTCCCCGGCGCATCATTGAGTTCGATCTTGCAGGTAAGGGAGTAATTTTTGATATTGACTTTCGCCAGGCCGCAAATTTGCGCGATCCGAATTGAGCTGTCGGGAAGGATTTTCCCGAGGTAGTTTTCGATTTCCAGCAACAACGGTTCGGAATTCTCTGCGGTTTCGATGGCGGTTTCGTAGAATATCTGCGCCTGATTGAACTGGATTCCCCAGGATAAATTGAGGAAATCGGGGATTTTCCGCAACCGTGAAAGCAGAGCATAGGCGCGCTGGGAATCGGGAATCGCCTGATCCAGCATCAGGTAATAGAGAGAATTGAGGGCATCATCGATATAGAGGGCGGGCGAGATTTCGTGCAGGGGGAAACGGACGAGCCAGAAATTATCCGCGGCGAGGGCGGATTTGAAGACGAGGTAATCGATATATTGGTCGAGCGAGAGTTTCAATGTGTCGATTTTTCTGAGCCGGCTTTCTATGACCGAGAGCTGATTGCGATAGTCGTAAACGGCCTGAATCGAGTAATCGGGCAACAGGCTGTCGTAATCGTGGATACCGAGGCTGGTTGACCAAACGGGATTGAAGCGACTCTTGGCGGCAAGATAATCGGCGGCGAGCTGGTTCAGGTCATCGGCCCAAGCGGATGCCGCGGTGATAAAAACGACGGCTGCGAAAACCAAAATTTTATTCATGGCGATCTTCCTATTTTTTCAGTAACAACGACACCGACTCAATATGATATGTATGGGGGAACATGTCAACGGCTACCGTTCGTTCGAGTTCAAATCCTTTGTCTATGAGAAAACGCAAATCGCGGGCGAGTGTGGCGGGATTGCAGGAGACATAGACGAGCTTGGCGGGATCGAGTTTGACTATCCCCGGAAGCGCTTTCGGATGGAGTCCTGCGCGCGGTGGATCGACGACGACGATGTCGGCGGATTCGGCGCCTGCGATAAAATGTTCGACCGGGGCGTGAACGAATTCGATGTCGGCGATGCCGTTTTCAGCGGCGTTCAGGCGGGCATCGGCAACCGCCCGCGCTTCGGATTCCACGCCCACGACATGGGCTCCGGCGCCGGCCAGGAATATGGCGATGGTGCCGGTGCCGCAATAGAGATCGAGCATTTTGTCAGTTTTTCGGGGAGCGGCGAATTCGATCACCGTGTCATAGAGAATCTCAGCCTGATAGGAATTGGTCTGGAAAAAACTGTCGGGCGAGATTCTGAATCGATAGCGGCCCAATTTTTCGTAAATATATTCCCGTCCCTGGATCAGGCCGTGCGAGAATCCCGGGGGATACAGGTCCCAGCGGGCGATATTGGCTTTGCGGCTGTTTATCATCCAGAACAACCCGCTGATTTGAGGGAATTCCGCGGCGGTGGATTCGAGTAAACCGACGATTTTCCTTTCGCATCCGGCATAATCGGCCGAAGTGACGAGCACAATCATGACTTCACCCGTATGTTTACCCTCGCGGACGATCAAAAACCGCAGCAATCCGGAATTATTCAGAATGTCGTAGGCGGGCAAAGCCAGGCGAATAGATTCGGCACGGACATGGCGGACGATTTCATTGGATAATTCCGATTGCAGGTGGCAGGAGTCAAGCTGGAATATATCATGGAACGAACCCAAGCGATGTAAACCGAGAACGAGCTGATCATCGGCTCCGACAGTGAACGAAAATTCCATTTTATTGCGATAATAGTAAATTTTGCGGGCGCCCAGCGGCGGTTCGACCGGAGGGTCGGGGATTCCGGCAAGATGAATCAACTGATTTTTCAGCTGCTCGGCCTTATAGGCCAACTGCCGGTCATAAGCGTAATTCTGCCATCGACAGCCGCCGCAAACCCCGAAGTGGGCGCACACCGGGCTCTGACGAAAAGGCGAAGGGCTTTCGAGCGCAACGGCAACCGCTTCAAGATACGACTTTCTTCTTCTGGTTATTTTGGCGGAGACGATATCGCCGGGGAGTGCGTTATCGACGAACACGATTCTGCCATCGAGTTTGGCGATGCCGCGGCCGCCGTAGGCAAGATCGGTAATTTCAAGCGAGATTGTTTCAGAATCGCGGTACAGAAGACACCCATCATTAAACGGTGTTTTCGCGATCGTCATCGCCCGACGGCGGACATGACGCAACAAGTGCGGGGAATGCGAAAGTTCTTTCGAGCATAAAAAAAGCGGAAGGGACAGGAATCGAACCTGCCAAAACCGGGATCACCGGTTTCCAACGATTTTGAAGACCGCGGGGGCCACCAGACCCCATCCGCTTCCAAGGGGAAATTAGGCGTTCGATGGATTACAGGCAAGCCAAAAAGAAAAGGAGAATCAAATCGATTTTCCGGGAAGATTCAGCGGGTTATCGACGGCAAGCATCTCTTTTTGAAAAAACGCCTCGCCGTATTTGACGCCGATCATGTAGCCGTAGCGGCGGTTCTGAATCTCCATGAAATCGAAAATGTTTCTTGCCGGCGGATAAACCTCCCGCTGACCGGGCTTTTCCTCGAATTGACTTTTATAGCAGGCGACCGCCTCGCATTTACGTTGAAATTGAGCCGTGATATCGATCACGAAAGTGGGTCTTATTTCCTGAAAGCTGCAGGAATAAATGATCTTGCGCGGTCGGTGAGGTTCGTTTCCGATAGGTAGTTTGCCGAGACCCGCCAAGAAACAGCCGCGGTAACCTATCAGCCCGGCTGCGGTATGATCGGGGTGACGCTGAGTGCCATAGGGCAGAATCACCAATTGGGGGCGAGTGCGGCAGATGATGCGGGCAACGGCAAGGGCGTTTTCCTGAGAGTCGAACAGACCGGCATCGGGCAGATTGAGATTTTGGCGGAAGGCCAGACCCATAACCGCGGAAGCGGCATCGGCCTCTTTGCTGCGGGTTTCGGAATCGCCGCGGCTTCCCGATTCGCCGGCCGTCAGATCGAGGATTCCCACTTTATAGCCGAGATCCACTAATTTGATGATGGTGCCGCCGCTGACTATCTCGGTGTCGTCGCGGTGGGCGGCTATGGCGAGCACGTCGAGCTGAGGCGGATTATTCATTCATGATTTCCTCGTAATAGTTGAGATATTTTTGGATTACATCGCCGATCCTATATTTTTCGAGCACGAGCTGCCGGGCTGCTTGGGAAAACGATTTTGCCATATCGGGACTTTCGAGGATCATCATCGATTTTTCGGCCATCGCTTGGATGTCCCTCACCGGCGCAAGGAATCCGGTGACGCCGTCGGCGATCAGCTCGGGCAAGCCCCCGATTTCGCTAGCGACCACGGGAACGCCGCAGCTCATGGCCTCGAGGGCGGCCAGGCCGAAAGCCTCGGAGCCGGAAGGCAAAAGGAAAAGATCGGCTATCGGCAGAATAACGTGAACGCGGTCCTGATTGCCCAGAAAAGTCACGAGGTCGGAAAGACCGAGTTCGCGCACGAGACTCATGATATTGCCGATATCGGGCCCATCGCCGACAAGCAACAGGCGGGATGGAATCCGTTTGCGCACGATGTCGAAAATCCGAACGACATCGATAGCATTTTTAACCGGGCGGTAATTGGACATATGCACGATGATTTTTTCGCCGGGCTTGGCGAAACGGCTGCGGGCGCATTCCGAAGATTTGGGTTGGAAACGATCTGTATCGACGAAATTCGGAATTACCCGGATATCTTTTTTCAGATTGAACACGGTTTTGGTTTCATCGTGAAGATACCGGGATACCGCGGTGAGACCATCGGAAGCCTCGAGCGAAAATCTGGTTATCGAGTAGAACGATCGGTCCTGACCTATCAGGGTGATATCGGTGCCGTGCAAGGTGGTTACGATTTTGGGAGCATCGGCGCCCAGAACCTTGGCGGCCAGGAATGCGGCCGAGGCGTGGGGAATGGCGTAATGGGCGTGCAGGATATCGAATCGGTGCCGTTGAGATTCATCGGCCAGACGCGCGGCCAGTGTTTCGGTATAGGGGGGGTATTTGAACAGCGGGTAGTTAGTGATATCGATTTCGTGAAATATGAAATTGGCCTCGAACGCGCTGAGCCGAAAAGGAAGTTCATAAGAAAAGAAATGAACCTCACAGCCTCTTTTTGAGAGTCCGATACCGAGTTCGGAGGCGACCACCCCCGAACCACCTCTTACCGGATAACAGATAATGCCGACCTTCATAAGTATATCGCCGCGTGTGCGGCATGTTCAATATCGAGATTTTCGGCTATGGTGTCAAATATAGATCGTCCGTATTTGCTGACATAATAGACAGGCGAAACGAGGCGTTCCTGGAATTGGTTATCGGGGAATAGGTAGTCGTGAGCCTTTTTCAATTGAGCGATGATTTCATTGTGCCTTTTTTTATTGGACGATTTGAGTTTTCTGGCGAGCTCATGGGATTCGAAATCGATTTTTTTGCGGAAATTGAGAAGCAGATTGGCGCTTTCGGCATTGCCTGCTTGTTGCTGCGCCGCCAGATTTTCGAGATTGCGGCAATAGTCCGAAGTCAGGAATGTGAGATTATCGGCGGACTCGGCCGGGAACAGACGTTCGATCACCTTTCCGCCCAGGGCGTAGGGATCGGCTTTCAGTTCGGTTGGTTCAATATCATATTTTTGCAAAATCCGGGCGATGTGCGGCTCTATCAAGGTGGCACCGGGTCGGGGAAAAATTATCGGGTGAGGGATACCGAAAAGCTCGAACCAGGGATCGATTTGCGCGAAATAAGCCAATTCGGAGGGTCCCACGATTTGCGCGACGACCGGGAAAGCGTGGCACTGGGCGATGGGTCGAAGCAGAACGTTGGGGGAAAACGATTCCGGGTGTGCAGATATCAAATCTTGCAATTCCGCGGCAGACCAGCGGTGGTCGGCGCCGTCGGCGATGAAATTATCGCCCTCGGTGAGGATATTGAATCGTTGGGGGGAGTGATAAAATAAACTCAGCTGACGAGGGGTCTTGTGAACCTGCGCGTGATAACCGGCGGAGACCAGAGTCTGCGATCTTTTCTCGTATATTTCGAAAGAACGCCTATGTTCTTTTAAATCGGCTGCGAAAATTGCGGCGAAATGGCTTTTCATGCCCGGTGCGTTCGGATCGACGAGAACGATGCCCCATTTGCCGAGGAATTTCATGAACAGCTTGCCGAACGCTGCAGTCAGCTTCTCCCCCGGTTCGTAGCAATCGCGGATATTTTCAAGAAGCGCCGGTTTGAATTCCGAATCGGGAAGTTCGGCGGTCAGGGCATCGATGAATTCGACGATCCGGTCGTCGAGGATAATCGAATCGAGGGGCGATTTGGGCAGAATCGTGGATGGGTTATATTCGAATTTGATCGAGGAGCCGTTTCTTTCGGGAAAAGCGGTCGAGTTGATTTCGGCGAAATCGTGATCATCGCTGGCTATCCAAAAACAAGGAATCACCTTTCTTTTAAGCAAAGACTCGTAATGCCGGGCGAGCTTAGCGGCGGCGAGCGCTTTATAGATGATATACATGGGGCTAAGAAGCATTCCCGGCTGCTGGCCTGCGAAGACGCATAGCGTCCGCGTATCAGCCAAAGATTCAATGGCGGCCATGGTTTCGCGGCCGGCCTCATACTCGGCGTTTTGACGAATCAGAATATCGCGAAGGGCGCTGCGCGGGTATGCCCGGGCATCGATCTCCGAGACCGTCGAAAAAATCGATCGAGGCTGGTCGTATGCAGTCGCAAAGAGCTCTTTCAGCCGCCCGGCCTTGTAATCGGCGTAAAGTTTAGAGGGCGGCGGGAATTCGAGGCATAAGGTTCGCATCAGTCGGCCGTCGTTTCAGCAGGCAACCCGGATTCAACGGCTGCGGTTCCGGCGGTTTCGATCGCCACCGTTTCGCGGCCGGTAAGGCGTTTTACGATATCATCGAGGATGGTATAGACAACCGGCACGACGACCAAAGTCAGAAGCGTCGACGAAATCAAGCCTCCTATAATAGCCCTGGCCATCGGCGCTCGGAATTCGGCGCCCGGCCCGAGTCCGAAAGCAAGCGGCAAGGCACCGAAAATCATGGCGAATGTGGTCATCAAGATAGGCCTGAGTCGGATCGGTCCAGCGGTCAGCAGGGCCTCGGTTCGGGGCATTCCTTTGCGGCGGAGCTGTTTGGTGAGATCGATGAGCAGGATTGCGTTTTTGGTCACCAGTCCCATGAGCAAGACGATTCCGATAAGTGACATGATCGAGAAAGTCGAGCGCCATATCAAAAGCAGGAACAGTGCGCCGACCACGGCCAGCGGCAAAGACAGCATAATGGCCAAGGGATCGACGAATGACTCGAATTGGGAGGCCAAAAGCAGGTAGATGAAAATAATAGCCAGAATAAGGGCGGTGAATATGTTGCTGAACGATTCGGCCATGATTTCGCCCGCGCCGACGATTTCGATTTTATACCCCGGCGGGATATTGATTTTGGACAGGTTGGCGGTCACGAAATTCGAGACATCGCTCAAGACGTAACCCTCGGCGAGATTGCAGCCGACGGAAGCGGAGCGTTGGCGGTCGTAACGGCGGACGTCGGTGGGGCTGGAGGCGAATTTCAGCGTGGCGACGTTGCCCAACTCGAAATGTGCATTTCCGCCTTTGACGTCTTTCGTGGAAAATATCCGTATTTGCGCAAGGTCGTCAATATTGCGACGATATTTCGGGTGAAGCATCAACCTGATATTGTATTCTTCGTCGTTTTCCTTGAGCCGGGAGATATCGACGCCGTCTATCAAATTGCGCACGGTGCCTGCGATGGCGCCTATGGAAAGTCCGAGATCGTTGGCGATGTCACGATCGACATGAATTTGCAGTTCGGGTCTTCCCTGCTTTTCGCTGTTCAAGATGTCGACCGCTCCGGGGGCTTGGCGCAACAGGTCCTCCAATTCGTCGGCCAGCCTGCGGACAACCTCATGCTCCGGCCCTCTGATCGAGTATTCCAATTGCTGCTGGCTTCCCCCCTCGCCGCGCTCCGTGGCGACCTGGATGCTGAGACCGGCGATCGTCGAGAGGTCTTTTCTGATTTCGGGAATAAGCTGGAAGACGGATTTGGCTCGCTCGTTTTTCGGGTTAAGTTTTACGAAAATATCGCCTTCGTTGACGTTTCGGTTGCTGCCACCGATACGAGTGAGGATGCTTACCACCTCCGGATATTTTTTCAATTTTCCCTCTATGTCGGCGGCCAGCCGGGCAGTGTAATCGAGCGATTCGTCGGGGCTCGATTTGAAAGTGATCACCAACTGCGCCTGATCGGTTTGAGGCAGAAACTCGCTGCCGATGAATTTGCCTGCGCCCAGAGCAATGATGAAAAGAATAGTCGCCAGAGCCAAGGTGGCCAAACGGTGTTCAAGCACCCAGTTCAAAGTCGTCCTGTAACGGCCGTCGAGGTTTTTGAAAAATCGGTGCCAGTTGCGTAACATGAATTTCACCATGTTGCCGGGGAGATTGATAAGTCCCGGTTTGGATTCGCCGATTTGTTCTTCTTTTTTCAGCCAGCGCGACGACAGCATCGGGGTGAGTGTGAAGGCGACGAATAATGATACCAGCACCGCACCGGCAACCGTGATGCCGAATTGATAGAAGAAGCGCCCGATTATGCCCGACATGAAGGCGACCGGAATGAAAACGACCATGATCGAGAAGGTAGTGGCCATGACAGCCAAGCCGATTTCGGCGGTGGCGTTGCGGGCGGCGGCCATCGGTGATTCGCCGCTATCGAGATGGCGGTAGATATTTTCGATCACGACGATGGCGTCGTCTATGAGCAACCCCACGGCCAGCGAAAGACCGAGCAATGTCATCATGTTTATCGAGAAGCCGAATGCGTTCATCAGAAAGATGGTGCTGATGATCGAGGTCGGAATAGCCAACGCCGAAATGATGGTGGATCGGATATTGGCCAGAAACAGGAAAATAACGAAGACCGCCAAGAGGCCGCCGTAAATCAGATTGACCACCACGTCGTCTATGGATTCGCGTATGAAAATCGAGTTATCCTCGACGATTTCGGTCTTGACTCCGGTGGGGATATCTTTTTCGATTTCCTTGAGCCTTTCCTTGATTCCCTCGGCGGTGGCCACGATGTTTGCTCCCGATTGCCTGATCAGAGCCATCGAGATGGCCGGATTGCCGTTGAGGCGGGACAGACCATTGCGCTCTTTGACGCCATCAACGACGTCCGCTATATCGTGAAGTCTGATTATTTTTCCGTTCGAGTTGCGAACGATGATTCGGGACAGTTCCTCCGGGGAAGCCGCTCGTCCCATGACCCTGACCATAAGATCGGTTTGGCCCTGATTCAATTTGCCGCCGGGGAGTTCGAGATTGGCGGCTCTGACGGCGGCGGCGACTTCATCGGGAGTGATATCGAGGGCGTTGATTTTATCGAGATCGAGCAATATCTGGATTTCTCTTTCGCTGCCACCGATGATTTCGACCGAGCCCACACCGGGAACAGTTTCGAGATGGCGTTTCAGGAAGTTTTTAGCGAATCCAGTCAATTCTTTTTCGGATCTGTCGCCGGATACGGTGATGGTGATGATCGGCTGAGAAGCGGGGTCGTATTTTTGGATGACCGGACTCTCAGCATCGCGGGGAAGGTCGGCGGCGATTCCGGCGATTTTGTCGCGGACGTCCTGGGCGGCGACATCGGGATCGGTTTCGAGGCTGAATTCTATTATGATTTGGGAAAGCGATTCCCGTGAATAAGAAATGATGCGCTTAATACCGGCGATGGTATTGACGACGTCTTCGATTTTTTTGGTGACATCGGTGGCGACGGCCTCGGAGCTGGCTCCCGGATAGACGGTCATCACGACCACGAACGGGAAATCGACATTGGGGAACAGCTCCACGTTCATTTTGAAGAACGAGGCGAGTCCGAGGACCACCAGGGCGAGGATCACCATGGTGGCGAACACCGGCCTCTTGATTGCCGTATCAGCGAGATACATCGGCGGACTCCTCGGTTGAAACGATTACGGGTGTACGATCGCGCAGATTGCCTTTACCCACCACGACCACCAATTCGCCCTGCTCGAGCCCGCTTAAAACCTGGGTTTCATCGCCATCGGTGGGACCGATTTCGATCGATCTGGCGAAGGCGGTGTCGCGGGCGACGACATAGACCTTGGCGATACCTTCTTCCGAGAACAGGGCGCTGTTTTTCACGGCGAGGACACCTTTGAGATTATCCAATATCAACTGGCATTTGGCGAACATGCCGGGTTTGAGGTGACCATCGGGATTTTCCATTTCGATTTCGACTCGAAACAATCTGGTTTCGGGATCAGCCGAGCGCGCCTTTTCGATGACCCGGGCCTCCACCGGGCTGTCGCCATCGACCGTCACCCGAGCGCTCTGTCCCGATTCGATTTTGGCGATATCGGCGGAATTCACGTATATGGTCATTCTCATTTTCGAGGTGGAGGCGATCGTCGCCAAAGGCAGGCCGAGCGGGACCTGTTCGCCGATATTTACTACGATGTCCGTGATGACGCCATCGATCGGCGAGGTAAGTTCGACCGATTCGCGGGCGGCGCTGAAATCGGCTTGGGCTACCTCGAAGGCGGTTCGGGCGCTGTTGTAATCATGTTCGGACACGGCTTTTTGTTCGAACAAGCGGGAGATCTTTTCGAAATTGTCCTTGGCCTGGCGAAAAACCGCCTGCGCCTGATGGTAACGCGAGTTTACACCGAGTTTATCGAGCAGAATGACCGGCTGACCCTTTTCCACGCGGCTGCCCTCTGGAAATGGGATTTCGACGACCCGTTCGGGAATGATCGCATAGATTTTCGCCTGCCGGGCGCCCTCGAGAGTGCCGGCGAACGATTTGGAGACGGTGATATCGGACAATCGGGCGGGAGCGACCTTAACCGCCACTCGAGGAACAACGGGAGCGGTGTCCTTTCCTCCGCCGCAAGCTATCAGCAAAGCCAGAGGGAAAATCAGATAAATGCCATTTAATTTCATAAGCGCCACCTACCTTATCAAATCTTCTTCACCGAGGGCTTTCAGCAAAGCGGCAAGCCCGGTCACGAGATTGTTGAAAGCGATGATTTTATTGGTTTCGGCCGCGGTCAGGGCAACCTCGGCGTCGAACATTTCGAGTTGGGTTCCGACTCCGTTTTCGAATCTCAAGCGGGCGATGTCGAGTCCGCGGCGAGCCATTTCCACCGTTTCCGATCCGGCGGTCAAGTTCTCGCGGGCTTTTTGATAATCGTACCAGCATCGCTCGAGCTCCAAAATGAGATTTTCTTCGAGTTCGGTTTCGGAAAGGCGTGAATTGGCCAAGTCGATTTTCGCCTGTTTGGCCTGGGAGACGGTCCGCCAGGAATCGAAAATCGGGATGGTTATGGCGATACCGGAATAGGAGCTTCGCTTGAAATCGTCGGAGCCGGGGAAACGATCAAGATCGCTCTGTGCCTGATATTGCAAAGAAGTTTGAAAAAAGATCGACGGGCGCCAGCCGCCCCAGGCGATAGATACGGCTTTTTTGTAGATTTCGCTTTGGTAGCGGGCCATCTTGATTTCCGGTCGTTTTTCGAGCATGGCCATACGAGCCGAATCGAGATCAAAGTGCGGCAGCAGGTAGCGATCGATTTGCGGGTCTTGAACCAACCGCGGTTTGCTGTCGACCGGCAGGCCGATCAGGTTATTGAGATTTTTATAGGCCAACTCGGCGCCGGCCTCGGCATCGATTCTATTGGGGCGGGCGTTGGCCAACCGCACCTGAGCCCTTAACACCTCGTAATCGGAAACCAGGCCTTGAGCGAACAGCTTGCGGGTGACCTCGAGGCCCTCGGCGGCCAATTTTTCGGCCTGAGCGGCGACTCTCAGTAATTCATCGGCCATGATCGCGGCGTAGAACGATTTGATTACTTGTAATTGGAGATTTTGCCGGGCCAGGCGCAACTGTTCCTGAGTAAGTTTCTTATATGTCTTAGCGATACTAAGCGCGGTGAATACCTTGCCGCCTATATATATCGGCTGCGTCAAAGTCAATCCCGCGGTGTAGCTGTTGGTAGTACCGAATTTGACTTCCTGAGGACCGTCATCGCCGAAAGGCACGACAAACGTGGGTAATTCCCAGTTGCGGACATAATTCAGGGAAGCTTCCAATTGCGGCAATGCGGACGACTGGGCCTCCGTAACCCGCCATCCCGCCTTTTCATGTTCCTTGACGGCCCGCAGATACTCCTCGTTGTTTTGCAATCCGAGTTGGATTGCCTGCTCGAGAGTGAGATCCATCTGAGCCGCCGATGTTCCAGTGATCAATAAAGCGATCCAAAAAGCAAAAATCGTTTTCCTCACGCCAATTCCTTTCCCGCGGATATTGCCTGTCGAGGTCGACCGTCCGAACGTTCCGGCCTAATCAGACCAGGGCCGCCAGCTCCTTGCGCAATTTATCGACATCAGTCGGTAATTCGAGAGCCGCCCGATGCCTCACTGAACCCTCGTGGCCGATACAGAACGCGATCGGGTGGTAGGCCGGCCTGGCCGAGGCGGTGTTTACGACGCTGAACAATCTGCCGGCGTTAAGATCGTGATCGCAAAAGCATCGGAAATCAAGGCGGTTTTTCTTTTTGAACTCGTCCGCCTGTCGGCTTTTCAGGGGCATAATGATCGATATTTTATATTCGAACCCGGAGGCGGAACGCGGCAGCCCTTTCTGCAAATTGGAGACGATCCCTACTCCGTTGTCGTCGGGGTTGAGAAATGCAAGCAGAGTGTAACGATCCCCGGAGCGATCGATGGGATCGCCCATTTCGAAATTCGAATCGGGCAGTTGGAACCGGGGAGCGATAAAACCGACCCTAATCACATTTACATTATCCATCTCAAAATCTCCTGTTATCGACAATTCGATTTATTTTCCTCTAATTTCGATTTCATAAAGTAATCACACGAATGATTCAAGCGGCAGGTTCGGCAGAGCGGGTTGCGGCTGCGACAAACGACCCTCCCGTGGGCAATCAGATTCAGATGAAATCGGTAGAGCGATAGTTTATCGGCGAAGCGGGCGAAATAATCGTGCGCCTTATCCGGGGAGATCCCTTTGGGCAGAATGCCGATTCTGCCGGCGACTCGAAAGACGTGGGTATCTACGGGCATGACATTTCTGCCCAGCGAGAATGCCATGACACAGGCGGCGGTTTTTCGTCCGACGCCGGGTAGCGAGGTGAGGAATTCGACGATCTCCTGGTCCTTCCAGCCGCGAATGAAATCGAGGGAATAGCGGCCGTCTTTCTTGATTTTGCGAAGAACCTCTTTTATGCGTCGGGCGCGGATTTCGGCGAGTCCGGCCGGTCTTATGGTTTGGGCGATCGTTCGAGTATCGGCGGCCGCGACATCTTCCCAGGTGGGATAAGCCTTCTTGAGCGCGGCGAAAGCACGGTCACGGTTATTGTCATTGGTATTTTGCGAAAGGATCGTAAAAATCAATTCGGTCAGCGGATCGACCCCCGGCCGGAATTTTTTATCACCGTGGATCCGCGTTAATAAATCGTCAACTTTTTCCGCGCGTCGACTAAGTTCGTCTGAAAATTCGAGTCGGGTGGGATTCTTCGTCGGAGTTCGTTTCATTTTCTGACCGGTTTTTTACGGGAATAGCGTGTTTTTTCGGTGGCGATGCCGTTGAGCAAAAGATCTATGACGCAATCGGGACGTCGTTTAAGAAATTCGCGTTCCTGGCTCTTGGAAAGGTCGAGCATAGCCCGGGCGATGGGATGGCCGATGAAATATATCAGGTTCATGCCCATGAAACTGACGAGGGTTTGAATCGGATCGAGGTCGCGGAATTGGTGTTTCCTGCGACCATCGTTCAAGATTTCGAGAAAACGGTCGGCGATCGATTGGCGGCATTCGTGGCGCACCTGGGCTATGGCCGCGTGGACATGATCGGGGTTATCTATGAGCGCCTCCATGACTATTTTGGAATAATCGCCATGCTGGGAAAACGATTCGACATGGGCGGCCACCACCCGTTTCATGCGTTCAATCGGCGAGAGTGATTCGTCGGCCGACTCTTGGAGGCGAGTGCTGATTTGCAGGGAGATTTTTTTCAGTATTTCGTAGACGGCCGCCTTGTAGAGGTTTTCTTTGCCGGCGAAATAGTAATAGGCCATCGCCTTGTTCAAGCCCGCTCGGGCGGCGATTTCCTCCATGCAAGCCCCATGTTTGCCTTTCTGGGCGAAAACGACGATGGCGGCCTCAACCAATTTTTGTCGGCTGTGATGATCGCCGCTTTTTTTCAATCGATCGGACATTAACTATTCCGTTTAACGTTTTCGTTAATTTATGCAGAATTTACGATGAGACAACGATTTTGTTTCATAATTCGTTCGCAATCGAAAAAAACGAGTAGTTGGTTTCGGAGATCGCCGCAACCCGACTAACGGGAGGAGAGCGATCGGATCGCCGCCCGCAATTCGATTAAGCTCGAGTCGCTGAAAGGGTCATAGTAGCCGCGGATGCGGGCTTGCCTGTCCACCAATACGAAACGCGAGCTATGATCGGCGGGCAAGTTATCGGCGGACAGCATGAATCCGTTTTCCGAGAGGTCGGCCACTTCGTCGATCGGCCCGCGCAAGAAAAGCCAGCGGTCGTCGGTTACTCCGAAAGCCGCGGCATATTTTTGCAACACCGGCAGCGAATCGTAATCGGGGTCGACATCGATGGAGACGAATTGGATATCTGGAAAAGCGGCATATTCTTTGTAAAGTTCGGCCATTTTGGTGGACATTACCGGGCAGATGCTGTGGCATCTGGTGAAAAAGAAACAAATCACGCTGGTCTTGCCGAGTAGTCCGGCACTTCCGAAGGGAATATTAGATTGGGTGACGAACCGGAATTCGGGCACCTGCCCCAGTATCGGCAATCGGTCCGATGACGAATCGGCCAAGTGATTTCGCATAAAAATAAGCGCCAGCAACAGAGCCAACAGCACCGTTGCACCGAGATATAGCCCGAATTTGATCGGCAAGCGGCCGGTGCTTTTAAGGCTGTGGGACGAACCCGCCATCTTAATGACCTTCGTGCCCGGCGGGGGCGACGGTATCCGCCGGTTGGTTTTGATAGATCACCGCCTCGGGATTTACCGGATTGGCCAGGATTTCATAAACAGTGCCGCGCTCCATGGTGTCGAACATGGTCAAAATCAGAAAAACCCCGAGGAACACTATGGAGATCAGGAATATGGTGAGATAGATTTTCTTGTCGTAGAGCAAGTGCATGAAAAAGAGCGCCACCAAAGAGGCTTTGAGAGTGGCGATACCCAGGGCCACCACTACGTTCCAGCCGCCGAGGTTTATACGCGACACGGCAACCGTAACCGCAGTCAAGATAAGCAATGCAGACCCGGTGCCGAGATAGATTTTCAGCGGCGTAACGTGATCGTCGGTTCTTGCGTGAGAGATTTCCATAAAATCATCCTATTAAATACAATAGGGGGAATAGATAAATCCAAACCAAATCCACGAAATGCCAATATAGGCCTGCCAGTTCCACCGGAGTGTAATAGTCGGCGGAGAAACGGCCGCGGGCGGTATTCAAGGTAATCCAGATTAAAACCGACATCCCCCCTATTATATGCAGCGCATGCAGTCCGGTCATGGCGAAATAGATGGTGAAGAACAGGTGCGGATTGACCCCTTCGATTCCTCGGTAAGTATAGAACTTGCCCGGCAATTGGCCGAGATGAATCTTGTGGCTGTATTCGAAGTATTTCACCACTAAAAAAGCCGCGGCCAGGAGGATGGTGATCACCAGAAATCGCACCGTATTTCGCCGATTACCGAGCTGGATGCTGCGGATCGCCAGGGCCATAGTCACCGAGCTGGATATAAGAATCACGGTGTTGAGGCCGCCCAAAACGACATTGAGAGCGCGATGGGCGTTGTGAAACATGTCCGGATTCCAAGCGCGGAATACGCCATAGGCGACGAACAGCCCGCCGAAAAGTAATACCTCGGTGACCAAGAAAATCCATAGGCCCAATTTGGCCGATTCTTTCTGCTGCTGCGGCGTAGAGAAGTGATGTGCCAGTCCCGGTTGATTCGGCGAATGTTCGTTCATAGGTCAAGATTCGTTTTTGGGGTTCGCGGTGATTTTGTCGTAATCATAAAATCCGTGGGTGACGGTCGGCGTGACGGCGAAATTGGCGGCCGGAGGCGGCGATTCGGTTTGCCATTCGAGCGTCAGCGCATTCCATGGGTTGGCGGGAGCGGGTTTACCGCGGAAAAGCGATGAGATCAGGTAGATCGCCATTATCAACATTCCGACGCCCAGAATGATCGAGCCGGCAGTGGAGATTTCATGGAGACCTTCGTATTTGGCAGGATAAGAATAATAACGCCGCGGCATGCCGCGCGAACCGAGGATGAACTGGGTGAAAAAAGTAATATTGAATCCGACGAAAGTGAAAATCCATGCTATCACCGCCCAGGTTTTGTTATACATCTTACCCCAAATCTTGGGCCACCAATAATGCAGTCCGCCGAAAAACGCCATCACCGTGCCGCCGAACATGACATAGTGGAAATGAGCGACGATGAAATAAGTGTCGTGCAGATGAACATCAGTGGCCAGAGCGCCCAAAAACATGCCGGTGAGGCCGCCGATGGTGAAAAGGAACAAAAACGATAGTCCATATAGCATCGGCGTTTCGAACGATATCGAGCCTTTGTAGAGAGTGGCCAGCCAATTGAACACTTTAATGCCCGATGGGATCGCCACCAGAAAAGTGAGAAACGAAAAAATCATCGAGGCGAGATCCGACTGCCCGCTGGTAAACATGTGATGTCCCCAAACCAGAAAGCTGATGAAGGCTATACCGAAGCTGGAGAAGGCGATAGCCTTGTAGCCGAATATTTTTTTATGGGAGAATACCGAAATCAGTTCACTGACTATCCCCATGGCCGGCAGAATCATGATATAAACCGCAGGATGGGAATAGAACCAGAAGAAGTGCTGATATAGTACGGGATCGCCGCCCAAGGCGGGGTTGAATACGCCGATCGAGAAAGCGCGTTCGAGAATCAGAAGCAGCAAGGTGATGCCGAGCACGGGGGTGGCCAGAATTTGGATTATGGCGGTGGCGTATAGCGCCCATACGAAAAGGGGCAATTTGAACCAGGTCAGTCCCGGGGCGCGTAGTTTGTGTATGGTTACGATAAAATTAATGCCGGTGAAAATCGAGGAGAAACCGAGGATGAACGCGCCCAAAGTCATGGAGATGACCGAGCTGGTGGTCATGGTGCTGTAAGGCGTGTAGAACGTCCATCCGGTGTCGGCGCCGCCGTGGACCATGGAATAGACGGCGAAGACCGCCCCGGCCACGTAAATATACCAACTGGCGAGATTGAGTCTGGGGAAAGCGACGTCGCGGGCGCCGATCATCATGGGCAGGGCGAAATTGCCAAGCGTCGCGGGAATCGACGGGATAATGAAAAGAAAGATCATTATGGCTCCGTGGAGGGTGAAGACGCGGTTGTAGGCCTCGGCGCTCATCAAGAATTCACCCGGCACGACGAGCTTGATTCTGATCAACAGCGCGAAAACGCCGCCGAGCAGAAAGGAAAACATCACCGTGGCCAGATACAGGATTCCGATGCGCTTATGGTCGAGCGTGGTCAGCCAGGAGATGATCCCGCGGGGGTGATTCAAGTAATTGATTTTGTTCGCATTTTCCATGGGCTACTCTTTTCCAAGCGATTTTATATAAGCGATCAGGGCATCGATTTCACGGTCGGAAAGAATGCCTTGATAAGTCGGCATGACCGGTTGGAATCCGGTTACTATCTGGGCTTGAGGTTCGAGAATCGAGCGCCGCAGATAGTTTTCATCGGCCATAATCCGGCCGCCGTCGGTCAATTGTACCTCGTGGCCGAACAGACCGAGAAAAGTCGGCCCGACGCTGCGGGCACCGGTGACTGAATGGCAGGTATTACAGGCGCGCGAGACGAATAGGTTGGAACCGAGCTGTTCGAGAGGAACGCTTTGATCGGCAGCGGCCGCCGTGGCCAGCCAATTTCGGTAATCGTTTTCGGGCACCACTCTCACTTTCCCGAGCATCTCCGAATGTCCTTTGCCGCAGTATTCAGCACAATAAAGATCAAATGTCCCCTCCGCGGTTCCCTCGAACCAGGCGATCGTGTAACGGTTGGGCAAGACGTCCTTTTTTATTCGAAATCCCGGCACGTAGAAGCTGTGTATGACGTCGGTGGATGACATCAGCAGTTTCACCGGCTTGCCCAGAGGGACCACCAGCTCGTTTATGCTGGTCAGACCATCGGGGTAATCGAATTTCCACATCCAGCGCTGGGCGGTGACTTTGATTTCGATGGCGTCTTTGGGGACGATACTCATGCGGATGAAAGCCTTGAAGCCCCAGGCGAAAATGATGATAACGAGTATGGCCGGGATTATGGTCCAGAGGAGTTCGAGGGCGGTGTTATGGGCGATTCCGGAAGTGGTTTCGCCCGCCTTTTTCCGTCGATAGCGGATCGAGAAGAAGACGATGAGGGAAACGATAAGTATGAAAAAGAACAGAGTGATATAGAATATAAAATGAAACAGCCTATCGACATCGCCGGCCACCGTAGAGGCCTGCGGCGGCATGAATATGTTATTCAACGAATCCATCGATAATCCATCCACTATTATTTCGATTCAGCAAACGATCTTAGCCGATCCGATCCGCTTTTTCCTAAACTCTTTGAACCAGAAAAAGCCGAGCGTCAAAGCCAGCGCTCCTACGGTGACGATTCCCCCCAAGCGCATGAGCTTGGCGGCAAAGAGGACATAGCCGCCCGCCTGCGGGTCGTAATGATAGCAATAAAGCAAAAGGCGGTCGGTGGCGCTTCCGACTTTGCCATCGGCGGCCTCGAGCAGGGCGAATTTCAGGTCCTGAGTTTTATATTCGATACCGTAGAGGTAACGACTGATTTCCCCCTGCGGCGACAATATCGTTAGAACGGCGGCGTGGGCGTATTGTTTTTGCTTTTCGTCGTAGAAGTAACGGAAACCGACGGATTTCGCCAAAATTTCGATATCGGCGCCCCGCCCGACCAAGAAGTGCCAATTGTCGGCGATTGTGTCATCGGCGAGGTATTTGCGGTAATTTGCTTTTTTGGCCGCGGCCAGTTCGGCGGTTTCGGTGGTATCTATGCTGACGGTTACGATCGAATAGTCTTTTCCGGCGGTGAGATCGAGCGGCTTCAGGGCGTCGGCCAAACCGTTCATGACAAGATTACATAACATCGGGCAAGTATAGTAGGCCAGTACCAGGATCACCGGGTGATTTCGGTTGAAATAACGCGCAAGAACAACCGAATCGCCGGCATCATCGGTGAAAGCGGCATAGAGGGAAATAAAGCCGCCCAGATGCTCCTCGACATCGATTCGTTGCAGCGCTTGGGGCTTCAGATCGGCGACCTGACCGATGGAAAAAGAATATCCGAGCAGTGAAATCAATACGGCTATTATCAAAACCGAGAATCCGCGATGTTCAGTCAGCGACCGGCGTGTCATTCAGCGTTTACTCCGTGGATCGATATTACGTTGCCCGTTCGAATTCGCGGCGGGCTTGGTTCGGCCGTCACGATTTTCAGCTACCAGCAGAGCGATCGCGCTGTCTATGGGAATGCGGTAGATTCCCCGTGCGGAATCGACGACCCCGTATGAATCGAGCAAGGAGTCCTCGTGAGCGCGAAGGGCCAAAAGGTCTTTGGAGACCGGTACCAAGACGGCTTCTTCAATCTGCTTTTCGGTGACGGCCGTGAAATACTGATCGAGACCGATCAGAACGAGGACCAGAAGCATGACCCCGGTCAGGCCGACGGCGATCACCAGCTTGAGGTTTATATCACGGGATTCATAACCCTGAGTCTGTTTATCGTTTTCGTTCAACGTGTTCATGGTTTCATCCGGTGGTAATTTTAAGGGACGATTCGAGGCGCTCATCGCCGACAGGCACCAGCGGCGCCGATTTCAACGACTGTAGCAGCCTCCAAATCATGATGCCGCCGACACCGATCCAGGTGCAAAAGTCGAACAAGGTGATCCGGGCGGCGTGTTCGGCGAAATTGGGCATGATAAGCCAGTAGATATCGACCCAGTGAACGAACAGCAGCCAGACGGCGATAAATCCGAGAACGGTCCGACTGCGTTTGGCCGGGCGGGAAATTAAAACGAAAAATGGCAGAACGAAATGCCCGAACACTATAAGCAGGCTGAAGTATTTCCATGACCCCTCCCAGCGATGAGCGAACCAAATCGTCTCCTCGGGTATATTGGCATACCAAATGAGGAAATATTGCGAAAACGCGATATATGCCCAGAATACGGTGAAGGCGAACAACAGGCGTCCCAGATCAAGGTAATGTTCTTCGGTAATCGATTTGTCGAGCACGCCTTTTCCCCTAAAATAGATTGCCATAAAGGTCAAAAATGAAAGGCCGGCGAGAAGGCTCCCGGAAAACAGATAAACTCCGAAAATGGTCGAATACCAATGGGGATCGAGCGACATGATCCAGTCGAAAGAGGCAAAGGTGACGGTCACGGCGAAAATCAGAATCCCGGGGGCGCTGACGGCGCGGAATTTTCGGGTGATCCCGGGGGTTCCACCCGAATCTTGTTCGATGGACAATCGAATCAAAAACTGCGAAACGCCAATCCAGGCGGCGAAATACAGAATAGACCTTATGATAAAAAACGGCGGATTCAGATAAGGCGATTTATGACGAATTATTTCGCCGGCCATGACTGATTCATCGGTCCAGGGGAAAATCGATTTCAAGCCGATCAAAACTGGCAAAAAAAGAATCGCCAAAACGGGCAATACCGAAGCCGCTCTTTCAGCCAATCGGCGCAAGACCACGCTCCAGGTCGAATTGGTAAGATGATGAAGCATGACGAAGAAAAAGCCGCCCAAAGCCAAAGTAAGCCAATAGATAAATGAGGTCAAATACGACTGCAATAAATGCTCGACATCATAAAAAGCCAGAAAGCCGGATACGCAAAAACCGGCGAGACCTGCGATAAGCGCCCGGCGGGCAAGGCCGCCGTCATCCTGAAGCCGGTATGAAACGTCATCGAATTTCATGAGCGTCACTTCAAAATTCCTTTCACGGAATCGGGCAGATCGGTGTATCGGGCGGACTGACTTCGCTGCAAAGCCCGCAAATAAGCGACTATCGCCCAGCGATCGGCGGGAGGAATCTGGTATTTGTATGCAGGCATATTGCGCAAGCCCTCGGTGATGACCCGGAAAATATGCCCATCGCTGACGCCAAGAAGGCGATCGTCGGTGAAGGCCGGCGGCGGCGGATAGCCCCGTCTGACAACCATCCCACGCCCATCGCCCAGCCGACCGTGACATGCCGAGCAATAGATATCATAGCGCTGGCGGCCCCGGTGCATAAGGTCTAAGGTGATCGGCATAGGCAGATTTTCGAGCGGCTTGCCCTGATTATCGACACCCCTGAAAAATGCCGAATCCTCATGCAGCTGTCCACGGGCGACCGTTCCGGCCGGTGGGATCCGCATGGTCGATCTATCGGCGAAGAAGCGGCTTTCGGCTTGCGCTTTGTATTTTTGCTGCGAATCCATATTCTGATTCGGGTGGATCGGTGGCTTATCGGAGAGACTGCCACGATAGCAACCGGAGACGATGACGCATACAAGCAAGAGCGACAACGCAAGGACAACAGGTCTATTGAAACGATCGATGTCGAGGAACCGTGATTGTGGTTTCTTATCAGCCATAGTATTCAATCCCGTTCGGAAATAATTTCGATATCGCTGCCGCCGAGCGATTCGAGCAAGAGTTTGGTTTTTTCGATATCGAACAGCGGATCTGCCGATTCCACGCCGATGAAGAAAGCATTATCGGTCGTCCGGCGGAATTGATCGGAGGAAAAAAGCGGATGATTGAATCGGGGCAGTCCGTTGAATACCAGCATGCCGATGACGGCGGCGAATGCGGAAAGAAGAACCGCCAAAGCGAAAGTCACCGGCAGATAAGCGGGATAAGCGAAATACGGTTTGCCGCTTATAATCGTCGGGTAATCGACGGCATGCGTCCACCATTGCAGAAGCACCGCCCCGCTGAAACCGAGAATCGCAAAAAGGCCCACCAGATATCCGAGACGTGAACGCGACAAACCCATCGCGCGATCAAGCCCATGTATGGGGAACGGCGAATGGCAATCGTATTTTTTATAGCCGGCGCGGTGTAGTTCGCTTGCCGCATGCAACAGCGCCCCGGGGTTTTCGAACCGCGCCAGCATCACCGAGGCTCTTCCCTGCTTATCGGCATCCATGATCGCGGTCCTCCCTATTATCCGCATTTTCCGCAAAAGTCAAGATCGCCTCACTATCGTTCACGATGCACCTCGGCATCGGGGATTACGGTTTTCACCTCGGACATGGCGATCACCGGGAAAAATCTTATAAACAGCAAGAACAAAGTGAGAAACAGGCCGAACGATCCGACTAAAAGTCCCAGATCGAAAATGGTGGGTGAATAGTCTCCCCAGCTCGACGGCAGAAAGTCGCGGGACAACGAAGTAACCACGATTACGAATCGCTCGAACCACATCCCGACGTTGATCAGCAGGGAGATAATCAGCATGGCCGGAATGCTGGTACGGATTTTTTTCGACCAGAACAGTTGCGGTATCAGCACATTGCAGGAAACCATGATCCAATAAGCCCAGGCGTAATTGCCGGTGGCTCGATTTATGAAGGTGAATAATTCGTATTGATTGCCGGAATACCAGGCGATGAAGAACTCGATGGCGTAAGCATAGCCGACCATGAGGCTGGTGACCAGCATGATCTTGTTCATTTTTTCGAGATGGAATAAAGTGATGTAATTTTGCAATTTGAATATCTTTCTTAATATGATCGCCAAAGTTACCACCATGGCGAAACCGGAAAAGATGGCGCCGACGACGAAATAGGGCGGGAAAATAGTTGTATGCCAACCGGGCAACTGGCTGACCGAGAAATCGGTGCTGACCACGCTGTGCACCGAAAGCACCAACGGAGTCGAGATGCCGGCAAGGATCAAGTAGGCCAGTTCGTAGTGGCGCCAATGGCGGTTTCCACCGCGCCACCCGAGCGAAAGGAAGCCAAATACGATCCGACGGATTTTCGTTTTCGCCCGATCGCGGAACGTGGCCAGATCAGGAATAAGCCCAACATACCAGAACAAAAGCGAGCAGGTGAAATAGGTGCCGACGGCGAATACGTCCCAGAGAAGCGGGCTGCGGAAATTAGGCCAGACACCCATTTGGTTGGGCAGCGGGAACATCCAGTAGATCACCCAGAGGCGGCCGACATGTATGGCCGGGAAAATTCCGGCGCACATGATGGCAAAAAGGGTCATCGCCTCGGCGAACCGATTTATGGAGGTGCGCCAGCGCTGGCGTAATAAAAAGAGAATGGCGGAAATCAGAGTTCCGGCGTGGCCGATCCCCACCCAGAAAACGAAATTGATGATGGCGAAACCCCAGCCGACGGGGATGTTGATGCCCCAGACGCCGAGACCGGTTAAAATCAGGTGGACAATCAGCCCGAAGAACATCAGCGCCAAAGATCCGGTTATGGCTATGGCGATATACCATGCCCGCGGCGTTTTTGATTCGGCGATGGCGCTGATATCCGCGGTTACTCCGGCGAAAGTCGGATTGCCGGTCACCAATGCGGTTTCGGTGGAATGATGACGAAGGCTATCGCGGATGTCGCTGCTCAACTCGATTTCCTTTCGTCTTGACGCTGAAGCGGAATAGTGTCATGGTTATCGACGAGCGCGGGATTGGGATTCTTGATTCTGGCAAGATAGCTGGTGCGCGGCCGATTGTTCAATTCTGCGAGCAGCTCGTAATTGCGCGGGTCGGATTTCATTTTGCTGACCCGGCTTGCGCTATCGGATATATCTCCGAAAGTTATGGCGTTGGTCGGACACGCCTGCTGACAGGCGGTCAGTATTTCGCCGTCGCTGACTCGGCGGTTTTCGATTTTGGCGGAAATTTTAGCCCGATTTATTCGCTGAATACAATAGGTGCATTTTTCCATAACGCCGCGTGATCTGACGGTGACATCGGGATTTTGCAGCATTTTCAGCGTTTCGGGCATCGACTTGGTGTAATTGAAGAAGTTGAAGCGGCGCACTTTATAAGGACAATTATTGGAACAATAGCGGGTCCCCACGCAACGGTTATAGACCATGGCGTTCAAGCCTTCATGGTCGTGGACTGTCGCCTGAACCGGACAGACCTGTTCGCAAGGAGCGTTTTCGCAATGCTGGCAAGGGACCGGCATGAACAACATGTCCGGCGAATCGGCCGAACCGCTGAAATACCTATCGACTCTGATCCAGTGCATCTCTCTCCCCCGGGCCACACCTTCTTTGCCGACCACGGGGATATTGTTTTCGCTCTGACATGCGATCGTGCAGGCGCCGCATCCTATGCAGGAATTAAGATCGATCACCATCCCCCATTGATAGTCGCCGGTTAATTCGGGTTCTTTCCAGAGCGATTTCAGCGGAGGGTGCTCGACCATTTCGGAGGCGAATTCCGGATGGGAACGGAAATAAGCGAGGTCCGCTTGACGGATCAGCGGCCTGCCCTTCATGGAGTGATGTTCCTGAGTGCAGACCAATTTGTATCGGCCTCCGGTTTTGGCGACCGCTACCCCGTTGACGAAATACGGGTCTTGGGAACGTCGGAGCCGAAACGTATTGAAACCGACGCCGTTACCCACCCTGCCGACGGCCGTTCTGCCATAGCCAAGCTCGATTACAATCACTCCGTCTGCGATTCCGGGAGTAACGATAATCGGAAGCTCAAGAACGGCTCCTTGATTGTTCACAGCGATCATATCGCCGTCGCGTAAATCGAGATTTCGGGCCAAAGCGGCGCCGATGCGGGCGGGATTGTCCCAGGTGATTTTAGTCACCGGATCGGGCAGCTCCTGAAGCCAACTCAGATTGGCATAGCGGCCATCGTAAGTGCTCGGTGATTGGATGAAAGTCAACTCCAGACCGTGCCGGATATCGGGAGCCGATGAGAAAGGTTCGGCGGCAAGATATTTTCCCAATGGGGTGAAATCCGGCCTGGCGACATTCGGCGTCGATTCTGAATAAAAACCATCGTGAAGCACTTTCCGCCAATTGAATTCGAATGAATCCTCGATTATGCCGCGCCATGTCCGACGGACGATTTCATAGCCGTTTTCGGGTTGGCCGGCAGCCAGTTGTGCAGCGATTTCAACGACAGAGCGGCCGCCGTAAAGGGGAGCGATCAGCGGCTGCGCGACACTGCGCACACCATCAATTGAGACAGCGTCTCCCCAACTTTCAAGGTAATGTGCCGCAGGCAGATGCCAGTTGGAAAGCGCCGCGGTTTCATCGTAATAGGTTCCGAAGTGAATTTTATTCCGGACGCCGGCGACCGCTTGGGCAAAATCAATATCGGCCGGGGCGCAATAGGCAAGATTGGTATCGAGCATTATCAAGGTCGAAATATGTCCGGCCTTGATCTGCGTCATCAACGAATTGAAAGCCACGGTATCGGGGATCAGAGCATACGGCAGCCGGTTATAACGGACCAACTCATTTTCGGGATTCAAGAGCGAGTTCAAAAGGCAAACCAGAGCATGTACTGTCGGCGGCTGGGTTTTTCCGGCGCAAATCAAGGCATGATTTTTATTGGCGAATAAATCGGCCGCCAGAACCTCGACGAATTTCCGATCAAACTCAATGGTAATGTCGGCCGAGGGGATTTTTGCCGGCAGACTCAAATCGAGCCGTTTCAGTCCGTCGATCAGCATCAGCAGGAAAATTTCGACTTTCGAGGGCGGCAGAGCCAGCCGATGGTCGGCCATGGCGCCGGTGATCGAATGATTGCCCTCCACGCAATAAAGCCTGTTCATTGCGTTCGACTCGATATCAGGATAGCGGGAGCGGGCGAAATTCGCCGCGTTTTTTATCGCTCCCGTCTCGGAACCGAGGAAATCGCAATCGAGCGACAAAATGATGCGGGCGCGGTCGAATGAATATTCGGGGAGCTGCGGCTCTCCCGTTGCCGCCTCGACTCCCCGCAAGATATTTTCATCGGAGATCGGTTCATAAGCGATCCAATGCGCTTCGGGGAAAGTATCGAGAAACCGCCGCCGCAGGTGATGCAATGTGGGGGAGTTGAACGACGAACCGATTACTGCCAGCCCTTTTCCTCTGTCGGCCAAATGCGTATCGAAAATAATTTTCCAGTAAGAATCGAAGTCGCTCCAATCGGAGACGGAGCCGTTGTTCATGACTTTTTGCGAGCGATCCGGATCGTATAGTTCGAGAATCGATGCCAAAATGAAGGGATCTGCCAAGCCGCGAGTGGAGGGATGATCTTTGTTCCCCTCGATTTTGGTCGGTCTCCCCTCGTGCGTCTCCACTATCAAGCCGAAAGATTGCAAACCGAACGGCATGGTGGTGGCATAATATTGGGGGACTCCGGGGATGACCTCTTCGGGAGGAATCACGTACGGTATGATTTTTTCGACCGGTCGGCGGCAACCGGCAAGACCGGCGAGAGCAAGCGAAGCCGACATGAGCGAGAGAAAAGAACGTCGGCTTACGAAATCGCCGGCGGACTCGATCGCACCCGGGAAATGTTCTTTCAGGAACGATTCGTCACTGAATTCCGAAGGTTCTACATGGGCATTGTTCCCTGATTCGGCGAATTCCCGGAAACTTCGCCACTGACGATCCTGATTATTTTTCTTCATCATCTATGGCATCCCGTGCAATCCGTTGGCGGATTCACTTTCTTTGGTTCTGATTCGGAGGTTAATTTTTCATTCGGAAAAACGGTTGGCTTCCAATTCATATCGGTGATTTTATCGGCAGGGCGTCTTTGCGGATCCGGATTCCGATGACAAGCAAGACACCACGACATCGAGAGCGGCTGTGACTGCATCACCCTTTCCATCCTGTCGATCCGGCCATGACAGCTCTGGCAGCCGATACCTGCGCTCAAGTGGACGGCGTGATTGAAATAAGCGTAATCGGGTGTTTTATGAACCCGTACCCAGGGGATCGCGGAATTATTTTTCCAGCTGTCGCGCAGCGGGATGAGTTTTTCGCTGTTTGCGCCGATGATGCCGTGGCAATTCATGCAGACCGAAGTGGGCGGCAAATTGGCTGTGGGGGATCTTTCGATGTTATAGTGACAGTAACGGCAATCCATACCCAAATCACCGGCATGCAATTTGTGGCTGAATTCTATGGGCTGCTGCGGGCGATAGCCGACATCGGTGTAACGGGGGGAACCGAAATACCAGACGAAGGCGATCGCGGTAAGGGCGAAAAATAAAATGAATAGAGCCGCGATCAGCGGAATCTTATTTGTCCACCGCGGGAAAATTTGCGCCAATTAAATCCTCATCGCCAATGTCATGAACGACAGTATCCGTGCCGCCAATTTCAGGGGAATGGAACATTATTTTTGTCAACAAGGTTTCCGCATAAAGACGATTTGCTAAAATTTTAAGGGTTCATGATAGTTGATTTACCGGATTTTTGCAAGCGATATCGCGCTGCATCGCAGGCGAGATTGAGCGCGGTGGATATTTCTAATAATTAAATTGGAGGACTAAGCAAAATGAAGAAAACTGCGAGACTGATAATAATAAGTGCGATATGGATATTCGGCACGATTGCGCGGGCGGATTTTATCAGTGAAAATTACGTGACCGGACAGTCATTCATAACCACGGTGGCATTTTCGCCGAACGGCCAGATGTTTTTTATAGAAAAGAATACGGGAAGGGTGAAAGTCGTGCTCGGACAAAACAACGTTCGAGCGACGCCGTTTTATCAGTTCGCGGTCAACGTTTCGGGGGAACGCGGCGGGCTGGGACTGACATTTCATCCTGATTACCCTGATTCGCCCTACGTATATTGTTTCGTGACCCAGGCAGGTCCGCCGCTGGCCAATGCGGTGATCAGATTGACCGACAGCTTGGGTTACGGCACCAATCCGGATACTATATTTATCGCTCCTATAATCACCTCGGCTACCAATCACAACGGCGGCAACATTCGTTTCGGCCCCGATGGCAAATTATACGTGACGATCGGCGAAAACGCACAGCCGTCGTGGGCGCAGGATACATGCAACGTATGGGGCAAGATTCTGCGCTTGAACAGCGACGGAACGGTTCCCACGGATAATCCGATAGGTTGCGCTCCGATTTATGCGTATGGACTGCGCAACAGTTATGATTTTTGCTTTCATCCGGTAAGTGGGCTGTTATATGCAACGGAAAACGGTCCGGCTGCCAACGACGAATTGAATAGAATTCTGCCGGGACGCAATTACGGCTGGCCCGCGGTTCAATGCATGTCAACGAACCCGGCCTACGAAAATCCTCTGCTTTGCTGGACGCCGACGATCGCGCCGACGGGAATTGTGGCCGTTCACCAGAGCCTTATACCTGAATTCAACGGTAAGTTGCTAATGACCGACTACAATACGGGCAGTCTCAGGTCGCTTACGCTCAATGCCACGGGTGACTCGATTATAAGTGATACAATCGTTTACAGCGTCGGCTCGGGGCTGATCGACGTGGAACAGGGAACGGACGGTTATATTTACTTGACCAGGAGCAACGGAAGTATAGTGAGGTTGCGTCCGGCGACGCCGCCGCAGGCGCCGACTATCATAGATTTTTATCCCGGCGGCGACACTACGATCGCGGTGGGCGGCGTTTTGAATTTCGGCGTAGAGGCGACCGACCCCGACAGCGATACGCTCTATTTTTCTTGGTTCAGAAACGGATCGCCCGCGGGGAGTGATTCGATTGCCGCATTTTCTTTCGTTTCGCCGGGACAGGAAATTATCCGAGCGATAGTTTCCGATGGGTTTCTGGCCGATTCGATCGACTGGCGGATCGAAATCTACACCACGGGAGGAAATCCTCCCGGACCGTTTGCTTTGGGCGAACCGATAGACCACGCGGCGAGCGTGGTTCGATTTACCAAATTTATTTGGCGGACGAGTATCGATACCGATTCCGGTTCGGTCGTGAATTACGAATTATTCATCGATTCCGACACGATATTCGACGACGGATTGCGGATAAATTGCGGCGGCGATACGGCGTCGACGGTGGGCACAGATACTCTCGGGGGATTGGCAAGTATTTTATACTGGAAGGTTTTGGCGATCGACAACGACAGTTTGGTGCGGCAAGGGGGGATTCCTTTCCCGGAAATGCGTGACCTGCGTATATTGCCCGCAGGCGATGCTAATTCCAACGGTGAACTGAGAGGCTCCGACGTCACGTTTCTGGTCAGCTTTTTTAAGGGGACGAATTTTCCGCCCGAGCCCTTACTTGCCGCCGATGCGAACGGCGATTGTCAAGTACAGGGATCGGATGTAACTTATTTGGTGAGGTATTTCAAGGGACACGGCACGGCGCCGATCAGGCCGGATTGTCCATAAACGATATCGACATGGGAAGGAAATTCCGATCGATTATCGCTGACGATTCGCTATCGCGAAATGTGGAATATTCGGCAGCGATCGATCAATAATCTCTTGACAATGGTGATACCGCCTATATTTTGGTGAATGACGCGGGGTGGAGCAGTCTGGTAGCTCGTCGGGCTCATAACCCGAAGGTCGGAGGTTCAAATCCTCCCCCCGCTACCAAGTTTAAGCCCCTGAAGTTCAACGACTTCGGGGGTTCTCATTTTCGGGGAATTTCCTTCAGAAACCGGATTTTCTAACAGTTTTCTAACAAAATTCCCAAAAACTGTTTTATCCAATCTCCGCGCTGCATCATTTTCAAGGTTCGGCATTAAATGTCCATACCGATCAAGAGTCGTTTTCGCCGACGCATGACCGAGCTGCGATTGTATGAACTTGATGTTCTCACCCTGAGAAATTAAGAGTGATGCATACGTGTGTCGGAGATCGTGGAAGCGTATCCGGCGTAAGCCTGCTCTGTCCAGTGCGGGAAGAAACTCTCGCTTGATGAGGTTCTCGGGATCAAGAGACAAACCATTTTCATTGGAAAAAACCAAATCCATCTCGGATGCTCTTCCAATGAGACGGTGTTGTTCAAGCGCCTGACGAAGTACCGGAGACATTACAATCCTGCGGATCGTATTCTTCGTTTTGGGCTTGATGAATTTTCCTCGAAAGATAGAACGTCTGACCGATATCTCGCTGGAATTCCAATCGATGTCAGCCCATTGCAGAGCCAGAAGCTCGCCGCGTCTCATGCCGGTCATTACGGCCGTCAAAAACAAAGTGTAATAAACCGGATTGACGTTTTCCAAAAAGAGTCGAATCTCCTCGGGCTTGAGAAAATCCATCTCTTCCTGATCGAAGCGCGGACGCTTCACATACAATGAAGGGTCACGCTTGATATAACCCCAGATAACGGCGTGCTTGAACATCTCCTTAAAGGGAACCAGAATATTCACAACGGATTTTGGACTCTGATTCTCCTTCGTGATCTTTTCGGATACGAATTTCTGTATATCCGAAGTCGAAATCCGATGGAGGAACTGCTTTCCAAAGCGAGGATTCAGGTGAAGCCTCACAATGGACCTGTAGCTGATATAAGTGGATTCCTTCACGGAGATTCTGGCGTAATCGGATAACCATTTCTCGGCGAACTCCTCAAAGAGTATCTTGTTAAACTCCTGATAAGTCCCGTTATTGATTTGATTCATCCGTTTTGCCAGAAGCTTCTCCGCGGCTCTCTTGCTATTACCAGCTCGTTCCCATTTCTGGGTTACGCCGTCCCGATAGACCGCATACCAAGTATCAGAGCGTTGCACAACGCTTCCTTTTGCCAATTCGTTCTCACCTCCTTTCCAGTTGGCCGGTTTGAGGGTGTGAAAGACTCCGGGGACAACCGCCGGATTGCCCGAGAAAGCTCCCCTCGGTATCCCCGATATTGTCAATATCTGAATCATAGCCGGCTACAATATAACGATAAATACCGGCCGGATCAATCACCTTGCTTCAGCGTGATTACATCTCTGTATCTTGGTCGATTTTCTTGCTCTCAAGGTATTCGTCTATTTCTTCTTCAGAAAATCGAACATATCGGCCAATCTTATGGAAAGGCAATCTTTCTGGTCCATGGCGACGCGTGCGGTCATAAACCCAGGACACCGGGACCTTCAGTCTTGCCGCCAGTTCTTTGGCGTCGATCATCTGTCTCATAACAGTCTATTCCCCTATCACATAGATTCGAACCATTACTTCACTTTTGAGCATTATTCCACTTTTTTGGGCTGCCTTGGAAAGACGCTCGTAGACGCCCTTCATTCTCTTATTCATCGAAATCTGCCATTGTAGCTGATATTCAACTTCCTGAAACCATGGCGTCAACGGCGCTTTATCTTCTTCCGTCAGGAAGAACCAGTCGCCCATCATTTTTCTAATTGCGGCTTTCTGTCTCGAAGAAACAGCTTTTTGCTCCCCTGTTGATTCATGCTCCTTTCCGTACTGGTGCCAATCCATCAGCCTTTCCAATGTCTTGATCTCTTCTGCGAAGTTGACAGCGACCCAGCCATCCGCTTCGGCCTCCATTTCTAAAATAGCTCCTTCGCGCTTTCCCGCATGATCGAGATAAATGTGGGCCAGTTCGTGAAGGAAAAGATAGAAGCGGTCCTCGATATAGTAATTGCCGGGCAAGTATAGATGGATTGTGCATTTCTCGTTCCTTGCCGACATACATGCCCCGCCGGCGAACATGGGATGGAGGCCGACAACCCTGGACAAGCACTCTTTCCAGTCCCCATATTCCTTGTAGATCCGAATACTGACCTGCTTACCGGTTAGTTCGGAGGCAAACCGCTGCCAAAGAGCCAGCGTTTCGCCAGGGGGCCAGTAGCTCTTTATGTCTTCCATTCCCAATCCTTTCATTCTAATTGGTTGTCCTGTCAGGTCTGAATGCCAGAGCGAGGTCGGCGCCTGACGTCGCTGCCATTGCTGCGGTCGGCATCAACGTCGCCGCCGTGGTAAACAGCTCCATCGCGACCATGATAATCGCAACTGCCTTTGACAGCAGGCCTTGAGACCTGTTTTTGTCAAGGTGCCGCATAACCTTGCCCAGCTTGGCTGTCAGTTCAGTCATTACCATAACCAGCCGCAGAATGGTCAGAACTTGCAGGGCCAGAACGATCGCAACGACCATTAACCATCGATTTGTGTTCATGTTTGTTCTTCCTCATCTTCATGGAATGCTGTCTCGGAATTGTCGGTGTCTCTCGGAACAGGGGGCTCATTGTCGAAGCTCAGCGACAACTGTTGATCCTCTTTAGGCTTAAAGAGCGATCTGACGGCTTCGTCGACGTCCTCTGGAAGGCATTTCATGACTGAGCTGTCATTCGGGGAAAATCTAATTAACTGCGCTGTTGAAGTATCGTACGCAGGGTAAGCAATCAGAATCGATTCTTCCGCCCGGTCGAATTTTCTCAGAACGACTTCTTCAATAAATCCAAATATGCTGCGCTTAATAATGAAAGTCAGCCATCCAAAGGCCTGCCGTACCCAGCGTCCGCTTTTGAGTATGGCCAAATGCAAGACTGCCGCAAAGAGAGCGAAAACAAAGGCCAGTAAGGGGAAGCTCTCCTCACCCTGGCTTGTGGCCGCAAAGAAGGTCGCCATTACCAACAGCGGGGTAACGAGCACCATTGCATAGCCTATAACCGAAAAGATTTGGAATTCCCTGCGGCTTCCATCCCAATGGGGTGTTTCCTTAGCATTATGAATTATGACACCAAGAATAGCCTCAATCGAGACCATGAATATCGGCGCGAAAATCCTCGTAAGCGTGGTGAAGACTGGCTGCTGCGGGAAGAATGTTCTGGCGCTGTAATCGGCCACCGGAGAAATGAAAAGAGCGTCCATGACTGATGCAATGGGCATCAAGGCGATGACCATAATGTCGATAGCCGTCTGATCGGCATCAGGGTTAACCCAGTGGGGATGGGCTTGTTCAAACTCTGTAATCCTCTTCTGTATTTTTTCGATTCCTTTTCGGGCTCGTTTCAACTTCCGCGACCAGTATACCAGCAAGTGGTAAGATTCCATCTGAACAAGATTAAGGCGCCGCAGCGCTGCCGAAAGGTGCTTAACGCCCATATTAACCTCCTTTCTGCGTCGACATCTCAGTCATCGACATGGCTTGATGATTGGCAAGAATGTAACGAATGGCCGCCGGGAGACTCTCGAACCTAACCGGTTTGAGCGCGGCCAGGCACCCCTCCCGAGCGCCAGGGACTAAAAGGTACTCCACGCCGTCAGCCGGTCTGATAGCCGGCTGGGATGAGGAGTTGTGCTCCCCATCGCTGCACAATATTGCGTACTTTAGTGGTGAATCGTTCCATGAAGCATCGGATTCCAACAGAAAGGTATTCGCGCGCATTACCGCGTTATAAATGTCGGTGGCACGCTGGTCAGCGGGCCTTGATATCATCGAATCGAGTGTCAACCAAAAGGCCTTTATGCTCGGGTCGCGCGACCTCTTCCACTGGGCCAAGGTCTCTGTATAAGAAACCATCTCTTTCTGGTAGGCAGCTTTGACCTTGGCCTCGAGGAATACATTGGGCATAAGATCCGAGCTGTCAATCGGCGCGATCGGCGGCACTTCAATCCGAATCCGCAGGAGGGGATTCTCACTAACAGATTCGATTGTTCCCACCGCAAGTTCACCGCCGACATCCGTCATCAGTTCCAATAGAGGGGCAATCGCGAGGCTATCGGCGTTGGGCACGCCATGTCTTGCAGATGAGCCCGTTTTATCAAGAAGAATAACGACCTTAACGGACGGCGGAGGCGTGACGTTGGCAAGAATCGCCCGATCCCTTTCTTGTCCGCATCCAACCATTAGAAATACCGTGGGAAGGACGAAAAATACCAGGACAAAGTTGGTAAACCTATGATTTCGCATTATTAGGCTCCTTTCTTAAATATGTATCAGGTTTCTTATTGCATTTTCGTCTAGTTAAGTCTTGGATTGTTGTGGTCATTTCCAGTTGCATATCATCATGAGTGTCGATTTTTCGTTTCTTACTTAGTGAGCGAGTCGCCCCTTCCAAGAAGAGTCCGACAATTATCGAAATTCGCTCTTTTCTTTCACTCTGAAGCGGCATTTTACTCAACTCCATGCTTCTCCTTTCGCATATCCCGACGCGGTAGAAACGTTGTCGGGCGGTGTAATAGATAGTGTAATCAATTGCATCACCTCGCCAGTCAGGACTTTGGCAAGCCCGTTGCCTGATATGGCATTGCCGGCCAGATACTTAGATTCATGGACGACCGAAAATTCCGCCACAGGAATGCGCTATTGGGTTCAGAGTATTTTGAGGTCGACGAAATGAAGTAAGACTGATATTGAGCGATTTTTCGCGAGATTCTTGCCAAAGAAGCTGTCCCACAATCAATTTCAAGATAACAGGTAATCTTATAAGGGCCGCATATGAGTTCAAAGCGGCCATCGGCAATGATCTTCTCGGTCCGATCAGGGTGACAGCGGCCAAGGAAAGGCGCGGGATTTAGGAAGGCGATACTTCTGTCCTGTCGCCAGTTTACCAGTCTAATGTCGCGGCGCTTTTCAGCCGAGCGTGTTAGAATTATTCTGATGTCATTACGAAGCAGCAAATGGTTTAAGAACATAAATGATTGACCTTTTGTAGATACCTTGGATGGCAAAGATGTCTGACCGCTCAGGCGTAACGCCTTGAGTCCGCCGCCTGATATCCCATAGATTCTGTCAGCCTGACCGTGACCAATGATAACAGGTCTGCTAATTCTGCGGAGTAGCCCTGCCCGAAACAGCTGATGGAGACGCTTTCGCGTGCGATGCACAGATCTGAAGAACAGTGTCTGAATCTGGCTTGTTGACAAGAGTTGATAATCTACAATAGCTTTCAGAATTGCAACATCCCGCGGGGTCAATCTGACATTTCGAAGTGCGATCAGGGAAGACCCCAATGGTTTGCTGCGCTCTTTACTGTGCCCGCTATGTATGTATTCTATCATTAGTTTTCTTGATATGAGTCAATCCGCAGCCCACTGCTGACAGGATATGATTGAAATATTTCTGCTGCCGTGACCGCCTGCCAGGCTCGAAATTTCTAAGTTCTGGGTAAGCAGACAAGATAATGGCATTTAGCGACTGTTTGGTTGAATGTCCATACCCCGTTAAGGCTTTACGAATCGTCGTTGAGCCATAGGAATAGACGGGTATTCGCCTGCGGCGAGCAACAGCAAGAATCTTGTAATAAGCAAGAAGCAAAAGCCCATTGTTGCTGCCTGATGTGAAGTAGGCTTTCTCCACGGCGATCGCAGACGGATTCTTCTCTGCCAAATAGCGACCCAGTATCGCATCCAGGTTGTTCAGTCGTTCCCGGACGCTGCCATCAGAAGGAATCACTCGAACACAATAGTCAATCAGTTTGTCGTTCTTTATATGAGCTAATCCAAGATGGACGTCTCCTGGATCTATGCCGATAATTCCATCTCGGCCGTTAGTCGTAGGCAAGTTCGATCTTGTGTTTTGATCTTCGCTCATGAACTGTTTTCCTTATCTCCTTGAACGCGTCCAGGAAAAGTATCTCGACTGGGCAGTTAAGCGCTGCCGATAGCTTAAGAGCGTTAGTCAAGCTAGGCTGTCGTTTTCCCTTTTCGAAGTGGGACAGATGAGCAACGCTTGATTGGCCGATCAATTGCGCAACGGCGCGGAGAGGGAGTTTTCTCTGGTGACGATATTGCCTTATTTGATTGGGGATTACTTTTCCAGACACATTGGTTGGATTAATGATTATTCCGGCACCTTATCAGATCGGGAAAAGGCTGCAATTGCCTATTACGGAAATAGAGTTTCCGAAGACCTTCAGAAAAACGAAATAGTCTATCATAACCAGAAATAAAGTCAAGCCTGCTCCTGTGGATAAGTGTCAGGGCCGGCCCATCTTGACATAGGCCGGATATCTGTGGTACGATGAAAACACGTCTAATTCATATCCACATGACCTTATGAAAGACAGCAAAGGCCGATTTATCGGCTTCCAAACGCCGCGATATAACCAAGTTCCTGACGAGCTTTTCGATGAATTGCTGGCTGAATTATCCGGCAGCGAGCTAAAGGTGTTGCTGTATATAATTCGCCGAACCTTCGGATTCAAGCGCGATTCCGACCATATTTCGCTGTCACAGATGGTCGGCGGAATCCGCAGAAAGAACGGCAAAAACCTCGATCTTGGTACCGGTCTATCCAAAGACACCGTGGTATTGGCGGTAAAGGCGCTCGTCAAAAAAGGGGTTCTGGTGCAAAACAAGGTATACTCTGAAGAGACCGGCTATGAGGCATCAGAATATGCCCTGAAAATCGTTATTTCGCCCTTGTCGGAAAATCCGACTAGGGGGGATGTCCCAAAAGTCGGACAAGGGGTAGTCGAAAAACCGGACATACAAGAGACAGCTAAACAAGAAACAGTAAGAACGTTTGGGAACGTCAAGAAAACACCAATTAGGACAGCCCCTGTGGATAACTTGAGGAGAACGAAAGAGGAGTACTTGTCGCAGCTGATTCTCGAGGTATGCTATGACAGACAATCACTCGGCTGGTATCGCAAGGTCGTAAGGTTGCTTCCGGAGCAGGTGGTCCATGAGGCTCTGAGCCAGGTCAAGGAGGCTCAACAACTGGGCCGAATTCGTGAACGGCCAGGGGCGATGTTCACGGACCTGATCAAGAGAAAAGCAACAGAATTGGGAATAGAGTTCGACGCTGAGAAGCGGGCGGCTGGGTCGATTGTCTCAGAAATCAGGCGAGAGAATACTACTGCCAATACAGCTGCCGAAATTGTCCACATGGGGATGGGAATAAGGCGATAGAGATACATCAACCGTGACAGTCGTACACCCTCATGCACCCGGGCTTCAATGAAATAGCCGATCCGTTGACTCAATTTCCGTTTCTAGTTCTAAGCCTTTCCCTTAAGTCAGGCCGCCGGATCTTACTGGCAATTCGCTGCAACTGGAGAGTACACGCGGCCTGGTCAGCAAGGTCACTTGCCGCGATCTCTACAACGTCTATTCCCAAGGCTTCCAGTTGGCTCCGGATAATCATGTCCGCGCGTTTTCTGTCTACGTTTCCGTGGATATTCTTGGAGAGGCCGTCAAGGTAAATGGCAACCCGTACGTCAGACGTTAGGTCCTCATAGTACAGATCTGGCGTCGTGCTTTGGAATGGCGGTGGAGTCAGATCTAGGGTATGCTGGGCCTCGAAGCTAGGGAAGCCGTAGTCCGAGAGTAGCTTTTCAAGAGTTATTTCCTTTATGTGAGTTCCCTGACCAGGCTTGGGAC
>JBBIRK010000003.1:0-335710 GCA_037441845.1 Candidatus Zixiibacteriota bacterium
CCGCGAGGGCGGTCGCACCGTCGGCGCCGGAGTCGTAACCGAAATCATAGAGTAGAGCCATGGCAGGTCAAAAAATCAGAATCAGGCTGAAAGCCTATGATCATGTGGCGCTGGATCGATCCGCGCAAGAAATCGTACAGACGGTCATACGCACCGGCGCGAAAATTGCCGGCCCGGTGCCGCTGCCCACGAAACGGACGGTCTACACCGTTTTAAGATCACCGCATGTCGACAAAAAATCGCGCGAGCAGTTCGAAATGAGGATCCACAAGCGTCTGATCGATATCTACGACTCCAATCCGCAGACGGTGGATTCTCTGATGCGCCTTGATTTGCCGGCAGGCGTGGATGTGGAAATTAAAGTATAAGGTATGACATTAAAATGAAGACTCTTTATGGTTTCAAAGTAGGGATGACCCGCGTATTTGATGAGACGGGAAACATGATTCCCGTTACCGTTATCAGGTCCGACCCTCACTGGGTAATCCAGGTGAAATCAAAAGCCACCGACGGCTATGACGCGCTTCGCCTGGCTTTTGGCGCCGTCCGTCGCAAGCTGGTGTCGAAACCGTTGGCCGGCCAATTCAAAAAGGTCGGCATCGAACCCTGCAGATATATCAGGGAAGTGCGGATAAGTTCCGCTGATTCGTTCAAGGTCGGGGATAAAATCGACGTGGGCGTATTCTCGGTCGGCGATAAAGTGAAAGTCTTGGGTATATCCAAGGGCCACGGTTTTCAGGGTGCGGTCAAGCGCCATCATTTCCGCGGCGGTCCGAAAACACACGGTCAATCCGATCGGGTTCGGGCTCCGGGATCGGTGGGAGCATCCTCGTATCCATCGCACACCTGGAGAGGTCAGAGAATGGCCGGCCACATGGGCAATCATCAGGTTACGGCGCGCAATCTGCTCATAAAAGCGGTTGAGCCCGAACATAATCTAATCATGGTCAGAGGAGCAATTCCCGGAAAACCGGGAGGACTGGTGAAAATCATCAGTCAATAGGGATAGCTATAATGGCAGATGCAAAAGTTTACGATAGCGACGGCAACGTGAAAGAGTCAAAGACTCTTGATGGGCCGCTTTTCAACAGCGAGCCCAAGCCCCACCTGCTGCATCAATACGTCAAGGGGTACTTGAACAATCAGCGTCAAGGCACCGCCTCGACGAAAACCCGCACCGGTGTCTCGGGCGGCGGAGCAAAACCATGGCGGCAAAAAGGGACCGGTCGGGCGCGCGCCGGCTCGAATACTTCACCCGTCTGGGTGGGCGGCGGAATCGTCTGGGGACCGCACCCCAAATGTTGGTATGCGCCTATACCCAAAAAACTGAAAAGACAGGCGCTGGTTTCGGCATTATCGGATAAGGCTATGAACGATCGCCTTAGGATCGTGGAATTGCCGGCGCTGGAAAAACCGCGGACTAAATTGATACACGATATGCTGAAAAAGCACGATTTACTCAATAAGAAAATTTTGCTGCTCGATGAGGGCAAAAACGATAACTTGTCGAAATCCTGCCGCAATATGAGGTGGCTATTTTATAAACGTTCCGCGCTGGTTAATCCCTATGATATACTCTGGGCCGATTGTGTGCTGGTGACGCCGGGAGCGCTACAGAAAATCGAGGAGGTTTTTGGCAATTGAAAACCGCGAATGAAATAATCAGCCAAGCGATTCTCTCCGAGAAAAGCACGATCATAAAAGAAAAGGAAAACCGCTACGTTTTCAAAGTAAACCCGCTGGCGAACAAGCTCGAAATCAAGAAAGCGATCGAAAACGCTTTCGGCGTGAAAATCATCGATATCAAGACGATCAATGTAAAGGGAAAGACCAAACGGTTGGGGCGATTCGTCGGAAAGCGGTCATCATGGAAAAAGGCGATCGTCAGGCTTAAAGAAGGCAACACGATCGAAATTTTCGAAAATGTTTGAGGATCGATAAATGGGCATGAAAAGTTACAAACCGATCACTCCCGGGCGCCGCTGGATGACGGTGGCCGATTTCGCCGAGATCACGCGGTCGGTGCCGGAAAAAAGTCTGCTGAAGCCGCTTAAAAGCAAAGGCGGACGCAACAATCAAGGTCGGGTTACTTGCAGACATCAAGGAGGCGGGCACAAGCGGCGCTACCGGCAGATAGATTTTCTGCGCCATAAGGTTAACATCCCCGGTCGCGTGGCAGCGATCGAATATGATCCCAATCGCAGCGCCCGAATCGCGCTTCTGCATTATGCCGATGGCGAGAAACGATATATAATCGCACCTCTCAACCTTCAGGTCGGCGACATCGTCAAGACTTCTGATCAACTCGAAATTCAGCCAGGGAATTCCTTGCCACTCGAATTGATTCCGCTCGGCACCCAGATTCACAATATCGAAATCAAGCCCGGTAAGGGAGGGCAAATGGTGAGGTCCGCCGGCGTCATGGCGGAAATTCTGGCAAAAGAAGGAGATTACGCTCACGTAAGATTGCCATCGGGCGAAGTGCGGCTTTTTTCGTTGAAATGCCGCGCCACTATCGGCCAGGTGAGCAATATCGACAACATCAATATAAGTTTAGGAAAAGCCGGACGCTCCCGCTGGTTAGGGATTAGGCCCTCAGTCAGAGGCGTAGCCATGAATCCTGTCGATCATCCCATGGGTGGCGGCGAGGGCAAAGCTTCCGGCGGACGTCCATCTTGCAGTCCCTGGGGAAAATACACCAAAGGTTTGAAAACACGGAAACGGAAATTGTCCGACAAGCTAATCGTGAAACGGAGAGGCAAGAATTAGATGGCTCGAGCAAGAATAATCGGAGGAGGAGACTGATGGCCCGATCTTTGAAAAAGGGTCCGTATATCGATCAAAACCTTTTGCGCAAACTCCAGGCGTTGAACCAAAGCGGCGAAAAACGGGTGATCAAGACCTGGGCTCGCCGATCAACGATTTCACCCGAGTTTGTGGGCCATACTCTTGCCGTCCATAATGGCAACAAGTTCATACCGGTTTATATAACTGAAAATATGGTCGGCCATAAACTCGGTGAATTCGCGCCCACCAGAATTTTCCGTGGACATTCAGGCAAAATAACCGAGCGGACGACCGCTTTGAAGTAGAGCATATTTATGGAATCGAGAGCTTTATTGAAATACGACCGGATGTCGCCCCGCAAACTGCGAAGGGTGGCCGAATTGATCAAAGGCAAGGATTACGAAGACGCCAGGAGTATTCTCGACTTGACCCCGAAGGCGGCTTGTGAGCCTTTGCTCAAAGCGATAAAATCCGCCGCATCTAACGCGATTTCCCGTGAAGGCACGTCCAAGGTAAAGGTCGAGAACTTGTTCATTAAATCGATACATATCGATGGCGGTCCGATTTTGAAAAGGATTCGAGCCGTAGGAATGGGCAGGGCATACCGTATCCGTAAGCGAACCGCTCATATCAATGTAGTGCTCGCTGAAAAGGAAACGCCGGAAACGAAAGAAACGGCGAAAACGAAAGTTGCTGCGAAAACCGCCAAAGAACCCGCCAAAGAAAGCAAAAAGGCCAAGGAGGCTTAGTGGGACAAAAGACACATCCATACGGTTTTAGATTGGGAATCATAAAAGGATGGCGGTCGCGCTGGTTTTCTGCCAAGAATTATCCCGAGCTGCTTCAGGAAGACCTCCTTATCAGGCGGTATGTCAATAAGCGACTCGAACACGCGGGTGTCGCCGAGATAATCATCTTACGTGCGCCCAAAAAAGTGACTATCGATATTCATACTGCCAAGCCCGGCATCGTAATCGGACGCAAAGGGGCCGAAGTCGACAAGCTCAAGGAAGAGCTGCAGATGCTGACCGGCAAGGAAATACTTTTGAATATCATCGAGGTGAAAAAGCCGGAATTATCGGCAAGCCTCGTGGCTCAGCAAATCGCCCATCAGCTTGAAGGACGGGTTTCTTTCAGGCGCGCTATGAAAAAGGCGGTCGCCACTACGATGAAAAGCGGTGCCGAAGGGATCAAAATCATCTGCAGCGGAAGGCTCGGCGGCGCCGAAATCGCCCGCAGCGAGAAATATCACCAGGGAAGAGTGCCGCTTCACACCTTGCGGGCGGATATCGATTTTGCTCACGCGACCGCCCATACGACTTACGGTACCATAGGCGTCAAGACCTGGATTTGCCGCGGCGAAATTATCGACAAGGAAAAAATCGCCGCCAGCATCGTCGGTGACACATCCGCCGAGAAGGAGCAGGCCGCTCAACCTCAAGCTCGAACCCGAAGAGAAAGACCACAAACCGGTTCCGAGGAAAAAGGACGCGGCGAACAGCGCCGCCGTCGCGACAACAGGGGACGTGGAACGTCGCGCCGACAGGGTGATCGACGTCCCTCGGCCAGAGATATGGATAAATCAGGCCGCAGGCAGCCTACCGAAGGCGCCGGGCCCAGCGATGGAACCGACGTCGGCCACGACTCGGCGGCGGCCCCGGATTCGCACAAGCCCAGATCCGAAAAACCGGACAGGAATACAAGTGACAGTCGGTAGGAAAGGTATTGACCTATGTTGGCTCCCAAAAGAGTAAAATTCAGAAAGCAGCAGCGGGGAAGGCGAACTGGAGCGGCACTGCGCGGTTCCAGTATCGATTTCGGCGAATACGGCCTCAAGGCCCTCGAACCGGCTTGGATAACCAATAAGCAAATAGAAGCGGCCAGGGTTGCTTTGACCAGATATATAAAACGCGGCGGCAAGGTCTGGATCAGGATTTTCCCGGACAAGCCCTTTACCAAGAAACCGGCTGAAACAAGAATGGGAAAGGGCAAAGGGAATCCCGAATATTGGGTGGCGGTCGTCAAGCCGGGGCGCGTTATGTTCGAGCTCGAAGGCGTTCCCGAAAATCTCGCGCGTGAGGCGATGAGGCTGGCTGCGGCGAAACTGCCGATAAAAACAAGGTTCGTCTCAAGGCGCGACTTGAAAAAGGATTGATGAAATGAAAGCCCGTGACTTGCGAAACTTGACGATAGAAGAAGTTCAGCTCAAGAAGAGCGAAGTGGAAAAAGAGCTGTTCAATCTTAGAATCAGACAGGCTACCCGCCAGATAGACAATCCTTTGAGGCTGCGGACCCTGAGGAGAGACCTGGCACGCCTGATTACGATATTGCACGAAAATGAATTGAATATCACTAAATTGGCGGAAAAAGGTCAGGCGGCGGATGAGAAATAAGCGCAAAATCAGAACCGGTGTTGTAAAGTCCGCGAAAATGCAAAAAACCATTGTTGTGGCGGTCGAGCGCACTATGCGGCATTCCTTATATAATAAGATAATAAAGCGGACTTCGAAATTATACGCTCATGATCCGGAAGGTTTGGCCGGCGAAGGCGACAGGGTGATGGTAATGGAAACCAGACCGTTGTCGAAAACCAAACGATGGCGATTGGTGAAAGTTCTCGACAAGGCTGAATAAGGCGGTGATCTGATATGATACAAGAATATTCCAAACTGACCATCTGTGATAATTCGGGGGCTAAGGTGGCCATGTGTTTCCGCATCCTCGGCGGAACCCGCCATCGCTATGCCACTATCGGGGATATTATCGTGGTGACGGTCAAGGATGCCATACCGGGCGGGACGGTGAAAAAAAGCGAGGTCTGTAAGGCGGTGGTCGTGCGCACGGCCAAGGAAATCCGCCGCAAGGACGGCTCATATATCCGTTTTTCGGATAACGCCGCGGTTATAATCAACGAGCAAGGCGAGCCGCGCGGCACCCGTATATTCGGACCGGTCGCCCGCGAACTGCGCGACAAACAATTCATGAAAATCGTGTCGCTGGCGCCGGAAGTTCTGTGAGGTATTTATGAAAATTCGTAAGGGTGATACCGTCAAAATAATATGCGGGGTCAATCGAGGAAAAACCGGACGCGTTTTGAAAACTTTCCCCGAAACCGGCCGCATTATCGTTGAAGGCGTAAACTTGATCAAAAGACACTCGCGCCCGACTCAAAAAAACCGCAAGGGCGGGATAATCGAAAAAGAAGGGCCGATTCATGTCTCCAATGTCATGTACTTCGATAACCGAACCAACGCCCCGGCAAGGCTCGGTTACCGCTTTCTGACCGATGGCAAAAAAGTGCGAATCAATAAAAAATCCGGTGAAATCATAGAGTAGTTATGGCCAGATTGAAAACAAAATACCTTAACGAAATCAGGCCCGAACTGATGAAACGGCTGAATTACACCAATATCTGTGAAGTCCCTCGTCTGACTCATATCGTGATAAATTCGGGAGTCGGAGAGGCGGCGGGGGATCACAAAAAATTAGAATCGGTCATGAATGAAATAATGACCATATCCGGGCAACGGCCGGCGGTTCGACGCGCCAAGAAATCGATATCCAATTTCAAACTTCGCGTCGGCATGCCTATAGGTGTCAAAGTCACCCTAAGGCGCGAACGCATGTACGAATTTCTCGATCGCTTGATCAACGTGGCTATCCCGAGAATCAGGGATTTTCGCGGTGTGCCCACCAAATCGTTCGACGGACGGGGAAACTACACGCTCGGGGTCACCGAACAGATAATATTCCCGGAAATCGATTATGACAAAGTTGAAAAGATCCGCGGTATGAATATCACTTTCGTAACCACGGCGAAAACCGATGCCGAGGCGTTTGAGCTGCTTAAAAGCTTCGGCATGCCGTTCAGAAAGAATTAGAGGAGAGCAAGTGGCCAAAACATGCAAAATTGCCGCCAGCAAGAAAAAACCGAAATTCGAAGTAAGGCGACATAACCGCTGCCTGCGCTGCGGCCGGCCGCGTGGCTATTTGAGAAAATTCGGTCTATGCCGTATCTGTTTCCGCGAATTGGCGCTCGCTGGCGAAATCCCGGGCGTGGTGAAAGCAAGCTGGTAGGAGGTTTTCGGAATGACCATGACGGATCCTGTAGCTGATATGCTGACACGAATTCGAAACGCCGCCCGGGCCAATATTCGCCGCCTGGATATACCGGCATCCAAATTAAAAAGAAAGATCGCCCAAATCCTGCTGGATAATAATTATATCCGCAGCGTCGAGTTCATCGATGACGGATTGCAGGGGATCCTTCGTATAAGACTACGTTTTACCCACGAAGGCGCCAGTATAATTAAAGGAATCCAAAGGCTTTCTCGACCGGGATTGCGTGTCTATTTCAATAAGAAAGACTTGGTGAAAGGCTCGCGGCAGGCGGGAACGGTAATCCTTTCCACATCCTCGGGTTTGATGACTCAGGCCGAGGCCATCGAAAGGGGAATCGGCGGCGAGGCTCTGTTCAGGATCTGGTAGGAGGTAAACAAAGTGTCGAGAATCGGTAAGGCTCCGATTGCAATTCCAAAAGGAGTAAAAATCTCCCGCGACGGGGCGGTGATCACGATCGAAGGTCCTAAGGGGAAACTTTCGCAAGAGATTCCGCCGCCTATGGAAGTGGATTACAATGATAAAGAGATAGTGGTGAAAAGGCCGTCCGACAGCAAATACTATATGGCCCGTCATGGCCTTTATCGTGCATTGTTGGCCAATATGGTGACCGGTGTCACCAGCGGCTTCAGCCGCAGCCTCGAAATAATCGGAGTCGGCTATCGCGCGGAAAAGGTCGGCAAAGCCCTGACCTTTTATCTGGGATATTCCCACCCTATTTCGATGATTCTCCCCGAGGGAATATCAGCCCAAGTGGAAGGCGGCAATAAAATTATTATCAGCGGCATCGATAAGCAGGTCGTGGGCCAAGTAGCCGCCGAGATTCGGGGGTTAAGACCGCCGGAGCCTTATAAAGGTAAGGGCGTAAGATATGCCGAGGAGAAGATAAGAAAGAAAGCTGGAAAGACTGCAGGTGCATAAAGATGTCCGATAAACATAAGGAAAAACAGATTTCTCGAATCAGGCGGAAACTGCGTTCGCGGAAAAAAATTTTAGGAACGCCCGAACGGCCGCGGCTTGTAGTGTATAAATCGCTAAAACAAATTTACGCCCAATTAATGGATGATCGGGCGAATACGTGCATAACCGGGGCGTCTTCTCTGGCCAAGGAAATTGCCGGAGTGAAGGCGCAGAAAAAAGAGATGGCCTCGAAAGTGGGACTTCTGATCGCCGAACGGGCGAAATCGAAGGGGATCACCGAGGTTGTTTTCGACAGGTCCGGTTACCGGTATCACGGCCGGGTCAAAGCTCTGGCTGAGGGTGCGCGCAAAGGCGGATTGAAATTTTAATTTATTGATAATGAGGTATTGTCCTTGGTAATTGCAGAAGATTTCCAAACCACTGAATATGCCGAAAAGGTCGTCTTCGTCAATCGCGTGGCCAAGGTTGTCAAAGGCGGCAAGAGGTTCAAATTCACCGCGCTCGTTGCCACCGGCGACCGCAACGGCAAGGTCGGCATCGGCCACGGCAAGGCGCTCGAAGTATCCGAGGCTATTCGCAAAGCCAGCGAGGCCGCTCGGAAAAACATGATCGAAATAAGCATACATAACGGAACCATATCCCACGAGGTGATCGGGCGATTCGGAGCCGCCAGCGTGTATTTAAGGCCGGCAGCCCCGGGCACCGGTGTTATCGCCGGCGGCCCGGTCAGAGCCGTCCTCGAATCCGCCGGAGTGCAGGATATCCTGACCAAGTCGCTCGGATCATCCAACCCGTATAACGTGGTGAAGGCGACGATAAACGGTTTGCTGCAATTGAAAGAAATCGAGACGCTTATCGAGGCACGCAAGAAAGCGGAGAAAGCAGATGCCAACCAGGCTTGAGATAAAACAGATTAAAAGTCGGGCCGGAACTACCGAACATCAACGAAAAATCCTGAGCGCTCTGGGTTTGAGAAAGCGCGAGCAAGTCGTCGTTCACGATAATTCGTCTCGGATAAAGGGCATGGTGAGGATGGTCGCCCATCTGGTAAAAGTCACGGAGAAAGCGGAAGGGTGATTATGAATTTGTCAAGTTTAAGACCGGCTAAAGGTTCGACCGGCAGCCGCAAAAGAGTCGGCCGGGGACCGGGGTCTGGAACGGGTTCGCAAAGCGGCCGCGGACATAAAGGACAAAAAGCAAGATCCGGTTATAAAACGAAATTCTGGAACGAAGGCGGCCAAATGCCGCTGGCCAGACGTATCCCCAAGAGAGGCTTTACCAATATTTTCAAACAGGAATACCAGATTGTCAATGTCGGCAGTCTCGAGAAAATCGCGGAAAATACTATCGACAAGGATTTGCTTTTGCGCAAACGGCTTATTTCGAGCAAACGACTCCCGTATAAAATCCTTGGAGAAGGCGAGTTGACACGGGCGATTACTATCAAGGCCCATTCGTTCTCCAAACCGGCTCTTGCCAAAATCGAGAAGGCGGGTGGAAAAGCCGAGGTCATACCGTGTTAGACAGTTTCAGGAATATATTTAGAATTCACGAGCTGAGACAGCGCGTACTGTTTACGCTCGGCCTCTTGATCGTATATCGCATAGGCGGACATATTCCCACGCCGGGAATTGACTCCAAAGCACTCGGAGAATTTTTCAGTCAAGCCGCCGGTTCGCTGTTCGGACTTTACGATTTATTCGTTGGAGGAGCTTTTTCCAAGGCCACTATCTTTTCTCTCGGCATAATGCCCTATATTTCCGCCTCCATCATCATTCAGCTGCTCGGCGCGGTCATTCCTTTTTTCCAGAAATTGCAGAAAGAGGGCGAAGAAGGGCGTCGCAAAATCACCCAGTACACCCGCTATGGAACGGTTCTGATTGCGGCTATGCAAGCCATGGGCACCTCGGTTTTTCTCGAATCGATTACGACAGCATCCGGCCGTTCGGTCGTTCCTTTTCCGGGCATCGGTTTCAAGCTGCTGACCATGCTCACATTCACCAGCGGCACTATATTCATTATGTGGCTGGGCGAAAAAATAACCGAAAGAGGTATCGGCAACGGCATTTCGCTCATAATCTTTATCGGTATAGTGGCCAGATTTCCCCAGGCGGTCATGGATGAGGTTCGAATGCTGTTCGGCGGACAACGAAATATAGTCGTCGAGGCAATCCTGGTTGCATTCATGATCGCGGTGATCGCTGCCGTGGTTCTGGTTACCCGAGCCCAAAGAAAAGTGCCGGTGCAGTATGCAAAAAGAGTCGTGGGCAGAAAAGTTTACGGCGGCATGAGCACTCATATACCGTTATCAGTGAACACCGCCGGTGTTATACCCATAATTTTCGCCCAATCCATCATGTTCGCCCCTTCGACTTTGACGTCGTTTTTCCCCAACTCCGAATTCATGCAGTCGATTGCTTCCTTCATCCAGCCGGGCGGGGTCTTTTATTCGGTAATGTATGCTTTACTGATAATTTTCTTCGCCTATTTTTATACCGCGATCGTTTTCAACCCGATCGACCTAGCGGATAACATGAAAAAGCAAGGCGGTTTCATACCGGGGATCAGACCTGGACAGAAGACCGCCGAATATATAGATAATATCCTGACCCGGATTACTCTACCGGGCGCCATTTTTTTCGCCATCATCGCCATATTGCCCGACCTGCTGATGCGCGGAGCCAAGGTCACATTCTATTTCGGTGGAACCTCGATTTTGATCGTGGTCGGTGTGGCGTTGGATACGTTGCAGCAGATCGAATCCCACTTGTTGATGAGGCATTATGACGGATTCATGAAAAAGGGCAGGATAAAGGGGAGATATTAGGGATGAGATTGGTTTTTTTGGGACCTCCAGGATCGGGAAAGGGAACTCAGGCGAAGATACTTGCCGGAAAGTTAGGGATTTTGCATATTTCCACCGGCGATGTTTTAAGGGAGGCTGTGAGAAACGGCACCGATCTCGGCCGGCAGGCGAAATCTTATATGGATGCCGGTGCTTTGGTCCCGGATGATATAATTCTCGGGATGATAAAAGAGATATTGCAAAAAAACAACAGCGGTTTTATTTTAGATGGTTTCCCGCGTACGGCTCCTCAGGCGGAGGCGCTGGACAAAATGCTGGCCGAGTTGAAACTAAAGCTTAAGGCCGCCGTAAACCTCTCGGTGAGCGATAGTGAGGTCTTGAAAAGATTGCTCGGTCGTTTCTATTGCGAAAAGTGCGGGGCTGATTTCAACATTAATACTCGACCTCCGAAAGTCGCAGGAATATGCGATAAATGCGGCGGAAAATTGTTGCAACGTGCCGATGATTCCGACGCGGTGATTCAAAACAGGTTGAAAGTTTACCGCGAAAAAACGAAACCGGTCGAGGATTATTACCGAAAACAGGGACTTCTCGTCGAAATCGACGGCGCTCAGGAATTCGATGGAGTTACCGAATCGATTTTGAGAGCGATTGGTTGAAATATGATTGAATACAAGTCGCCCAGGGAAATCGCCAAAATCAGGGCGGCTGGTGAAATATTAGTGAAGACTTTGGAATTGATCAGGGAAAATATCAGGCCGGGCGTTACCACTGCCGAGCTCGATGCGATAGCGGATGAATTCATTCGCAAAAACGGAGCCAGACCGTCATTCAAAGGATATAACGGTTTCCCGGCGAGCATTTGCACTTCGATAGACGAAGAGGTTGTGCACGGAATCCCGGGCAATAGACGTCTTGTGGAAGGTCAAGTGATAGGAATCGATATCGGTGTTTTCAAAGATGGCTATCACAGCGATTCCGCCTGGACGTTTCCGGTGGGCAAAGTCTCTCCCGAAACGGAAAAGCATCTGCGGGTGGGACGGGAGTGCTTGATGTTGGCCATAGAGCAGGCAAGGGCCGGAAACCGTGTCGGCGATATCTCCCATGCAGTGCAATACCATGCCGAAAAAAACGGGTTCTCGGTGGTCCGGGACTTGGTAGGACATGGGATCGGACGTAACATGCACGAGGAGCCCCAGGTGCCTAATTACGGCATTCCCGGTGAGGGGATTGAATTGAAGGCCGGTTTGGTGATCGCGATCGAGCCCATGATCAACGAAGGCGGTTATCAGGTCAAGATGCTTAAAGACGGCTGGACGATAGTTACCGCCGATGGCAAGCGCTCGGTGCATTTCGAGCATACCGTGGCCATTGGCGCCGACGGACCGCTAATTTTGACTAAGTTGAATTAGGTTCGCATGGCCAAAGAAGACGTAATTGAAGTTGAAGGCAGGGTGATCGAACCGTTGCCGAACGCCATGTTCAAAGTCGAGCTCGACAACGGGCATCAGGTATTGGCCCATATTTCCGGCAAGATGAGAATGCATTTCATCAAAATCCTTCCCGGGGATAAAGTAACGCTCGAACTTTCTCCTTATGACCTGAATCGGGGAAGAATCATTTACAGGCACAAGTGATTTCGACAGAGGTGCACACGTGAAAGTTAGATCATCGGTTAAAGTCAGATGCGAAAAATGTAAAATCGTCAGGCGCCAAGGCGTCGTCAGAGTTATTTGCTCTAACCCCAAGCATAAGCAACGGCAGGGTTAAAAGGAGGTTTGGCTTGGCTCGTATTGCTGGCGTGGATTTGCCCCGCGAAAAACGTGTTGAAGCGGCATTGACCTATATTTTCGGAATCGGCCCATCGACGGCCAAAAAGATCATCGCCGCAAGCAAAGTGAATCCCGACACGAGAGTGAATAAACTGACCGATGAACAGATCGCCAATCTTCGCAATGTCATCGAACAGAATTATAAGGTCGAGGGTGCCTTGCGCAGTGAAATCAACATGAATATAAAAAGATTGATAGATATCGGAAGCTATAGAGGACTGCGTCATCGGCGGGGTTTGCCGGTGCGCGGCCAAAGAACCCGAACCAACGCCAGGACCCGCAAAGGTCCTCGCAAGACGATCGGGCGGAAAAAATCCGCTGAATAAATAAATGGAGGATGGCTTGGCCGAAACCGTCAAAAAGAAAAAGAAAAAAATTCAAAGAGTCGAATCTACGGGTGTAGTGCATATTAAAGCAAGTTTCAATAATACCATCATAACGATCAGCGATTCGAGCGGGGGCGTGGTGGCCTGGTCATCGGCCGGCAAAGTTGGTTTCAAGGGAGCCAAGAAATCCACTCCTTTCGCCGCTCAAGTGGCGGGTCAGGCTTGTGCCCGTGAGGCATTGGAGGCGGGCATGAAAAGAGTGGTGGTCTGGGTCAAGGGTCCCGGTTCCGGTCGAGAAGCCGCAATCAGATCCATTCAGGCCGCCGGCCTCGAAATCGCCGCTATAAAAGATGTCACTCCGATTCCGCATAACGGATGCCGACCCCGCAAGAGGAGAAGAGTCTGATGGCCAGATACACCGGTCCGGTCTGCAAGCTATGTCGGCGCGAGGGCATGAAACTATTCCTCAAGGGCGGCCGCTGCGTTACCGATAAATGCGCGATCGAGCGCACCGCTTACGCTCCCGGTCAGCATGGCCAAACCAGCCGTCGCAAAGGCTCCGAATACGGCCTGCAACTTCGCGAGAAACAAAAAACTCGCCGTATATACGGGCTGATGGAAAAGCAATTCCATAACTATTTCGTGAAAGCATCGAAGAGAAAAGGTATCACCGGCGAAAACCTGCTCCAACTGCTCGAATGCCGTTTGGACAATCTCGTTTATCGTTTCGGTTTCGCCCCTTCCCGGAAAGCGGCGCGTCAACTGATCCGCCACAATCATATAATGGTCGATAATAAAAAGATTAATATACCATCGTTCAATGTCCGGCCGGGTTCTGTAGTAAAGGTGGCCGAAGCGAGTCAAAATCTCGATATCATTCGCGACGCCCTCAAAGAGGCCGGCAAAGGTCAAGAACTCGATTGGCTGCGACTGGACAAGGTGAAGCTCGAAGGTCAGCTTTTGGAAATACCCAAGCGGACCCAGATCCCGACCCTCGTCCAGGAGCAGATGATTGTGGAGCTTTATTCAAAATAAACCAGGCTATGCGCATTTTCCATGCGCGGAGGCTTTTAGAAAATGAAGTGGAAAAGCATTCAAATGCCGAAGGAATTGATCGCGGATCAAAGCATTACCGAGAAGAATTACGGCCGGTTCATTATCGAACCGCTCGAAAGGGGATTCGGCCATACGATCGGCAATGCCATGCGCCGCGTTCTCCTTTCATCGATACAGGGAGCCGCCTTCACCAGCCTAAGGATCGACGGCGTATTACACGAATTTTCGACGATTCCGGGCGTGTACGAGGATGTTACCGATATCGTCCTTAATATCAAACGTATCAATTTGAAACTGCTCGGCGATGAACCGAAGACCGTGACTCTCGATATCAAGAGCAAAGGAAAATATTCAGCCGCAAATCTCGAACACGACGCCGATCTCGAGATCATGAATCCCGAACAGCATATCGTCACCCTGACCGACGATGTGCGATTCCGACTCGAGTTGGAGGTTTCGACCGGCAGGGGGTTCGTGCCGGCCGAAATGAATAAAAAACCAGGACAGCCGATCGGCACGATCGCTCTCGATGCTCAGTTTTCGCCGATCACGAAAGTCAACTACGAAGTCGAAAACACACGCGTAGGTCAGCGAACTGATTTCGATAGATTGATTATGCACGTTTGGACCAATGGTGCGGTTACGCCGGAAGAATCATTGGCTTTCGCCGCCAAGTTGCTCAGGGACCATCTCGATATTTTCGGCCATGCGGAGCAGGAAATGGAAATGGCCGAAGAGGAAAAAATCGATGAGGAAGTCCTGCGAATCCGCAATTTGCTTAAAATGCGGGTCGATGAGCTTGAGCTCTCGGTTCGTTCCTCCAATTGCCTTCGGGCGGCCAATATCGTCACGCTCGAAGACCTGGTCAATAAGACCGAAAGCGAAATGCTGCGCTATAGAAATTTCGGGCGCAAGTCCCTCAACGAGTTGAACAATATCCTTAGCGAACTTGGTCTGTCGTTCGGCATGGATGTCTCCAAATACAAAGAAGATAAGGTCTTGAAGGTATAATATGCGTCATGGCAGAAGAATAAGAAAACTCGGCGTCAAAACCGATCATCGCAAGGCGATGCTGCGGAACATGGCCGTATCGCTTTTGTTGCACGGTCGTATCCAAACCACTTTGGCGCGGGCGAAAACGCTGGCGCCGTTTGTTGCCAGATTGATCGGTTACGCCAGGCGCGGAGACCTGCACGCCCGCAGACTCGCCGCCGCCCACATCCACGATAACGAAGTATTGAAAAAACTGTTCAGCGAAATAGCAAGCGAGCTTAAAGACAGAAAAGGTGGATTTACTCGTATCGTAAGAGACGGTTACCGAAGAGGCGATGGCGCCGAAATGGCGATCGTGGAACTGCTGGTCACAAGAAAAGTCAAAGAAGAAAAGGCCGAAAAAGAAAAGAAAGCGGAGAAATCCGCCGACAAGAGTTCGGCCTCCAAGGCAGAAACATCTACTTCCAAGACGAAAAAAGAAAAGAAAAAAACCAAGGAAAGCGCCAAAAAGTAAGTCACGGCCGCTTGCGCCTCGGCGGCATTGTCGTCTCGAATTTCGGGCATTGTTCATGCAATGCCCGTATTCATTTTCGGTTCAATACGCCGCGTATCATTTTGCTTTACTTTGTTCTGCTCGGCCTTTTAATTTCCTGACGTGTCACGGTTCGATCGAATTTGCCTGCTCGTGTTGGATTCCTGCGGCGTGGGAGAACTGCCCGACGCCGCAGCTTACCATGACGTCGGTTCCAATACAATCGGCAATATCGCGAAAAGCCTTGGGCGTTTGAGTCTTCCCAACCTCGGCGGTCTCGGCCTTGGAAATATCGTCGATATCCCGGGCATACCCCCGACTGGCCGGCCGAACGCTTATTATGGCAAAATGGCCGAGCGATCGGCGGGCAAGGATTCCACGATCGGCCATTGGGAATTGGCAGGAATTATAAGCGAATCGCCTTTTCCGGTTTATCCCGACGGATTCCCCGATGAAATCATGGCCGAATTCGAAGCCGCTATCGGGAGAAAGACGATCGGCAATATCGCCGCATCCGGCACTGAAATTATCGCGCGGCTCGGCGATGAGCATAAGCGGACAGGCTGCCCTATCGTTTACACCTCCGCCGATTCCGTATTTCAAATCGCCGCTCATGTTGATATCATTCCGCTTGAGCAATTGTATCGATTTTGCCGTATAGCCAGAAATCTACTCACCGGAAGACACGCGGTCTCCCGGGTAATCGCCCGGCCGTTTGACGGAACTTCAGGCAATTATAAGCGCACCGCCGACCGCAAGGATTTCTCCCTGGAACCTCCACATGAAACGATGCTGGACAAATTGAGCGGATCGGGTCTCGACGTTTTGACTATCGGCAAAGTCGATGACTTATTCGCCGGCAGGGGAGTTACGCGCGCCATTCACACCAAATCCAACGCCGAGGGGATTGAGGCGATTATAGAAAACTTCCCCGATGGAATCGAGCGGGGCCTGGTATTCGCAAATCTTGTCGATTTCGATATGCTTTGGGGGCATCGTAACGATGTGCAGGGATTCGCCGAGGGGCTGCGGCAATTCGATTCGCGCTTGCCCTATATTCTGGATCGGCTAAGCGAAAATGAATTGTTGATTATCTGCGCCGATCATGGCTGCGATCCGACAACTCCATCGACCGACCATTCGCGGGAATATGTGCCGTTGATCGTCTATTCGCCAGCCCTGAGAAGTTTCGGCGATCTCGGGACGCGGGAAACTTTCGCGGACGTGGCGGCCACCATTTCGGAAAACTTCGCTTTGCCCAAGACCGAAAACGGGGAAAGTTTTTTGGGGACACTTCAATGACCGAAAAAGAATTGATCGAAAAGGCAAGGCAAGCCAGCGCAGCCGCTTATGCGCCGTATTCGCGATTCAAGGTCGGCGCTGCTCTTCTGACCGAAAACGGACATGTTTTCACCGGCGTGAATGTCGAGAATTCGTCTTTCGGTCTCACTATCTGCGCGGAGAGAAACGCCTTGGCTGCTGCAGTCACTCAAGGAATAAGGAGATTTGCGATGATCGCCGTTTATTCCGAGGCTCGTCCTCCGGCGACTCCTTGTGGCGCCTGCCGCCAGGTGCTTCATGAATTCGCCCCCGACATGCCGATTATCTGCGCCAACGACAAAGGCGATATTTCCAGATTCACGGTCGCTCAGCTGCTGCCGCAGGGATTCGGATTCTTTCATGACGACGAAAAAGCCTGATTTAGACCTGTCACATTTCCGAATGGCCCGGAGTATCGCATTTTGAATCCGATCGAAATTATAATCCGTAAGCGCGATGGCTACCGGCTCAGCGGCGATCAAATCAAATTCATGGTGGAGCAATATACCGCCGGAAATATCCCCGATTATCAAATGTCGGCTTTCCTGATGGCCGTATTTTGTCGCTCGATGGATGCCGAAGAGACGGCCGATCTCACCAGGGCGATGCTGGATTCCGGTGAGAAAATCAGTTTTCCGGCTTCTGATTTCAGATACGCCGACAAGCACTCGTCGGGCGGAATCGGCGATAAAGTATCGATTGTTCTGGCTCCTCTAATGGCTGCCTGCGGCTTGAAAGTGCCCATGCTGTCCGGACGAGGATTAGGCCACACCGGTGGCACTCTCGATAAGCTCGAATCGATACCCGGATTCAGAACCGATCTATCGATCGTAGAATTTAAAAACGGTGTGGAAAAGGTGGGGTGCATAATCAGCGGGCAAACTCCGGAAATCGCGCCCGCAGACAGGAAAATCTACGCGCTAAGGGATGTCACCGGCACCGTCGAATCGATCCCCCTGATCTGCGGTTCGATTCTTTCCAAAAAACTGGCCGCAGGTCCAAACCTCATCGTGTTCGATATAAAATGCGGCAACGGCGCGTTCATGCAATCGCTCAGCCGGGCTGCGGAATTGGGCGAAAGTTTGTGCCGTATATGCGAGGCCATGGGTAAGAAATCGGCTTTTTTGATATCCGATATGAACCAGCCCCTCGGGCGGGCGGCCGGCAATGCCCTCGAAATCGATGAATGCCTGCAATGTCTGCGTGGCGACGGCCCTTCCGACTTGATGCAGCTTACTTTAGCGCTGGGAGCTAAGATGCTGGCTTTGAGCGGCATAGTCTCAGACGGGGAAGCGATGGGCCTGATGAAATCAGCCCTTGATTCAGGAGCCGCCTATCAAAAATTTATGGAAATGGTCGAATTTCAGGGCGGATTGACGGAAATTTTGCGTAAGGCCGAACCGCTGAAGCCGGCTGAAAGAGTTCTGAATGTGCGCGCCGTCGCCGATGGTTTCATTGCGTCGATCGACACACGTCAAGTGGGAATATTGATAATCGAAATGGGAGGCGGGAGATCTAAATTGGGCGATAGAATCGATCATTCAGCAGGAATCGTGTTTCATAAAAAAATAGGCGATTATGTTGCCCGAGGCGAAATAATCGCTGAAATTCATTCGTCAGCGAAAATTCCCGAAGACTATTTGACAACGCGTTTTCTATCGCTCATCAAATATTCTTCTGGTCCCTCCAAGACTCCGCCGCTGATACTTCGTGATTTTTGAACGCTCCCCTGAATGTGTTAAAATCTTTTTCTTGGGCTATCGTTTTCCAGCCTGAACCTTCCCTCCTTTTCCCGATCCGAGGAATTTCCGTAATGCCTTCCAGAGCATTGTTTCCGAGGTAAGGTTTCAGCGGTGAAAATATCGGTGGCGACCCGACTGCAACTGGGTGATGCCAGATCCCCGGATTCAAGACATACCGTAGCGGTGAAGATGCCATCCGGCATCGGGAAATCGTCGGGGGGAAAATCGGCACAGGCGGCTTTCATGAATTCCGTCCATATCGGCAGGGCGGTGGTCGCGCCGACCTCGCCTTTATAAATGCCGATCGTGGTTTTGTCATCGTAGCCGACCCACACCGCCGTGGTAAGATATGGCGTAAACCCTATAAACCAGTTGTCCGTGTGCTCGTTGGTGGTGCCGGTTTTGCCGGCGGCAGGGCGATCGAACCCCATCAGCCTCGCGGCATAGCCTGTCCCGCCGTCTATCACCGATTTCATCATATCTGTCATTATATACGCCGTCTGGGAGGAGAGGACCTCCTCTTGGATCGCTTTCGACCGCTTTTCGTTGACGTTGCCGTAACGATCAGTAACACTTGTGATGTAATAAGGTTCTTTTCTTATGCCCCAATTCGGAAACACCGAATATGCGGCCACCATCTCCCAAATAGTGACTTCGGATGACCCGATTGCAAGCGATGGAACCGGCAACAGCTTGGATTGGATGCCCATTCTATGAGCAAACGCCACAACCTGTTCAGGTGTGACCAATGGGTCCATCATCAGCTTGATAGCTATGAGGTTACGGGATTTTTTTAACCCATCACGCAAAGTCATTTCGCCCAGAAAAGAATCGTCGAAATTCGCCGGACGCCACTCCTGGCCGCCCGCTGTCAAGACCACCGGCGAATCCATGATTAGATCGGTAGGCTTGAATCCGTTATCGATAGCAACCGCGAACACGAAAGGTTTGAACGAACTTCCGGGTTGTCGACGAGCCTGAATCACCCGGTTGAATTCGCTCTGCTCGAAATTCCTGCCTCCGACCCAAGCCAACACCTGTCCGGTTCGGTTGTCCAAGCATAGCAACGCTGCCTGCACCTGTTTATAGATTCTCTTCATCGTTCCCGGATGTTCGGGGTCTTCGATCAGTATCGTATATTGATCGTAGCGGGCGTCGCCCGGCTTAATCGCCTCTTCAACGTGACTTTGAATTTCGTCGAGCTTGCGTATGACTGCCTGCTCCGCATACTGCTGGTAACGCAAATCGAGCGTGGTATTGACCGTAAGGCCGGCATTGTATAAAGCTTCCTCTCCGTATTTGGCCGATAAATATTGGCGCACGGCCTCAGTGAAATAGGGCGCCCAGCCTTCGTCTTCCCCCCGCGAATGAATTTCAAGAGGCAATGCCTTCAGGCTGTCGGCCGCCCGACGACTGATCTTACCGTACTCCACCAAGCAGTCATAAACGATATTTCTTCGTGCCAACGCTCGGTCGGGGTGGGCGATAGGGTTGTAACGATTGGGAGATTTCAACAAGCCGACCAGAACCGCACATTCGGGAAGCGTCAGCTTATCCGCGCTTTTCGAATAATATGTTTCTGCGGCAGCCTCGATACCGTATGCGCCCTTGCCGAAATAATGCTGATTCAGATACATCTCGATTATCTGCTGCTTGGAGTAGGTCTGCTCGATTTTTATGGCGGTCAACAATTCTTTCATCTTCCGCGAAAATATCTTTTCCGTGGTATAGAACAGCGAACGCGTCAATTGCTGGGTTAGGGTGGAAGCACCTTGAGCGGTCAGATCCAGATTCATGATATTGTGAACAAGAGCGATGAACAATCTTCGCGTATCGACCCCCCAGTGTTGATAAAATCTTCTGTCCTCTACGGCCAAAAGACAGTCTATCATATATGGTTGGATTTTTTCGTATGGCACGAGAACCCGTCTCTGGCGGTAAAATTCCTTTAGCAATTGCCCGTTGCGATCGAGCACTCTCGCCGATAAACTCGGTTGAATGTTGTGCAGTTGATCGAGTGAGGGGAGCTCATCCTGATAAGAAAGAATTAGTATTATTCCCACACCGGCCACGCAAATAAGCAATCCCAGACCGATCAATAGCGGCCATTTCATCGTTTTGCTAATCATCACCCAATCATTTACAGCGTTTCGTTTTTTCGGTCAACCAATTTCGTATTAAAAACTTGCCAGGCTTTCGGCGAATATATTATATACACGACGAACTACGAAAGGTTCCTCTTATGGATGATGCATTGCTTCAATACGATGAAATCACGCTCGGCGCCTCGGAGATTATTCAGGCCGATGAATTGCGCGAGCTGCTGATAAAATCGGTTTCGACCGCCACCCCGCTTATAGTGAAGGAGGGGTTCGACCCGACCGCACCGGATATTCATCTCGGTCACATGGTTACGATTCGAAAATTGCGGACGTTCCAGAAATTCGGGCACCGAGTGGTATTTCTTATCGGCGATTATACGGGCCTTGTCGGTGATCCCTCGGGCAGAAACACATCGCGCAAGCGGATGTCCGAGGAGGAAGTAATCGCCAATGCCGAGACTTATAAAAAGCAAATTTTCAAAGTGCTTGATCCCGAAAAAACCGAAATCTGCTTTAATTCGGCCTGGTTCAAAAAACTCGATTTCGCCGGAGTGCTTGAACTGACCTCCCGTTACACCGTTGCCCGATTGCTCGAAAGAGATGATTTCGATAAACGGTTCAAGGCGGGCAATCCCATCTCCGTTATGGAATTTATCTATCCTTTAATGCAAGGATACGACTCGGTGGCCTTGAAAGCCGATATCGAAATCGGCGGAACGGATCAGAAATTCAATCTACTCGTGGGCAGATCGCTTCAAGAAAGATACGGTCAGAAACCTCAGGTGGTGCTTACTTTTCCGCTTCTCATCGGCACCGATGGTAAAGAAAAAATGTCCAAATCGCTGGGCAACTACATCGGAATCAATGAGTCTCCGGAACAGATTTACGGCAAGACCATGTCGATACCCGATCATTTGATTTACGACTATTTTCTGCTTGCCTCGAACGTCAGCCAAACCAGACTGGCCGAAATAAAACAAATGCTCGACGACGGTTCGGTGAACCCGATGGCGTTGAAAAAAGAATTGGCGTTCAATTTGGTGGAAATATATCATGACTCGGCTGCGGCGGAACGGGCCGCGCGTGATTTTGAACTGAAATTTTCGAAAAGAGACCTGCCGGAAGAGATCCCCACGCTCGAAATCAGTTCCCCGGAGAACGAAATCTGGCTGCCCAAAGCTATCGTGATTTCCGGTGTGGCCGGTTCGACCAGCGCAGCCATCAGACTTATCGAGGGCGGCGGAGTGGAAATTAACGGCGCGCGCATCACCGACAAAAATCACCAAATCAACCTTGAAAACGATAATATTCTTAAAATCGGCAAAAGGAATTTTTTCCGACTGAAACGGATAAAGTAGATGGCTGAATCGACTCAAGAGACCCTGATCGATCTCGAAAGGCGTCTTATCAAACTCAAGGAGTATCTTTGAAATCGACCGGCTGAAGCAGGAAACCGCCCGCCTTCAGGAGGAATCTCAATCACCGGGATTCTGGAACGATAACCTGAAAGCCCAGGCGATTCTCAAAGAGCTCGACCGCAAAAAACAAAAAATCGACCTCTGGGCGCGCCTTCATGATGAACTGAACGACCTTGCGGAATTTTCCAAGCTCGCCATCGCCGAAAAAGACGAATCGGCTCTCGAACACATCGTTGAACAGATCCGAAAACTTACCGGCGAGGTCCAGTCGTTCGAGTTCGCATCGATTCTCTCAGAAGAAGACGACCCTAAAAACGCAATTCTCGAAATTCATCCGGGAGCGGGAGGAACCGAGTCGCAGGACTGGGCGCAGATGCTGATGCGGATGTACACTCGCTATGCCGAGAAGAAGGGTTTCCAGTGCGAAATTCTTGACTACCTTGCCGGCGAGGAGGCGGGCATCAAGTCGGTCACGCTGGAAATCAAGGGAGAATATGCTTTCGGCTACTTGAAATCCGAATCGGGGGTTCATCGCCTGGTGCGCATTTCGCCTTTCGATTTCAACAAACGCCGACACACTTCGTTCGCCTCGGTTTACGTGATTCCTGAGGTGGAGGATAATATCTCGGTGGTTATAAGAGATGAGGATATTAGGATCGATACCTATAGAGCCTCAGGAGCCGGAGGTCAGCACGTCAACAAAGTATCCTCGGCGGTGAGAATTACGCACTACCCGACCGGAATCGTGGTTCAGTGTCAGACCGAAAGGTCGCAGCATAAAAACAAAGAATCTGCGATGAAAATCCTTCGCTCACGACTATACCAGCATTATCTCAAAATCGAAAAGGAAAAGCAGGCTCAAAAAGAACCCGACAAGAAAAAAATCGAATGGGGTTCGCAGATTCGCTCATATGTGTTTCACCCTTATAATCTGGTGAAAGACCATCGCACCGATATCGAAACGTCCAATGTGCAGGCGGTGATGGATGGCGATCTCGACGCTTTCATTTACGGATTTCTCTCCAATCCGGAATGCCGTCGTATGCTAACCAAATAGTTCATCCGAAATCATTTTCGCCGCCAGATGCTATTCAACCATGGAAAACGCTCATTCCATAATAATTTCGCTTGATAAATCCTCGTGATGTTCTAAAATGGCGGCACCGTTATCGATTAAGTCTTGAAAGCGAGGCTGTATGATACTCAAAACCTGTTCGAAATGCGGGAAATCGGGAGAATACGAAACCGATATTCAATTTTGCCCGTATTGCGGGGCGGAATTCGCCGCGGGTGTGTCCGGCTCCGTGGTGTCGGGGTCGGAAAGTCCTGCTTTGGCGGCCGAAAAGATGTCGGCTGGTCGAATTGAAGGAATACCTTGGGAAAACAGGGGAAAATTCGGATTTTTCGAAGCCTTGTTCGAAACTTGGAAATTGAGTTGTTTCAGCCCTTCCGCCTTTTATCGCAGGATGGCTGTCTCCGGCGGCGTATGGCGTCCGCTTGCCTATGGTCTGATTTTTGCCTTCATCGGATTCGTATTTCAGATGGCATACACGGTGATATTCGATCAACTTTTCGACTTGTCCGACTGGTGGACATCCCCATACGGCGATCTGGATTACGGGTTGCAGTCATTAGGTGATAATTTGCAGTCGATTTCCAATCTTGCCAGCATAATAGTTTTTCCCTTTTTAGCCACAGCGGGTTTCTTCATATGGTCGGGCCTTGTGCATTTAGTTTTAATTATTTTCGGTTGGCGGACGAAAGATTATGAGGCGTCATTTAGAGTGATCGCCTATTCCGAGGGGCCTTCGGCGTTCGAGGTCGTCCCCATTATCGGCGGCGTTGTGGCGATTATCTGGCAAATCGTCTTGGCGATTGTAGGATTCCGCGAAACTCACGGGCTTACGACCGCCAAGGCAACGATCGCCGTGATTCTTCCTGCGGCCTCTTTTTGTCTCTGCTGCTGTTGTTTCGTATTCTGGATACTCAGCATGGTGGGCCTGGCATGGCGATAATGCGATTGGAATACAGAAGGGAAAAGCCCCCGCTGTCGATCCATATCGTCTGGGGAATGATCGTTGTCGCCGCCATTATTGGATCGCGTTTGTTGGCTTTGCCCGAATGTCTTTTCCACAGCATTTTCGGATTCCCCTGCCTATCGTGCGGCTCGGGGCGGGCGCTCGGATCGATTTGCCGGGGGGAGGTATTACAGGCGATCGCACTGAATCCACTTATGGTCCTTTCGGGAATGGCGCTCTTTTTTTTCTCGCTTTGGAAATTGACGGAACATATATTCTCGTTCAGCGTCAGAGTGATTGCGAATAAACGGGCTTCGCTTTGGATCAGGATTTCTTTCGTTCTCCTGATCGGGGCCGATTGGATTTATCTGATAGCGAGCAAACGGTGAAAATATTTTTCGGCGGCATCATTCAAGGGTCTAACAAGGGAAACGATATTCATGCCCAGCACTATCGTTTCGAGATCAAAGAACTGATCCGCAGACATTATCCGGAAGTCGAAATTTTCGACCCTTTCGAAGGTCACGAATCGTCGGTAAGCTACGATGATCGCAAGGCGAGGGAGGTCTTTTTCGCGCATCTCGATTTCGTGCGCAAGGCCGACCTACTGATAGCCTACCTTCCTCAAGCATCTCTGGGCACGGCTATCGAAATGTGGGAAGCTCACCGCCACGGGGTGCCGATTTTGAGCATTTCGCCGATGACAACCAATTGGATAATCAGACTTTTGCCGATTCGCAATTTCGAAACCGCCGCCGCTTTCGAGTCGTTTATTATTGCCGGCGGGATTAACGAGATTTGCGATTCGAAAATGGGAATGATGAAATAATGCCTACTTATCAGTATCGTTGTCAGGAATGCGGCCTCGATTTCGATAAATTTCAAAGCATAAAAGAGCCGCCTATCGATCGCTGTCCGAGTTGCGGCGGCAAAGCGAAAAGATTGATTTCGGGTGGGGCGGGATTTCTTTTCAAGGGTTCCGGATTTTATATCACGGACTATCGATCGGCCGAGTACCGCAATTCGGCGAAATTGGAGAAAGAAGCCGTTTCCGGCAAAACCGCCCCGGCCGTCTCCGACAAAACCGCGACTAAACGACAATCGACCGACTAAAAAGATCGGCCGCCCATACCGCATGGGCGGCCTTTATGCCAAGCCCGAGATGGCTTAATTCGATTTATTTTTATTCTGCGCCGGGCTATTTCACTATCGTGATTTCGCCTTCTCGAAATTCACCGTCAACATCGTCACCCACAGTGTTCCAAACCGAAAACACGAGACTCATCGTCGGGTGAGGTATCATGCCCCGAGTTAATTTTATTTTTCCGGGCGGAGTATCTTTCGGGGCGGTGAAATATATCGTCGCCAATAATCCATCACCCGGATAGAGCGATGGCACGTTGGCTTTGGGGTCGATATTGTCGATTACCGAAAAATATATGACCTGGTCTTTTGGTGAGACTTTTCCGCCACAACCTTCATGATCGCAGATATCCGCTTTTTTCGGCGGCTTGTTGAATTTGTCGTATTCGGCGCCGCACTTGCTACAGGCCATCGGCAATTTCACGTCGTGAAACATGAATTTCTCGACCCGGCTGCCGGCGAAACTCACCGAGTCGCAAATCAGTTGAGCGGTTTCCGAACGGTAAAATATCGGCACTTGGGCTCCCGCCAACGTATCGGCGTTGGTAATGTTCACTTTTACGGCAAACGATTCACCGGCGCGTGCCGTCGCCGTGCCGACCGATACCACATTTGTCGTTCCGTGTTTGGCGGAGTTTTCGGCAAGAGCGCTGCCCATCACCAGCAAAACGCAAACGCCGACGATTAATCCTGCTTTCCTCACTATATCCTCCCTTGTAGGTTAGCAATCTCCTCTGACCGGCGCCGGCCCGAGGCCCTTCAAATATCTCACCAGATACGTAACGTCCGATGCGTTCACCAAACAATCCCCGTTGCAATCTCCCCTTAACAATGGATCGGGAGCAGGTCCCAAACCTTTAAGATATCTCACCAAAAAGGTTACGTCGGCTCCGGTTATGCTGCCGTCGCCGTTGCAATCGCCCGGGGTGAAATCCTGGAAAAACAGCAACAGAGTTGACATTCTATCGGAAAGGTATGTTATTTCGTTATAGACGGTCACTCCTAAAGCCAGCCCCGGCGTGTCGTAGCTTGCGGCTCTCGTGGGATGTTCCCTGTTAAGCACGTTCAACACGAGATACCCTTCGGCGCCCACCGCAACGTGCAAGAAGTTGGCCGAGAAAAACAGGTCGCACACGATATCCGAAGTGGCGTAAAACGATAGGTTCGTCACGTTCGAAGGATCGCTTACGTTGACTATCTCGACACCTTCGTCTTCAACCGCCAGATAGGCATAATTGCCATCGGCGCAGATTTTCGTGATGCCGCCGGTGGAAACGTAGCTGCCCAAAAGGGACGGGTTGGCGGGATCGACGATCGAATAGATAAACAGGCCGCCGCTGTTGCCGGCGACATAAAGGCGATTGCCATCGACGTAAACATCGAGGATTTCGCCTGAGGGGGTTAATTGTCCGACATAACTCAGATTCGTCGGATTGGCGATATTGATTATCTGTACGGACGTGTAATCCGCCACGTAGCAGTAGCTGCCGTAAATCGCCAGAGCTTGGGCGAAGGCCGGAGTGTCGTAACTTCCTGAAATCACCGGAGTATTGACATTGCCGACATTTATTGCGATCAGCCCGCTCTGCCGGTCGGCGATAAACACATGATTGCCGCTCTTCTCGATATCTTGAGCATTGCCCGGCGTATCCATCCTCGAAACGAAAATCGGATTGGTCGAATTGGCCACGTTGACTATCTGCAAGCCGGCCGCCCATGATGCCGAATATCCATATGATCCATCGACAACCATCTTGTAGCTGTAGCCGGTGACATACTCGCTTATCAAACCCGGGTTCGATGGGTCATTGACATTTATCAGATCGACTCCGGTCGGGCCGTCGGCGACATAGGCGGTGCTGGCGACCACGAAAACGGAATTGGCTTGGCCATTAGTTGTCAGGCCGCCCATTCTGAAAGGCGCTCCCGGGTTGGCGATATTCACTATTTCGAGGCCGAAGGCAAGATCAGATAGATATGCATAACTTCCCGATAGAGCGATGCTGGTCGTGTAAGCGGCTGGATAATTTGAGATAATGCTCGGATTGGCCGGGTTGTTTATATTGACGAGAAGCATCCCGTTCGATGCATCCGATACAAAGGCGGTCGTGCCTTGAACGATGATACCAACAGCCCACCCATTGGTGTTGAGCGCGCCGGTTCGCGTAGGCGCCAACGGATTGGAGATGTTGACTATCAATAAAGAATCGCCGTCTGCGATATAGGCGTAATTGCCCACGACATCCACTCCCCAGGCTTCGCCGGGTGTGTTATATGTATTTACCCATGCCGGAGACGAGGGTACCGCCAGGTCGATTATGGTAAGGCCGGCGGCCAGATCGGCTACATACAGCGTCGTACCGAGCATCTCGACATCGACAGCGGTTCCCAAGGTCTGCCTGAACCCCGTAACGTTGGGAGATGCCGGGTTTGAAATATCGATAACTTTTATCCCCTGTTCGTGATTGGCCACTATGGCGTAATTGCCATATAGATCAAGATTGCCGCAAGGCGAAATAAACGATTTGCTGGCCACCATTTGGGGATTGTTGGGATTTGAAATATCCAGAACGACGAAACTGTTGTTGATAGTCACGTAAGCATAATTGCCCGCAACTTCAACGTCTTGGGCTCCGGTCCAAAGGGTCGATGACCTGAATTGAACGTTTTGCCCGAATACGCTGGCGCAAAACAGCAGCGCCAAAACCACAATTTTTGTTTTCATGATCCCTTCCCTCAGATTACTGCTTTTTGACGAATAATATTATCAACTTTCCCGGTTTCGAGGCGAGGCCCAAATAAAGCATAACTCTGCCGAGGAAATCGATCCGGCACGGCAGATCACTTACGCCAATTGATAATAAATTATATTCCCTAAACCAACAATTGGCAAGCATATTTTCACTTAAATACGGTATTCTTGCAGGCCACCGGCATTTTCTATACTTCCGACCCGCCTGCCGTCTTTGGATTTCCCGCCAACTGGCCGCAAGCTGCTCCAATATCCTTGCCCATCGATTTACGCCGGGTGACGACACCTACATGCGTGGAAACGTATTTTTCGAATGCGAAAACTTTGGCCTCGGTCGGAGGTCCGAAAGGCGATCCATCAACCGGATTGCAGGCGATCAGATTGATCTTACAGGGGATATCCTTGACGAAATCGAGAAGAGCCTCGGCGTCTTCGCGCGTATCGTTGAAGCCATCGATTAGCATATATTCGAACGTTATCCTACGCCGCGACCACTTGACATAGTCCAGCGCCGCTTGCTTCAATTCCGATAGTGTATAGTATCCCGCTTTCGGAATAAGCAACTTCCGTTTTTTCTCGATGGCGCTGTGAAGCGATATCGCCAGTCCGAGCCGGGCATTATTCCTCAAGAGATTGGTTATGCCGTTTACCAAGCCTATTGTCGAAATCGTTATTCGGCGATAGGCGAGGCCGCCTCCGTCTTGACTGGTCAAGAACCCGATCGCTTTCGCCACCGCAGCGTAGTTCAATAGCGGTTCGCCCATTCCCATGAAAACAACGTTGGTGATATTGACGCCTGGAGGAAATGACCTTCTCGTCTGAATGAATTGGTTGTAAATTTCCCCGGCGCTGAGATTTCTTTTGAATCCTCCCAATCCGGTGGCGCAGAACCTGCAGCCGATAGGGCAGCCGGCCTGCGCCGACAAACAGAGAGTTAATCTCCGTTCGTCGGGGATCAGAACCGATTCAACGAATTCGCCGTCGCTTGTTTTCCAAAGAGTTTTGGCGGTGCCATCGGAGGATTTTAGTTCCTTAATGCGGTCTAATCTTTCTATGCGCGCGACTGTTTCAAGCAGGGTTCGAAAATCTTTGGCCAGATTGCTCATCGCCGCGAAATCGTCGGTTCCATGTTTGAATATCCAGCGGAAAAGCTGTTTTCCGCTGAATGCTTTTTTTCCTTTTTCCAGGCAAAACGCTATCATCTCTTCGGATGAAAGCTCCGCCAAATTAATTTTATAATCGCCCATCACGTATGAGAATAATCGCCAAGTATCCGAAAGGCAAGCATTACATAAGTCAGATAAGATCGTGCGGTTCAAAAAGAATCTCCGATAAAAAGCGGCCGAGGCCTTTTTCCGCTTGTCGAATTGAACCGGATGCCGTATTTAATGTCGCGATGAATGTCGCCTATGTCCAGATAGAGCCGATTTTCGGGCGGAAACGAGCAAATATCGAGAAGGCGATTTCGGTCATGGAAGCCAATCCCGCCGATCTTTATGTGCTTCCGGAATTATTTGCAACCGGCTATTTGATTCTTTCCGAAAACGAGGCCGAAGAACTGGCCGAACTACCTTCCGATGGCCCGACGTTCACCATGCTCGGCGATTTTGTCGCCCGCCGGGATTGCGCCGTGATTTTCGGTTTTGCCGAAAAAGACGAAAAGGGAATATATAATTCGAGCGCTTTTATCGACAAGAACGGGCCGAAATCCATATATCGCAAAATTCATCTGTTCGCGACCGAGAAGCAGGTATTTTCTCCGGGTCAAGTTCTTCCCAAAGTGATCGAGTATAAGGGCATGAGGCTGGGCATGATGATCTGTTTCGATTGGATTTTCCCGGAGATCGCGCGTTATTTGGCAATCAAGGGTGCGGATTTGATATGTCATCCGGCTAATCTGGTGTTGCCCTATTGCCAGGGGGCTATGGTCACCCGGTCTATCGAGAATCATATATTCACCCTGACCTGCAACAGAATCGGGCAGGAGTCCAGAGGCGATAAAAGCTGCCGCTTTACCGGTGGAAGCCAAATAGTCGATCCTTGGGGCAGGGTGTTACAACGTGCAGCAACCGATAAAGAAGAAGTATTCGTTGCCGATATCAATTATGTAGATGCGCGCGATAAGCGGATAAATGAGTATAACGATTTACTGCTTGATCGCCGGCCCGATTTATACAACTTTTCGGGGGAATGATTATGGCCTCAAAAGGCAGAATTTTGGTAATCGACGATGAACCCGAGATTACGGAGATCATCCAGGCATTTTTGGTAAACGCCGGTTATACGGTCAAAATCGAGAACTCTTCCGTGGCCGGACTCGAATCCGCCAAAAGTTTCAAGCCCGATCTCATCCTGCTCGACATCATGATGCCTTTCATGGATGGCTATGAAGTCTGCTCCAAGCTCAAACATGACCCGCAAACTGCCAATATCCCGGTGCTGTTCCTCACCGGCAAGGACGCCAAAGACGACGCGGGATTGTCTTTCAAGGCGGGCGGCGATCTCTTCATCAAGAAGCCGTTCTCTTGTGAAAGGCTGCTCAATATGGTGAAGGTCGTCATGATGTCCGTCACCAAATGATTCCCGGGCTTGAATCGATTGATAGACTTCTACCGCATTCAAACCCTTTATCCCTTGACCAAATGTTTGTCTGCCCGCTATAATTCGACATGCTGCGCATTCCTGTTTTTTGGCTGATTTTCCTGGCGTCGGCCATTGCACAACAGATCCCCGCTCCGCTCGGATATGTCAGCGATTATGCCGGAGTGATCGACAACCGGGCTGAGGCCGAAATCACCTCCGATATCCAAGCGATCGAATCCTCGACCGGAGTGGAGATTGCAGTGGCCGTTCTGCCCGATCTCGACGGTCATGCGGTCGATGCCTTATCGGTGGAGTTCTTCGATAGCTGGAAGATCGGCAAGAAGGGAGCCGACAACGGCGTCCTTATATTGGTTGCGATTAACGACCGCAAGGCCTGGATCACGGTTGGCTATGGCTTGGAAGGCGTCCTGCCCGACGGTTTGGTGGGTGAAATTTATCGCCATGAAATGGTGCCGAGATTCAAACAAGGCGATTATGCAGAAGGAATAAAGGCGGCAATCCATAAGATCGGGCGGATCGCAGCCGGCGAAAGACTCGAGTATCCGAAAGCCAAACGGAAAAACGACGAATTCGCGAATTGGGTTTTCTTCGTCTTCATAATCTTGATCGTTATTTCAGCCTTGATATCTCGTTCCCAACGGAGAAGAAGGGGTCTTTTCCTGATGCCACCGATTTTTTTCGGCGATCCGCGTTCCGGCGGATGGGGAAGCGGTTCGAGCGGCGGATTCGGAGGATTCGGCGGGTTCGGGGGCGGATCGACCGGTGGCGGGGGCGCCGGCGGAGGCTGGTGATTTCTCTTTTGCTTGGCTATAATGCAATTTATCCCGAATTGCTGTAACCTTTTGCGTCTACGAGGATATAAGTAATTGATATCGGGAGATTCCCTAATCAGGGCAAAGTCGAATGATTTCATTGACGATAAATATAATAGCGTGAATTAACAAAGGAGCAATTATGGACACGGCAAAGAGATTGATGCTTGCCGCAATCGGCGCTTTGCACCTTTCCAAAGAGCGGCTGGAAGAAATGATGGACGAGCTGGTTAAAAAGGGCGAAATGACCTCCAGCGAAAAAGCCGAAGCCTTAAAACGGTTGGCCGAAAAGGTCGAGTCGTCCACCGAAAAGGCCAAAGAAGCTATTGAAAAACAAGTTGAAAACACGATGAAAAAGCTCAACCTCCTGGCTAAAATAGATAGGTTGGCCGAGCGCCTCGATCTATTGGAAAAGGAAATAGCCGAGCTGAAATCAAAAAAATCGACCGAATGAATTTTCTGCGATTGCTTGCCGCCGGCAGGCGCAAATCCATGGGGAAAAGTCTGGCCGACGTCCCGGTCGAAAGAGGATGATTCATGTCGCTTCCCCGTCCCGATATCAAACTGAAAAACTTCGTACGCTATAATCAGATAGCTGCGATCTTGATCCGGCATGGATTCGGCGAACTCGTCAGCCGCCTGAATATGATGACGCCGATGAAACATGCGATTAAAAGGGTTCCGTCGCGATCGAAACAGCTGAGCACCCCCATCAGGGTCCGCCTTGCACTCGAAGAGCTCGGACCCTCATTTATAAAACTGGGTCAAGTTCTTTCGACCAGGCCGTTCCTGCTGCCGTATGAGTATATCGCCGAATTGTCCCGCTTGCAGGATGAGGTCGAGCCGATGCCTTGGCAGCTTACCGAGAGTATCCTGCGAAAGGAACTCAAAGGCGATTTATCGGAATATTTCGCCTCTATCGAACAGACGCCGATTGCTTCGGCCTCGCTGGCCCAGGTGCACAAAGCGGTATTGCACGATGGAACGGTTGTGGTCATTAAAATCCAGCGCGAGGGAATCAAGCGGATTATCGAGGCAGATATACGGATTTTCCGGGAGATCGCCGAATTGTTGGAAGGCAACGTACCGGAAAGCCGCCAGTTCAATCCTCCCGGCCTGGTGGAGGAATTCGCACGAACGACGATGAAGGAACTGAATTTCCTCAATGAAGCCAGAAACATGGAAATCTTCGCCGCAAATTTCCGGAACGAGAAGGGGATAAAGATACCCAAACTTTATCGACGATTCTGCACCTCCCGGATTTTGACGATGGAGTTGGTCGACGGCATCAAAATTTCGCATATAGGCGAGTTGAGGCGATCGGCGATAGATACCGCTCAAGTATGCCGCAACGGCGCCCGGTTGGTGCTTAAAATGATTTTCGAGGATGGCTTTTTCCATGCCGATCCTCATCCGGGGAACCTGTTCGTGCTCGATAACGGCGTAATTGCACCGGTCGATTACGGCATGATGGGCATTCTTTCGGAATCTCAAATGGACGAGCTTGCCGATTTGGTGGCGGCTGTCATCTCCCGTGATTCCGCCGCCGTCGTGCGCGTCCTGCGAAGCTCAGGGGTGGTCGATGATACGGCGGATATGAAGAGGCTCGAGCAGGATATCAGCGAGCTGATAGTCAGATATTATCGCGTTTCGCTGGGCGATATAAATGTGCGCGGCTTGATGGAGGAGTTGTATGCATTCGTTCAACAACACCGAATCAAATTCCAAACCGAATTCATGCTGCTCGGAAAATCGCTGGTTACCTATGAAGAGCTCGCGCGACTTTTGGACCCCGATTTCGATCTGATTTCGGAGATGTCGCCCTATATGAAGAATCTTCTGGCCAGAAAATATAATCCGCGAAGATTTCTCCGGGATTTCAAAGGGCTGGCGGATGAATTGCGCTGGCTTTTGACCCAATCGCCTCAAGAAATGCGCCAGGTCTTGCGGCGGTTGCGCCGCGGAGAATTACAGTTGCAGATGCGGGTGCAGAATCTCGATTCTTTTATCCGCGAACTCGATCGTTCATCAAATCGCCTGTCGCTGTCGCTTCTGGTGGCGGCGCTGATAGTCGGATCATCGATCATCGCCACCATGCAAAAAGGTTACACCGTCTTCGATATACCGCTTCTGGGCCTGATCGGCTATCTGTTCGCCGCCATACTTGGCGTATTACTCGTGATATCTATACTGCGGTCCCGCAAAATATAGCTCATCACCGTAATAACCCGATTTTGGAAGACGGCCGGAAACAAATTTCGTTTTCCGAAGTTACAATCAACGGCAGTAAAGACTTGACGGGAATGCCGATGGTATTATTATATATTCGGGAGTTGGTAAATGAGCTTCGCCGATTTATCCGAGCGCGAAAAGTTGATCCTGAAGGCGCTGATCGAGCATTATATCAACACCGCCGAGCCGGTCGGGTCGCGGACCCTCGCGAAAAAATATAATATAGGACTCTCGCCGGCATCGATTCGCAATATAATGAAGGACCTCGAGGAGATGGGTTATCTGAAACACCCTCATACCTCGGCCGGCAGAATTCCGACGGCGAACGCCTATCGCAGTTATGTTGATCATCTGCTCACTCCCGAAAAGATATCATCCGACGAGAAATCCATAATCGATGAACAGATAGGCTCCGATTATCGGGCTATCGACGTCTTGCTCGAACATACCTGTAGAATCCTGAGCAACTTATCCAATCAATTGAGCGTGGCGCTGGTTTCGCGTTTCGAAGCGGCGGTTTTGACCCGGCTCGAGCTGATCCCGGTGGCCGAAAAAAGGTTGCTTGTCGTTCTGGTTTTACAATCGGGATTCGTGAAATCGATAATTTTGGAAACTTCGGTCGATTTGTCGGATATCGCCCTGAACCAGACAGCCCAGATATTGAATGAAAGGTTGTGCGGGCTCACTTTGGGAGAAATCCGTAGAACGATAGGGGAAAGGATAAGGGATTCGCAGCAGGGTGATCCCAAATTGATTAGATTGTTGGTGGAGGGTGGTGAAGATTTATGGGATTTTCCGGATAATCAGTATTTTCATTTCGCCGGAACCTCGAATCTTTCCAAGCAGCCCGAATTTCAGGATCCTCGGGATGTGGCCCAGGTCGTGTCGCTGGTGGAAAATAAAAGCGCGCTAAGAGAACTTCTTGAGAGCTCAGGAATCAACGAAGGTATCGCCGTCATGATCGGACACGAAAGTCTTGCCGCCAGCGGCGAGCAGATATCGCTTCTGACCTCGTCTTACAACGCGGTGGGAATGAAAGGCGTGATCGGCATTATCGGTCCCACGCGGATGAATTATTCCCGCCTGGTGAGTCTGATGGGTTATACCGCCAAGATGCTTTCGAATATTCTCACGGATAAATCTTGACAGGCATTCGATATTTCCTTAAATACGATGCCCAAAGTGATCGGGATTCATTATGCGATCTGAGGAAATATTACCGGAGCAGGAAAATAGCGGAAATCCTGATTTGGATATTAAGCAGGCGGCGGAAGCCGGTCCCGAAGGTGCCGAAAAGCAGGTCGAAAACGAACAATCGATAATTCAAGTAAGGGAAAAATACAAAGAGCTCGAGGATAAATATCTGCGTTTGGCGGCAGAATTCGAAAATTATAAAAAGCGGATGGCAAGGGAACATATCCGCATCATGGAAACATCGACGGACGATTACAGCCGCGACCTGCTGGATATTATCGACGATTTCGAACGAGCCCTCGGTCATTCCGGCGCCGATAACGATGTCCTAAGACAAGGCATGGAGTTGATTCTCGCCAAAATGAATGATATTCTCAAAAAAAGAGGAATCGAAAAAATGTCCGCGGTCGGCGAGCATTTCGATCCCGCGTTGCATGAGGCGGTGGCGCAGATAGAATCGGATACGGCGGAGGAAGGAATCATTTTGGAGGAGATACAAAAAGGCTACCGGGCCAATGGTCGAATTCTAAGACCTGCCCGGGTGGCGGTAGCCAAAAAAAAGGAGCATCAACCGGGTTGATTTAAGACGTCCGATTACTTTCGAAATGCGGTTGATTCATCGTCCGGAAAGTTAGCGGTCGCAGAGGCCCCGAGAAATAATCCGGATGTCCCAACGATAGTCGCAGGAATATCCGCGGCTATATTGTGTTTGTTAGGATTTCATTTATCACCGCTATTTCATATCGGAGTCGTTGATTTAGTTTTGCTCCCGGCAGTTTCGATAAGGATTTCTTATCACTGCGAACCGGCGATGGCGCAAAGGAGTTGCGGATCGATTTCCGCATGCCGTAATAATATTGAAATCAACACGAAAGCAGAGTGAGGAAAGAATCGTCGCTGAGGGGATGTCGACCTTCCGGAAAGCTGCTTGGCACTTTTCAAGGAGAAAGGCGAAAGAGTCAGCATGACCAGGGTAATTGGCATTGTCAATCTCAAAGGCGGAGTCGGGAAGACCACCACCTGCGCCAATCTCGGCGCAGCCCTTGCCCTTAAAGGTTTTCGAACGCTGCTGGTGGATTTGGATCCTCAGAAAAGCCTGTCGACATGGGCCGGTGTCTCCGACTTTCCCTCGATCGGTGAGGTTCTGCTGGGCGAAATCCATCCCCAGAGAGCGGTGGCGCGCTGGGAAAAACTGAACTGCTGGATCATTCCGGCCGGCAGGGATCTGCGCGCGAAAGCCGATCAACTTGTCCAGGCCGACCGCCGCGAATATCTCCTACAAGACAAAATCTCGGCTCTCGAAGGCTTCGACGTGATTTTGATCGATTCCGCGCCTTCGTACGAACTCCTCACGATCAACGCTATTTGCGCTTCCACGGAAATAATCGTTCCTTTGCAAACCGAAATTCTCGCGCTCGAAAGCACAATTCCGTTTTTCGAAACCCTCGGCGAAATAAAAAGCAAATTTCACCCTCGTCTGCGGATCGCCGGTATTCTGCCTTCGATGTTCGATTCCCGCACGAACCTATCTAAAACGATTCTCGACCAGATGCGATCTTCGGAACATCTAGGTCCGCTACTGTTCAAAACGTATATCAGGAAAAACGTCAAGGTGGCCGAAACGCCGGCGCACGGGTTCGCTATCACGAGATACTCTTCTTCGTATGGGGCCGAGGATTATCGGCATTTGGCGGACGAACTTATAGAGCGTATCGATCTACCGTTATTCGAAAAAATCGAATCACCGCCTGATGGGGCCATGGCGGCGCCGGTCGATTCGCCGCCGACCGAATACGTCGCCATAGAAATGATAGGCGAAGACGTCGAGGAAAAATAACACCGCGCAGTTCCGCAAAGTGAAAGGAGACGCGATGAACATATCGATCGAGTATTGCGTAATGTGAAACTATCTGCCGAAAGCGGCCGGGCTGGCCTCTCAAATCGAAAATAGATACGGCATCAAACCGAAACTGATCGAATCGGGTGGCGGTGTGTTCGAAATCGTCGTCAACGGCGTGCTGATTTTTTCCAAGAAGAAGCTGGGTAGATTCCCGGAAACAGAGGAAATATTCGGGGTTATTGATAAAATGAAGTGAGAACGGGCGTCAAGCGGTTTTGCATAAACGCGCGCGTGTCGATTCGTTGACATCGTTTTGGTTCACCGTTCGACAACAATCAAATAAAACTTGTCCTGATCGTGGATTAACATTATAATCGGTTCTCTTGACACGATAACGATGGAAAAAATTGCGGCAGGTAAAGCCGACCATCCGTTTTCGAAAGGGCCGAATTGATCACTCTGCTTAAATATGCCATATCTATCGCCATATGGTTGATGGTGGCTTTTGCATTCTTGATCGCCGGTAATCCCCAGCTGTTCGCTTTCTGGGCGCTTTTCGGATTCATTCTGCTGCTCGGCTGGTTTTTCAAAGTCTTATGGAAATGGTTTGTCGGCATTTTTTTCCCCTCGGTTCAGCCACGCGTATATATTCTGTTCATTCTTATCATAGTGGCGGTTTTTCTTTTGTTGTTCGAATCATTCATTATACCTAAGTGGAATACTTGGAACGCCGAGAAGGAAGATATCGAAAGAGAATATCCAATCGATAAAATAATGCCCCAGGCGAAAACCACGGTGATCAGGGCGATCAGAATCGACGCCCATCCGAAGAAGGTTTATCCTTTCGTTCAAAAACTGGCCACCGAGGGGATTCTCAGTTTCAAAGTAAACCTGCTCGATCTCATCAGAAACCATCCGGCCACAATGATCATTCAGGATCTGCCCGAAATCGAGGTCGGTGATCGCTTTCTGGCTGGTGATGTGGTGCAGGCCAAAGACAACCAGGGGATAACGATCGAGCTTTATCGCCAGAGTTTTCCGTTCAACCGATTCAACCGAATTTGCGCCGGTTACTATCTCGGAAAAGGCGATAAAAACTCGACTTTGCTGCTATTGAAAATAAAAGCCGATTATTCCGGATTCATACCATGGTTTTCCGCCAAATATCTGATCGAAGTAGCCGATTATTTCGTTTCGAGATATCAGCTGAATCGGGTTAAAGTTCTCGCTGAAAAGGCTGATTCCAAAGATTAGCGGATCAGCTTAAAGCCGACGGCCGAACGGTATGCAGGAAATAGCGATATTCATCGTTGGACTTATAAGTGGCGCGGCTGCGGTGTATTTTATCATGAAAAGCCGCCAAAAGCAGATGAGCGAATTAGCGCTCGAAACAGCCCGACAGGCGAACCTTGAAAGAATGGCCGATTATCAGGGGATTTTCGCCAACCTCAAAGATTCATTCTATTCGGTTTCCCTCGATGCTCTCGACAAAAATATAAAAAACTTTCTCGAGATGGCCAAGACCACGCTTTCGGAACAGGCGGCGGTTGGATTGAAAGATATCGAATCGAAAAAGGACATCATTTTCCAGACCTGTCAGAATATCAAAGAGGAAGTCAATCGGCTGCGCGATCAAATGGGCGCGCTCGACAAGGATTATCGGCTCCAACATGGCGAGATTTCAGAACTCATGAAGACCACTCAGGGACAGATGTTGAGATTGGCGGATATCACGGGCAGGTTGGGTGAGGCGCTTGCCTCGGCGGGAGCACGCGGCCAATGGGGCGAAAGGATGGCCGAGGACGTGCTCAGATTCGCCGGATTTATAGAGGGAATCAACTATTTCAAACAAAAAACGAATGTAGGCGGCGGCCGGCCCGATTTCACGTTTCCGATTCCGCCCAACCACAAACTGTTCATGGACGTGAAATTCCCTTTCGATAATTACCGAAACTACCTGGAGGCCTCGTCGGAGGAAGAAAGAGAACGCCTGAAAGTCCGCTTTTTGAAAGACGTCCATTCCCATATCAAGTCCATCGCCGAACGCAATTACGCCGGCACCGATGAGAACGCACTTGATCTGGTGTTGCTTTTCGTCCCCAATGAACAGATCTTCTCTTTTATCAATCAGCATGATTTTGGTTTAATCGAAAAGGCGGTTTCCCAGAAGATCGTAATCTGCTCCCCCATGACTCTTTTCGCGATACTGGTGCTTATCAGGCGCGCCACCGAAAATTTCAATCTCGAAAAGACTGCCTCCCAGATCCTGAAATTGCTCGGCGAATTTTCCCGACAATGGATTGCCTTCATAGAAAGCCACGAAAAGGTCGGCAAAAGAATAGAACAGCTTCAGGATGAATTCGGTAAGCTGGTCTCGACCCGCAAGAACCAATTGCAAAAGCCTCTTGACAAGATCGAGGAGCTGCGCCGATCGCGCGGATTGCCTGCGATTACCGAGATGGACGGCGTAAGCGGAAAGATCCCGCCGGACGAAGAAGAATCCGCCATTTAGCGGAGAATCGACTTCCAGAACGTGCGCAAAAACCGCGAAACGAATTTCCCGACCGCATCCGTCCTCTTGATTTTGCCGGAATATTTTATTATAAATAACCAACTTATGAACGATCGATAGATTCGAATCGAGGCAAGCAAGGAGCGTCATGATATGTCCAAAGTAATCGGCATCGATCTCGGAACCACCAATTCCTGCGTGGCCATAATGGAAGCCGGCGAACCGAAAGTGATCCCTAATCCGGATGGGTCCCGCACGACTCCATCGGTGGTCGCATTCGTCAAGAGCGGCGAACGGCTGGTGGGGCAAACGGCCAAAAGGCAGGCGATCACCAATCCCGAGAACACCATATTTTCGATAAAAAGGTTCATGGGCCGCCGTTACGCCGAAGTTGCCTCTGAGGAAAAACTCGTCCCTTATAAGGTAACCAGAGCGCCCAACGATGACGTTCGGATTATCGCGGGCGGCAAGGAATACGCCCCGCCGGAAATCTCGGCGATGATATTACAGTACCTGAAACGGGCGGCCGAGGACTACTTGGGCGAAACGGTCAGCAAGGCCGTAATTACGGTTCCCGCCTATTTCAACGACAGCCAGAGGCAGGCCACCAAAGACGCCGGTGAGATTGCCGGATTGGAAGTGTTAAGAATTATCAACGAACCGACGGCCGCTTCTCTTGCCTATGGTCTCGAAAAAAAGAAAGACGAAAAAATCGCAGTCTATGATCTGGGCGGCGGCACTTTCGATATTTCGATTCTCGAGCTGGGCGAGGGTGTCTTCGAGGTAAGAGCCACCAACGGAGATACGCATCTGGGAGGTGACGATTTTGATCAACGGATAATCGATTGGCTGGCGGATGAATTCAAGAAATCGAACGGGATCGATTTACGCAACGATAGAATGGCACTGCAAAGACTGAAAGAAGCCGCCGAAAAGGCCAAATGCGAGCTTTCGAGCACTATGCAAACCAATATCAATCTGCCGTTTATCACGGCCGATCAAAGCGGCCCCCGCCATCTCGATATAACTCTTACCCGAGCCAAGTTGGAACAGCTGGTCGATGATTTGATTCAGCGCACTATCGAGCCCTGCCGGCAAGCATTGCGCGATGCGCGCCTTTCGCCTAGCGACATAAACGAAGTCGTCCTGGTGGGTGGCATGACCAGGATGCCCAAAGTCCAGGAAATCGTCCGCGAATTATTCGGAAAGGAGCCGCATAAAGGAGTCAATCCCGACGAAGTGGTCGCCATAGGAGCCGCGATCCAGGCGGGCGTCCTGGCCGGTGATGTCAAGGATGTGTTACTGCTCGATGTCACCCCGTTATCGCTCGGAATCGAGACGTTGGGAGGAGTGTTCACCAAGCTGATCGAAAGAAACACGACCATTCCCACGCGCAAGTCGCAGATTTTTTCGACCGCCGCCGACAATCAGCCTGCCGTTTCTATCCACGTCCTGCAGGGCGAGCGGGAGATGGCGATTTACAACCGCACTTTGGGTCGATTCGATCTGGTCGGCATTCCGCCGGCCCCGCGCGGCGTGCCGCAGATCGAGGTTACGTTCGATATCGATGCCAACGGTATATTGCATGTTTCCGCCAAAGACCTCGGAACCGGCAAAGAACAATCTATCAAGATCGAATCATCCTCCGGACTATCCAAAGAGGAAGTGGAGAAGATGAAACGCGATGCCGAATTGCACGCCGGTGAGGATAAGGCACGGCGGGAATTGGTCGAGGCCAAAAATAAAGCTGACAGCATCATTTATTCGACCGAGAAGTCGCTTAAAGAATATGGCGATAAACTTTCCCCGGAGGAACGGTCGCGAATCGAAAAGGCGATAGAGTCGTGCCGGGAGGCGGCAAAATCCGACAATATCGGTACCATAAACAAAGCTTGCGACGATTTGGTGAGTGCATCCCATAAACTGGCCGAAGAGCTCTATAAACACGCATCCTCCACCAAAAAAGATCAGGATGATGCAGGTGCGGGTGAAAAAGCCCAGAGCCCGGGAGCGAAAGATAAGGGTGATGGCGCCGTGGATGCTGATTTCGAGGTTGTAGACGACAAGTAATCCAAATTCCCGCTTGTTCGATCGAGATCGGTCATTCGGGCAGAAGATGGTCGGGTTTTGGGAATCCGGTTAATATAGTTCGAATAAATTTCGCATGATCCCGGGTGACGGCGCCGCCGCACGGCGATGGCCGTATTCTCATAGGGCGGGTCGGCCCAGTGTATCAACTTTGGTTCTATTATCGCAATTAAACTAATCGGCCCCAATTTTCATTTGACTATGGCGAAAAGCGCGTTATATTGAAATAAATCGTCGGGATAACTGCATTAAAGCCCGCTCGGGTTGATAATATCGCCGAAGCATGCGGTGCACTTTATGGTGGCCTTTATGGGAGCGATAGAGACTGAGATTAAAAATTGGCTTTCGGCTCAGGGACTGGCCTTTTCGATTAAACCCGAAACCTTCGCGATCGATGGAGACGGGCCGAGGCCGTTTATTTTTTCTCCGACTTTCCGGATCGAAAACACGAGCATTAAAGGCCGTACGATAATGGTCGAGCCGGTGATGTCGTTCGCCCCTCAGGCCGGTCTGCGTCGGGTCCAAGCATTCAGCCGACGATTCAAGGATAAGTATTACGTCGTTCTGATCGTGAAAAAAAGAATGTTGAGTAGAATTCCCGCCGACGCCTACGATAAATTGTTGGTGATTGAAGATCTGAAAAACGCCCGGATCGCTCCCGAATAAACGCGAATTCGTCGATTCCTTTTGGAGACTCTACTACCTGCCGCAATGAGCAAACACGCCGTTTTCCTGTCGTTTTCATACCCGCATTATTGACTTAGGCTATGGTATGTTCTATATTCTGCCGATTATTAATTGAGTTATGAGCAAGAGAGATTATTACGAAATTCTCGGCGTATCCCGGGACGCCAGCGAGGAAGAAATCAAGAAGGCATATCGCCAACTTGCATTGAAATATCATCCCGACCGTAACCCGGGCGATAAAACGGCGGAGGAAAAATTCAAGGAGGCCGCCGAGGCCTATGAGGTCTTAAAAGATCCGGCCCGGCGTCAGACTTACGATCGTTACGGCCACCAGGGACTCTCGGGAGCAGGATTTGAGGGATTCGGCGGTTTCGGATTCGATATCAGCGATGCCCTGCGCTCCTTCATGAGGGATTTCGGCGGTTTCGGGTTCGAAAGCATTTTCGGGGAGACCATGACTGGTGGTCGGCGAGGCTCCAGAGCTCAGCGGGGCAGGGACTTGCAAATCACCTTAAAATTATCTCTCGAAGAAATCGCCAGCGGTGTCGAAAAAACGATCAAAGTCCAGCGATTGGTTGAGTGTGAACGTTGTGCAGGCAGTGGCGCCGAAAAGGGAACCGGCGAAAGGCAATGCTTGCGTTGCAAGGGCAGGGGAGAAGTCCAATCGGTAAGCCGGTCGATATTCGGCCAGATAATAAACGTTACCACCTGCTCCGCTTGCGGCGGAACCGGCCGAGTTATCGAAAAGCCTTGCCTCGATTGCGCCGGCAACGGACGTATCAAAGGACAAACGCAGATTAAAGTGCGAATACCGGCAGGCGTGTCGTCCGGCAATTATATTCCGGTAAAAGGCGCCGGCGATCATGGTCCCCGCGGCGGCCAACCTGGAGACCTGATTGTCGTGATCGAGGAGATCGATCATCCGATTTTCACCAGACACGGCGACGATATCGTCTGTGAACAGGCGATTTCTTTCGCCCAGGCCGCGTTGGGTGATGAGATCGAAATTCAATCCCTTTCCGGCCCGCTTCTTCTGAAAATCCCGCCGGGCACTCAGTCAGGTAAAGTTTTCCGGCTGGCGGGCAAAGGTTTGCCTCACCTGAACGGTTATGGCAGGGGCGATCAGTTGGTGCGGGTGCATGTGATAACCCCGACGAAGTTGTCGGCCGAGGAAAAAGAGATTATCAGAAAATTGGCCGCCTTACAAAAGGCCCCTTCGGTTGCCGATAAATCGTTTTTCGAAAAACTCCGCCAAACCCTCGGAGTCTGATTTTGGCAGACACCGGATTTCAGAAAGTGACTATATCCTGCTCGCCGTGCCTGGTCGATTTATTCTCGAATTTTTTTATTGAACGGGGTTCCAACGGCGTAGTCCTCGATAATGAACCGCAGGGAAAAGAAACGACCATAACCGCCTATATCGACAGGAAAAGATTCCCCGATTTGTCGCCGGCGGAAATCGATCGTTACTTCAAGGCGATCGCAAACAATTTCGATAACCCTTCATTCAAAATGATCGAATCCGATATCGTCGAAAACAAAGACTGGCTGGCGGGCTGGAAAGAATCTTTCCGGCCTATCCGGATTACCCGACGGATAGTCGTCAGCCCGAGCTGGACGATTCCCACGCCGAAAAATGACGAGCTGATAATTACAATCGATCCCGGTGCGGCTTTCGGCACCGGACATCATGAAACGACCGCTAATTGTATCAAAGCACTCGAAAAAATCGGTTGCCATAACAAAAAAGTGCTGGATTACGGATGCGGCACCGGCATTCTCGCCATTGCTGCCTGCAAACTGGGCGCAAGCAGAGTTTCCGCTGTGGATAACGACCCCGAAGCGGTGGAATGCGCCAGAGGAAATATGGCTCTGAATGGGGTCGATTTCGAACTTTATTTGTCCGCTGACTACGTTTCGCCCGATAAATGCGATTTGGTGGTCGCGAATATGACGACCGAACAGATTATTCGGTCATTTGAATCGCTTGACAGGTCGCTATCCACCCAAGGCCGCTTGATAATATCCGGGATTCTGAACGACGAAGAAAGTCGGATCCGCTCTTTTTTGGATGAGCGTCGATTTGCCATCGAAGAAAGAATCTCCGGCAACGAATGGCTTACTCTATCATTGCGCCGAGCTTGAGGATAATCATGGAGATTAAGGCGACCTCGGTTTTTGTCAGCCCAGCCGATGTCGGCGATAAGACTCTAATGCTCGATCCGGCGGAATCGCATCATCTTGTCAGGGTGATGCGGGCTCGAACAGGCGATATTTTCAGTGCAATCGATGGTTGCGGAAAACGGATTACGGCAAGAATAAGTTCTATCGAGAACGGCCGAGTGACGGCTGAGATACTCGAAACCCGCGAGCGTGTGAATGAATTCGATGTAGAACTTGCGTTGTATTGCGGCCTTTGCCGCCCAGCGAAAGCGGATCTGATCGTGGAGAAGGCAACCGAACTTGGCGTGAACTCGATAGGTTTTTGTTTCAGCGAAAACAGCTATCTGAAAGACAAACGGCTGTTTTCCGAGGACAGTCGGCTGAATCGCTGGCGCAATATCGCTAGGAGCGCCGCCAAACAATCGTTGCGTTCGGTGGTGCCCCGAATATCGCCGCCGGTCGATCTCGAGGCCATGCTTGTTTACGCAGAAAAGTACCGGAAAAAGATAATCGCCGACCAGCATATCGGGATGCCGCCGGAAAGTAATTTCTTGAAACCCACCCCTGATTCTATATTTCTGCTCGTCGGTCCGGAGGCCGGGTTCACTGAGACTGAAATTTCCCGAATCACCGGGTCCGGATTTCAAGCGCTGAGTCTCGGACGGCGTCGGCTGCGGGCGGAAACCGCGGCGATAAGCCTGTTGTCGGTAATAGGATTTATTTTGGAGTCGAAATGAAACAGTGTATTTTCTGTAAAATTATCGAACGATCGCTCCCGGCGGAGATCGTTTTCGAAGACGACAATTTGATCGCCATCAGGGATATAAATCCGCAGGCGCCGGTGCATGTGTTGATAATCCCGAAAATTCATTATCCCACGATCGAGGACGCGCCGGCTGCCGTTCTCGGCGAAATGTGCGCCAGGGCCGCCCGCTTGGCCTCCGATCTGAAGATTTCCACCGACGGTTATCGGACTGTGGTCAACTGCCGCGATCACGCAGGGCAGACCGTAATGCATCTGCATCTTCATCTTCTCGGCGGCCGTTGGTTCCATTGGCCGCCCGGATGAACCTCATTTTCCGATCAAACCCGGGATCAGACCATCCGCCCGTGTGCTTGACAAAATCGATCCCCTCTGGTTAATTTTGATCTCTATGAAAAGCAAACCGCGCAAGAACAAAATGCCGCGTATCGATATTGGTTCCATCGGGCCGAAAATCGAGATCGAACTGCGCACAAAATTGAATAACTTGCCTGACTCCACCGGAGTATATATTTTCAAGAATGCCGAAGGTAAAGTGATATATGTCGGCAAGGCCAAGAATCTTAAAAACCGCGTGAAATCATATTTCAGCCAAGCGCACGAGCATCCGCGGACCGCCCGCTTGGTGCAATCGATCGCCGATCTCGAAATCTTATCAACCGACAACGAGCTCGAGGCTTTGATACTCGAATCGAACTTGATCAAGGAATATCAGCCCCGTTATAACGTGAATCTGAAAGACGACAAGCGTTTTCCCTACATCAAAATCACCAACGAGGTCTATCCACGGGTGCTGGTGGTGCGGCGCGTTACCGACGATAAAGCACGATATTACGGACCGTACACGAACGTAAAGTCGATGCGGAACACGCTGAAGATGATCCGCAAAATATTCCCCGTTCGTTCTTGCAATCTTGTGATTCCCTCATCGAAAAAGTACCGTGTCTGCCTCGATTTCCATATTGGACGATGCCCGGGCTGCTGTGAACCGGGATTGACCAGCCCGGAGGAGTACGCCGAAATAATCTCCGGTGTGGTTTTGTTTTTGTCGGGGAAAACCGAAGAGGTGGCGAAACTGCTGAAATCGAAAATGGCCGCTTTATCGGAAAGTCTCGAATACGAGAAGGCAGCCCAGGTAAGGGATCAACTGAAAGCGATCGATTCAATTATCCAGCGACAAAAAGTGGACCAGGCTGATTTCAGCAGCCGCGATATAATCGCCATGGACCGCAGCGGCGAGGATATCTGTATCGTAGTGCTGCAGATCAGGCAGGGAGTCATGATCGGTCGCCAGCATTTTTACTTAAGCGCCGCCGCGGAGACGCGGGTTGAAGAAATCATCCAATCATTTCTTCTAAGATATTATGCCGCAAGTGCGTATTTCCCTGATCAAATTTATATTCCGGAATTTCCCGACGATTGCGAATTGATGCATGCCTGGTTCGCCAAAAAGGCGGAAAACCCGCCTCGGATACTAAAACCGCAAAAAGGGCCGAAGCATCGACTGATGGAACTTGCCGAAAAAAACGCCCGTCTGCTGCTCGGAGAGCTTATCGCCCAGAAAAGCGCCTCGCGTAAAAGACCTAATGCCGCGCTTTTAAGTCTGCAAAGAGACCTATATCTAAAAAATGTCCCCTATGCTATCGCCGCTTGCGATATTTCTAATCTCGGCGGTTCCGATGCAGTCGGCTCGGTGGTTTTTTTCTCCGATGGCAAGCCGTTAAAAAAGCGATACCGCCGCTTCAAGATAAATACGGTCGAGGGACAGGATGACTTTTCGATGATGGGGGAAGTGGTCACGCGCTATTTCAACAAGCTCGCCGAAAACGAAGAAGATTATCCCGATCTTTTTTTGATCGACGGCGGTAAGGGTCAGTTGAACGCAGCCATGAGTGCGCTTCGTGAATTGGGGCTTGATTCGCAGCCGTGCGCCGCAATCGCGAAAAGATTCGAGGAGGTGTATCTGCCCGGAAAAGGAACCCCGATCGGAATTCCGAGAACCTCGTCGGCGCTGAAATTGCTGCAAATGATCAGAGACGAAGCTCATAGGTTCGCCCTGAACTATCACCGAAATCTGCGGGGTCGCAAAATCAAATCGTCTGAGCTCGACGCCATTTCGGGCATAGGCGAAAAAAGGAAGATCGCGCTGCTCACGACTTTCGGTTCGCTTGAAAAAATAAAGGCGGCTCGTCTGCAAGACCTTCTGGCCTCCCGAGTCGTCCCGAGATCGATCGCCGCGAAAATTTATAACCACTTTCATGAAACGAGCTGAACTATGACTATGGGTTCCGCCGGCAATTTGATTTTCGATTGCCTTGAAGTCGGCCCGCTGGCCGTAAATTGCTATCTGCTCGGCCGAAACGGCGAAGGGGTTATCATCGACCCCGGAGATGAAGCGGAAAGGATTCTTGCCGCTGTAGCCGGATACGGACTTGAAATAAAAGCAATCGTTCTCACTCACGGACACTCCGATCATATCGGTGCCGTCGCCGATATCAAAGACAAATTGAAAGCTCCGGTCTGTATCCATAGGGAGGATGCCCGCATGCTCATCGATCCTATGGCCAATCTATCCGCGGTTTTTGGTGAGCCTATCGTCGCCCGCGAGGCGGATCGATTGCTGAATGACGGCGAATCGATTTCTGCAGGCGGCCTTACTCTGGAGATTATTCATACTCCGGGCCATACCAGAGGCGGCATCAGTCTTTGGGAGAATAACTTGAAAATCGTTTTCACCGGCGATGCCTTATTCGCGGATTCTATCGGACGGACAGACTTTCCTCATTCGAATCACCAACAATTGATAAACGGAATAAAGAAGAACTTATTGACTCTGCCGCGGGAGACCATCGTTTATCCAGGACATGGCCCCTCGACTACGATCGGCCAGGAAAAGGATAATAATCCATGGCTGAATTGATACCCTGCGACCTGCATGTTCATCCCGATTATTCCATCGATGCCCGCTCCACCATTAAGCAGTATTGCCGTAAGGCCCAGGAGATAAATCTTGCGGTGATCGGATTCACCACCCATTACGATATAAATCCGGCCCGCGCCGATAAAGATGCGTTCATGGTTGTCGACGGCCGCTGGGTCGTTCCCGATGACAACGCGATCGCCAAGTATTTGGCGGATATCGAGGCCGCTCGGAACGAATTTAACGGTCTCAAAATACTATCGGGCCTGGAAATCGATTATTTTCCCGGGATCGAGGCCGAGGTTTACCGCCTTTCCCGAAAATTCGATTTCGATTATTTCATCGGATCGGTTCATTGTCTCGAGAATTTCGCGATATCCGAATCCAAAGACGCCAAGGTTTACTTCGAATCGCATACGCCCGAGCAGATGGCCGATTCTTATTTCGATCTGCTATTTGCCTGTGTCGATTGCGGCCTGTTCGAGGTAATAGGCCACGCCGACTACTATGTTCGATTCGCCCCGCCCTATTTCGGCGAACGGACTTGTGAGCTATTCAGGGGCCGTTTGGAAATGATCGCGCGGACGGCGGCCCGCAACAGCACCGGATTTGAAATCAATACTCAGCCGATGCGCCGGGGAAAGCATTTTCACCCGCGGCTCGATTTTCTGAAAGAATTGACCTCATTCGGAGCCACCATCAACTCCATCGGCTCCGATGCGCATGACGCCGAAGATCTCGGCAAAAATATCCTCGATGCGCTCGTCGAACTGAAGAAAAACCAGTTACCGCTGAAGCCGTTTTATGTCGCCGAGGAAACTTGAACGCGAATTTTTCGCCCGTCCCACTTTGGTCGTGGCCGCCGAATTGTTGGGCAAAATCATCGTTTATAACAAGGGAAAAGAAAGACTCGGCGGTCGTTTGGTTGAGGCCGAGGCTTATATCGGCGAGGAAGACCCGGCCTGCCACGCTCACCGCGGCAAGACCCCGCGCAATTCCATAATGTACGGCCCTCCGGGATTTCTCTATGTCTATTTTACCTACGGCAATCATTACATGTTGAATCTGGTAACTGAAAAAGAAGGTTTCCCGGCGGCGGTTTTGCTCAGAGCAATGGAGCCGCTTTACGGAATCGAGATCATGCAGCAAAACCGGGGAGTAGCCGATCTGCCCGAGATTGCCAGTGGTCCGGGAAAATTGGCCAGGGCGCTTGGAATCACCACTGATCAATACGGTCTGGATATCACCGGTGACCGGTTTTATCTTGTCGATGATGGTTATCGCTGCGAGGAGATTTGGACTTCGCCAAGGATCGGATTGAAAAACGGCACCGACAGATACTGGCGCTTTTATCTTCGCTCAAATCCCCATGTTTCTAAAACTTCGGCGACTATCAACAAACTTGCTCGGCCTTATGGGTTCGAGTGATCGAATCTCGATATAAACATTATGCCTTGCTTACTCTCGCGTCAAAAAGCTATAATGGCAGGTGGATGGAGACATTGAGATGAAACTCGAATATATTGCGCTCTCCGCGCCGGCTTTTTTGTTGGCGATTACCGTGCACGAGTTTTCCCACGCCTATATGGCTTATCGCTTCGGCGATCCGACCGCAAAAAACATGGGAAGATTGACACTTAATCCCCTGCCGCATCTGGATATTTTCGGTACCATCGCCCTTTTTCTCATCGGTTTCGGCTGGGCCAAACCGGTGATGGTCAATCCACATAATCTGAAGAATCCCCGCAAGGACAATCTCTGGATCGCCTTGGGCGGTCCTGCCTCGAACCTGCTTAGCGCTTTGATTCTCGGTTTGTTGTTCCGCGTTCTCGAACCGATATTGAGCCCGATCGATTTCGGCCAAATCCTTATGGTAATGCTGTTATTGGCTGTCAGGCTGAATATAATCCTTGCCGTATTCAATCTGCTGCCGATTCCGCCGCTCGACGGTTACCATATCCTCGAGGGGGTGGTATCATCGGAGACTTATATTAAAATGCAAGCCTATGAGCAGTTCGGATCCATTATACTTCTCGGCTTGATAATGATTTCGAGCTTCGCCGATTTGAATATTTTCAGTGCGCTGTTCAGTCCTTTCCTGAGAATTTTGGGATCGCTGTTTGCGGGACGGAATCTGGCTTTTTAGATTTTTCTGTCTGGCCGTCATCGTCGTTTTTGCCTGCGGCCCTAAACCCCATCGCGAAATACCGGTATTTAATGGCGAAAGCCTCAGCAAAGCATTCAACGCCGAATACGGTTCGCTGAAATCGCTGGTCATCAAGCTCAAGGTCAGTTTTGGTTTGAATGTTAATCAGGAGTTTGACTTGACCGCGGTCTATATTTTCCCCGATAGTTTTGCTTTCCTCGCCGAGGGTTTGCTGGGGATCGATCTCGCCCGCGGCGCCATTTGCGGTGACTCCGGCTTCTGGGAGTTACCCCGCAAAAATGAAATTTACACTATCTCTCGATTCGACAGGATTTGGATCGGCGATTCCCTATCTGAGCTATCGGTTGACGGTTTAGCGAAAATGGTCTTTTTTTTCGCCGAGGTCACCCTTGAAGGCGACTGGAAAGTTTTGGGGAAAGAGCTGATATTTACTGTGGTCGATGGCGTCCCCCAACGCATATTTTGTTTTGAAAGCCAATCCGGGCGACTGTTGTATCAGTATTTATCAGGGGCCGACTCGCTTATCGCAAGCTATCGATCATGGCGCTCGTTTGCAGGTCTCCGTATGCCGCGCACGATTCGATTATTCGACTTTTCCGGCGACGAATTGGCCGAATTGAAAATCAAGAAAATCAGTTCCGATCGTCGAATTCCGCGTTCCATGTTTTTACCTGTGAATCAATAGGTTAAAGCTTGCGATTGCGCAAAGATTGCACACAAAAAAGGCTTGACAAAATAGACATATTGGTTACTATGGAATTGACAAAGTAGCGATCGAAAAATTGCAACTGTACAAATTTAATACTTCATTGGCGATTTTGTGGAAACAAAAGGAGGTGCATTTTATCAGGAATTTGCATTTTCCGGTCAATCCATTAACTGGCAACCAATTAAAGGAGCAACAATGAACCTGAAAAACTACCGGTTTGTAATCGCGATAATGATTGCGGTAGTCGTGTCATTTAATCTTGCCTTCGCCGGTAATCCAGGGGGGCAGGATGAAAAGCTGATTACAAACGCCGTTGAAAAAACCTATCCGCCTATCACACTTAGGCATGGCGGACCCGATGGCGGCGGTTATTACTACATCGATAGCAATGACGACGCCAACAACGCCCCGGTGTATAACTGGATTGATATCACCGGGCCAGGCACACCGATAACCATGAGCGATGACAGCAACATGGGGCCGTTCAACCTGGGATTCAATTTCACTTTCTACGGCCAAACTTTTAACACTATTATGATTTGCTCCAACGGCTGGGCATCGTTCACCAGCACTGCGATTTCGTATATCAACGCCGCTATTCCTGGAACCGGTGAACCGGATAATTTGCTGGCAGCTTTCTGGGATGACTTGAATCCTGGGGATGGCGGCATGGTGTATTACTATGCGGATGCGGCCAACCAAAGATTCATAATTACCTGGGATGGCGTCCCCGGATTTGGTCGGCCGGGTAGCGCTTATACGTTCCAGATAATTATCCAGGAAAACGGCTATATCTACTACCAGTACAACACCATGACCGGTATAGTCAACTCCGCCACCGTCGGTATCGAAAACGGAACCGGTACCATAGGGACCCAATATATCTACAACCAGGACGGACTGACGAATGGCTTGGCTGTTTATTTCGGACTTGACGCTCCGATTTTCGGCACCCACAATGTCGGGCCGACCAGATTCCTGTCGCCCGGTTTGTATGGCGAAATCGGAGACCCGATTTCCCCGCAGGTCGAGTTCAGAAACATCGGACAGGTCACGGAAACCTTCCCGGTTCGGCTGATTATCCGTGAAGGTTCCAACGAGCTTTACAACCAGACTTCCTCGGTGGCCAATCTCCCCTCGAACGGAACGGCCACGGTTACGTTCCCGAACTTCACCCCATCGTCGGCGGCCATCTATGATCTGATCGCCATTTCCGAATTGAGCAACGACGAAAATCGCACCAACGACACCTTACGGACCAATTACCGCGTCTTTTCGCAGATGGCGTACTACGATTTCGAAGCCAACGGCGTATTCACTCCCGACGGCGTTTGGGAATGGGGCGTTCCGAGTTCCGGACCGGGAAGCGCCCACTCCGGCGCCAATCTCTGGGCCACGGTCTTGGCCGGCGACTATCCTAACGGCAATACGTCAAGTTTGATTACCACGCCGTTCGGCCTCGGCCAGGGTGCGATTTTGAGTTTCTGGCACTGGTATGACACCGAAGCCAGATTTGACGGCTGCAACGTGAAGATATCCACGGATGGCGGTGCTACATGGGAACTGCTGCATCCGATGGGCGGCTACGACGACGAGCCGTATTCCGATAATCCGTTGTATCCCGATTCAATCTTCACCGGCCACGACGTCGGTGAATTATGGCAGGAAGAGTCTTTCGATCTTTCCGCTTATGGCGGTATGTCGGCGATATTCAGATTCGACTTCGGCAGCGACGGTTCCGTCGTGTATCCGGGCTGGTATATCGATGACTTGAGTGTTTTGGGTGGCGGCGGAGTCGAACCCGGCTACCTGATGGGGGCGGTTCGCGTCAGCGGCACCGGCACGCCGATTCAAGGAGCTGTGGTCAACGTCAGCGCCGTCTATGATACTACTGGAGCCGACGGCCGCTATTCGCTGCTGCTTTACCCAGGAACTTATACGGTAAACGTCACCGCCCAATATCATAATTCAGCCAGCGCTCAGGTAACCATTACCGAAAACGACACTACCGTTCAGGATTTCAGCCTGACCACTCCTCAGTTGTCATTTGACGCTTCACCGATCAATGTCGCTATGGCAAGGGGAACGACCCGCGACATCGTCAGAACCATGCAGAACACCGGTGACGGTCCTCTCGATTATCGCGTCGATATCTCCTATGGCAGGCTTAGAGTGAACCCTGTGCCTCCACCGTCGTTTGCTGAAACCCCGGTAATCGGTCAATCCAATCCCGATAAGGCGAATTATCCCGGCGATCTGGCAACCTTGCTGAGAAACAGCAGACCGCTTGAACCGCCTGCGATACTCGATTTCGGCGATGAATTGGCTTGGTTCGATTTCCAGAACGAAGCCAGCGACAACCAGCTGTTGGGCGTTGTTTTCGCAATGGATCACTTCTGGGTTTCGGGCGGCGCGCAGAATACCGATCCGAATCATCTTTACAAATTCAACCGGCAGGGGATACTTGTAGAAACCTATAACCAGAACACCACCAGCTGGGGCTGGCTTGACCTTGCCTGGGACGGTGAATATATCTACGGCACCGACTTCAACACCGACATCATAAGTCAAATCGACCCGACAACCGGGCAAATCGTCGGCACCGTGCCTAATCCCACCGCAGGCGGTTTGGGGTTGGCCTACGACCCGGCCACCGATCATTTCTGGGGTTGCAACTGGTTCGGTTCCCCGATAATCGAATTCACCCGCCAGGGAACGGTCGTCAACACCTACCCGCAAGCGCCTTATACGGCCGTGTTCGGCCTTGCCTGGGATAACTGGTCGCCTGGTGGACCGTACCTCTGGGCCTTCTGCCAGGATCCCGCGGCTGTCGTGGCTCAATTCAATCCTGCGACCGGCTCCTGGACTGGAGTTACGTTCAATACCGTGAACCGAAGCACCGATCCGAATAACCCGGATCTCGCTGCGGGTTGCGAAGCCACCGTCGAGTACGACCCGTCCAAGGTCACTCTGTTGACTCTTATTCAGGGAAATACCGCCGACGGCGTTGGTATCTATGAATTGGCACCTTATACGACATGGCTTGAGATCACGCCGGGTTCAGGCACGATACCGGCGGGCGGTTCGCAACCGCTGACGTTCCATATCGACCTCACCGGACCTAATCTCGATACGGTAAGCGCATTGAACGCCTCAGCCACTATCGATAACACCACGGCGGTCGATCCGGTCGTGACGATCCACGTCGATGTCACCACCGGTATCGATGGACCGGAGGCGGCGATGCCGGCGGCTTACAGCCTTTCCCAGAACTATCCGAACCCGTTCAACGCCAGAACGGAAATCAAGTTCTCACTGCCGGTCGGCGGCAAAGTCGATTTGAGCGTGTATAATTTGATGGGGCAGAAAGTGGCCACTCTGGTTTCCGGCGATATGCCGGCCGGCAACCACGCGGTCAATTTCGATGCCTCGGCTTTGGCTTCGGGCATTTACTACTACAAACTGAATGCAGGTAATTTCAGCCAGGTCGAAAGAATGACCCTGGTCAAGTAGTATTGACTGATTGCCGATAATTGAGGGCGCTCGCCGAAACGGGCGCCCTTTTTAATTTGCTCTATTTAAGTAAAAGCATCTGTTTGGCGATAGTCTTCGCGGGCGTTTCAAGGCGATAGATATAGACCCCGCTTGCCACCCCGATTCCGGCGTCGTTCCGGCCGTCCCAGATGGCGGATTTATATCCGGCGCTTTGCTGCTCGTCGATTAATTGGCGCACTTTGCGGCCGGCGATATCGTAGATGGTCAGATTGACCTGACAATCGATCGGCAGGTCGTATCTGATCTCGGTGGTGGAGTTGAACGGGTTGGGGGAGTTGGGGAGGAGGGTGAAGCGGGCCGGAAGTTCGCCCGCCAGCCGCTTGCCCCAAGGAGAATCAATCGGGGCAATGGTGGCGGATACCAGGTAATCATATCGGAATAGCAAAATTGACCGGCTTGCCCGACAAGCCTTCCAGCACGATCTTCGCTTTCGTCTTTGAATCCCGCTGCCGTCTCTTCATGACCGATCTCCTTTGTGTAATCAGCCACAAGATACTCCCTTAATTCCTCTTGTCAATTAAAGGGGAGCAGTATAAGGTATACTAATGCTATTACCGTCGCCCGCATAAAGGCGATTCCGATTTTGGCTTATATTTAATATAGTGCGCTGATTACTATTGTCACTCGATATCGACAGAAAGCGATCGAGCAGCGCGGCACTGGCCGATCGGCCATATGAATCAAAAGTGCATTTTTTGCTTTCTCTTTGACATGAATCCTATTGACGTCTATAATCCGACCAAATGCTCGAACTGATCGACCGGTATCTCGAAAGTCTGCGGCTCGAACGCGGATCATCGATAAATAGTGTCGAAAGTTACGCGCACGATCTTCGCCGGTTCGCCGAATTCATAGGCGAAAAGCCGCTCCGGCGGATAAGCTCTCTTGACATAACCGATTTTCTCATCACTCTTCAACAGAAAAATCTATCCAGCGGTTCGATCGCCCGCAATCTGAGCGCGATAAAGGGGTTATTCCGGTTTGCCCGACGGAAAAACCTGATTAAAAGCGATCCCGCCGCCGCAATACCCGGCCCGAAAATATTCAGGCCTCTTCCGGCCACCCTGACCGTTCAGGAGGTTTTCGCGATACTGGATGCTCCCGATATTGCGACCCCGCTGGGTCTGCGCGATAAGGCTTTTCTGGAATTCTTATACGGGACCGGCTGCCGCATATCCGAGGCTTTGAATTGCCGCAAGTCCGACTTGATGCCGGAGCTTCAGCTGGTTAAACTGCTGGGCAAGGGAAAGAAGGAGCGGGTCGTTCCCATGGGTAAAGCCGCCTGGACTGCGCTCGGTCGATATCTGGATCTCGGCCGCCCTCGGCTTGCAAATAGCAAGAGCGCCGATTACCTGTTTCTGGGAGCCCGGGGGAACCCACTGAGAAGAATGGCCGGCTGGAGGATAGTCCGAAAGTATTCGCTCAAAGCCGATATTCGGGGCGAAATATCGCCTCACACATTGCGGCATAGTTTCGCCACGCACATGCTCATGGGGGGGGCCGATCTGGTAGCGGTGCAGGAACTGCTCGGACATGCCGATATATCAACAACGGAGATCTATACGCACCTTGACCAGGATTTCATCATCTCGGAACATCGGGAATTCCACCCGAGGGAAAAGTGGAAATGACGACGAGACCTTCCCAATCGACCGCGACCGATGATCGAAAGCCGCAAAGCCGCCCGAAATTCCATTGCGCGTTGTCGCAGCGGGGAACGGCCGTGGAGGACAGGATTCTGCGATCGATACAATCGTATGATGTGATTATCCATCATTTCGGTTCGTTCGCCGAGCTATACACCCACAGCCAACGCGTAATGATAGAGATGATAGTCCTTGCCGGCAACGGCCCAACCGACTGGATGATGGAAATGCTGCCTCTCATAAAGCGCGATTCGACGCTGCAGTTCGTCCCCATCGTATTATTTCATCCCGCACCGGAAAGGGAGGTCATTCTCGATGCTTATCGGGCTGGTGTCGATGAGGTGGTGACCAATTTTTGGGACTACGACCTGGTGAGAGCCAAGATAGAGATGCTGGTCGCCCGCTCAAGGCGCGATCTGGGGGTCAATCCCACGACCCGACTGCCTGGTCCGGCGGCGATCGAATTCGAAATAAATCTGCGGATCAAAAACGGCGAGGATTTCGCGGTTTGTTACGCGGATCTCGACAATTTCAAGGCTTTCAACGATTATTACGGCTATTTTTACGGAGATAAGGTCATCCTGATGACATCACATATAATCCGCAATACCGTCCACGATTTGGTCGAGGGTGGATTCGTCGGCCATATCGGTGGCGATGATTTTATTTTCGTCATTCCGATGGATAAAATTCATGTCGTATGCAAAAACATCATCGCCACTTTCGATCGGATGATACCATACAGGTACGACGAACGGGACCGCGAAAGAGGGTTCATAACCGTTGCCAATCGCCGCGGCGTAGTCGAGGAATTTCCGATCATGACCATATCGATCGCGGTGATGCCCAACCAGGCCCGAACTTTCACCCATGTTGGGGAGATCTCTCATATGATGGCCGATTTGAAAAAATATACGAAAACGCTTCCAGGGTCGAATTACATGATCGAAAGACGTCGGAAATACTGACCTTCACTCGACGTCGCTTGATCCTCGATATTGTTTATCGTAGAAGTGTCGAAGGATTCTTTTTTGGCCATTAGAAATCGCACGATCTATTTTGATCACCGATTCCAAACGCGTGGTATAAGTCCAGCCGTTTTCGCCTTCGGTGCTCGGCATATCGCAATAGCCATAGGCCATCACCCGGATCGTGGAGTCGGCCGGATTGAAATCATCCCAAACGACCTTGAAACGGCCTCCGTTGGCATAAAATTGCTTGGGCAACGCCCCTCTTTCGCGGGGGCCGTGGCATTCGATATGCCCCTTGGCGGCCTGAATTCCGGCATAGGCGGCTTCCTCGGCGATGGCGATAGGATCGGTAATCGAAACCGCGGTAGCCGAATGGTCGTCATTTTTTACTTTTCCGACCGTGATGCCGGCGGCAAGAAGAATTATACCGACGGCGATGAAAGTCAATAGAAAGTCGCCGCGATTCTCATTGCGGAAAATTCCCGGTCTCAACCCGTATCCCCTTTGTTAATTTTGTGTATTAAATTGCACAAATGTCCTGAAACTTTATTTTTTATCCTGTTGTCCTTTAATTTCTTGGACGAATCTCATTAACTCATTCCGATGACATAGGGGGCAAACATGATGCCGATCGTAGCCGCTTGGCTGATTTTTTTAGGCCTTGATTTACATTGACAGCTTGGCCCGGTTCGGCTACATTGCCATGTTAAATTTCAATCGACCATGAAGGAGCGAACGGCGTGCGACGCTGGGGCCTGATTCTCATTTTCGCATTGTTGTTTTTGACTATGGCATCATCAAGTGGGTTCGCCCAGGGGGATCCCTATAACCCGGATTCGCTGATAACCCGGTCGATTTCGTATCTGCCTTATCGGCCGGGATACTGGAGCGTTGCTTATATCCACCTGGATTTCGTAACCGATGAAGATGTGGTTTATTTTTACATTCCCCTGAGATGGAATTCGATCGATGGCGAGATCTATGTAGGCTATACCGTGTGGCGCGATTTGACATTGTTATGGGACGAATATCTCGACTCGATCGCTATAACCGCAAGAACGGTCGTCCTGAGAGGAACCTGCGATCTCGGCGGCGGCCCCAACCCTCCGCTCAACACCTCGGGAGTGCGACGGAATCTGATTGACCTGCGCTTGGTCATAACCCCGCAAGCGTCGCCGCAGGAGGTGGTGATGGACACGGTGGTGGACAGGCCTTACAATTCGCTTCAATTCGGCCTTTCGGAAGGAATCGATTTCGTGCCGGCATTCGCAAAAACGAGATTCCAATACGGCGAGTTCGTGGGAATAGAAGATGAATTCGAGCGCTTAATCGATGACGAATTCGGACTGATGAATTTTCCCAACCCTTTTAACGATTTTACGACATTTTCGTTCTCGCTCGACGATTATGCAGACGTTGCCTTGAAAATCTACGATGCGGGCGGGCGGCTTGTGCGAACGCTTGTCGATCGGGATTACGATGCCGGCCATTACCGGATCGTATGGAACGGCGAAACCGACGATGGCTTAAAATGCGGCTCCGGTGTTTTCCTATGTCGTTTAGCGGTCCGCGGCAAGATATCATATCACAAAGTGATTTTATTGCGTTGATCACTCATCCAAAAGCCAGACAAATAACATAGGGATATCTTGATCGCTTCCGCCTCGAATATTCTGATTTCAGCATTGATTTTGCACGTAATTGCATCGCCATACAAAACCGCTGACGCATCTAACGGGAATTATTAATCGGCATTCCCTGACTGTACGAATTAACCCTATTGATATCAATGACTTATTTTGCAAGAAAAATCTTGTATTATTCTAAAAAGCTTATATATTTGCACTTAGAAGTGGAAATGTTTTTGCTGTAGGCATTATTATGAGGACCTTTGGGTCAGGTCTTGGAGGATCGATGATTAAGACGATATTTACTGTGATATTGACATTGTCGATTTTTGCAGTTTCCTACGCCCAAGACCCGGGTTCGCGCGACAGCCTGATCATCGGCACGGTGATCGTTCCGCCTGGCGCTCCCTCGGTTATGGTCCCGATTTATGCCGTAACCGACGACTCGATCGCTTCCATCACTTTACCGATCGAATGGGCATCGATGGACAACCGGATTTCTCCTGCGGGGATCTATTATTTCAATCCATTGATTTATTGGGATTATCTTGCCGACACCATCGATTACACCAACGAAAGGTTGCTTATCCGTGGGATCAACGATATCGGCGGAGACAACAATCCGGTGCTTAACACCGCGTCTCAGCGGGTGGTGATAATCAGGATCAGGATCGCCATCCATTCCGGTGCCGGCGATCAATTCGTGACTCTTGCGCCGTATAATGACGCCACGCATGGCGGCCCTCGTTTCGGTTTGGCCAATGGAACCACGAGTTTCGCCCCGATCGTCGTATCCGGTGGAATCGATTTTACCCCGACATCGATCGAAGATCCCGATGTGGTTCCTGCGGAATTTCGTCTATATCAGAATTATCCCAATCCTTTCAACAACTCGACCGAGATTCGTTTCAGTCTGGCCCGACTATCCCATATAGATCTTGCCGTTTATGATCTGCTCGGTCGCAAAGTGAAAACGATCGCCTGCGGGGATTTCGCCGCCGGTGAGTATCTAGTCACCTGGGACGGCAGCGACAACGACGGCAATCAGGTTACATCGGGGGTTTACTTTTACGTCCTTCGCGATGGAGACGAAAGCGTCTCGAGGAAAATGGTCTTATTGAAATAAATAGACCTAATCGATTTTATCCGCATATATCGCCGGCGAACCCAGCCGGCTTTTTTATTTGTCGGTGATCATACTCGACGGAGAGCCTTTTTCCTGCTTCAGTCGGTTGATGACGACAGGGAATGGCGATTTTCGTTTGTGCCCCAAAATAATCGTCGGCGAATTTCGGTTCGGCGGATCAAAATCAAAAAAATAACCGTGCATACGGATCTCATCGCCCCGGCTAATATATTAAGCGAGACAATATTAAGAAAAATCAGTAGATAAGCTCAAATGATCGGGAAATGCTTGAATATTATTCAATTGGGTTAATTTCAAAAAAATGCTTGCTGATACCTTAAAAATAATGTAAAATCCCCGCCATATTTCAAAATTGCCCCAAAGCAAGAACGTGCAGAGGAGGAATGTCGATGGAATGAAATCGTGTCCGGAATGATTTTCAGTTGAACTAATAACCAAAAGGAGTTTTCAAATGGCTTGTATGCCTAAAAGGGTTTTATTTCTAACGATTTTATTGTTTTTTATAGGAGCGAGTGCGGCGCCGCTTATGGCCACCGAAACCCGGGTTGGCTCGATGGGCGGCGTTGGAATGTATACCAGGGATAACTCGAACATCTTCTACTTCCCCGGTACTCTTTACGCTTATAAGAATCAGGTGGTCGGTGAGTTGAGGGTTCAAGCACTCGACAACAGCTACTCCGTCGGCGTTCATTATCCTGCCCGAAAGCAATGCGTGATCGGCGCCTATTTGAATCGGCCGATCCGTCTTGCCCCCGCCCTCGACGAATTTGGAATCGAAAATGTCACCCTTGATCAATCGACCGACCTGCTTTACGGAAGGCAGATGGCCAATTTCGATTTCGGTTTCCGGCTATCTTTCGGTTTCGATAGCTATGACGATGGCGATACCGGAATCCTAAAAGAAGAAGAATCGGCCAGATATATCGGACTGGCCGCCGGGATTTCCAACAGCGTCATGGATCTCGGTGTTCAATTCGAGATGCCGTCGGCCAAGTGGGAACAAGATACTTTCTCGATCAAGTGGGGTGGAACCGCGCTCGGCGCGAACGGCCGGCTGTTCTATGGCGGGGAAACGCAGATCGTGCCGGTTGGAACTTTTTACATGGCTTCGGGTTCGGTCAAGTTCACGCCCGATCCGGATCCGACCGCCAAGGTCGATTACAGCGCTATGAATGTAGGAGTCGGCATTGGTTTCAACCGCAAGATCAACGAGGATAACCTGCTGGTGATGGCGATCGAGTTGTTCGGCATGTCGAGCTACAAAATCGAACCAAAAGACACTACGAACTACATTGATTACTACAACCAATCGATTTTGACTATGCCCGGTTTGTATATGGGCGTCGAATCGAAAATCAAGCCTTGGCTCACCGGACGTATCGGGGCGGCCCAAACCTATCAAAAGTACACCAACAAAACAAGAAATTATGCTCCTGAGATTATCACCGAGACATTGTATGAATCGTCAGCCACCGTCAGTAACTTCAATGTCTCATTCGGACTCGGTTTCCATTTCGGCGATTTCGATATCGATGCCGCGATCAACGAAGGGTTCTTTTTCGACGGGCCGTATTTCTTGAGCGGCGAAAACAATTCGATGGCCAACCGGTTGTCGGTGACCTATAATTTCTAACGCAGGAAGGAATACGTAAGCTATGAAAACTTACAAAATAATAATCGCCCTTTTTATGGCGAGCCTGTTGTTGCTGGCTGCCTGCGGCCAGATCGCCGGCAATAACCCGTTGGGAGCCACCGGCGGCGGCGAAAACGGCTACGGAATCCTCGATTCCTCTTCCTATGAATACTACAATCTCTTGGCCAATTTGCCTCAGCCTCCGGTGCAAGAAGAAGCCCCGACGAATCCTGCTCAATAAGAGGGTCGTAAATGGCAATGAAAGAGCGGCCGAGATCGGCCGCTCTTTTTTTTGCAATTAATTGGACAGCGATAATGATTTGAAGACCAACCGCCTCAAGGGTGGCGGGAAAAAGTGGCAGTAGGAAAGGGTCGCGCTGCCCTTGAAATAGGCCACCAGGCGGGTTATATCCGAGCCGCGGAACTCGCAATTTCCGTTGACATCACCGGCGACATAGAGAAACGTACCGGTAGAATCCATATAGCAGCTGTCGGGCGGGTTCGATCCCAGCCCCTTGAAATAGCGCACGCCGAATGTAACATCGCCGCCGATCCGGTTGCCGTCGCCGTTGATATCTCCGGGCAGATAATCGCAGGACGAACCGCCGCCGGGACGCATTCTTACGTCAACCCTGGAGGAGTCTCCCGCCGTCACTCCGACATTTTCGATAACCGTGTCCTGGTATGATTGCTTGGATAGGCCGAGGTCGTAAGTTCCCTGCATCAAGGAAAGATAGTAATATCCATCTGCTGCGGTCGTATCGTAGGCTACCGGATTTGTATTATCGAGCGCAACTACCTCCACACCGGCGATCGGCGTGGTTCCGCTGGTATCGGTAACCCTGCCGTAGAGTATGCCGTTTCCGGGTCCGAGATCGCTTTCCCACCAGACGATCTTGTCTTTGCGTTCGGAGGCGCCCACGATATCGATATCCCCGTCGCCGTCGAGATCGATCGGAATGGCCGATCGCGCATAGGCGAATGTATTTATCAAGTCATGGCGAGTGAATGTGTATGGCGCGGTTTGCTCGTACCAGTTGATAATGCTGTCGCGCCAGGCGGCCCCGGCGATATCCATATCGCCATCATGATCTATATCGGCCACATTGAAATCCCAGCAGCCTCTGATAAAATTATCGACCCAATAAGTGGTGAAAGTGCCGCCATCATTAACCAAGAGCAAAACATCATCGAGCCAGAGGTTGTTGGTCACGATATCCAGGTCGTTGTCGCCGTCCATATCCGCAACCGCGATCGAGGTGCTGAACACTGAATCGAGCTGGGTGATTTCGAACGGAGTGAAAACCTCGCTGCCATTGTTCATATAACGGGTTACTTCTTCATAGGCAGCTCCGCCGATTATGTCCATGTGGGTGTCCAGATCGAGGTCGGCAATCGTCACCGCATAGGGATATCTGAAATTATTATCCACGGTGAACTTCGTGAATACGCCGCTGCCGTTGTTTTGCCACCAAGCCAAAGTATCGGCCCAAGTCCCCACGGCCGCAAAATCGTAATCGAGATCGCCGTCGATATCGGCCGCCTTGACTTCATGGACATACTCAAAATTAGTCGTTATCACGTGGCTGGTGAAATTTTCGGAACCGTCGTTTTCGTACCAATTGATCAAGCCTACATTCGAGGTCCCGGCGGCGGTGGCCACGATATCGAGATCGCCGTCACCGTCGAAATCGGCCACATCGACGTATTTAGTGCTTTCGAATGCCCCATCGATTATGTAGCGGGTGAAATTCTGGGCGCCGTCGTTTTCATACCAAACTACGTCATCGGCGTCTTTGGCGGCGCCGACTATATCGAGATCCCCGTCATGATCGAGATCTATCACTAGGATATCCCAGATTCCGTTGATGTTAGGATCGATATCATGGGCCGTCCAGTTGATTTGGCCGTAAGCTGCGCCGACTTTGATCGCCAGTACTGCCGCCATGACCGTTATACATCTTCGCATCGAATACCTCCGTCGTTTCGAATTGTGGGCAACCAAACCGTTATTTTTTGACGCCTTATTGGGAAGCAAACAAAAACTTTATTATTAATTTAATATATAATTCACGATCTGTCAATAAGATATATACATGCTTGCGTGAATTGTTAATATAATTATTTGTGTCTGGGCTTTAAGGCCATGCTTGATTATTTAGCTATATTACCATCATAATATTCGGCGGCATGCTGAGGGCCGTGCTTATTATTATTTCATTTGCAGCCAAAACATTTAAGAGACCCCGAAATAATTCATAAAGATTTTATTGACACGGCCGATCTAATGGATTAAATTAATAACAAGTTGTAAAGGAAGAAATCTTCGTCTGGTCAAATCTGCTTTGATAATTTTTGGAACCCTAATCAAGATACCAGCATTATCGATCGAGTAAGCGAATGCTTATCATATATCGTGTTTACCTTAATGTGTAACCCCAAAAGAGGAACGAGATGGATATCTACGTAGGCAACCTGTCGTACAGTACCACTGAGGAAGACCTCAGACAGGCCTTCCAGCCTTTCGGGCAGGTTGGCAATGTCAGGATCGTCAAGGACAAAGTAAGCGGCCAATCCAAGGGATTCGGTTTCGTCGAAATGGCTTCCAACGAGGAGGCGCAAGCCGCAATCGCCGGCCTTGACGGCAAACAACTGAACGGACGCACTCTGCGCTTGAATGAAGCCCGTCCGCGCAGTGAAAATCCTGGCGGCGGTCGGCAGGGTGGATTCCGACAGGAACGTGCTCCGCGCAATAGGTCTTAGCCAATTCGCGGCCGGTTTTCGTTAGATAGCGCCGGTCGCTGTCTATAAGCATAATTTTTGTTGCGCCCGCTGAAATTATATTCTGCGGGCATTTTTAATTGAGCTATCGACCTCACATTCTTTCCGAACCATCTTTAAAAATGAATTCCGTCAAGAAAAATCGACCATCTCCGAAGATAATTATATTGTACATGTCCGACAGTGCCTCAGACGCCGGCACAAACACCCACGAGGATGTCTAACCCCTTGTGTGGCATGAAAATTACGCGACTCTCCAGCAAGCCTCTTGCTTTTTGCGCAATGACCCATTTCAGATCGTCACCGCAAGCCGCGCGATCATCGATTACCCGGATACAGACTTGCCGAATCAGTATTCGATATAATTTTTTTTCAAAAATACTTGACAATTTGATGCGCCAATGTTATAAATCAGCCCGTTTATTGGATGCGCGTTGATACTGAATGTTTCGGATTTGTGAAATAGACCTGTTGAGAATGTAGCGCTGCATTGTCGGCTGCTGGTTTAGCTTAGAGAAAATAATCAACCACCAATGCGAATGGATAAGGCGGAGTTAACCCGCACTGTCCTTTTTTTTAGTCCGAATCGATCGGACGGAAAGGAAAAACAAATGCTCAAACGTGTGATGATGGTCCTGGCGGTGGCAACGCTGATGCTGGTTGTTGGATGCGCCAAACCGCCTGAGGCCGAAATCCAGAAGGCAAACACCGCTATCGATGCGGCCAGAACGGCGGAAGCCGAAACTTATGCCCCGGCGGCCTACAAAACCGCAATGGACACCTTGAACGCAGCCAACTCAGCCAAGACGGAAGCTGACGGCAAATTTGCCTTGTTCAGAAGTTACTCGAAGGCGAAAGAGCTGTATGTCCGGGCTGAAATGCTGGCCAACGACGCCGTAACTCAGGCACAGGCCGAAAAAGAAAGAGTGAAGGCCGAAGTCACTCAGATGCTGGTTGATGTCAAAGCCGTCATTGATTCCGCTCAGGTTGCTTTCAAGAAAGCTCCTCGCGGCAAAGGCAGCAAAGCAGATCTGGCGATGATTCAAACCGATCTTGATGCGGTGACTACCGCTTATGCCGGCGCTGAAGCGGATTTCAATAATGGCGCTTATGCCTCGGCCAAGGCCAAATTGGAAAATACGGTCCAGAAGGCCAGAGCCATTATTTCGGAAATCGCGGCCGCATCGTCGAAAAAGAAATAATTGCAATATTCGGATTTGCCGCAATAACGCATGCCTCATGTATTTTTAATGAGGTTCAATGATAGCCACAAGGGCGCAGATTTCTGCGCCCTTATTGTTGATAGTTGAAAATGCATTATTTTTCGCCATCGAAAGCGTATAATTAAACAATCTGCTTGATCGAAAATGGTTAAGACGGACTTTCTGCGGAGCAATCGAGCGGGAATAAATGTGGCCAGGTTTGCCGACGCCGCACATCCACCTGATTGTTGCTTGTGCCGATATAATAATAATATGTTTTACCGGGAACGTTGATTTATAATTGGGTTGATTGCATCTTCTGTTTAGACCATGGTAAAGTTGAAAAAACGAATCACTCACTGCTCGGCATGTGCAATATGCGCCGCGTTATTGGTTTTCGCCTGCCAGCAGCCCCCGCTTCAATCGCTTGAATACGCCAAAAAGGAGCTCGCAGGCGCGGCCGATGCCGGCGCCGTAAAATACGCCGAGAGCGATTATCGAAAGGCGGAGAGGTTAGTGGCCGATGGCTGGATGGAGCTGTCAAGGCAGAACGGGAGACTGTTTATATTGCGCAATTACAAACTGGCCGATTCTCTGCTCAAGCAAGGAGCCGATATGGCCTTGACGGCACGAAAGAAAGCGGTAGATGAAATCCGTTTCCTCGACTCGTCTCTGACTTCTGATTTCAAGGAAATAAGATCCGCTCTCGATGATTGGCGTAGTTCGCTCGATGGTGCGCTCGTGCTTTATAGCGCCGAGCGCTATTGGACCCTGGCCGAATTGGCATATTCCTCGGGTGTGCAACTTCTCGGCCAGAAAGAGTTCGAAGCCGCCCGCCAGGAAATAATTAAAATCAAAGTTTATATCGAGTCGATAGCAAGGGAGATGGCGGATTACGCCGAAGACGAAGCCAGAGAGTTAGCCGGCTGGCGTAATTGGGTAAAGGAGACTATAGCCCAATCAAGAGCCTCCGGAAAAAGCGCGATTATCGTTGATAAAAACGCTCACAAGTTATATCTTTTAAAAAACGGTAATATTCATAAAACGTTCAGGTGTGAACTCGGGTATAACTCATCGGGACAAAAATATTTCGCCGGAGACGGCGCAACTCCCGAGGGTCGATACCGCGTGACCCAGATTCGTCACAACGGCAGCATCTATTATAAGGCGTTGATGCTCGATTACCCGAACGATGCCGATAGGAAACGGTTCGCGAAAAATAAGAGGCAAGGTATAATCGCCAAAAACGCCCGAATCGGCGGGCTTATCGAAATCCATGGCGATGGTGGCAGGAAAAGAGACTGGACCAACGGGTGTGTCGCTCTGAAAAACAGCGATATGGATTCTCTTATACCCGAAGTCGAAGCCGGAACGCCGGTGACAATCGTCAGAAAATCCGATAGATGGCCATGAAATTCATAATCAAGTCGCTTTCGATATTAGCCATAATCGGCATAACCTCATTGCTGGCGGTTAAATTTCTGGGCAAGAAAGAATCCCCATTCGGCCTGAAACTGATTAATCTCCCTTCGCAGCCGAAAGCCGCCCAGAAGGCGATCGCCGATTCGAGACTCGCCTTATCCAAAATGAGACCGGCAGGGCTTTATATAGTTATCGATACCCATGCCAACAAGCTGTCGCTCAGGAAAGACGATCGAATCCTCTTGCAGGCGGAGTGCTCCACCGGTTCAGGCGGTGAACTGATTGACTCCACGACCGGCAGAAGATGGGTTTTCAACACCCCGCGCGGCATTTTCAAGGTCAACAGCAAACTTGCCCAACCGTGGTGGAGGAAGCCGGATTGGGCGTTTATCGAGGAAAACGAGGAAATCCCCAAGAACGAAAAAGAAAGATATGATCCGGAAATGCTCGGTGACTATGCTCTCGGTTTCGGTGACGGATATTTCATCCACGGAACCATATACGAGCGACTGCTGGGTGTAAGCGTGACTCACGGATGCGTCAGACTTGGCTCGGAGGATTTGAAAAAAGTATATGACAAGGTGCCGATCGGCACGCCAGTATATATATTTTGATATGCTGAGAAATGTAAAATCGGTGGGACTGCCTGCAATCGTTCTGCTGTTCGGCCTGGCACTTTTTTATTTAGGCCGTGCGATCGCCGCCGACGCCGATAAATCGAAAAGTAAGCAGAATAAAGCTGTCTCAAGCGCCCCCTCGCAGCGTGATTACGACCTTCTTCAATCGGAACTGCACCTGGCCAAATCCGGCAGATTGTATATGGTATTCGATTTTAGGAAGCGGGAGCTGCAATTGAAAATGAAGGCGGCGGTCGTATGGAATTATCACCTGGACTCGGCTTCGGTGACCGATGAGCAAATGCAAGCGTTCGCCGAAAGATTTATCGGCGATCAAAAGCAATATATCAGACCGATTTCGGGGAAACATCTTTTCGCCGCCGACAAAAAGACGCCGGATTCGGTTCTGGCGATAGTCGGCAAGGCCGTCAATATTGATCCCGAATTGCTGCAACGGGAAGTGCCCGAGCGGTTCCAGCTGAGATGGGGTGGAGGCACGCTGCTTGAAGTTCATACCGATGTCGAGGGGAAACCCAAGGCTCCGCTGAAAAATGTTCTGATTCAAGTGGGACAGGTGCTTGCCAAACCTTTCGGCGAAAGCTCTCTTGAGATCACCGCTCCGGCGGAACAGGCTCTTACCTTATACAGAGCAACCTCGGTGGGATTGCCGACGATGGTTTATCCGGCACGCTGATAATTTCGGCCCGAAATACTCGGCCTGTTTTTATAAGCCATGATTATTCCGAAGAAATCTTCCAATAATCGGGTAGATCGAAACGTGCGTCCATCTCCTCGACGTATTTCAAATCCTTTCTGATCCAGAATTCATGGCCGTGACCTTTGAGGTGGACATAATTATAATTGCCGGCGATATGATCGTAAATTTCATCAGCAGTATATGGAACCGAAGTCATCGGCGTGAATGCGAAAAAAAACATGATAGGTTTTATTCGGCAATCGGTCGAATCGATCACGGCTGAAATCGCGAAGATGTCGGGGTTTTTATTCATAACGTAACGCATATCCGATCTTTCATGGCCGGAACCTCCACGATAGCGGACCCCGTTGCGGGCGATATGTTTATCCACCAACCCGCACATGTCGATAATATAAGCGTTCGAATAATATCCGAGTGCGCCGATCGCCGAAGCGGCTATTTTCAGATCGGGATGGAGTTTCCGCATCTCGTTAAAATACCTGCTTAGACTGACCCATTTGATTTTCTCTATCTTTTCGGTCTTGATCATCTCACTGGTGGGGCTTAGAGTATAGAGCAGCCCGCTTTGCACACCGCTTAAAAGCATCAAGGCAATCGCAACCGACAAAATTACTCTATTTCGTCCGACTCGCGACACGATCCAGATTATGCCGGCCGCATTCAAGATCATGATAAGCGGAACCACCGGCACCATGAACCGCGAATACACCATCCAATCACCGGAGCTCAATATATTGAAAATGATATACGCGCTTATCACGACGATCAGCGCTTGAATTTCGGTTTTTCCGATGAAGCTGATTGCGAAAACAACAGCCGGAGCGAAATAAAATATCCCGCCGCCGAAAGCGAAAAATTTCAACAGATGATAAACACCTCGGGCCAGAAAATAAGGTTCGATCGGAACCTGTTTGGCGTAAAAGGTATTAGGCAGCCAATCTCCGTAATAGCTTGATCGCCAAAGAGCATGGATTCCGACAATCAGCAAGACGGGCACAAGAAACGAGAGGATTCGTTCATAACCCCCGCTTTGTTTCGATCTTATGCAACGATAAATTTCGTAGCCGATTACTGCCGCCGCAAAGAAAACGCCCGCGGGATGGGTCAAAATCAGCGCACCGCCGATAATTCCTGTCGCCCAAAGTTTACGATTCAACGAATTCAAATAGGCCAACAGGCCGAGGCTAAGCAAGAAGCCATGCAGGGCTGTCTCCATCCCTGATTGAAAATGCATCCCATAATCCACCCGGCCGGCAAGCAGAAAGATCGCCAATGCCCCGACCTGTCCGGCGGTTCCGAAAAGCCGCCTTCCAATCAGCAGCATCACCACCATGGTTCCCAACGCGGCCGCCAGACTGAAAATTTTCGCCGCGGTCAAGATGTCGGCGCCCGACTTCCCGGTCAATCCGAGGATCATTACCCAAACGAACGATGAGTAACCCTCGACCCGCTCGCCGATATTGAACACCAAACCATTGCCTTGGGCGAAATTCTTGGCGTAACGGAAGAAAATATATCCATCATCTATCGTTATCCTCCATATCGCCATATGCAAGACCAGCAGCAATCCGCTCAATATCAGGGCCGCCGCAACCGACGATTTGCGATTGAAAAGAGGTACCGGCTCGAAAAGAGTATTCGTGTCCGACCTGATCATCGAGTCCATTATATTGCGGGAAAATCGCGTTGGCAAGCCGCTGTTTGAGATCTATGACGAAAGCGATTCTGATTTGCGGCCCGTGAAGATGGTTATGGAGTAGTTTTCTCCGTCTCGAACTGCCTTATTTCGGTGCCGAGGGTGTTGGCCAAAGAAAGCGTTATGGATTGAATTTCCTTGGCGGCTTTTTCTATTTTTTTGAGTTTCGCCTGCACCCCGGCATTCATCCCCTTGGAATCGCTTAGAAGAAGCTGGCTGTTGCCCAGAATAGTCATGAGAGTGTCGTTGATCCGATGACTGCTTTCGAGGGTCAAGTCGGCGATCTTTTTATCGAATCCCGCCCGTTTCAACTGATTGCGCAGGTTGTCGATTTCCCTTGTCAATCTTCTGATTCGCAGGCTGTCCTTGACGGCCAGGACGATGGCGTTTAGGGAAGGGGTGACCAATTGCGTCACCAGGCCGTTATCCAGGTATTCCGGAGATTTTTCTCCACGCCGCCCGGCGCCTTTGATCAAGATTGCCGGCAAAGGCCCCACTGCATTGACTATCAATGAGTAGATTTCCGCCGCTCTAGCCTCGGCCAAAGTATCGCTGATTATCACCAGCTCCGGCGGCGCCTTTTTGGCCTCTGCAAGGGCATCGAGAGCCGAGGTTCTGGTAATTACTCGATAACTTCCGAGGACCTCTTCGAGCTTCTCTTTGATCTTACTGCTCTGCGATTTTTTATTATCTATAATCAGGATATTCATGATCACCTGAATGATTATCGTCATCGCTGCTGCGATTTATTATCCGGCAAGTCGGCGGCGGATATCGCTTGTTTCAGTCTGGATAATGCCGTTCATGGCCTGACCACGGCGAACTTCTTGATCTGAACACCAATAGCGGTTTTAAGATAGGCTATATAGATTCCGGAGGCGATATTTACATCGTCATCGCCGAAATTCCAGCGCCAAGAAACCGTATCCGTGGAGACCGTGCCGCTGAAACTTGTCACCCGGTCGCCCACGGCCGAGTATATGGTAAGTTCAGCTCGAGAGTTGCTGGGAGCTATAAAACTGAATGTTACATTTTCCGTAGATGGATTCGGCCATATTTGAAAAGGACTTTCCGCCGGCGGCGGCGGCGAGTGCATATCGAAAAAGCGGGCGATTCCCCAGCCATAGTCGTTATTTGGGGATACGCTGTTGGAAGCGGTGTTTTTCAGCTTATCGAAAATGGTATCGAGATTCCAATCCGGATGAGCCTGTAATATGAGGGCAATACCGCCCGCGATCAAAGGCGTGGCAAGGGAGGTTCCATTTGACGACATGTACCCGTCGTTGCTGTAATTTGCACACCAGACCGAGACCCCTTGGGCCATGACATCCGGCTTTATACGGCCGTCGGCGGTTGGACCTGGAGAGGAGAATGCGGCCAACGCTCCGTTCGGAAATACGGCCCCGACGGCGATCACGTCCGGGCCGTCGGCAGGAGGTATAAGCGTCCCCCAGGAGGTAGTCCTTTCGTTTCCCGCTGCATTGACGACGACAATTCCCAACTGTGCCGCCGCCTGGGCGGCCACGGTTATGGCGCAACTGGCGCCATCGAGTTGCTGTTGCTGATACCAATCGATATACCCTAAGGAACTCGAGATGATATCGACACCGATTGAATCCATCCATTCGGCGGCCGCAATCCAGTTGTCTTCCTCTGCCGGCACTTCAAGATTGGCAATCTCGGTTTTCGCCAAGACATAACTTGCACCATAGGCAGCGCCGATCAATGTTCCCGGGGCGTAGCCTCCGATCACCGAAAGAACCGCCGTACCGTGGAATTGCTGACCGTTGGCCGTATCTTCCACATTCTCATCGTCATTGATAAAGTCATATGTGGCCACAATCCTGTTGTCGGAAATAATATCGGCGAATGCCGGGTGGTGAAGATCGAACCCGGTATCCATGATCCCCACCAATAAAGATTCCCCCGTCAAGCCGATATCATGAAGTCTATCAATTTGACACAGTCTTATTTGGCTGCTCGAAAGGCCATAATCATGGAGCAGATATTCGTCGAGCAAGTTGTCCGGAGTGTATGTCTTGTGAAGTTCCAATCGTGATTTGCAAAATGTGGCCACCGGGACGATTCTTGCGACAAAGGGCAGGTCGGCGGCGGATTTCAGGGCGGCTGATTCGCCGCTTACGCTGACCGCATTGAGCCAGCGTGATCGGCGATATATTTTCAGGCCGAGCCTTGTCAACGCGCCGATATATTCTTCCGATGGGTTGGCGTCCCGATAATTGCTTGCTGCCGACTTTCCACGCGTCCGGCGGCGCTCCCGTGACCGCAAAGAGACCTCCATCGGATTACCATCGGCCTTGTCAGTGAAATATACCCAGTATTTATCCGGTGTCGCCGTGACCGCTATGTCGAATAAAAGTAACAGGATGAAGCCTGAAATCGGTATTAATCTACTCCGATTGTCCATTTTAATCATTGACAACAGCTAAGGGGACTATTATCCTTCGAATAATTATCGGCGGAATGATATGGCTGGCGGCGGTTCAAATCAAGATAAAAAGAAGAAGTTCGAGGGGATATTCCTTCCCCTCATGGACAATCTTTATAACATTGCCATGAGAATGACTCGGAATTCCGCCGATGCGGAAGACCTGGTTCAGGAAACTTACCTCAAGGCGTTTCGCTTTTTCGATCATTTCCAGGAGGGGACCAATGCCAGAGCTTGGATAATCACTATTTTGACCAATACATTTCGTACCAAGTATCGTCGCCACCAGAAAGAACCGGCTTATGTGGATTTCGACTCGGTGGAAAATTTCTTTTTGGTTGACGAGATAAAACCGCGGATTCAGCCGGCCAACAAATCGGAAGCGAGGGGGAGCGAGGCAATAACGGAGATTTTGAAGGCCTATGTTTCCGATGATATTATCAAGGCGCTCGAAAATGTTCCGGAACAATTCAGGCTGGCTGTATTGTTATCAGATGTCGAGAGATTCAATTATCAGGAGATTGCGGAAATAATCGGTACGAGCGTCGGCACGGTCAAGTCGAGGATTTTTCGGGGAAGGAAAATTCTGCAGAAACAGTTGCTTGATCTGGCCAAGGAGCGCGGAATCATTGGAAGCAAGTGATGATCAAATGTGAAGAGGTATTGAGGCGGTTATACGACTATATCGACCGTGAGCTTGACGATTCGTTGAAAAGCGAAATTGAAGAACATTTGAAACTCTGCAAATATTGCTGCCGCCATCACGATTTCGAGGTTCAATTGAAATCGCTGATCCGCCGCAGTTGTTTCGAGCGCAAGGCGCCCGAGTTCTTGAAAAACAAGATCAGCGATCTTTTGGAAGAATTATAGAACCGACCTAGCGAAGAGGGCGGTTATAAAATCACGTGCGCCGAATATAAGCTTCGATGATGCAGGTTCATCTACCGAAGGCCGTAGATGAATTGATTTTTGATTAATTTCTTCGTTTGAGCAAAGCGACATCATGGATTGATAACGTATAGTTGTAAACCGGGCCGGCGACTATCGGCAAGCGGTTTCCGCCCCCCGCATCCATTCTTTTTGACCGCCGTTTCACATGGCGGATGATTTATAATGATCAATCTCGATATCTTTCGATTCGGTGATTTCCGCAAATCGTCAATATTGAATCAGTTGATATGGATTTGAAGATTTTCTTCGGGGTCCCCAATATTTTCTTAACCGCGAACCCATATCCCCACGCGATCGGCGACGATCGACCACGTGCAGTCGCCTTCTCTTGACGTCTGTTTGCCCCTTATGGTGTTTTACTCTTGCGGCGGAAGCAGCGGGCAATAGTTCAAATCGGCGGCGCCCTTGAAATATTGCACAAGTCGAGTGATATCCGAACCTCGGAACTCGCAGTTGCCGTTAATATCGCCGGCAACGTAAAGGAAATTCAGCGTCGAATCCAGAAGGCAGCTGTCCGGAGGCTGGGTTCCCAACCCCTTGAAATAGCGAACGCCATAGGTGACATCGCCGCCCAACAATATGCCATCGCCGTTGATATCCCCCGGCAAATAGCGGCAGAATAGATTCTCTTGGAAACGCGCCGCTTTCAGCGTGGGATCACCCTGCAAACACATGCCATAGAACCAGACCCGGCTTTCGTTTCCGGCGCAGGTTTCCATATTTTGCTGCGCCCAGCTCAAAAACGCCTCGCCGAATGTCACTCCCAGCGAAAGCGGATCATAAAAGTCCTCGAAACAAAGCATCGAGCCGGTCTTAGTGCTGCCGATCGAAAGAAGCCCGTATCTGCTTTCGAATATATACCAGCCGCCCATGTTGTTGAGCTCCACATACCGCGCATTGGAACAGGCGAAAAGATTATAGGAGTGAGCTTGCATCTTTTCCGTTTCGATTTCGTCGTTGTGAAACAACTGATAATTACCGCCCACGACTATATAATGGGCGAATGCGCTCGAATGGGAACAGATCAGGATGTGCTCGTACCTGAAATTGGAAAGTTCCCGCACATGATTCACATAACAAGCTTTGGTGGTCGAGTCCAGCGAAACCGCGGAATCGGCGATAGGATAGGCGGCGGCCACGTCCCAATTCCATCCATATATGCGCCAGTCGTCATCGACGAACGAAAACGCAAGATCGTTCAGGCGCAACCGGCCGTGACGGTAATCATGATTTTTGCGAAAATAATTCTTGATGGTATTTACTTCAGTTGCCCCGTGGTAGGTCATTCTCGATGGCACCAGGCGGCCGATCCAGATGTCGGCGGACATGCTGCCCCCGTGGCTGTCGTAACGTCCATCGAAATCCGCGTCGCCCCAGGTTCCGTCCAGATCCATCAAATAAAGATCGCAAGGGAATTCGACGTGATCTCCGCCCCAGCTCTGCGGTTCGTCCATCTCGTACCAGGGAACGGCCAAATCGCCGATAAGGATAGCTCCGATTATGTTTTCCTGTATCCAGTCGTATTGAAGCAAATTGCGCAATGACGCCGCCGATTGCGTTTCCAAGACGGTGTAAAGATTCACCTGATAACCTTCGAGCTGTAAATCCAGAATATAGATATTCAAGATCGATTCGATTTGCGGATACAGATATTGATTTACGATAATATCTATCAAGCCGGTGGTGGCCACCGTTCCGGATCTCAACAACCTAAACTCGGCGTCTGCGGCGAAATTTCGAGTGGCGCAATACTCATCGTAGGAGATCGGTTTGGTGTTGGCATCGACCCAGCGGGTCACCGGTATGCTTTGCGGATCGAACTGCCTTTGCGCCATCAGGGAATGTGGGTTTGGCCAGAGCAATATGGAATAAATAACCGTAAGCAATAACCTTTTCATAGTTTCCTCCTAAGGGGAATGCCATGGTTAAAATATAGCTAAATATCGAGATATTTGCCAGGCAATGTTCATAATTTTTCAAAAAAGTCATTTTTGGGCGGAATATCATCCTGCAATAGGTAGGTGCAGATTTCACTTGCAATACCGGATATTATATTTATTTTTTTGGGTTTAGCCAAATCCTCTACGGGATTGGTTTAGCTATGTTCGAGCAGTTGACTGATAAAATCGGCTCCGTATTCAAAAAACTGACCGGCCGGGGTCTGCTCACCGAGCAGAACATCAAGGATGCCTCGCGTGAAATCCGTATGGCATTGCTCGAGGCCGATGTCAATTATAAAGTCGTCCGTGAATTCGTCGCCGAGGTTGAAAAGCGGGCCATGGGGCAGGAGGTCGTAAAGTCGGTCCAGCCGGGTCAAGTTTTCGTCAAGATCGTTCACGAGGAGCTGACAAGTCTGCTTGGCAGCAGCCACTCGCCGTTGGCTATTGCACCGACTCCTCCTACGATCGTGATGCTTGTCGGGTTGCACGGTTCGGGCAAGACCACCCTTGCCGGCAAACTGGCCCGACATTATCGGCAGAAAGGCCGACATCCATTGCTGGTTGCCGCGGATATTTACCGGCCCGCCGCCAAAAAACAATTGGAGATTTTGGCCAAGTCGATAGCTATTCCTTATTTCACCAGCGAAAGCAGCGCCGTCGATATCTGTTCGGAATCGATAAAATTCGCCTGCGAGAAACTTTACGATTTCGTGATACTCGACACCGCTGGCAGACTTCAGATAGACGACGAATTGATGAACGAGCTTGCCGCAATAAAAAGCAAAGTCAAGCCCACCGAGGTGATTTTCGTGGCCGATGCGATGACCGGTCAGGAAGCGGTCAACGTCGCCGCGAAATTCAACGAGAAAGTGGGTCTCTCGGGAGTCGTGCTGACCAAACTCGACGGTGATGCCCGCGGCGGAGCGGCGCTATCGATCAAGGCGGTGCTGCAGATTCCGATCAAGTTCGTCGGCGTGGGGGAGAAGCTGGATGCGCTCGAGGAATTTCATCCGGATAGGATGGCCTCGAGAATATTGGGCATGGGTGATATCGTTTCTTTGGTCGAAAAAGCCCAACAGGCGGTTGACCTGGAAAAAGCCAAAAAGCTCGAACAGAAGCTCCGTAAGGCTGAGTTTACGTTCGAAGATTTTATGGATCAGATGAATCAAGTCAGGAATATGGGACCGCTCGAGTCGCTTCTGGAAATGATTCCGGGTATCGGCGGGCAGCTGAAAGGAATGAAAATCGACGAGCGCGCCATGTCGCGGATAGAAGCCATCATAAATTCGATGACGCTCGAGGAAAGGCGTAATCCGTCTATTATCGACGGCTCGCGCCGGAAACGGATCGCCCGCGGCAGTGGAACCTCGGTCCAAGACGTCAACGCTTTGATGAAGCAGTTCGCCCAGATGCAAAAGATGCTAAAACAATTTTCGAAAGCGGGCGCAAGAAGCTTTTTAAAAGGTTTTCCGATATAGTTTACAGCCGAATCGTTCAGGAGGTCAAGTGCTGACAATCAGATTAAGGAGAATGGGGGCCAAAAAAAGGCCGTTTTACCGTATCGTCGCGATCGAATCCAAGAAAGCCCGCGAGGGCAGGTTCGTAGAGATGCTCGGATATTACCACCCGATTTACAAGCCGGCCAGGGTCGAACTGATGGAGGATAAAATTTTTCATTGGCTCGACTGCGGAGCGGAACTTTCGGAGACGGTGGCCAGTATCTTCAAGCAGGTCGGGTTGACGAAAAAATACCAGCTGATGAAAAAAGGCGAGGACGTTTCAGAAATGAAATTGAGCGGAACTCTTCAGGAGAAACCCAAAAAGAAAAAGAAAAAAGTTGCGAAAGCCGAATAGCGATTGCTAATCTGATTCCACCTACAGTCAAAGGAGGCTCACGTGAAGGAATTCATCGAGTACATCGCCAGAGCTCTGGTTGATCATCCGGATAATGTCGATGTTTCCGAGGTAGAGGGTGAAAAGACCACTGTTTACGAATTGCGAGTGGCAGCTGAGGACCTCGGCAAGGTTATCGGCCGCAAAGGACAGACTGCCAAAGCCATCAGAACGTTGATTGCCGCGGTTTCTGCCAAGAAAGGCAAACGGGCCTTACTGGAGATTCTCGAATAACTTGATCCTTGATGATAACGCCCTGGTCGCCCTGGGGCTGATAGTTAAGCCCCGGGGCCTGGCAGGGGAAATACTCGTGATCCCGCACCAACCTTCCAGTCGGAGTTTCCGAGCCGGTTTAGATATTACGATAAGATTCGAAAATAATGAGACCGCATATCATATAGAAAAAAGCCGTCAATCAGGAAAATATATAAGTATGAAATTACGGGGTATCGATGACCGAACGGCGGCCGCAAAATTGGTCGGTGGACAGGTATTATGCGCCCAAAAGCTGCTGGCGGCCAAAAACAAAGATGAATACTATGTGTTCGAATTGATCGGACTGAAACTTATCGATAGATATGGAACCGAACTGGGGATAGTCAAAGACCATCTTTCCCTGCCGACGAACGACTTGCTGGTGGTCGAGGCAGGCAAGGAGGAGTTATTGTTGCCTCTCATCAAGGATATCGTGCGAGAGATAAGTTTGCAGGAAGGCTTTATCAAAATCGATTCTATAGACCGAATAATGCCCGATGAGGATTGACGTTTTGACCATATTCCCGGAAATTATTACCGGAACTTTTCGGCACAGTTTGATTGGGAAAGCGGTGGCCTCCGGGCTGATAAATATACAAGCCCACGATATCCGAGCCTACGCCGCGGATAAACATCGCACGGTCGATGATACGCCATACGGCGGAGGGCCGGGTATGGTGATGATGGTGGAGCCGCTTTATCGCGCCATAAAAGCGATCGACCCGGAAAATCGATCCCGCAAATTGATTATGGATGCCTCGGGTTGGCCGTTTACTCAAACTACCGCCAAAGAGTTGATGCTCGAAGAATGGCTGATGATAATCTGTGGACATTATAAAGGAATCGATGAAAGAATCAAGCGGCTTTTCGATATGACCGAAATCTCGATTGGGGATTACGTGCTCAGCGGCGGCGAAATTCCGGCCATGGTGGTAATAGATTCGGTTTGCAGGCTGATTCCTGGGGTAATCAAAGAAGTTGACTCGGCGATGACGGATTCGTATTTTAATTGTTTGTTGGGTTGGCCGGAATACACGCGTCCGCGCGAATTCCAGGGTATGGTTGTTCCGGAAATTTTGCTGTCGGGCGACCATGAAAAGATAAGGAAATGGCGGCTCGGTCAATCGCTTAAGAGAACCAAGGAAAGGCGCCCTGATTTACTGGAAACCGCCCGGCAGGATTGGGAAATAGGCGAAATTCTCGACTCGGAGGATAAAAATGCTGAAAATGATTGAACAAAAATATCTGAGGACCGATATCCCGGATTTTCGACCCGGAGACAATATCAAGGTTTACGTGAAAATCAAGGAAGGCGATAAAGAGAGAATCCAGGTATTCCAGGGTGATGTCGTCGCCTTGAAAGGAAAGGGTATCAACGGCACTTTCACCGTGCGCAAGTTGTCCTCGGGAATCGGAGTCGAAAGGATTTTCCCGCTGCATTCGCCCAATATCACCAAAATCCAAAAAGTAAAAGAAGGCAAGGTTAGACGCTCGAAACTTTATTACCTGCGGGATCGCCAAGGAAAACAGGCGCGGATCGACGTCAAGGCAAAAGAATCGAAATAACTTTCCCGCTTTTCGGGAGGGGATTTGGGCCATCTTCTTATATGCGGTGTCGATGAAGCCGGCCGGGGGCCACTTGCCGGGCCGGTGGTTGCCGCAGCCGCCTTGTTCGAGGGCGACCCTGAAATCGACGGACTGGCGGATTCGAAGACTCTTTCCGCTGCGAGCAGATTGAGATTGGCGCCCGTTATTTCCGATCGGGCGGTTTCTTTCGCGATAGTCTGTGTCGCTCATAATGTCATAGACAAAATTAACATTCTGCAGGCATCGCTTTTGGCGATGAAAAAAGCAATAGAATGCCTGACGAAAAATCCGGATATGATATTTATCGATGGTAATCATGAAATCCCGGGGTTGGCGATAAAGCAACGGGCGGTTGTCGACGGCGACAAAATAATTCCCCATATCTCCGCGGCATCGATTTTAGCCAAAGTCGCCCGCGACATCCTGATGATAAAACAGGCGGAGCTGTATCCCGAATATGAATTCGAAAAGCACAAGGGGTATCCCACCCGCCGGCACCTAGAGATATTGAAAAAAATAGGACCTTGCCCGATTCACCGATTCAGCTTCCGGCCGATATCATCACCGGAAGGATTAATCGGATAAGGATGCTGGATTCTAACCCCGTAACGGCGATTCTGCTTTTGCTCGGGTTGGGTTTGCTCGACCACCCCCTTACGAAACTATCACGCCGGGCTTATTTCAAATATATGTATCGTTATATCGAATTCGAATCGATATACCCGACAAGCGAGAAATCCTCGATCTGGAGAAGAATCGCCAGCCTGCTGGTCCTGTCGTTTTTTTTATTGGTAATCTGGAAAGTCCGCGAACTGACCGGTTCGGAGTCGGTGGGGATACTTTATCGATGGCTGGTCGGCTTTTCGCTCGGGACTTACCTGTTGATCGATCTTCGACACTTGGAAAGCCTTCTCTTGAACCGGCTGTATGCTTATACCGAGGACATAAGCGGCAAATTGTCTTATCGGGCTTCCTTTTCGATGAAGATATCGGCGGTTCACTTTTTTTCGACGTTTTTGATTCTGGCCGCGGTGCTGGTAATTCAGCCGGACATTTCGATTCTCGGAATCGCCTGCGCCGCCATATTTCTCGCCCTCCGAAACCTGCTGCTTGCCTGATTTGACTTTCGAGGATAAATCAGTGGAATTAGGGTTATTCCGAGCCCATCCCCACGATGATGTTCGACAAAAAAAGGCGGCTGTAAACCGCCTTGTGCTATTTTGGTCGCCGCGATCGGCCGACTGATGACCTCAGCCGCTCCGACGACTTGAAGGTGATTTTAATCTACTTGCCGTATTCTTTCATTTTTGCTTTCAGCGCGGGATCATCCGCCCATTGCCGCATCAGCATTTCCGGAACCCCCTCTATCGCGATTAATTTCTGCAAGGTTTTTTCCCGAGTCTGATTCTGTCGCGCGATGATATCCGTAAACTCCGATACCCACGCCGTATCCTCCGCCAGTCTTGCCATCAGCCCGTTTCTGACTGCCTGGTCGTCCATCATCTTATCCATCAACTGGCTTTTCATCTGAGGATTCCTCATAATCTGTTCGATAGCCGCTTCTTTGCTGCACGATATGAAAGTCAGAAACAGCAGCGCTATCGGCAAAAGGATTTTCGACTTTCCGCTCACCGGTTCCTCCATTTCCAGAATTTTTTGAATTGATAACCTTGCTTATCGTTTCTGTCAAGGCAAAATTAAAAAAAGCTTGACCGGAATCGACCATATATACGAAAATGAAACATGACCCTGTCCGATAAAGCAATAGCGGCCGATCGATTCGAGCAGTTTCTCAGACGAAATGGCCTGAAATTCACCGCTGAAAGAGACGCTATTTTCAGGGAGGTAATGTCCGCCGAGGGTCTTTTCGAGGCCGAAGACTTGCTGGCGATTTTGAAAAAAAAGGGAATAAAGAGTTCCCGGGCGACCGTTTACAGAGTTCTTGAGTTACTTTGCCGGGCGGAGATTCTGCGCAAAGTATGTTTGGGTGAAGCACATCTTCACTATCAGAAAAACAGCGATCAGCCCGGATCGCAAAGGATGATCTGCCTCAAATGCGGGGATATTCGTGAATTCCAAGCAGCAGGGCTTGAACAGATGCACCGCGATCTTTGTCAACAACACGATTTCACCATGACCGATTATTGTTTTCAGTTGTTTGGGTATTGCCGTAAGTGCGCAGGGGATTGAAATGAACGGCGAAAAAAAACTGTTCGTCGAGTATCTCAAGAAGAAGGGACTCAAGACCACCCGGCAAAGGATGAATATTCTAGACTCGTTTCTTGAGGAAAACGGGCATGTTTCCGCTTTCGAACTTTATGAATCGTTGAAGAAAAAATATCCGGACATAGGATTTTCCACGGTATATCGCACCCTCAAATTATTTACCGAGTGCGGCCTTGCCAATGAGGTCAATTTCGGCGAGGGGCAGTCACGTTTCGAGAAGGCTTACAAGCGTGAATATCACGGCCATCTGATCTGCCAAACCTGTGGCGACACTCATGAATTCTCCGCGGAATCGCTGCAGAATCTCCAGGAGAGGATTTTGACGAAACACGGCTATAAACCGCTCGGATTCAAATTCGAAATTTACGGGATTTGCCGTAAATGCCAGAAAAAGTAATCCTCGAATTACAGCGAAATTGAGATAGGGTTGTAACCTTAACCCATCCATTATACTACCGGTCGAAGCATACCCGCGTCTGTTTTGTTTTTTCGCTGCTTTTTTGCGATAGTCTTTTCCGCGCCTTGATCAGTTTTGCCAAAGCCTCAGTATCGACGACTCGTAGCCATCTTTTATTGCCGTGCACCAAGAGGGAATAAATTCGAGAGGGAATAGGTTTCGAATTTTATCGCAATATCATGAAGCGTTGGAACTTATAGGAATGAATTGAATTGCGGGATAAACGATCGAATCGTCAAATGCGGCTGGGCTCTTTCAACCGGGTTACATATAAAAGAGAAATTATCAAGCAGCCAAGGGTTATAGCGAACATCGCCGCCAGGCCGAACAGCTCGATGACGACGCCGCCTGCTATCGAAACGAGCGCAGCCGGAGCAATCAAAGTGTGGACCAATCCTATAGAGAGCGGCCTATCACGGTCGTCGGAGACTTCCAGCAAATAATTAAGAAATCCCATGCCCGAACCCGACGCCGCCGCGCCGTTGAAAAAGAAGGCAAGGCCGAAAATGAAATATCCCGGATTCGCAAAAAGCGAAACGATCGCCACCACCGGGGCGACCAGCAGACAAAAAGTGCCCCATTTCATCAGTTGCTTGTTGGAGATGTAATTCGACAGCCAGGCCCATAGAAAATTCAAACCCAGGTATCCGACCATTTCGAACGACAGATACGTAGCCGCCATCGCTTTGGAAATGCCCAGCCTTTCGGTGGCGACGATTACGTAAAAAGGCATGGCCATCAAGTAGAAAAAAGACAATATCCGCGAAATCACTAGTTTTCTGATATTCGCATCGCTTCTATATATGGCAAGTCCAGCCCGAATGTTATTCATGATACCGCCGTAGGGTCGCTCCTGTACAAGCGGATACTCTTTGGCGAAAGAAAAGGAAACCAGCCCAAGCGTGATACAAACGAATGCCATGCCGAAAAGCCTCCCGAAATCGACCGGGAAATCGTAAGTGTCTATTATCTCTTTCGCCAACGGGCCAACAGCTATCGCCAGCAGCCCGCCGAAAAACATCCGCAGCCCGAAGAACGTGCCCCGCTTATTTATCGGAATAGTCCTGCCCACGATTTCCATAAAAGGCACTCCGGCGATTCCTCCGGATAGCGAATATGTCGTGAACAGGACACCGAACCCGATCAACAGCAAAAACGGCTCGTCCGCCCCCACGAACAACGTCAGGGCGACGATGCCTCCGAAACAGATCATCCTGAGAACCGCCATACGATTATACAACCAGAGCGTTTTCGCCCGGCCGCTTACGATCGCTCCCGAGAGAAGTTGCGGGAAATACCAGCCGAACGACTCGATCGTGGCGAAGAAGCCGATTAGAATCTTGGAGTCGGTCAATCCTGAAATAAAAAGGGGTATGAGCGTTCCGGAATGGATAAAGGCTCCCGCGAGATTGAACAAAATGCCGTTGATCACCCCGAGGACCATATTCCGGCGGCAGTAATTTTCGTCGGTCATAATTGGCGCAATCTATCCATGACCGAACCCGTGTCAAGTAAAAGATTGACCGTCTTTCCGACGCGGATATATATTGATCTCATGGCAAAACTTCTCGAATACGAAGCTGAAAGTCGCCTTTCATCGTTAAGCCTTCTATCGAAAATCGCTCTTGTTTTGGCGGCGACGATCGGGGTTATGTTCTGCGGCAGCCCGATGGGAATCGTTGCGGTTGCGGCCGCAGCCGGTGTTATCCTTTTGCTGTCCGGGGTCAAGCCCGGATTTTTCGCCAATTATTTTTTCAGGTTGTCTCCGATTTTTCTTATCGTCTTTTTGATTCATTTGTTTTGTCACCAAGGCGACACGCTTTTCAAAATAGCCGGCTTGAAAGCCAGCTTCGCGGGAGCTGAGGCAGGGTTGCTGAACGTTTTCCGTCTAATCGATTTCATGCTCATAGCGATTCTTTTATTCCGCCATGTTTCGGCCGTCGAAATCGGCCGCAGTGTCGTGAGATTCGCCCAGCGCTTGAGGTTCAAGCCGCTTGAGGATTTGGCGATCGCCTTCTTCGTGGCCGTTCGTTTCATACCTCTGCTGGCGGTGGAGATCGCCGACGTGAAAACTGCCTTGCAGCTGCGCGGAGCCGAATTCTCTGGGGGACTTTTGGCAAAGATAAAATTCAATTTGAAAATCCTGATTCCGTTATTGGTTCGGGTAATCCGCCAATCTTACGATGTGGGCACGGCGCTCGCGCTCAAAAGTTATCGGAATTGTTATTTCCCCGCAGCGACGCTCGGTTTGAGTGGAAAGGACCTGATCTTGCTGCCGCTGGCGGTCACTTTGGCGCTCGTTCTTATCCGCCTATGAATAGATATCAATACAAGTTGATTATCGAATACGATGGCACCGATTTCTGCGGGTGGCAAGTGCAGCCCGGCAAAAGAACGGTTCAAGGAGAACTTGAAAGAGCGCTGTCCATAATCGCCGGATCGAAAGTAAAAACCTATGCCGCCGGACGAACCGACAGCGGGGTGCATGCCCGGATGCAAATCGCCACGTTTTTTCTCGAAAAATCCATATCCCCGCAGATTATCCATTCTCGTTTAGCAAGGATGCTCCCCAAAGATATGGCCGTCATAAGAACGACCAGAGCCAAACCGGGATTCAATCCGCGACGGGAGGCGACCCGTAGAACTTATCGCTACTATATAGCGGAGACACCTGCTCCGTTGAAGCGAAGATACAGCTACTATTACGGACGGCCTTTGGATCTCGAAAAGCTCAATCGTTGCGCCGCCGTATTCGTGGGAGAACATGATTTCGGTTTGCTTTGCAAGCGATCTTCCCGCAAGCCCAACAACGTCTGCATTATTTTCCGATCGCGATGGTTCCGCCGCTCGGGAATGTTATGCTATGAAGTCAGCGCCGATCGTTTTCTTCACAATATGGTCAGGCGTATCGTCGGTGTAATGCTCGCTTTTGAACGGTCAAAATTAAGCTTGACACAAATCGAAGCCATCTTGAATAATAGTTTCGATGATCAGGTGAAATACAACGTTCCAGCGTGCGGTTTGATATTGCATGAAGTCAAATTCGGAAAGGTCGGAATATGAAAATCTTTATTGACACCGCCAATATCGATGAAATACGCCAGGCCGCCGATCTCGGTATCCTCGACGGGGTCACCACCAACCCCTCGCTGATTGCCAAGGAGAAAGGCAAGTTCAAAGATATTCTGCTTGCTATATGCGAGATCGTGGATGGGCCCGTTTCTGCTGAGGTGACCGCTCTTGATGTCGAGGGGATGATTGCCGAGGCCGAGGAATTGACCGCGATCCATAAAAATATCATAATCAAGGTCCCCGTCACCGTAGCCGGGCTGAAAGCGACCAGGCAGTTATCTCTCAAAGGTATAGACGTCAATATGACACTCTGTTTCTCACCGTTGCAGGCTTTGCTGGCCGCCAAGGCCGGTGCCGCCTATATCTCGCCTTTCGTCGGTCGTCTCGATGATGTCAGCCACGACGGCATGGAGCTTATCGAGCAGATAGTCGATATTTACGACAATTACGGTTATGAAACGGAAGTCTTGGTCGCTTCGGTGAGGCACCCGATTCATGTAGTGCAGGCGGCTCTGATCGGCGCGGATGTGGTCACCGTGCCCTTCAAGGTGATCGAACAATTCGTTCAACATCCGCTTACCGATGTCGGCCTAAAGAAATTTCTTTCTGATTGGGAAAAGGTTCGGAATCGTTAGATGATTTCCCGTTATACGCTTCCCGAAATGGGGAAGCTCTGGAGCGAGAAAAATAAATTCTCGACCTGGCTGGAAATCGAACTGGCCGTCTGCGAAGCCTGGCACCGGCTCGGGAAAATTCCCCGTTCGGCGCTGATAACGATCAAAAAGAAAGCGCATTTCGATGCCGACCGGATAAACGAAATCGAGGCCGAAACCAGGCATGATGTCATAGCGTTCCTGACCAACCTGGCCGAATACGTAGGTCCGCAGGCAAAATATATACACTTTGGGTTGACCTCTTCGGACATTCTCGATATATCGCTATCTCTTACTATCCAGAAAGCGGCGAAACTTATTCGGACGAGAATGCGAAGGATCGCCGCGACCGCCAAACGGCTTGCCAGGCGCCACTCCAAAACGATTCAAATCGGTCGGACTCACGGGGTTCACGCCGAGCCCACGTCGTTCGGATTGAAGATGGCTCTCTGGTATCAAGAAATGAAAAGAAATATCGATCGCCTCGATCGCGCCTGCGAAAATCTGGCCGTCGGCAAAATTTCGGGCGCGGTCGGCAATTTCGCCAATGTCGATCCCCGAGTGGAGGAATATGTTTGCCGCAAGTTCGGGTTGAAGCCTGCGCCGGTTTCCACCCAAATAATTCAGCGCGACCGTCACGCCGATTTTCTGAACGTTCTGGCGGTGATCGGCGGCAGTCTCGAAAAATTCGCGACCGAAATCCGCAATTTACAGAGGACGGAAATCGGCGAATTGCAGGAGGGCTTTTCCGGCAAGCAAAAGGGATCCTCGGCCATGCCGCACAAGCGTAATCCTATAAATTGCGAGAGAATCGTCGGCCTCAGCCGGGTTTTGCGCGGAAATGCGCTGGCCGGCATGGAAAATCAATGTCTCTGGCACGAACGCGATATCACTCATTCGTCGGCGGAAAGGATCATCATCGCAGACTCGTGCACCCTGATAGATTATATGCTTTGGCTGTTCGAGGACGTGCTCGCCAATCTGGTGATAAATGTGCGCAAGATGCGTTCGAATCTATTCGCCGGCGGCGGACTGGTGTTCTCTCAGCGCCTGCTGCTTGCGCTGACCCCGAAAATGGAATCGCGGGAGCAAGCGTATAAGGTGGTGCAGACGCTGGCCATGAAAGCGATCGATGAAAATAAGGGATTCAAGGATCTCGTGCTCGAATCGCCTGAAATCCGCAAACTCCTTTCCGAAGATGAAATCGAAGATTGTTTTGATCTGGATTATTACACTAAACATGTGGACTTCATTCTCGAACGGGCGCTGCGCTGATGGATCGCGACGGATTGCTTTTCACGCTTCCTCTACTGGCCGTTTCGATTTTATGTTTCTACTTTTCGCAAAGCGGTCTCTATCTGCTGTTGGCTTATTGCGGCATACTTGCTTTTGTGGGGGCGGCCTTACTGGCTTTCTTTTTCAGAGACCCCGAGAGGAAAACGCCGTCGGATGCCGATTCGGTTTATTCACCAGCGGACGGCAGAATCATCGAAATCGTCGATGAAGACGGTCGGAAAAGGATTTCCATTTTTCTATCGATTTTCGATGTGCATATCAATCGGATTCCGATTTCGGGTAAAATAACCCGCATTGAACGCAAGCAAGGGAAGTTTCTGGCCGCATTCAAGGCCGAAGCATCGAAAGTGAACGAACAATCCGAGATCGAAATCGAATCCGATCACGGAACGGTTGTGGTCAGGCAAATCGCGGGGATTCTGGCAAGACGGGTGGTCTGCCGGCTCGAAATCGGACAGCAGGTGAAAGCCGGTGATCGATTAGGCCTAATAAGATTCGGCAGCCGCCTCGATATCATACTGCCGCCGACGGTCGAAACCAAGGTTTCACTTAAACAAAAGGTCAAGGCGGGAATCACAATTATCGGCAGATTTCGATGAACGGTTATCGCGGCGTCATACCGGGTGTATTCACGCTCGGGAACCTATTCTGCGGTTTCGCATCGATTTTGACCTCGATCCGCGGTGCGCATCCGACCGAAGCCGCCTGGATGATCGTTTTCGCCGCATTTTTCGATTTTCTCGATGGACTTGTTGCCCGGCTGGCCAAAAGCGCCTCGCGGTTCGGCGTCGAATTCGATTCGCTCTGTGATATCGTTTCGTTCGGCGTCGCTCCGGCCGCGATGCTGTATTCCTTTAAGATGGTGGAGCTGGGCAATTGGGGATGGGTGCTCGGTTTCGTCTTTATAACCGCAGGAACTTTTCGCTTGGCTCGTTTCAATCTCACGGCCAAATTGGAAACCAAAAGCAACTTCATCGGCTTGCCTTTGCCGGCGGCGTCTTTGGGCCTGGCCTCGTTCGTGATTTTCTGCGATAACCTCTGGGGAAGCATAAGGCTTGACAGCATCTTATATGTCATGGTAATCGCCTATTCCGCCCTGATGGTGTCCACGATCGAATACGAATCGATGCCGTCTTTCGATATCGCGGTATCTCGAAACCGCATTAAAATTCTATCTCTGGTCGCCATCAGTTTGCTTCTATTGATCAAGACCAAATTGATGCTATTTCCCGTCCTGGTCTTATATGCTCTTTCCGGTCCGGTCAGACTGATCGTGGGATTGATTAACAGCAACGTCCGGAGGGAACTTATTAGACCCAGAAACCTTTTCAAAAAAGACGATTCCCGGAAAGCGGGTTGATACGATGAGCAAATTCAAAATCAGAGTCGAGGTCAGATTCAAGGAAGGGGTGCTCGACCCTCAAGGCGAAACGATCAAGAATGCGTTGGTTAACCTCGGTTATTCCGAGGTTGCCGCGGTTTCTACGGCCAAGCTGTTCATTCTGGAACTTACCGCCGATAGCGAAACCCGTGCGCTGCAAAAGGCGGGGGAGATGGCCGCCAAGCTTCTGGCCAACCCGGTGATCGAAAAATTTTCGGTGGAGCCGCAAAAATGATGTATGGCATCGTGGTGTTTCCAGGATCGAATTGCGATTATGACGCCTATCAGGCGATCAAATCGGCAGGACTCGGACAAACGAAATATCTCTGGCACGATAGCGCCGATTTGGAGGGGTGTGACCTGATAATTCTGCCAGGGGGGTTTTCCTACGGCGATTATCTAAGGGCAGGCGCGATCGCCAGGTTTTCCCCAATAATGAAGGCGGTCGGCGAATTCGCCTCCAAGGGCGGGCCGGTAATCGGGATTTGCAACGGGTTCCAGGTGTTGCTCGAGGCAGGATTGCTCCCCGGAGCCATGAGGCGCAACAGCGGGCTGAGATTTATCTGCAAAGAAATTTATCTGAAAGCGGAGAACCGCGATTCCATTTTCACCAGAGGAATTCCTGCCGGCAAAATGTTGCGCATGCCTATCGCCCACGCCGAGGGCAACTATTATTGCGATGCCGAAACGTTAAATGGTCTGAATAAAAAAGGCCGAGTGGCTTTCCGTTATTGCAGTGCGGATGGACGAGTAGATTCCGACTCGAATCCGAACGGCTCAACGGAAAACATCGCCGGCATTATAAACGATTGCGGAAACGTTCTCGGGCTCATGCCCCATCCCGAACGGGCTTGCGAGGCTTTGCTCGGCTCGACGGACGGCGCATTAATTTTCGAATCGATTAGGAAGGCGGGCTGATGAAACGAAGAGAAGTCATATTTCTTACTGTGGCTTTGATTCTTGCCGCGGTCTGCGGCGGGCTGATCGGCGAATTAGTGGGCTCATTTCTTCCCGATGGCGCAGTGAAAACGCTATTCGTGAAATCGATCGACATCGGCTTTTCGCCGGTCTCGGTGCAGTTGTATGCTTTAAGCTTCACTATCGGCTTGATGATAAAAATAAATTTCGTTTCCGTTTTGACGATAATCGGAGTTATTATATATTTCCGATGGTGGTATCTTTGATACCGGAAAGAAGGTGAATATGTCAAATATATTGTTGCTCGGATCGGTCGGCCCGACCGAGATAATCGTCATTCTCCTGCTGGTTTTGCTTCTGTTCGGAGCCAAACGAATCCCCGAAATAGCCCAAAGTCTCGGCAAGGGAATCCGCGAATTCAAGCGCTCGATGCGGGAAATCGAAACCGAAATCGAGGCTCCTCCGCCCAAGATTACGAATGGAGGTTCCACCGGGCAGGCCGATAAGAAAGATGAAAAGCCCCGAGGATAAGGAAAAGCCGGTCTTCACCGACGCCGATATCAAGTCGATCGCGAAGGTGCTGAACAACGCCGAATCCGTTCGTTATCCGGATCACTGGCGGATAAAGCTGGCCAATCCCCGCGAAAAGCGCCACATAGCTATCGATGTTTATCCATCGGCGGCTCTCTCGGAGAAAACCAGAGGGCCGCTGATCGTCGTTTATGCGGGCAACAGCCATCTACAGCTTCATGATTGCCGCGGCTATGTGATTTCCGAGGAGCTCGGGGAGGTTACGTTTGTCAGCGAGGCAGGTGGTAAGGTAAGTGGGTTGGTAATCGAACGGGAATGCGCCTGTTCGCTTTATGCCGATGCCGAACGCAAACTGCTGTCCGGTGATTTCACCAAGCTCGGCGTCGAGGTAATGTTGTCGGGGGTAGCCCTCTCTCTGGCCGAGGAGTTGCTGGATAAAAGCCGGCGTAAAAAACTATAAATCAATATACCGCAACTTGAACCGCAAAGCACCAATCTGAACATAACGCGATAAACAACATGAACTTGCCGATATCGTCGGAAGCGATAGTCAGCGCCCGAATTTCTTATATCAATTCTCCGAATGTCAACATAGCGCTTGTTTTTTTGGAAAACAGGAATTTATTATGGCTGAAAGCCGCTATTGTGAATGTTGCCTAAGCGGCCAATCAATACGAAGCGAGGTTGGCGATGGTCCAGGAATTTCCATACTCGAAAACTGTAATAGAACATTTTACCAACCCCCGCAACATGGGGGAAATGGACAACCCCACGGTTGTGGCGGAAGTCGGCAGCCAGGTTTGCGGCGATATGATGCGGCTGTATCTCAAAATCGATAACGGCGTTATCACCGACGCCAAATTCAAAACGTTCGGATGCGCAGCCGCAATCGCTTCGTCATCGATTTTAACCGAAATGCTGATCGGCAAGACGATCGAGGAAGCTCTGAAAATTACGAACGGCGCCGTCGCCCAGGCTCTGGGAGGTCTTCCCGAGGCCAAAGTCCACTGCTCGGTCATGGCCGAGGATGCTCTGAAAGCGGCCTTGAAAGATTGGAAAGGTTGAGCTGTCAGGTGGCTCGATAGGCCAACCTTCCGGCAGCCGTGCAATCGCAAAATCAAAGAATTATTCCGATGTCGAACCGATTTCCAAATACCTACTTGATCGACGCCTGATGCCCGGCAACATTTTTTCGATTTAAGGAGTTCATCAATAGTGATGGTAAATTATAATATCGCAAATCTTCCCGACGAATACCGCACCGCCAGCGAAGAGGAATTGAGACGGCGAATCGCCGCCAAAAAGCGCGAATACGGCAACCGATTACTGATACTTACTCATCACTACCAGCGATTGGAGGTTGTGGAATTTCATGATCTTCTCGGCGATTCCTATGGTTTGGCGATGGCCGCGGCGCGCCAGGCGAAGGCCGAAATGATCGTGTTCTGCGGAGTCAGGTTCATGGCTGAGGCCGCCGACATACTGACCGCGCCCAATCAGAACGTTTATCTGGCGAATCCCACCGCAGGTTGCCCTATGGCGGATATGGCCGATACGGATGATGTCCTCGATTCCTGGGAATATATCGAATCGGTGATCGGCAAAGGCAAGGTGATGCCGTTATCCTATATGAATTCCACCTCGGAACTGAAAGCGTTCACCGGCAGAAACGGTGGATTGATCTGCACTTCGTCGAACGCCTCGGCCGCATTCGACTATTGCCGGGCTCGGAGGGACGTACTTTTCTTCTTCCCGGATCGCCATTTGGGAAGGAACACGGCCAAGATGAAGGGGATTCCCCCGGAGAAGATCGTCGTCTACGATCCGCGCCAACCTTATGGTGGTCTTTCTGAACAAGATTTACGGCGGGCAGAAATAATCCTATGGGCGGGGCACTGCCACGTTCACACCAATTTCACCGCCGAACAAGTGGAAAGAGTCCGCCGCCAGTATCCCAACGTAACTGTGGTGGTCCACCCGGAATGCGACGAGAGCGTCGTCGATATCGCCGATTCGGTGGGATCGACTTCGCATATCGTGAAATTCGTGGAGCAGGCTCCGCCGGGCTCGGTGATCGCAGTGGGCACGGAAATCAATCTCGTTCACAGGCTGGCTGTCACCAATCCCGATAAAAAGGTGATCGGTCTGGCGGGCGACCTGTGCGCGATGTGTTCCAATATGTTCCGCACCTCTTTGAACGACCTCTGCTTTACTCTCGAAAATCCGGAAATGGCCGAATTAATAAAAGTGCCCGAGGAAATCGCCGGAGACGCCAGAATAGCGCTCGAGAGGATGCTCGAGGTCGGCACTTGAAAATTCGATTTCTCCGTGATTAAATTCAGGCCCATTCTTATTATGGCTTGATTCATCGGGCGGATGCCGCCTATGAAAAGATCCAACTTAGCCAACGGAATCATCGGAGCCGGTGTCGGTATCGCCGCCTATTTATTGCCGCTGCCCGGTATCGGAGAGGCCGCCCATAGGTGCTTGGCGATTTTCGCGTGGGCGATTTTCATGTGGGTGTCGGAGGCGCTGCCGCTTTTCGTCACCGCTTTGGCGATACTCTTCCTCGAATCGCTGCTTCTGAAACCGGTGATGAATGTTTCGCTCGAACGGTTTTTCTCGCCTTTCTTCTCGAGCACGATCGCCCTTTTCATGGGCGGATTGGTGCTGGCTGATACGCTGCAAAAATACCACATGGATGAAATGCTCGCCCACAGACTGCTGAAACGGGCCGGTAAGAAGCCTGCCTCGCTGCTATTGATGATGATTTTAACGACCGCTTTTATTTCCATGTGGATGTCAAATACGGCAGCCACGGCGATGATGATGGCCATTGCAATCTCGGTTACCAAAAATATCCCCGCCGATGATCCTTTCCGCAAGTCGATGATTCTCGGTATACCGGTCGCAGCCAATATCGGCGGTATCGGCACGCCCGTGGGAACGCCGCCGAACGCGGTGGCGCTGCAATTTCTCAATCGAATGGGAACCCAGGTTTCGTTCGTCAAGTGGATGATCATAACCGTTCCCATAATGGTCGTGCTATTGATCGTCTCATGGCGTTTATTGCTTCGTTTTTTCCCTCCCCGTAATCAAACCATCCACTTGCCGCTGCTGACAGGAGAAAATCTCGATATGCGGCAGAAATCGGTGCTGATGATATTCGGAATCACCGTATTACTGTGGTTTACCGAGCCCTGGCATGGCTTGAAATCGGGGGTGGTGGCGCTGTTTCCGGTGATTTTGATATTCGGCGGGAATCTGCTTAATCCGGGCGAATTTCGCAAGATCGAGTGGGATATTCTGTTTCTGCTCGGCGGAGGGATGACTCTCGGAACAGCCATCGAAGATTCCGGTCTGTCGAAATATGTAATCGGCACCCTGAGTCTCGACGGAGTATCGCCCTATTTGCTTTTTATGGTGCTGACCTCTTTCACGGTATTATTGAGCACTTTCATTTCCCATACGAGCGCCGCCAATATACTTATCCCGATGACCGCCGGTCTTCAGCAGGTTTCCGGCGGTATAATAAGCCTCGGTATCGGGTTGGCCTCGTCGCTGGCCATGAGTCTGCCGATCTCGACTCCTCCGAACGCCATCGCTTTCGGAAGCGGCCAGATTTCGATCAAAGAGATGTTCAAAATAGGCCTGATAATCGGCCTGTTGGGACTTGCCCTTTTGGCAAGCGCAGGATACCTATGGTTCAAGCTATTCAAATTGTAGGGGAAGGTTATGGAGTGTAAAATAAAACGGGAAAAATGCCCGCATTGCCATTCCGATAAACACCATAACTACGTGGTGTTCGGAAAAAATCGAAAAATTACGGTATATGTCGAATGCGCGGAATGTCATATTCTCGTAGCCCGTTATTCTTTGGAACAATACATAGACCCCAACGCGCCGTTCGAATCGTTTCTCAAGCAGATCCGCGATAACCGCACGGAATCGGGCCGCAAAATGCTGAATAATATCCAAGCTTATCGCGCAGATCTTACCGAGGAATTCGCAAATCTCAAACAAGAATGGAAAAACCATCCGGAAACCCGCCGCATATACGAGATTCTCGATGACGACAGTTGGGGATATTAGTTCATATAAATTTTATAATATTATGCAATATAAACGGTTACGTCAACATAGACCGGCCAAGTAAATTTTTTTCAAAAAATACTTTACTATTTTGTAAAGATTTCGTATAATAAACCGAAAGGTTGAAAGCGATGAAAATCACGGCGCTCGAGGAATACGGATTAAGGTGCATGTTGCTATTGGCCAGACAGCCGGCCGGGGCATCATTGACCTTGCCCGAAATCGCCGCCCGGGAAGGATTATCGATACCTTACGCCGGAAAGCTGCTGATGATTTTGAAGCAAGCTGGTTTGGTGAAAGCCGCCAGAGGCCGCAAGGGCGGATATGTTTTGGCGAGGCCCGACAACCAGATTCATCTCAGCGAAATTTTCGGCTGCCTGGGCGATTCCGTATTCACCAAGACCTATTGTCTGCAACACAGCGGGGGAAGCGAAAACTGTGTGCATATGAACAATTGCGATGTCAAAAAGATCTGGACCGGTATCGATCGCTTTTTCGCAAGCGTTTTCAGCCGGGTTACTCTTGCCGAGCTGGCATCGGGGAAAATCGACATGTTCGAATCGCTTGCTTCCGGTTCTTCCGATTTTGGAGAGATCGCCGGTTCGGGAACAGCCAATAAACGATAATGGTTTCGTTTTATTAAATAGAAAGAGGTTGAAATGTCCGATCGAAAAAACATTTTTGCATTTTACGATATCCATGTGGAGATCGAGGGCAAGGAAGTGGTCAAGGGGGTGACCCTCGAAATCAAACCCGGCGAGAAACATGCGATCATGGGACCCAACGGTTCCGGCAAGTCGAGTTTGGCTAATGCTCTCGCCGGTCACCCCAATTATCGCATAACCTCGGGGCAGGCATATATCGACGGTAAAAATTTGCTGGAACTCGATGCTACCCAGAGGGCGAGAGTGGGGTTGTTTCTTGCTTTCCAATATCCGCTGGCGATTCCCGGAGTGACTGTGGCCAATTTCCTGCGCACCGCGGTAAAGGCTATCAGCAACGGCGATGAGGAGCGCCTGAAGAACTTCCGCAAGGAATTGCTGGAAAAATTCAAACTTCTCGATATCGATCAATCTTTCGCCGCCCGCTACGTCAATGACGGATTTTCGGGAGGCGAAAAGAAACGGCTCGAGATCCTGCAGATGGCTATGCTGAAGCCGCTGATGGCGATTCTCGACGAAACCGATTCGGGTCTCGATATAGACGCCCTGAAAATAGTGTCCAGAGGCATTAACACCTCGGCGCACGAACAGGGTGGAGTGTTGCTGGTCACTCATTATCAACGTATCCTCAACTACGTTAAACCGGACTGGATTCACGTGATGATGGATGGGAAAATCGTTCGTTCGGGCGGCCCCGAATTGGCTTTGCAGCTCGAAGAGCAGGGTTACGACTGGCTGAAAATCGAACCGGTCGGCACGGTGGGGAGGTGACGGTCGTGAGCGAATCTCAGGAAAAGAATCTGGGTATCGCCAGTATCGGCGACGATTACGCCGTCCAGTATGGTTTTCGCGACGTCGAAGATTACTTTCATAAGAGCCCGAAAGGACTCAGCCATGAAGTTGTCGAGATGATTTCGCGGCTGAAGAACGAGCCTGAATGGATGACCAAATTCCGCCACGATGCTCTCGATATATTTCTGGCCAAGCCCATGCCGCAATGGGGGAACACGGCGCTGCTTAACTCGATCGATTTTTCTGATATTCATTATTACGTCAGGCCGACCGAAAAACAGGGCCGTTCGTGGGACGAGGTGCCGGAAAACATAAAAAGGACTTTCGATCGGCTGGGGATTCCGGAGGCCGAACGGAAATTTCTGGCGGGTGTTTCCGCGCAATACGAATCCGAGGTCGTTTATCATTCGCTTAAAGAAGATCTGCGCAAACAAGGGATCATATTCCTGGATATGGACAGCGGCCTGCGGGAACATCCGGATATCGTTCGCAAATACTTTTCGACCGTAATCCCGGCATCGGATAATAAATTTGCCGCTCTGAATTCAGCCGTTTGGTCGGGTGGATCGTTTATATACGTGCCGCCCGGGGTCGACGTGAAAATCCCGCTTCAAGCCTACTTCCGAATAAACGCGGAGAATATGGGGCAGTTCGAACGAACGCTCATTATCGCCGACAAGGGGTCAAGAGTTCATTATATCGAAGGTTGCACGGCTCCGGTTTACTCGACCAATTCGCTGCATGCCGCGGTGGTCGAGCTGATCGCCTTGGAAGGCGCCTATATCCGCTACACCACCATTCAGAACTGGTCGCACAACATTTTCAATCTGGTCACCAAAAGAGCGATGGCGCATGCCGGAGCCACGGTCGAGTGGGTCGATGGCAATCTGGGAAGCCGTTTGACAATGAAATATCCTTGCGTTTATCTGGTGGGTGAAGGAGCGCGCGGCGAGATTTTGTCTATAGCTTTCGCCGGTGACGGGCAGCATCAGGATGCGGGGGCGAAAGTGATCCACGTCGCACCGCGCACCAGTTCGAGGATCACCTCCAAATCGATTTCCAAGGCCGGCGGCAGAGCCTCTTACAGAGGGATGGTGAAAATATATCCCCAAGCCCACGACTGCCGGGTCTCTGTCGAATGCGACGCCTTGCTTATCGACGGCGCCTCGCGGTCGGATACATATCCCACCATGGAAATAGACGCCGAAAGAGTCAGGGTCGAACACGAGGCCCGCGTCTCGAAGATCGCCGAAGAGCAGTTGTTTTACCTGACCAGCCGCGGGCTGACCGAAGATGAAGCCCGCCTGCTGATTATAAACGGATTCATCGAGCCGTTCACCAAAGAGCTGCCGATGGAATACGCCGTTGAATTGAATCGTCTCATTGAGTTGGAAATGGAGGGCTCGGTAGGATGAACAAGCCGATCGACTTTTCAATAGATAGTGAAAGCACGATTAAATCAGGATTGAGCGAATTCCGGGAAAAGCGGGCCGACGAGCCGGAATGGCTGTATGATCTCCGGAAAGAAGGGTGGTCGCGATATAATGAAATGCCGGCGCCCAGCCGAGTTTCTCATTTATGGCGATACTCCGATCCGCGGCTTTTCTTCGTGCGTTCCGTCTCCGAGGCGATAAACCAATTTCCCGGAGAGGATCGCGGCGGACTCGGCGAAACGGAACAAATCGATACGGAGCTTGCAGGTTACGGCCGGAATTACGCCGATCGGTCCTCGATTTTTATTCTGCAGCCGCAATATCGCAAGTCAGGAATCATATTTGCCGAATTGTCTCGGGCAAGCCTGGCTGATCCCTCTCTTGTGAGCCGTTACCTGGGTAAACTGGTCGGCGCCGATTTCGGCAAATTCGAAGCGTTCAACCTCGCCGCTTGGAACATCGGCGCTTTGCTATATATTCCCGACAACGTCATAATCGACAAGCCGTTTTATATCCTCCGCCATCCCGCGGGCCCGGCGACGATCACCCGACTGCTGGTGATGGTCGGCAGAAATTCCGAGGCCACGATCATCGACGATTACAACTGCCATTGCCGCCACGAGGGCGAGATCTTGAACAACGTGGTGGAGTTGTTCGCCGAGGCCGACGCCTGTGTAAACTATGTTCAAATCCAAAGATTGGGACCGGCGGCAAAAGTCCATACGACGGAACGCCTGGCGCTCGGCTCCCATGCCCGCGGCCGTTCGATATTCGTATCAGTGGGTGGGCATACGGCCAAAATCAACTCTGGAGCTATCCTAAGAGGTAAGGGCGCCGACAGCCGTATTTACGGGATCGCTTTCGCCGATTCCGACCAGAAATTCGATCATCATACCTATCATCAGCACCAGGCCGCCAATACCTATTCCGATATCGATTTCAAGGTGATGCTGAAAGAAAAAGCGGTGTCGGCCTACACCGGTTTGATTAGAATCGAGAAAGATGCTCCCAATTGCGAGGCTTATCAAGAAAATCGAAACCTATTGCTCGATGACGGGACGAAAGCCGATTCTATCCCCGAGTTGGAAATCCTCAATGATCAGGTCCGCTGCACTCATGGTGCGACCATGGGACCGGTCGACCCGGAAATGATATTCTATCTTCGATCGCGGGGCTTTTCCGAGCAGGAGGCGGTTTCCAGTATCGTGCATGGTTTTATCGAACCGACGTTGAATAAAATACAACCGAATATAGCTAATGTGGCAAGGGAATTGATTCATCTTAAAATGCAAGAGGATTAGATGGTTGGCGAATTCGTGAGAATTTGTGATGCGGGGGAGATCGAGGAAGGCAAAACCAAGCTGTTCGATCTGGACGATCGACCGATTATCGTGGGCAAATGGAAAGGCGAGTATTTCGCCTTCGACGGAGTTTGCACTCATGACGGCGGCGATATCGGACCCGGCGAAATCGTGGATCGGCAGATCGAATGCCCGCGGCATGGGGCGAGATTCGATATTTTGAGCGGAGCGGCCACCAGGCTGCCGGCGATCGGCGGGCTTAAACGCCACGAATTGGAGCTTAGGGGAAACAGCCTTTTCATAGCCTTGGCTGATTAGAGCGACGGTAATTATATGAGGAAAACCGAAAACGGCCGCGCAATCGGCGCGACCCAGGCTGCTCCGGCGAAAATCGATCCCGTGACGATCAAGGGCGATTTCCCGATTTTCGAGCGTAAAATACACGGCCGCCGATTGATTTATCTCGACAATGCCGCCACCACCCATAAACCTGAACAGGTGCTGGCCGCGCTGAGCTCATTCTATCGCTACCATAACGCCAACGTTCATCGAGGTCTGCATACGCTGGCCGAGGAGGCCACGCTCGCTTATGAGTCGACTCGCAAAAAAGCGGCCGATTTCATCGGCGCGCGCGCTCCCGAGGAAATCGTCTTTACCCGCAATGCCACCGAGGCCATCAATTTGGTTGCTTACAGTTGGGGAAGGGCCAATATAGGTCCGGGCGATCGGCTTGTCGCCACTCAGATGGAGCACCACGCCAATCTCGTGCCGTGGATAGTTTTGGCCAATCGGGTCGGCGCCGAATTGAGATACATCCCTATCGATGGCAATGGTGAGCTCGATTTAGAAGTCCTCCCGGAATTGCTGACTCCCAATACCAGGCTGGTTGCGGTGACGCAAATGTCGAATGTGCTCGGGACCATCAATCCTGTTCGGGAAATCGGCCGGTTTGCACACCAGGCCGGCGCCTTACTATTGGTGGACGGCGCTCAAGCGGTTCCTCATATGCCCGTGAATGTCACCGATATCGACGCCGATTTTTACGTGTTTTCCGCTCACAAAATGCTCGGGCCGACAGGGGTGGGTGTCCTATTTGCCAAGGCCAGTTTGCTCGATACTATGGAGCCGTATAATCTGGGCGGCGAAATGATCAGCCGGGTTACATTTGAAAGTGTCGATTGGAACCAACCGCCCCACAAATACGAGGCCGGCACTCCTAATATCGCCGGGGTGGCGGCTTTCGCGACGGCGATCGATTATTTGAAACAGTTGGACCTCGAAGCCGTTCGTAATCATGAGATCGATTTGACCGAATACGCATTGAAAAGACTGGGCGAGCTTGAACATGTAAAGATTTTCGGACCAGCCGATCCGATGAAACGAGGAGCCGCTATTTCCTTTGTCGACGATAAAATTCATCCCCACGACCTGGCCTCGGTTCTGGATTCCCGCGGCATCGCGATCAGAGCGGGACATCACTGCGCTCAACCGCTGACCAATCTGCTCGGGCAGATTTCGACCGCCCGGGCGAGCTTTTACATATACAACGATCGTGAAGATGTGGATGAGCTTATCGAAGGATTGAAAGCAGCCCGGAGGTTTTTCGGTTATGCCTGATCCCCTCGAAGATTTATATCGCGAAATCATTCTCGATCATTATCATTCCCCGCGCGGAAACAAAAAAATCGAAAATCCGGATATCAAAAACGAGGGGAAAAATCCGAGTTGCGGCGACGAAATCGAATTATCCCTTAAACTGGATGACCATAAAATCGATGATATCTCGGTGGCCTGTAAGGGTTGTGCGATTTCGGTGGCCTCCGGATCGCTTTTGGCGGAAGCCATCAAAGGCAAATCGATCGCCGAGGTAAAAAAGATTGCTTCCGTCGTCAAATCGATGTTGAAAGGAGAGGAAGTTCCTCCAGACGCCGATCTCGGCGATATCGAAGTGTTGAAAACGGTCAATAAATTCCCGGTGCGGGTAAAATGCGCTTTGCTCTCATGGGTGACTTTGATCGACTGTCTCGAAGCATTGGAGCACCGTTCGGGGGCGAAGATATCCACCACGGAACAGCCATGATCGATACGGAAAATATCCGCCGGAAAATCGCCGATGTCAAGGATCCGGAGTTGGGGCTTGGAGTAGTGGACCTGGGCTTGATCTACGATATAGAGGTCCTCGATGACGGGCTGGTCAGAATCGCCATGACATTGACGACTCCTTATTGTCCTTATGGTCCGCAGCTGGTGGCTCAAGTGCAGAAAGCGGCGGCGACTGTCGAGGGAGTCAGCCGGGCGGAGGTGAATGTGGTCTGGGAACCACCATGGAACCCCTCCGAGATGGCGACGCCTTATGCCAAAGACGTTTTGGGAATTTGGTGAATCGTGTAAGTGATTTTTATTTCGTCGCCGTCGACCGACAGCCGGCTATTTTTTTCAGCCGCAGCCGCAGGACCTGATATTGTTTACGTCCAAAGTCGATTTCAATACCGCGCTCAGCTCAAGCTCCCGACCATCATAAGTAATCGATTCGATCGCCGTGGGTTCTCCCGCCGATGCGGCGATATCTCCGATTAGGGCGCCGATCGCCGATGACAGTGCCTTGAAATGCTTGAAATATAAAAACGACGACAAGCCGTCATCCGGAGCATGTCCAGCGACGAATTCCTTTGGAGACAATTTCGCGAAATCAACGATGCGCATTCCTTTCACCAGCGAAATCAGCAGATCCTCTTGTCCCACTGATCCTCCGCAGGTGATTTTGGCGAGAGAGTAATTCGTAATACGGCCGCTCTCGTCCAATCGCAGTTTTATGATTTCGGTGATATCTTTACAGGGCATCTTGATGACGATTACTAAATTCGGGTTCGCTTGGTTCCCGCTCTTATGTCCAAGGTTTTCGATCCGGATCAGGAGATGCCGTCGATAGCAATTCCCCGATCGGCCAGCTCTTTCAGGAATGCGGCGACCGGAACGCATTTTTCCTGCGGCAGCACACCACGATGTTCGATCAATCCCATGGCCTGCATGCGGGAGATTATAGCCGCCGGAAAAGCCGTCATCCGCATCATGGAGGTCATTTTCGGATTGATAGTAGCTCGGTCGATTATAGTCAACGAATGCTTTTTGTCGCCGCCGGTGAAATCGACCCGCACCAAGGTAGTGTCCTCCCGGCATAACGGAATGTTTTTCTCGATCAAAGCCGCGGTCAGTTTACGAGGGGTGATCGCGCCCGATTCGAATGCCATCGGTTCACTCGAAAATAGGCCGAGCTCGAAAATCGCCCGAATGGCGATGCAATGGCCGGGGTAGCGTATCGTCTTATAATCCAAATTTTTCAAGCGATTTCCATAAGTGTCGACCAGAGTCGATGTTCCTCCGGAGGTCGTGAAAGCCTCGAGTTTGCCGAAAGGCGCCGGGAATTCGATTTCTTCGATATCGCTCAGCGGTTCTATAATTTCGATTCGGCCGTTTCGCAGACGCCTTACCGGTTCGACATATTCGTTTATAAGCCCCTCGACCGAGAACAACCGGCCGTATTTCAAGGTGCCCTCGGGTTTCAGCGGCAACCCTCCGACCCGAATCCGTACCGTATCCACCCAATCGAATCTCTCGACTCCCCAACGCACCAGCACGGAAACCATGCCGGGAGCCAATCCGCAATCGGGAATAATGGATACTCCTGCTTTTTTCGCCGACTCGTTCAACTCGATCTGCCGATCGACTATCGAGCTGTTGCCGCCCATATCGCACATGTGCCTGCCTGTGGCTATCGCCAGCCGGGTCAATTCGAGATTAAGGCCATAGTGCATGGCTGCGATAGCGCAATCGACCCGGGCCAGCAAAGCGGTCACCTGATTACGATCCGTCGCCTCGAGATTGACGGTTTCCAGCCTATTATCTGCCAGAAACGATCTGCAATTCTCCAACGATCGAGGGTTGATGTCGGCGAGAATCACCCTTTCGGTGTCGCGGTGGCGCAATAAATCGTAGGCCACGGCGCGCCCCATCAACCCTGCACCCAGCACCGCGTATTTGAAATTTCCGCCCGAGTCGGTCATTCTATCGATTCATTACCTTAAATACCGATAGAGCACGAACAAACCATGCAGCTTATTTTACGCCCGCGTTCGATTATTGCTCATTCAAGATATTTCTCAAGACGAACTGCAATATCCCGCCGTGCCGGTAGTATTCGATTTCGATCGGAGTATCGATTCGGCATATCGTATCGAATCTGCCTTTTTTCCCGTCGTCGCGCGTATAGCTTACACTTACTTTTTGCAGCGGCTTCAGATTATCGTCGATATCAATCTGAAATACCTCTTTGCCGCTGAGTCCGAGCGCGGCCGCGTTCTGACCGTTTTCGAATTGCAGCGGCAAAATTCCCATGCCGACCAGATTGCTCCTGTGAATCCTTTCGAATGATTCGGCGATCACCGCTTTGATCCCGAGCAGATACGGTCCTTTTGCCGCCCAATCGCGACTCGAGCCCATGCCGTAATCGATACCGGCAAGGACGATGGTGGGGATATTTTCCGCCTTGTAGCGCACCGAGGCCTCGTAGATTGAGATAACTTCATTCGATGGGAAATGCGTCGTCCAGCCGCCCTCGGTGCCCGGCGCAAGCTGGTTTTTGAGTCGGATATTGGCGAAAGTGCCTCGGGTCATGATTTTGTCGTTGCCGCGGCGCGAGCCGTATGAGTTGAAATCTTTCGGGCTGATTCCCAAGCTGATCAAATACTGTCCCGCGGGGCTTTTCTGGGAGATCGATCCGGCCGGGCTTATATGGTCGGTGGTCACGCTGTTGCCGACTTTCACCAGCACGCGGGCGTTTTTAATCGGCGTTATCTTGCCCGGTTCCTTCCGCATATCTTTGAAGAAAGGCGGCTGTTGAATGTAAGTGCTGGCCTCGTTCCATTCGTAAAGCGCCCCGCCTTTCAGGGGAATTTCGTTCCAGAGCCGATTGGCCTTTTCGATATTCGCGTAGGTTTTGTTATAAACATCAGCGCTTATGGCTTTCCCCAGATATTCGGAGATCTCTTGTTCGGTCGGCCAGATATCTTTCAGGAAAACTTCTTTACCGCCGTTTCTGCCGATCGGTTCCGTCGATAGGTCTATATCGATCGTTCCGGCGATAGCATAAGCCACGACCAGCGGGGGGGATGCCAGGTAATTGGCGCGCGTATCCGGGTGAACTCTCCCCTCGAAATTGCGGTTGCCCGAAAGCACGCTCGCCACCACCAGTTTGTTCTGCGCGATCGCTTGCGAGATCGATTCTTCGAGCGGGCCGCTGTTGCCGATACAAGTGGTGCATCCATAGCCGACATTGTAAAAACCCAGTTTTTCGAGGTATGGCAGCAAACCTGAACTCGAGAGGTACTCCGTCACCACCCGTGATCCCGGCGCCAGGCTCGTTTTCACGTAAGGTTTCGATTTCAGTCCGTGTTCGACAGCTTTCTTGGCCAAAAGTCCGGCAGCGATCATCACCGACGGATTGCTGGTGTTGGTGCAACTGGTGATTGCGGCTATTACCACGTCACCGTTTTTCAATTCGACGGTCTCGCCTCTTGCACTGATTGCGCATTTGGCGCCGACCGCATCCTGGCTTAAACCGAACCCCTGTTGCTCGATCGGGGCTGCGAGGTTTTTTCTCCAATTGGCTTTCACCTCGGAAAGATTCAATCGATCCTGCGGTCTTTTCGGTCCGGCTATGCCCGGCTTGATTGTGGAAAGGTCCAGCTCGATAATGTCTTTGAATTCGGGTTCGGGTGCGTCATCGCTGCGGAAAAGATCTTGTTCCTTGCAGTATTTTTCCACCAATTCGATCGTTTCCGCCGCTCTGCCTGAAATTTTAAGGAATTGGAGTGTTTGCGAATCGACCGGGAAAAATCCCATGGTGGCGCCGTATTCGGGAGCCATATTGGCGATCGTCGCCCGATCGGGAACGCTCATTTTCGCCAGACCGGGTCCCGTGAATTCCACGAATTTGCCCACCACCCCTTTCTTGCGCAATATCTGAGTGATCGCCAGCACGATATCGGTGGCGGTGACTCCCCGCGGTATTTCGCCGAACAACTTGAATCCAATGACCTCGGGAGCGAGCATATAGGTGGGCTGCCCCAGCATAACCGCCTCGGCCTCGATTCCTCCCACTCCCCAGCCGAGCACCCCCAGCCCGTTGATCATGGTGGTGTGAGAATCGGTGCCCACGAGAGAATCGGGGAATGCGAAGCTATCTTTATCCACGGCGGCGACCTGCACCACGCTCGCCAGATATTCGAGATTGACCTGATGGCAGATTCCGCTTGCCGGGGGGATTATGCGAAGGTTTTGCAGAAATTGCTGACCCCAGCGCAAAAATTCATACCGTTCGCGATTGCGTTCGAATTCGAGCCGCGCGTTTTCGGCCATCGCCTCCGCTGAATTATAGTAATCGACGCTGACGCTGTGGTCGATTACCAGATCCACCGGAACTTGGGGATTGATTTTTTGAGGATCCCCGCCCAAGTCAGCCATCGCCGCCCGCATCGCCGCCAGATCCACGACGCAGGGAACGCCGGTGAAATCTTGAAGCAGCACTCTTGCCGGTTTGAACGGAATCTCGCTGGCTGGCGGGTTTTTCGGATCATATTTCGCAAGCTTGATTATGTCGTCTTTTCTGACGTCCTTACCGCTTTCGGCGCGCACCAAAGATTCGAGCAGAATTTTGATCGAATAGGGAAGACGCCCCAGATTCAGGTCCAATCGTTCCGCCAATTTCCTCAGGCTGTAATAATTAATTCGTCCCCGTGTCGTTTCCAATACATCGAGCGTTTGAAACGAGTCAACGCTTCTTTTCATGCTTATCATGACCTCACTCCTTCATAAACGCAATACCGCACCCGCCTATTTGACGCCTTCCATCAATCTGTTGATTTTGGCGATATGGCTGGATTCGAACTTGACCAGATATTCGTAGGTTTCCCGCCCTTTCGGATCGGTCGTCTTTTTGGCAAGATCCGAATAAAGGTTCTTTGCTCTTTCCTCGAGAATCAGGGCGATTTCGAACACCTGCCGAGGAGTCGATGATTCCGATACTCTGTCGATCAAATCGTTATGCACGCCTTCCATTTTCTCGTCGATATCGGGAAGTCCCGGGCGTTTGAGAATGTCGTTATAGGTCACCCACATCTCCGACCTGACCAGACTGTCGTATTGCCCCTCGAGAATCCGATAATGCTCTTTTTCCTCGAAAGCCAACGTGCGCAAAGTGGCCTTGAGCTGCTCATCGGCGATAATCTTTATGCATTTGTTGTAGAATACGTATGCCGCCAATTCGGCTTGTATTCCCTTGTTCAATCCTTCCAAGGCGAATTTGTCCGCCGCCATGCTGATGCTCCTTTATGGTGATAATTTATTTTCCTCGACATAGCTGACAATTTATCAGGCGGGATATACTTTGTCAACGACTGCCTTATTCGGAGGCATTTTCGAATAAGTCGAAACCGAAACCGATATATGGCGTTTATCTAAGTGTATGGCGCTCTATGATGCAAAGGATATTTAGAGTTTGATATTTGCCGCTTTGGCTGTTATTTATTCCAACCATGGACAAGCGAATCCGATGACGAAAAAACGATCCATCAATGGAGGATAAATGAGTGCATTCAGAATCGGAATGGGAATGATTTTGGCGATCGGCCTTTTGGTCGGTCAGGTCGTTTCCGCCTCGGCAAAGGAAAAACCCAAAAGCGAAGAGCCCCCCAAAACGGAGGGGAAACCTTTCGAAACGGTTATCAAAGATTTCTCAAAAATCGAGGGCATTTTCACTTTTTATATCAAAAAAGATGAGGGCAAAGTGCTGATGGAAATCAAGCCGGCGCAATTCGATTCCCTCTACCTTTGCTGCATGACACGATCCACCGGAGACGGAACCTATTACGACAACGGCGCGGACTTGGGTGATTTCCCATTCAAATTCAAACGAGTAGGCCAGAACGTGCAGATGCTTTCGGTCAATACCAGATTCCGGGCTGACAGCGCGGCGGCTTTATCCAAAGCCATCGAACGCGGTGTCAGTCATTCAATCTTCGGCGTAGGCAAAATCGAAAGCCAGCCTCGCAAAGAGGACGGCGCCGTTCTGGTGAACCCCGCCGGTTTTTTTATCCAGGATCTCACCAATCTGGGCTATTTCCTCGGCAAGCAGCGCCAGCTCGAATATAGTTTCGACAAGGATAATTCCTATTTCGGAACCATTAAATCGTTTCCGTTAAACAGCGAAATCGATGTCGTCTGCCATTTCAAGACGAACAAACCCAACGATGCGCAGAGTTTTCCCAGCCCATACAGCATGATGCATACTTATCATTTTTCGCTTTCCGGCTTGCCGGTCACCGATTATGTTCCCCGCCTGGCAGACGAGCGCGTCGGCTATTTCCAGACGGTTTATCAAGACTATTCCGATCTCAGCCGGGAAACTCCTTACGTGAGGTATATTAATCGCTGGAATCTGAAAAAGGCGTTTCCCGATTCCGCGATTTCTCCTCCCGTCGAGCCGATAGTGTTTTGGTTGGAGAACACGATACCGATCGAGTATCGCCCGTATGTCGAGGAAGGCGTCTTGTTATGGAATAAGGCGTTCGAAAAAATCGGTTTCCGTGACGCTATCGTCGTTAAGCAGATGCCGGACACGGCAAGTTGGGATCCGGCTGATATCCGGTATAACACAATCCGTTGGGTGATTTATCCGGGACAGGCCTATGCGGTCGGACCGTCGCGGGCCAACCCGTTCACCGGGCAGATTTACGACGCCGACATTAGGGTCTGCGCCGATTTCATCCGCTTTATGTATAGTTTCTCCGAATATGTCGTGGAGCCGTTGAAAGGAAAGACCGGAAACGAATTCGAGGATCAACTCACCCCGTTCGCCGATCGCCGCTGCGATTACTCGAGAGAATCGGCCCAGAACGCGGCGGTTGCCTATACTCTTTTGTTGACCAGGGACGATTTCGCCCAAAAGCCGGAATTGACCAAGAGATTCGTGCGTGAATATATCACCGACCTGGTGATGCACGAGGTAGGACACACGCTCGGCCTGAGGCATAATTTCAAAGCTTCCAGCATTCGAAGCAATGCCGATAGACTCGATACGATCCTGGTCAATTCCCAAGGGATTACCGGCTCGGTCATGGATTATAATCCGGTCAATCTTGCTCCACTGGGCAAGCCGCAATCGGCGTTTTACCATCTCGGCCCGGGCACCTACGATTACTGGGCGATCGAATACGGCTATCGGCAATTCGGGGCAGATTCGCCGGAATCCGAAAAAGACTCGCTCGATAAAATTGCCTCGCGCAGCGGTGATCCGCTTTTGGCCTATGGCACCGATGAGGATAATTTCGGCAACTCCATGAGGGCTATCGACCCGCTTTGCACCCAGTTCGACTTGACCTCCGATCCGATCGCCTATTTTACCGATCAGATCGCCCTGAGCAAAGAGCTGTGGAAAAACATAGAAACCAAATTCGAATCGCCCGGCGCCCGTTATCAGAAACTGCTGGCCGCATTTCAGCGCGGTTTCCGGTATTATTTCCAAGCCGCCGAGATGATGCCGCGCTACGTTGGCGGAATTTATCGTCATAATAATCATGTCGGTGATGAAGGAAGCGCCCCGCCGTTCCGTCCGGTGGACGGCGCCACCCAAAAAAGGGCGATGGCGTTTTTACGCGATCATATTTTCGCCCCCGATGCTTTTGTATTCCCTCCTTCGCTATTGAACAAACTTCAACCGGAAAGACTCGAGGATTTCGGCTGGTCCGCCGGTAGGGCTAATAGAATAGATTATCCGGTGCATGATATGGTGTTCTCCATTCAAAAAGAGCCGATAGATCGCCTGCTCAATCCAATTGCGCTGGCGCGGATGCAGGACGGAGAGCTGCGTCGAGCCGCCGGAGAGCCCGGTTATTCGATGGCTGACATGTTCGGCGATTTGCGGCGGATGCTATGGACCGAGTTGTCTTCGGCCTCGAATGTCAACAGCTATCGCCGGGCCATTCAGCGTTATCACGTGGATAAGCTGATAGGAATGATTCTGGAAAAGCAACCGGGGTTGCCGGAGGACGCCAGAGCGCTGGCAAGGCGCGATCTGGCCTGGGTTCAACGCGGCATAACCACCGCTCTTGCCGCTGCTACCTTGAATACTTTCACGCGGAGCCATTACGAGGAATCCAAAGCCAGAATTGAGGCGGCCTTGAAAGCGGGATTGGAACGCAATCCTAAATTATGAGACCGCCGAAACGACGAACGAGAAGATGGGGAATGATTTGCGCGTTAGACGGGCGGCGGCCGTCGTCGGTTAAGGCGAACTTTATGATTGAAGGATGCAGGCTGCTGTCTTATAATCCCGCAAGGGTACGCATTGGCGCCGTTCCGCCGAAATTCAATAGGGGATACTCAGATGAATTCAAATAGCAGAAAATTCGGGCTTATGGCGGTTGCGGTGATCGCGACCATAATCATCTTTTTTCTTATTTTACTTTTCGCCGGCCGTAAGAAACAAGGCGATGTTTCTTCGGAATCAGGGCCGATGATGGATCGTTCGAGCGGCGGCTTGGCCATGATTCAGCAATCGGATATTGAGAACGGCAAAAAAATCTACATGCAGCAATGTGCCTCTTGCCACGGAGACAACGGCAAAGGCGACGGTCCATTGGCCGTTCGTTGTGTTCCTGCGCCGGCGAATTTCGCCTCAGGCGTGTTGAAACACGGTTCGTCTCCTGATGCAATATTCAAAAGTATCAGCAATGGGATAAAGGGCACCATGATGGCGTCGTACGGATTTATAGATGAAAAAGACCGCTGGGCAGTCACCCATTATGTTTTGACTTTGATGCCGGAAAATAAACCTTGATCGATACACTATCGACGCGGATTTGGCTATCACCGTGAGCTATTTCAAGACCGGAAAGCGAAAATCGCCTGTCAACATTATTGCGGCAACTATCAGCCGAACATAACAAGCCGAGGGGATTATGACCGATTTTAATGAACCGTATTTATCAAAAGCCATGAGTCTGTGGCTTAAAATTCTGTTGGTTCTGCTTTTCATTTTAATAGTATGGGGCGCGCTGGTAAGACTCACGGGCTCCGGTCTTTCGATACCGGAATGGCCGATCGTCAACGGCACCATTCTACCGCCTTTGAGCGATGACGACTGGCAGGCCGTTTATAGAACCTATTACCTCGAAGTACATAATATCAGCGATCCTTACGGCCCCGAAGTCATTCAGCTCGAGAAATTCAAGACGATGTTCGCGATCGAATATTTACATAGAATGTTGGCGGCGATCGCGGGGATTATCTTTATCGTGCTTTTCGTGCATTTCATGCGCGATTCGGCCAAACGCAAGCGGGTCGGCTACCTTATGACGCTGGCCGGAGCGCTGCTTCTGCTTCAGGTGGTGCTCGGCGCGGTCGTAGTCAAGGAGGAGCTGAAAGCCGAATTAGTGGCCGGCCATCTGGCGGTCGCTTATCTTTTCTATTCCGTTCTGCTTTGGGTGCTTCTGCGTCTGGGCCGAAGGACCGATTCCAATCATGCAAAATCGGCGTCGATAAGCGGTCTTAACAAACCTGTATGGTTGATGGTAGCAGTTCTTTTTTGTCAAATAATCTCGGGCGGGTTGATGGCGGGGTCGGGCGCCGGACATATCCTGAATACTTTCCCAAAAATGGGCGGGCACTGGATCCCTCCGTTGTCCCAGCTCTATTCGTCATTGCAAGGCGGCTTGTGGAACAATCTGGTGGAGAATCGCGTGCTTATCCAGTTCATTCATCGATGGTGGATTCTGGCGCTTATCGCCGCGGTCATTTGGGCTCGCGTGGGAGTTGGGAAATACTCCCTCTCTCGTCGCGGCAAAATTTATTTCAGAATGGTCGATGTCCTGCTCGTATTGCAGATTGTTTGGGGTATCGGCAACCTGGTCATGAAAGTGCCGGTTTATATGAGTGCAGGACATTCGGGGATAGCGTTGTTGTTGTTCACTTTTTCGTTGATGGCTGCCCACGAGGCTGGATTTGCGGCTAAAAAGTAAAATTCTCGCCCTTTTTCGATTGACCAAACCCGAGATCATGCTGTTGGTTTTGATCACCGGCGCCGCATCTCTGGTTATCGAAAAAAGTTTGCTTGGCAGCCCGGTTCGTTTTGCATTGGTCCTGCTCGGATTGGCCCTGATCGGCGGTTCCGCCAATGCGTTCAACATGTATTTCGAAAGAGATATCGACGCCAGAATGTATCGCACCAGAAGGCGCCGGCCGCTGCCCATGAAAATAATCGAGCCGACTACCGCGGCTGTGTTCGCCGCCTTTATCGGATCGGCGGGCGCGGCGATTTTCTTTTTCGCTTTCAATCTGCTCAGCTGTCTTTTGGCTGTCGCCACGATCGTCTATTACGCTTTTTTCTATACTCTTGTTCTGAAACCGAATACGCATCATAACATAGTTATAGGTGGCGCGGCCGGGGCTATGGCACCGATAATCGGTTGGGCCGCGGCCGCCGATTCGCTTGCTTTGCCGCCGATACTGTTGTTTCTGGTGATATTTCTATGGTCGCCGCCGCATTTCTGGTCGCTGGCCGTCCTGATGAGGAAAGATTACGAGTCAGTGGGCTTGCCTATGTTGCCGATAGTGCGCGGTGACGAGGAAACATTCCGGCAGATACTGATTTATAGCATTCTGCTGACTGTCTCCTCATCTTTTTTGATTTTTATCGGTGCCGGGCCATTCTATTTGGTATCGGCACTCGGACTCGGCGCCATGCTGATTCATAAGGCAAGAAATCTGCGATTGCGATTCACCAGCGACAGGGCACGGGATTATTTCGGTTTTTCTATCGCCTACCTATTCATGCTTTTCGGCGCGATAATGATGGATTCGTTCTTGAATTCTTTGTTTCAGAATTGACATACGGTCCTGATCCATATTCCCTTGCAACGGACGCCCCCGGCGTAGTTGATAAATTGATTTTTATTGATTTGATAGTCAGAATTGCGTAAATACCTTGGTTTGAGAAGAGGAATTCGTAATGAGATCATCGCCGGAGTCGCTTTCCGGTTAGCGGTAGAAAATGGAATTCGAATATCCCGATACGACGATAGCGCGGCGCAAGAGCGAACATCTGCGGCTTGTCGCCGAAAAGGACGTAGTGCATTCGCAGGGCACGGCTCTGGGTGATGTGGTGTTGTTCCCCGAGGCACTTCCGGAACTCGATTTCGCCGATATTCGAACGGACATTTCATTTTTCGGCAAGACCTTGGCGGCTCCATTGATGATAACCAGTATGACCGGCGGTGCCGATTACGCCGGCAAACTTAATCGCGCTCTGGCCTCGGCCGCCTGGCGCCACAACATCGCTTTTGCGGTCGGCAGCCAAAGGGTGATGATCAGGCATCCCGAGGTCACTCAGGATTTTGCGGTAAGACGATTCATCCCCGATGGGGTTCTGCTCGGCAATATCGGGGCAGTGCAATTGGCGGAATATCCTCCGAAAGTAATCCGAAAATTGATCGACGATATCGATGCCGACGGAGTCTGCGTTCATCTCAATGTTGCCCAGGAATTACTGCAAAAGGAAGGTCACAGACGATTCAAGGGGATCGCCGACCAAATAGGCAGGCTGGTCGATCAACTCGAAGGACGCGTAGTCGTCAAAGAGACGGGCGCGGGCTTGTCGCCACAATGTTTGCGGAAATTATGTTCGCTCGGCGTAAAATACATAGATGTTTCCGGGGCGGGTGGGACTTCCTGGACCAAAGTGGAAATGCACCGCGCGGAGGATGAATTGTTGAAAAGATCAGGTCAGACTTTCGCCGACTGGGGCTTGCCTACCGCATTCTGCGTGGTTGCAGCTCGAAAAATATGCGGCAGCCAAATTACCGTAATCGGCTCGGGGGGAATTAAAAACGGTCTCGATGTCGCTCGGGCAATCGCATTGGGTGCGGATATGGTGGGATTTGCGCGACCGGCGTTGTTGGCGTTTTTAAATGGGGGAGAGGATGGGGTCGGACGATTGATTGATATTATTAAAAATGAATTGCGTATGGCCATGCTGCTTACCGGCGCCGGTGATCTGAAGCAGTTGCGCAAGATCCCCCGATTATACACGGGTCGGCTTCGGGAGCTGCTTGACGCCGGTGGATTGATAAACAAGGCGAAAAAATGAATACAAGACAAGGTCAGGAAAACAAACAAAAACAGGTCGATCTCGAACGACCGAAATCGTCGAGAATACCCGGATTTTACCGTTTGCCCGTGGAGCAGCGGCTGGCCTATCTGGCCAGAAGTTTCGAATTGTCCGACGAGCAGCTGAATGAACTTCGCAACGGCAACGCTTTGCGGATCGAACACGCTGTAAATCTTGTGGAAAACGCCATAGGCGTGTTCAGCCTTCCTCTTGGGCTCGGGCTCAATTTCCTCATAGATGGCAAAAATTACATAATCCCGATGGCTATCGAGGAAGCCTCCATTATCGCGGCCGCGTCCAAAGCCGCTTTGATTATCAGAGCCGGCGGCGGATTTCAGACTGATATCGACAAGGCGGTAATGATCGGCCAGGTTCAGGTACTTGATCTACCCGATCCTGAAAAGGCTGCGGCCGTCCTACACGACAAAAAGAAGGAAATTATCGAGCAGGCCAATCTGGCTGGCCCGCGCATGGTTCTCCGTGGCGGCGGCGTATTCGATATCGAAACCCGCATAATCGATGGCGGCCCGAGTGTCGGGAAGATGCTGATCTTGCATTTGCTCTATGACGTTTGTGAGGCTATGGGCGCAAACGCCATCAACTCGGCCTGTGAGGCGGTCGGCCCCTTGGTGGAAAAATTGACGGGCGGCCGTGTCAATCTGCGTATCCTTTCCAATTTGGCCGACCGAAGATTGGCTCGGGCGTCGTTCAAACTGCCGTTTGAATATCTGGCCACCAAGGAATTTACCGGAGAACAGGTGGCCGTAAGGATGATAGAGGCCGGTAGATTCGCCTTCGCCGATCCGTATCGCGCCGCCACTCACAACAAAGGGATTTTCAACGGTATATGCGCCGCCGCCCTCGCGCTGGGGCAGGATTGGCGGGCCATCGAAGCCGGCGGGCATGCGTATGCGGCGCGGACGGGCCAATATCGCAGCCTGACCGAATACAAAATAGAAAATGGTTGCTTGGTGGGCCGAATCGAACTGCCGTTGCAGGTCGGCTGGGTGGGCGGCATAATCAATTCCCATCCCGGAGTAAAAACCTTGCGCAAGATCAGCGGCGTGAAGACCGCCAGGGAACTTGCCGGAGTTTTGGCATCGCTGGGCCTGGCTCAAAATTTCGCGGCTTGCCATGCGCTTAGCACAGTGGGTATCCAAAAGGGGCATATGGCGCTGCATGCCCGCAGCGTGGCGTTGAGTGTGGGTGTGCCGGCCGAGGAAGTCGATGCCGTCGCGCAGGAGATGATCAAACGCGGCGAAGTGAAAGTGGCGGCCGCCGAGGAAATCTATCGGCGGATGCTGAAGCTTCCGAAGAAGAGAGAGAAGACCAACGAATTGCCGGTAAGATCATTTGCACCGGGCAAGGTTGTGCTGTTTGGTGAGCACGCCACCGTATATAATTATCCGGGGATTACCACTACGATAGGGATAGGATTGACCATAAGTCTAAGCCGTGACCCGGACGGCCCGCGTTTCATTACGCCGAAATATAAGCAAGTATTCCCCATGCGCAGTTCCGAGGTCGATGTCCGGGTCTTCTCGCGGGCTGTCGAGCAGGCTTTGTCGATGTATGGCATTCAGAAAGAGCCCATAGCGATAGAAGTCGAATCGGACCTCGTGCCCGGAATGGGGCTTGGTTCGTCGGCGGCCTTTTCGGTTGCGCTATGTTCGGCTATTCGGCAATATAAGAACATCTCGACGCAGAACCGGGTGGACAGCGGTCTATTCGATGAAGTGCAGAAGCTCGAATCGATTTTTCACGGCACGCCGAGCGGTATCGATGCCGCCACGGTGCTCTCCAACGGCGTTCTCTGGTTTCGCAAAGGACCGCCGCGCGAATTGTTACAGCTTCGCACACCCATAAATTATTCGGGTATCGTCTGTCTGGTCGAACCCGGAGCTCCAACGATCGAACTTGTTCGCAAAGTCAGGCAAGAACGCTTGCGCGACCGCCAGAGAGTCGATTCGATCTTGGAAGAAATCGGCGCGATCACGGTCGATGCAGGCATCGCTCTCGGTATCGGAGACAACCAGGAACTCGGCCGGTTGATGTTCAGAAACCACGAACTTTTGGCGAAGCTCGGCGTCTCGACACCCGGACTCGATAAGGCGGTATCGCTGCTTCTGGATAGAGGCGTGCTGGGCGCCAAGCTGACCGGATCGGGAGGCGGGGGCGCCGTCATCGCTCTGGTCAAACCAGATACTCAATATGAGCTGATCAATCAATTGTCCGAGGAATTCGCCCTAGTTTTCGGGTTCACTATCGGAGCGTCGTCCTGATGACCCGGGTGATCGCCCGTGCCTGCGCCAACATAGCTTTACTCAAATATTGGGGCAAGTTCAGCCGGTCCGGCAATCTGCCGGCGACTCCGTCTATTTCGCTTTGCCTCGATAAATTGAGCACCACTACGACCGTTTCCTCAATTCCCGGGAACGAGGACCTTTTTCATATAAACGGAAAAAAAATATCCGGCGAGTCGCTCGATCGATTGCGCGATTTTCTAGATTTGTGGCGGCGGAAGCGGCTTGTTTCCGGTGCGTTCCGAGTGGATTCGGTAAATCGTTTTCCTACGGCATCGGGTCTGGCATCGAGCTCATCCGGGTATGCCGCCCTATGCCTTGCCTTGGCCGCTCATTCACGAAAGCGACTTAAGTTCAACGAGCTCGTCACTCTGGCAAGAATCGGCAGCGGTTCCGCGGCGCGCTCGATCGTCGGCGGTATGGCCGCCATGACCGCGGGAAAAGGTTCGCGCGTGCTCGGACTCGCCAGTGCGGCCGATATTCCTTGGGGGATGGTGATAGCTTTGGTAAATGCCCGACCGAAAACGATAAGTTCACGCGAGGGGATGAAATTAAGCGCGATTTCCAGCTCTTATTATAGAAATTGGCTGCTTTGCGGCCGCCGACAATTCAAAGAAATGCTCGCCGCGATAAGGATATTCGATCTGACTAAGACCGGCGAGATCATGGAGGGGAATACTCTGGCGATGCATGCGTGCATGTTGACGACCGCTCCGCCGCTTATCTATTGGGAACCGGCGACGATCAATCTTATCAAAGCCTGCCGGGAATGGCGGCGCGGCAATCTCGAGACCTATTTCACTATCGATGCCGGACCGCATGTGGCGTTTCTGGCCAGACTGAGCGACCTCGAATCAGTGAAGGCGCGGGCGAAGAAAATAGAAGGAGTCACCGGAGTGATAAGTTGCAAGGCGGGGGGACCGGCGGAGGTGATTTCATGCAGTTGACAGGAGTCAGGGTGCCGGGCAAGGTCATGCTATCGGGTGAATATGCGGTTCTGGTAGGTGGTATGGCGTTCATGATGCCGGTTCCGCGGCATATCGAGGTTGACGAAATCGACCTTGTGCCGGATAAGCCATATTCTCCGGTGGTGCAGATGGCCCTCAGGCATCCTATTTCTGAGGTGGCGAAGTTCGAGCAGAAACACGGACGCTCGCATATCAAAATAAATCCCGCTGGATTTCTGACGACGACGATCGATGGCTATCCGGTTAAGCTCGGATTGGGGCTTTCGGCGGCCGAAGCCGTTGCCGTGGTGGCGCTTCGATTCGAGCGGGCGGGCAAACCTTGGCAACAACATCGAAAACAGATATTCAAATACGCTTTTGAGATACACAGAGAGATCCAAAAGGGGTTGGGAAGCGGTGCGGACGTAGCCGCATGCGCATTCGGTGCGCCGCTGATTTACTATCTTAAACGCGATCGCCCCCATTACGATCTGGTCAAGTCGCCCAAACACGATAATTGCCCGCCCATGGCCCTTGTCTGGACCGGCAAACCGGCCAATACTCGGGAGATGGTCGAAAAGTTCTTGACCTGGGCGAAAGAGGATGAAAAAGCGGCGAAAAGGTTGTTGCCGAATCTGGTGAAAGCAAGCGAAATGCTGGCCAAGTCATGGTTGACCGCCTCTCCGGTGAACATTTATAACGCGATCGACGTATTCGGAATGGCGATGCAGGAGTGCGCCGATGCGGCGGGGATCAAATACCGACTGGAAATTCATCACGAGCTCGAATCATGGGCCAGAAAAAAAGGCGGCCGCGCCAAACCGACCGGCGCCGGCGGAGGCGACATGATTTTGCTCGTGGGCGATCTTCCGCTCGGGGAACTCGAGTACACTAAAGTGCCGCTGGCGATCCCTACAAGAAGCTGATCGAACAAACCGAATCGTTCGTTGCTTGATGCTCCGCTTTCGTGAATCTGACGGTTCATGAACCGAAACAGTCGATCCGCCTTCTCTTAATTACCCCCCTCGAAACGTTCCACCTGCTTCTTATAAAATTTGTTTTCCGGATCCTCGGCCGCCGCGAGTTTGGCGAACTTGACAGCCTCTTTTTTATTTTTACGGGCGAAACAGATTTCGGCCACCGTATCGGCGATCATCGCCTTTTCTTTTCCCGGTTTGGCGAGCTCCACGCCGCGACGCGCCAGTTTTTCCGCCTCTTTCAGATTGATTTTATTTTCGAAGCACCACCAGGCGAAACTGTTCAGCCTGGAAGCGTCATTTTGCCAGTCTTTCGGCATCGACTGTTTTTTCAGCTCTATCGCTTTGGCGGTATCTCCGCTGATATAGATATGTTTGTTTATGACAAGCTGGGTCTTCTTTCCGGCCAAACCGCCGTCTTCGCCGGCCGCATTTATTCCTGCGTCCAGGTATTTCCCCAACAGCTCCATTCTTGAGTTTTCGATTATCAACGGGACGATCATTACGGCCGCCTGCACCTTCGATTCGGCATCGACATCGCCGTTTTCGATCACTTTGTCGGCCGCCGCCAGAGCCTCCTCGAACGTGAACATATCGCGTTCATAGCCGTCGCAGGTATTTTCGAAAATATCGAAAAGATGATAGCGGGCGGAATTTTTATCCAGCTCCATCGCCGTTCGATAATAGTCGACGGCCTCTTTGTATTCCCCGATCGCCGAGCTGTATCTACCCAGAATCTCCGCATCAGCCGCCGAGGGTTTATCTTTGAATCGTGTCTTTTTCGTGTCGATAGTGGCCGTGTCTTTGAGAGCTTTTCCCAGCGTTCCTATAAAATGATCCTTGGCATAACCTATCCATCTATCGACGATTTGACCATCGGCATTCAGCAGAATGAATGTTGGGTAACCTCGAACCTTATGTTCTTTGGCCAGCGCCTGCCCGATTCCCTTTTCGGCGTCGATAGCGAACAACACTACGCCGTCGAGAGCCGCCATCAAGTCCGCATCCGATTTCGCTTCACGAGCGAAAGTCTTGCAGGCGCTTCACCATTCGGCGAAAAAATCGGCCAGGATAAGCTTATTCTGGGTGAGGGCAAGCGATTTTGCCTCATCGAGAGTCACCGGCCCGGTATCTGCCGCCGCGGGAATAAAGAAGGCCAACATGGCGATTAAGGCAATGATAGAACGATTCATTTTCGGCTCCTTTTAAGATTTGCGTTTTTCATTATATACACTTGCTTGAGCGAATGTTCAACACAAATACAGCTGATTTCGGCGAATATTCGAAAAAAAATCAACCAAACGCCGCTGTATTAGTTTATAATGTATAATCGATGGTAATTGTCGGCCGGGCGCGGCCGGGCGATCATGATTATCGGCGCAATGCCGAAATTTAATCCAGACGGATACTCCGGATGGTTAATTAGAAAGCAGGTGACTTAACCGATATGTGCGGCATTGCCGGCTATTTCCAACTAACGGGAACTTCCGATCGCGACGATAGGCTCGTGCGCCGAATGGTTTCCGCCGTTCAGCATCGCGGACCCGACGAGTTCGGCGCGTATATCGACGATCGTTGCGGTCTGGGTCATGCCCGCCTTTCGATTATCGACCTATCCTGCGGTCAGCAGCCGTCGACCAACGAGGACGGCACGCTCTGGATCGTTTTCAACGGCGAGATATTCAATTATATCGAATTGCGGCCGGAGCTCGAGAAATCGGGGCACCGTTTCCGCACCAATTCCGACACCGAGGTCATCGTTCACGCCTATGAAGAATGGGGCCGGGACTGCCTGAACCATTTTAATGGCCAATTCGCTTTCGCCATCTACGATAAAACTAAAGGCGAAATGTTTTTGGCCCGCGATCGCCTCGGCATCCGCCCGATATTTTATGCTGTTCATGGCGATCGTTTCTATTTCGCCTCGGAAATAAAAGCGATTTTCTGCGACGATCGAATAAGCCGCAGACTCGATTTGCAAGGTCTCGATGAAATTTTCACTTGGTGGACGACCGCTCCTCCGCGCACCGCCTTTGCCGGTATCAACGAGCTCGAAGCGGGAAGTTATCTGGAAATCAAAAGCGGCAAGGTCTTTGGCGGCCGCTGGTGGCAGATGACCTTTCCGGAATCATTCGATGAGAGCCGAAGCCTCGATTCCTGGGCCGAAGAGCTGCATGGATTGCTGGTCGATTCCGTCCGCTTGCAACTGAGAGCGGATGTGCCGGTGGGGGCTTATCTGTCCGGAGGGCTCGATTCTTCGGCAACCACGGCGCTTATAAAGCATTTTACGTCAAACCGGCTGGAGACTTTTTCCGTTGCCTTCCACGACAAGGCCTTCGATGAGTCGCAATTTCAAAATGAGATGGCCTCGTTTCTTGGCACCAATCACCATCAGATAAGATGCTCATATAAAGATATCGCCACGGTTTTTCCGAATGTCATCTGGCATGCGGAACGCCCCATACTGCGCACCGCGCCGGCGCCGTTATACTTGTTGTCTCGATTGGTCCGTCAGACCGATTTCAAGGTCGTCCTCACCGGCGAGGGTTCTGATGAGATACTCGGCGGTTACGACATTTTCAAAGAGGCCATAATCCGCAACTTCTGGTCGAAAAATCCGGAATCTTCCTGGCGGCCGCTTTTGCTTAAACGATTGTATCCCACTCTGCCGCTGTCACCGGGCCGGGCTCGTTTCTATCTCGAATCGTTCTACAAAAGCGGCTTGAGCGAATTGGATAAGTATTACTATTCGCACATCCAGAGAATAAATACGACCACCAAGATAAAGGAATATTTGACATTGGATATTAAGAAGGCGATGGCGGCCAGAGATTCTCTGGCTGCGTTCGAATCCGGAATTCCCGAGAATTTTTTCAGATGGCATCATTTGGCGCGCGCTCAATTCCTCGAGGCGCGATCGCTTTTATCGGGATATCTGCTCTCATCGCAGGGGGACCGGGTCACGGCCGCCAATGCGGTCGAGGGGCGGTTTCCGTTTCTCGATCATCGGGTGATCGAATTCGCCGCTAACATTCCGCCCAAATTCAAGATCAGGGGCCTCAAGGAAAAATTCGTTCTTAAAAAGGCGATGAAATCCGAATTGCCGGCTGAAATTCTGCGTCGGGTAAAGCAACCTTACATGGCGCCCGATTCGAATTGCTTCTTCCAAAATGATTCGCCGGAGTATATCGAGGATATTCTATCGCCCGAATCGATAAAAAAGGCCGGAATTTTCAACGCCGAGGCCGTCTCGCTTCTGAAACAAAAGTGCGCTCGGCTGTCGCACGCCCACATGTCGTTCAAAGACAACATGTCGATAATCGGCATACTGGCCACTCAACTGCTGGTGCAGCAATTTATCGACAACTTTCCGAAAATCGAACCGATTGCACGCGATAAATTCAAGACCTGGCATGCCTGATAATTCGCCTGGCTGTGCTAATAGATAGTGCTGTAAGATAAACACCCCTGTTTGTCAGGGCAGGGGCAAGGCGGCGATTGCATCGGCAACGGCGAAACCCGCCAGCGAATCCGCGGGAGCCTGACCACCGATATACATGCCTGAAACGCATATCTCCGGCTTTCGAATTGATTTCGCCGCCGCATAACCGATTATCAAACCGATCAAAAGCAGGGCGGCCGCTCTTATGGTGCTGATTAGTAATCTGCGCAAATTTCCCGTTCGCCTGCCGATGACCCTGTTCTCACTCGATCTTATCGAAGCTATGATTCCGATATCTTTCCGGATCGCCTCGAGTTTTAGCCGGCAAAGGTCGCAGCCGGCCAAATGATCGGTCATTTCGACCGTCGTTTTCTCATCTTGCAGTGTTCCGAGTTCAAAGGCAAGCAATTGATCTTCATCATAATGTGTCATTCGATTATTCCTCTTCTTTTAAGTTCCTGTCGGCAATATCTGACGGCGTAGAAAAGGCGCGATTTTGCCGTTCCTACCGGAATTTGCAGCAAATCCGCCATCTCCTCGAAAGTATATTCTCCATAAAATCGCAAGACCAAGATCAGGCGATGATCAAAATCCAGGTTGAGGATAGTCTCCGCCACCGCTTTATCCCGCTCATCGTCGAGCAGCGCCTCGATTTGATTCGAGCCGGGGACGATCGGCTCCGTTTCATCCAGATCGATCTCCCGCCGTAATCTGTGCAACTCCTTCAACGACAACCGATAGGCTATCGTGTTAAGGTAACCCTTGACCGTGCCGTTGCGATTTTTGGGAATCGAATGTATCGCTGCCATGAATGTCTCCTGCACGATATCCTCGGCCGACTGAGACGAGCCGGAAATCAGCAAAGCCAAGCTTTTCAGCTTGGCCTGATATTTCGTAACCAGCATCGACCAGGCTTGTCTATCGCCCTTTACCGCGTTTTCCAGCAATTCCCAATCGGAATTCAACGCTTCATTCCCTGACGTGCGCACCAGGCATCGATTTCTTTTATGTCGCCATGAGCGCACCATCTTTCGGCTGCCTCGCCTCGCAGCTCTCCTGATAATAAATTTTCCAGATGTTCTCGATACCACAAGAAAAGTCGCGACCGCAGTTCCGGCGCATAAATTCTAAGCGAATCGAGGTTATCGGTAATGCCCTTGACATAGTTCTGCACCAGCATCCTACCGGCATCGTTGGCAGATGAAAACCGAAGTCTCCAGCTGTCGAGTCCGCCGGTTCTGAAATTTTCGATCCAATTTATGAAACTGCGGCGATACAGCTCCGCCTTCGAGCGGCCGGCAGGGCTGACCAGTGTCACCATGCCGAGATCGATCCCGTTGGCGGCGGCCGCTTTGAGTTTTTCGGTGATGAATAAAGTTTTAGAAAAATACAACGGTCGTTGCGCCCGTTGCGCCGCCTCGATCAACTTGAGGATCAGAGTATCGCCGATCAGGCCGGCCGAGGTCGGCTTGATTTTACCGTCGCCGAGCGCCCCGCCCATCGATTCTCGAATCTCCTCCAAATCGGCTTTGCTCGTGAATCGGGGCAGCCCGCTGTCGATCAAGAGAATGGGATACCATTCGGTATTGAGCAAACTTCTGTTGACGATAGTGATGTCCGGACGGACCTGCAATATCCTGGTGAGAATCCATCCCGGATAGGTGTCGTTGTCACCGTTGGTTATCATTATGGCGTCGGGTTCGAGACTGCTTATCAGGTTGTAATTATAATCGAGGATATCGTCCGGAATGATGCCGCTTGCAAGCAGTTTGCGAAGGGCTTCATCCATTTTTTCGGTTTCGCCGGCCCGCATATAATGGACAGCCAGAACGAACCAAGGGTCGATGAATTTAGGGTCAAGAGCGACAGCTTTTTCGAGGTATTTTCGCCCTTCGGGGGTCAAATGCAGTTTGGGCTCGAGCGCCTTGAGATAATTCAAGGTAGGATTGGCCGGGTATTTTTTCAAACCCTTGTCGAGCAATTCCGTATAGTTGGCGTTGCCGGCGTAGCGGGCGGCGTACATCCAGTTGGCATAGGCATATTCCGAGGGGAACTCTTTGAAATAAGCTTGCCACAAGGTCTCGAGCTTCTTGTAAGTTTCTTTGTCATACACCACCTGCCTCATGCTCTTGATTTCCTCCGGCCTGACTATTTCGCCGCCGGAAGCTGCGGCTGTCCAAGCGGCAATCAAGACCGATAACGCCGCCGAAAACACGATTTTGTTTTTTAGGGACATATCCATCTCCTTTTTTATAATAAAGGCGCGACTTCCGGCAAAGGTTCAAATAATTCAGCAAAAATAGAAAAAAACTTTTTTATATTTATAAGCGGCATACTGCGAATCACCAATTATCTGGCGCTCGTCATGAAAACATTATATATATAATCAAGCGCCTGAGAGAAAATGTCTTAACTGATAAGAAGCGAACCGGGAGAGGATGTTATGAACAGGTTTTTTTCGATTTGCGCGATCTTGATGTGTCTGAATTTTCCGGTGATCGGAGCCGAAAGAATAGTTATCGATGACCGCCTGCCTGACCTATCGGTCGGCGTCGATTTCGCGGGCCCCACTCGCACCGTGTTGACCATCGAAATAGGCGGAATCAGACAAACTACCGTGGAGATCGATGGCAGGTTGTATCATCAGCTCGAGCTTGAAGGCGAGGGAAACCTCGCTGAACCGGGTCAGCCTGCCGTTCCGTTCATCACCCGCAGTCTGCTTATAGGCGACAAGTCGCGCATAAGGGCAAACATAATAGAAATGGAATATCAAGACTTCGCCGATTTCATGGTCGCTCCATCGAAAGGAAACCTGCCGCGCACAGTCGATCCGGAAACTGTCCCGTATGCATTCGATGTCGTTTATTTATCGGATAATTGGTTTCCCGGGGAAATAATCGAGCTTGGTGAGCCTTATATAATGCGTGATTTCCGCGGCCTGCCGGTTCATATCCGAATCGCTCAATATAATCCTGTCAAGGCGACACTGCGGGTCTATAAGAGGTTGGTGATAGAATTCGTCGATTCCGGCATCGATACTCGAAATACGATCGAACGCTCGCAGCTTCCGGCGACGATTGATCCTGATTGGAACGAAATTTACCGAAGGCGTTTCGTCAATTATTCCCCGGATGTCCTTCTATACACGCCGGTGCTCGAGGCGGGGGAGATGTTGATAATCTGCTACGACCAATTTTCTTCGTATATGTCGCCATTCGTCGAGTGGAAAAATCAGAAAGGCATGAAAACCAGATTGGTCAATGTTTCGACTGTCGGCAACACAGGCGCCCAGATAAAAAACTTCATTCAGGCATGGTACGATTCGACCGACCTGGCTTATGTCTTGCTCGTCGGTGATGCCGCGCAGGTGGCCACATATCTGCTTTCCGGCGATGCTTCCGATCCTTCTTATGCCAAAGTGGCCGGAGCTGATTATTATCCCGATATTTTCGTCGGCAGATTCTCGGCTGAAAACGCCGCTCACGTGCAGACACAAGTACAAAGAGTTATCGATTACGAGAAGAATCCCTCCGGCACGAATTGGTTTCGCATGGCTGCAGGAATAGCCAGCGACGAGGGCCCCGGTCATTTCGGCGAATACGATTATCAACACATGAATAACATACGCACCGATCTTCTGGCGAACGGCTACACCACCATCGATCAGATTTACGATCCCGGAGCCACCGCCGCCCAAGTGTCGACCGCGCTTAATGCCGGACGCGGTTTCGTCAACTATTGCGGCCATGGCAGCACCACCAGCTGGAGCACGACCGGCTTTTCCAATACGAACGTAAACGCGCTGACCAACGTCGGCAAACTGCCGTTCATTTTCAGCGTCGCCTGCGTCAACGGCGATTTCGATGGAACGACTTGTTTCGGCGAGGCCTGGCTGCGCGCCTCCAGCGGCGGCAATCCGAGCGGAGCGATGGCCGCCTATATGTCCTCGATCAATCAAACCTGGAATCCGCCCATGGATGCTCAAGACGAGGCGGTGGACTTGCTTATGGCCAAAACCAAGACGACGTTCGGCGGAATTTGTTACAACGGTTCGTGCCGCATGATCGACATCAACGGCTCGGGCGGGGCCGATATGTTCAACACCTGGCATATTTTCGGCGATCCATCGCTGCTTTTGCGAACCGATAACCCGACGACCATGGCGGTCGCCCATAGCGACGATCTGTTGTTCACCGCCACTCAATTTTCGGTGACCGTGTCCGGTGTGGCCGGCGCCCAGTGTGCATTGTATCACAACGGCATTTTGTTCGGTTCCGCTTTTACCGACGCCTTAGGACAGGCGATAATTCCGATCAGCGGGACTCTGCCGCTCGGGCAAGGTGTTTTGCTGACGGTGACTGCTTTCAATAAAATTCCATACATCGATACTATCCTGGTGATCGCGCCGACAGGCCCCTATATCGTTTTCGATTCCTGCATAGTCAATGATTTGCCGGGCAACGGCAACGGTTCGATAGACTACGGAGAGTCGGTATTTCTCGGAATAAGATTTAGGAACGTCGGGCCGGATACGGCCCGCAACGTGGTCGCGCTGCTGTCGTCCAGCGATCCTTACGTCTTGATCACGGACAACTCCGCGAATTACGGATCGATAGCCGGAAACTCCGGCATCGGTTATGTCGCCGATGGTTTTTCTATTTCGATCGCCGCAGATATCCCGGACAATCATGCTATACCTTTCCATCTCGATATCAGCGGAAGCGCCCTCGATAATTGGGTTTGCGATTTCTTGATGGTCGCCCATGCGCCGAACCTGATATTCGCCTCCGCCACTATTAATTCCGGCGGAAACAACGTGCTTGATCCGGGTGAAAACGGAATCATTTCGGTCACAGTGAACAACTACGGCGGAGCGGCAGCCGAGGCCGTCACCGCGCAGCTGTTCGAAAACGATCCATATATCGATGTAATCGACGCCTCCGGATATTTCGGCGATATTCCTGCGTCCGGCGGCGGAAACAACGACGGCGACCCGTTCTCGCTTTCGATAAGCCCCACTTGTCCGAGAGGCAGGCAAGGGCAATTCTCCGTGGTGCTGGCTGGAACGCGCGGCTTCGTCGATACATTGGCGTTTTCTTTAGTGATAGGGGATAAGGAAACTATCTATGCCGATGATTTTTCGGTCGATCGCGGATGGACTGGGCTCGGCGGAACGTCCGAATGGACGATCGGGCCGGCGACCGGAGGAACCGGTTCCGACAGTTATGGAGGGCCCGATCCCGCCAATGACCATTCGCCCGGAACGGATAACAATGTGCTGGGAAACGATCTTACCTCGGGCTCGGGCGGAGATTACAACGCCAGCATCGGCCAGACATACTGGGCAACCTCGCCGATTATCGATTGCAGCCGCCACACCGATGTCGAACTCGATTTCTATCGCTGGCTCGGTATCGAGCGAAATACTTACGACCATGCCTACATTCAGGTTTACAACGGCGCTTCTTGGGTAGAGATATTCTCCAACCCCGCGACGACTATCGACGATCAGGCGTGGAACCTCGTGCATTATGACGTCTCCGCATACGCCGACAGCAACGCCGTTTTCCGCATTAGGTTCGGCCTTGGAACCACCGACTACGCGTGGCAGTATTGCGGCTGGAACATCGATGATATCGTGGTCAAAGGATACTTCCAGGGCATAATTTCCGCTCCCGCGCTGGTGATCACGCCCGGAAATATCCTGGACAGCCTGGTTCAGGGAGAGCAGGTCCAGCATCAAATGACCATTCGCAATCTGGGGAACGCCGCCTTGCAAATCGCGTTCACGCCCACACAAAGTTGGCTATCATGTTCCGGAGGCCAACTGAATATAGACCCTTTGGACAGTTCTCAAATCCAGATAACTATAAACACTGCGACTTTGAATCCCGGCTCTCATCCAGCGGCGATAAATTACGTCAGCAACGATCCGCAACACCCGAGCGGAAGCATCCCTGTAAATGTGGTGATCCGTGCACCGGCGGCGAGCGTTTATCCCGGCAGTGTTTGGGACACGCTGGCAGTCGAACAATCGAGCGACATTCCGCTTAAGATATGGAACAGCGGTGACGGCTTATTGATATTCACCCTTTCCGCGGATACCATGTTCTTGCGACGACCGGATACCCCCGAATCCTTTTCAAAAAACGCTATTGGAGAAAAAATCGATCTGACTCCAGAAGGATTTCGACTCGAGGAAGGATGGCTGACGATCTCACCGGCTTCGGGCACGGTCCAGCCGCACGATTCGATTTCGGCGACCATTCATCTCTCGGCGGCGAATCGGCCGGTGGGCGAATACAGCGGCCGAATAGTCATGACCACGAACGATCCGATCGATCCGATCATTGTTATACCGGTCGAGCTGGTCGTTTCCGGTTCGGAATGCTCTTATTTTCTGGGCGATATAAACGGTGACGGAAGCGTTCTCGGCAGCGATGTCACCTATGGGGTGCGCTATTTCAAATCGCTGGGTCTTCCGCCGCCCGACAGCTGCTATCTCGATTCGACGCGGGCTTATATCTATATCGCCGGCGATGTCAACGGCAATTGCGAATTTCGGGGATCGGATATCACCCGCCTCGTGGGTTATTTCAAAGGTGGAATTTCACTGAGTTATTGTCATTTTCTGCCGCCGATGATTCTTCCGCCGGGCCGAATCGGACCCAAAGCGGAAGCGATTCCGGCTTTGATCGAATAAAAACGTTCGATTTTGCCGGTGCTTGTAATTGAAACGGTCGGGGTGCGCAATCCGCGCCCCGATTTTTTCCCGCTGTTTCGCAGGCGACCGACAACGATTCCGTGTTGAATAACTGAAAATGAATCGTTCAAATCCGGCCGATGGGCAAGAGTGCCCGGATTCGTACTTGACATGGCGTTCGGCTATGTATTATTAAGATATACGGAAATCGAATCGATAGGTAAATTCGATCCCGGCCGTTTTTCGGACGCTCATTAAAATGGGGGTCAGACAATAGAAAGCTCGCATTAGTTTGGTAAAGAACGATTCTTCGGATAATTTATATCGTATCGAATTGAATTACCATGGAGGGTGAATTAATTGCAATCGAATGATAACTTGCAAAAAAGCTTGATTTCGAGAGCGAAATCGGCGATTGAATTGACAGCCGCCGCCCGCAAAGCCGAATCAGAGGGACTTCATCAGGCGGCGAAACTATTCCGCGCGCTGGCCAACTCGGACCAAGTACAGGCGATCGAACTTTTAAGGCTGCTCGGAGACTCGGACGATGCCGCCGATTGCCTTTCTCGGCTTATAGACAATCGCACCTATGAAATAAGCCAGATGTTTCCCACATTTATCGAACGGGCCGAAGTCGATGGGGACCACCAAGCCGCGAGATTATTCAAGAATTATCTCGCTTCGGACCGGCTGCAAGCGACAATGCTCAATGAGGCTATCGATAACCTGAACCGGCTCCGGGAGACTGATTACTGGGTTTGCCAGAGCTGCGGTCACCTTGAATCTGGGGACATGCCTCTTTCGTGTAAAATCTGCGGCGGCTCACGCGAAAAATTCCTGAGGATAACTTGAATCGGTCGAATGTCTCAGGACTTTCGTGAAAGAGGCTTCCTGCGGCTGTTGTTTGGCCGAATCGTGCGAAACGCTCATTTGACAAGTCCGCCTCGATATCGTATTCTGAATCGCAAAAGTATTCCGGCAACCCGAACGGCATTATCGGAAGGACGGTAAGTTAAAATGCTCCAAGTCGAATATGCTTTCCGCAAGGCAGGCGCCAAAGATATGAGAATCGTAGTCACCGGCGAAAAAGACGGCAGATTTCCGGCGGTATTGAAACGGTTGGGGATCGATCCGGGGTTGGTCTCCGCTCGCGGTTTCAGCGGCAAAAAAGACGAGACGGCTGAATTCTGGGCCGTATCCAAAACCGGCGGCGATTTGATTATACTCGGACTGGGCGACGATAAAAATACCGACAACGCCCGTCGGGCGGGAGGGCTGCTCAGCGCGATCGCGGCAAAGAAAAAATTGAACTCGCTGGCGGTAGTGTCGTTTCCCGAGATGAAGAAAAATCTGCCGGCTTTCATCGAGGGCATCGTTCTCGGCGGATATACTTTCGACCGCTACAAGTCCTCGGCGAACGGTCAATCCGTAATCAAAGTGAATTTCGACGAATCCGCCGCTGCATTCAAGAACGATATCGATCGCTCTATCACGATCTGCAAGGCCGTCCGTATCGCCAGGGATCTGATCAATATGCCCGGGAACGATTTGCCGCCCCGCGAATTGGCGGCGCGCGCGAAAAAACTTGCTTCCTCCTGCAAAATTCCCCTGAAAATATACGGACCTGCCGAATTGACCAGACTCAAGATGGGAGCTCTTCTGGGCGTCGCCCGAGGCTCCGATCAGCCGCCGCAATTGATCGAGTGGCATTATAATGGAGCAGGCAAGAGGGAAAAGCCCATCGTGTTGATCGGCAAAGGAGTCACTTTCGATTCCGGGGGCATCTCGATCAAGCCCGCCGAGGGGATGCAGGAGATGAAAAACGATATGGCGGGAGCGGCGGTGGTCATCTCGCTTATGCATATTCTTTCCGAATTGAAGCCCCGACTCAATGTAATCGGGATCGCCCCCTGTGTCGAAAATATGCCATCGGGAAAAGCTCTTAGGCCGGGCGATATCGTGAAGGCATCCGACGGGCAATCCATCGAGATAATCAGCACTGATGCCGAAGGCCGCTTGATACTCGCCGATGCAATCTGCCACGCCCGCAAGTTCAATCCGTCGGCGATCATAGATATAGCCACTTTGACCGGCGCGGTCAGAATCGCATTGGGGGATACCACGGCCGGAATTCTCGGCAACGACGACAAGATGATAGATCGCATATACGAGTCCAGTCAAAGGACCGCCGAAAAGGTTTGGCGGCTGCCTCTATGGGAGGAATACCACGAACTCATCAAATCGGAAGTGGCCGATATGAAAAATTCGGGGGGGCGGCCCGCCGGAACGATCACGGCAGCCTGTTTTCTGGCCAAATTCGTTAAGGAAACCCCCTGGGCGCATATCGATATCGCCGGCGTGGACAACAACGATAAATCCCATCCTTATCTGACCAAGGGAGCCACCGGATTCGGAGTCAGGTTGCTGGCGGATTACTTGCTCGGCCTTGATTGAGACTTGTGCCATCGCTCGATGCGGCCGGCATTGAGTGATTTTGAATTTCACGAATGCCGGGCGTGAGGGTAAATGGCGGTTTTTGCAATGGCTCAGATATCGATTAAACTGTTGCCGTATGCTGCTTCGATCATCGTTGTCGTTTGGGGGTTGGCACATTTATCCCAGATAAAAAAAGTGACGGGACTTTTCGAAATGCTTTCCCCCGATAGAAAACAGATTTTCATGATGGCCTGGATCACTCATGCTTTCGTGATGATCTTTATCGGTGAATTGGTATTCTTCATAACCCTGAACCATGGCCGGGATTTAGCATTCAGATTGGTGGTGTTTTGGCTGTCGGCCGTATTTTTATTGGCCCTGGGCTTGATTTCACTTATCGCCGTCGCAAAAGCGCGGATTTGGATTCTCAAGCTGGACCCGTTGATTAAAACCTTAGCCGCAGGGCTTATTCTGCTTTCCCTGCTGGTCTAATGATCCTGTAAGCCGCCTCCTTGCGTTGATAGGCACTCCCAAACCGCCGGTGGAACGTCGTATTATGGTACAATGATAAACAAGCCGAAAAGCAATGGTGATTTTGCAACTTATTATCTTCCAAAAGATAGTGAGCCTGGTCGGCAAATCCTGAAACGATTTTATTGTGAAATTCGTAACAAATTAAGATAAAAATTAATTGACTTGAATGAAACTTACGACTATTCTATTGAATGAACTTGATAGGGAAAAGCGATAGCTGATTGCGATGTCGATAATGTCGGATAAATGGATAATCGAGATGGCCGCTAAATGCGGCATGATAGAGCCGTTCGAACGCTCATTGATCAGCGACGGCCGGATATCTTACGGCGTGTCATCTTATGGGTACGATTTCCGGTTATCCCGCGAATTCAAAATGGCCGACACCGTCGGGGCAAACTTAGAATTGGACCCTAAGAATCCATCTCCGGAGGGTTTCGCCGATTTTGTGGGGGATATATGCGTTATTCCTCCGCGGGGTTTCGTAATCGCGCGCAGTCTCGAGTATTTCCGCATTCCCCGTGATGTTTTGGCCGTATGCCTCGGCAAATCGACTTATACCCGAAATGGATTGTTGATAAATTTCGCCCCGTTTGAACCTGAGTGGGAAGGTCATGTCACTTTCGGGGTTTTCAATTCGCTGCCGTTTTCGGTGCGGCTGTATGCCGGTGAGGGAATCGCTCAGGTTCTTTTTTTCAAGGCCGATTCAATATGCGAAACGTCGTATAAAGACAGAAAAGGGAAATATCAAGCCTCCACCGGGATTTCCTTTTCCCGCGTGGTCCGGGAGAACGAAAGCTAACGATTAGAAAGAAGAAATTTTCGATAGTTTGCTGATGTCGAGAGTAAATACAGGAGGATAAATTGAAAGAAGTGCGTCTTCACGGACGCGGCGGACAGGGAGTTGTAACGGCGGCTGAATTGATAGCCCAAGCGGCTTTCGCCGACGGCAAATTTGCGTTGGCTTTTCCGTCTTTCGGCTCCGAAAGAATGGGCGCTCCGGTGACCTCATTCGTCAGGTTATCCGACAAGCCGATCCGCGCCCGCAATCAAATTTACGAACCCGATTATCTTATCGTTCAAGATGCCACGCTCATCGGCAGTGTCGATGTCACCGCCGGCCTGAAACCGGACGGGCTGATGATTATCGACACGGAGAAAAGCGCCGCCGATCTGAAATTGGCCACGAAAGCCAAGATATTCACCATACCGGCGACCAGAATCGCTCTGGAGATTATCGGACGTCCCATACAAAACACGACGCTTTTGGGATATTTCGCCGCGGTCACCGGCTTGATTTCGTTCGACGGTGTCAAGAAAGCGATAAAGCATCGTTTTCCGGCGGCAATAGCCCAGAGAAATATCGCTGCGGTGGAAAAGGCTTTCGCTCTGGCACGGGAGGTGGCTCATGTCTAAGCCGATTTTGCTGGCTGCTGAACCGGGAAGTTCGAAAGTGAACAAGACCGGCAGCTGGCGCACTATGGTGCCGATATTCAAGCACGAAACTTGCACCGATTGCCGTATCTGTGTCGTGGTTTGTCCCGATGCCTGCGTTTTCGGCCAGGATAATAAATATCACGCCGATCTCGATTTCTGCAAAGGTTGCGGTATCTGCGCCTACGAGTGTCCGGTCGATGATATCGACATGGTTCTGGAGGTCAAATGAGAAAATTATTAGAAGGGTCGATGGCGGTGGCCGAATCGATCAAATTATGCCGTCCTCACGTTGTCGCCGCATATCCGATAACACCGCAGACCCATATCGTGGAAAATCTTTCCCAGATGGTTGCCGACGGCGACCTGAAAGCGGAATTCATCAACGTCGAATCCGAATTCGGCGCCGCCAGCGTAGTGCTGGGAGCCTGCGCCGTGGGAGCCAGGGCTTATTCGACGACGACTTCTCAGGGACTGCTGTTGATGGCCGAGGTTTTATACAACATGGCCGGAATGAGGCTTCCGGTGGTTATCACTTGCGCCAATCGTGCCGTTTCCGCTCCGATCAATATCTGGAACGACCATTCCGACGCCATGGTGATTCGCGATTCGGGAATGATCATATTGTTCGCCGAGGATGCGCAGGAATTGATGGATATCCATCCCCAGGCCTACAAAATCGGTGAAAATCCGGAAATAATGCTGCCGGTGATGGTCAATATGGACGGCTTTATTTTAACGCACGCCTTCGAATCGGTGGAAATGCTCGACCAGAAAGCCGTCGATGAGTTTCTGCCCCCGTTTAACCCGGAAATCAAGCTTGATCCGGCGAAACCGATTACTATGGGAACTCTGGCCGAACCCCGCTGGTATATGGAAACCCGCTACAAGATCGCCGAAACTCTCGACGACGCCTTGCCGGTAATTCAGAAAACCGCCGAGGAATTCAAAGCCAAATTCGGACGCTGGTACGGCGGTCTTATCGACACTTATCGTCTCGATGACGCCGAATACGCTTTCGTGGCCATGGGGTCGCTTATCGGCACTCTGAAAGACGTGGTGGATGATCTGCGGGCGAAAGGGGAGAAGGTCGGCATTTTGAAAATCAGAAGTTTCCGACCGTTTCCGTACACCATGATACGCGATATCTGCAAGGACATAAAACAACTCATAGCGTTCGATAAATCATATTCTTACGGCTGGGGTTCGATTTTGCAAAACGAATTGCGCAACTGCTTTTATGGGCAGAAACATACTCCGATTATTTCCGGATTCGTGGTAGGTCTCGGGGGACGGGATATTCCACCGAAATCGCTGATCGATGCTTTCAAGATGGCCAAGGACAAGGAAGTACTCAATGAATTCGTCGATATTAATCTCGAATTGGTAGGCGGGAGGAGGTAGTTATGGCTGAGACGACGAAAGCGAAAAAAGAAAAAGCCCCCGTCACCGAATCGCTGCTCACCTGCGGCCATCGCGCCTGCGCCGGATGCGGCGAATCGCTGGGAGCCAAACTGGTCATGGATGCTGCCGGGCCGAATATAATCGTGGCCACCAGCACCGGTTGCCTCGAAGTGTTTTCCACTCCTTTTCCTGAATCGGCTTGGCGGGTGCCGTGGATTCATTCGCTTTTCGAGAATTCATCGGCGGTCGCGGCGGGAATAGAGGCCGGCCTGAAAGCAATGGGTAAATGGAATGGCGTCAAGGTGATCGCTCAGGGCGGCGACGGCGGCACGGCCGATATCGGTATAGGCTGCCTTTCGGGAATGCTCGAACGCGGACATGAAGTATTGTACGTCTGTTACGATAACGAAGCTTACATGAACACGGGGGTGCAGCGTTCGGGATTGACACCATTCGACGCCCATACCACGACGTCGCCTTCGGGTAAGGTATCGTTCGGCAATCAGCGTCCAAAGAAGAATCTGGTTGAGATTGTGGCGGCTCATAACATTCCGTATGCCGCCACCGCCACTGTCGGCTATCCGGCGGATCTTCAACGCAAGGTGAAGAAGGCGCTTTCGATCGCCGGTCCGACTTTTCTGCATGTGCATGTTCCCTGCCCGTTGGGCTGGGCCTATAAGTCCGAACTGACTATCGAAATCGGCCGATTGGCGGTGGAGACCGGGCTGTTTCCTATTTTCGAGATGGAGTGGGGAAAAATAACCCGGGTCCGCAAGATAACCAAAGAACGGAAACCGATCGAGGAATACCTTAAATTGCAGGGGCGTTTCCGGCACTTGTTCGCAAGCGATGAGGGGAAGAAGGAATTGGCCAAGATTCAGGCGATCGCCGATGCCAATATCGCCAAATACGGGCTGGTGTGATACTGATTGGTTCTATCATTAGAGCGGGTATTAGACGATACCCGCTTTTTTTGTTTGAAATCTTTCGATCGAGCGGAACTCGATTTTTTCCGTATGAATTATTATTTTTTGCCGATGACGCTATATTTTTTGAGGAAATCCGATAACCGATGACCGCCCCTTGGTATTTTTGGCTGCTTTTCAACTTTTTCATTCTTGTCATGCTGGCTATCGATTTGGGTATTCTGCATCGCCATGCCCACGTCGTCGGGCTTAAAGAAGCGTTCACATGGACGATAGTCTGGGTCGTCCTCGCGTTGCTGTTCAATCTCTGGATCTATTTTCATGCCGGAGTCAAACCGGCGCTCGAATTCTTGACCGGCTATCTTATCGAAAAATCGCTCTCAGTCGATAATGTTTTCGTTTTTTTAATGTTGTTTTCTTTCTTCCGGGTTCCGCCGGAATATCAGCATAAAGTCCTGTTCTATGGAATCCTCGGAGCGCTGGTCATGAGGGCTGCATTCATTTTCACCGGCATCGCGCTGCTGAACAGATTCCACTGGCTGATTTACGTTTTCGGAGCGTTTCTGATTTTCACCGGAATCAATATGGCGATTCACAAGGACCATCGCCCGCATCCCGAACGCAATCCCGTGTTGCGGCTGATCAAACGTATTTTACCGATGACCGGCGACTATCGGCGCGACAAATTCATGGTCAGGGAGAACGGGCGGCTGTTTGCCACCCCGCTGCTTGCGGTTTTGCTCATGATCGAATCGACCGATCTTCTTTTCGCCCTCGATTCGATTCCCGCCATACTGGCGATCACCACCGTTCCTTTCATCGTATATACATCGAACGTCTTTGCGATTCTCGGACTGCGCGCTCTGTATTTTGCTCTCGCCGGTTTCATGAGGCTGTTCAAATATCTGCAATACGGATTGGCTTTTATACTGGTATTTGTGGGTATAAAGATGGCCGTCAGCGGATTTTATAAATTTCCGCCGCTGTTATCCTTGGCGGTGATTGCGACGGCGATTCTTCTTTCGGTGGCGGCGTCGTTGGTCGCCGGACGCCGCACCAAACCATAGACGACTATTTTGGCTCAACTCGTAAGTCGTCAGAAAACCTCACCCCTCCACATGCCATCTTTCCATACGATGGAACCACTCGGCGGGGTTTTCCAGAAAGGCGAGACTATCGTCTATCATTTGAAAATGCCGCTGTTCTTCCTCTATCAAGAATTGGAATAACTTCTTGGTTTCCTTCTCGGTGGCTTTTGTCAGCGCCTGACGATAAAACTTCTCGCCGTTTTTCTCGAAATCGCGGGCGAACTTATAGGCATCGATATCCGCCTTATCCGTGGGCGCTTTTTTATCCAGCCCCGAAAACAGCTTGCTGATCGCTTTCTTGGCCTTTGCCGGATCCGCATCCCTGATGACCGAATCGAAATCGGTTTCTTCGCCGGCAATCTCGGCCGAATAAAATGATTTTATCGCCGCGATATGCTTGGTTTCCTCCTCGGCCAAGAAGCGGAATACTGATCTGGTCATCTCGTTCGTGGTTCTTTCGGCTGTGGATTCATAAAAATTCTTGCCCTGTTTTTCCATCTCGATTGCCGCCGCTAAAGCTTCTTTCTGATTTTCCATATTTCCCACCGGACTTCCTGTGTTCATTGAACTATAATTTTCGATTGATTGAAAATATGCAGCGATCAATCCATGGGCAAGCCAAATTTGGATTATTATGTCGGACGACGGTCTGTTGCGGATCGAATGCAAATCGGCCTATAAACATAGTGTCTCAGGCTGGGCTTGTTTGTCGCCTAAATCCCGAGCAGACGGATTACTATATCGGCTGATGGTTTTGTCTGCGCCAAAAATACGGCCTGCGATTCGACGGCGATCTTCTGGTTGATGAAACGCATATATTCCGCCGCCATATCAACATCAGTGATCGCCGATCGGGCGCCTCCGATATTGCCTAATTCTATCAGCAATTCTTCTCGTCTCGACTCATAGTGGTTCTTGATTTCGGCGCCGATTTCACCTCTGGCTCGATTTACCTCGGCAAGCTTGCGGTCGATTGATTCGATCGTTTCCTCCACGGTCGCGTCCATCGGTCCCAACTCCCCGATATTTCGTGACGATTCGGCTGAGTTCGAATCGCCGCATGCCGAACCGCCAAAATCCGTTTTCACCTGCTCGGCCAGCCGATTGAAATATCGTCGTTCAAACTCGACAGCTCGGTTTATCGCCGCCATCGACTGCGAATCGGCGCCGGAGTCATTAGCCGCCGTAATCGCCAATTCCCGGATTCGAATCAGGCTTTCATTCATCTGTTCAAGACGGCCGTCGGCCGTATTCAGCCTATCTATGCGGCTGTCGATTTGCTTCAATTCCTGCTCAATCGCCACGATATGCGACCGCAGCTTTTCTGAAATTACCAGCCCGGCCGGGTCATCGGAGGCCTTATTGATTCGCTTTCCCGAACTGAGCTTCTCGGCCGAATTATACAACTTGTCGAGGCTCGAGTTGAGACTATTCGAGCTTTTTATCTGGTTCTGTTTTAGTCCGATTTCCATGCTCACCTCCGTGAATCTTCCCAAATCCAAGTTGCAAAATTGATGCCTCGACTGAGGTTTTCGACGTTTCTGCGTTGTGATCACAATCTATTGATAGTCAATCGATTTTGCTGCCGTTAATGCGGTTCGTTTTGACCATTTAAATGCAAAAATGGCCAGCCGGCATCACTTCATGTCGATATCCCATGTTTTTTGATGGATGATCTTGGCGATTATGCGATCGACGGGGCGGCCCTGGAACATGCAGGATTCCTTTCAATACTATATTTCCGCAACTGATAATAGAATTCATTTGTTGAGCATACGGGTGGCCAAGAGGAACAAGAGGGAGATGATCCGTTTGGTTCGAGTTGCGGATTCGGCCGATTTATAAGTTGACAAAAGAAAAATCATAAGCCAAATTAAACTTTAGGTCTGCGTGTGTGTCAAAAAGCTGAATTAAGTGAAACTCACAATAATACGGGAGGATTCAGTATGAGAAAAGGAAAAGTGCCGATGCTGGCAGCTCTATTATTGCTGGTGTTGGCGGCGGCGCCGGTAATGGCGCAGCATCAAGGCGGCACGATCAGCGGCCTGGTAACGAATCAGACCACGGGGCAGCCTTTGGCTATGGCGATTGTCCATGCTTTCGCCCCTAATGATCCCAATCGCCCGTTCGCCGGAACCATGACTGATAACACCGGGCATTATACTCTGCGTTTGCCTTATGGACGCTATATCGTTATGGCAAACAAATGGGGATTCGCACCCGAATGGTGGCAAGAGGCAGCCGAGCCGTCGCAAGCCACTTCTTTGGTGGTTTCCGACAGCGTTAGTCCGACCGGTATAAATTTCACGCTCTCACCGCCGACGCCGCCGCCGACCGGGACGATCTCCGGCACGGTCACCAATCAGGCCGACGGCAGTCCGCTTTTCCGGGCGAATGTAAAGGCGTTCGGCCCCAATAATGTGATGTTCACCGTTCATACCGATTCTGCCGGAAATTATCAATTGACCGTTCCCTACGGGCGTTATTTAGTGATGGCTGAAAAGATGGGTTTCGATCCGGAATGGTGGGAGGAAGCGGCCCGCAGGGAAGATGCCGATCTGGTAGCTGTCGATGACACGCTCAATCCGACCGGCATCGATTTCACGCTGGCGGTTCACACCAATCCGCAAGCCGGTTCGATCGCCGGCACGATCACCGATGCGGCTACGTCGCAGCCGATCGCCGGGGCCATGGTGAAAGCCGAAATGTATCGGGATCACCATTTCCACCGTGTGGTTTACAGTGGTCCCGACGGCATATATGTTTTCAATGATCTTCCCGCTGGAACCTATCGCGTGGCGGCCATGAAAGAAGGATACGCCCCGGCTGATTATCCTGACAGCATCGTTATAAACGGCAACAACGTAACCGGAATCGACATTGCGTTGCAGCCGATTGTTATGGGGCTCTTGACCGGTGTAGTGACCGACGCGGCCACCGATGATCCGATTGTCGGCGCCATGGTAAGAGCCACCAACATGAACGTTCCGCGGATGTATTTTAACGGCAGAACCGATTCAACCGGCGCTTATGCGATCAATCTTCCCGTCGGTACCTATCACGTGGAGGCGTTCGCGCGCGATTATTATCCCGGCAGCGCCGATTCGATCGTCGTCGGTGATTTTGCACCTACCGTGCTCGATTTCGCTCTCGAGGCGATCGATTTCGGCAGCATCTCCGGCACTGTTTATGATTCCGCCAACACGCCCGTGTTCGGAGCGTTCGTTGAAGCGCGCATGATCGCCGGCTATTGGCGTGGCATGGCCCGCACCGATTCCTCGGGCAACTATACCATCGCAAATGTAATGCCCGGCAATTATATCGTCTCGGCGCACGCCTGTGGTTTCAACCCGGTGGTCTATCCCGAAACCGTCGGCGTCGATGACGGCGAAGATGTGACCGGAATCGATTTCCATCTCCTGCCGTTCACCCCGCCCGATGGCATTATTTCAGGCCTAGTCACCAGCGACAGCACCGGCGATCCTATCGGCGGCGCTCTGGTAGTGGCGATGGGGACGAACAACAATGCTCCTCACCGCTGGCGCGACGTAAGATTTACGCGCACGGCCGAAGACGGCACGTATGCATTCAATCGGCTCAGAGATATCGCCTATAAGGTGTTCTGTTCGGCCAGAGGTTATCTGGGCGAATTCTACGATGACAAGCCGACCTGGCAAACCGCCGACCCTGTCACCCCCGACGCCAGCGGTATCGATTTCGGTCTGGCGAACCGCTACGGCGGACCGCGGTTCGTGGGCGGCCTCGTTTACGAGGGTGATCGTCCCCACTCGGGCGCGCTGGTGATGCTGCTTGAAAACGACGAAATTGTCGATATCTCCCTGACCATGCCCGACGGGGCTTATGAATTCGCCGGCGTCGATCCCGGAAACTATACTATAAGGGCTATCGGAATGAACGAAAACCAGAGCGAGCAGACTATTAACGTCATGTTCGATGATGTCTATGGCGCCGACGTCGTGTTAAGCCCGACCGGAATCGATGACGGCACCAATCTGCCGCAGTCGATATCCCTTATGCAGAATTATCCCAATCCGTTCAACGCCTCGACCAATATCAGATTCACTTTACCTAACGAATCCACGGTCGATTTGGCGGTTTACGATTTGCTCGGACGCCGGGTGGCCACTCTCGCCAGCGGAATCAAGCCCGCGGGCGAAAATACGGTCACTTTCAATGCCGATGGTCTGGCCAGCGGATTGTATCTGTACGTCTTGCGCGCTGATGGTGTCAAACTGAGCCATCAGATGCTGCTTCTGAAGTAAGCCGTTGCGGCGGCTTGCCGATTACTATCGGCGGCGGATCAATAAGGGCGTGGTTTCGGCCATGCCCTTTCTTGTTTGCGTTTGTTAGGCATATTCGATTTCGCCGTGAATCGATCGGCGGTAGTTATGACTCTCATTATAGATTGGCGGAAAAGAAGTCGTTATCGCTGCAGCGGCCGATTGTAATCCATGTCGAACCACATGGCGAAAAACAACGATTGCGTCCCGAAAAGAAAAAACAGTGCGGCGAACAATGCGCTGGTTTCGGATACCGGTCCGCTGAAAAGGCGGTAAGCGATCAAATACAACCCGAACGCCAGGCCGAACAAACTTGACAACCCTCCGAAAAGATAGAAAAAAACCAAGGGATGAAAATCCCTGATCACGTATTTTTCTTTCAGCCGGCGAAAAAACCCGCCCGCAAGCAGCAGGCTTATCCTGGGCACAACTTTCCATAGGCGGATACCCGATCTCTGTCCGTCGTATATCGGTTTCACCGGTATCTCTTTTACGACCGCACCGAGGATATTCAGGTTCACCAGCAGGTCGTTGGGAAAACCGTAACGAGGATAAAGTTTTTTAAGCGGCAGTCGTCTAAGGGTTTCCCCGGAAATGGCGGTGTAGCCGCACTGAAAATCCGCCAGTTTCCAGTAGCCCGAGGCGATTTTGGTCAAAAGCGACAGAACTGCGTTGCCCAAAAAGCGATAGCGAGGCATCACCTGCCAGGCGTTGCCGTAAAAAAATCGGTTCCCTTTCACGTAATCGGCTTGACCGTCTGCTATCGGCCGACAGAGTCGGATAAGCTCGGCGGGATCCATCTGCCCGTCGCCGGCCATCACCGCCACGATTTCGATTCCGTCTCCTACCGCCTGTGTGTAACCGCTGACAATGGTCGCGCCCACTCCGCGATTGCGCTCGTGTCGAATGAGGGCGATCCGTTTGCCGACTCTTGCAACGATCTCCTGCGTTATTTCCCGGGTGCCGTCGGTGCTGGCGTCGTCGATAACGTATATTTTATCAACGAATTGCGGAATGGTGTCGATTACCGCCCGGATATGGCGTTCGACATCGAATGCGGGGATAACCACGGCGACGGATTTATTTTCGAGCATGATGAAATATATAAACAACCGGGGGATTTATCCAAGTTATTTTGAAACGGCGAACGAGTCATGATTCTTTTCCGCGTTGGCTGGTCGCTTCGATCGGCATCCGTGCATGATCTGCCCCCCGGAACACCCTTGCCCCTTGCCTTGTTGAATGACATATGTTATTATCGGCTGAACGGCGACAGTTTGACGGTGCCGCGGGCCGGAACTGACGTAATCGGCTCTAATGGAGAATCGCGATGGCTGAGGTTAAATCGAAATCCAGAGGATTGCTTATCGTTTATACCGGCGATGGCAAAGGCAAAACCACGGCCGCCCTCGGTCTGTGCGTGCGGGCGGTGGGCTACCATAAGAAGGTGGCAATCGTGCAATTCGTCAAGGGAAGTTGGCACTACGGCGAACTCGACGGTATCAAGCGGCTCGAGCCCGAAGTCCAGATCATCCGCAAGGGTAAGGGATTCGTGGGTATTATTGATGATAAACTGCCCCGCGACGAGCACGAAAAAGCGGCAGCCGAAGCTCTCGAATTCGCCTCCGAATTGATCCAGTCGAACCAATATGATATCGTGATTCTCGATGAGTTGAACGTGGCTGTATTCCTCGGATTGATCGACATTTCCGATGTATTGAGAATGTTACAGAACAGGCCGAGCGATCTCGATATCGTAATCACCGGACGCTCAGCACACGAAAAACTGATAGAAATCGCCGATCTGGTCACCGAAATGAAAGAAATCAAACATCCCTACCGCAAAGGGATAATGGCCAAAGAGGGCATAGATTTTTAGGAGGTAGGATAAATGAGGGAAGTCGACGTCTTGATCGTGGGTGGCGGGCCGGGCGGTTTAACCGCCGGCATGTATGCCGCCAGAGCGAAACTGAATGTCCTGTGTCTGGAAAAAATGCTCCCCGGAGGGCAGATCGCCAATACCCATCTGGTCGAGGATTACCCGGGATTCGAGTCGATTTCGGGTCCCGACCTCGCTCAAAAGTTCGAATCGCATGCCCGCAAATTCGGTCTGGAGATCAACAACGATAAGGTCAACAAAATCAGACCCGACGGCCGATACTGGATCGTGGAGGCGGACAACGATTCCTATAAGGCGAAAGCCGTGATAATCGCCACCGGCGGCCAACCCCGCAAACTGGGGATCCCCGGAGAGCTCGAATTCGCGGGACGGGGCGTCTCGTATTGCGCTATCTGCGACGGCGCCTTTTTCAAAGGCGAGGTCATCGCCGTGGTCGGCGGCGGCGATTCGGCGGTCGAGGAGGGGATATTCCTGACCCGCTACGCAAGCAAACTTTACATAATCCACCGCCGCGATCAACTACGTGCCCAGAAAATCATCCAGGATAGAGCCATGGCCAACAGCAAGATCGAATTCGTTTGGGATAGCGTGCCGGTGGAAATCAAGGGAGCCGAAAAGGTGCAAACGCTGGTGGTCAAAAACCTGAAATCCGGTGAAATAAAAACATTGTCGGTAGGGGCGGTTTTCCCATTTATCGGATTCGTCCCCAATTCCGATTTCTTCGATGTCGAAATCAAACGCGATCCCAACGGCTACATAATCACAAACGAGAACATGGAGACGTCACTCAAAGGCGTTTACGCGATCGGCGATGTGCGCAAGCAACTTTGCAAGCAGGTCACCAACGCCGTCGGCGACGGCACCACCGCCGCCGTGGCCGCCGACAAATATATCGAGGCCTGGAGTGATTGAGATATGGCCGAAGTTATCGTAAAACATCTGCAAAATCTCCAGCAGCAGGTGATAGCCCGCCAGCATTCCTTCATCGTAGATGAACCGATCAAACTGAAAGGCGACGATCTCGGCCCCAATCCCTACGACTTGTTGCTGGCTTCGCTGGGAAGCTGCACCTCGATGACCTTGATGCTTTATGCGAGAAACAAGAATATCCCTCTCGAGGGAGTCGAGGTCAAAATGGAGTATTCGCGCGTCTATGATCAGGATTGTCGGGATTGCGATGCCGCCGATAGGTTTCTCCATAAAATCACCAAGCGGATAAAACTCGAAGGTCCGCTCGATCCCGATCAGAAATCGCGTCTGTTGCAGATTGCCGGCAAATGCCCGGTGCACAAAACCTTGACGTCGAAAATCGTAATCGAGGATATGCTGGATGACTCCGATGGCCGGTCTGCATAAACCATCGTGGCTGAAAATTAAGCCGAGTTTCGGGCCGGTTTATTCCGACGTCAAGAAGCTGATCGAAGACCTCGGACTTCATACCGTATGCCAGGAGGCGGGTTGCCCAAATATCGGTGAATGCTTTTCTGCGCGAACCGCGACGTTCCTGATTATGGGTGATCGCTGCACCCGAAATTGCCGTTTTTGCAATGTCGACTCCGCCGACCCATCGCCGCCTGATTGTCTCGAACCCGAAAGGGTCGCCCAGGCGGTAAAGAAACTCGGGCTGAAGTTTGTCGTTATCACCTCGGTGACCCGCGATGATTTACCTGACGGCGGCGCCTCTATTTTCGCCTCGGTCGTCGAATCGATTCGGCGCACTTCACCGGCCTGCGGGATAGAAGTGCTGATTCCGGATTTCAAGGGCGACCGGGAAGCCCTCGATAATGTGCTCCATGTCCGTCCCGAGGTCATCGCCCACAATATCGAAACCGTCCCTGAGCTTTATGACCGTGTGAGGCCTCAAGCGGATTATAAGCGGTCGCTGGAGCTGCTTCGCTATTGCGCCGAAAGCGATAAGGAATTGGTGGTCAAATCGGGCATGATGGTGGGATTGGGGGAGACCACCGAAATGATCGTAAAGGTATTGGCGGATGCAGCCGACGCCGGTTGCCGCATTTTCACCATCGGCCAGTACCTATCGCCATCGCAAAATCACTTGCCCGTGGAAAAATATTATCACCCCGAGGAATTCGCTGATTTAGCCGAGATCGGCCGACGTTGCGGCATCCCCCATGTCGAATCCGCGCCGCTCGTGCGCAGCTCCTATCTTGCTCATCGCCAGTTCGAATCGTTAGGGCTGATAAACCGTCATAAATAACACTCGAAGCGGCCTATTTTAGCGATCTTGGCTGTGAAAACCACTGCATCATGAGTCCGATAATTGAACAGCCGACCTACTCGATTTTCGATTTCGTTCAAATTTTGGACGACTTGCTGAGCATGATTTAACCATCTCCGGAAACGCTGTTTACTTATAATACGGCATTCCCGCCGACTGAAACAACCTAATGGGGAAATTGAAATTCTTATTCTTGAAACTGTCGATATAAAGGCAAAAGGTGAAGGAGCGCCGACCGATGTCCGATCGAAACATCTTAATCGCCTCGTATGTCGAAACAAGCGAGCCGATCCTTGTCGTCGATGATGAGGCGACCATACTCGAAATTATCGAAGAGATGTTGCGAGGGCAGCCGTACATCGTATTCCAGGCGAGAAACCTGGCCGAGGCCGAGGCCATACTCCGGGAGCAGGAGATATCGATCGTCCTTACCGACCTGATTCTGCGCCAGGAGTCCGGCCTCGATGTTATCAATATTGCTCAGAAAATCCAGCCGACCGCCAAAGTCATTTTGATGACCGGCAAGCCCACGATCCAAAACGCGGTTACCGTTCTCAAAACGGGCGCTTTCGATTATCTGGTCAAACCTTTCGATATGGATACACTACGAGGGCTTCTGAAACGGACCGTCGATCAAGTAAAACTCGAACGCGAAAACATCCGGCTAAACGAAATTATGTCTTTCTATAAGATCTCCGAGGCCATGACTTTCGAAATCAATCCGGAGAAGCTGCTGAAATTGATTCTCGAGACCGCCATTCGCGAATTCAAAGCAGATTACGCTGCAGCCCATTTTATCGAGCATGACGGCAGCATGAAAATGCACGACAGCATTATACTCGACAAAAGTCTGGCCGATACTTTCGCCAGGTTCAGCCAGGACCTTGCCAACGAGGTGGGTTATAAGGGAAAACCGCTGATTATCAATGACGAAGACGCATACGCACGGACCGGGTCGAAAACCATAAAATCCGCGCTTTGCCACCCATTGTTGACTAAAGGCAAAGTAAGCGGCACTCTGATTGTAATACGGTCTCATAATCTGAGAAAATTCACGACCGGCGAAATGACCACGTTATCGCTATTCGCCAACAAGGCGGCCATTGAATTCGAAAACGCCCGCTTGTATCGCAATCTCGAGGATGCCTATTTCGATACGGTCGCCGTGCTTTCCAACGCGATCGAGACGCGTGACCGCAACACCGGCGGCCATACCGAGCGCGTATGGCGGATCACTTACGATATCGCCGCTATCCTCGGATGGAAAACCGAAAGTCTCAAAGAGCTGCGCATGGGGGCTATGCTCCATGATATAGGCAAGATCGGCGTGCCCGATGCCATCCTCAATAAGCCCGGCCCGCTCGATCCGGACGAATTCGCTATAATGAAAAAGCATCCGGAAATCGGCGCGGCGATGATCGAAAAGATCGTTTTTCTCAATCCTGCCTTGCCATATATCCTGTATCATCATGAAAGATACGATGGCAAAGGGTATCCTTTTGGATTGGCCGGCGACGATATCCCGATTCAGGGTCGGCTTTTGGCGGTCGTGGATACTTACGACGCCATCACCAGCGATAGACCCTACCGCAAGGGAAAAAGCAGCGCCAACGCGATCGAGGAGATATTGCGCAATTCAGGCAGCCAGTTCGATCCCCTGGTGGTGGATGCTTTCATAAAAGTCATCAAACCGCAATAAGAGAATCCGGCTCATCGGATTCAACATCCGTATCGTCGATACTTATCGCTTTTGATTCGAACCGACCTTGCGATGGTTGGAAACAAAACGGCATCGGTTGTCAGCCGATGCCGCGTTTTTGTGTCGAAGGGAAAATCAAGCAGTTGTGTCAGTCGCCCATCATCACGAATCGGCTGGGGATCGAGATATACCCCGTGTCCATCATGGTGCGGGTCAGTCCTCTTGCCCGGGAGATCTTCTCCACCGCCATGCGGAACAACTCGTCGCGGGTTCTCTTTTTTCTTGCGACCCCTTGTTCGATCGCTTTCATGCCTACGGCAGCCGCCTCTCTCGGAAAGACCTCCCAATCGTCCATGGTGGGAAGAAGGTGCTCCTCATCAAGCCCCTTATCGAGAGCAAGCTGCGCCAGTTCGTAAGCCGCCGCGATGCACATCTCATCGGTGATCGTTCGAGCCTGCACATCGAGCGTCCCTCTGAAGATCCCGGGGAACCCCAATGAATTATTCACCTGGTTTGGAAAATCGGATCTGCCCGTGGCGACCACCCACGCCCCGGCTTCTTTGGCCTCCCAGGGCCAGATTTCGGGAGTAGGATTGGCGCAGGCGAATACTATCGCCTGAGACGTCATCGTTTTCACCCACTCCTTCTTGATTACACCCGGTCCCGGAGTCGATAAAGCGATCACGGCGTCGGCGCCCTTCATGGCTTCGGGTATTCCGCCGGTCACGTTGCCGCCGTTTGTGGTCATGCAGATATCCCACTTTTCCTTGTATTTGGTTTCGAGCTCCTTGCGGTCTTCGCGGTTTTTATGGAGAATGCCTTTGGTGTCGGTCATGATGATGTTTTTGGCATCGACTCCCGCGGTGATCAGTAATTTGGCTATTCTATAATTCGAGGCGCCGGCGCCGATCATGGCGATTTTGACCTCGTTGATTTTCTTATCGACTATTCGCAAGGCGTTTATGAATCCGGCGACCGTTACTGTGGCGGTTCCCTGCTGATCATCATGCCAGATTGGTATGCTGGCTTTCGCTCGCAACTCGTCGAGGATTCTGAAGCATTTGGGCATGGCGATATCCTCGAGATTGACGCCCCCCAGGCCGGGCTGGAGCAGCAGCACGGTTTCGATGATTTTATCCGGATCCTTGGTGTCGAGCATGAGCGGGAAAACATCGACGCCGCCGAGATATTTGAATAAAAGCGCCTTGCCTTCCATAACCGGCAACCCCGCCGCAGGACCGATATCGCCCAATCCTAAAACCCGCGTCCCGTCCGATATCACCGCGATCGTGTTGCCTTTATTGGTGTGTTCGAATACGGTATCGGGATTGTCGCGAATATCCAGGCAGGGCTTGGCCACCCCGGGTGTGTACCAGATCGCGAAATCGGAGATGTCGCGGATGCAAACTTTCGGCACGACCTCGATCTTCCCTTTATAAAAAGGGTGTAATTTCATCGCCTCTATGGCCGGTTGATTCGCCTTGGCAAGCAGATTATCTTTGTTATCCATAATCTTCCTTTCTCTGAAGCGCTCACATTCGATAACGCGGTTCGTCCGAACGGTTGTAGAAGATATATCATGCCTTGATCAATTGCAAGCAATATCGGATCGCTTCATTCCATCGAAACCGCCGGCGCGGCTTGCAGGATATGTTATCTTGACTTTTCCCCAAGCGTTATTTTTCGGAGATGAACGATATCGAAAGCGCCGACCGCGAATCCGAAAATATTATCCGTGATCCTGAAAAGTTTATTCTCTGTGCAGAAAAATGCTTAAGAAAACAATACAGATTTCAGTTATATATAATTTTAAAGAGACATTTGAATTAAATGTTGGCGGACCGTCGCAAGTCCATTCAACGTTATTGTGAAAAACGGCGGCCATCCCGAGGAATTTCGCAATCAGTTTGTCTGTGGTAACCGGCCGGGAGGATTTATGTCTACAGCTCAAAGTAAAGCCATAAGTGTGATTATTCCCGCTCTGAACGAGGAAAACACGATCGGGACGGTCGTTAATCTGGCCAAGCAGGGTGAAAACGTAACCGAGGTGATCGTCGTCGATGACAAGTCGTTCGACAACACTGTTCAGTGCGCCAAGGCGGCCGGCGCCAGCGTCATAACCAGCACCCGGCTGGGCAAAGGCGCTTCCATGCTCGATGGTTTGCTGGTGTCATCGGGGGACATTATAGTCTATCTCGACGCCGACGTGATCAATTACCGGCCGGATTTGATAAATGTTCTCACGCGACCTATAATCGATGATGATTGCGATTTCGTCAAAGCCCGTTTTATCAGAAAAGCCGGGCGGGTGACCGAGCTGGTGGCCAGACCGCTTTTAAGCTTGCTTTTTCCGGATATCTCCGGCATTTCCCAACCTTTGGCAGGAACGATCGCCGGCCGCCGCGAGGCATTCCTGAAAGTGAATTCGAGGATGATTATGGAGTCGATATCGGTTTGCTTATCGATATGCATCTGAATAACGCCAGGATTAAGGAAATCGATATCGGGCCGCTCGATCATAAAATGAAACCCTGGCACCAGCTTACCAGAATGTCGCGGGACGTTTCTTTGGCCATACTAAAACATGCCGCCAGTTTGTCGCTTGCCCAGCTCGAAAACCTCGAGACCATTTCGATGATCCGTAATCAGATGGAGAATGCGATCAATTTGACGGTCAAGAAAATAAAGAAGATGGCGATCTTTGATCTCGATAACACCTTATTGGAAGGCCGTTTTATAGAGAAAGCCGCCGAATATTTCGATTTCCATAAGGATCTGGTTACGATAGTTGCGGGCAATCAGGATTCATATCTCATCACCAAGATGACCGCCAGAATTCTGAAAGGGAAAAATATCGCCGACCTGCTGGCGGTGGTCGATATGATTCCGCTGGTCGCCGACGCCGAGGGGGTGATCGCTGAACTTCATAGAAGGGGATATGTGGTCGGTATCATAACCGATAGTCACGATTTCGCGGCCAATCATATAAAAAATAAAATCGGAGCCGATTTCATCATGGCCAACGGACTCGGATTTTCCTCGAGCATCGCCACCGGTGAGGTCAAGGTGCCGTCGTATTTCTGCCGCAGCGAGGCCGGCAACTGCAATCACAATTTCTGCAAGAGCAACGCTCTTAGGCAGGCCTCGTTGGACTATAATATCGACATGCCGAACATTATCGCGGTGGGTGATGGAGAAAACGACATCTGCATGGTTAGGATTGCGGGAGTGGGCGTGTCATTTTGTTCCGCTAATAGACTTCTCAATCAGGTGGCCGATTACAACATTTCGGAAAAACGTCTCATTTCGATCCTCGAATTCGCTCAGTAGCGCTCGTTTTGATGGTTTTCCGCGGGGGGAAAGGTAAATTCGTCATCGCTGATGGACCCGGGTGCGTTTTCTGCCGCCGGGGATATATCATAATCCATTGACAATCGATAAATATATGCTACATTTGATTCGATACTACTATTGGATTTGCAGGAGGATTGATGTCAAGATCGATAATTGCGCTATTAACGCTGATTACGATTTCCTTTTCGATTCCGAGTATGGCCGGCCTGCCTACGGAAGAAACGATCGCTTTACAGCGGAAGATTGCGGAACAAGGGCTGTCATGGGTGGTCGCCCAAACTTCCATGATGGATATGCCACTTGAGGAACGCCGCGCCCGGCTCGGCTTGGTGATACCCGAGGATGTCAAACGGCAATTCGATGAAATCAACAAGCTGCCCGAGCCGCCCTTGCTGTCCACACAGGCGATATTCGACTGGCGCGATTTCGGTGGCGTAACGCCGGTGAAGGATCAAGGTTCCTGCGGATCGTGCTGGGATTTCGCCGCCACCGGCGCTTTCGAATCGGCCTATCTGATCGCCACCGGCATCGTCCCCGATTTTTCCGAGCAACAAGTCCTTTCCTGCAATTCGGGAAGCTCGAGTTGTCAGGGCGGCTGGATGGCCGACGCCTATAATTTATTTATCAATTACGGCGCGATCGCCGAATCGAACATGCCTTATCGCGCCGATGATCAGATTCCTTGCACTCAGGAAAATTATATTCCGATCGCCAATCAGCTGATGTACATGAACATCCCAAACAATGTTAACGCCATAAAAAACGCGTTAATGTGCGGCCCGGTCTCGACCACTTTCACGGTGTATGACGACTTTTTCGGATATGGAGGCGGTTGTTACGAGCACGCCGATACCGATCCGATTAATCATGCGGTCGTGATCGTCGGCTGGAACGACAATCTCTGCGACGGGCAGGGCGCTTGGATAGTCAAAAACAGCTGGGGAACCAGCTGGGGAATGAATGGATATTTTTACATAAAATACAACTCATCAGGTTTCGGGCAATACACGCAGTTGCCGCTTTATGTCGAGCCCGGGTTCCCCGACATGGTGCTGGATACCGATTCGATCGAGGTCGATCTTGTTTCCGGCGGCAGTGCGGTTCACAATATAACGGTTCAGAACAACGGCGACGGTCCGCTGCAATATCTGGTGACCAAGCAAGGGCCGGCCTATCAGGATTCTTTCGGCTATTATTGGAGAGACAGCGACAATGCCGCCGGTCCGCAATTCGACTGGATAGATATAACGCAGATCGGACAGCCGCTGCATTTTTACGACTTCGATAATGGAACCTCCTCGCGGCTTTATTTTGGTTTCGGTTTCAATTTCTATGGCAACTCGTATGGTTCCCTTTACGCCTCGGTGAACGGCTGGGCGTCGTTTATGAACGCTTATTTCAACAATTACCAGAACGTGCCGATACCGGATCGCGCTTATCCGAACAATATGTTGGCGCCGTTTTTCGATGACTTGACTCTGGCACACGGCGGTCAGGTCTTATATTATACCAACAACGCCGATACCGCCGTGATAACTTGGAACAACCTCGCCGACAGCCGCAACGTCGGCCGTTTCACTTTCCAGATCGTGCTGATCGCCCCGAACATCATCAAATTCCAATACGCATCTTTGGGAACGGCCCGTTTGAACGAATGCACGGTGGGTATCGAAAACCGCACGGGCACAGTAGGGCTTCAGGTGGCCTACAATCAGCCATATCTTCATAACGATATGGCCATAGAGTTTCCCGTCGGCATGCCGCAAAACCTCGAATGGCTTGCCTGCGCGCCGACCAGAGGAACGATCGATCCATCGGCAAGCGGCAATATCGTGGTAACGCTCAACAGCGGACAGCTTCCCGAGGGAAGCTACGACGCGGCTCTGAAAATAACCGCCAACGATTACGAACACCCCAATACGACTATCCCGGTGACCATGAATGTCGGCCTTACCGGGATCAAAGACGAGACCGGAATGGCTCTGCCGACCGAAATGACGATATCCTCGGTTTATCCCAATCCGTTCAATTCCTCGATGAAGATTCGCTTTGAGCTGCCGTCTGCGGGTGTTTATTCGATGCAGATTTGCAATATCCTCGGCCAGGTGATCGCCGTTTTGCACGATGGTTATCTTGAAGCCGGTGTACACGAATTGGGTTGGAACGCGCAGGGGATGTCCAGCGGGATTTACTGGGCGCGTTTAAGCGATGGATTAAGCAGCACTGCCAAAAAGATCGTATTGATTAGATAGGGGATAAGAGTAGGGGTAATTAGCAACATATGAGGCTGCAATAACCTGTCCGGTAATTCGGTGTTTGAATTGTCTTAGCGGCCGATTACGATCCATAAGTTTCCCGTAAATGAATATTCCTGCACCATTTTTCTTCCATGTCATTCCCGCGCAAGCGGGACACTCTTTTTTTTCCTGGTCAGGTCATGAGGCCCTTAGCCGAACCATCAACCTCATCGCTAACTCGAAGAAAATGAACTGCCTTACCCGGTTCTACCTTCCATGTCATTCCCGCGTAAGCGGGAATCTCTGTTGAGTCATTCGTCCTAAAGCGGAGGCACACTTAAAGAAGTCATCTCGTTCCGATACTTACTCATCAATGAAGGTACCAGCCACTTGACACCCTATACTGTCAATCACGCGCAAGCGGGAATCTCTTCTCCCGGCCACGGCTCCGCATTTGACCCAATTCCCGCCGTTCGGAAACCCGCCGCCCCTAAATAGGCTTTACATTCCAGATACCGATATTTATAATTAAATTAAGCCCTGGCGGAACTATGGCGATAAAAAAACCTTCGGAAATATTCATGAGTTTCGCGGCGGACGAGAAAATGCTCGAGGACATCCGCCGCTCGGTCAATGACGCCATCGCCGATGTCAATCTCTCCAACAAAGACCGCAACGGCATCCTGCTGGCGATAGAAGAAGCCTGCACCAACGTTATCCGCCATGCCTACCTATACGCCCCGGGAACGATCCGCATAAAAATAAGGAAAAGCCCGACCCAGGTCAGCTTCTCTATCTATGACAAAGGGCGCCGTTTCGATTTCGACCGGGCGACCGCAGCAACACCCGATCTCGATCGCTATGTGAAAACCGGCCGAAAAGGCGGTTTGGGGCTCTATTTGATCCGCAAAATGATGGACTCGGTCGATTACGTTTCCCGCGACGGCGAAAACGAGCTACGCATGGCGAAAACGATCCAGCCCCGAGTGCAGGTGCTGCCGAAACCCCAGGGAATCTCGATCAGACTTAAATTCGCCCTATGGGCATCGCTTGTCGTATGCGCCATAATCGCCGCCATATTTTTCTATTACGATAATCGCAGCTCGAATACTATCCGCGGACGATTCTTCTCCGAGGCATTGAGTTTCGCTCATACCACCGCTCTTAATGCGGCCGATAAAATGATGGTAGGCAACGAACTTGAACTGCTGAACCTGGTCGCTTCGGCGATCAAGGGGAATCCGATCTTAATAAATGCGGTGGTTGTCGATACCGCTGGGAGGATTTGGGCCGACGCCCAAAATCCCGAAAACATGCTTACCTACCACGAATACCCGGCCGGTGTGGACAGTTCCCTGATCGATCGATTTCAACCGATAGAATCCGATCGCTACGGGCCGATTTTCCATTTGATAGTCGATATCACCGCCGGCGAACGTCGTCTCGGTCATTTGAACCTGATTTTCGGGCGAAGCGAGCTTTCCGAGCAATTGTCCCGTTCGCGGCGGATGATGATACTGTTTTCGCTGATTGGATTGTTTGTCGGTCTGGGAGCGGTTTATTTGCTGTCGAATTATTTCGTCAAGCCGATTCAGAAGCTTACCGAGGGCGTCTTGAAAATCGGCCAGGGAAATCTTGATGAGACTTTGCCGGTAGAAGGATCCGACGAATTCTCGGAGATCGCAAGAGCATTCAACGAAATCACCCTGAAATTCAAATCGGCGCAGGCCAATATAGTCGAACAAGAGCGTCTCCAAAAAGAGATGCAGGTGGCGCAGGAGATACAACATGCACTGCTGCCGCGGCGGTTTCCGGAAATCGAGGGATATGAACTGGCGGCGGTTTATCGTGCGGCCAAAGATGTCGGCGGAGATTATTTCGATTTCGTCTGGATCGACGAGAACACCATGGGGATAATCGTGGCCGACGTATCCGGCAAAGGTGTCCCGGGTTCATTGGTCATGACCATGATCCGCACCGCGATCCGCCTCGAAGCCCGCGGCAACAAGTCCCCCAGCGATATTCTGGCCCGGGTCAACGAATTCGTTGCCGAGGACGTGAAAAAGGGGATGTTTATAACGATTTACTTCATCGTCCTCGATTCGAAAGAACGCCAGATATCGTTCTCCTCGGCCGGCCATAACCCGATGATTCTTTATCGCAAAGACACCGACCGCTGCTATTTTCTCAACCCCAAAGGGATTCCTTTGGGCTTGACCCTGCCCGATGATATCTCGTTCCGCGACAGCCTTCAGGTGGACAAGCTTAAGCTGAAAAAAGACGATGTTCTGGTGATCTACACCGATGGTGTCACCGAAGCCATGAATGCCCGGAACGAGCAATATGGCAACGACCGGTTGATACAGTTTATCCGCGAGCATTCCACCCTCACTCCCAACGAGTTCGCCGCCGCTTTGGATCAGGACATAATCGCTTTCACCGGAAATGCGCCCCAGAACGATGATATCACGCTGGTGGTCATCAAAGAAAAAATCATGGCAGACGAGCTGGTTTTCGAAAAACGGCGCCGGCTCATTCAGATGGTGGAATTCGAAAAAGTCCCCGTCGAAGAAGCCTGCAGGCAGATGGGGATCTCCCCGGCGACGTATTACAAATACAGGAGGCGCTGGAAAGCGGAAGGCGACGCGGGTCTTCTCAATAAAAAATTAAGGGCCGACGAAGGAATAAAGCAGCTATCTTATTCCGCCCGCCAAAAGTTGTTGGCGACGATTTTGGAACATCCCGAATACGGCTCTGGAAAACTCCAAAAAGTGCTCGCCGAAACAGGTGAGGAATGTTCCGCTCGAAGCGTCTATGCCGAACTGGTCAATCTCCGGCTTAATTCAAAGGCAAAAAGGCTGGCTTATGTCGAACGTTTCGGAAAGCTGAAACCGGAGCAGCGGGAACAGCTCGAAAAGGAGATGTTGCGCGAGGAAAGAGCCCGTCAGGACCGTTACCAATACGCCGAGCAACTGAAACAAAATCTGGAAAGCCGCCATATAGAGAAAATGGCGCAGGATACCGGCAGAATCATAACCCAGCTCAAGCAGTTCGCTCCGGCCGGCGGGACGGATATTTACGATGGAATCTCGAGAGAATTGGAAAAGCTCGAGGGTGGCACCGAGATCGCCTCGTTGTTCCGATCGTTGGTACAAAAAATGACCTCGGGCGATGATCAGACCGCGAAATCCCATGGTGTTGAACAGCAAGATGCGGCCGCAACACCGGCGACCGTCTCCACACCATCGGAAGCAGCATCGCAAAAGTCGCGCACCGGACCTATAACGGTACCCAAAAACGCCGAGAAGATCGATATAATCGCTAAAGCGGTGGACCCCGAGGGAGAGGTTCCACAACTGCCTTCGGAGTTCGAGGAATACGAAAAGAAGTTGGTGAACAAGTTCAAAAAGTGATGCATAGGTTGGCGATCATAACCTCCAAAGGAGGCACCGGCAAGACCACTACGGCGATAAATTTCGCCCACGCCTGCGCCATGATGGGAAAAAAAACGCTCGCCGTAGATTGCGATGCTCAAGGGTCGCTATCCTTATCGTTCGGCTTGAACGGCGCTCAGGGTTTGTCCGATCTATTGCTCACGAATCGGGTGGACATCTATTCGGTAAGACCGAATCTGTATCTGGTGGGCTCGGGCCGCAGCGATATTTATCTGGTGGAACGTTACCTGGTGCAACAAAGTTCTTCGGAGTATCCTCTGGCGGAGGCCCTTGAACGGTTCGAGGGGGTGGAGATAGTTATTTTGGATTGCTCCCCGTCGATAAATGTTGTAAATTCGAACATATTATGCTATGCTGATAAGGTTTTGATCCCGGTATCCATGGACTATTTCGCCATGGAGGGGGCCGCTTTAACGATAAGGATTGTCGATGAAATAGCGGCGGCGACGCGCAAGAAGATTGATGTGTTGGGATTTTTGCCGACATTCTACGATGGGAGAACGAGAATTTCCAAGACAATCCTCGAGCAATTGAAAGGCAAATACGACAAGAAGGTGTTCGATACGATGATAAGGATAAACACGCAGATCAAGGAATCTCAGCTTCATCACAAAACCATCTTCGAATTCGCACCTTATTCGTACGGCGCCTACGATTATTACTGCTTTGCCCGAGAGGCTCTGGGCAGACTGGATGGATTGGAACCATGAGTGATATCAAGATTTCCGTGGAATCCACGGAAAGTCCGCAGGTCGATGGTGAGATCACCATAGTTCGGGTCGACGGCGTTATCGATACGATCACCGCCCACGAATTGGAGAAGGTGGCTAATTCGCTGCTGGCGCAAAAACGTTTCAAAATCGTCGTCGATCTCGGCGGCGTCGATTATATCTCATCGGCGGGATGGGGCATTTTCATTTCCAATATCAGGGAAATCAGGCTGAATAACGGCGACATAAAGCTTTGCCGAATGATTCCCAACGTCTATGAAATTTTCGAGCTGCTCGAATTCGACAGTATCCTGCGCGCATTCGACAATGTGGAAAAAGCCAAAGCCGATTTCGCCGGCAATGCAGCGGCGAAAAAATCCGCACCGATAAAAGCGGAGGTGGCAGGCGGATCGGGGGCGGGCAATGTCGGCAGACCGACAATCTCGATGGAAAACGTTACCGGCGCCAAAGCGGCCGGTCAACCCGCCACCACAAAGATTTCCCTGAACGAACCCCATCAGCCCGTCTCCGCGACCGCCGTCCGTAAGGAACCCCCCAAAGCCCCCCGGCGTTTCGAAGATGCCATCCTCGAGCTTGTTGGCAAGGATCCCTTTTTGAGCGTGGGCGAAATCAGAAAGGAAATCGCCCGTGAATTTCGCAAAACCGGTTATTTCAAAGTGTGGTGGACCTTGAGAAAATTGGGACTCGGTTCCAAGAGAAAAAGATTCTATTTTGCTCGAACAAGGAACTTTTCCGCTTAGGTATTTCCTATGGCTCGTTATTTAATCGATCCGAAACAGTCGCAATCCTGATCAAGGCGGAATTCGATAAAAAAATAATGTCGGCACTCGGCGTTGTGCGCTTTATCGGGAAAAATAAAAAGGGATCGGAACTGACCGCGGAATTGTATCGGTTGCGAAACGATAATTTCGTGGGCAAAAAGATAATCGAGCTGCACCGGGCCGTCAATTTCGCCTTGACCTGCGGCCTGCGCAAAAATCCGCTGCACGTAGCAGCCGGTGAACTGAAAAAAATCTTTCATTTGGGCGATTTCATCATTTATGCCGGTGAGAAAGATGGCTTCAGCCCCATTATGAGCTCAGGAATCAACCTTCGCTCGATCAAAGGGGTGAAAGTGCCCGCTCTCGAATCCCGCAAGAGAAACAGACTGACCCCACCGGATGCTTTGCCCAGTATTAAACTTGCTGATATCGAGCGACTGCCTGCAGGACTCGACGCCGATTTCGCGTTCGCCTATCCGGTTGCCAATCGCTACTTACTGTTCGTTGGGCAGGATCGCGCCGGTGAATTCGCCCGCTGTTGTTCGTTCGACGAGTTTAATAAGGAAATTTGGCCGGCGATAGTTTCGTTGGCCGATTCGGCGGCTGCTTTCAAAAAAAACCTAAGCAGAGTAAGAGAGCTCGAATCGGCGGATAACGAAAACCGCCGTCGAATCGAAAAGCTGACTTCGCAGAAACCGCCGCGTCCCGACGCTTCCCGCATGATCGAATTCACCAAACAGATATTTTCGATTTTCGACGAGCAACGCCTGCTGGAAATCATAGCCGGCTATCTTAAAACCACTTTCGCGGCCCGTAGCGTTGTTATTTTGACAAAGAACGATAGCGGCGGGTATTCCGTGGCGGTAATGCAGGGTGAGGGGGATAGGCCGATCGACAAACTGGAACTTTCGCCGGATTCCGAAGTTATAAAATTGCTGGCCGATAGCGATGGGGCGATTCAAATCAAAAACAGCCGATTCATTGCCGATAGTCGCGAAATGGTGCAGAATGAAAAAGCCGACGGGTCGGCGATAGTCGATAAGCTGACCAAAAAAGGAGATATGAGCCACATCTTGATTCTGAACGTCTCGGAAAGGGCGCGTACCGGCAACGAAAACGATCTGGCGACCTTATCGATTATGTCGAATTTGGTTTCGCTGGCGCTGGGCAATATCGATCAGTATCGCCTGATAGAAAAAATGTCTTACACCGACAGCATGACCGGACTTTACAACTATCGCTATTTCTATAAGCGCCTCAATGAGGAGATCTATCGCGCCCGAAGATTCAATCGCATGCTCTCCCTGGTGATTTTCGATGTGGACAATTTCAAGATAATCAACGACTCTTTCGGCCATCAGGCAGGCGATGAAGTCCTTAAGGGATTGGCATCGCTGGTGATAAGCAGCGTTCGGGCGATCGATGTGGTCAGCCGTTACGGGGGAGAGGAATTCTGCATAATCATGCCCGAAACCGATTCCTCGAGTTGCCGGATTTTCATGGAAAGACTTCGCTCTAAAATACAAAATCAAAAATTCGTCGGGGATGATCGGCGGAAAGGATATGAAATCTCGGTTTCAATCGGCGGAGCGATTTTCCCTCAGGACGCCCAATCTGCCGACCGATTGATTTATTGCGCCGATATGGCTCTGCTGAAGGCGAAAGCCTCGGGGCGTAACCGCAGCGTAATGTTCGGCGCGGACATGCTTGAGGACAATTCCGATGAAAACCAAAATAAGGATAATATCGCTTATGAAACTTGAAAGATGCTTTGGCATTTTGCTTTGTCTGGTTGCCTTGACCTCGGCGGCCGCCCAGGACGCTTATCGCATCGGTATCGATGACCGTCTTCAGATAAACGTATGGCAGGAACCGGACCTGGCCGCGACTGTTCGGGTGGGGCAGGACGGCAAAATAACTTTGCCTCTGATCGGGGAAGTGATGGCGGCCGGACTAACGACTTCGGAATTGGCCCGCAAGATAGTCCAACAGATTTCATTTTATAATCCGGCGGTTTCGCAAGCCACGGTCGTGGTGATCGAGTACAACAGCCAATTCGTGGTCCTGTCGGGGGCGGTCAACAATCCGGGTCGGCACGCGTTCGAAAAAATCCCGAATCTGCTGGATGTCCTGAGTGCCGCCGGCGGCGCCACCGCCACCGCCGACCTGACGCGAGTGTCAATCATCCGCCAGGAAAACGGCCGCGCCAGAGTTATTGACGTGGATCTCGTCAAATACATTCGCGACGGCAACTTGGCCGACCTGCCGCCGCTTCAGGCAAAAGATATCATAAATGTGCCGGATTCCCCCTATGGAGTGGCGGCTCAGCAGCTGGTCAGCTCCGGCTACAAGGGGAAAGATATCTATTTCATCTATGGCGCAGTGGCGCAACCCGGGGTGAAGAATATCAGCGAGGGGCTCGACCTGGTCGATGCGATCGCTTCGGCTGGGGGAATTGTCGCCGCCGCCGATATCAAGAATATCAGGTTGGTTTCAAAGGAAGCGCGTTATTCTACGGTGATGTCGTTCAATCTCGAAAAATACAATAAAGAGGGAAAGCCCGCGCGCTATATAATCCGCCCGGAAGATACCATATTCATTCCTTTCCAACCGACTACCACATCGTTCATAAACAGACTGCCGGAAATCCTCATTCCCGGGATAATAACAACTGTGGTTACCACCATTCTGGTGCGGGAACTCAACTGATATGGCGACCGAGCAGAAACTGCATCTCCGCGAATACTGGCAGATACTCAAACGCCGGCGCTGGCTTTTAATTATGCCGGTCGTGATCATTCCGCTCACGGCTTTGCTTGCCACCTTTTTCATGACTCCGATCTACGAGGCTTCGACGACCGTGCTTATCAACGAGGCGAGCATATTGCCGCCTACGGTCGCCCGCAATCTCGAAACGGCCCCGCGCGGATTCCCCGATCGGGAAAATATCCGCACCACCATATCGAATCAAATCCGCTCCACGGCGTTTTTGCGCAGTTTGATCACCAAGCTCGATCTCAAAGTGCCCGAATCGTTCCGCCGGGTGGCCGAGGAGGAACTGCGGAATACCCCCGATGTCTCGGCGGCCGAACTTGCCGAGCATATGTTTTTCCAGGCATTGCGGCAGCGGATTTCGGTTCAGGTTCAGGGGACGAATCTGGTTTCGATCTCCACTACCTCCGATTCGCCGGTGATGGCCAAACGTATGGCCGAGGCGCTGGCCGATATTTATCTCGAGGAAAATCTGGCTCATGACCTTGCCGGCGTTCAGGGAAGCATCACTTTCACCGAGGAACAGCTTGCGCTTTACCGGGATAAGCTTTATGCAGCGGAGGATAAAATCAGGAATTTCCGACAGGGATTGATCACGAGCTCGGAAGATACGACATCGCTGGCGGCCAACTTAAGAGCAATCCTCTCGGCGATTCAGGGAATCGATATCGATCTGACGGCTGCGGATCAGGAAAAGGCCGACCTGCGGGCGACGTTGTATGCCAACGGAATCGACCCGGCCTCTTTCACCCACCCGGCGGCGGTGAACACTTTGAAAAGCAGCCTCATGGCAACCGTTCCGCGCCTGGGTGAAATGTTGACCCGTTACAGCTGGCGCGATAACAAGGTCGTAACTCTCAATCAGGAGGCGATCGACCTGGTTACGAAAATCGAAAACGAAATAAAATCGGCGGTTACCGCAAGATATCCGACCCAACCGAAAACGATTCAAGCCGATATCGCCCGTTACCAGCTGCTGGATATAAACATAGAATTCTTAACTGCCAAACGGACCGCGCTCGAAAAAGGAATGGGCAGGCTGAAAGCCCAGATGGCCCGCGACCCGGATATAGAAGTGACTCTCGACCGCCTGCAATCGGAGGTAACCAGATACCGCGACCTCTATAACCTTTTTGTGCAGCACGCCCAGTTCGCGGCGATCGACCAGAGCGCCAAGAAAATCGAGGCCGAGTCGAAATATGTAATCGTGCAGCCGGCGACTTTGCCCATGGCTCCGGTCAGCCCCAATCGCTTCCGAATCTTGTTATTAGGCTTGTTTATCGGCGTCGCTTTGGGCGGAGGCATAATCATTCTGCTCGAGATGATGGACGACTCGTTCAAGACGGTGGAACAAATAAGCGAAACACTGCACATGACTGTTCTGGCAACTATCCCTCAGGTGCGAACACCCTACATGAAAAGCAGCCGCGATCGAGGAATCGTTTTAGTCGGGGGTGCCATCAGTCTGGCATTGTTGGCCGCGATAATCTTCATGAAATTCAGGAACGGCTGATGATATGGAGCAATTGACTCTGACCAATAAACTAAGAGGGATGGGGAAAGAATTTTTCCTGCAGACCTCGGCCGATCCCCAGAAAGGAACCGGCACGAGCATCTTGTTCGAGGGCGGAAATCCGCTGGATATAATCGAGTTCAAAATCACCGATGACGGCCGGCCGCCGGCGGCGATCGTAGAGGAGTTCCATCGCAACCGGCTCGATAGATTCAATCGCCTAAGCGACCTGTATGCCGAGCTCAGTAACGAAACCGATCCTTCGATTTTGGAAAAACTGGCCCTTTCCCTGGTCGATCAGAAGCTGTATCGTGAGGCGGCGGCGATACTGGAACGGACGCTGATCGATTCGTCGCAGAATTCACGGCTGTGGAATCATCTCGGCCTGATAAATCTCGAACTGCACGATTACGAAAAAGCCGCGGAGGATTTCAACCGCGCCATTCAACTGAATCCCGACTATCCCGATTATCACCACAATTTGGGACGGGCCAATTTGAAATTGGGCCGATGCCTTCAAGCTTATCAGAATTTCGAAAAAGCAATCGAGCTGAATGTATATTTCGGCGAAGCTTATTACAATATGGCGCTGGCGGTGATTTTGAACGGAATAAAAAGGGAAGATTACGGCTTGGCTCAAAATCTCGAGGATAGAGCGACCAGCCTTTTGGCCAAGGCGGTCGGATTCAATCCTCTATTCAAGAATGATTTCCTGCAAAGGGGAATCGACGCATTGAGCAACAGAGATCTCCCGCAAGCCTATTCGTTGATAAGCAACGGTTACGATCTTGCCTGCGAAAGCAAATTCCCCAAGAAGACCTATTATTTCCATCTCGATTATCTTTTCCGCCACGATCTGCTGAAAGAAGACGCGGTGGTGCGCCACATCAAGAAAATTCAGAGATTGATAGAAAAATACCCTAACTTCCCCGACCTTTACAACGAGCTCGGCCTGGCCTACACCGTGCTTGCCCAATATCACAGCGACCGGGCGATCGAAGCTTTCGAGCGGGCGCTGAAAATAAATCCGAATTACCGGACCGCCCTGAAAAACCTCAAATTGACGCAGAACGAATTGAAAGGTTTGAAAACCCTGCTGAGGGCTATTCTCAAATGAAAGTGGAATCGATCATTAACTATTTCGATCGGGAGTCGGCGGAAGCCACCGAGTTCAGAAGACTTTACAGCAATCTGATCGGGACCGGCGGTGGTCTAAAGACCGTTCTGGTTACCTCCTCGATAGTGGAGGAGGGGAAAACCTTGATTTCGTCGTTTCTGGCGATGACGGTTGCGGAAATCGGCCGCGGAAAAATCCTCTTGATCGATTCGGACTTACGGCGCCCGATGGTCAATGTGCTTTTCAAAATGAATTTGGAGGGCGGTTTCGCCGATCTGCTCGAGGGAAAACTTAAGGCCTCCGAAGCGGCCAAACCGACAATAATTCCCGCCCTTAAGGTGATTACCGCCGGCAAAATAACCTCCAGTCCGACACTGATAATGAATCCCACCAGAATTCACCAAGTTCTCGAGGAGTTGAAATTCTATTACGACTTCATTATAATCGATGCGCCTCCAACGATACCGGTATCGGATCCGCTTCTGATAGCCCCGGAAACGGACGGCACATTGCTGGTGGTAAGGGCCGGAAGTACCCCTAAGGAGGTAGTCAAGCGCGCCTGCAACCTGTTGTCGAACGCCAGGATCAAGATTTTAGGGGTGGTCATGAACAACTGCGATGAAATTCTTCCTTACCATTACAGCTCAAAATATTACTCGTACAAGTATTATCATAAGCCCGCCGAAAAGACTAAGGCTTAATGCAATTATTGTGCATGATTGTGCACAATCGTTCGGCCATCAGGCCGTTTATAGATTTCCAAAAATCATAAAGTGAATAAATTCACATAACACAATCAAAATCTATTCCTTATTTCCTTAATTATCAATAAATTACATCAAGCCACCCCGATCCCTGTCTGCACCATAATCATCGCAAATTATAGTCCAAATTCCATCGAAAGTATGGCAAGCTATTTGCATGTGATATCCCGCACAAGGAGTGGAAATCAACCAAAGTGAAAAGCTAGAGATAGACGATGAGATATCAAAATCCAATAGTTAATCCAATAGCCCATTACTGGGAAGAGAGTATTGCTCTCGGCGGCTATTCCAATTATTGGAAATCCGTCGGTCAATCGATTCGGTACTTATTTGCCGAATATATCACCGCAAATTTGATCCTGCTGATAAGCATGGCCGCCAGGGTTCTGACGTTGCGGCCGCTTGCAGCGGCTATCTCCGATGTCTATCATCGTCATGGATTGAAATGGGCACTGAAAAGAACCATAGACATCGTCGGTTCGGCGGTCGGCTTGGTCTTTGCCACCCCCGTGTTCTTGGTTATCCCGATTTTGATAAAGCTCGATTCTCCGGGCCCGGTATTTTATCGGCAGGAGCGTGTGGGTAACAACCGCAGGCGTCGCGATAGGCGCGCCGCCGCCATGCCGATCGATCGGGAAAGGCGGCAAAACGACCGCCGCAAAGTCGAGGGATTCGGTCGGCCGTTCCATATCGTCAAGTTCCGCACCATGTTTGTCGATGCCGAAAAGCGCACCGGTCCGGTTTGGGCTACCAAAAACGATCCCAGGGTAACGCGTGTCGGCGCTTTCCTCAGGGCAACCAGGATCGATGAGATTCCGCAGCTTTTCAACGTGCTCATCGGAGATATGAGTCTTGTCGGCCCGAGACCGGAAAGAGCCTACTTCATCAAGAAGCTGAAAGCCAGCATCGATGGTTACGAGCGCAGACTGATGGTGAAACCGGGGGTGACCGGCCTGGCACAAGTCGAGCATAAATACGATGAATCCGAGGACGATGTCAGAACCAAAGTGAAATACGATTTGGCCTATATCAGCAATTTCGGCCTGTTGCATGATCTCAAAATAATGTTCAAGACGATTTTCGTGGTTCTGGCGGCAAAAGGAATTTAGAAAATTACCGTGGTTGATTCAGTTTCCCGAAAGAAAGGCTTCGGCCTTTCTTTTTTTATTGATATTGCATTGCGGCGATTTCAGCCTACAACAATCAGCTTGCCTTAGAGCGGATTTTATCCTATAATTTACCCGCCTTGTTCGTGTCCGAGCCGATAGAAGTCAGAAGTCATGCTGGGGATGATGATGGTCAAAATCCGGAGGAGTTCATCTGGCGCGACCGTTGTGTCAAAGTCGCCCGCGTGATTTCCGCGTGGCAGGACTGGGGATTCGCGCAGGGCGCTCACAAACCGGATTGGCGGCAACGACGCCATCGCAATTGTTTTCTGATGGAATGCGTCGATAATCGGCTGTATGAAATTTATCTGGACAGATCCCGGGCCGACGAACCGGCTTGGTTTCTGTACCGTATAATTGACAATATCGATTATAATTGATAGGGGAAAGTTTATTTTTATCCGAGGAGGGTCATCTGAAAAATCTTCGATCGAAAGTAAACATAACGATTGCGGGTCTGGTCTGGTTTTGCGCCGCGCCGATCGTCTTGTATTTGGCGCCCGCTGCCGAGAATGCCCGCGCTCAGGAATACTCGACGGTCGTCAACTCGAATCCTCAAGGGGTGTTTATCAGCCTCGATGGCGAACACCGGCTTTCTGCGGTTACTCCTTGCAGATTGCCGTCGACTCTTTCCGGTTCTTATCGTTTGAAAGCGACGTTGCCGGGTTACGAGTCGTGGAGCGGCGAAATAATAATACTGCCCGGGCAAGATAATACTATCACTTTCACGCTTTCTCCGAAAACCCGCATCAAGGCGGCGCTGCGGTCGCTTTTGGTTCCCGGCTGGGGGCAATACTATTCCGGGCAGAAAGGGCGTTCGCTGATTTTCGCTGCGGCCGCAGTCGGCTTGGGCATCGGAACGGCATCGGCTCATGATGATTATCGCCGCAAGCGGGATAACTACCGAAGAACCTTGCTCGAATTGAGCAACGCGACGACCGCCGAAGAGGCGATTCGCCTGCGCATGCTCGCCTATGATCACAATAAACAGGCCTATGACGCCGAAACGAAACGAAATTCATTGTTTGCGGTTCTGATCGGGGTCTGGGCATACAACATCCTCGATAACTTATTTTTCTTCCCGGAACGCAATTTCTCGGCGCTGCCGTTCATTCAGGCCGAATTTAACGGCGATGAAGCAAGAGTCGCGCTTTCGCTGGCGTTTTAGGAGGCGGGCATGAGATACTTTACGCCTATTTTGTTGCTGCTTGCCTTCATAACCTGTTCGAGAGAGATCCCTAATCCCACCTCTTTTCCAAACCTTCCGGAAATGCCTCCTGCTCCATATGCGGTGACGATTTCCATTGGAGACCATTCGATCAGGCTCAGCTGGCAGGTTTCGGACACCACCGATATAGCGCATTATCGAATCTATCGTGCGGAGTCGGCCGAGGAGGTGCTTTCCCGGTTCGATTCGACCGAAATGCGGGTCTATACCGATTCCAATCTCACCAACGGCCGCCAATACTTTTATCAAGTGTCGTCGGTCAGCGGCCAGGGAAGGGAAAGTCAACGTTCCCGCATAGTATCGGCCGTGCCCAACCTGTTTTCGATCGTGATCGAGAACGGCGCTGAGGAAATCAATACCAGATCGGTGCAATTGACGCTGGTGGCCCCGCCGACAACCACCTTGATGCGCATCGCCAACGATATAAGTTTCGACGGCGCCAACTGGGAGCCGTTCGCCGCCGACAAACAATGGCTTCTCACCGGCGGCGCCGGCATAAAAAGAGTTTATGCCTTTTTCCGCGATTCCGACGGGATCATGATGACCGAGCCGGTGATCGACAGCATTTCTTATGTAATCAGACCTCATGATTTCACCGTCTTGGTAAACGGCGGCGACATCCAAACTTATTCGCGGTCGGTCAACCTTCAGATTACCGCGCCCCAGGGAACCGGTTTCATGAAAATTTCGACCGATCCTTCGTTTACCGGTGCGGTATGGGAGCCGCTTGCCGCCAATCGTGATTGGCTGATAGGGCAGTCCGAGGCGCAAAATCGGGATACGGTGCGTTTCCTCGTTCGTTTTCTTGATTCGGCTCATGACAGCATCGCCGTGCAGGCGGCCGACTCGATAATCGCCTCGTTCGCCGAACCCGTTGATTTACTGCCAGTGTATTCCCCCGATGACCATTATCGCGCCGTCAATTTGCAATGGAGCGTTTCGAGATCGGAGGATTTTCTCCGCTATCGTCTTTTCCGCTCGCGCGACACGGGGACGGTCGATACGATCGTGGCCGAGATTTCGGATATCAACCGAAACACATTCACCGACAGCTTGAATTTAGGGGCGTTGCCGACATCGACACCGGTTGAATTGTTTTACATGGTGCGATTCTATAGTGAATGGGGCGACTCTTCCGATTCGGACACGATAACGGTCAGTCTGCGCAACACCCAGCCGGCCGCAATCACCTGTTTCGTGAGCGGTGCCGCATTCCAACCGGATACGGCCACGGGGTGGTTTAATCTTACGGCCACGATCGGCTGGTCGCGTTCGGATATACCCGATTTCTCGCATTATGTTCTTTACGAAAACACTGCGCCCAGCAGTGCAACTTCACGTCCGGTTGCTTTCGTTTACGATAGCGGGACTACATCATTCGAACTGACCCGCAATAATGTCGATTCCACGACCGTATTTTACTACTGGATGAGGGTTTTCGACCTGGGCGGGCAGAATTCGGCGTATTCACAGCCCGATTCCATCCGCTATCGCTGAATTTGGAATTTCCGAAAAAGACCATAGGGATGCAGTTTGCTGTATCCCTTTTTTTTGCCGCTAAAATCGAAGTTGCGCCGTCCTGTCCGGAATCTATTATCAGTGGTGGTGGGCGCCGCCGGCGATACCGATGAATCCATTCGGCAGATTACGGCCGCTTTCGAGGATTTATTTTATATTGAATAATTCGTGGACTTCTCCGATTATTGAATTATGAAAGGCGTCCGCGAACATCATATTGCCATAACGGCGGCGATCGGCGCTTTCGCCGTTTTCGCGTTTCAGGCGTGTCCTACTTTTTATTTCTGGGACAGCGCCGAGTTGACCGCGGCAATCGCCGGCAAGGGCATACCGCATCCCCCGGGATTTCCTATGTATTTGATCGTCGCAACTGCCGTATCCCTGGCGATTCCCATGAAAACCAGTGCGCTATTGCCGCTGTTGTCGTCGTTATTGGCCGCCGCCGCTATCGGGGTCGTCTATTCGGCGATCGTGCGGTTTTCGATTCTCTCGAATTATACTCGATTGGAAAGCCGGCTGGCGGCTTTGTTCGGTTGTATGATATTATGTTTCAGTTATTCGATAACCAGTCAGGCTACGCGTGCCGAAGTTTACGCTTTGCAGTTTCTGATTTTCGCCGTGTTTTTCCTCTTATCGGGGGATATTTTTTATTCCGCCGATTCAACTTACAATAAAATACGAACAATTTCGATTCTTTATCTGATAGTCGGATTGGGTTTGGCCAATCATATATTGACAGCGGCGATGATCTTGCCGGCGGCGATCATGTTGACCTATAGAAACATGAACAGGAGGGTGTTTGCGCTTTCCACCGTGTCGCTGCTTATTCCGCTGAGTGCCTATTTCTATCTGATGTTGTTGGCGCAAGGCTCGCCGGCGCAGAACTGGGGCGATCCCTCGACGATAGGTCGGTTGTTCGATGTGGTCACGGCTGCGGAATTCGACAAATCGGCTGCGGCTTTCGCATTACCTCACATATATGAAAATACCTCGTTTGCGGTGGAATTGATCTATCGACAACTGGGACCGCTTTTCTCGGGGTTGGCGATCCTCGGAATGGTCGCCACGGCGATACTTGATAGGCGTCGTTTCATTTTCCTGATGCTTATTCTGATATGTAATATTATGAGCACGATATTCAACGAAATCTATTATTACGAAAATCTCGATATTCATGGGTATCTGACCGCCGGATTGCTGGCGGCGATATTTTTCGGCGTAATCGGCCTGCTGACCATAATCGGCCCTATCAAGAAGAGTTTGAAATCGCCGGTTGTCATACTGATAGGAATCGTGTCGGTCGCTGCCGGCGCCGTGCCTAATCTGGGCAAGGCCTCCTTATCGGGAAACAGATCGGCTGAAAGACTCGCCCGGACGTTGGCCGCCGAATGTGACAGCGGAGCGGTAATGTTTTGTTCGTCTTACAATACTTATTTTATAATTCAGGCGTTGCAAGCCGAGCGGATTCGCACCGATATCCGTTTGATTCATATCTATCAACTCGAGCGAGACTGGTATCGCAATCAGTTGATAAGGCGTTTCAATCTGCAATCGATGTCGGTGGATGGTCCGGGTCCTGCTTTTTATAGGCAACTGGTTAATTCATTTAAGGATAGTTGCGAAATACTGGTGGAATACGACGAAGGCTCCGCCCCTTTGCGAAATTATCTTTGGCCCGAGGGGTTTCTTTGGAAATTCAAATTGCCGCAATTTCGGCCGAATGAAGCAATAGAGGATTGGAGTCTGGATAAGGACTTGGCCCGATTCGAAAATTATCTTCGATCCGGCATGGATTATGAAGAATTAAAAAGCATGGCTTGGATAATGAGGAACCGGATGCAGTTTTTCACCGATCTCGGATTCGATGATCTGGGGAACAGCTACCTCGACGAGGTGGAACGACTTGCGTCTGCATTCGATAAAAATAACGCTTCTAAATCCCGAGGTGATTAAATGAAAAGGTCACGAAAAGGATTTACTTTGATCGAATTGATGATAGTGGTGGTGATTATAGGTATTCTGGCGGCTTTGGCTGTTCCCCGATTCATGAGGGCGGCCACGCGGGCTAAACAATCTGAGGCCAAAGGGATACTTAAACAGATCTACACCATGCAACGCGCCTATTTTGTAGAGAACGACGCCTACTGCCGCAACGGGGTTACCGCTAATGCCGCAGCCCCGCAAGCGTTTGCGCCGCTTGCCGTCGAAATTATGCCGACCGCGCGCTACAATTATGTGATGACGGTTGCGGGAGCGACATTCACTTGCACCGCAACAGCCAATCTCGATGATGACGCCACCAACGATGTCTGGACCATTGACCAGACCGGGCGACTCGTTTGCACCTCCGATGATTCGCGGCTGTGATTAAGGTCGACCTGGCAATAGCGGCGGTTGATCGTTTCTTCACCTAATTATCGTTGCGATAAACATTTGCCGTGTCGAATCGCGCCCGCCGGGCTTTTCTCGGCCGGCTGGTCTGAATCAGCGTTTCTTGGCCTTGCATTTTGCGAAATGCAAAGGTCTCTCGCCGTGATCGAGTTGATCATCCATAAAGCGTGATTCCGCGAAATGAAACATATTTCGGTGTCGGCCAATGTGTTAGCGGCGTCCGGGGGGATTCCCGCAATTGTGGTCGCCTTGGCACGGGATTTGAGTAATACTGTTTTCGATTGAACAAAAAACAGGGGTAACGGCTAAAGAATAGTTTCGGAAATTCGATAAAAAAAGTAAGAATCAGATAACCCAAAAACAGGAGAGTGACAGATGTCGAGGAAGTCAAACAAAGGTTTCACCCTTATCGAATTGATGATCGTCGTGGTCATCATCGGTATCCTTGCCGCACTGGCAATACCTCGATTCATGCGTTCGACCACTAAGGCCAAACAGTCCGAGGCCAAGCAGTTGTTGAAACAGGTTTACACAATGCAGCGCGCCTACCGCCAGGAATTTGACAGCTACTGCTTGAACGGAGCCACCGCCAGCGCCGCCGCGCCGAACGCTTTCGCCCAGATCGGCGTCGAGGTCATGTCCACCGCTCGTTACACATACGTCATGACCGCCGCCGCCAACACTTTCAGCTGCGTGGCTACCGCCAACCTTGACGATGACGCCACCAATGACGTCTGGACAATCGACCAGACCGGCAACCTGGTGTGCACGTCGAACGATGCTATAAACTGATAATTCTCGCGGAATCTACGGGGCTCGGAAACGGGCCCCTTTTTTTATTTGCATCAAAGACGATTCACCCATATTAAGCCGCTATGGATTACGTTCAATTGATACCGGTGGTCGTTTTGGGCCTGATCATGGGCAGTTTCGCCAATGTATGCATCTATCGACTGCCGCTCGGAAAATCGCTGATCAGGCCGGCCTCGGCCTGCCCCGCCTGCGGACGGCCTATCGCGCCATACGATAATATACCGCTGTTGAGCTACCTGATTCTACTTGGGCGATGCCGACACTGCCGGGCGAGAATCGGCATTCGATACCCGGTCGTTGAATCGCTCAATGCGCTTTTGTATGTTGTGGCAATCCTGAATATCGGCGGTTCCGCCGGTGACCGCCTGTTTCGTCTTATAGAGGCGTTTTATTTATCCACGGCGTTCTTGGTCATCTTCTTTATCGATATAGATCATCGAATCATTCCCGATTCGATTTCGCTTTCCGGCATCGTGATCGGCATCTTGTTCAGTTTTCTGCCGGGAATACCGGTCGATTGGAAACAGGCGTTGATCGGGACGATCGTGGGCGGAGGTTTGTTTCTGCTGGTGGCCGAAATCGGCGATAGGGTGTTCAAACGCGAAAGCATGGGCGGCGGCGATATCAAACTCGCGGCGATGCTGGGGGCTTGTCTCGGCTGGAAAGGGATATTGTTGGTTCTATGCTTGGCGTCGTTTTTGGGAAGTATCGTCGGCTTGACTCAACTCGCCCTGGCCAAAGATAAGGCATCGGCCAGAATCGTGCCTTTCGGGCCTTTTTTGGTCACCGCCGGCTTGATCGTATTTTACTGGGGGAACGAAATCATTCGCTTTTACCTGAAAAGCGTCGGTTTGCTTTAATTATACTCACTCTGCCGGTCTGCCGATATCGATATATGTGAACCTCGGCAAAGCCAAAATATTCAGCGGTTATGAGATCGAGATCAAAATTTCGTTGGTCTTGTTGATCGCCTTCTTGCTATCACTCAATTTTCTGTCTTCTTTCGCCATGAAGCGGGCCAGGCTTGCGCTGCAAAATAAATCGCAATCGCAGATAGAATTGGCTTTGACCGCGATAAAAACTGCTATCGAGGAAAGCGGCTATAACCTTCCCGAGGCCCAATTCCTGAAACGGGTCGCCATCGCAGGCGCGGTGGACAAGATCGAAATATCCGACAGCCTCGGCAACAGATTGCTGGCGATATTGGCCGAGCCCGAATCAACGCCCGATACGAGCTCGGCGGTCTCCGGGAATACCGTGATTATCGATAAAAACGGCAGGAGCCTTTACTCGATTTATGTCCGCGGCTCCGGCAGGGAGGAGGCGGCCATCGCCAGGCTTGCAATTCTGGATGCCGTTTTCAGAGGCTTCGGGCTTCTCGCCGGATTGGCGGTCGCGGCGCTGCTCATTCGTTTCGTCATGAATCCATATCGCAAAATCAAGAGCCAGGCACAGAAATTGAATCTCGACCTGAGAGGCACGAATAGCACCGACAGTGTCGAATATGTGGTGGCAATGTTTCAGGAGATTATCAGCCGGCTGAAACAGAAGGAAGAAGTTCTTCAACGCATGTATGATGATTCGGAGAAGCGGGTGGAATCACTCGAACGCTACAACGAATATATCCTCGGCAGCATCTCCACCGGCGTTATAATTTGCGATAAAAAGGGGATTATAACCCGATTCAACCGGGCCGCACGGAGGATAACCGGCATCGAAAAAGCCGAGGAAAACCAACAGGCGCTTGCGGAGGTATTCGGAAAAAATCACCAGATAACCAAGCTGATGAACGAGGCCCTACGCGGCGTTACCTATTCGCGCCGGGAGCTGGAAATGCTGCGTGGCGACGGGTCGCGTCAATGGATCGGTCTTTCCACTTCTCAAATTTTCGATAACGAAGATAATCGTATCGGGGCGGCGGTTCTGCTTACTGACTTGACCAAAATCAAACAGATGCAAGCCCTGATAGACTATCAGGATAAAATTTCGGCTCTGGGTAGGCTTTCGGCGGGTCTGGCTCATGAACTCCGCAATTCCATCGCCGCCATCGTCGGATTCGGCAAGCTGTTGAAAAAACATGGGCTGGACGACCATTCTATGGCCATCGCCGACAACATCCTAACCGAAGCTTTAGCCACCGAGGAAATGCTTTCGCGATTCCTCGATTTCGCCCGTCCGATCAAACTTCAACCCAAGCCGTTTGACCTCGCTGAGGCTATCGAAAGCTGCATAGATCAGTGCAAAAATCTTTATGACCGCAGTAGCATAAGTATCCGTTTCGTTTCAAAAACGGTCGATACCGTTTTCGAGGGTGATCCGGTTTTGCTGAAAACTGCGTTCCGCAATTTGCTGATCAACTCGTATCAGGCGATAGGGGAGAGCGGCCATATTGAAGTGAAACTTGAACATGATCGGAAAAACAATTCGTTCGTAATCAAGTTCTGCGATGACGGCCCCGGAATCGAAAATGAATTACTGCCGAAAATATTCGAGCCGTTTTTCACCACCAAGGAAAAGGGGACCGGTTTAGGGATGGCTATCGCCAAAAAGATAATCAGCGCCCATTTCGGAGAAATCGTGATCTCGAGTCGGCCGGGACAGACGATCGTGACTATCACGTTGCCGATCGATCAAACGATTCGCACTGAAACTTCGATTAATTCCGATGAAAGCTATGTCGCGCAGCTTATTCGTGAGCAAAGCTGAAGATTTCCTTCAACTTTCGTCCGATTTTCCGACGTTTCGTTTTGCAATGATTATTCAACGCAACAGCAAGTTCGGGAATATTATTCGAAAAATATATTGATCTTGCCGATAAAGATATTAGTGGAAGAATAAATGGCAAAAAAATAGACTATTTGATAGAGGATCGACATCGCCGTGGATAAAAAAATAGTCCTCGCCAGAATCGGCAAAATCAAGGAACTATCTTCGCCGCCCACGCTTTTACAAGGGATTCTCGACCTGATTAATTCGCCCGATGTCTCCGCCAAGGCGCTCGCGGATGTAATTCTTAAAGATCCCGCTCTGACGGCTCGGGTTTTGAAAATCGCCAATTCGTCGTTTTACGGATATTATAAAAAGATAACGACCGTAAATCAGGCGGTCGTGGTGATGGGTATAAATGCGGTAAAATATTTTATACTCTCCATAACCGTTCTGAACCAGCTTCTTTCTCAGAAAGATAAGAGTCGCATCAATCATAAGCACCTCTGGACCAATATTCTTGAATCAGCGGCGGCGGCGCGCGGCATCGCCGCGGGAATAAAGTATGCCCAGCCTGAGGAAGCCTATGTAGCCGGTCTCTTGCACGATCTGGGCATTATAATTCTCGAAAAAGAGTTCCCAGAAGAGTATCAATCGGCGCTCCGCTTGGTTGCCGGCGGTAAACTTCTACACGAGGCCGAAAACGAAATTTTCGGCCTGGATCACCAATTTATAATCGGGCAAATGGCCAATAACTGGAATCTTCCGTCGCTGATCACCGACTCGATCATACTTCATCACCCCACGACCGAAACGGATGTGCAGAATATGCCCCTGATAGCCAAAATGGTGGCCTTGGCCGATTGTATCGCCTCGGTGCCTTTCGATGAAATGCGCAATCTGACGATCGCCGAAAAGAGACTTCACTTGATGAACGCCCTGGCCAGTGCTTTGGGTATCGATCAGGATATGTTAATAGAGATTCATAAGAAACTCGCCGATGAAGTGGTAGTCTCGGCCTCCACCATGGACCTCGATATAGGGGATGCCGTGGATATTTTGTCTCGGAGCAACGCCGAGCTCTTCAAAATCTATCTCGAACTTGCCGCCTTGTTCAAAGAACGGCGGGAATTAAGCCGCGAGATCCTTCACGAAGAAAGAATGGAGGCAACCCTCGAATCGCTTAAAATAGCCCTGGCGACGCTGTCGCATTATATTAACAACGCCACGATGAATATCAGCGGCAAGTGCGAATTGCTGCGGATGATAATGTCGCAGAAGGGAATCGAAGGCGTCAAGCAGAACCTTCCGGGATTCATCGATTCGATAGAAAAATCGGTGAAAAGGATCACCCTTGTGCTCGATCACCTATCAAAAGTATCCTCGATAGAAACCTTGAATTTCTTCAGCCATTCCAAAGCGATAGATATAGAAAACGATATCAAAGCCAAACTTTCCAAACAGCTGGAAAGCATCGAAGTGTAGTATCAAAACATTCTGCGATAATATACCGATCGATTATTCCTGATGCCAACTGAATGCCAACTGAACTTGTTCAGGCGCAGTCAATTCCGCCGCAAAAAAACGCGAATCGTCCGTATTTATATGAGATTGTTTACTCAGCCAAGCCCTGAAGTCGGCACAATTCTATTTTTGGGACCTGGCGGCCGGCGAACCGGCGACGATTTTGCCGATGATCGGAATCGTGATTCGGCTGTCGGGGCGCCCCTCCGCCTGAAGTGTCACCGAAGAGGCAAACGGTCCCTCGGCGATACTTTTATTTAATTCTATCTTAAGGTCTGTCGATTGTTTCGGTTTCAAAGTTTTATTGCCGAGCGTGACCTTGATGAAATCCGGCGAAGGTGTTTCAATCAAGACGAGATTCATAGCCGTTGAATCGATATTGGTAAGACTGAGCTTCATCTCCGCCTTCTTGCCTTTGGCGACTTCCTTGAAATCGGCCTCGAGCGGCGAGGATTCGATTATCTGCAACGGATTGTTGATATTGGCTTTGAACCGCAACTCGAGAAACGGATTAAGATCGTCGTTGCATTCGACCCTGATTCCTTTGGTGACCCTGCCGTTGAATCTGCCGGAGTCGAATATCACGTCGATACTCGATCGTCCGCCGGGAGGGACCACGATTTGTTCTTTCTTGGTCGAGGTGCAACCGCAAGTCGGCTTGACTTTAGTCACGATCAACGTGTCTTTACCTTCGTTGCTGAACCAGTAATTATGGGTGACTTTCGCGCCTTTGGCCAGCGAACCGAAATCGAAATCGGTTTCGTCGAATTTGATTCTGGCCTTGGTTAATTTAACCGGACTGGCCGCTTTTTCCTGCCCGGTCGGAGTGATCGCCTTGGTTTTTATCCAGTCCTGCAGGGTGGGCCGATTGGCGGTGTCTTCGGCTGCCTCCTGTCCGAAAACCGGGCAAGCAAACGCCATTAAAAAAAACGACAGCAACAGAGTAGTAAACGGCTTTTTCATAATAATACTCCTTTGGCGTAATCTAATGCCGTTTCCGCCGATGTCAAGACGGTAAATACCCCATTTTTTTCATCCATGTATCCGAATATAACTTTGAAAGATATCGATTGCCCGAATCGGGCAAAATGATCACTACTTTACCATGAATCCTGTGCTGCTCGGCGAGTCGGATCGCCGCGGACACCACGGCACCGCTGGAACCGCCGGCGAAAATCCCCTCGACTCGGGCCAGTCGACGCGCCGTCAGCATCGCCTCGCGGTCGCTGATTTGGATCATATCGTCGATCACCGAAAAATCGAGCGCTTTAACCGGTTTGTCGCTGCCGATCCCCTCGATTTCGTAGTGCGAAGCCGCGATCACCTCGCCGGTGCGGAATTGATGCGACAAGATCGATCCCTCGCTGTCAACCGCGATTATCTTTATGCGCGGGTTGCGCTCTTTCAAAAATCTTCCCACGCCCGATACCGTGCCGCCGGTTCCGGCTCCGATTACCGCGCAATCAACATCACCGTTCATCTGCTCCCAGATCTCCGGGCCGGTCGTCCGGTAATGACAGGTGATATTGGCCGGATTGTTGTATTGGTCAAGGTAAATGCAATCGCTTATTTGAGAAGCAAGGCGTGCCGCGACACTGTAATTCGAACGGGGATCATCGGCCTGCACCGTATGCGGAGTGAGCACCAGTTCGGCTCCGTAAAGTTTCATCATATTCTGTTTTTCTTCGCTGTTTTTATCGCTCATAACCAATACCGCCCGATAGTTTTTCAACGAGCAAATCATAGCCACGGCTATGCCGGTGTTCCCCGAGGTTACCTCGACCACCGTTCCTCCGGGCCTTAAAGCACCGCGTCGTTCCGCATCCTCTATCAGATACAGCGCCAGCCGATCTTTCAGCGAACCGGTGGGATTGAACATTTCGAGCTTGGCGAAAAGCGACACCGGCGATTCAGGGGCGATTTTATCCAGTTTCAAAAGCGGAGTGTTGCCTATAAGGCGGGTGAATCTGTCGATCAGCATCGTGGTTTGCAATTGCATACTATTTATACTCCAATCGGCGCGGGAGGTTGCGCCAAAAGGTGATTTCTTATTTTTCCTTAAGCGGTATTTTCCAGACCGATAATTATTTGCCGATTACTATTCCTCTACGATAAGAAATTATTCGATCATGCCGCCGATTATACATACATTAAGACGTCCGGTCAATCGAAAAGGCCGCGTTTATAATTAACGGCCTGTTCCAAAAAGTGCTTGCTATCCGCATGGCAGGGTGTAATAATCATGGCTAATTAGGAAGGCGGCAAATGAGAATTCTGGTTATCGGCAAGGGGGGAAGAGAGCATGCTATATGCTGGAAACTTTCCCTGTCCAGGAACGTTTCCAAAATTTTCGTTGCGCCGGGAAATGCCGGTATGGCCGGAATTGCCGAAACCGTGCCCATCCCGTCCGATGACTTGCGAGGACTGGCCGATTTCGCCAAGTCCAATTCCATAGACCTGACCGTGGTCGGACCGGAGGCTCCGCTCACGATGGGTATTGTCGATGAGTTCGAAAGCCGCGGCCTAAAAATTTTCGGCCCTTCGAAAAAGGCCTCGGTCATTGAAGGCAGCAAGGCGTTCGCCAAAGATTTCATGCAGCGTTACCATATCCCAACCGCCAGTTTCCGGATTTTCGACGGGCATTTCGAGGCGCTCGATTTCGTGAAATCGGCAGGTTATCCGTTGGTGGTTAAGGCCGATGGTTTGGCGGCGGGCAAGGGCGCAATTATCTGCCAAAATCCCGACGAAGCATGTGGGGCTGTAGAGAAACTAATGGTTCAAAAAATGTTCGGCAGCGCCGGCATGAAATTGGTGATCGAGGAATGTCTTGAGGGCGAAGAAGTGACCTTGATGGCGTTCACCGACGGCAAGAATATCGTGCCGATGGTGCCGTCGCAGGACCACAAGCGTATTTTCGACGGCGACCGGGGGCCGAATACCGGCGGCATGGGAGCCTACGCACCAGCGACATTTATCGATCAGAGGCTGACCCAGACCTTGCAGGAGCAGATTCTCGAGCCGACTATCAGGGGGCTGGCGAAAGAAGGCAGAATCTACCGCGGCGTATTATATATGGGTCTTATGATTACCAATAGAGGCCCCAAAGTGCTCGAATATAATTGCCGGTTCGGCGATCCGGAGACTCAAGCGGTCCTGCCGTTGCTCGAAAGCGACCTGGCCGAAATTTTCGCCGATATCGCCGAGGGATTCATTCACACCGATGATGTCAGATGGTCCGATAAATCCGCAGCCTGTGTCGTCTTGGCCTCAGGCGGCTATCCCGATAACTACCGAACCGGCTTTCCGATAAACGGGATCGAGAATATCGCGCCGGACGAAGGGCTGGTGTTTCATGCCGGAACGGCGATCGCCGACGGCAAATTAGTTACCGCCGGCGGCCGCGTTCTCGGAGTAACGGGCATTGGTGTCAATCTTAAAGAAGCGTTGCGAAACGCCTATCATTGCGTCGATAAAATCAATTTCGAGCAGATGCATTACCGCAAAGATATAGGGTGGCGCGCCAATAATCCACCTCGGGGGATAATGTGAGCGATACGGCTGAAATTCTCGTCGTATTGGGAAGCAAATCGGATGAAAAAACGATGACCGAGTGCTTGAATGTTCTGGATAATTTCGGAGTCGCTTATAAGTGCGAAATCTGCTCGGCGCATCGCAATCCCGTGCGGACGATGGAATTGGCCAAAGCAGCCGCCGACTCGGGCATAAAGGTTATTATCGCAGCGGCGGGAATGGCTGCGGCATTACCGGGCGTCATCGCCGCCAACACTTTTCTGCCGGTGATCGGTGTGCCTATGGCAGGTTCGGCGCTCGGCGGTGTCGATGCCTTATTGTCGATCGTCCAGATGCCGGCAGGCGTGCCGGTGGCGGCGACCGCTATCGGTTCGCACGGCGCAAAAAACGCAGCCCTTTTAGCGGTCCGGATACTTGCCTTGAATAATCCATCGCTGCATAAAAAGCTCGGTGCTTACATTAACGATCTCGCCAGGGGGTGATAAGTAATGTTCGCGATCTTGATTATTCTGTTGTTATTGTTCGGAATTCCGATCGTGTTGCTGATATCGATCTATAACCGACTGATAAACCTGCGCAACCGGGTAGATGAGACTTTCAGTCAGATAGATGTTTTGCTCACCCGGCGGGCCGACTTGATTCCCAATCTCGTGGCCACGGTGAAAGGATATGCCGGCCACGAAAAATCGGTGCTCGAAAACGTTACTCAGTCGAGGGGAGCTTTATTGAGCGCCTCCGCGCCTGCGGAAAGATTCGGCGCCAACGAGGGGCTTTCGGGAGCCCTGAAATCGCTTTTCGCGGTCGTGGAGAACTATCCCAATTTGAAAGCCGATCAGAATTTTCGGGAATTGCAGGCGCAATTGGCCGTCCTCGAGGAGGATATAGCACGATCGAGATCGATTTACAACCAGACTGTGCGCGACTATAATACGCAGCAGCAAACTTTTCCGGCAAACTTATTCGCCTCGACTTTCGGACATAATCCGCGCCAATTTTATGAGGTCGTTTCGGAAAAAAAGGAGCCGCCGAAAGTATCTTTTTAGGTTAAGCCTGTTTATAAAACGGCTTCGAAATAAATTGAAATAAGCTCAGGGGACCGTCGAATATGAACATATTGAACCTGATAGTATTCGAAGATGATCAGTGGGGCGGGTTTTATCCGATATCCGAAATGCACCCGATATTCGATCTCCTTATCGGTTGCCATACCTTTCTCGAAAGATTGCGATTGTACTTTCGTCCGGCCGAGCTGTCGATAATCTGCCGCAAAGAGCTTGCCGATTTAACCCGCATACGTCATGAAAATTCGGCCGTCAATGAGATCAAACCGGCCCGCTGCGATACCATATTGGTGAATTCATGCCTTAAGCCCGATACTGCCGTTTTTCAGGAATTGGTGTCGGCTAAACCGGACATATTGTATTTCGATGACGGCATTCTGCTCGGCGGCAAACTCACTGCCGGCTCCCTGAAACGGCTGGCCGATTGGATCTTGTCGCTGCCTGAAAACCCCTCGCTCATCGAATTCGAATTCCGCCGGAAAAGCTGGCCGCGCTATGCGAATCTCTGGGACATGATCGGCGATAACGCCCGGATGATCGAGTTCGACTATCGCAAAATGAAAAATCAGAAAAGCCGTTCGGGTGTATTTACGACTAAAGGGAAGGCGCTGGTGCATAAAAAGGCGAAAGTCGCACCGGGCGCATATTTCGATACCGAAGCCGGTCCGATCGTAATCGATGAAGGCGTTTATATCGAGCCGCGCAGCCTTATCCAGGGACCGGCATATATCGGGCCAAATACGCGAATTATGGCCGGGCTGATAAGGGAAGGGTGCAGTATCGGCCCCGTATGCAAAGTGGGCGGCGAACTCGAGGAGTCGGTAATTTTAGGCTATTCCAATAAGTGCCACGAAGGATTTATCGGACATTCGTATATCGGAGAATGGGTGAATCTGGGCGCTCTCACCACCAATTCCGATCTGAAAAACAACTACACTTCGGTCAAAACAGTAGTAAAAGGGAAAGAATTCGACACCGGTATGATCAAAGTCGGCAGTTTGATCGGCGATCACACCAAAACCGGAATCGGAACTTTATTCAATACCGGCATAGTTGTCGGTTTTTGCTGCAACTTGTTCGGCGGCGGGTTGTTCATGCAAAGGGAAATACCGTCGTTCACATGGGGAACCCCGAAATCCATGATAAGGTTCGAATTGGATAAAGCAATCCAGATTGCCAAAATGGCGATGAGCCGGAGAAACGTCGATTTTACCGAATTCCACGAAAGGTTGTTTGAAACGCTCGCCGATAAATATGCAGAGGCGTGAGCTTCTTCGAGTTTGTTATGTCGTAAGTTAAAATGCTTATTACAAACTGACGATAATGGAATGACGGAATCGATCATATCTTTGATTTATAAGAATCGGAGGAAAAATTGCCTGAACTGAGAAAAGATCCGATCGTCGGCAGATGGGTGATAATTTCCACGGAAAGAGGCAAACGCCCGACAGATTTTTCCAGTGCGGTCAAGGCCAAAGAGAGTAAACTTTGTCCTTTCTGCCCCTCGAACGAGAATTCGACGCCGCCGGAGGTTTATTCAATCAGAGAGAACGGATCGAGTCCCAATTCGCCCGGTTGGTCGATCAGGGTCGTGCCCAACAAATTTCCCGCTTTGCGTATTGAGGGTGATCTCAACCGCGAGGGGGAGGGTATTTACGACAAAATGAACGGCATCGGCGCCCATGAGGTGATAATCGAAACGCCGGATCATATGAAAGACCTGGTCGATCTCGAACCATCGCAGATAGAAAAAATAATCCGCGCTTTCATCGAACGGATCAACGACCTTAAAAAAGATCCGAGATTCAAATATATACTTATTTTCAAAAATGAGGGTGAGGCGGCCGGCGCCTCGCTCGAGCATTCGCATTCCCAATTGATCGCCACCCCGATTTTGCCGAAGAGGGTGATCGAGGAGCTTCAGGGAGCCAAGAAGTATTACGATTATAAGGAAAGATGTATATTCTGCGATATTATCAAGCAAGAACTCAATGAGAAAACGCGCGTTATCGCGAGCAATGACCTTTTCCTTTCTATAGAGCCGTTCGCCTCGAGATTCCCGTTCGAAACTTGGTTGTTGCCGCGTTACCATGAATCCCGGTTCGAAAATCTCACATCTCAGCAGTTGACGGGTCTGGTTGCGATTCTCAAGGAATCGTTGCAGCGGTTGGCTCTGGCGCTGAACCGTCCGCCGTATAACATGATGATTCACACTTTGCCGCTGGATAGCCGTGATCAAAAGGAGTACCACTGGCACATCGAGATAATCCCCAAGCTCACCAAAGTCGCCGGTTTCGAATGGGGATCGGGATTTTATATCAATCCCACGATTCCCGAGGATGCCGCGAAATTTCTGAGAGAGCTCGAATTACAACCGGTGGCGGTGCATTGAGGGCTGTCTCATGAGCAAGCTCGATATCGCATTCGTTTCGCCGGAGGTCGTGCCGTTCGCCAAAACCGGAGGTTTGGCCGATGTCGCCGGCGCTTTACCTGATGCCCTATGTCGCAGGGGACATGCCGTGTCGGTATTCATGCCGCTGTATGCAGCTGTCGATAAAAACCGATTCGGCATTGCATCCGTCAAGACCAGCCTTGACTGCGGGCTTCCCGGCCGCACCGAGAATTTTAATTTGCATCATTGCCGTCTCCCCGGATCAGATTGCGATTACTATTTTATAAGAAACGACGCCTATTTCGCCAGAAATGGATTATATGTATCGCCGGAAACCGGAAAAGACTGGGAAAATAATCATCTTCGGTTTGCCTTTTTCGCCAGAGCGGTGCTGCGTTCCCTGGCCGCGTTGAATTCGAAACCCGACCTGATCCATTGCAACGACTGGCAATCCGGTTTGATACCGGCATATCTGAAAAACGGCCTGGAACCGTCCAGCTTTTTCGAAAGCACAAAAACCATCTTGACGATTCATAATATCGGTTATCAAGGGCTTTTTCCTGCCGAATCGTTCGCCGAGCTCGGATTCGATCAAAAGCTGTTTTACGCGACCGGGCCGTTCGAGTTTTACGGCAAACTGAATTTTCTGAAAGCGGGAATCGAATACGCCGACGTCTTGACGACCGTGTCGCCCAGATATGCCGAGGAGATTCAGCAATCGGAGGAGTATGGTTGTGGCTTGGAGGGAGTGTTGAAAAGAAGGGCGGCTGATCTGTTCGGTATCCTCAACGGCGCCGATTATTCAATCTGGAACCCGGCCACGGATTCGCTTATCGCAGCCAATTATGATTCGAATAAGCTTGCCGCCAAGGCCAAAAACAAGCTGGCGCTAAAACGGCTGGTCAAATTGCCGTTGGTGCGCCGCGATGTCCCCTTGATCGGCATGATCTCGCGGCTGGCATCGCAAAAGGGATTCGACCTGATCGCCGAAACCAAAGAGGAGCTGTTCAAACTCGATATTCAGATGGTTATTCTCGGGACCGGCGATCCGGTTTACGAAAATCTGTTGCAGGAGCTCTCCCGCAAACACCCCAAGAAACTGGCGGTGGTGCTCAAATTCGACGACAAGCTGGCGCATCTGATCGAGGCCGGCTCCGATATTTTCCTGATGCCATCGCGATATGAGCCGTGCGGGTTGAACCAGATTTACAGCCTTCGCTACGGAACGGTGCCAATCGTGCGCGAGACCGGCGGGCTGGCCGATACGATTGAAAATCTAAACCCGGTCCGCAATACCGGCACCGGTTTCGTTTTCAAAAATTACTCGAGCCGCGAAATGCTGAAAGCCGTGAAATTCGCGATCGAGGTTTACAAAAACAAACCGCTTTGGAGCGACCTGATGCGCCGGGGCATGAGCAAAGATTTCTCCTGGGATTTCTCCGCCGAGAAATACGAGGAAGTTTATCGGGCGGCGCTGCAACGCAGCCGATAGTCCGTGCAAACGGTTTGTTATTTCGGTCGCGCACAAAATCGGAATGACCGTCCGCCTTGTCCCCCAATGATAGCGTGTCTGCATGCTTGAACCGCGAACATTCGCCCCAAAGCATCATAGCCGGCGGTTTTTGCTCAATTCCGCGTATTGCGAATGATTTTATCGATTCATTCGCTTCCACCGATCATACTCGTCATCGGTAAGGTACTTCGTGGGGTTTTTCAGAAAATCCCATAGAATCGCAACCGGATTGGCCACCGGCGGTTTGATTTTGTCCACCGCATAGAATAACCTCTGCGGACTGCCGAATCCGGATATGCTATCGCTTCCGATAAGAAGCGACCTGACTTCCTGCGGCTCGATCGGGCCGAATTTACTTTGTACCGCCCGAGCGGCGAAAAAAGCGGCTTTCGCGGCTGAATCCATCCAGCGCTTTGAATATTCTTTCCTTATCGGTTGGTCTTTATTCTGCACTGAGGATCCGCCTGAATCAGTTGATCGCCTCTGCTCGTTGTGTTCCGGCGGATTTGATTGAGGTTTATCTGAAAAATCAGGCGGCTTCTCTCCAGGTGACGGAAGAATGGATTGTTTTTCCGCTGAACCTCGATCACCGATGGTTGACTGCTCGGGACGGTTGAGTTCTGTTTTTTTCCGGTCTGGTTCGCTCTGGGCTGTTTGATGACGGCTTTGCGCCGAATTTTCGTCGTTTCCATAACGAATTTTCAGCAGCTGGGCGAATTCGTTTTTGGCTCTAAGCGATTGGTAATACTGATAGCTCGGTATGCGAACGATCAGGGTTCCTTCGGGATTGGATAGAAGCTCGATTCTGCCGTCGCTTTCGAATTTCCTAAGAGTTTTCTGCAGCGTGGCTCTATCCATGCCGCATTGTTGCGCCAGCGAGGCGAATCCTCGGGCGGCGATCCGCCCGGAATCTCCGCCGAGTTTCGCCAAACAGATTAACTGCAGCCAGAGGCCGCGTTGAGCGTTAGAGAGCCCCAGGAACCACTCGTTGCTGTAAAGTTTGGTTACCCATATTTTGGGATATCCCGCCATCGAATCCTCCATTTCACCGAAGTGTCGGTGCTGAAAAGTTTACGAATTCTCAACAGATAGGCGGGTCCGAAAAACCAATGCGAAACGCAGTATTTTTCAGCCGGTTTTACCGAAAAAATCGAAATTGCCGTGGCAAAATGTCGAATAACGCATATATTGTGTCAAGGTGGATTCCTCGATAAACAGGGAGATTCCGATGCGAGGGAAAAAGTATTCGAAGGCTGTCTGCTTAATAATTGTGGTTGCAACCGCCGCCTATTGTCCGTCCCTACCGGCACTCGATCTGTCGAAACCGTTTCCGCTGTCGGCATTGCCGGCTTTCAGCGATTCCAAAATCGGCGACCGCGGGAATGAAATCGCGACCTCTCTGGCAAACATCCAGATCAATCACGATGTCGGCGGGCAGCTGCAAAACGAGGAGATGGTTTGCATAAATCCCACCAACTTAAATAACGCAGTGGCGATCTGGCGCGATTTCCGCCTCGGCTACAGGCGGGTGGGAATAGGGTATACTTTCGATGGAGGCCAGACTTGGCATGACACGCTTTTGGTCGTCATGCCGTATCCCTGGCAAAGCGATCCGGTGCTCTGGGTCGATAGAAACGGCGTATTTTATGCGGGCACGCTCAGCCTATACACCGGCGGCACCAGTCAGCCCTCGGCGATAGGATTCCAACGTTCGACCGACGGCGGCGTCAGTTGGTCGGCTCCGGTTTACGCCGTAGCCGATCAGCCGAACGTATTCGAGGACAAAGAATGGCTCGCCATGGACCAAACCGGCGGTGTGGGCGACGGAAACATTTATATCGTTTGGTCGAGGTTTTTCGACAATTTGACGCGCACTCAGATAATGGCGGTGCGCACTACCGATGGCGGTCAGACTTTCAGCGCTCCGCTGGGCGTATCTAACAACGGCAATGATTACGTGCAATGGCCGGTGGCGGCGGTCGGCGCGGGCGGTGTCGTCTATATCGCTTGGTATCAGCAATCAGCTTCGCCCAGGATCGCATTCGGTTATTCATCCGATTACGGCCAGACATATGTCCCGCAAACCACCGCTTTCAATTTGAATTCTACTCTTCGCGAATTGAACGGGGGGATACTTTCTTTTCCCTATCCGGCTATGGTCTGCGATACGGATTCGACGAGCCCTTATTATGGAAATATTTATATAATTTATGCCGACGGCCAAAATGATTGGGACATCTGGATGCGGCGTTCGACCGATGGCGGGATGAGCTGGAGCTCCCCCGTTAGAATCAATGACGATACGTTCGGAAATCAGCGTGACCAATTCCATCCCTGGGTGGCGATCGACAGAGGCATCTTGCATGTTTGTTTTTTCGACCGTCGCGACGATCCGCAGAATCTTCTTTACAATCTGTATTACACGAGATCGACCGACGGCGGGCGAACCTGGGAGATAAATCATCGCATCAGCACGGTTTCGTCCGATCCTTCCGATGCTCGATTAGCCGGTTTGCTAGGCGAATATATCGGGATTTCCGCGTTTCAGGGCGATGTTCAGATGGCCTGGACGGATACGCGCAATTTCAATCAGGACGTTTTCTCGGCGCGTATTAGGGCGCTGTTTGTTCCCGGCGATACCAACAACAACGGGGAAACGCGGGGGACCGATGTAACTTACCTAGTCGCTTATTTCAAGGGATTGGTGGGGCCGCCCGATCCACCGCTGTTGCGGGCCGACGCCAACGGCGATTGCACGGTGAACGCCGCAGATATCACTTATCTGGTGCGTTATTTCAAGGGGCTGGGTCCGGCGCCGATTATAGGGGATTGCCGTCGATAGAAACCTCTTTTGGCTTGACAGAATCGACGGCGGGAATATATTAAGAATCGCCTGCGGGAATAGCTCAGTTGGCTAGAGCACAACCTTGCCAAGGTTGGGGTCGCGGGTTCGAGCCCCGTTTCCCGCTTTTTTTATTTCGGTTTTTATTTCACCTATGGTTTTCGAAAGTCAAAACCGATAATGATCATTGAGTTGGAAATTGACAGGCCGGCGACAGGCGCCCAATTTTCGCATTCGCGCAATCGATCCGGCGAGCTCTGCCGGCAATCGTTGCGCAGCCGGTTCGTCTGGTCGATGTTCAGTTCGACTTGTATAATACTTAGTGGTGCTTTTCAGTCTGCGCAGTCGGTCTATCGAGCCCACTTATTCGCCAAATGCGGCAACAACGCAATCTGAATGACCGCTGCTGGTAATCCGGGCAAAAGCGCAACCCTTAAGTAGTCACCTAATGATCCCGAATAAGACGACATAATCAATACTGACGCGACAAAAACGATCCGGCCGGAAATGATTCCCAAAGCGACCGATTTAAGGCCCGAAAGCCCGACTTTCTCCCTCAATAAACCGGTGATAAAACCATAGGCCGCCAACTCTAACGTCATCGCCGGCATGATCAGCGGCAACGGCATCCCCGAAATCAAGTTGCTGACAAGCGGACTCGCAGCCCCGACCAGGAGGCCGCCCCGCCAGCCATACACCAACCCTGCCAGCAACACCGGCCAGTGCATAGGCAATAAAAGCCGCACCGGCAGCCCGAGCAGATGAACGACCGCCGGCAACAGCGCGGCGGCTAATATAAGGGCTGCATTCAGCATCAACGCTTTCAATCCGGTAAGCGGCAGAGTGGGAGATTCGATTCTTGCGATTTCTCTGTTTATGGCCGTCATGGTCAATTCTCCTTTAGTCCTAATCCTCGCTACCCACCCCGAATTTACAAACCCGATCAGCCGATTGCAAGTCGATTTGCAGGTGCACCGAATAGGACGGATTTCTTACCACTTTATCTTAAATCGATATGCGAAAGTTCCGGATCGATTTCAATCAGTTTTTCGGCAACGGCTTTGCGATGACACCTTTTGTATCTTTTTTCCATGCACATCAAACATATTTTGCGGCTTTTGATTTCATTGGCGACAATCATCAACGCGTCAGTGCGAGATTCCAGAATTTCACGATATCGGGTGAAATAAGCCCGGTAGTCTTTTGTGCTATGTGTTTCCTCGCGCAACCAGCGGGGACAACCGAGCTCTTTCAGATGAGCGTATTTTATCCCCAGGCCGGCAAGCCGCCGTTCCAATTCGCCTTTGGTAAATCCTGCTTTTTTGGAGTATGGGTTGTCCCTTATGTCGAATAAAAGCTCGATGCCATGCCGCCTTAACATATCATCGAATCGTTCCGGCGTCATCCCCTCGTAACCGATCGTAAAAAAGAAATGCACATCTAATAAGATACATCATATCGGGCCGGGCGACAAGCAGGATACGCGAACATCCGTTGCATCTTTTGCCGGCGCACGGAGTCCCGGAGCGCCGCGGACCTAATCTATAGAGTGCCTGAAGCCACCGATTATTTCGCGCGGCAGACCGTAGCGACGGCAGGTCACATTTCGGCGATTCCAGCATGTCGATCGAGAATGGCATGTGAATCGTTCCCTCCGCCGCGTAAACGATCGGAAAAGGCAAACCGAATGATTATCGTCATATCCTTAGGCGATGGTTTCTTTTTGAAACGACCGTGGAATTTCCACTATGGATTACGGCGTGGTTGCGTCCAATTTCGCTTGACTCGAAAAATGCGTGGTTCTATATTGAAAAAGTTTGAAAGCGGTTCGTTTTACAATTTAACGCGGACCGGCTGAAAAGCGCACAAGGGCGGCTTAGCCAAGGGGTAAGGCGGAGGTCTGCAAAACCTCTATTCTCCGGTTCGAATCCGGAAGCCGCCTTTTTACACCGTTATCCTGCCGGAATGGCGGAATTGGTAGACGCAAGGGACTTAAAATCCCTCGGATGACAACATCCGTGCCGGTTCGATTCCGGCTTCCGGCACAATAATTCAATTAAGCGCTTAACTATATCCTTTTCCCTGCCGATTATTTATTTGCAGGTATAGCTATGTCCCAGGCTAAGCGGATACTCGTCGTCGACGATCAACCGGAAATCGGCGCCCAAATCGCCGCCTATTTGCGAAGTCTGAAGTTTTCACCTCTTGTTGTGACCAGTGTCGATGAGGCGTTGATGAATTTTGATCCGAACAAGATCATGCTGATCATTTGTGATGTCATGATGCCGGGTCGCAACGGCATAGATCTTCTCAGGCATATCCGCAACGAGCATCCGCAGTTCCCGATCGCTTTGATCTCAGGCTATTTCGACAAGGAAATGGAGAATATTCAAAAAGTGTTCGGAATTCCCAAGATCTATCGTAAGCCCTTATTCTTGAGCACGATCAAAGAAATCATAATCGATTCACTTCAACTGGTTCAATGCAGCAGAGAATAGCGGCTGCGGCAAAACGCGATTCGGCTTAGGTCCGAAACAGGCAGGAATAGGAAATTGGCTCCTCAGGAATTAGACCTTCAGGACGTAACCGGCAATATCGGCAATATATTCCAAATCGGCGAAGCTCTCGAAGAACGGATAAGCCAGCTCGAGGATAAGCTTGAGGATCAGATATCCAAAGTTATAGAATTATCCCGGATCGGCACGGTGTTCACGAGTATCCTCGACCTCGAGGTGGTGTTGCCGATGGTAATCGAAACAGCCGTCAGCATGGTGCGAGGGGAAGTGGGCGAACTCGTAATTTACGGAAAGCAGGGAGGGGTGCGGTCGGTGAGCTGGGGGTTATCGGCGGAAATTACCAGCCTGATAAAAACCGAATCGGGAAAAAATATTTACGAACATGTGCGGGAAAGCGGCGAATCTCTCGCGATGGGCAAGATCGCTTTCGATCCTGAATTATCGCCTTCGCATCGCAACGTCAATATTCAATCCCTGCTGGTGTCTCCATTGAAAAGCCGGGATCGGGTTATCGGCGCCATAGCCGTCGCCAACAAAATGAGCGATGCCGGTTTCGATCCGGAGGATAAGTTCGCTCTCGAAATGATAGGCAATTTCGCCGCCGTGGCCATAATCAACGCCGAGCTTCACCAAGAAACCCTGAAAAAGCAAAAGCTCGATCAGGAACTTCAGATTGCCCGTCATGTTCAGCATTGCTTGATGCCGGAAAAGGAAATCGTGCTCGATGAGGTGTCGATTTTCGCCTATAACGCCCAGGCGGCTCAGCTCGGAGGTGACTTTTTCGATATTCTGGAGATTTCTCCGCGGAAGTATCTGGTTGTCGTAGCCGATGTGTCGAATAAGGGAGTGCCCGCCGCGCTGACCATGGCCTCCACGAGAGCTTATATCCGATTGGCCGCCGAAAATATGGGCTCGTTGGCCCAACTCGCCGCAAAGGTGAACAACCTGCTATGCCGCGATACCGAAAAGCTCGACGGTGTATTCGTGACCATGGTCATGGGCCTATTGGATTTTACCGAGCGGGAAATTACGCTGGTGAATGCCGGACATCCGCCATGTTTAATGATAAGAGGAAGTGAACTCATCAAAATTGGAAGCGGCGGCACCATTCTCGGACAATTTCCGAACATCGATTTCCAAGAATTTCGTATCCGTATGATTCGGGGCGATAAGTTGGTTATTTTCACCGATGGCTTGTTCGAATGCGTGAACGCGAAAAATGAAATGCTCGGTATCGAAAAGGTTACCCGTTTCATTCTCGAAAACGCGAACCTCGGCTGGCCGGAATTTCTTAAAAAATTGAAATCACTTATGGGCGAATTTTCTTTCGATCCCGGACGAATCGACGATACAACCCTGATGTTGATCGAGGTGAATCGATGACCGGCAATATCAACGTCCGCATTTCGTCCTCCAGGACCACGCTGCCCCTGGCCGAGGAAATAATCCGAGCCATTTCCGAATCCGCGGCCGACGGCGCCCGGCAGGCCTACCACCTCAGGCTGATAATGTCCGAGCTGGTCACCAACGCTTACCTGCACGGCTCTTATGCTTACCCCGATGATTTTATCGAGTTTCAGGCGGATTTCGACCGGCGGAAATTTTCGTTCAGCATAATAAATACAGGCACTTTTCCGGTCGATATGAAAATTGAGCCGTCGGACTTTCCTCAGGTGATCGAGGAATCGGGAAGGGGCTTGAAAATCGTATGCAGATTGTGTTCGAAATTCGAAGTGAGCACGCTGCCGGACAATAAAACCTTAATCAAGGCCGAATTCGACCTGAATAGCCAAAGCAATGTCGATACAATAAAATAGTCGGAGGAGTTATGGATATTCAAAAAAGAATCGAAGGCGATGTCGCGATCCTGAACCTTAACGGCAGGCTGGACCTTTCCAGCGCCGCGCTGTTGAAAGAGGCATCGAAAGAGACGATCGGCCGGGAGACCGGCAAGATGCTTCTGAATATGGATAAGGTCGATTTCATCAATAGTTCGGGTTTGGGTGCGCTGGTCTCGATACTCAAAGAAGTGCGAAACAACCACGGCACGCTTAAACTGACGAATTTGGCGCCCTACGTCCGGGAAATATTCGACATAACGCAGCTGTCGAATATTTTCGAGATTTATCCCGATGAAAAGCGGGCGCTGGCAAGTTTTAAGTAAGGTGAACGGCCATGCGCGCCACCCCATCGGCCGGAATCGTCGACAGCCGGAATGAGCCCTTATCCGAGCTTGTGGCCTCGCTGAAAAGCACGGATAGGTTCATCCGCGAGGACGCCGCCAACGAGCTTGCCCAAAGCGGCGACGAAAAACAAGCGGCGGAGCTCTGCCGCCTTTTGTATGACGTCGATATTTCCGTGCGCAATCTGGCCGCCGAAATCCTGGTCAAAATCGGCAAGGCGGCGACCAAACCGTTGCTCGACGAATCTTTCTCCCCGGACAAGGACGTCCGTAAGTTCATCGTCGATATTATGGCGCTGACGGGTGATTCGGCATTCGTGCCCAGATTGGTCGAGCTGCTTAACGATCCCAACGACAACGTAGTTGGTTCGGCTGCCGAGGCTCTCGGACGTATCGGCAGACCCGAGGCGGTCCCGGCCTTGATCGATTGTTGCCGCTTACATCCCCTGGCCGAGTTGCAGGCGATCGAAGCCCTCGGGAATATCGGGTCGCCGGAGGCGATGCCGGTGCTGCGGGAAAAAACACGCTCGAATAATATCGTCATAGTTTACGCTGCGGTCGAAGCGCTGGGAAAAATCGGTTCCCCGGAGGCAGCGCAGATTCTTTTCGAGCTTCTGGGAAGCGATAACAAGCAATTGCGCGGAACCGTCTTGAGCACGATAATCAAGATCGCCGGCAACGGCGGACGAAAGAAAATCGATGAAATTTCCGGCGGGCAGATAGTCGATATGTTGATCGATGCCGCATTAAGCGACGATCCGGGCGTAAGATCGGCAGTAATAAGGGAACTTGCGTTCTGGAGCGGACCGAAGGTGACGGCCGCGCTTATCAAAGCCCTGAATGATCCGGATCAATCGATCGTCGATCTGGCTCTGGGGGCGCTTAGAATCGCAGGCGATTCGGGTCTCGATGAGATCAAGAAAGGAATTCAACAAGGGAACGATCTTGTCAAAAAATATCTGATCGAGGTGTCCGCATTCCTTAAATCCTCGGAGCTTTTCGGAGTCGTGTTGCCCGAAGCCAAATCGCCGGATCCGAATGTCAGGATCGCCGTGTGCAAGGCGCTGTCGAAATACAGCAATTCCCAGGCTATAGAGGCGCTGCTGGCGCTCGCGGACGACGAGGTGGGACATGTTCGCGCCGAGGCGTTGAAATCGCTCGGATTTTCCGGCGACATCTCGATCGTGGAACGGCTGTTCAAGTATCTCGACGACGAATATCCGGATGTGCGGGAGGCATGCCTGGGGGCCATGATTTTAATCGACGGAAGCAAGACGGTCGAATTTTTCAAAAAAGACCTCGAACAAGGCGATAAAAACCGAAAAATTCTTGCTGCCAGGGCGCTGGGTTGGATCGGCAGCGAGGCCGCGGCGAATATTCTATTGGAGGCGCTAGGCAGTGACGTGGCCGAGGTGCGCAAGTATGCCTTGCTCGGGTTGGCCAAAATCGGTCATTCCAAACTCGAGGAAAATTTGACCTATCTTTTGACCGACGAAAGCCCTGAAGTGCGAAAGGCGGTCGTCGATGCCTATTTGAGCGTCGCCAAAGAAAAAGCGGCCGACCATATTCAAGTATTGCTCGATGACGACGACCCCTGGGTGCGATTCTATACGATAAACGCCTTGGCGGGCACGTGTGACCGCAAATGCCTAGACAAGCTCGCCGAAATTGCCTTGAATCAGCCGCCTTTCATTCAGATCGCCATCGTAAATTTCCTGTCGAAATCCGGAGAACCCAAGGCGATAAGTGCGCTGCAGCGGCTTGCGGCCTCGGAAAATGATGAGATAAGAGCCGCCGCTCAGGAGGCTTTAGATGCCCCGGGAAATTGACACAGCAAGCAAAGCCGCAGCGGCCGACGGCAGAAAAATTTTGCAACACGAGGCTCGGTAATATGCCGTTGGAAGCAACCATCGATATTCCGGAGCTATCCCAGGAAGATTTCGTCTTGTTCCGCGACTTCATTCATGAACGCACGGGAATGTATTTCGCGGATAACAAATTGTATTTGGTCAAAAACAGGCTGGCCAACCGTATGTCGCAGATCGGAGCCAAAAGCTACCGAGATTATTTTTATATGGTCAAGTTCGACACCGGCACGGCCGAATTCAACGCTTTGGTAAATCTGCTGACTACCAACGAAACCTCCTTCTTCCGAAATTTGCCCCAACTTCAGGCTTTCTCCGATGAAGTCTTGCCTTTGGTTTTGAAAAGAAAAGACGACAGCGGGAATAAAAATATCAGGATCTGGAGCGCCGGATGCTCGACCGGCGAGGAGCCATATACCTTGGCCATGATTCTCATGGATAAAGTGCCGAGACTTGCCAGTTATAACGTGGAAATAATCGCCAATGACATATCCGAGACCGTCCTGCAGGCGGCGCGCAAAGGGATTTATCACGAATTGACATTGCGCACAACACCCCCGAATTATATTGCGAAGTATTTTTCCAAAAAGGGAAACGTTTATCATATCAACGACGACGTTAAAAAATACGTCAAATTTTCGCAGATAAATCTTCTCGATTCGACCAAGATGTCCTTAATCAAGGATATAGACGTAATCTTTTGTCGAAATGTGACGATTTATTTTTCAGAAGATGCCAAACGCAAGGTGGTGCGAAGTTTTTATTCGAGTCTGATAAAAGGAGGATATTATTTTATCGGCCATGCCGAGTCGCTGCATGGCATAACCAAAGCCTTCAAACTGGTCTATTTCAAAAACGGGCTGGTATATCAAAAGGAATAGCGCTGAGAGAATGCTATGAACGGCAAAACGATTTTAATCGTCGATGATTCGCCGACCATACTCAAATTTGTGTCCTTCACATTGAGATCGGCGGGATTCAAAGTGGTGACCGCTTGCGACGGAATGGATGCTCTCGAAAAACTCTCGACCCTGAGCGAAAACGGAGAAACCGTCGATCTGGTGATCACCGATCTGAACATGCCCAATATAGACGGTTACGAGTTCATAAAGACTCTCAAAGCGAACGAACAGTATTCGGCGTTTCCGATAATAATTCTTTCCTCCGAAGAAGACGAATGCGACAAGAAAGCAGGCAGCGAGGCCGGCGCCTCATCTTATCTGGTCAAGCCTTTCCGGCCCGATGTGCTGCTTGCCGAAGTGACAAAATACATTCCGGCAAAACAACCTGTTTGAAGGAGGCGTTGCCTTGCCAAACTTGAAGATCCTGGCTGTTGACGATTCGCCGACAATGAGGCGCATTATCGTCAATACCCTCAAGCGCGCCGGTTTCGAGGACGTCAGCGAAGCCTCTGATGGCAAAGACGCGCTGGCGAAGCTCAAAACCGACAAATTCGATTTCATAATCACCGACTGGAATATGCCCGAAATGGACGGCTTGACGTTCGTCAATTCTGTCAGATCCGATCCCGAACTTCAATCACTGCCGATACTAATGGTTACCACGCGGTCGGTCAAGGAAGACATAATGCAGGCGATCAAAGCGGGTGTAAACAATTATATCGTGAAGCCGTTCACTCCGGAAACGATCGCCGAAAAAATCAATCAGGTTTTGGCCTCGGCTTAGAAAGGAGCTCAAATGCCCGGCAAAAATCCAGAGATGGTGGATAAGATCCGCCGCGAGCTGAACGAGCTGACCTCCTCCATAGGCAAAATGATGGAATTATTCAGACAGATAAAACAGCCGATACAGGAGTCTTCCGAAAAAGTACCCAGCACGACGATGCAGCTCGAAAAAGTCACCCAGCAGACGGAGAAAGCGACGCATAAGGTTCTCGATATAGTCGAATTATTGACCAACCGAAATTCGGAGATAATCGAGATCTGTCAGAAAATCGAGTCGACGATAGAATCCGGCCTGGGAAAAAACGCCGAAATCGGCAAATTGCTCGATCAAATCAAAAACAACGCCAACGCCAATCTCGGCGACACCATGGTGATAATGGAAGCACTCCAATTCCAGGATATAACGTCGCAACAGATAGACCACGCGGTCAGCCAGCTTGAGGACGTCGAGGGCAAACTCAAGACGTTGCTTGTAAGCACCGGCATGGCCAAAGAAACCGAAATCGTTCAAAACGGACGAAAAAACAGAGCGTTCGATCCCAACGCCAAATACGATGCCGTCCATCAAAATCAGCAGCGCGAAGTCGACGACTTGATTTCGTCGATAGTCAAGACAGATTGAACTAAGATTAAACAGCGGGAGCAGTCGATGGGTGAATCCGGTTATGACCTCGACGAAATGGAAACTATAATCGAGGAGTTCATGGTCGAGGCCAGGGAAATAGTCGGCGGCCTCGATTCCAATCTCGTCAAACTCGAAAAAGACCCTGGTAACCTCAATCTCCTGAACGAAATATTCCGGGGCGCCCATACCCTTAAGGGGGGAGCCGGATTTTTGGGTTTCAACGAATTGATGCGGCTCACCCATAAAATGGAAGACGTCCTTAACAAGCTGCGTAAAGGCGAATTGACGATCACTCCGGACGGCATGGATATTCTGCTCGAATCGGTCGATGTCCTGAAACTCACCCTCAACGATATTATCGAAAAAAGGCAAGGCAGAACCGATACCGCCGCGATCATCTCCCGTCTGGAATCGATGCTGAAATCCGAAAAAACGGAAACTTCATCGGCGAACTCCAAAGTCGAATCCGTTCCTGCGGCGGAAAAACAACGTAGCGAAACCGGACCGTCCTTGAATGCCGCCGACCAAAAGTCCTCCGCAAAAGCCGATAAGCCCGGGGCAAATGTCGAAAACGCCCCCGGTAAATCCACACCCTCCGCCGCGGCAAACGTCAGTCAGAAAAACTATTCGATCAAAGGAGAATCGACGATCAGGGTGGATGTCAAAAGGCTGGATAATCTGGTTAACATGGTCGGCGAGCTCGTGCTCGGTCGAAACGCCCTTATCCAGCAGCTCGGCATTTTCCAAACCAAGATGGAGGGCCAACCAGAGGTCGAACAATTATCACAGGTGGCGGCGCAGCTGAATTTTATTACCACCGAGCTCCATATGGCGATCATGAAAATGCGCATGCTGCCCGTCGGCAACGTGTTCAGCAAATTCCCCCGCATGGTGCGTGATTTGTCCCGCGATCTGGGAAAACAGATCGATTTGATTATAACCGGAGAGGAAACCGAACTCGACAAGTCGGTTCTCGAGGAAATATCCGATCCGCTGATTCATCTGATACGCAATTCGATCGATCATGGTATCGAAACTCCTGAAGAGCGCGCAAGCAAAGGCAAACCCCCCAAAGGATCGATAAGGCTGTCGGCCTTTCAAGAGGGCAATAATATCGTGATCGAAGTGGTCGATGACGGTAAAGGAATGGATATAGAGGCGATAAGAAAAAAGGCGATCGAACGCAATCTGGTGAGCGGCGAAGAGGCCGCCAAGCTTACCGAAAAGGAATTGCTCTCTTTCATTTTCCTGCCGGGTTTTTCCACCGCCAAAAAAACCACCGATATTTCCGGTCGCGGCGTCGGCATGGATGTGGTGCGCACCAATATCGAAAAGCTGAAAGGCACGATCGATTTGTCCACCAAATTGAACGAAGGCTCCAAAGTTACGATCAAACTTCCATTGACATTGGCCATCGTCCAAGGATTGCTGGTGAGCTGCGGCAAAGACATTTTCGCCATACCTTTGAGCTCAGTCCTGGAGACCGTCGTAGTTACTCCCGATGAAGTTAAATATGTCAATCACAAACCGGTGATCAGACTAAGAGATACGATTTTGCCCATAGTCGATTTGATGGAGCTCCTTTTCAACCTGCCGCCTCGACCCAGACGCCAGGTCAATGTGGTCGTCGTCGGCCTTGCCGATCGCAAACTCGGCCTCGTAGTCGATTCGCTTTTGGGTCAAGAGGAAGTCGTGATCAAATCGATCGGTGAATACCTCGGTCACATTCGTGGTATCGCCGGTGCCACCATAATGGGGGACGGTCGGGTAAGATTGATAATCGATCTGGCCGGCCTGTTCGATCTGGCCCTGAAAAAATAATATGTCGAAGGTTAGAGTACTGGTAGTCGATGATTCCGCTTTCATGAGGAAAGCGATCGCCATCATGCTCGAATCGGATCCCGAAATCGAGGTCGTCGGCATGGCCCACAACGGCGAAGACGGAATCGAAATGGCGGCCAAGCTCAAGCCCGATCTGATCACCCTCGATATCGAAATGCCCCGAATGGACGGTTTGACGGCTCTACGCCGTATTATGGAAGAAAATCCGACACCCGTTATGATGATAAGTTCGCTTACCACCGAGGGGGCGGCGGCGACACTGGAGGCCTTATCGCTCGGCGCGGTCGATTTCATACCCAAACAATTATCGTATGTGGCGCTCGATATCGTGAAAATCAAGGACGAGCTGCTAAGCAAAGTTAAGCATATCGCCCGAAACAAGCCGCGGCGTTCCGACGGATCGATAAGACGTCCGGCCGCCGTATCGCCTTCGCTGAAAAAACCGATTTTGAGCGCTCCCCCGAGTGCAGGCCAGCCTCAGAGACCGAAGAAGCGGATAAATATCGTCGCGATCGGCACTTCCACCGGAGGCCCCCCCGCGCTTCAGGCGATTATCCCGCTATTGCCCAAAAACTTACCGGTGCCGGTGACCGTAGTCCAGCACATGCCGGCCACATTCACCAAATCGCTGGCCGAACGTCTTAATTCCCTTTCCAAGATTGAGGTAAAAGAAGCCGAGAACGGCGAACCCGTCAATCCGGGGGTCGTCTATATCGCCAGGGGCGGCAAACATCTGACTGTGAAATTCAATTCCAGTTCATACTCGATCAACCTGACGGATGAACCATCGACGACCCTGCACCGCCCGGCGGTCGATGTAATGGTCAAATCCGTAGCCGAAAATTACGGCTCGGCGGTTCTGGGAGTCATCTTGACCGGCATGGGAAACGACGGTCTGGAGGGATTGCGGTTGGTCAAACAAAAGGGCGGCGTTGTGCTGGCGCAAAACGAGGAAACATGCGTTGTCTACGGCATGCCCCGGGCGGTGGTCGAAGACAACCTGGCCGACAAGGTTTTGCCGCTGGAACAGATCGCCGCTGAGATCGTAAGTTATTTCTGATTTGCGCAATCGAATCAGCCATTAATTTGCCTTGATATTTTTACGGCTTGTGATAAAATAATTTCATGGATTTCCAGAAACGCCGGATGGAAGAGCTGGAGAAAATCACCGATTCCTACATGTCTTTGTCGGAGCTTGCGCGGAAACTGCAAGCCGATTACGACGAATTGGCCGAAAGATTCGAAAAGCAAGCGGCCCAGCTCGAAGAGATAAATCAGCGCGTGACCGATGCCCTTGAGGCGAATAGTCGGCTTTCGGCCCACCTCGCCAACATACTCGACAGCCTCGATGCGGGCGTGATCGTGTTCGACATGGACGGCCGTATCAATCGTTTCAACAAATCCGCCGAAAGGCTCACCGGCATAGCCTCCGAGCAAGCGATAGGCGTTCTTTATGGCGTGTTGTTCGATTCGGAGGAGCATGCGCCGACCGCCGGAATTTTCGAATGTTCCGAGGTCAGGATCAGGGGAGAGAAGTGGTTCGGGGAGCAACCGGTCGGCTATTCGGTCAGCAAAATCTACGACGACGGCGGCAATTGTCTGGGCGCCGTGGAGATCCTCTATGATCTGTCATCGGAGAAGAAACTCAGAGAAACCATAAGCCAGGTTTCGGCGCTCGCCGCGCTGGGGGAGATGTCGGCGGTTATCGCCCATCAGGTGCGCAATCCTCTGGCCGGGGTGATAGGGTTTGCCAATCTGTTGTCACGCGATATTTCCGCGGATCATCCTGCCGCGCCGTCGGTCAAGAAAATTATCGAAGGCGCAACCGAGGTCAATCGCATAATCACCAATCTGCTCGATTTCACTCGGCGCCCCAAACCCGATTTCAAGTTGCTCGATATCGTGGATTTCTGCCGTCAGACTCTCGATTCGATTCGAACGCAGCAATTCGCCGCCAATCTCGATATCCGTTTCAACACCGATATCGAATCGATTCACTATCGTTTCGATCCGCTTCTGTTCCGCCAGATGTTTTCGAATCTGATCGAAAATGCGGCTCAATCGGTGGGATCCGAAGGCGGCCGGCTGACGCTTCTCTTGAGATTGCCGGACAGCCGTCACCTGATCCTCGAATTCGTGGATACGGGTTGCGGATTCAACGAACGGGATCCGAATCAGCTGTTCAAGCCGTTCTACACGACGCGCCGGAACGGATCCGGACTTGGTTTATCGGTGGTTAAAAGAATCGTGGATTTGCATAACGGCGTCGTAACCGCTGAGAGTCCGCCCGGCGGAGGCGCAGTGTTCACCATTACCTTACCGCTTTAAGGAGTTGCCATGTTCGCCAGTATTCTGGTTGTCGATGATGATTCACTGGTTCGTTCATTCATGGTCGAAACGTTGAAAAGGCAGGGATACGCCGTCACCGAGGTCGATTCCGGCGAATCGGCTATCGAGCAATTGTCCGAAAACGAGTTCGACCTGGTAATCACCGATTTGAAAATGAGTCGAATAAGCGGTATGGACCTGCTTCGCGAAACCCTCAAAATTCAACCCGATTGCCGGGTGATCGTGGTCACCGCTTTCGGCACCATAGAGAGCGCCGTCGAGGCCATGAAAATAGGTGCCAGCGATTTTATAAGCAAACCATTCTCCGCCGACGAATTGGAGATGCTGGTGAGAAACGTTCTCGAGCTCAAGCGATTGCGCGAAGAAAATCGGCGGTTACACAACGAGCTGGGCAGGAAATACTCGTTCGATAATTTGATAGGCAGCTCGCCGGCGATGAAAAGAGTGTTTGACCTGATCAAGAGCGTCGCATCGACGTCCTCGACGGTATTGATAACCGGCGAAACCGGAACCGGCAAGGAACTGGTCGCCCGGGCGATTCATTACAATTCCAACCGCGCCGGCAAAAGCTTTATCAAAATGAATTGCGCCGCTCTGCCGGAGGGGCTGATCGAATCGGAATTGTTCGGCCATGAAAAAGGATCGTTCACCGGAGCCATAAGGACGACTCGAGGACGTTTCGAACAAGCGAACGGCGGAACCTTGCTGCTCGACGAGATTTCCGAAATCTCGCCCCGTATACAGGCGAAATTGCTGAGAGTCATTCAAGAGCGGGAAATCGAAAGGCTGGGTTCCGGCCAGACGATATCGCTTGATGTCAGGCTTATCGCAACCTCCAATCGAGATCTCAAAGCGATGGTTGCCCGGGGAAGATTTCGCGACGACCTGTATTACCGATTGCAGGTGATTCCTATTAACCTGCCGCCGTTGCGTGAACGTCTGGAGGATATACCCCAGTTGTGCAAACATTTTATCGATAAATATTGCCAAAGAGAAGGTATCCCTCCGAAAACGATGTCGGAAAAAGCTATGGAGCTTTTCATGGCTTACAGCTGGCCCGGGAACGTGCGTGAAATCGAAAATTATATCGAAAGAGCTGTCGTCACCTCCGATTGTCAGGAGCTCAAGCCGTCCGATTTTCCGGCGGAACTTAGATCAGGCGGCCTGGCCGACAACCGAAATCCCGAAACCGCCGGCAGGACGATCGCCGAAATGGAGCGTAACCTGATATTGAAAACGCTCGAGGCTAATAATTGGAACAAAGCCCGCGCTGCCGAAATTCTTGGAATCACATCGCGCACTCTGCGCAACAAACTTGCCGAATATCGCAGCGAAGAGGAGAAAAAGTAATACCGCTTCATTACGGTGTCGGCTCGAATTCGTCGCCTTAAGAATAACTGTCGAATTTGGGACGATTGCACATTCTTTGGGGCCGACTGTTTTTACCGGCGATGACTCGTCCTTGTTTTCGTGAATCTTCTATTTTTCTCCGGTATGTTTGATATCCGCCGGCCCCTCCAGGCCCAATTTTCGCTTGACTTAGGTTGTCAGCGAGGATTATTATTGAGTTTTGTGAAGGTGGAATTGCGTCAAATTACCACGGAGCCTCGGACATTTCATTTTGCGGAAACGGCCGAGGAATTGGAGATCGATGTCGAGAACGCGAAATTCCCTTTCCCGATCGAGGTCGAATTCGACGGGACGCAGAGCGGTGATGAAATTATCTGCCGGATCGATATTCGTGCGGAAATCGAGCTCGAATGCGGCCGCTGCCTCGAAATCTTCTCCATGCCGCTGCATAGCCGGCACCAATTCGTCGTTCAGATGGTTGATAATCCGGACCAGCTGGAAAGCGATGATGAAGATTTCGAGGTCATACCGAAAAGCCAAACCGAGCTTGAAATCGGCCGGCGGGTTCGGGAGTTGGTTATTCTGGCCATACCGATCAAGCCTCTTTGTTCCGAAAATTGTCTTGGTCTTTGTCCCATGTGCGGAATAAATCGTAATGAAGAAAGTTGCGATTGCGTGCAGGATAAAGCGGATGAACGCTGGGACGCACTGAAACGGCTGTTCAACAACCAGATGGAATAATCAAGAGTTTTTTACGGCAATATTCTAAGGAGTTTTCATGCCCCTTCCCAAAAGAAGACATTCGAAAACACGCGGCAGAAAAAGACGTACCCATTGGATTCTGGCCCAGCCGAACATTATCGAATGCCCTCACTGTCACGAAAAAAAACTGCCTCATCAAGTCTGCCCTAACTGCGGCTGGTATAAAGGGCGGGAAATGAAGGCGATCACCAAGACTTGATCGTGACATTCATGCCGGATTCCAAGATGAAAATCGCCATAGATGCTATGGGCGGCGATAACGCTCCTTTTTCGGTGGTTGCCGGTACGGTGATGGCAAGCCGCGTGGTCCCGCCCGATGTGAATTTGGTTCTGGTGGGCCGCGGCGACCTTATCAGAGCCGAACTGAAGAGTCTCGGAGCGTTAGATCGCCCGATCGAAATCGTCGAAGCCCCCGATATTATCGACATGGCCGATGATCCGATCGAGGCCGTGCGCCAGAAAAAAACATCGTCCATCAATATCGGCCTGGCATTACAAAAAGAGAAGATCGCCCATGCGTTCGTCTCGGCCGGAAATACCGGAGCGGTGATGGCCGCTTCGCTGTTCACTCTGGGCCGCCTCGAGGGTGTCGATCGACCGGCGATCGCCGCGCTCTTTCCCACCGAGGATGGTGTGGCGCTGGTGCTCGATGTCGGGGCGAATTCCGATTGCAAGGCTCATCACCTTTTCCAGTTCGGCGTGATGGGGGCGATTTATTCAAAATATATTCTCCGCGTGAAAAATCCGAAAGTCGGCTTGCTTTCGATCGGCGAGGAAAGATCCAAAGGCAACGAATTAGTGATCGCTTCGCATAAACTGCTCGACCAATCGGGCCTCAATTTCTGCGGCAATGTCGAGGGCCGGGATATTCTCAAAGGAACCGCCGATGTGGTCGTCTGCGATGGTTTCGTGGGAAATATCGTGCTCAAGTTCGCCGAATCGGTCGAGGGATTCATTTTCCAGCTTCTGCGTAGAAAAATCAGAGGCAATTTATTCGCCACTCTGGGCGCGTTTTTGATGAAACCCGCATTCCGCAGTTTCAAACAGTCTCTCGATTACGCCGAATACGGGGGCGCGCCGCTTCTGGGAATCAACGGCGTTTGCATAATCTGTCATGGGAGTTCATCGCCCAAGGCAATCATGAACGCGATTCTGGCGGCGGCCACCGTAGTGCGCCGACAGGTGAATTTCGTTATACAAGAGAAACTAAGGGAAAACGGCAATATCGACGAGAAGACACCTCGCCGCATCAATAGAATGGTATTATGAGAAGATACGCACACATCATCGGCACCGGTTCACAGACCCCCCAGCGAGTTTTAACCAACGCCGAACTCGAAAAAATGGTCGATACCAGCGACGAATGGATCACGACACGCAGCGGAATCAAAGAAAGGCATATCGCATCCCCCAACGAGGCCGCCTCGGATTTGGCCACGGCTGCGGCGCGGAAAGCGATGGCCGCTGCCGATATCGACGCTGCGGCGATCGATATGATCATACTCGCCACGGTAACACCGGATAAGCCTTTGCCTTCGACAGCCTGCTTCGTCCAGGAAAACATAGGCGCCTTCAACGCCGCGGTGATGGACATCGTAGCCGCTTGCTCCGGATTCGTCTATGGCTTATCGCTGGCGCGGGGAATGATAGAAACCGCCCAGGCGGATACTATCTTGGTTATCGGCGTCGAGGTGCTTTCTCGAATTACAAACTGGAAAGATCGCAATACTTGCGTCCTGTTCGGCGATGGCGCCGGAGCGGCGATCGTGCGGGGCTCCGATTCGCCGGGCGGCATTATCGGGACCTACTTGAAAAGCAACGGTTCGCTATGGCATCTGCTCACCGTGCCGGCCGGTGGTTGTCGGATGCCGATCGATGAAAGCAATATGAACAACGGGGCGCGCTATATTCAAATGGCCGGACCGGAAGTCTATAAAAACGCCGTGCGGGCCATGGAGGAGGCCGGTATCGAGGCCCTCAAACGGACCGGACTCAAAGGCGAGGATATCGCGTTGATGATTCCCCACCAGGCGAATATCAGAATCATAGAATCGACCGCCAACAAGCTCAACATTTCGATGGATAAAGTATTCGTCAATATTCACAAATACGGCAATACTTCGGCCGCATCGATCCCCATAGCGCTCGATGAAGCGATAAGAAGCGGAAGGCTCAAGCCGAAAGACAAGGCGCTCTTGGTTGCGTTCGGCGCCGGATTCACTTGGGGTTCGGCCGTAGTGGAATTATAATAATTATGAAAGCGTTCGTATTTCCGGGGCAGGCATCGCAATATGTCGGGATGGCCGCTGATCTGCACGATCAATTCGCAGTGGCACGCCGCTATTTCAATCTCGCCGATGAAGTGCTTGGTATACCCTTGCGAAAAACCTGTTTCGAAGGTCCTCAGGAGACCCTTACCCGCACCGAATTCACTCAACCGGCGATATTCGTGCATTCGGCGATAATCGACGAAATACTTAGGCAGGAAGGCATTAGACCTGCCATGACCGCCGGACATAGTCTCGGAGAATATTCGGCATTGGTGGCCGCCGGTGCTATTTCATTCGAAGATGGTCTTAAGGCGGTAAAGGCGCGTTCGAGCTACATGCAAATCTGTTGCGATAAATATCCCGGCACGATGGCGGCGATCGTGGGGATGTCTCTTCGAGAAGTGGAAAAGGGAATCGCCGGAATAGACGGCGTGGTTCCGGCCAATTACAATTCCCCAGATCAGGTTGCCATTTCCGGTAAAAAGGACGCCGTAGAGGCCGCCTGCGCCAAATTGCTCAACCTCGGCGCCAAGAGAGCTATACCACTTTCAGTGGGTGGGGCATATCATTCGCCGTTGATGGCAGAGGCCAAAACGATGATGGCGGATATTATTGAGTCGCTCGAATTCCGAAAATTCGAGTGCCCGGTCGTAGCCAATGTCAGCGCCCAGCCGGTTGACGATGCAGTTACCATGAAAAGGCTTCTTGTCGAGCAAATAATATCGCCCGTGCTTTGGTATCCGTCCGTGGTCAAAATGTATGAAAAAGGAATCAGGGAATTTGTCGAAGTAGGTCCCGGCAAAGTTTTGCAGGGGCTTATTAAACGATGCCTGTCCGGCAAAGATTATCGGGCATATGGAATCGATAAGTTCGAAGATATTCAAAAAACTTCCGGAGTTGTAGCCTGAAAACGCTGACGGGAAAAACCGCGCTCGTGACCGGAGCCGCCAGAGGTATCGGGCTGGCTATTGCCCGCGTTTTGGGTGAAGCCGGCGCCAACATCATGATTTCCGATATATTGGCCGATGCGGCCGCAAAAACTCATGAAGACCTGTTGAATCAGGGATTAAGCGCCGCATGGTGCGCCGGCGATGTTTCCCGAGCCGATGATGTGAATCGGCTTTTCGCCGCGGCCGCGGAGAAATTCGGCGGTGTCGATATTCTTGTCAATAACGCGGGAATCACCCGAGACGCTTTGCTTTTACGCATGGAGGAACGTGACTGGGATCTGGTCATGGCGGTCAATTTGAAAGGTGCCTTTCTGTGTTCAAAAGCAGCCGCCCGCCAGATGATGAAAAACCGTTTCGGTAGAATAATCAATATCTCGTCGGTCGTCGGGGTGATGGGGAACGCCGGCCAGGCAAATTATTCGGCGAGCAAAGCAGGCCTGATAGGTCTGACTAAATCGCTCGCCAAGGAGCTGGCCGCAAGAAATATAACGGTCAACGCCATAGCCCCGGGGTTCATCGCCACCGAGATGACCGCAAATCTGCCGAAAGAGGCTCTGGACAAATTTCTCGAGGCGATTCCGCTCGGCAGGCCGGGGACTCCTGCCGACGTTGCCGGTGCAGTGAAATTTCTGGCCGGAGATGACGCAGGTTATATCACCGGCCAGGTCATTCATGTTGACGGCGGAATGTTGATGTAATCGTCATAACGTATATCTTAAGGAGGAAATGATGGCTTCAATTGAGGAAAGAGTGAAAAACGTCATCATCGACAGCTTGAGTGTGGACGCCGAAAAAGTCACGCCCGACGCCAGCTTCGTCGACGATCTTGACGCCGATTCGCTCGACCAGGTGGAGTTGATTCTCGCGCTCGAAGAAGAATTCAAATGCCAGATTCCCGAAGAAGACGCCAGCAAAATCACCACGGTCGGCGAGGCGATCGAATACTTGAAGAAAATGGTAAAAGAATAACCGGATGCCATTCATGCTGAATCGAGTCGTAATTACCGGAATGGGCGTAATATCGCCTATCGGCAATACCCTTGATGAGTTCTGGTCGAGTTTGATTTCCGGAAAATCCGGAATCGGACCGGTTACCAAATGCGACTGTTCCAATCTACCGTCGCGTATAGGCGGGGAAGTGAAAAACTTCGATCCGCACGACTATATGGACAAGAAGGAAGCCAAACGTTTGGATCTTTCCCAGCAGTATGCCATGGCGGCGGCGCGGGCGGCGATAAGCGATGCGGGATTGGAAAACGGTCGATACGCGCCGGAAAGGGCTGGAGTGGTGATCGGTTCCGGAATAGGGGGGATCATCACGTTCGAACAACAGCATGCATTGATCGTTCAAGGAAAGGCCGAAAGGGTTTCGCCGTTTTTCATTCCGATGATGATCGCCGATATGTCGGCCGGGTTGGTATCCATAAAATATAATTTCAAAGGACCCAATTACGCCGCCGTTTCGGCTTGCGCCTCGGGACCGCATGCCATCGCCGACGCTTTCCAATTGATCAAAAGCGGAATGGCCGATGTTATGGTGGCCGGAGGAACCGAGGCGGCGATCACCGTTACCGCATTCGCGGGATTTTGCAATGCCCGCGCCCTCTCCCAGCGAAACGACGAACCGGAAAAAGCCTCGCGCCCGTTCGATAAAGATCGCGACGGCTTCGTGATGGGCGAAGGGGCCGGCATCGTGGTTCTGGAAAAACTCGAACATGCGCTCGATCGCGGCGCGAAAATCTATGCCGAGGTGGCCGGGTTCGGAATGTCCGCCGACGCTTATCATATCACGGCCCCTGCTCCCGACGGCGATGGTGCGGCCAGAAGCATGAAAGCCGCGCTCGATTATTCGGGGATCGCCGCCGAAGACGTAAGCTATATCAACACGCACGGCACCTCGACCGAGCTCGGCGATATAGCCGAAACCATGGCAATAAAGAAAGTGTTCGGAGAATGCGCGTATAAAATACCCTGCAATTCCACGAAATCGATGATCGGGCATCTGCTCGGAGCTACCGGCGCCGTCGAACTGATCGCCACTGCTCTGCAGCTGAAAAACGGCAAGATCCATCCGACGATCAACCTCGAAAATCCCGATCCTCAATGCGACCTCGATTACGTAAAGGATGGTTGTCGTAATATCGAGATGAACTATGCCCTTTCCAATTCGTTCGGATTTGGAGGGCACAACATTACGCTGGCATTGAAGAGATTTTCGGACGGCAAGTGAGTTGTTATTTTCCCGTTGGCTGAAAAAAAGATCCGCCGAACCGCTGGAAAGGCTGCAGCGGACTATCGGGTATCGATTCAAAGACACCGGCCTGCTGCGAAGCGCCCTGGCTCATCGCTCGTGCCTGAAAGAAACCGGATTGCGTTCCAACGAACGACTGGAATTTCTGGGCGACGCTGTTCTCGGCTCGATCGTTTCGGAATTCCTGTTCAGAGAGGATCGTGGCCGTTCCGAGGGCGAACTGACCAGAATGAAAGCGGCGCTGGTCAACGAAACCGTTCTTAGCCAGGCGGCCCGGTCATTCGGTCTGGGCGATTATATTTATCTGAGCGCCGAAGAGGAAAAATCGGGCGGACGCCAGCGTCCCTCGATAACCGCCGACGCGTTCGAGGCGCTGCTCGGGGCGATATATATCGATGGCGGTTTCAAGGCCGCCTCTCGGTTCGTCGGCAGATTTCTGCTCGATAATTATCAAAGCTATATCAAAAGCGCCGATCTTCATAACTATAAAGGCGAATTGCTCGAATGGCTTCAGGGCCATGGCTCGGGTATGCCGCAATATAGAATAAGCGACCAGATCGGTCCCGACCACGATAAGATATTTCATGTGGCCGTATATGCGGGCGGGGAGAAGCTGGGAGAAGGCGAAGGGCGATCGAAAAAGGAAGCTGAACAGAGAGCCGCACGCCAGGCTCTGATGAAAATAAAATCATCGAGGAATAATTGACATGCCGGCGACGACTGCATTGTTGCTGTTGCTTTTAGGCGCCATGGTCTATTTGTTGTTCACTCCGGTTTCGATTTCCTACCATCGCAACCGGGAAGGCCCCGCTGGAATGGAAATCAGGTTACGGCCGTTTCCTCCTCTGAAATTTACGCCGTCTCCAGCACGCAAAAGGGCAAGACAAAAGAAACCACCGGTCGCCGCCCGGAAACTGCGAGGGGCTTTCGCTCGAAAAAGTATCGATTCCGCCTACTTGATCAAGATGATACGGGAATCCCTGTGGTTGTTATCGAATCTCTATCGGTCATTGCGGCGCAAAGAGATTAATCTTCATCTATCGGGGGGAGTCTCCGGGGATCCATGCGCTTCCGGGCAACTCTACGGCGCCTGCGTGGCCGCGGCCTCGATAATGCCGAATTGGCTTAAATTGACCTTTGAGCCGGATTTTCTGGCCGATGATCTGGATATCTTTTTTTCATTTGAAACTGAATTCAGATTGGCTTCGATTTTGGCGAATCTCCTGATCTTTTTAATACGCATACCAAAAATAAAAACGGCGGCGCTGTTACTAGGCCGCTGAAAGGAAAACTCTTATGTCGGCAAGAATAACTGAAATGCTGGAATCGATCATAGGCCAACTCAGGCAGATTTCGTCCACCGAAACGATAATCGGCAAACCGGTCACGTTCGGGGATAAAATGATCGTGCCGGTGACCAAAGTCATGATAGGATTCGGCGCCGGCGGAGCCGAAGGACAACAGCAAGGGAAAGGTTCCGGTTTCGGTGGGGGTGGTGGTGGAGGTGCGAGAGTCGAACCGGTCGGCTTTATAGTAATCGTCGAAGACAAGATATCGTTTTTGCCGACGGCTCAGAAAAGATTCGAGGGACTTATCGAAGCGATTCCCGATATCGTGGAGAAGATAAAGGGCATCAAAAAGCCCAAAAGCGAGGGCGAAGAGAATAAAGACATTAAGGATAGGGAAAAGAAATGAAGATAGCGGTATTGGTCAAACACACTCCACAAGTGGCGGGCGTGAAAGTCGGAGATAAAGTCGAATGGGCGGAAAGCGATATGATCGTCAATCCTTTCGATGAGTATGCGATCGAGGAGGCGATCCGAATAAAGGAAAAAATCGGCTGCAAGACGGCGGCGGTTTCCTATGGGAAAAACGGAGCCGAGGCCGCATTACGCGATGCCTTGGCGCTGGGAATCGACGAAGCTTATCTGATAGCCGATGACCTTTTCGATAATCTTGACCCCCTGAAAACGGCGATCGTGCTCGCGGCGGCGATTAAGAAAATAGACGACGTCAAAATGATCCTGACAGGCAAGCAGGCCACCGATGACGATTCCGCCGCGGTCGCTCCCGCCATAGCCGCTCACCTCGGCTGGCCGCAGGTCGGGTTCGTGCGCAAGTTCGAGTCGATCGACGACAAAGAGGCCACCTGCCAGCGCACTACCGATGAAGGACACGACAGAATCACCGTTCCGCTGCCCTCGGCGTTTTCCGTGGTAAAAGAGATAAATGAACCGCGGTTGCCATCGCTGAAAGGTAAAATGCAGGCCAAGAAGGCTCCTCTGACCAAATGGTCGCCGAGCGACCTGGGAATTCAAATTGAGGCCAAAGTGAAGTTGTTACAAACTCTCACTCCGCCACAAAGAACTGCCGGTGAGATTTTAAGCGGCGATGCTGATCAGGTGGTCGAGACGCTGGTGGCCAGGTTGAAGGAAAATCAGATTATCTGATTCGATCGCGTCTATACGTCTCGGTCTGTTTGTTCAACACTTTATATTATTTATTTAATTTGTTATAAAGCAATGTATTGACAATTGCTGTTCGTGTTTGTGGACAGCTTTGTCATTGACATTTTATCGATCTATGTTATATTGCTATTGTTACATATTTATAACATAAGTGTGACAATGGATGTTATCGATAACAGGTATCACATAATCGAGCCGATCGGAGCCGGCGGAATCGGCCGGGTATTCAAAGTGCACGACTCGCTGACCGGCAAAATCCTCGCCTTGAAACTGCTTTCACCCCTGGCTGATTATCCGCTCGCCGACTTCAAAGAAGAATTCAAAATCCTCACCCAACTTCGCCATCCGTTCTTGATAAGGGTTTATGATTTCGGTGCGGATGAGCAGGGGAAAGCCTACTTCACCATGGATTTCGTCCCCGGCGGCGATATCGGCGCCCGCATCGAATCCCTCGATTTGATTGATTCGTTTCGCTATTCCCTGATGATTTTATCAGCCCTCGATTATATCCACTCGCGCGGGCTTCTGCATGGCGATCTCAAGCCGGCCAACATCATGTTCGACGGCGCCGGCAATATCAAGCTCGTCGATTTCGGTCTCGCCGTTCATTTCCGCGAGGAGACGATGCGCCGAAGATCCGGCACGCTCGAATATATTCCGCCCGAAGTGCTTGCCAAAGGAAAGCTGTCGGCGGCAAGCGACTTATACAGCTTTGCACTCATTTTGTATCAGATGCTTTATAAGAAACCTTTGATCGCGGGGACCACCAGCCAGATTTTATCGCGGAAGTTGGAAGGGACATTCGAATTACCCGTCATTTCCGAGGAAATGGGCGGCGATAAAATGCGGCGGTACCTAAGCAATCTGCTCGAATTGGAGGTGGAAAAAAGACCGCCTAACGCCGGTGAGGCCTCGAGGATGCTGAAAGCGGTTCTGCGGCCATTCATACGCGGCGGCACGGAAACGAGCCGCGCCTATTTCGAAAGGGCGCCGTTCTGCGATAGGCAGCTCGAATTCGCGAAATTAGTCGATGCTTTCTTTTCGCTGAAAGCAGGCAAAAGTTCATGCCTGGCCGTCCGCGGTGAACCCGGCGTGGGAAAATCCCGCTTGATCGAGCAATTCAAATATCATGTTCAAACCGAGGGCGGGGAATTTTATGAATCCGCCTGCACTTCCGATCACGACCGCCCATTCGGTCCGATTTTGCCGATTCTGCGCCGATTGATCGAAAAACACGACCGCGAAAGAAAAATCCTCGACGATGTCGGTTATGAGATCAGGCGACTTTTCCCTGAATATTACGTTTCGAGTTATACCGAACCCGATCTGAAATCGGGCAGGCAACGGCTTATCGACAGCCTGACTCGATACTTTCTCGAAATCTCCTGCAGGCAAAATCTGGTAATCGTCATCGAGGATATCGACCTCGCCGATGACTTGACATCCGAATTCGTCGCCGCCTTGGCCGCTCGTTTACGGGGCGATAGCGAGGCCGCCGAAGGTCGCGGAGGAATTTGCCTGGTGGTATCCTACCAGCGTTCCCCGAACTTCTCCGCGGAATCGGCCGAGGATTGTTTCGCTGTTATAGACTTGAGGCCCGCAGACGGGGACCTCTGGGACGCCTACCTCGAATCGTTGTTCGGAGGTCAATCGCCGCCGCCGGAATTTTCGGAAAAGTTGCGCCACGAAACCGGCGGCAACTTCCTGTTCGCCGAGGAATCCCTGAAAGTTCTGGCTGATGAGGGGATTTTGATCAGACATGCCGGCGGCTGGAAAATAAATGCCGGTAAACTTGAACGTTTTCCGTTACCGCGGTCGGTTGTCGAGGCGGTTAAGCAGCGTATTGCGGGGCTTGAGCCGGGATTGCTCTTGATCGTTGAGACGGCCGCCGTGCTTGAACCATCGATCGAAGGGGTTGATCTGCTCGAATTGGCCGGATTTCAGGGAGATGAAATAGCATTGCTCGATGAGCTCGTCAACGTCGGTATATTCGGCCGCACCGACGGAAAATTGCGGTTTCTGCACAACCAGATAAAAGATGCGGTTTATTCGCTCTTGCCTGCGAATAAAAAAACCGCTTTCCATGCAAGAGCGGCGGCCTACTACGAAAAAAGAGGGGCCGATCCCGAAATTCTCGCCCGTCATTTTCTGGCTGCCGGTGAGTATGGCCGGGCCTATGAGTTCCATTTGATAGCATCCAAAAGGGCGGCCGCGGTTTTCGCCTGGACACAAGCGATTCGCGGGTATGAACGGATATTGTGGATGCTGCCCAGATGGAAGGATGCCCCCGCTGATGCTTTTTATATTGCCTTGAGCGGCGCGGGGCGGGCGATGATGTTCGTCGATCCCAAAAAGGCGTCGGATTATCTCGAGCGGGCCCTGGAGGTCTCTTCCAAGGCCGATGATGCCGCCCGCGCCTGCCTGACCGCAAAACTCGATCTGGCCGCCAATCGCCAGCATCTCGGAGATAACGATAAGTCGGTCAAACTTTACAACGAAGTCTTGGAGGACGCCCGTGGAATGCCGGATTTGCTGGCCGAGGCGAACCTGGGAATCGGTTTCGTGCTGAGCAAAATGGGGCGTCTCGACGATGCGGCGAAAGCGTATTTGAAAGCGCTCGACCTGTTCGTCGATAACCCGGAAAAACTCTGCCGGGTGCTGAGCAATCTCGGAATCATCTACAAGCGCAAAGGGGATTTTGCCGGCGCCCTCGATTTCTACGGACGCGCCCTTGATGTTTGTCGGCGTTACGATTATAAATGGGCGGCTATGAATCTATACGGCAACATGGCCAATATATATACCGCAAAAGGGGAATTCCGAAAAGCTCTCGAATCGTATCGAGAATCTCTCGAACTAAGCCGCAAAGTTTCGGATAGAAGAATCGAGGGAATCAATCTGCTCAATATAGGCCATCTGCATTCTCTTTTGGGTGGAATGAACGAGGCGATCGATCATTTTCTCAAAGCATTGCGAATTCAAAAAGCCGTGGGAGATAAAGGCAGTCAGGCTATCACTTATAACAATCTCGGCCAGGTATGCCTGAGCCTCGGCCAATACAAAAGCGCTCTCGATTATTACGAGAAAGGAAGATCGCTCGGCCGCCAGATAAAAGAACCCCGGATCGAGCTCGCCAATCTTCGGGGCTTGGCCGATACGTTTTTAGTTCTGGGCGACCTTGAGGAAGCGTCCGAAAGGGGAAATCAAGCATTGAAACTTGCCGAAACCATAGGCGATCAAGAGCAAAAGTCCTGGAGCGAAATTTTGCTTGCCGAAATCGATTACGAGCGGGGAAATAAGGCCGCCTGCTCGGAAAGAATAGGCGAAATATTCGCGGCGGAACCGAGCGATTCGGAACTTCGTGCCCGCTGCCTTTTGATGCAAACGAGGATGGAAATCGAAAGCGGCAACCTGGTCAAGGCGGAAAGTTGCCTGCGCGAACTGTCGACGACCGACCTGCCTGCGGTGTCAAAGGCCGCCCTTTACTACTTTAAGGCGCTTTTTCTACTCAAACCGGAACAATCGGGACCGAGTCTGCAAAGCGCCGAGAATGAGTTGCGCAAATCGATAGCTTTTGCGGAAAAGCATGGTCCTGCCAAACTCCGCCCGTCGGCCTGGATCCTGCTGGCCGGCATAAAAAAATTATCGGGAAGAGACGGCGGCAAAGAGCTGGAAAAGGCGCAAACGCTTGCCGATGGATTCTGCGCGGGATTGCCCGAAAAGCTCAAGCGGAGTTTTCAGGCCGCTTTGAAACTTGAAACGGGGGAGGATATCCCCGGAAAGGCGAAAGCAGTGGAAAAAAGCAGTCGGGAAAAGCGGTTGGAGACGCTATTGGAGGTATCGAAATCGATTAATTCCATTCTCGAGCTGGATCCGCTCTTGAATCGAGTGATGGATCTGCTATTGGAGAATCTCGAAGGCGAACGCGGCTTCATAATGCTCAAGGAGAACGCCGGCGGTTTCGAGCCGGTGGTCGCCCGCAATATCGATAAGGAAAATATACTCGGCGAGTTGACCATCTCCAAATCGACCATTGATGACGTCTTTCAGTCGGGGAAACCCTTGATAATGAATCGCGCTCCCGATGAGTTGAGCGATCGTGAATCGGTGGTCGATTTCAATATCCTATCGATAATGTGCGCGCCGCTTATCGTGCGCGACCAACCGATAGGCATAGTGTATATCGACAATCGTTTCGGCGGCAGAGCATTCGATAAGGAAGATCTCGATTTTCTGCTCGGATTCTGCAACCTCGCTTCGATCGCTATAGAAAACGCAAGACTTACGACCAATCTTTCCGCGCGCAATTTGTATCTTCAGAAACAGATAGAAAAAGCCTCCGGATTCGGCAACATCATCGGCAGGTCTTCGGCAATGCAAAAAGTTTTTCGAATGGCGGAGGCGGTCGCCGCCACCGAAGCCACGGTGGTTTTGACCGGCGAATCCGGAACGGGCAAGGAGATTCTCGCCAGAGCCATACATTTTTCGGGGCCGCGCAAAAACGGCCGCTTTATCCCGGTCGATTGCGGAGCTCTGCCCGAAACTTTGCTCGAAACCGAATTGTTCGGCCATAAAAAAGGAGCCTTCACCGGCGCCGTGGCCGATCGTCCCGGGCTTTTCGAGGAGGCCGACGGCGGCACCATTTTTCTCGACGAAATCACCAACACCACGCAGAATTTCCAAGTGAAACTTCTCCGGGTTATTCAAGAAGGTGAATTCAGGCGTGTGGGAGAATCCAGGGGACGCAAGGTTAATGTGCGCATAATCTCGGCGACCAACAAAGATCTCGCGGGAGAAGTCAAAGCCGGCAGGTTCAGGGAAGATCTTTACTATCGCCTGAATGTCGTCAATATCCATATCCCGGCCCTGCGGGAACGCAAAGAGGATATACCAATTTTGGCCGAGTATTTTCTCGACAACATCTGTCGTAAGATGAAAATCCCCAAGAAAAATATAAGCTCGAGGGCTATCGATTATTTATCCAATTACCGCTGGCCGGGTAATGTCAGGCAGCTGGAGAACGTCATCGAGAGGATGGTCATTTTCGCAAAATCCGGAACGATCGACGTTGCAGATCTACCGCAGGAGGTCCGCTCGATTCTCGATAATGTTTCCGCCGAAAATAAAGCGCAGTTTACCATTCCCAAATCGAAAGTCGAGCTTAAAACGGCCAAAGCCCAGCTGGATAAGTTGTTTATCGCCGCGATAATCGAACAGGCGGGCGGCAATATAATGCAGGCGGCAAGGTTATCCGGTATGGACCGCACGCAGTTGCATCACATGTTGAATAAACTCAAAATCGACGTGGATAAATACAGAAATAAGGAAAAAGATTGATTCACAGGAATTTTTGGTGGATTGTAGTTGTAATAATTATGTAAAAAATGCTTGAATTGTGGGAGCATTATATTATATTTTTATTGAAAATTATGCCACGGCTTGAAAAATTGAAAGTGGTATTTTGGGCCTGTTTGATGGCGCTATCGGCGGCGTTGCCCGGTTTCGATACTGCTTTGGCCGTCTCCATACCGCCAAATAGCTCAACGATAATGGGCATTGTCCGCTCCGAGACCGAGCCGATCCCCGGAGCGGAATTGACCATATGCGATACCCTGTCTTCCGTGTTATTGAATATTCGGGCGGATAACGCCGGTGAATTCAACGTTTCCCTGCCTGCCGGAAGATATTACCTGTCTGCTGAAGCGCCTGGCTATATCAAGCGATTTTACGACAATGCTTATCTTGCCGAAAATCGATCCTGCCTTGTCGTTTATCCCCAGCAAATTCTCGTCTTGAATCTCCAGCTCGAACGTGGGGGTTCGATTTCGGGAAGAATTCATTCCGAAGAAACGGCGGCGGTAGAATTTCTGATAAGCGCGGTGAAAATCGACGCCCCTTATGCGGGCTGGCGCAAGGATGAATATTTCTCGATAGCCGGTTCCGGCAATTATCTGATCGATGGGTTAATCCCCGGCCATTACAAAATTTTCGTGCGTGGCGCCGGTTACCTGACGGAGTTTTATCCCGATGCCCATTCGTTCGAAGCGGCCGGGATTATTCAGGTGTCTGCCGGTATGGTATCGTATGGAGTCGATTTTTCATTGATTCAACCCGGCAGCGGCATTTTGCGCGGTCGGGTGGTCGATATCGGCACGGGTTCGCCTCTTGGAAATATCAATCTTATGGCCTATCAATGGGACCCAGATGGGGAGGACCCTTGCAAAGAGTTTACGTTTAGCGACCAGAACGGTTATTACGAGTTCGAATTGACCGCAGGTTCTTACTATGTGATGGCCTCGATTAACGATTGCATGTTTCCGGCCGACTATTACCGCGTCTTTTATAATCACAGATACAGCCCTCAGTTGGCCGATTTGATACGTATCGATCCGGGCACTGTTACCGAGGGGATTAATCTCACCGTCAATTCGGATGTGAATCACCATCTTGAAATGTCGGGGATATTGACGGATAGAACCGGCCGGCGGGGGATAAGCGGCGCCTCGATCACGGCAATCGACGTTTTTACCGGTCACGCGATTTCCCGAGCAATCAGCCTTCCCAGCGGCGATTTCACGATCAAGAATTTGATCTCAGGCCACTATATCCTCGAAATTAGCGGACCGGGCTTGATTCCCAGCTACTGGCCGCAAGCCATAAGCTGGCAATCGGCGGACGTGTTGGAAATGGCTGGATCGAACCTTGAGCTTTACAATGGCGGCGCCATTACTCAGGATTACGGCACCCCCGGCATGCTGATCGCCGGCAAGGTCGTCGGTCCTTCCGGGCCGTTAGCCGGCGTACGTGTTTACGCGGTCTCGATAAGCTCCGATTTGATAAGCTATGCCGTTACCGATCAGGGCGGCAACTATTCGATCGCCTCAGGCCTTACGGAAGGTATCTACAGGGTATTTGCGGACCTATACGGCTACGTCGGCGCCTATTACAACGGAATTATAATCTTGGATTTATTGCAATCTCCACGTCATGAAAATATCGATATCACTCTTTCGCCCGCGGTTCACTCGGTCCCAGACGATATTCCGGAAAAGCCGACCGCCTTTCGTTTGGCCGGAAACTACCCCAATCCGTTCAATTCAAGTACCTCGATAATGATTTACGCCGAGCGGGCAGGAATAGCGGAGTTGTCGGTATATGACATCGCCGGCCGCAAGGTCCGAAACCTGAATAGCCGTTTGGACGCCGGTTTGAATGAAATATCATGGGATGGCAAAGACGAAAGCGGCGATAAGGTGGCGTCAGGCATATACTTCTACAAAGTCTCCGGAGACGATACAGCCAAAACCATGCTGTTGCTCAAATAGGGGGTGCGCAAGTCGACGTCTGACAGGGGTTAGCCTCGTTCAGTGATAATCGGACACAATTGCATTGCGAAGAATTGCAATCGACAGCGATTAAGATGCAAAACCTGGTAACCATGTGTCTAATCAGTCAACGCCGCAATGACTTGCATTGCCGGATGAAAACCAAACCGATAAATCCCATATCGCCGTGATTGAACTTATTAGCAGGTAAAAGCTTAGGCGAATTTGGGCATATAATTTGCTTTACCTGCGGGTAGTTGTTTGACAAGTGAATAGATTCAGATTCATTAACGACCAAAGCCATTGCGGGCCGTGCAATATGGCGATCGACAACTTCCTGGCGAAATCTGTTTGCTTTTCCCCCTACACACTGATTCTCCGAACATATAAATGGTCCAACCCCGCGCTGAGTTGCGGCTACCACCAGAAAACCGAAACGAGAATCGATTTCGATTCCTGCTCCGAATACGGGGTCGAGGTCGTCAGAAGACCCACCGGAGGTCGAGAGTTGTTGCACGACGGCGATCTCAGCTTTAGTATTTCGATCAGAAAAGATCAAAACGGCACGACCGATGGCGAGTATTTCGGAATCGCCGCCGAGTTGATCGCAGGTTGTCTTGGGAGGTTCGGTCTTCGATGCGAAATCAAAGGCCGCGCCCGCAAGGGGCATTCAGTCATCTCGGGTCCCTGCATGATCTCCGCCTCAGAACGGGAAATCACGGTCGGCGGTAAAAAAATAGCCCCGATGGCGCAGAGGGTATTTCGTGATTCGATTCTAATCCATGGATCGATTCCCCTTGCGAAGTCATCGATACCGATTTCGAAATTGCTTATATCGAACGATCGCGAATTTCTCGAAAAAATGATTGAAAGAGGATCGACTGACTTGCAATCGGCTGCCGGGAGATTCATCACGCCGGATCTTCTGGCCGGCGCTCTCCGCGATACCTTTCGGCGGTCACTCGGTTGTGATGAGGACGAAACCCAAATCGCAGCCGACGAACTGACGATGGCTTTGGCGGATATTGAAAATTGGAAAATTGAGCAAGATAATAAATTGAAAAATGCGGAGAAACGGGAGGTGATTTAGAACTAATTTTCGAATGCTACTGTTTTATTAATTTTAACCAAAGAGGAGTTCAAAATGACCAAAAAAATCTTAGTCTACACCCTGTTGGCGGTTTTTGTTATTTCCGCCGCGGCTTTTGGCACAACCGCCAAGACGATGCCGATCAGGAAAGACAGATTGATCATGGGCGATGAGCCGCTGCCGCCAGGTCCGGTCTATCCCTACTATCCGGGAACTATTACGAATTCGCCGGGTGTGGAAGTCGGCACTACCCATTACGATTATCAGACGAACGGGTCATCCGGAAATAGAGTGGCTCTTTGTAATGATGGATCCAAGTACGTTCTCTGGATGAACGGATTGAATTACCCATCACCAAGGCACGTTTATTTCAACTGGGTTGACAATCAGGGTAACTGGTACGGTGAAGGAGGCGGCCAAGTTAATAGGGATGTCGGCGCCGGATATTGCAATCTCGATATTATTTACGGCAATCGCGCCGCCGCAGCTTACCATTCGGCTTCTGCGGGGAATCCTCCGACATATTCAACTTTGGCAATAGATAGCGATCCTCCGGGATTCGGTGTCTGGGCCTATTACAACCCGCCCGATTCGCTTTCCGGCAATCGCCGCACGTATTGGCCCTACATAGCTGTCGATAGAAACAACCGGATTCATTACGTAATGACCGAAAGCACTCCGGCGGCCGGTGACCCACAGCGTTTCGTTTATACTCGTTCGACCAATGGCGGAACCACCTGGTCGCCCAATCCACCCGCATTTATCGACACCGTGATGGTTATCGGCGGTGTCATCGATGCCTCGCCCGTTTCCGACAAGGTGGTCATTGCCTATCCCAAAACGCAGGACACCAGCACACAATGGTATAACGACATCGTTTATATCCTTTCCAACGACGGCATCAACTGGAATTTCAACGACAAGGTCAATGTCACCAACTACAATACCGATAACGACTCTTTGTGGGCTTATACCGATTGCGACGTCATTTTCGACTACAACGACAATATCCACATAATCTGGACCGCCCAGTGGGTTACCTCCGAAGGTATCTATTATAAAACTTTCCTTTTGCATTACAACAGCGGAACCCAACAGATCCACCAAGTTTGCAATCCCTGGCCGGATTCGCTCTGGCTGGGCGGAGGCTGTGATTTTGGCGCCTGGAACAGGCCGATGTCGAAAATGAACCTGGGTGTTTACAGCGATGGCAGCCTTAACGGCATATTCGCCACCTGGACACAGTTCGACACCTCGGATTGCTCCGAGGGCGGCTATGCAAATGGCGAATTGTATATGGCTTATACCATTAATGGCGGCCAAACTTGGAGTGCGCCGGTGAATCTTACCAATTCGCACACCCCTGGCTGTTTCGCCGGTGAATGCGACAGCGATCACTGGTCAACTTTGGCCGACAAAGTCACCGACAGCCTGCGCATCATTTACATAAACGACAAAGACGCCGGCGGCATCCCGCAGACCGAGGGCTCCAATACCGAGAACCCGGTGATGTATCTTGCCTATCGCAATCCGCTATTAAGCTCGATTGAAAACGAAAGCGCCCGTCCGACCAATTTCTCTTTGGAGCAGAATTATCCCAATCCGTTCAACGCCAGAACGGTAATCGCGTTCCAGTTGAAAGAAGCAAGCCCGGTCAAGCTCGAGGTATTCGATATCACCGGCGCCAGAGTGGAAACGCTTGTCGATAGAGAGTTATCCGCCGGTTCCCATCAGTTCATCTGGAACGCCTCCAAGGTGGCGTCAGGTGTCTATTACTACAAACTGACATCGGGCGACGTTTCGGAGACCAAACAGATGGTGCTGATGAAATAAGTATCGCGGGTTACGGAATTCCTTGGATATTACGGCGGTCGGCTCTCAGCCGGCCGTCGTTTTTTATTTACCTTATTCTGCATATAGTCGCTCCCCGGCCGGGAGGTACTAACGAAAAATCTTTGTTGCTCAATATCGTGACCCTCATTATAATATACACAGAACAGTCGTTTTTTATTGACAAGGACAAGACTTATTCGTTCGAGAGGGCCTTAGGGCGATTAGTATGCGGATAATCGCCTATAGTCGGCCGCAAAGGTCACTGAATGGTCTATTTCAGCGTCATGGGAAAATACGAAAAATAGGGGGTGTTAATGACCGTCTATCGTTGTCCTGTTTGCAAAAAGGTGTTAACGAAAACCGAATACGATTCCGCTCTCGGAATCCTTGAAGAGCAGAAATTGCATCTTAAACGCGAGCTTGCTAAACTCGAACAGGAAAAAGCGCAGTTCCGGCGGCAAAAAGCAGCATTGCTGGCGAAAGTGAAATCGGCTAAGCGCGAAGGAATCGACGAAGGACGACGGAAGGAAAGAGAGCGCGCGGAACGCCTTTTCAAGGGAAAGGATAAGGAAATTGAGAAGCTGAAGGAGCGCATTCAACAGCTTCAAAGAGGCACGACGCCGCAAACCGAAGGGCTGGAGTTCGAGGAGACCCTTGCCGACCGCTTGCAGAACGAGTTTCCCACCGATGGAATTCAGCATGAGGGCAAAAACGGAGACATTCTTCATTTTGTCATGTTTCATGGCAAACGAGCTGGCGTGATTATTTACGAATGTAAACGCACGCCGAGAATATCCTCGGCCCATATCGGGCAAGTCCTAAGAGCCAAGCGACAGCGTGAGGCTGATTTCGCAGTCTTGGTCACGACCGGCCGGCGGAAGGATTTTGCGGGTTTGGCGCAGGATAACGGTGTCTTGATAGTATCACCTTTGGGGGTCGTACCACTTGTTTCCTTGCTGCGCGGGCATCTTATTGAAATGCTCAGGGCCAAAATAACCAAAGAAGATAGATTGCAAATCGCTCAGAAATTATTGGATCATATAACCAGCCCGCAGTTCAAGAACCCTATCGAAGAGATTGTCGAGAAAGCAAATCATCTGCAGGCCATGCTTGAAGACGAGGCAAAGCAACATTTCCGAACCCGGGAAACCCGTTGGAATCATTACCAGAGAATAAGCTGGGACAGCTCTCAGATACAAGCCAATCTGCAACTCGTTCTGCAAGGCAAGGAGCCCAAACCGCTGACTTATGTGAAGCTCAAGCCGTTGCAGTTGCCGCCGCCCTCATGATGGGAGCAAAATTTGTTTAAGGAGAAGAGGCAGAAATATTGAAACGGATTAAGGGTGATTTCGGATAATTGAGGTGGAATCGTTTAATCAACGGATCAATGGACGATTAAGGGAGGATATTATGAAAACCGCTATACTTTGCCTGGCTTGGCTGATTATCTTGACCCTGGCCGCGGTGGTGTCAGGTGAGGTTGTCACCACCAGATCGGTCGAAAACGATCGGCTGATCACCGGCGAGGAGCAAATACCGATTATGAACCCTATACCGTATCGCCCGAATGCGGCGACCGAATCGCCGGGGATCATAGTAGGCACGACTTTTTATGATTACCAGACAAATGCATCCACAGGCAGAAGAATCGCCTATTCACCGGATCATCGGGCGCAGATGACTTGGATGAATGGATTGAATTGGCCGACGCCGCGCTCCATTTATTACAATTGGGTCGATACCAACGGCAACGTTTATGAACCGAATGGAGGTTGTCAGATTAGCGGCGCTACCGGGGGATACCCACAGTTTTCGTTGTATCAATCTATCAGAGGAATGATTGGCTATCATCAAGCGGGCGGGACGCCGCCGCCATATGTCATGTTCGCCTATGAAGGCGATCCGGTCGGAGAATGCATTTGGACTTACTCGAATCCTCCCGACTCGTTTCCTGGGGCGGCGCGCCTGTATTGGCCATATTTCGATGTCGATCAGCGCGGGTGGATCCATCTGGTGGCATCGGAAAATACGACGACTCGTCAAAGGTTTTTCTACACTCGTTCCACCAACGGCGGCAATAGCTGGACAACGCTTCAATTCGTAGACAGCATAGAGGTGATTTCCGCCGTGGTCGATGCCTCGCCGGTTTCCGGCAAGGTGGTGATCGCCTATCACCAACCGGGATCGGTGCGCACCAATATTTACAACGAAATCGTCTATGTTCAAACCACAGACGGAGTCAACTGGAATTTCGGTCATCCCACCTACGTGACCAACTACCGCAATGACAACGATTCGATGTGGGCATATTGCGACCTCGATTTGCTGATCGATTACAACGACAATATCAATATCGCCTGGACCGCGTTTTGGTGCCCCGATTCGGCTCATCTGTATTGGCCGTCGCATCTGTACCATTACAACAGCGGAACCGGTCAGATCAACCTCGTCCGCCCGCCTTGGCCGGAATCATCGAGCTGGTATTCGAACTGCGATCCCGGCGGCTGGAATATGCCGATTTGCAAGATGAGCATGGGCGTAAATCAAATTTCCGGTTGCCTGTTCATGATCTGGACGCAATTCGATACCTCGGATTGTTCCGAGGGAGGCTATGCCAACGGCGAAATTTACAGCTCGTCTTCGTGTGACAACGGCCAGCATTGGCTACCTGTGCCTATCAACCTCACCAATTCCCATACGCCGGGTTGTTTTGCGGGCGATTGCGAAAGCGACCATTGGGCCTCAATCGCCCGCGAGGTAACTCCCGAGATGTATTCGCATATATTATATATCAACGACAAGGACGCCGGTGGAATTCCGCAAACCGAAGGAAGTCCGACCGAGAATCCGGTGAAATATCTGAAAGTGGAGATACCCACCGGCATCGAGGAGAATATCCACAGGCCGCATGCCTTCACTCTCGAGCAGAATTATCCGAATCCTTTCAACTCGAAGACGTTGATTTCGTTTGAGCTTAAAAAACGCTCGATCGCTAAAATGGAAGTAATCGACGTTACAGGCGGGATAGTGGCTGTTCTTCTGAATCGCGAGCTGGCTGCCGGCCGACATGAAGTGATATTCGATGCCGGCAAACTGGCCTCGGGGATTTATTACTATAAGCTTACGGCCGACGGCGAAATTCAGACCAAGAAAATGGTGCTCGTGAAATAGCGTCGAGCCTAATTTGTACAAACGATTTCTACGGCAGTGACGGATATGCCGTCACTGTCGTTTTTTGTTCCTATGATTGTATCAAGTTAATAACAACCATTAACTTAATTATTCCGTTGATTCGCTTCCAAACCCCTAAATCCCACGGTTGAATCGGCCGATATTAAAATTGGGCAAAGAGTTAGGGATATATGGATATCGCCACTATTGGAGGACTGATTGTCGGCGTGGGAGCCGTTATCGTCGCTTTCCTTATGGAAGGCGGACGGCTTTCGGCGCTGTTCCACATACCGGCGATGGTGCTGGTGATTTTCGGCACTATCGGCGCCGCCACGATCACTACCTCGATCCGAACACTTTCGAACGTGCCGACTTTGTTAAGGATCGCCTTCTCCCGTCAGTATCTGGACACTATGGCTCTGATAGATCAGATCGTGAGTCTTGCCGAAAAGGCGCGTCGCGAAGGAATCCTCGGTCTCGAAAAGCATCTCGACAGCATAGCCAATCCTTTTTTCCGTAAGGCCGTTCAATTGGTTATCGACGGCACTGAGGTCACCCAGCTGCGCAATATCATGGAAACCGAAATCGCCTACATGAGCGAAAGGCATAAGACGGGAATCTTGTTTTTCCAAAAGCTTGGCGGATTCTCACCGACCCTCGGGATAATCGGCACCGTTCTTGGATTGATTCACGCCTTATCGCGGGTCGATGAAGCCTCCAAGATCGCCGGGGCTATCGCCGGCGCCTTTATCGCCACGCTCTGGGGAATAGCGCTGGCCAATCTCTGTTACCTTCCGATAAGCGATAAGCTGCGATTCCGTCATCAACAAGAATCTCGTCAGCACGAATTGATTCTCGAGGGAATGGTATCGCTGCAATCGGGAGAGAATCCACGAGTGATCAGAAACAAACTTTTGACTTATATAAATCCCAAACTGCGTAATCAGGATTAAGCGATGTCGCTTTTGTTCCGAAAACGCCATGACGATTCGGACAACGAAAACCTCGACCGCTGGCTTCTCACCTATGCGGATATGATCACGCTGCTTTTGGCCTTTTTCGTGGTGATGTATTCGATCTCGCAGGTCGACAGCGCTAAATTCCGGAAGGTCACCGAGGCTCTCACAGCGGCACTCGACGGCAACCCGCGCGTAAGGCGCGCCTCACCCGGCGATCTCGAGGGCGGCGGATTGCTCAAAAAACAAAAGACGCTTGAACAGCTGCTGAATCTGCAAAAAGAAATAGGGGCGATTTCCCGATTGCTGAATCTCGATCTGCAGATCAGCACCGAACTGCAGCATCGCGGACTGGTGATTCATATCAGTGAATCGGCCTTCTTCGATCTCGGAAAAGCCGATTTGAAGCCCGAGGCGACCAGAGTCCTCGACCTGCTGGCGGTGGAACTGTTGAAAATCCCCAACCATATCAGGGTCGAGGGCCATACCGATAACCTGCCGATCAAGACCGCCCGGTTTCCATCGAATTGGGAGCTTTCGACTGCCAGAGCCGCCAGCTGTCTGCGTTACCTCGTGGAAAAGCATCATTTCCCGCCCGATAGAATTTCAGCGTTGGGTTATGCCGAATATCGCCCTATCGCCCCCAACACCACAGTCGAGGGGCGCAACCGCAACCGCCGGGTCGATATAGTGGTGTTGACTCCCGAGGATATTATAATAGAGCCGGTGGATCAAACGGCGCCGAAGAAACCAGACAGCCTCAGCGGGATATCTAGTTAAACCGCCGATACCCATTCCTTATTATTATTGGTTCAGCTTTTTTAAACCGCCATGAGGGTGGGCGAATTTTGCCGCGGCCATGGAAATTATTTCCCGGCTCGGCCTGCGTCTTTTTTCCGGGGGCATTTCATCATCAGGGGAAGTTATTCGTTTGCAATCGATTAGAAGAAATGCCGGGGATATTCGCAGGGTGGCACAACGATTGCATTCAAGTTTTCGCGGGTGAAAGTATGATTATTCAAAAACAGGTGATCGAAAAATCGGGAATCCCGTTGCTGAAACGGCTGCTTCATGTTGTCGCCGGTTCCCAGAAAGTCACGGCCGATAATATCGCCCACGTTTCCACACCCGGGTATAAGAGCAAATCGATTGATTTTCATAAAGAAATGGCCGCGGCGCTGAAAAAAGAAAAAGTCAGTCTGCAGACGACCGATCCCAAGCATATACCATCGCCGGAAAAACCCCACGGTATCAAGACGATTATCAACGAAGACGAAAACAACCAATCCGGCGTGAATAACGTCGATATCGACAAAGAGATGGCCACTCTGGCCGAAAACCAGATACTTTTCGCCTATGGAGCGAAGGCTGCCATGCAGAAATTCACTATATTGAGAAATGTTATCAGAGGCAGGAGCTGAAGATGACCAAGATATTTTCCACGATTGAAATCGGGGCCTCGGGACTTTCGGCTCAGCGCACCAGATTGAATGCGATTTCCCAAAATATCGCCAATGTAGAGACAACCAAGACTCCCGAGGGGACCCCTTACAAGAGACGCCAGGTGGTGTTTCGCGCCGATGAGGAAAACAAGCGGTTCATCGATATTCTCGACAACTCCGTCACCAGCCTCACGAAAACCAATCCCAGGCACATTGCGAACGCCGAAACATCTGCCAGTCGCAAAGGCGAGCTCGAGCTGGTGAAGGCGTCTGAAGAGGTGATCGAGCCGGTGGCATTCAAAATGATCTACGATCCTACTCATCCGGACGCCGACGAAAACGGTTACGTTGAGATGCCGGATATCGACCTGATCGCCGAAATGGTCGATATGATGACCGCAACTCGCGCTTATGAAGCTGACGTGGCCGTTGTCCAATCGGCCAAAGATATGGCAATGCAGGCTCTCGATATTTAACCAAGTAGGGGAGTTCAACCATGAAGATAGAATCATCTCCGATTTATAATCGAAACGGCTTGATTCCGGTTCGCCAGTCCGGCGGCGACCAGCCGGGGATTGCGGCCGCGAAAAAGAGCACGGGCCGGCCGACAGAAACCCCCAAGAGCGAGAGTTTTCAGGCGCTTCTTTCGGAAGCTGAGGCTGATCAGCTGATGCAGTTGTTCGGCAAATTCGATATTGCCGCTCTAACCGAAACCGCCGCGAATTCGCGCAGCGAAACTCGTCCTGGTCGCTTGATTGACATAACGGTATAATCCGATGACGAAAATTCTCCCCGGATATTATCGCCAGGTAGCTCCCGATCTGTCCGCCCTGGCGGGCGCCGCACCGAAAGCGGTCGAAAAGGAAAATCTCAGTTTCCCGCAGATTTTCAAGGAGATGATCGGCAACACGAACGAGCTTCAAAGCAAAGCCCAGCTATTGGCCGAAAAATTCGTCATGGGTGAAGTCAGTGACATTCATGAAGTGATGGTGGCCGCCGAAGAAGCGGGAATAGCGCTCGAGCTGGTGATGGAGATACGCAATAAATTGGTCGAGGCTTATCAGGAATTGATGCGTTTACAGGTGTAACGAATGGCCGGCGAATTCATTAACGGATATAAAGACTCGGCGCTGCGCTGGTGGAATTCCCTTAATTCCGGCAAGAAAACATCTTTCGTGGCGCTGACGGTTATTACCGTCATCCTGATGATCGTGCTGTTCAGTCAGATAACCAAAGCCACATATCAGGTGTTGTACAGAGGACTCGATCCTCAAGAAGCCGGGCAGATCGTCGATCAACTGCGCGAATTGAAGGTGCCCTACCGGGTCTCCGACGGCGGAACGGCCGTATTGGTCCCCGGCAATAAACTGAATGAAACCAGACTCAATCTCGCCGCCCAGGGTTATCCCAAAAGCGGTATTGTTGGCTATGAAGTGTTCGACAAAACCAATCTCGGAATGACCGATTTTCTGCAAAAGGTCAATTACCGGCGGGCGCTCGAGGGCGAATTGACCAAGACCATTTCCAGCCTTAAGGAAGTCAAAGGGGCCAGAGTTCATCTGGTGATTCCCGAACAAAGGTTGTTTCAAGAAGACCAAAAACAACCGAGCGCTTCGATCGTGCTTTATCTCGATCGCAATATGCCTTTGAGCAAAAGGCAGATCGAGGGAATCGCCTACCTGGTCGCCTCGTCGGTCGAGGGGCTTTCGCCGGATAACGTATCGATTCTCGATTCTTCGGGCAGGCTGTTGACGGCTCGGCAGGAGTCGGATCAGCTCGCGAAATTGTCATCAAGCCAGCTCGAAATGAAAAAGAACGTCGAAAGTTACCTGCAGGAAAAGGCTCAATCGATGCTCGATGCCGTGGTCGGGCAAAATCGGTCGATCGTTCGGGTCAGCGTCGACTTGAATTTCGAGCAGGTCGAGAGAACTCAGGAATCTTACAACCCGGACAGCGTGGTCATAAGGTCGGAAGAAACCACCGAAGAATCCGAATCGCAGAGCGATGCCGCCGATACCAACAGGAAAAAAGACTCGTCCGGGTCGAAAAAAACCACTGTAAGGAATTACGAGGTCAATAAACGAATTGAGCATCTGGTAGCCGAGGTCGGGAATATATCGCAGATGCGCGTTTCGATCTCGGTCGACGGGTCGTATGTCATGATCAAAGGACCGGATGGAAAAATGCAGCGCCAGTATCAACCCCGTCCTCAGGAAGAACTGGATAAGCTGGTGGCGTTGGTCAGAGGAGCGGTCGGTTTTTCGGAACGCCGCAACGATATAATAGAAATCGCGAATATCCCGTTCGAAACTTATCAGGACGACTGGAAAGAACAGCAACGTTACGAAAAAGAAGAAACGATGCAATTCTGGCTGCGCAACGCTTACCGCATTCTGGGTTTCGTGCTCGCCGTTCTGATTTTGTTCAAAATGAGGAAAATTTTCAAACGCTGGAACGACCGACGGCTGGCCCACAGAAGATTTCTCGAGGCTCAAGCCGAAATCAAACGTAAGGCGGCGGAAATCATTCCTAAAGTTTCGCAGGAACCCAAGCTTATCGATCATATAAGAAAAATCGCCGACGACAATCCCGGCGAAATGGCCAAAGTCATTAAGACCATGATGGCGGAATAAGATGGCAAACGAACCAGCGGTTTCGGAATTAAACGGCGCGCAGAAAGCAGCCGTGCTCGTGGTCGGTCTCGGAACCGAGATCTCCGCCAAAGTGATGAAAGAACTCAATGAAGCGGAAATCGAAAGATTGACCATTGAAGTGGCCAATCTGCGCGACATACCACCCAAACTTGAAGAGCAAGTCGTCAAGGAAGTTTCACAGCTGATTATGGCTCAGGAGTATATCAATCAGGGTGGTGTCGAATACGCCAAAAATCTTCTCGAAAATGCCCTCGGCAAATCGAAAGCGCTGGAGATTTTGAAAAGGCTCGAAGGTTCGTTGAAAACCTCCGGATTCGCTAAAATAAAAAATATAGATCCCAAACAGCTGACCAATTTTATCCAAAACGAACATCCGCAGACCATTTCGCTGATTTTGACTCAGCTTTCTCATCAGCAAGCGGCCCAGGTGCTTTCCGATCTTTCGCCTGAACTTCAGGCCGAGGTCGCTTATCGCATGGCCACCATGGAAAAAATCGCACCCGAAATAATCAGCGAGCTCGAAGGCCTGCTTGAGGGACAATTCGAGATGATCGGCACCAAAGATTTATCGATTTCGGGCGGCACGAAGATGGTGGCTGAAATTCTCAACTTGATGGAGTCATCGACGGAGAAAGCGATTCTCGAATCGATCGAGGGAGAGAAACCCGAGCTGGCGGCGGAGATAAAAAACTTGATGTTCGTATTCGAGGATGTCGTTTTGCTCGACGACCGCTCGATCCAGAGAGTGCTGAAAGATATAGAAACCAAAGACGTGGCGATTGCATTGAAAGCCGCCAGCGAGGAAGTCAAGACCAAGATATACGCCAATGTTTCCGAGCGCGTTGCCGACATGATTCGCGAAGAAATCGAGTTCATGGGGCCGATGCGCCTTTCGGACGTCGAGGCGGCCCAGCAGCGGATCGTAGAAACCATAAGGCGTTTGCAGGACGAAGGCCAGATAATTATCGCCGGCCGCGGCGGCAAAGAGGAATTAGTTGTTTAAGAAAATACTCAGAGATTATCGCTATATCTCGCGGGATTCCCCATTGTCCGAATCGAGAAAAACGGTTATCAGAGGAGAATCATTCCCCGTACCGGAACTGCCTGATTTCAGGAATCAAACCGGTATCCGCCGCACCGATTCAGGCCGGAGAAGTCCCGGCCGACCGGTCAAAGAAAAATTCAGCGGCCCCAAATCGGCGGAGATTGACGCCAAGCCACCTCGGGATAAGCAACCGGCGGCCGATGATCGTATCTCGTTATCATCGCAAGAACTCGCCGAGCGAATTCGGATGGCGCAGGATGAAGCATATAACAAAGGCATACAGGCAGGCATTGCAGCAGGGCGCGCCGAATGGGAACCGACCGCCAAACAACTCAGCGCCGCATTCGAATCCGCTATCCGTCAGTGTCAAGAACGCCATCAGGCGCTGGCAGAGGAATTCGAAAAATCGCTTTACGAACTTTCCATGAATATCGCCCGGAAGGTTATCGGAGATGCTGCGGTGCGATCCTCGGATGCGGCGGCTTTCAACGTGAAAAATTGCCTGTCCATGATGGGCGGTTCCGGCGAGGTGACAATCAAATTAAGCCCGTCGGATATCGAAAGTATCAGAGCATCGTTGCCGGATTTCGAAAAAATGAACGACGGCCGCTTCAGAATAAATCTTATCTCGGATGAAAGCATAACCCCGGGCGGCTGCTTCGTCGAACTCGACGGATCGATAATCGACGCGCGAATTGACAGCCAACTCGATAATATCAAGAAGCACCTTAGCGTTTTATCATGACCCCGACACTTGCGGAAAAAACGAAAAAGGCCGAACTGGCTGTCGAAAAAGCGCAAGCCGTGGTTCAACACGGCATGGTGACCAAGGTCACCGGTATCGTCATCGAGGCAACCGGACCTGCCCTTCGTATCGGCGATCAAGTGACGATCAACTCGTCGCTGGGGGAAAAAGCCGGCGAGGTCGTCGGATTCAGTCATGGGCGGATATTCATAATGCCGCTCGGCGATATGGCGGGAATCGGCCCCGGAGCCAAAGTAATCGCTGCAGGCCGACGGCTGTCCGTCAGGGTCGGACCGGAATTGCTGGGAAGAGTCGTGGATGGCCTCGGCAAGACGATCGATGGATTGCCTGAGCCGGATTGCCGTGATATCAGAACACTGGACAATGATTCGCCTCCGCCGCTGAAAAGAAAAAGAATCACACAGCCTTTCGAAACCGGTATCCGGGCCATCGATGGTTTCCTGCTGTGTGGTTTGGGGCAAAGGGTGGCCATTCTATCCGGATCAGGTGTGGGCAAGAGCGTGCTGCTTGGAATGATCGCCCGATCGTCGGCTGCCGATGTGAACGTTATCGGGTTGATAGGCGAGAGGGGACGTGAAGTACGCGAATTCATGGAAAGGGACCTCGGTCCCGAGGGACTGGCGAAATCGATCGTAGTCGTCGTAACTTCGGACAATGCGCCGCTTCTCCGAATCAAGGGAGTGATCCTGGCCACTGCGATCGCCGAATATTTCCGCGATCAGGGGAAAAACGTCGCCCTTATGGTGGACTCGCTCACTAGAGTGGCGATGGGTCAGCGCGAAATCGGATTGTCTATCGGAGAGCCGCCAACGACCAGAGGATATGTGCCGTCGGTTTTCGCCTTGCTGCCCAAGATTCTCGAGCGGGCAGGGCAATCGGAAAAGGGAAGCATTACCGCTTTTTACACGGTGCTGGTCGAGGGTGACGATTTTTCGGAGCCGATAAGCGACGCGGTGAAGGCGATCGTCGACGGTCATATCGTGCTGTCGCGTCAGCTCGCCTCCAAATATCATTATCCAGCGATCGACGTTCTCGAATCGATCAGCCGCTTGATGCCAGATATAGCCGCCAAAGACCATCTGGAGCTTGCGGGCCGTTGTCGGGAAATTTTGGCCGATTATCGCGATGCAGAGGATTTGATCAATATCGGTGCTTATGTGAAGGGGTCGTCCCCGAAAATAGATTACGCTATCGAAAGAATCGAACCGCTGAGGAGTTTTCTGAAGCAGAAAATCGATGAAAAAAGCTCTCTGGATAAAACTCTCGGCTGGCTCGGTGAGATTCAAGCGGGAGTCCAAAAATGACCAAAAAGTTCAAATTTCGACTGGAACGCATAAGGCGATTCAAAGAACAGGAAGAAGAGGATAAGAAACGCAAGCTGGCGATCGAAAAGACGCGACTGGCCCTCGAAAAAAAAACGCTCAACGATATCCTCGATCTGAGAAAGCGCTGCTTGATGAAATTCGGCGTGAAAAAAACCGGTCGGGTGAACTTGACGGAATTGATACTTTCAAAAAGATACATCGATAAACTGTCCTCCGATATCGTTATTCAATCCAAACGGGTCGATGGCGCCGAGCGGCTCGTCGCCGACGCTCAAAAAGCCCTGCTGGAGGCCTCCCGCGAGAAAAAGAAATACGATAAACTCAAGGAAAAGCAACTGGCCAAACACAAGGTGGAAACCGCCCGCATTCTGACGAAAGAGCTTGATCAGTTCGGCTCGAGGTCGTCGACCCCAAAATCGCTTTAGCAAGTCGGGCATCTTAAATAAAAAAGCCCCCTCCCCTGATTCTGGGGAGAGGGCTTTGCGGCTTTTCAGAAAAGCCTATTCAGCGGTTTTGGTCTCGCGGATGACCGATTTATTCTCATCGCGCGGAACCATGTTGATCCCCTGCTGAATGTGAATCGGTGACGGAGCCAGCAGGATCGGAGGCGGGAAGAAGTGGCAGTAGTTCAGGGAAGCATTCCCCTTGAAGAACGCCACCAATCTCGTGATATCCGAACCTCTGAACTCGCAGTTGCCGTTCACGTCGCCGGCCACATAGAGGTAAGTGCCGGTCGAATCCATGTAGCATGAATCCGGAGGCACGGCTCCCACGCCCTTGAAGTAGCGGACACCGAAGGTAACGTCGCCGCCAATGCGGTTGCCGTCGCCGTTGATGTCGCCGAGGACGTAGTCGCATTCACCACCGCCGCCGGTGACTGTGAACGAGACGTTGACCGTCGTTACGGGTTCATCCGGATCGTTGGAGGTGATCAAAATAGCACCCGTGTAAGTGCCGGCGGAAAGCGCCGAGGCATCCATGAACGCATGGAATGTCAGTGGCGGATCGTTCGGCGCCAGCACGCCCGAGGTCAGGTCGGTCGTGAGCCACTGCGGAGGCCTGTTGAACAAGATAGCCATGCTGTTGTGCAGATAGGCCTGGTTATAAGCAACCTGCAAGCCGATCGTGCCGGTCTCGTTTTCGATACCGATCGAATAGCTCATCAAGCTGAACAGCCCGCCGCCGTACTGCATCTTGATCGACCCGTCGGCGTTCAAGATCACCTGGAAGTCGATCTTGTTGGTGGTGTCGGCGTAATGCGGCCAGGTAACCCAGGAAACGATGAAGCGGTTGTTGGCCGAGTCGAAGTAGTAATAGCAATCGCCGTCGTTTCTGGCGTCCATGTCATCCCAGTAAACTGGAACGATCGCATTCGGCAACGCCGTCGCCGGTATTGAGGTGTTCGACAGATAGGAGCTGGTCTGGCTGACGAACGAGATCCAGCCGTTGGTGCTGACCATCACGCTGTCGTACGGTATACCGTAATAGTTGAAGGTCATGCCCATTGCGAACAGGTTCGTCCATCCGTCGTCGAGTGTTCCATTGGTGAACGTCACCGGCGTGCCGATCGTCGAGATATCGACCCAGGAATAGGCAGGGCCGCCCGGCTCGTCCGAATCTTTCCAGCGATAACCGAACGCATCAGGTCCGCCCTGAGCGTTGATCACCGGCGGGTAGACCGGTTCGGTAGCTCCGGTTTTCGGATCGACTTGCGAGCCGATCGGCGAGGTATTCAAAGCGATCGGTATATCACCGTGAATCGGCCGTGGGCTATATTGAACCACCGATGCGGTATAGAGCAGACCACAGTCGCCGACGTTGTCGAGTGTGGTGGCAGCCGTGTCGGCTCCACCGACGTCCGCGCTGCCGCTCAACGAGGTCGAAGCCACGGCGATATCGGCAGCCGCGCTGGTGTCGCCCTGAATGTAGGCGTGAATCATGTTGTCGCCATTGATCGTGCTGAACGTGTCCGGCTGCCATACCCCGTCAAGGCGCATCCACTTGGCGGCCGGATAATCCTCGGTGGCGTCGATGCAGATACCTTCTTTATGGAAAGTATCGACATACGTCCAGCCAGCCCAGAATATCTGGCAATCCACATGTATCGTCGTATCGCAGGCGACGTTCCAGACGAGATCACCGCGATCCGGAGTTCTCAGCCGCTTGGTGTAAACGGCGGGTTCGTCCGGCAACCCGTTGATATCGGTGTCGAGATAGATCGAAACTATCACCGTGTCGCGGTTGGCATCCGGCCAGGTTGGATAGTTATCGAGATTGGTCATCTTGTAAGTGATCGCCGATATCGTTGCGTTTCCGTACGGAACGTTGAACGCGTTGGCGATGATATTGTCGGGATTCGTAAGTCTCCAGGCGTTGTTCACGACCCCGTCATCGTAGCTGATAAAGTAGTTCGATGCCGGCAGAGATACAAACGTAGTCCGCAACGTGTCGTTGTTCGGATCGACATCGGTGCCCAGCTGAGTTGCGATCGTGAGAACATAACTGCTGCAAGCATAACCGATCGTCCATCCCGGGAACGTATCCACGACCGTGGCGCCCGGAGGCAACGCGGTTATCGTCTGGATGTTCGAATAGCCCCGATTGTCGCTCGCCCAAACGTTGAACGTTTCGGTGTTGATACCTTCGTTCTTGAAAGTGGCGATTATATCCAGAGTTTGTCCCTGAACGATCGTCGTCGGCGCATCCAAAGACACCACTCTAACGTCATGTGACGGCATATAAGGATAGAACTTGATCGCCAAACCTTCATACGGCAGGTTCAACTGCGGCTCACCGTCTGTATAGTAACCCAAGCCGATAGTCCTGGTCGAATCCTGAATGCCGATGGTTATATCGGTCTGCCTCGGGCCGGTCGCCGGTCCATACTGCATGACGATCGAACTGTCGTCGGCATCGAAAATTACCTGGAAATCGCCCGGGTTGTAAGGCGAGGAGTAGTATGACCAATCGTAGTAAGAAACGATGAAGCGGTTGTTGGCTGCGTCGTATTTGTAATAGACATAGCCGGTGTCCGCCGTGGTTTCTCCATCGAGGTCATCCCAGTTCAAGAACACACCTTCCGTCGGTCCCGAAGAGGACGGCGGCAGGTAGTTGCCAAGGTAATTGCTCGTCTGAGCTGTGAACGACAACCAGCCATTGGTCGCGATCACGATCGAGTCTTCCATGGATCCATAGAAATAGAATCCACTGGGGAAGCCCATATAGATCGGATTGGTGCGGCCGTCGTCGGTAGTGCCGTTCGGCCAAGTGACGATGCGGGTCCATCCGCCGCCGGTCGTGTCGATCCATGAGTAAGTGGGTCCGCCGATAACCGTGTTATCGATCCAGCGGTAATGCCCGGCATCGGGGCCGCCCGTGCCGTAGTGCGAATCGACGGTGAAGGAAGAACCCCTGCTGTTATTGGTCAGGATAGAGTCGGTAATGATGGCGACCCAAGCTGAGCAAGTGTATGCGCCGTTTACTGTGAGCGTACCGGGATCGAAATCGACGGTATCGATCGTCAAGCTGGCGATCGAGGCTATCGTTTGGGTGTCTGAATAGACGATCGCACCCACGGAATTGTAAATATCGAAGTGAACGGGCACGCTCGTTTCAGTGGATAGTCCGTTGTTCCCGAATACCGCTCTCGGAGTGAACGGTGATCCGTTGGCAACCATCCCCGAAGGATTCAGGATGCTGTTGGCAGACATGTCGTGGTTAGGGATATAGAGCGAGCAGTTGGTAAACGTGAAATCATCGATATACCATCCTGGGTTGTCGAGGCTCGAGTTCGAATAGTATTCGAAGCGGAACGGCACTATGCCCGAATATGCCGATAAATCCACCGAATAATATTGCCAGGTTGTATCCATTCCATACCAAGAAGCCAGAAGCACCCAGCCGGTTCCCGGATCGATCTTGATATTCAAGCTGTCGTATGTCGAACCGGAAGCTCTGCGCCAATGGTAGAATCCAAATGCCGCGTTCGAGTTGAGATTCAGGGAGAAATCAAGCCATGAACGGATACCGCCCAACGGATAACCAGTCGTACGGTTGCCGTCGAGAATGGTCGCCCAGCATCTCACGCCTGAATTGGCGCCGCTCGGGCCGAACGTTGGAATACCCCATTCCCAGTCACCGCTGAAATCACCCCAACTGCCGGTCGCAGTTAAGCCGCCGCTTGTGGATTCGAAGTCGAGAAGATCATCGAACACGGTCATGGTTCTCGCTTTCCAGTCGTTGCCGGGTGTGGCATCTCCGGGAAGCGCAACCAGTGTCGTGCAATAGTAGGTGCCGCTGGTCGCCATGAAAGTCGAATCGAAATCGACCGTATCCACCTCGAGGGCAGAGATGCTGGCGATATATTTCGTGCTGCTGAACACCTGAACGCCGCCGCTGTCGTAAATTCTGAAATGCACGGGAACGTTGGTCTCGGTCGTGTTACCGAAATTGGTAAATGATGCCCGCGGCGTGAAATAGGTGTTTGTCTCCATCGCGCCACCGGGGCTGATAAGCTTGGTGGCTGCCATGTCATGGCTCGGCGGAACATAGGAGAACGTAATCGCCAGGCCGGGCAATGCGAGATTGCCGGCAGGCGCGCCGTTGTAGAAATACTGCAAGCCGATAGTACCATCGGAGTTCTCGATACCGATCGTGTGTCCGGTTGGAATGGACGGACCCACCGAGCGGTATTGATACTTTATCTTCTCGTTGCCGGTGATAATCATCTGGGCGTCGAAACGGTTGGCGGAGTCAGCGGTTGCATACCATTTGAAGTTCAGGAAGCTGATGATGAAGGTGTCGACGTTGTTTGTGTAATAGTAAATGTTGGCATCGGGACCCTGCATCATGTCATCCCAGAGCATGGCCAGCGTATTGTTCGGAAGGCCGGTGGCCGGCAGAGCCGAGTTCGTAAGGTACCCGCTGATGAGGCTGTCGAAGCTGGCGAAACCGTTTTCGCTCACCGAGATTCTATCATAGGCATTGCCGTAATAGTTGAAGGTGAAACCGATTCCCAGTCTGGTAAAGCGATCATCACCCGTTCCCGGGAATGCGATCGGGGTTCCGATACCGCTGATATCGATCCAGTTGTATGCCGGACCAAGCCCGAGGTTGTCTTCCCAGATGTAGTAGCCTGCATCAGGGCCGCCGCTGGATGTATGCGGTAGAGTAAAAAAAGTTGCGGAAACAGTGTCGTTGGATAGATTTTGATCGGTGGCTAAAGCCGTGAACGTGCGCAACCGATATTCGCCGGAACTCAGGATATTCCAATTGGCGAAATCAACATCGCGATATTCAAGGCTCGTCAACCCGCTTACGGTCTGACCGTTGGAATAAACGCTCGTAGTCGGCAATTCCTCGTAAACCTGAACCTTGTCCAGATACATGCAATAGAGCGCGTTATACCCTTTATACTTGAACGCGATCTTGACGTTAGACTGTCCGGCCGCCCACGAGCTAATGTTGTAAGTCGGAATGGCAGGCGTGGAGATCGATCCGTAATCAGCACCTGTGTATAATGCGATTACTTGGGTAGTCGCCCAGTCATCCGCAGTTCCAAGCACCCAGCCCGAATCGGTCAAGTCAGAAGTGTAGTCGTCATAGTATATCCGCATGGTGAGCTGGACGTTGCTGGCTGAAGCGCAGTTGATTGAGGGTGATATCAACCATTCGTTCTGGTATTCGATCGGCGAGTAATAAACTCTGGCGATCGTATCGCCCCAGCTCGAATGATAGTAGGCGTGCCAGTCATTGTTGTTCCAAGTGCCGGGCACGCTGCCGCTGTCGATAATCGACCAGCTTCCCAAAACGTTCTGCGGAGGACTTGCGCCGTTCCACAGTTGCGGGTCGCTGAATTCCTCGTAGAACAGGACGTTCTTGTTGACGATTTCAACTTTGAACGAATCCTGGAACGTCTCGGTGTTGGTGCCGAAATTGGCTACCTGGGTCTTGACAGGCGCGCTGTACCCCACCACGCCATAGCGAGGATACTTGATCGAACGCGTGGTGACATCATGCGCCAAAAGAACAGTTTCATCGACTTTGACGTCATCTACGTACCAATAGTCGAAACTGGCCGGGCCGTTGACGAAATTCAGAGCGATTTTTATGGTCTGTCCGGCGCGGTTGGAAATGTCGAATTTGTAAATGGTTTTGGTCGTCGAAGACCCCGTGGATGCAGTCAGATTTTGCACCGTGTCCACCCAAGTAGCGCCGCCGTCGGTGGATATCAGAATATATCCATGGTCGGTGTTTTCCCATGGCGCGCCGGTGGTGGAATGATAATAGTATTGGGCGACACTCAATGTGCACAACGAACCCGAAGAAAGAGAAATGGCCGGTGATATCAGCCATTCATTCTGTGCTTCGGTATCGCCGGTCAAATAATATACTCGAGCGGTTTTGCTGGCCCACGAGGTGTGGTTGTAGCTTCTCCAATCATTCAGGTTATAGCCGCCGGCAGATTTCGGCGTGCCGTTGTCGAGAATGGTCCAGCCCGTCGGAGGATTGTCACCCCCGGGTCCCCAGGTCTCGAAATCCTGATAGATATGCTGGGTGCCGTCCGACCAGATGGCAACGTTATCGATATACCAGTAATAGGCCTGGGCAGGCAGTGCGGCGGTCAATACGAAAGCCACCTTCACTGTTTGTCCGGCATAACTGGTGATATTGATATTTTTATATCCCGAAGCCTGATCGGCGTCGTAGATAGCCAAGTCGGTCCAGCTTACGCCGTCGTCGGTCGTGATCTTGACCCAGGCGGTGTCGCCGCCGTTGGCGGTTCTGTCGTCGTAATAATTCCGCCAGGTCAAAGAACATGCGATCGCTCCGCCGGTAAGAGCCACGGACGGTGTAATCAGCCATTCGTTGTAGGTGGTTTCGGCGGCATACAGGTAAGTGAATCTGGCGACATTCGACGACCAAGTGGAATAATTGTATTTATACCAGTCGTCGGTCCACCAGAACTGCGTGCCGGAGGTGCCGTTGTCGGCCATCAACCACCCGGTTGGAGCGGTTGTGGTCGTATCCCAGGCTTCGAAATCCTCGAGGAACACGGTAGTCGTGATCACCGGCGGTTCAGCAGGGGATTCGGACCACCCCATCAGGTTCACCGATGGTTCCGCGTTTAGGATTTCGCCCTTTTCGCCATAGATCGGCTGCCACTTGGTTTCCGCAGGTTCGCTGACAGCGTTTTCAACGGCCTGCATTTCTCCGGGCGCAAAAGCCGGTTTCGGATCGCTTTTTTCATTGTCGGCCGCTTTGATTTCGGCTTTCGGCTCGACTATACTCGCCTGATTCGCGTCGTTTTTCGCCGTCGCGGTCGAGGCCGTGCGATCGAAAAGCTTTTGCCCTGAGAATGACCAAGAAGCCATCAACATGGCGATGCCCAGGATCAAAATCAAATAGAGAGATTTTTTCATGCTATCTCCTATTGCGTTTACGATCATCGATTCATGCCCATCTAAGGGCGCCTACAAAATGGAATCCTGATTTCCGTTGGTTAAAGTTGATCTTTTCGCGAAACATGCATTTTTTCTCGATATACTTCCCTCCCGTCGGAATTGTACTTCCGTTGCCTATATTTTATGTCGGAATCCTAATCCGGCTCTTTGGCAGCCGTCTTTTTCAACCAATTTCTTTACTTCAAAACGCGAAGAGTATTTTCCGCAACACCTTTAATAACATTATATTAAATCGACATCGATTGTCAAGCCTTTTTGTTCAAATTCCATGGATTATTATGGCCCGTTATCTCGTTTTTGCCGGCATCTTCGACTGCCGCAACATTATTTCGTAATTTATGCCGCATCAGCGGCGCGAATTAGCGAAATAGGCTCCGGCCATTTATTTTCGGCAACCGCCGATCTTATTTTCTCAAACGTTTTGGAAATCGGAAAATTTTGCGCCCGTCTGCCGAATAATTTTCCTCAATATCTGGAATCGGATCTTTTAGAAATATGATCACTATTTCGTAATCCGTTAGCTGATATCGAATTGTGAGGTCAGAAGCGGTCTGGCACGGCCGTTGCTTTCAAGGATTTCGGAAAAGTTTGCGTGTTTGTTTATGAAAGTGATCCAAAAAATAGGACTTTACCTGGTGATCATGCTGATCAATTTCGCTGGATATGTGTTGTTGTTTTCGGCCGCATTCGGGGTCAAGCCGGCGCAATTCGGCGGTTATCTGCGTGAAAAAGCCAATGAAATACAGACCGAAATAATGCAGAAAGCGATGACTCGGCCGGCGGCCAAATCCGAAAAACCCGCAGAGGACACTGAAAAGCAACGTATCCAGGCTGAGCTCGAAGCCATTGAACAACAAAAACTTCAACTACAAAAGGAACGCCAGGAACTGGAATCGGCAAGGCAGCAAATCGAAAAATCGAAATCGCAGCCGGTTCTCGATGAAGACAAGATCTATAACTTGGCCAAAATTTTTGACACCATGGACAAGCAAAAGGTGGCCGAAATTTTCAATGAAATGCAAGATAGTCTGGTGGTTGCGATTCTACCGCGGATGAAACCCGCCAACGCCAGTCAGGTGCTGCAAAACATGGAACCGGCGCGTTCGGCGCTTATATCGAAAATGATTTTAAGGAATTCCGAAGGATGATCCCGATTTTCCCAGATATCAAGTCATTGGCCGAAAATCTTATTGAGACAGCCAATAATACTAAGGCAGGACGCCCGGGAACTACGGCCCCTATCGAATTCGCCCGATTGTTGGAAAGGTTGGCGGAATATTCGCCGCACACCGATAACATTGAGACCGGAAATCCAATCGGATACGATTTTCTAAACTTGGTCAATCCGGCGCGCGATTTTCCCACAGCCGCGATTCGCGAAAACGGGGACGGCTCGATTTCCGTGAAAAACCCCTTCGGAATCGTTGGAAACACGGCGAACCCGGCCGCGGCGAATCAATCGTCGTCGCTTTGTATCGCCCTGAATTTCAGACTCCGAGAGGTTCAGGATTTGTTGCGCAGGTACGATTACCGGATCGAAATCGCCCTGCCTGCGCCCCGAAAAGACGCCGAACAAGATTGGTACAACTCCGCGGCGACGGTTGATAACCGATTGCCGAGCGTTATCAATTTCCAGGCCGGTAGTTATGGTATTTCAGAACCGGTCCGAATCGCTCAGGTATCGCCGACTGAAATATCCGCCGGGGCAACCGAGGTCCCGATTCAAGAATCGGCAAGGATTCAGGAAATCGGCCGTCTGTCACGGCCGCTTGTCATATCGATGGAACCGCGTGATTTTATCGATTTAGTATCGGGCAGAATCGATTCAGCGGAGATCACCGGATTTACCGAACAGGGGAAAAAGGCGATAACGATCGGCGCATTGCGGAACCTGCTTGATCGTTACGGCGCCGATGCCGATCTCAAGCTGACAGTTCCGGTAACCGCGGATATGCGCGAGAAGATCGCCCAGCTTAATCAGCCGACTTTCGGCGGCGATCATTACCCGTTCGATAGGCCGACGACAACGAATTTCCTCCTTCTGGATCCGAGGAAAATGCTGAATTGCGGCCCCGATGACCGGATTACCGTGATCCTTCAGTCTTTTCCCCTCGGTGACGGTTCATATGCTGAATTCGTCAATTCGATGCAGCATTATCCGCGTCTGTCGGGAGCGCATGGTCTTTCGTTCGGTACGCCGAATTTCACGCGTTCATCGGCCGTCGACTTTTCGCCGATTTTACCGCAGGTGGCGGTTCATGATCAACAAGTGCAATCGGCTACCGAAAAGGCCTCGCTGTCGGAACTGGGAGATCGTCTGCGGCCCGGTCGTGGCAAGAGTGTCTCCCCGGAAAATTCGACTCCTTCGGCGGCCCGATCGATTCAGCCCGATAATGCGGAATTCAAACCGACCGGCGATGATTTTGACTCAAAAATACTTTTTCAGGAAACCCGTCATCTGGGCCATACGATCGATAAGTCCGACTCGTTCATGATCTTGCCCAAAGAAGGGACAACCTACCAGGATCTTCCCGGACAAATAAAGGCGGCGATGCAAAATTATCGTCCCGGGACCGAGTTGTCGATCAAGATAGAGCCGCAGCATCTCGGTAAAATAAAAATGAAAATCAGCTACGATAACGGTCGGGTGGAGGCATCCCTAAGGGTCGAGAGCAACGAAATTAAAAATTTGCTCGAAACCGATCTCAAGCGCCTGAAAGAATTTCTCGAGATAGACCACCTGAAAATCGATATCGACGATCCCGATCGTCGCAATCCCGCGCATGATTTCGCCAGGGAGAATCAGCGTCGTTCGGCCGAATACCGAAATCACATCGCTTCTTCGGCACCGCTCGAGACCCCCGCACCGATAACGGCGGCCTCGGGTGCGATCGGAGGCGCGTGGAAATCGAGAATAGATCTGTTAGCCTGAAAGGAGGTGACATGAATCCTATTGGAGAAGTCAATTACATTAATCCGGGAATCGATAAGTCCGACAAGAGCGGCCAGGATTCGACCAAGCTCGGCAAGAACGATTTTCTGAATCTGTTGGTAACCCAGCTTCGGTTTCAGGATCCGCTCGAGCCGATGAAAGATCAAGAATTCGTGGCCCAACTCGCCCAGTTCTCCCAGCTCGAACGTCTGGAAAACATGCAAAACTCGCTTGACACATCGACCCAGGTGAACTACGTGCTGAGCCAGACGATCGCCAACACCATGGCGACCACGCTTATCGGCAAGACCGTTATCGCCGAGGGATCCGATTTCACGCTCGAGCCGGATAGGGACGCCCGCTTGAGTTATGAGCTCAAAGCCGATGCCGCCGATATCACGATAACGATAAAAAACAGCAACGGCGCGGTCGTAAAGACAATGCAATTGCATGACCAACGCGCGGGCAATCAAACCATAAATTGGGAGGGTCGCGACGATCAGGGAAGTTTGGCCGCGCCCGGTCAATATTCGTATGAGGTGATCGCAAAGACCCGCACCGGAGAAACGGTAACGGTCGAGAAAAGGGTTATCGGCAAGGTCGAATCGGTGAAATACACCGAAAGCCGGGCCTACTTGGTCGTCGGAGGATACAAAGTCGATCTATCGGGCATAATCGAAATCGTGAGCGGCGACAATAATCGTTACGACAACCACTGATATTTTCATAAACATGAAGGAGGTGAAGTTAACATGACGATTGCCGAAAACGGTTCGATCATCCAACCGACCGGCGGAGTTGCAGCCGGAAGCACGAAAATCAAAACTGCGGGAATCGACAAAATCTCCGAATTCCGCTCGATTCTGCAGGAGAAAACCGGACTCCGTTTTTCGAATCACGTTATCGATCGTATGGGGGACCGGTCGTTGGAATTGGATGGCGAAACCGCCGAACGTTTGTCGAAGGCGGTGGAGATCGCCGACCGAAAAGGGGCCGACCAATCGCTGGTGTTGCTCGACCAGCTGGCATTTTTAGTTTCGGTGAAAAACAAGACGGTGATCACCGCCGTGGAGACGAATCAGATGAAACAGGGCGTTTTCACCAAGATAGACAGCGCGATCATAGGATAACGTAGGATAACAATCGGGCTGGACCCCGTTTGGGGAGGCCCCAACCCCGACCTGAAGTGTCGGGCTGGAGGGAGAAAATAAAATGATGGCATCGCTTTTCGCCGGAGTATCCGGCTTGCGCAACCACCAGGTTAAAATGAACGTGGTGGGCGACAACATAGCCAACGTGAACACGATCGGTTTCAAGATGGGTCGTGTGACTTTTCAAGAAGCGCTGATCCAGACTTTACGTGGCGCGAGTCGGCCTACGGCCACCAGCGGCGGCACCAATCCGCTGCAGCTGGGCCTCGGTATGACCATGTCGACTATCGACAATATATTTATACAGGGAGGGCTAGAGACCACCGGCCAGACTACCGATCTGGCGATACAAGGTTCCGGATTTTTCGTGTTGTCAGACGGACAACAGGATTATTTCACTCGTGCCGGTTCTTTCGGATTCGACTCCAATTCCAATCTGGTGAATCCCAACAGCGGCTTTATCGTTCAAGGAAAGATGGCCGATGTCGACGGCACAATACCGGCCGACGCCCCCATCACCGGCATCAGCTTACCGTTCGGCCAGCAAGATCCGGCGCGGGCAACCACCGAAATCCGACTCGGGATGAACCTGGATTCGGCCACCACCAATTCACGCGCCACCTTGATCACCGCCGGCACGACCAATATCACGACCGTCTCCGGGTTGGCCCGCAACGGCTCCGGCGGCAGACATACGATAACCGTGACCGGAACCAACGCAACCAATTCGGAAATGTCCGGGGTGCATGCGCTTGAATTGAGCAATCTCACGGCCGCCGACGCCACGCAGACATCGGCCAATAACCCCGGCGGCGTCCTCGTGCCGGGTACGACATACTACTACACGATAATAGCCACCAACGCCCTCGGCCAATCCACCGGAGTCGAGGAGTCGGTTACGATCAACGCCGGGGATAATTCCGTGGTGATCGACTGGTCGGCATATCCTGATTTGGCCGATGCCACGACTATTAGAATTTATCGCACCACCGTTCCCGGTGATTACACTCAAGCCAATTGCGGCATGATCGCCGAGGTCGCCGTCGGTGCTCCGAATACCTACACCGACCTGGGTGTGGCAGGGGACAATTCCAGCCCGCCTACCGCCAACACGACCTTAAGTCTTACCGGGCAGGAAAGGCTTTCAGCGCTCGGCATAACCGATACCACCGATTTCCAGATTAGTGTCGATGGCGGCAGCTGGGTTACCCTGGCCCAATTGACCACGAACTCCACCGTTAACGACCTGATCTCGGCGATCAACTCGTCGGTGCAAGGGGTTACGGCGTCGATCGTCGATGGCCAGGTGCATATAAGACGTGACTACGCCGGCAGCCCGACCGCCTATAATGTGGTCCTCCGCGACCTGCCCGGCTCGGGTGCCGATATATGTTCCCAGATTTTCGGAAACGGCGTGAATCACACTTTCACCGTTAACAACGGCACGGCCTCGACTCTGGTGGCGCAGGACGTTTTCACCCCTGAGATAACCGGAATCGCCCTGGCGGCGGAAACGCTGGAACTGATTACCGATGCCAACACTGGAATCGTAACCGGAATCAGCAATCTCGGCGGCGGTGGAGTAACGATGACAGCCGGACAAGCCGGTCTTGCGGCTGGAACTTTGATTGTCGATACCGACAACACTCAGCACTCCACGAGCATAACCACCTACGATTCGCAGGGAGCCCGGCACAACCTGACGATAACATTCACCAAGAGTTGGCAGACGAACGAGTGGTTCTGGGAGGCCTCGATCAGCGGCGGCGAAATTATCCGTTCGGGCGGTTCGGGAACGGTCAGATTCAACCCCAACGGTTCGCTTTCGACATTCACTTTCGACGGCGGGGCGACCGCGATGCGGATCGATCCCAACAACGGAGCCGAGGAGATGGTCATAGATCTGTTTGCGGGAACTCCGGCGTTGTTCGATGGACTCACCGGTTTCGCCGCACCGTCCACGGCAGCAGCCAGATCCCAGGACGGCTACGGAGTGGGCGTGCTGTCCAACATTTCGATCGACCAGTCGGGAACCATCACCGGCATATTCACCAACGGCGTCTCGCGGATACTGGCTCAAATCTATATCGCCGAGTTCAACAACCCGGGCGGTCTGCTCAAAGTCGGCCGTAACCTTTACCAGACATCGGCCAACTCCGGCAGCGCCATATTGGGGGTGGCGGCCACCACGACGTCGTCGACGATCACCTCCGGAGCGCTGGAGATTTCCAACGTCGATCTGGCGCAGGAATTCACCAACATGATAATATCTCAGCGCGGATTCCAGGCCAACGCGAGGGTGATAACCACCTCGGACGCCATGCTTCAGGAGCTGGTGAATCTCAGGAGTTAACGTTTGGATTACGGGGGAGGGGCTCGCCCTTCCCCCAAGAAGAGATGAATCATGATAAGGGTTACGCGATTGAACGATTCGGAGCTGGTGATCAATACCGATCTGATCGAGTTCGTGGAGGCGATACCGGAGACGATGATCAGCATGACCAGCGGCAAAAAAGTGATGGTTAAGGAAAACATAGACGAAATAGTGGCCAGAGTCGTTGAATATCGTAGGCTGATAAACCAGACATTAACAAATAGGTAGGTAGTAACATGCCCGAAACAGAACAAGCGGTCGCCCCTAAAGAGAAACAAGAAAACACCGATGAAAAGCCGCCGAAGCCGAAGAAAAGCATCAAGCCTAAAATCCTGATGATAATCGGCGCCCAGGTTGTGCTTTCGATCGCAGGTTTCTTGTTCGTAACGAAATTTATCGCGCCTGATCCCGCGTTTCAGAGGGCGCGGGAGGAGAAAAAGAAAGAAGAAGCCCCCGCTCACGTCGAGGTCAAACGCGAGGTGTATCCTATCGAAGATGTGGTGGTTAACCCCGCCGGTACCAGCGGCAGCCGTTACCTTTCGGTTTCGATCGGTGTGGAGATGGATGCCGTCCCGCAGGAAGGCGGAGGCGAAGGCCACGGCGCCCCGGCAAAAACCGCCTCGCCGTTGGACGAGAAAAAACTTCAACTGCGCGACGCCATGATCAACATTCTTTCGAGCAAGACGATCGAGCAGTTGACCAACAGCGCCGAGAAGGAGAATATCCGAACCGAAATCACTCAGGCGTTCAATCGGATCCTGGGCGAGGGGAAAGTTCACCAGATTTACTTTGTCGAGTTCGTTTTGCAGTAAGTTATGGCCAAAATTCTATCGCAGCAAGAAATCGATGCTCTATTGAGCTCCGTGGCGGCGGCCGGAGGAACGCAGCTTCCGCCGGACGATGTTTCCGGCCAATCGGAAATCGCCCGCAAGGCGGTGGCCTATGATTTCAGGCACCCCAATCGGGTCTCGAAAGACCAGATGCGGACGCTCGAATCTTTGCATTCGAATTTCGCGGGACATCTCGGATCGGCGCTCTCCGGGTTCACCAGATCGGTGGTCGATATCGATCTGCTGTCGGTGGACCAAATCACTTACTCCGAATTCATAATGTCGCTGGCGTCGCCATCATGCACCTACGTGTTTTCCATCTCGCCGCTCGAGGGTGCCGGCATAATCGATTTTAATCCGTCGGTGGTATTCGCTTTCGTGGATCGAATGTTCGGCGGCACCGGGAAAAGCCTGAACACCGAGAGGGAGCTCACGGGGATCGAAAAATCGGTTATGTCTAAAATTATCGGCCGCGCCTTCCGGGAACTGGAACGCGCCTGGCAGCATATCATGACTCTGCACATTGCGCAGACCAATTTCGAGTCGAATCCGCAATTCATCCAGATCGTTCCCCCAGGTGAAACCGTAATCATCATTTCGTTGCAGATCAAAATGCAGGCGTCATCGGGAATAATGACCATATGTTACCCCTACCTGACGTTGGAGGATATTGTCGACAAGCTTTCGGCGCAGAACTGGATCGATAAAAACAAGAAATCGATGAGCGAAGAAGAAAACAGGCAAAATACCAAGAGACTAATGCCCATAATCGCGCCGATCAGGGTGGTGCTCGGCGGCGCTACCGTAAGTATCAGAGACCTATTGAACATTAAAGTCGGCGACGTCATTCGACTCGATCAATCCGCCGAAAGCGATATAAATTTGATCGTGGGCGACAAAATCAAATTCCAAGGAAAGCCCGGGCTGGTCGGCCACCAACTGGCAATCAAGATTAACAAGACCGAATCGAGGTGATAAGATGGACCAACAAACGCAGATGCCGGATAAAGAAGATCTGGGCCAAATGCCCATAACCGAAAAAAAGAGCGAACCGCAGACCGCCGACAACCTCGAAACGAAAATGCCGGATATGAATTTCGGCCCGGCGGGCGACGGCCAGGCGGTCAAGACCAACCCGGAGGATATGAATGAGGCGGACGCCGAAGCGATGATGCTGAAAATGATGGAGGAACAAAGCAAATCGGTCCCGGTCGTGGAAAAAGCCAATTTCGAACAACTCAAGAGCGAAAACCACTCTACCACGCGCAATATCGATATGCTCATGGATGTAACTTTGCCGGTATCGATAGAACTGGGACGGACCTCGCTGAAAATCGAAGATATTTTGAATCTGGGTCCCGGCTCGGTGGTGGAACTTGATAAGCTCGCCGGTGAGCCGGTGGACGTACTGGTTAACGACCGGCTGCTGGCCAAAGGTGAAGTTGTGGTGATAGACGAAAATTTCGGAGTGCGAATCACCTCGATGATTTCGCCTCAAGATAGAATCAAGAGTTTAAGATGAAACCGCTCGGATCGGCCGCGGCATTGATCGTCAGCCCGATTATAACCCTGGCTCAAGACAGTCTGGCAAATCGGCCTGATCTTCCGGCGATGAATTTCGGTCCCGGCATCGCCGAAATTCTGCTAAAGCTGATAATCTCCATGGCCGTTATTATCGGCCTGATCTATGGCTCGATATTGCTTTTGCGGAAGATTTCCAATCGGACGTTGCCGCAGGCGAATCAGTGGGTGAAAGTGATCGGCCGTTCCTACCTTACGCCGAAACAAAGCCTGTATATAGTGAAAATGGGTCCCAAATTCGCAGTGCTGGGGGTGAGCGACAACTCGGTCAACCTGATCAAGGAATTGACGCCGGAGGAGGCGGAATCATTGAATACGCCGAGCGAGAAACCGCGCGAATTCGCCGGCATATTCAAGAGTCTGCTGAAGAAATGAAACGCCTGCTATTATCGATAACGATTCTCGTTTTGCTGATGACGCTGTTCGGCGAAACCGGGCTGGCTCAGAATCTGCCCAAAATTTCGATCGGACTCGAAAAGACGGGGGATTCGAAAGACCTATCGGTAACCTTGCAGATATTGCTTTTGCTCACGGTTCTGACCCTGGCGCCGGCGATTATAATCATGCTGACTTCATTCGTCAGGATCGTGGTGGTATTCTCGTTTTTAAGACAAGCTATAGGCACGCACCAGATGCCGCCCAATCAATTGTTGATAGGATTGGCGCTCATTCTGACTGCGTTCGTTATGGCGCCCACGATAACCAAAATCAACGACAGCGCCCTTCAGCCATATCTGAAAGGCGAGATTTCCCAGAACGACGCCTACGATATCGGAATCAAGCCGATACGCGAGTTCATGCTCAAACAGGTCAGGGAAAAAGACCTGGCGCTTTTCGTTTCGTTTTCCGGCAACCCCAAGCCCAAAACCCCGGACGACATTCCAACCTACGTGATTATCCCCGGATTCGTCATCTCGGAACTCAGAATAGCGTTTCAAATAAGCTTTATACTGTTCATTCCGTTTTTGGTTATCGACATGGTGGTGGCCTCGGTATTGATGTCGATGGGTATGCTGATGCTTCCGCCGATTATGGTGTCGTTGCCTTTCAAAATTTTGTTGTTCGTGCTGGTCGACGGCTGGTACTTGATAGTGCAGTCGTTGCTTCAAAGTTTCCGTTAACGATAAGGAATAGCCCATGGATATGCAATTCGTAATAGCCCTGGGAAGGCAGGCGATCTATACCACTCTCTTGGTTTCGGCGCCGATGCTTATTTTGGCGATGATCGTCGGTTTGGCCATTTCGGTGCTGCAAGCCATCACCCAGGTGCATGAAATGACTCTGACGTTTATTCCCAAGATAATCGCGGTGGCCGTAGCCCTCGTCATCTTTCTGCCCTGGATGATGACCACGATCGTCGGTTTTGCGACTCAGTTGTTGGCGACGATTCCGACATTGGCCAGATGATCGCCATAAGCGAAAGCGAACGGAATAAGCCGGATGAACAAAATTATCCTCTCGGCGGAAAAAAATTCCCGGCAAGATGTTGATCGAATACCCGCAAAATCCGGTCTTTGTGAAACAACTTAATACTATATAAGCAATTACAAGTCCCATAGAATCTGCGGCTCAACGGCACATGCTTTGCATTAGCCCGAATTGGAGGAATCTTGTCGATGTCGATACTGCAATTGAGTGCCGCCGAATTCGAAAAGCTTTTACTGCTTATGCTTCGTTTGGGCGGCATAATGTCCGTCGCCCCTATTTTCGGTCACCGCAGCGTGCCAACCATGCCCAAAATCGGTTTGGTGATCTTGACCAGCCTCATTATCCTGCCGACCCTCTCGGGATATTCCATAAAGGTTCCACCCGACCTGCCAGGATTGGTAGTGATGCTGTTCAAAGAAATCGTGGCCGGGCTGGCTATTGGATTCAGCTCGATGATGATTTTCCTGGCCGTGCAATTCGCCGGAACCTTGATCGGTCTGCAAATGGGTTTCGGCATCGTCAACGTAATCGATCCTAATTCTCAGCTCGAAGTTCCCATAATCGGCCAATTCCAGTTGCTTCTTGCGACTCTGATCTTCTTGGCTCTTGACGGTCATCATCTGGTCCTTTCGGCGATCGTCGGAAGCGTCAAGGTCATTCCTCTGGGGGCGATAGATTTTTCGGCGGTTTCCGGCGAGCTGATTCTACGTGCCGGCATCGATACGCTGGCTTCCGGGATTAAGCTCGGAGCACCCTGCATGGTTACGCTATTTCTGGTCGACGTGGCTATGGGAGTGGTGGCCCGCACCATGCCGCAGATGAACGTTTTCGTTGTCGGTTTTCCATTGAAGATCGCCACCGGGTTCGTAATGATATCGGCTTCATTGCCGCTATTCGGTTACGTGTTCGCAAAATTGCTTATGGGTCTCAATAACAATCTCAATGCGCTGATACTGGCCATGAGGCCGATGCCTTAGGATTGAATTAAATGGCCGAAGAATTCGATCAGGACGAACGAACCGAACAGGCGACGCCCCGAAAGCGGCAACAGGTGCGGCAAAAGGGGCAGGTCGCCAGGTCACAAGAAATTAATTCGGTTGCAGTGCTGTTCAGCGGCTTGCTGGCCCTGATGGTGTTTTCCAGCTCGATGTATGCCGGAATGGCCGGGGCGCTGCGTTACAATATCCAAAGTTGCCTGACCGAAATCAGCATCAACTCGGCCTACCAGCTTTTACTCACCAACGGCATGTTACTTCTCAAACTGATCGCCCCGGTGCTGATGTTTGTGGCGGTCGTGGGAATTCTGGTGAATCTGGCGCAAGTCGGTTTCGAAATATCGTTCGAGCCGCTGCTGCCTAAACCGGAAAAGCTGGATCCGATCAAGGGGGCGCGGCGGCTTTTTTCACAAAGAGTGATTTTCGATCTTATCCGCGACTCCCTGAAAATCGTGGTGATAGGATATATAGCTTTCTCGACTCTGAAAGGCGAAATTGACAATTACATTCCACTTGCCGATCAGGAAGTCGGGCAAATTTTGCGTTTTGCCGGGAAAGTGGCTCTGAAAGTCGGTTTGAGGGTATCCGGCGCTTTGCTGATTATCGCTATCCTCGATTATGCTTTCCAGAGATTCCAGTTCGAACGCCAGATAAGAATGACCCGGCAGGAATTGAAGGAAGAATATAAGCTATACGAAGGCGACCCCATCGTCAAATCGCGCATAAAGCGGATTCAACGCGAATTGGCCCGGGCGCGGATGCTCAAAGAAGTTCCCAAAGCCGATGTCGTCGTGACCAACCCGACCCATTTGGCGGTCGCTTTGAAATACGACTCCGAAACGATGGCCGCGCCGACTGTGGTCGCCAAGGGCGAAAGATTGATCGCCGAGAAAATCAAAGAAGTGGCCAGGCAGGCCGGCGTGCCGATTATCGAAAATCCGCCGCTGGCAAGGGCGCTTTTCGAGGCCGTGGAAGTCGGCATGACCATACCGGCGAAACTTTACCGAGCGGTGGCCGAATTGCTGGCTCATGTCTATAAAATGAAAGGTAAGATCTGATGGCTGATATCTCGGGCGGCCCGCGTAACCTGCTGCATCGCTTCTCGGATTACTCCGACGTTTTGCTGGCGGTAGCGGTAGTGGTCATTCTCGGCGTCTTGGTCTTGCCCGTGCCGGCTCGTCTGCTCGATATATTGCTGGCGCTCAATATCACGATCTCCATGGTGATATTGCTGGTGACCATGTATTTGACCCGGCCGCTCGATTTCGCAGTGTTCCCGGGGCTGCTTCTGATTATCACCCTGTTTCGGCTTGCCCTCAATGTCGCCTCTACGAGACTGATTCTGGGACAGGGATACGCGGGCGAAGTGATCTCCTCGTTCGGCAATTTCGTTATCGGCGGAAATTACGTGGTCGGATTCATCATATTTTCGATTCTGGTCATCATCCAGTTCGTTGTGATTACCAAGGGCGCCGGTCGTATCGCCGAAGTCGCCGCCAGATTCACTTTGGATGCCATGCCCGGCAAACAGATGGCGATCGATGCCGACCTCAACGCCGGCCTTATCACCGAAGATCAGGCGAGAAAACGCAGAGCCGAAATCGGACAGGAGGCCGATTTTTATGGAGCAATGGATGGTGCCTCGAAATTCGTCCGAGGGGATGCGATCGCCGGAATTTTGATCACTATCATAAACGTAATCGGCGGAATTATGATCGGGGTCGTCCAGCGGGGATTGACGGTCAGTGAATCTCTGACGACATATACGCTCCTGTCGGTCGGTGATGGATTGGTCACGCAGATTCCCGCGCTCGTGGTTTCCACCGCCGCCGGCATAATTGTCACCAGGGCGGCTTCCGATTCGAATCTGGGCAAAGACCTTACCCGCCAGATAACTTTTCAACCTCGGGCGATAATGATCGCCTCGGGCATTCTATTCGTCTTCGGCCTGGTGCCCGGAATGCCGACTTTGCCGTTCATGCTGCTGGGAGCGATTACCGGAGCGGTAGCCTACAACATCAACCGTTCCCGAAAAAGAAAACTGGCTGCTGCGGAAGTCACCGAAGAAAAGAAAGAAATACCTCCAGTCGAGCGGATGGAGGAGTATCTGAAGGTCGATCCGATGGAGATCGAGATCGGCTACGCCTTGATTCCCTTGGTGGATGTTTCTCAGGGAAACGACTTGCTCGAGCGGATCGCCATGATAAGGCGGCAGATTGCGCAGGAGCTCGGTTTGCTCGTGCCGCCCATCAGAATACGCGACAACATCCTGCTTAAACCGAATGAATATCAGATCAAAATTCGCGGGCACAGGGTGGCGGGTTCGGAACTATACCCCGGCCAATTTTTGGCGATAGATCCCGGTTATGTGGCCGAGCCGGTCGAGGGGCCTGATGTCAATGAACCGGCGTTCGGTTTGCGGGCCAAATGGATCGGCGAAAATCTCAAATCCTTGGCCGAATCGCGCGGCTATACCGTAGTCGAACCGACCGCGGTGATGGCGACACATCTGACCGAGATTATCAAAGGACATGCAGCGGAGATACTGACTCGCCAGGAAACGGCCAATCTGATCGAAAATGTCAAGAAAGAACATAAGGCCCTGGTCGAGGAGGTCGTGCCTGCGATGGTGGGGATCGGTATAGTTCAGAAAGTCCTGCAAAATCTATTGGAGGAAAGAATTCCGATTCGCGATCTGCCGTTGATACTGGAAACGCTTGCGGATTTCGCCCCGACCACCAAAGATGCGGATATCCTCTCCGAATACGTCAGGCATAAGCTCAGCCGGACGATCACTAAAATGCATCTGAATTCGATCGGCGGATTGACGGTGATGACTTTGGATCCTGAGCTCGAATCAAAGATCGCCGCTTCCGTGCAATCGACCAAACATGGTTTAGTGCTCACGCTGCCGCCGGATTTGGCTCAGAAATTATATGAAACGATCAAGCGCGCGGTCGAGGAGATGCAGGTTCAGGGATATCCGCCGCTGTTGTTGGTATCGCCCAATATAAGATTGGCATTCCGCCGGTTCGTGAAGCCTGTCGCCCCTAACCTGGCGGTCATATCCTACAACGAGGTACTTCCAGAAATCGAAATTGAAAGCACCAAAATAGTGAGGTTGCAATGATCATTAAAAAATTCGTGGCGCCGACGATGGCCGAAGCCCTCGGCAAAGTCAAAAAAGAGCTGGGTGATCAAGCGGTTATTCTCAAGACGCGTATGAATCGCCGGGGAAGCGTCTCGGGTGAACAAGCGGAAAAAGGTGTCGAAGTGACGGCCGCAATAGAACAGGATACCAAATCGCGGCTCGAAGGAATTCAGGTCGTTTCTCCGGAACCCACGCGATCGGAAACCCCGAATGATAGTCCCGGAAAAAGCGATCCGAAGCTGCCCTCGGAACTGCTGGAACGGATATTGCGGGAAGTGGCCGAAATCAAGTCATCGATTGGAGATTGGAAGATGCGGCCGGCGACGTTCTTCGGCAATCTGCCGGCCGATTTGATCGACCTCGGCCGTTTGATGGTCGCCCGCAACTTCCCGGAGGATTTCGCTCTCAAGTTGATTTCCGGCATCTCCACCGCCGACGATATTCTCAATCTGAAGCGGCCGGCGCTGTTGCAAACTCTTAAGGATCGCTTGAAGTCGCTGCTGCCCGGGACCGAAGGAATAAATCTTTACCCCGCCGGCGCGACCGTGGCCATGTTTATCGGGCCGACAGGCTCGGGAAAAACATCGGCGCTGGCGAAACTGGCGATGAACCACAAAGTTCAGCACGGCTCCCATCTGGCAATCATTTCGGCCGATAATTTCCGAGCTGATTCGGGGCATCAGATCAAATCGTATTGCCGAATTCTCAGTTGTCCGTGCGCCATTGTTTACAGCGGCGACGAATTATCCATGGCTATCAAATCTCAAAAAGAGGGGTTGGTTTTGGTCGATACTCCCGGTGTCAATCCGCGGGATCGCAACGATGTCGGCGAATTGCTTACCCTGGTGCGTGCGGCCCGACCCCACGAAATTCATCTGGTTTTGGCCGCGAATACACCGGCTACGGATATTTACGAAATGCTCGATGCTTTCGCCGACTTCAATCTGGACAAGCTCCTGATAACCAAACTTGACGAGACATTCTCGGTCGGCGGGGCGATCGCCGCTTCGATCAAATCGGGCAAGAAACTATCCTACGTCAGCCGTTCAAGAGAAATCCCCGGACAATTTTTACCGGCTTCCCCGGAATTGCTGGTCGAAACCGTGTTCGACGAATCCCGGGAACCGGATTCCAGACCGACCTGGCAGACGGAAGTGGTTGGGCTATGGCAATAGAGAGCGTTACAGGAATCAGCATCGTATCCGGCAAGGGTGGCGTAGGCAAGTCGGTGATAGCCCTCAATCTCGCACTGGCTTTGGCCGAACGAAACCTGAAATCGCTGCTTTTCGACGCCGCCGGAGGAGATTCGGTCAATCTGGCGAATATCGGCCCGACTGATATGTCTTCCTCCGCGCCGCATGCGCTTGCCGGTTCCGCGGAATTGGTGGTATCGAATTTCCGAAGGCATGGCAATCTGGGTCCCGAATTCAGTATCAACGGGATTCTAAAAGAGGTTTTACGCTCCTCCTCCGGTAAAGATTGCGTCGTATTCGACACGCCGACCGGCATAAATGCGGTCTCCGCGACACTCGCGAAACTATCCGAAACTATAATCATAGTCAGCACCGCAGAGCCCACTTCGATCGCGGGGAGCTACTTATTGGCAAGAGCATTGCATGCGCAGGGCCTGGTCGGCAGAGTCGGAATCGTCTTTAACCAAGTCTCATCGCTCGAAGAAGCGGCGTCGCTGAAAACTCGTTTCGACATCATGACCAAAAGGTTCCTGGGGTGCGTTATCGATGACTTGGGGGCGATAAGGAACGACGCGCAGCTTGTCGAATCGGTGGCTGAGCAATCCGCGCTGGCGCTCGGTTATCCCGATTCCCGGGCTCTGGCGGATATTCGAAGACTTTGCCTCAAATTGATTCCCATAAAGCCGTTTCAAAATGCAACATCGAACGCAAAATCAACAATAGCCATGGGAGGTTAGGCCGTGGCGGTCGATAAAATGATGATGAAGAGCAAGGGAGTCGCAGCTCCGAACAAGAGTATGGCAAACCAGGTAGTCTGGGAAAATTATAAGCGCAACCTCGATCCCGTTACCCGGGACAAATTGCTGAAACAGTATCTGCCGCTGGTGAAAAACGTCGCCAGCCGCATGGCTCTCGGCTTCCCCAAATCGGTCGAGTTGAATGACCTGGTCAATACCGGCGTGATCGGATTAATCGAGGCGTTCAATAATTTCGATCCCGGGCGCGGAGTGAAATTCGAGACCTATGCCGTTCCTCGTATCAGGGGGGCGATCCTCGACGAGCTGCGCGCCCTCGACTGGGTGCCGCGTTCCACTCGGGCGAAATCGCGTGAAATCGAAAAAGCCGTGACCAAGCTCGAAAACGAACTGGGTCGATCGCCATCGGACTCCGAACTTGCCAAACATCTGAAAATGTCCGCCGACGAATTACTGTCGGCAATGGGCGATGTTTCCACGACCACGCTGTTATCGCTCGATGAGCTTATCAATAGGGAGGACGATAACCGCCAGGTTCCGCGAATCGAAACGATCGAAAATGCGGCGTTCAATAACGTTCTATCCGATCTCGAGAGGAACGAGCTGCGGGCGTTCTTGGTCAATTCGATTTCCGTATTGACCGAGCAGGAACGGCTGGTGGTGGCGCTCTATTATTATGAAGAGCTGACCCTCAAGGAAATCGGCGAGGTGATGCTCATTTCCGAATCACGGGTTTCGCAAATTCACACCAAGGCCGTTCTCCGTCTCAGATCCATGATACGGGAGAGGTTCGGCCTTTAGGCGGTGATTTGTCCGCATGCCCGGACCGGGAGGTTTTATGGTCAGGCCGGTCGATTTGCAGGATAACCTTTCGAAGACGAAAATTTCAGAGCAGGTGCAGCAATTGCACAAGTCGGCTCCGGAGGAGTCGCAAAAGCAGTTCGCCCAAGAGCTGGCCAAAAAAGTCGCCCAAAATGTCAAGCACGTGGGCGTTCTCGAGCAGGCGGACAAAATCATCATCCATAAAGAAACCGAAAAAAAGAAAAAAGACGCAACCCCAAAAAAAGCCGGCCGGAAAAAAAAGAACAAACCCGATGGGGAAGAGCCGGCTAATCCGAAAATAGATTTTATCGCATAGGAGGATTCATGAATACATTCAACGGCACCGTAGCGATTTTAATCGGCATGATCAATCTGGCTCTGCTGGCAGTATTGCTCATCAAAATACAGAAAATCGAACGATTTCAGACCGCGGAGGCGCATGACAACCTGAATTTGATCAATCAATCCCTAAATCGTCTGTCCAATATCACCGACAAACTCGAGCGATTGCGCGAACCGATATCCGGAGATACCGCCGTTGCCGGCAGCCGAAGTTACGGAATGGAGAACGATAATCCGGCGGAGAAGGAAAAGAAGGCGCTTTCGCTGCTTAGGCGTGGAGAAGATCCGCGGAACATCTCCCGAAAACTCGGCATTTCCCGCTCGGAAATGGAGCTGCTGGTGGCCTCCGAAAAGCTCGGTTCGAGCCGTGTTTCCAATCTCACGGCCGCCTCATGATAAAATCATGCGTGCAGAAAAAATCGATGTTGCCGATAGTTTGTTTAGTAGAAGTCTTCACCAATAGAAACGGGTGATTATGGCAAAGGTTCAAGATCCATTATATTATTCGCAGCTCGAATGTCCCGTTTGCAAAACGGTGAACGAATATGCAAATATCAAGAACGGCGCTTATACCGAAAGCGGTCGCGATACCGATTTCTGCCCGACCGGCCGCGTCTGGCAGAATCCAGCCTATCAGAAATTCGATCCGCTGTTGTTTTTTATGGGCACTTGTAAGAAGTGTTATTACACCCACGAGCTGGACAACGATTTCAAAAACTGGCAAAAGGATTCATCGTTTAAGGCCTACCGGCTTAAAACAATCCAGGAAAAGCATCTTGCCGATTATCTCAACGACAATGGTTTAGTGAAATTTCTGGGCGGCCATCTCGATGAAAACCGGTATCCTACCGAGTCGGCGATCATCAAGTTCATTCTCGGCATTTTCGACGAAAAGTGCCTGGAGCGCCCGTCGAAATTGAATATCGGCAGATATTTCATAAGAATCGGCTGGCTGTTCCGCACGAATGATTTGACAGCCGTTAATTCCAGCGAGGGAGCCGGCGGTTTTCTGGTGCGGCATGCCGAAACCTTGATCGGCATGATTAAATCTTTCGGCGAGGGTCGAAATAAGCTGGACAGCCTCGGCAAGGAATTGACTCGCGATTTCGATATCGCCCTGGGCCAATTACCCTCGACCTCCGATTTGAAGAACTCCATCAAAGAGTATCTCGAGCGAACGACGAAATCGCTGGATATGGCGGTCAAAGAAATCGGCGAATTATCTCAGGCATTGATAAATGCCAGACAATCCATCTCCTCCGACTCGACGGGTGGAGATGGATTCGGCTTTTTCGAGTTTAAAACATTCGCCGAATTTTTGCAACAGGCAAAACTCAAATGGGAAGAAATACCTTTGAATGAAAAGGACGCGCTCGTGCGGGCCCGCGATTACTACAAGCAGGCTTACGAATCGGGTGAAAAAGTCACGACTGGAATCGGCCAGCTCCAGGCGGCATACCTGATCGCCGAATTATCCAGAAGAATTGGAGATCATTCGACCGCAAGTGAGTATTTCAATATCGTCATCCGCGGCGGAAGAGAATTCGTGCACGGTAAAAAGGGCGATTCATCCTCGATAGCCTTTGCGAAAAAGCTTCTGGAGATGGCGATGGATCAGGCCAGAAAGAGCATGAAAGAAAAAGAGGAAGTGGCAGTATGAAAAAAACGAAATTAAAGTCCGAACCGATCGATCAAATACGCTTGTGGGAACGGCTCGAATTGAGAGTGGCTGATTCGCAGGGCAAGCCCGATTTCATCACCAGAATCGAAAATATCGGAAAAGACTTATTCCAGGTCGAATGTCCGGTGAAATTGTCCAGCGTGCGCGACCTTCAACCGGGCGACGTGTTGCATGCCGTGATCAATCGTGACGACGCCAGCTATACGTTCAGCGCGCAGATAATCGAAATAGACGCGGAAAATGAAAATTTGACCACGATTAAACCGATCGGCGCCATTTCCCGAAGTCAGCGGCGGAAGTTCGTGCGCCTCGATATCAGTTTCGACGTCAATTTTACGGTGATCGACCTGAACGCTCAGGCCGAGAATTTCACCGGGGGATCACATCGCGGGCAGTTGCTCAATCTTTCGGCGGGGGGAGTATTGTTGAGCTCCACCCGAAAATTAAAGGAAGGCGATTATCTTTTGTTGAATTTCAAGCTCAAGCCCGGCAAGGATCTCGAAAACATAATCGGCGTAGTGAAACGGGTCGATGATCAGGATGACGAGTATCTGATCGGAATAGAATTTTTAACCAAAGAACGAATCAGGGATAACTCGCATTGGCACATTGCGCAATTTCTTCCGCCGTTCGCCACCTATTTCGACGATGAGCTGGAGAAACATCTGGTGGGATTCATTTACCGCGAACAGATAATGCGCAAAAAAGGACGGGCACTTCGGGAACAAAAATGAAAACACCTCGACCGGAAGTGATGATATGCGGCATTTTGTTTTTGCTTCAATCTCCGGGGTTGTTTCATCCGGAGGCACCGGCCGGACAAAAACCTGAAGTGACCGGCGCGGCCAAGGCGCAAACTCATCTGCAAACCCTCTCTTATTCGATCCAAAACGAATTGGGCAGGCTGGCCGACGTCGAATTTCCGGATGCTTATCGGCCGGATCAGACAATCAAATTCGATTATCGCACGGATTCAGTGTCGGAGCCATACCACATCGATATCCACATCATTCGCGATGAGTGGCGGGTTTATCGGCTGTTTTCGATTCCGCTTCTGTTCAATCGCTACCAAAATTGTTATCTGCTCGAGTCGAGGGTGACTGTCGGGCGCGAAGGAAGCCGCATCTTTGATGATCGCATTACTATCCGGAAAAAGGGTAATCCCGCGTTCCAATTTCTTTATGACGAGGCGAAAGATCCGAAAGTCGTGATGGAGCATGGCCGACGGCTGTATTACGAGAAGGCGGCTTGGCGCGAATTGGCCAGAAGGATAGTCGATAGATCGATAAGGACAATCGAGCGGCGATGATCATGGGTAATTTGAGCAAGAGACAAATCGATATCCAAACTACCGCGATCGATGCTCCGCGTCGAATCATGGTTATCAGCAAGGACCCGTTTTTGCAAGCGGTAATGTCCAAAATTTGCGTGCGCTATTTCGGCGGAGAGATCTATCGGGCCGCCACTCCCGAGAACCTGGCCGAATTCAATCGTCTTGGTGGTTTCGATCTCATAATTATCGACCTGAACCTCCCCGGTCATTCCGCAGGAACGATCGTAAAACAATTACGAAAAGAACAACCATCGGTGCCGGTGATCGCCGTCGTCGGCGAAGACGATCACGAGGTTGATGAATTGAAACGGCTGGGAATATCGGATATCGCTTACCAGCCGATCCGCGTGGCTGCTTTTCTCGAGGTTGCGGCTGGGGCCTTGATGCAAAAGCAGAATATATATATGAACTGACACTGCAAGGAGGCATCGTGCCCCGTACAAGGAAAGTAGCACCGACATCCCAGATGGATGCGGAATTGGCTCTGCTTTACGATATCGGCAACCTGGTACAAAATTCCCCGCCATGCAGGGCCACTTTCGAGGAATTGCTCAAGTTGGTGGGCCGGGAAATCGATTTTCGCGCGGCATCGCTTTATATCTTGTCTCCCGAAACAGGCAAATTGGAGGAGGCCGCCTCCGTGGGGCGCACGGTCGATTTGATAGGGTTCGTGAAATTCGAAATGGGCATGGGTTTTTCCGCCTGGGTGGCCAAAGAAAGAAGGCCCATAATGCTGAATAATCTTCGCAAAAGCATAGGCGGAACGGATATCAGATCGTTCTTATCCGTGCCGATGGTTTTGCAAGACGAACTGGTAGGAGTATTCAATCTTGCACACGATCAACCCGATTCGTTCACCGAAAGGGATCTGCATCTAAGCGGCATAATCGCTATCGAAATCGGGGTATCCGTTGAACGCATGATTTTCGAGAGCAGGCTGGCAAAAAAGGAAGACGAGCTACGCGACTCCCGAGAGATGTTGAAATCGATCAAAGCCCATTATAGCGAGCTCGAAAGAAAACAGACGCAGGCGGATTCTTACTTCGTGATAAACGACGAAATCTCGAACTTGCTGGCGATTATCGCCGGTAACGCACAGTTCTTGATCATGACGATGAAAAATTCACATCCCTCGATATTGAAACGCTTGAGGGCGATCGATGATGCCGCCACCTCGATCGCGCAGATGAACGAAAGAGCCCAATCCGTCCTGTCACCGTCGGCCGCCAAGGGCGACAATCGAGCCGAGATCCGCAATAATCCAAAGCTTAAAAATTTAGTAAAAATCGGACAGGATCGATGATCGCGATGCTCGAAAGGATGATTGGCGAGAGTTCCCCGCCGGACCTCATAAGATCCGATCTCGAGGGGTATTTCGTAATGAATCGCGCCAGGAGGCCGGTTCATGCGGGCGGCCCGCTGCACCAATCGCCATCGTCCATCGACGATTTGTTAAAAAGAATCCCTCAGATCGAGTATCATTTGGATAATCCCGATAAGCCCGGTGGATTTTATCAACTCCCGGAGTCCTTATCTGCCAAATCCGGAACTGTTTATATCGGGCCGCTGCCCGGCGGCGAGGAGTTCTTGATCGCTTGTTTCGATGGCGGACTGGAGGGCAGGCAAATCTCGAGAGTGCACTCCGGGATATACTTCTTGTCACTCATAGCGCAAACCATAAAGGCGTTCCATGACGCCGACGATCTGGAGGATATTCTGCGGATCGTCTTGACCGGTGTAACCGCCGGTGCCGGTCTCGGGTTCAATCGGGCCTTCGTGTTTCTCACCGAAATCATCGATTCCCGACTTTGTCTTGTCGGCAAACATGCCATAGGGCCGGCATCGCCAGAGGAAGCAGGACAAATCTGGGGGAAGTTATCGAGCGGCGAAATCACTCTCGAACAAATGTTCAACGATTTGTTACAGGAAAAGACAAGAGGAGAATCACAGCTTAATCGATTGATCGACGGACTTATAATCGAACTTGATGGACGCGATAATCTGTTCGCCAAAGCGGCTCAGGAAAAGAAATCCATGCTTTTAGATGAAACGGTCCTGCACGAACCTGCATACCGGGACTTTTGCGAGCGGCTCGGTTCGGGTCCTATGGCGTTCGTGCCGTTGGTCGGCAAGGAATCTCTTCAGGGGGTAATAATCGCCGATAACCATATAACCAAGAAGCCGATCGCCAAGACCGATCTTCAGCTGCTCGATATTTTCGCTCGCTACGCCAGCGATTCTATCGAAAAATTCAGGCTTTACGAAAGTCTCGAAAGCAAAATCAGAGACCTCGAAATGGCCAATCGGATGATCGTTATGAGCCGCGAAAATCTATTGAAGGCCGAAAGGCTTTCGGTTTTGGCGGAGATGGCCGGTCAGGTGGCCCATGAAATCCGAAACCCCCTGACGGTAATCGGTGGCTTCGCAAAATCGATGATTCGCAAAATGCCGGCAACGCATGAAAACTATGAAAATCTCAACACGATTATCGAACAGGTGGGAAGAATCGAAATAGCTCTGAACAGGTTCACCAGCCTCGTAAATTATCAATCGAAAAACGATCAGTACTGCAACTTGGAAAATCTGATCGAGTCGACGATTCATCTTCGTACCGGAGATTGGACCGGACGTCGTATCGAAATTATCGCAAAAGAGCCGATAATGATTTTGACGGATCCAGATTTGTTCCGGCAAGCCTTATTCTTGATTCTGCAGCAGGCGGGCGCGATAAACGAACACAAGGGTAAAATAACCTTGATCCTGGAAAGAGACGATAACAGAGCGATGGTGAGAATAGAATCGGAAAATGACGACGGTTCGTTCGCCGAAAGTTTGTATAGGAGTTTTACATCCGCGCAAAGTCTCGAATCCACCAGACGCCTGGCCGTCGCTCTCGAAATACTTAAATATTATCAAGGCAATGTCGGTCTCGAAACGAGCCGATCGAATATCCCCCGATTTTATATAGAGATTCCCTGTCGCGAGGAGGTAGGATGAAGACCATTATGATCGTTGATGACGAACCCGCGATACGCAAACTGTATCAACGGGAGTTTTCGGAGGAAGGTTATCAGGTGCTGCTGGCGGCCTCAGGTGAAGAAGCGCTGCAAAAAATCAAAGATAAGAATGACCTTGATCTGGTCATATTGGATATAAAGATGGAGGGAATGGATGGACTCGAGCTGCTCGACGAGTTAAGATCTCGATTCCGCGGCCTGCCGGTGATTCTCAATTCCGCCTACTCCACTTACAAGAATGATTTCACTTCATGGCTTGCCGATGCTTATATCGTGAAATCGGCCGATTTGACGGAACTTCGGGAAAAGGTACAGGAATTACTGGCGGTTTGAAATGAACGGCGACCAGGAACAGTTGATAAAAACGGTGGAAGCCGTATCCGAAAAGATTCAGATCCTCGCCCTGAATATAGCCGTAGCCGCGGCCAAAATGTCTTATCGGCAACAATTGACCGGCGAAGTCAATTCCAAATTGAGCCGATTGGTTCATCAGGCGACCCTGGCGGTGAAGAACATGAATCAAGTGATCGACGCCGCCAGAATGAATATGACTTCGGGCAAGTTTCGGGAGGCAACCGCCGAAGAAGCCAAAATCGGGGAGGATCATGCCAGAAACATCGAGATCGCGCTGAAATCGATAATCGACGACAGCCAGAAAATCATGGAGATGCTGGCGAAAGTCAAGCAGCGGTGAAGAATGCAGGCGGCCATGAAGAAAAACGTTCTCATAGTCGACGATGAACAGGACATTCTCGAGGTCATGACCGAGATGATCCGTTCGCTCGGTCTGGTGCCATATTGCGCCAGCAAGGCCGATGAGGCTATAGACGAATTCAATTCCCGCAAATTCGATCTGGTGATAACTGATTTAATCATGCCGGATATGAGCGGTATCGAGCTCGCAAAGAGTATTTCCCGCAAACGAAAATCGACTCCTATAATAATTACCGCCGGAGTCGATTTGAAAGAGACGGGGTTGGATATCTCGCGCTACGGCATAAACGATTTCGTCAAGAAGCCGTTCAAAATCGACGAGGTTGAGGCTAAGATCAAGGCATTGCTGAAGTTTAAGTCGACCTCGAAGGCCTCCGCAAAAAGGGGGAAGACAGTCCGGGTGGTTACTTAACGAATAAAAAAAGTACAAAACCTCGGGTTGCCGCGTGTTTCAAGTCCATAAATAGGCTTAATATATCTTAAAATGCTACGATAATATCTTTAGGGCGAGGCAGCCGACCTGAACTATCGTTTGAAGCTGAAATCGCCTAAATGACGAATTATTTGATAACACCTCACTCTGGAGAAATTGGATGAAGGAAAATATTCACATTCTCGTGGTCGATGATGAGGCGATAATGCGCAATCTGCTCCTGAAAATCCTCGAACAGGAGGGTTATCAGGTGGCGCTGGCAAGTTCCTACAAAGAGGCGATAGAAAGACTAACTACCGGACCTTGCGATTTGGTGTTGTCGGACGTGAAGATGCCGGAAAACAACGGTTTCGAATTGCTTAAGAAAATAAAAAGCGAATGGCCCCAGATCGCGGTGATAATGATGACCGGCTATGGTGATGCTTATACGGTCAAGGAAGCGCTCATGCTCGGCGCCGATGAATATATCACCAAGCCGTTCAAAAGCCACGAAATATCGCTGATCGTCGAAAGGGCGTATTGGCGAATGCTGGCTGCTCGCGAGAAACAACAGGCGCTCAGCCGAACCTGAGTCAGTGAAGATCATGGTGCAGGCTACTCAACAAAAACCTGGCAGCAAGACCATTCTCGAAAAGAATTGGAAATTCGATATAGATATTTCAGCGGATAGGCTTTTCGCACATCTGACTATCACCAAACCGGAAAGCGATGCAGAGTTCGAATTTTCGGCTGACGAGCTGGTGGCGATACTTAATCGTGCGGGCGTAACTCACGGAATCAAGACAGACCAAATTTCGAAAATCATCGATGCGGGGTTATTCGGCAAAAGAATGGAAATCGCCCGCGGGCGGCCGCCGTCACGGGGAAAAGATTCGGATTTCGAAACGCTGTTTCCAAAAGAGGTAAGTAAATCGCCGGTAGTAGGCCCCGACGGTTTGATTGACTATAAAAACCTCGGAATTATCCGAAACGCTAAGAAAGGTCAGCCGCTTGCTAGAAGAATTCCTCCCACAACCGGAGAGCCTGGGTTTACGATCGATGGAGAGGAAATTCCGGGTTTGCCCGGCAGGGAAAAAGCGTTGCCCAAAGGCAAGAATACCCAAGTTTCTCCGGACGACCCGAATGTCCTAATCGCCGCCGATGACGGCGCGATCCAATTCAGCAACGATATAATTTCTGTGGATAAAATCTATAAGATACTGGGTGATGTCGATATATCGACCGGCAACATAAATTATGTGGGCAATCTACAGATCGGCGGCGGAATCAAAGCCGGATTCAAAGTAATGGCCGAGGGCGATATTGAAATCGAGAAAAATATCGAGGATGCCGAAGTAGTCTCGGGGGGCTCGATAGTGGCCAAAGGCGGATTCGTCGGCTCGGGCAGCGGATTTATAAGAGCCAAGAACGATTTGATCATAAGGTTCGTCGAAAACGGAAATATCGAGGTCGGCAATGATATTCATATCTCCGGACAGGCGCTCAATTCAAACATATTCGCCGGAAATGCCATTTACTTGAAAGGGGCGAAGGCAATCATTCTCGGCGGGCAGGTGGGGGCGTTTAACCTCGTGGAAACCGATGTCATCGGTTCAGTTCTCGGCACTAAAACGATCGTCAGAGTCGGATTCAATCCCGCCATGATAAAAGAATTCCAACACTTGGAAAACGAGTGCAAGAGGTTAAAAGCGGATCAGGAAAGAATCAAACAAGCGATTTATTCTCTCACGAAACTCGAGATCGACAACAAACTGAATAAAGCCCAAGCGGAGTCGCTGGCGCAATTGAAAGCCGTCAGAAATGATTTGCCCAAGCAGATCGAGGAAATCGATCGGCGGAAGTCAGCCCTGTTTGCCAAAATAAACGATCATAAGAATGCCAAAATCGTCGTGCGCGGTACGGCATATCACGGAACTATCATTCAAATCGGTTTGCTGAAAAAAGAGCTCATTCAAGACGTAACCCGTTGCACCTTCAAGTCCGACGGCAATCAAATCGTGATGTTGACTCACTATTGATTCTTGTTTATTCGTGCCATTTTCCCCGGAAACTTTTTCAACGGCTCCCTGAAATAATTTCCATTGCATCACCGAATTTTGTTGAATAATCCTCGCCATCGAATCTGCGTCGATTAAGTCGAGCTCGATAGCCTGTAAAATATCAACGGCTTAGGGATGTGTTTTTCGATGAACGGTCATTTCGCCGGACTGATAATGCCGCGGGCATGACGTTTGCTTTGAGAAATTCGGGAAAATACCGGGAGGATAAATGATCAAAGGGCTTTTTACGTCGGCCTCGGGAATGATTCCGCGAATCCTGAAGCAAGAAATCTATGCTAATAATTTGGCCAATGCCAATACGGTCGGTTACAAAAAGGACGGCGCATTCCTGCATCAATTGGAAAAAGCCGGCGGCGATTTAGTCACCGATATGGAATGGGAAGTGCCGATGATCGATGGTATCTTCGTGGATTTTTCCCAAGGACCTCCCCGACAGACGATGCAGCCGTTGGATGCGGCGATCGAAGGCGAAGGATTTTTCGTGGTTAAGACCCCCGGCGGCGATCGATTCACCCGCGACGGCGAATTCAGGTTGGCCCCCGATAGAACTCTGATCAACAAAAACGGTCATCCGGTGCTCTCCGAAAGCGGACCGCTGACCATTCCGGGAGACGATATTTCGATCGCCCAGGACGGGACGATTTTTTCCGATGGTGCTCAGGTGGGAAAACTCAAGGTGGTAGATTTTCCTAAGCCATATGAACTGAGAAAATCGGAATTCGGCTATTTTTCGACGAAAGAGGAGGGAATTCAGCCCGCCAACGCCGAGGGATATTTAATCAGACAAGGATATGTCGAGGATTCCAACGTCAACATCGTAGAACAGATGGTCGATATGCTGGTTTCTTTCAGGGCTTATGAGGCAGGCCAGAAAGCTATCCAATCACAGGATGAAACTTTGGATAAAGCAGTAAATCAATTGGGGCGCGTAAGATAAGGGGAATCATATGATTAAGGCTATGCGCACGGCTGCTGCGGGAATGAGCAGTCAACAAATGAACGTTGACGTAATCGCCAACAACCTGGCCAATGTCAATACCACCGGTTTCAAAAAATCGAGCATCGAGTTCCAAGACGTGCTTTATCAGCGATTACGGGCGGCCGGATCGGAATCGGCGGCAGGATCGATTGTGCCGATCGACCTCGAAGTCGGATACGGCACCAGGCCGGTGGCCACGCAACGGTCGTTCACCATGGGTCAACTTCAGATGACCGGCAATCCGCTTGATTTCGCTATCGAAGGCAACGGCTTTTTCCAGGTTCAGCTTCCCGACGGAACCATAGGTTATACGCGCGACGGGTCATTCAAATTGTCTGCCGACGGCCAAATCGTCTCTTCCGATGGTTTCTTTTTCGTGCCCAATATAACGATACCGGCCGAGGCATCCGATATCACCGTATCCACCGACGGTGTCGTAACGGTTCTCGTTCAGGGTTCGTCGGAGCCGCAGGAAATCGGCCAAATTGAACTGGCAAGGTTCGTAAATCCGGAGGGGCTCCAGGCGATCGGCCATAATCTATTTATTCAATCTGTCGCCTCCGGCCAGCCGATCGTCGGCACTCCTTCGCTGGAGGGATTCGGACGGATCAGCCAGGGTTCGCTGGAAATGTCCAACGTCGAGATTGTCGAGGAAATGGTCAATATGATAATCGCCCAACGGGCGTATGAAATAAATTCGAAGGCAATTCAGACATCGGAAGAGATGTCGCAAGTTGCCAATAATCTGAAACGGTAAGCCGATGATAGTCCATTTGCTGGCGCTGGCGATCATAGCCGCAAACCCAACCGATAAAATTCGACAGGCCGTCCAGGACTATTTGAACCGGCATTACGCCGCTGAAGGGGCGGAGTATTTATGTGAAACAGGACGCTTGAATACGCCGGCCGGTTTCACCGAATTCGACAGCGTGGCGGTACTCGGCATGGGCAAAGATTCCCCTCTGGGCAAGACCATTTTCAATATCGGTTTGGTCAAATCCGGAGAATTGATTAAAACGACTTCCGTAGTCGTCGATATAAGCTCGATTCAAAACGTGGTCGTGGCCGGAGCGAATATCAGCCCCGGCGCCCCTGTCACCAGCGCCGAAATCTCCAGAAGGGCGATCAAAAACGACGATCGTCGTCCGTTGAGCGACTTGAAGTCGCTTGAGGGAAAACAAGCTCGTGTTCAAATCCAATCAGGCAGCGTTATTTATGAAGATATGCTCGAAAATAAGCCGCTGGTGAACGTCGGTGATAAGGTGACAATCCTATTGAATCGAGGTCAGATAAAAATAGAAGCCTCCGGCATAGCCAGGCAAAAGGGCGGCAAAGGCGATCTGATTCGAGTCAGCAACAGTGACAGCCGGAAAATTATCGTCGCCGAAGTCGTGGATTCGCTGGTGGTGGCTTGCAAATAGGAGGATGGATGAAAATCGTTTTGGTTGTTTTTTCGGCGATAATTTATCTGACCGCTACGCCGTTGGCCAATGAGGCCAAACAGCGTTCGCTTTTCACCGATGTCAAGGCTCATAAGGTCGGCGATCTGATCACGGTATTGATCGTGGAGGATTCGCGGGCGGCTAACAAAGCTAAGACCAGCACCCAGAAAAAGACCGACGCCAGCACATCGGGAAGCGCCGGAATCGGACCGCTCGACTTCATTCCGGCCTGGGGAGCCTCGGGCGGTGACGAGATTCAATTCGACGGCCAAGGGCAGACGGAAAAAGCCGGTTTGATCAGGGCCAAAATGACCGTGTCGGTGATTCATATTCGGGAGAACGGGGACCTGGTAATCGAGGGAACGCGCGCGGTTACGATAAACGATGAGCAGGAGCTGCTGTTTCTATCCGGCGTCGTCAGATCCAGAGATATTTCGCAGGATAATACGATTTATTCTTATCAAATAGCCGATGCCCAGATATCGACCAAAAGCAAAGGCGGCATCACCGAAGGACATCGGCCGGGAATTTTCACCCGCCTTCTGAACTGGCTGTTTTGACATGAAAAAGATAATCTGTGCATTCTTGATTCTTGTTGCGGCGGCATCAGCCGCGGGGGTGACGGTCCGGGTCAAGGATATCGCCCAATTTCAAGCTGATAATAGGATACCTTTGATCGGTTATGGGCTGGTCGTCGGTCTTGATGGCACCGGCGATTCGAAAGGAACTCAGTTCACGATCCAATCGCTGGTCAATATGATGGAACGTCTTGGGGTAACGGTCGAGAAAAATCAGGTCAAGGTCAAGAATGTCGCCGCGGTGATGGTGACCGCCGAATTGGCCAGCCACATGTCGGTCGGCACGCGATTCGACGTCACCGTATCGTCGCTCGGAGACGCATCGTCGTTACAGGGCGGCACGCTGCTATACACTCCGTTGGCGGATGCGGCCGGCGTCGTCTATGGTTCGGCCCAAGGTGCCGTATCGATCGGCGGATTCAACGTCAGCACGGGCGGGGGAGATAAGTTTATCAATAATTATACGCTCGTGGGCAGAGTGCCCGGAGGCGGCCTGATCGACAGGCAATTGGGTCTATCGGAGCCATCGAAAAAACTGAGACTGCGCCTGACAATCCCGGATTACACTACGATCAGCCGTCTGCAGGATAAGTTGCGGCTGCAATATCCTCAGCTTTCCCCACAGGCGCTCGATGAGGCCAATATCGAGCTTACATTGCCCGATACGGGCAAATACGCCGGTTCCCCGGTGAACCTGATCGCCGAAATCGAAAATATGAATATCGAGCCGGACATATCGGCCCGGGTCGTTATTAACGAGAAGACCGGGACGATCGTCGCTGGCGAGCACGTAACCATCTCTTCGGTGATGCTGGCCCATGGCAATCTCAATATCGAAATTCAAGCGACGCCGCTGGTTTCGCAGCCGGAATCATTTTCGCAGGGGAAGACGGTGTTGACCCGCGATCAGCAATTGACGGTTCAGCCGGAAACGGCGCGGATCATGCATATTGAACAACAGGCTAATATAGGAGATCTGGCAAAAGCGCTCAACGATATCGGAGCGACGCCCCGGGACATTATCGCCATATTTCAGGCCCTAAAGGCCGCCGGGTCGCTCAGAGCTGAATTGGTGATCATGTAGGCGGGTTATGGGCGATATTTCAATTAATAAAAGCGCCGCATCACTAAATGCCATCAAAGGCGCAGCCGCCGAAACCGAAACGAAGCTTCTCAAGCTGAAGAAAGCATGCCAAGATTTCGAATCGATCTTCATCTACTATATGCTCAAGACCATGCGGTCGGCCAGCGCCTCTTCGACACTTTTCGGTAAAGGCATGGGCGCTGAAATTTTCATGCAGATGTTCGACCAGGGATTGTCTGAGAAAATGGCCGCCTCGGGACAATTGGGAATATGGCAGAATCTTTACAATAAATATTCAGCCCACGTAGCTCCCAATAGGGAGAACGAACGAAACGCAAAGCCGACGACCACGGATATCATCGATTCGACATCCCGGCCGCCGATAACGATTCCTCCTTCGTCGGCGACAGGCGTCCCATCGACGCTTTCTGCCGCCACTCCGCGACCAGTGGAAGAAGTTGCGCCCGAGCCGGATGCCAGCCGCGTGGCGATCGCCGAACAGTCGAAGCCATCGGCTTTGGAAGATTACGACAGCATCATAATCGAGGCTGCGAAAAAACATGAGGTCGATCCGCATTTAATCCGGGCGGTGATAATGCAGGAATCGGGGGGAAACGCACAGGCGGTTTCCTCCAAGGGAGCCAAGGGATTGATGCAATTGATGGATGGCACCGCCGCGATGCTCGGAGTCACCGATCCTTTCGATGTCCGGCAAAATATTTTCGGCGGGGTGAAATATCTATCGTTGATGTTGAAAAAATTCGGCGGCGATATAAAGAAGGCCTTAGCGGCTTACAATGCCGGGCCGGGAGCGGTCGAAAAATACGGCGGCATTCCGCCCTATGAGCAAACACGGAAATATGTGACGGCGGTTGTGGAGCGCTTTTCCGGGTTATTTAATTCAAACAATTCCCGATAATCATTAACGATGGAAACGATGGACGACTCCACGAAAAATCTGGCCGAAATTCTTGGCAGCGAACTCGAAATATTCGACAGGTTCCTGCGCCTGCTCGATGAACAGCATCGTTGCCTGATAAAAAGCGATATCGAGGCCCTGAACAGAGTGAATTCCGAATTGGAAGGATTGTCCAATCAGGCCGACCAGTTCGAGTTCCGGCGTCAGGAGATCGCCAGAGAAGTCGCCTCAAGACTTAATATCGATGGCGACCGACCTAACCTGAACGGAATAATCGAAAAGCTCGATTCGCTTTCGCGAAATCGGTTGCAAGACTTGCGCAATTCAATTCTCGATGTTCACAAGAAAGTCGAGCAAAAAAGCCGCAGAAACAGATTCCTAATCGACAGGTCGCGAAATCTTATCGCGGAATCGATGCGACTTATAGCCGATAGGCCGGCACCTACTTATTCGAAAAATCCTGCGAACGCCAGAAACGGTGAGGGCGTCGTCCTGGATAGGTCGGCATAGGGAGCCAAATGTACGGAATAAACGTAGGATTCGAAATCGGCAAGCGGGCGCTATTGGCGCAGCAGTATTCGCTCAATCTTACCGGCCATAACATTTCCAACGTAAACACGCCGGGATTCACCAGGCAGCAATCGGTCATGACTTCGACTCAACCGTTCGTCGCCGCCAACGGCATTTTCGGTACGGGCGTGGATGTGGTGTCGGTCAGGCAGCTGCGATCGATATTCCTCGATAAACAATATCGTCAAGAGAGCCAGAATCTCGGCCGCTGGCAATCGTTGGCCAAAGGCTGGGGGCAGATTGAAACCATCTATATGGAACCATCGGATACCGGTTTCGGCGCTGTGCTCGATAAATTTTGGAGCTCCTGGCAGGACCTGGCGGCAAACCCCGATGAGCGGGCGGCCAGAGTCGAAGTCCGTGAGCAGGCCGGCCGCCTGATCAATTCGTTGAAGCATTATTCCAAGCAATTGCGGGAATTCAGTACGGCAATCGATGATGATATTCAAAAAAGAGTCGAGGACATCAATAATATAGGCCGCCAATTGGCATCGCTGAATGAAGCGATCACCACTACCGAATTGACCGGGCATAGGGCCAATGACCTGCGCGATCGGCGAAACTATTTGATCGACGAATTATCGAATTACGTCAACGTCCAAGTAATCGAACAACCATCGGGGTCCTACACCGTGATGATCGGCTCGATGGCACTGGTCGATCGCAACGAGGTTTCGGAACTCGAGACCACGGTTGTCGGTGAAGGCAGTGATGTGATTCATGAACTGCGTTTCAAGAATTCGCAGGTCAAACCGGAAATCACCAGGGGAGAGCTTTCCGGACTGATGGAGCTGAGGGATGAAGTTATAGCCGAAAGATTGGCTGAACTCGATGAAATGGCGGTTTCACTTGCGCGCAGTGTCAATGAGATTCACCGTCTCGGATACGGCATCGATGGCGTCTCCGGCAGGGACTTTTTCGACCCGGCGACTACCGGAGCCGATGATATCGAACTAGCCGAAAACATTCTTCGGGATACGTCGACGATCGCAGCTTCGGGCAATGGTGCGATAGGCGATAACGCCAACGCCCTGGCGATAGCCGCATTGCGCACGCAGCCGACTATGCGCAACGGAACGGCCAGCATCGGCGATTTTTACAATTCCGTGGTCGGTATCGTCGGAGTTCGCAGCCGTGAGGCTCAGAATATGCTGGAGAACCAGGAATCGCTCGTCGCTCATATCGAGGAAAATCGACAGGCGCTGATGGGGGTATCGCTTGACGAGGAATTGACCAACATGATTCGCTACCAGCATGCTTACGAGGCGGCGGCAAGAGTTATCACAACCATGGATACGGCTTTGGATACGGTGATCAATAACATGGGTATCGTCGGACGCTGAGCCGGCGACTGAAGACGGAGATTACGGTGCTGATCCTGACAAGGAAGTTGGGTGAATCAATCACGATCACCGAAAATATCAAAATAACCGTGCTGGGGATCGCCGGCAAACAGGTTAAGCTGGGCATATCGGCACCGGATAATGTTTCGGTTCACCGCGAGGAGATATTCAATAAAATAAAACAGGAAAATCTGCAGGCGCTGGCCGTCGTTCAAGATGATCTCAAGGAAGCGGCGCGGATTTTGAAGGCCAAGAAAACGGGTGGCAAATCTGCCAGGCAATGAGCAATAGCGAAAACAAAGTGAAAATCGGGCTGAAAAATGAGGATAACGAATAAAATCATTACCGATCGGATCATCATGAATCTTGCCGGATCGGCGTCCCGTTTCCTCAAACTGCAAACGGCCTCGTCTTCGGGAAAAAGAATCAATCGTCCCTCCGACGATCCTCTCGGAATTATCAAAGACCTCGGATATCGATCGCGATTGTCCGATGTCAATCAATTTTACTTGAATATTTCTCATTCCAAATCGTGGCTGGCGTACGGAGACCAGGCGTTGAACGATATCAATGGCTTCATAGTGGAGGCCAAAGACCTGGCCACGCAGCTCGGCAACGACACTTACGACGAGAACGCGAGAATATCGGGCGCCACCCAGGCCCGCGAGCTGTTCGATCAAATCTTGAATGCGGCGAACACGCAGTACAGAAATCGTTACATATTCGGCGGATCCAAGACCAATGTGCCGCCCATTCTGGCAACGGCCGCGGGGATCATTTATCAGGGCGATTACCGAGATATAATGATGGAGATCGAAAACGGCTCCTATCTGAAAATAAATTCGTTCGCCAGGGATTTCATAACCAAGCCGGTGCTGACTCTCGGAGAAAATTTCGATCTCAACCCCGGTATTCAACCGAACATGTGGTTGAGCGAATTGAACAACGGCGATGGAATCACCATGGGGAACGGGCAATTCGTAATAAATACATTGAACGGCAGCTATACGATTGACGTTACGGCGGCGGTCAATATTCAGCACGTTCTTGACGCTATCAACGGGGCTGGAATATTCAATCTCACCGCCTCGATTTCAAGCAACGGCAACAGCCTGCAAATAGAAGATACATCGCCTCATCAGATCACTCTTGCGACGCCTTTGGCGATGCTGAACAAAGGAACCGGCGTATCTCAAGTTCCGGGCACTTTCGTCATCCGCACTTCGGATGGCTCGCTTTCGGCGACGATCGATATTTCCGCGGCAGCGACCGTGGGAGATGTGATTACCGCGATCAACAACGGCCTTGCCGCTGCCGGAATTAACAACGTTACGGCCTCGATTCATCCTTCTGAAAACCGCCTGGTGATCACCGATAGCAACGCCACTTCCTACAATCTTGTGATCGAGGAAGCCGGCGGCAACCAGAAGACGGCCGCCGATCTCGGTATTGCCGGTGAAATGGTGGGAGTGATGGAAGGCCAATTGCTCAATCCAATGCATATAAAGATAACTGAGTCGGCTGCCGGCCAAACCCTGGCCGCCGATCTCGGTCTTCTTAAAGAGACCGAATTCGAGGCCTTGATCGGAGGCGATTTGAATCCTCGCCTCAATTACTTCACGCTGTTATCGAGTCTGAACAACAACAGCGGTATTACGCTGGGCAAAATCAGAATAACCAACGGGCTCGAATCTACGGATATCGATCTTTCGCCGCTCGGCACAGACCCCAATGCCACCATATTGGATTTAGTGGATATGATCAATCGATCTGGGATTGGAGTTTCGGCCTATATAAACCCCGGACGCACCGGCATCATGGTCAGGTCCCGCTACGACGATCGATCGCTGATGATAACCGAAGCGGACAGCGGCCGCACGGCCTCGGCGTTGGGGATTTTCGGATCACCGGATCTGCTCGGCAATATGAGGATACTGGAACAAGCGCTGATGCGCAATCGGACGGAAGAGATCAATTCCACGCTGAAGACTTTCGATCTGTCGCTTAGTCAGCTGCTTACCAATCGTTCGGAACTTGGGGCAAGGGAGATTACCGCCGATTCCGCACGCACGCGGATGGAAACTCAGGAGCTCGAAGTCACGCGGCAATTATCCGAGATCGAAGATGCCGATATATTGAAAGTGATCACCGATCTGGCCACCGCCGAGACGATTTATAAGACATCGCTTGCCTCGGCGGCCAGAATAATTCAACCGTCGTTGCTCGATTTTCTACGGTGACGGAGGGATAAAGTGGCCGTTTTCACCAGTAACATTCTCGGTGAACTTGAATACAATAATAACGACGTAATAACCTTCGTCAGGCCGATTCTCGGGTTCGAGCATTTGAAAAAATTTCTGGTCGTCGGCAAAGCGGAATCTGAACCGCTTCGATGGCTGCAAAGCTTGGACGATCCGGGGGTTAGTTTCGTGATATTGGAACCGCAATGGGTTCTTCCCGGCTACGAAATCGAAATCAGCCAGCATGATATCAAGACACTCGATGGCTCGGAAAATCAGGCCGATTATCAAACCTATCTGATTATCACCGTTCCCAGAGGCAAACCCGAGGAGATTTCGGCGAACCTGAAAGGGCCGTTGGTCATCAATCGGAAAAATCTCCGGGCGATCCAAATGGTGTCAAGCAACCCGAATTATGAAATCCAATTCAAATTCGCGAAAATACAGGGAGCCGTCTCTGCCAGCGAACGATAATAATATCGCGCCGGCCATTTCCGCCGGCTCGATCAGTAAAGATTAATCGGGAAATTCCGAATAAATAAATACGAGAAGTTCCCGACGATTCGGAAGTACATCAGGAATTTAGTATCAGAACGATTTCGGTGCCCCAAGAGGTGAAGATGAAAGACACGACGTTATCCGTGCCGAACAAATCGGAAATTATCGAGCTCGCCTCGGAGTCATATATCTCGGGGGATTACGCGCGCACGGTGGAAATTCTCAGCTCGTTTCTCAAGAATAATCCGGAGGAGGCCGAGGCGCTGCATTTGCGGGGTACCGCGCTCGCCCGTAGCGGTGATTTTCTGGCCGCCGAAAATGATTTCAAATCGGTGATCAAAATTCAACCTGACCGGGCGGATGCCTATTTCAATCTGGGTTTGATTTACACTCAGCAAGGCAGGCTCGACGAAGCGATCGAAAAGTTCGAAACCACTTTACGCTTGAAGCCGCTCGACGCCCAAGCCATGAACGATCTTGGTGTGCTTTATTGCTCCAAAGGAAAAACGGATAAGGCCGAGGAATTATTCGCCGCAGCTCTGAAAATAAATCCGGCATTCAAGGACGCCTTTCTGAATATATTCGAGATCCTGTGGAGCCGAGATAAATACAACGATGCGTTGGAAATAGCCCATGATTATTTGAAGAAACTTTCCACCACGGTCGCAGAACGCAAGCCGGAAGAAAATCCGCCTGAATCGGCCATGGAAAACAAGCCTCCGACAAGAGACACAGCACCACCGCAGATTACGATTCGGAGGCACGAGCGAGCGCTGGACAGACTGACGGATAACGAAAGGAACGAACTGTTTTCCAAGCGAGTGCCCGAACATTTGCGCGGCAAGAAAACCGGAATGAACATCGCCGTGGTGGCCGATTTCAATATAGCCGGCCAGTTGACCGGGCTATTCCGCCTGATCAACGAAAAAACGATCCACCGCGCCCGCTGCATCATCATCCAGGATGACTATCTTTCCTATGATTCCGATTTAGTGCTGTCGAAAGGCAAACAAGAGGACTTCGAAGAAGCCCTGCGCATTATCGGCAATGCCGATTTTTACCATGTGGGCAGGTTCCCTATAGCCAACGATAATTTTCCGCTGACGGATTATCTGCGCACGAACAACACTATAATCCAATATTTCGGGAGCGAGCTGAGATCAAACGGCTGGCAGATTTACAACTGGCACAAAAGCAACCGCATAGTGGGACTGGCCGCCTGGGACTACACCATGATCAAAGATGCGCCGTTTTTCTACCACGTAAATATGATGTATGATTCATCCAGGGTAAAAAAGGCGCAACCGCCAGAGGGGACAATTCGCATCGCCCACCCGACCACCAATCGACAAATCAAGAAAACGGAGCTGTTCTTGAAAGCGGTGGATTCTCTTCGCCGGCAAGGTTATGACGTGGAGCCGGTGGTTATCGAGGGGAAAACCAATCAGGAATGCCTCGATCTGAAGGCGACCTGCCAGATGACTTTCGATCAGATTTCGGTGGGGATATACGGCGTCTCGGCGATCGAATCGATGGCGGCCGGGCACGTGGTTTTCGGGGGAATTTCCAATTTCGCCGCCAGCTATCATCCGGATAATCCGATCGTCTGGGTGACGGAAAGTAATCTCGCGGAGAAAATCAGATATTATCTCGACCACAAAGACGAGATTATCGCGCGGGGAAAAGCCGGTATAGAGTGGGTGAAGAAAAACCATGATCCGGTGACTATACTGCGCCAGCACCTTTATCTTTACGATTTCGTGAAAAACGGGCATCGGTTTATGCAGGATCCCGACGATCAATTATTGAGGCTTGCATGATCGAAGGAAAAAATATCTTTATAACCGGCGGGGCGGGGTTTATCGGGACTGCGCTGATCGGTAGGCTGGTTCAGGCCAATCGGATTACGGTATATGACAATTTATCGCGGGACAGTTTGAAAGATTCCTATTTCAGGGATCACCGCAATATCAAGCTGATTCAGGGCGATATCCTGGATTTCGATCATCTCCGATCCTGCATAGGCAAACCCGACATCATAATTCATCTGGCGGCGGTGGCTGGAATTGACACGGTGATTAAGAGTCCGGTACAGACCATGAAAGTCAATCTTCTGGGCACGCTCAATATCCTCGAGGCCGCGGCGGGACTGGAGAGTCTCGATCGATTGGCCAGCTTTTCGACATCCGAAGTTTTCGGTTCGTATGCCTATCGATCCGAGGAAAATGATAGCACCGCCTTGGGCGCGGTCGGCAATGCCCGCTGGACCTACGCCGTAAGCAAGCTGGCCGGCGAACACCTTACTTACAGCTACTTTTCCGAAAGAGGCCTGCCGGTGGTCACGATCCGCCCCTTCAATATATATGGAGCAGGGCAAGTAGGCGAGGGAGCCGTGCATCATTTTATCACTCGGGCTCTGCAAAACCAAGATCTGATAATCCATGGCGACGGCGATCAAATAAGGTCTTGGTGTCATATCGATGATCTCGTCGATGGTGTCCTGCTGGCGCTCGAGAAAAAAGAGGCGATAGGGAACTGTTTCAATGTCGGCAACCCGAGAGGGACGATCACCATAAACGGTTTGGCGCTGGCGGTGATCCGGGTAACCTACTCTAAGTCCAAAATAGTTTACATACCGAAAAATTACGCCGATGTGGAGTTGCGGATTCCCAATATCGACAAAGCCAAAAAATTGCTTGGATTTCAACCCCAGATAGATCTTGAGGATGGATTGAGAAGAACGGCCACCTGGTATTATGGCAAAATCTTCGGCAATAAACCTTATCAGACCCAACCTGTCGAGACAGGCGTTTAAGGCCGTATCCGACGTATTGGAGTCCGGTCGACTGGTTTGCGGTCCGGTCGTCGAGAAATTCGAACGAAATCTGGCCGACTATCTCGGTGTTCCCGATGTGGTATGCGTATCATCGGGCACCGCCGCGTTGCACCTTGCTTTATTGGCGGCCGGAGTCAGCAGTGGGGACGAAGTAGTCGTGCCGGCATTCACTTTCCCTGCCACTGCAAACGTCGTCGAGCATATCGGAGCCCGACCGGTCTTCGTGGATAATGCCCCGGGCGGCGTAAATTTGGATGCAGACAAACTCGAAAGCTTGATCAGTCCAAAAACCAAAGCGATTATGCCCGTTCACGCTTTTGGATTTCCCGCGGATATGGCCAAAATACTGGAAATCGCCGGCAGACATATGATTCCGGTGATTGAGGATGCCGCGTGCGCCCTGGGTTCGCGCTATGAGGGCAGACTGTGCGGCACGTTCGGGATCATGGCAGCTTTCAGTTTTCACCCCCGCAAATTATTGACCACGGGCGAGGGCGGCGCTATCGCCGTGCAAGACCGGAAATCGGCTGAATTATTGAAAAGCCTGCGCAATCATGGCAACGAAAACGGCGAATTCCGTCATGCCGGCTATAATTATCGCATGACCGAGATGCAGGCGGCTATCGGCATTTCCCAGCTTGAAACATACGATGAATATATCGCCGAACGCGGGCGGCTTGCCGATGCTTATCGGCGGATGTTGGGCAATCATATCAATATGGAAATGGAAACGCCGGAACCGAATACGACACCGAATTGGCAGACAATCTTGGCACAAGTCGGTCCGGGTGTGGATCGCGATGAATTGATCAAATTCCTGGCGGCTCAGGGCGTGGAAACATCCATAGGCACCTACTGTGTGCCGCTTACTCCTTATTACCGCAATAAATATGGTTTCGAGCCAGCTGATTTCCCTTGGGCGTACGAGGCATTCAAGAACCGTATCGCATTGCCGCTTTATTCCGCAATGCCGATTTCGGATATCGAAAAAGTGATCGACGCCATCAGGCGATTCGAAGACTCGTTAGTGGAGGTCGGGACTTCATGAAAGCGGCGATAGCCGGGAATACTTCTCTCACATACTATTGTCTTGAGTATTTGTGTCGCTCGGGAATGACGGATCTGATTTTGATTTTGCCCAGAAACAATCATAACGATAATTATGACCTGGCGGAATTCGATTCACTTGTGAGAGAATTCGCTTTACCCTATTTCAAAATTCCCGTTCCCCATGACGAGAATGATATACCGGAAGTCGATTTGTTGGTCTGCCTTGAATGGCCGGAGAGGTTGCGTTTGCCGCTTAATCCCAGATCGGGAGTGATTTCGACTAATCTATTCAGACAATTTTCGACAAAAAGCATCAGCGACCTGGCCGCCGCCCTCGATAGCGGAGCCGATCATTTCAAGCTCGAGCTGGCGTTAGCCTCGCCTGCGACGGAAAAAAAGACGATCGTCGCCGCGGTGGAATTGCCGATTTGCGAATTCGACAATCTGCGGTCTCTGAAGACCAAGGCCGCCGCCGCGACAGCCAGACAATTACTGGGGATGTTAACCGAAGGTCGGTTTCTGGGGGAGAACAATCCAAGAGCAGGGACGGGCTTATTAACGTCGAGATTCGACAGGGCAATCGATTGGTATCGACCGGTCGGCGAGATTCAAAATAAAGTAAGAGCATATACTCATCCCGGACCGGGCTGTATCACTCGCATGGAGAATCATAGTCTCTATGTATGGCACGGGCACGCATTCGACAAGTCAAGCGGAATTTATGAACGGGCGGAACCGGGGACCGTGCTCGATGTCGTAGAAGAGGTGGGGATAGCGCTGCAAGCGGCGGACGGATCTTTTCTAATAACCAAAATTCAGCAGGCGGGAGCGCCCGAGTTACCCTCATGGGTGTGGGCATACGGATTTCATCTCAAGCCGGGTGATAGATTCGATTCGGTGAGTCAAGGACGAGTTACCTTGGCCGTTTAAGGACCGAACTTTGCGGAAATTACGCTACAAGAGCGGTCGCTTGCTTTCGAAAATGTTGCATAGCGGCGTCGTTTTCGAGGGCGACGAAAAAACATTTGAAATAGAGGTGCCGGGCATGGGAAGAATGAGAACCGGCAAGATTCATTGTTGCTTTCATAAAACCGAAGCCCGACGTAACGATACGGTCGAAAAACAAAAAAGCGGGATGCAGCCCGTAGAGGAAGGTTTATCGCGTGGGTAAATGGCGTTCGCATGGATCCGGTCTTGATTTCCTGGCGAATCTCGGCTGGCTCGGAAAAAACGTTATTATCGAAGACGGCGTGCGGATATTTTTCCCGGAAAAAGTTGAGATAGGCGACGACGTATATATCGGCCATGATACGATACTGAAAGGATATTTCGATCGCCGCCTGGTTATCGGAAGCGGAACTTGGATCGGGCCTCAATGTTTTATCTACGCCGCCGGCGGGATCAAAATCGGTCGAAACGTGGGAATAGGGCCGAAAGTCACGATTATGTCTTCGGCACATAAAGACGACGGCAACCATGGTCCGATTTTGCATAAGCCGCTCGAATTCGCGCAGGTGGTTATCGATGACGGCAGCGATATAGGGGCGGGCGCGACGATACTTAAAGGAGTCCGCATCGGCAAGGAGGTTCAAATCGGCGCCGGGGCGGTAGTGACTAAAGATATCCCGGATATGGCGATTGCCGCCGGGGTTCCCGCAAAAATAATAAGGGTGAAAAAAACGCAGATGGCAGATGTCGAAAGCAGGTAATAAATATCCGCAGAAGGGGAATATTCCAGCGCCGGTTGTCCGCACCTACGGTCGTTTCGTCTCCAAGGATTTCCTCAAGCTTGCGCGCAACAGCTACGCGGTGAAAAAGTATTCGCGTGCGATCGATAACTGTCGTCTTGCGGTCGATATGGCCATTAAAAACAAGAATAACGCCGCCGCCGCGGAGGCCTACGATCTCTGGATAAACATTCTTCTCCAGGAAGGTAAGTATGCCGAAGTCAAAAAAACGGCGTGCGAGGCGCGAAGCCGTATCGGTAATTATCTCGATCTTCTTTATTACGAATTCGTAGCCTCTCTGCATCTCGGCAATCCGCAAAATTCCGTCAGGCTCGGTCGGGAATTCGTTCAGCTTGCCGAGTCGATCGACGGTAAAGATTCATTCGGCACTCTAAGTAGAAATAAAGTCGATGAAGTAAAAGCAATAATTCAAAATCCGGACGGCGGTCCCACCGATCACCCCGGTGATGAGGCAGAACATGAAATCCCGAATATCCCATAAGAGAATGAATAATCCCGAATCGATGTTGCTAAAGGCTGAGAAAGCATTGGCCGCAAAAGATATCGAGAAGGCCGTCGCTTTCTGCGAGAAAGCCATGAAATTGCGTCAATCGCCGGATACCCGCCGCAAGCTTGCCCGACTCTACTTCATGCACGTATTATCGCTAATGGAATCGAACGACTACGACAAGGCGAATCAAATTATCTCTCGGGCAGAAAAGACGCTGGGCGATTATCTCGATCTGACTTTCATGAAAATAAGCTCGGCTTTCGGCTCAGGCGACTTCGCCAAGACGATCCGACTGATCTCGGAATTCGAATCCCAGCGCGAAAAAACCGATAAGTTGCGCGACGAAGGCTTTGCCGAATCTTACGATCAATTTCCCGAAATATTATGGTTAGGATCGGAGGCGGCAGGGAAGCTGCTCGATACTGAGCTTTCGACCAGCTTGATGGAAAAATCGCTCGAGCTCGCCCCGGACCATCATGCGCACCGGGTCCATCTCGCTTCCTTTCTTGCGAAAATGGGCAAGGATGAAAAAGCTTTGGCGGTGATCGATGAGGGGATAAAGAGATATCCAGCGGTGGTCGCACTGCAAAATGCCAAGGGCATGGTATATGCGGAAATGGAACGATTGAGCGAGGCGGAATCGACAATCAAGGAATTTATCGAAAAATATCCCTCCGACATCGACGCCATAAATAATCTTGGGGTGGTTTACGATAAAATGGGTTTGTATGAAAAAGCCCAAGCCCAATTTCAAAAGGCGCTGGAACTGGATCCGAACAACCAGACCGCTCGGGATAATCTAAATTATCTGAAAAACAATATAGCGACAGAACCGCAAAGAATTTCGCTCTGTATGATCGTTAAAAACGAAGAGAAGTTTTTGCCGGGATGCTTGAAAACGGTTAAGGGTCTGGTCGATGAAATAATCGTTGTGGATACCGGTTCCACCGACCGCACCATGGAAATCGCCCGCGAATACGGAGCGAAAATTTTTGAACATCCATGGCAAAACGATTTTTCATTCCATCGCAATCAATCGATCGACTACGCTACAGGCGATTGGATACTCATTTTGGATGCCGACGAGGAGCTGGATCCTGCCGAGCACGATATTATCCGCTCGGTGGTCAAACGCAAAGACATAGATTCGGTTTCGTTCGTGGTTTACAACAAGATTCAATCCGGCAGGGTGGGTTTCCTGAACTCTCAGAGACTTTTCCGCAACGGCAAAGGATTCAAGTACTCGGGGATCGTTCACAATCAACTCGAAATTAGCGGCAAGACGCTCATGAGCCACCTGAAAGTGATCCATCACGGTTACGGCTTGCCGGACGAAATGATGCGCAAGAAAGCGGAGCGCACGGAAAAACTGTTGCTGGCGCAGCTGGAGGAGAATCCGGATGCGATATTCCCGCATTTCAACTTGGCGCAGATATACCGGGGGATGGGCGAGCCCGCCAAGAGTCTTGAACATGCCAAGATCGTGGTCGAAAAATTGGGCCCGGACGACCTTGATCGGAGACATGTTTACGCCATGGCGCTCGATCAGATGGGGTGCGCTTATATCGGACTCGAACGGTTCGACGAAGCCGAAGAGGTGTTTTTGAAAACGCTCGAATTCAAAGACGATTATCTGGATCCGATGTTCAATCTCGGCTATATGTATATGCGACAGCAACGTCATGACGATGCCGAAAAGATATTCGAAAGATACCTATTGACCAAGAGCAGATATTCGCCTCATCGTGAATGGCTGGGGTTGATCTTGAATAATCTGCACAGCGAATTCGCCGTTTATTACGGGCTGGGATTGATCTCGTTTGTCAGAAAAAATTACGATCAAGCGATCGAAAGATTGCATAGGGCGCTCGATTACACCGATGATTTCGAATATCTACACCATTTGTTGGCGCGCTGTTATCGCGAGAAAAACCAATTCACGAAAGTTCTCGAACATTGCGCAAAAGCGATTCAGTATGGTCACGAGGACGCTGAAATTAGAATGATCGAGGGGGAAGCGTATTTGAATTTGGGCAGGTCGTCCGAGGCGAAGAAATCGTTCGCTCGCGCACTCGAGTTGAATCCTGCATTAAGCGAAGCGCATCTGGGCATGATCGGTGCTTCTTCGATCGACAGCAATCCGCAAGAAGTGCTGCGACAGCTCGACGAATTCCTCGAAAAAATTTCGCCCTTTTCTCCTCAGGGGATAGCTTCCCGTGGCGATCTGCTTTTCGAAATGGGAGATTATGCGGGAGCCTTGCGAAGCTATCATGATTCGAATCGTATCGCTCCCGATGATTTCAAAGTGTTGAATAACCTCGGAAATTGTTTCACCAAAAGCGGAAATTTCGCCTCTGCCGAGGAATACTACCGCAAAGCGATCGGCATCAATCCGAAGTTTCTTGCCTCGTACAGGAATCTCGCCGTCGCTTTAATCGGCCAAAACAAGCACCAGGAAGCGCTCGAATACCTCGAATTTTATAGGAATAACAATCCGAACGATGCCGATGTCTATGCCACGATGGGAGATCTTTATTACGGGCAAAAGCGATATAATGCGGCAATTGACAGCTATGAAAAATACTTGCAGCATCAGCCGAACAGCCTCGATGCCATAGTCAGATTGGCCGATTGCTATTTCAATCAGGGGAAAATTTCCGCCGCCGCGGCCGGGTATAAAGCCGTCTTAAAAAGAAATCCTGAACACGGGATCGCCGCCCAGCGGCTCTCGGCCATCATCGAGTATTCTAAGCCGATACAAGATAAGAAGATAGAACCGGTAACACCCTGAACTTAAAATGCTAATCTTTTTCTCTGTCTTGCCGAAACAATACACAAAAGCTTCGCATCGTTGGCGCATTACAAAAAAAGGAGGAAACAAGAAAGAGGAAAAGCCGCAGTAATTTTTCTCGATCAATTTTTGCAGACAAAGGATGTTTGCAGACCAAATTCAAGGAGGAATCTTAAATGGCATTAAGAATCAACCACAACATCACGGCTCTGGATGCCTGGCGCAATTTGACCAATACCACGCGCAAGATGGGCGTGACGATGGAGAAGTTGTCGTCCGGTTTCCGGGTTAACAGGGCAGCCGATGATCCGGCCGGCCTGGTTATTTCCGAGCAGTTCAGAGCGCAGATTGCCGGTTTGAATCGCGCCGTGCAAAACTCGGAAGGGTCGATCAACATGATTCAGACCGCCGAGGGAGCGCTCAACGAAATCAACAACCTGTTGGTTTCGATGAGAGAACTGGCAATCCACGCCGCCAACGAAGGTTTCAACGATGCCGATCAGCTTGCCGCTGATCAGGCTGAAATAACCAACGCCATCAGAACCATCAACAGAATCGCCGCCAACACCCAGTTCGGCACGAAGAAGCTGCTCGATGGTTCCGCGGCAAACGTGGCTGCCATCACGACCTCGAATACCTCGCAGGTCACCTTGACCGAGTCGCAGTTGCTGGCGGGTGTGCACAGCATCACCGCCGTGAAGCTGACCGAATCGACCGCCACGATCGACACTACGACATTCGGACTTTCGAATCCAGCCAGCCCATATAACCTGTCCGATGGCGTGCATAACATCGACGTCATCCAAGCTTCCGCAGGCGCAGTGAAGGTGGGTAATGCGATCAGCGCCTTGGACGCTTGGGGCAAAGGCATTTCGGTAACCGGAACTGCCGCCTCGGTGAGAGCCGCATATATCAGGGCTGCTACCGGCATGACGACAGTGGCCAACAACGTCCAGCATACGATCGTCTTCCAGATAAACTATCAGGAGATGGGATCCAATCCAGTCGGAATGCAGACGTTGACGATTCGCACTGATGCCGTTGCGTCATCGGCTCTTGCGGCCAATATAGTGGCCAAGCTGAACGACGCCATCAACGCAAATACATATCTTGCCGGCAAAGTGCAGGCCACGGTTACGGATGCTGCAGGTGGACCGGACTCGATCCGTATCGCCACCACCGGAACCGGGACCCAGTATTCGATAGCTGTCGGCAGCATAACCGCCACCAACGCCAGCATCAACTCTGCCTTGAGCGGCTTGGCTAACCGCAACGATCGTGGTCGTTCCGGCAATCAATTGTCGATAACGGCGCAGTTCGCTTCCAGTTCGACGCTGGTTGACGCCTTTACCCGGACCCGGACTTTCGCGATCGGCAGCGGAACGTTCACTACTCTGTCGGCTCTGGTAGCCACGATCAACGCCAAACTGACCCTGGATAGCATCTTCGGTACCTATAACGATACAACGGCCGGCGAAGCCCAAAAAGTGTACGCAACCGTTGTGAGCGCCGGCGGTCTTTCATATCTGAAGTTCTACACTTCGGATGAAGGCTCCAAGTATTCCTTGAAGATCAACGCCACGGGCGGAACCGCCACGTCGCTCAACACGGCGCTCGGTCTGACTATCGACACGATCGCCAAGACCGGTACTGACGCTATCGTGCGATTCGACGGCTACAACAACACGATCAACGACGTCCGCTATTTCTTCACCGCATCGCTTTACAACGAGAGCGTAAGCCTTTACACCTCCGACAACATCAACACCCGCGGCTCGATCACTCTCGATAGGGCTATGGCCCAGACGAACGGCGGAATTCTCGTCGGCAATATGTTGTTGACCGTGAGAGCCAGAACCTACAGCGTTCAGCTCGACGGCGGGCCGGCGACGGTGGTAACCGCTGGACAAAGCGCGACCATCTTCAATTCCCAGCGCGACCAATCGATCTCGGTGCGGTATTCGCTGAAATCGGAAGGTGGAACCGAGCAACTTTATGTCACCGATCGGTCGCTGGTATTCCAGATCGGCGCGAATGTCGGCCAGACAGCGAGAATCGGCATGGACAACATGTCGGCTGATACGCTGGGCCGCAACGTGTCCAATTCTCAATTTGGCAGCCTGGCTGAAATCGACGTGACGACTTCCTCGGGCGCCCAGGATGCCCAGCGTGTTATCGATCAGGCGATAACCGAGGTGACCAATGCGCGCGGCAAGCTCGGGTCGTTCCAGAAGAATACTCTGGAATCCAACCTGACCAACCTCAGGATTGCCGCCCAGAACCTGACGGCTTCTGAATCGACGATTCGCGACACCGACATGGCCAAAGAGATGTCCGAATTCGTCAGACATCAGATTCTGCTTCAGGCGGGCACGGCGATGCTTGCTCAGGGCAATCAGATACCTCAAGTCGTGCTTTCTTTGTTCCGGTAGTGATTCCAGGGGGAGGGCCTTCATCGAGGCCCTTCCCCGTTTGAAAAGGATCTGGCCATGAATACGGAAATAGCCAATGTTGCGCGTATCAAAACCGCTGAGACCAGAACCGTCTTGTTGCGGGATTTGATCAGAGCTGGCCAGTCTATTAAAAGCGATTTTCACGTCAAATCGATTTTAAAGGATTCAACCGATACATTGGCCGATTCGGAACGATTAAAGAATAAAATCGCCAAAGCCGTTGAGTATTTCGAAAAGTTCGCTCGTGATTTTCAATTCGACCTGCGGTTCTCGGTCGATGAAAGTTCGAATTCGATAGTAATCAAGGTGTTGGAAAAAGGTACTGATAAAGTTATCAGGCAAATTCCCCCCGATGAAATTTTGAGACTTAGACAGAGGATAAGTGATCTTTTGGGCGCTTTATACGACAGCAAAGCGTGAGATAAGGTTCGGCCGTATTGATTTGTCGCGTCCATACGGCGCCTTGTATCGCTCAAAATCGATTATTTTGGAAAGAAGTTTATTAATGATAAGTCTGCGATATAGAATAAACGAAATTTCTTCAATCGAAAAGCGACGGAGCCTGCGGCAATGCGCTCCGGAGGGAATAAATCGAGGTTAACGATGGCATACTCGGGCGCGATAGACGGTTTGATCTCCGGGATGAATACGACGAATATCATCGAAACGATCATGAAATTCGAACGGCAGCGGGTGGATCTTTATACCGCCCGTCAATCCGAACTTACCAATAAAATCACATCATGGAAATCAATCGAGGCGTTGCTTTTGGGATTCAAATCGCAGGCGTCGATTCTCGCCGACGAAAGATTTTGGTATGCCCGGTCGGTTGCGGTATCCGACAACGATGTTATCAGCGCCAGCGCATCGACGAACGCTTCTCCGGGTGTCTATTATTTGAATGTCAATCGGCTGGCAACCAACCACCAGATCGCCAGCCAGGGTTTCAATATCCAAGAACAAGCGATCGGAACCGGAACGGTAACGATTCAACTCGGTTCGGGACAAACAACGACGATAACCATCGATTCCTCAAACAACACACTTGTCGGCTTGAAGAACGCTATAAACAACGCCAACGCCGGTGTCAACGCCGCCATAGTCAGCGACGGCTCTTATTCGAATCAGTACCGCTTGGTGTTGACTTCCAAAGAGACAGGTCTGAATTCCACGATCAGTTTCACCGCTAACCTCAGCGGCGGCACCGTCCCTGATTTTTCCACGCCCCAATTCGACGTTGTCGAAAAATTGAACTGGAACGGCAGCGCAACCTCCTCTCCCGCAGTCGGAGCTTCAGCGGCCTATACCGGGACCACCAACAAAACTTATACTTTCACCGTGGCCGGCTCCGGGTTGCAGACAGTCGGTTCCGGGGAAATTACACTCGATTGGACCGACGGCACAAACAGCGGCTCGATCGTAATAAATGCGGCAGACACCGATTTTGCGTTAAGTGGAACCGGTGCCGATGGGTTATCGGTGAGATTTTCGGCCGGTGTGCTCAACGGCGGAGACAAGTTCCAGATCCAGACTTTCGCTCCGGTGATTCAGGCGGCGCAGAATGCCGAGATTCAATTGGGCAGTTCGTCCGGGGGAGGTTCGCCGATAACGATAAGTTCGTCGTCGAACACCTTGAAGAACTTGATTCAGGGCGTAACCGTGGAATTACATGCTCTGACAACGCCGGGAAAGCCGGTGGAAATCCGAATCGAGGAAGATCGGAATCAGATAAAAGACCAAATCCGGGAATTCGTAAATAAGTATAACGAGTATCAGGATTTCGTCGATAAGCAGTTTTCCTATAAACAAGAAACAGGCGTCGCCGGAGTGCTTCTTGGCGAAGGTTCATTGTTGACTCTTCATAACGACGTCCGGGGTTTGCTGAGTCATGTTTACGAGGGCAGAACCACCGAATTGAGGATGCTTTCGCAGGTCGGCGTTAAATTCGACTCATCCGGGAAACTCAAATTCGACGAATCGGTGTTCAATAAGAAAATGGACGACGATTTCCTTGGAGTCGTCAACCTGTTCAAATCGACGGCCACATCCGATTCCGAATTCATAGAATATGTATCCTCCACGGTGAGCACCAAAGCCGCCGTCGATGGCTATAAAGTCGATATCACTCAGGCGGCTCAAAGAGGAATGTACACCGGAGTAGGAATCGTCAACCCGTTGCAGACACCGTTGGTGATAGATGCGACGAATAATGTTCTAAGGTTGAAAATCAATAATAACCTCAGCGGGCTGATCACTCTCGCTCCGAAAACTTACACCTCGGGGGCCGAGCTTGCCCAAGATTTGGAAAACGCCATCAACAGCGACCGCACGGCCGCCGCGATAGGGGTCGATGTGGAGTGGGTCGACAACGGTGGAAACGGCAACCTTATATTATACACGAGGACGTACGGTTCCAAATCGAGCATAACTATCGAAGATTCGACCGAAACCACCGCTCATTCAGTATTGGGTCTCACCGGCGGAACGGCGACCGCCGGGCAGGATGTGGCCGGCACAATCAACGGCGAGCCTGCCACCGGCAACGGCCAGTATTTGATAGGCAACTCGGACAATCAAAGCACCGCAGGCTTGAAATTGAAAATAACCGCAACGCCGGAACAGATTATCGACGGGGTCGAGGGGACCATACTGTTCAACAAGGGAATCGCAGCGCTGCTCGAGGAGAGGCTGAACAGATACACTGACTCGTATGAAGGCATTCTTAAAGGCAGGACCGATGCCATTCAGAAGCAAGTGGATAATATCGCCAAGCAAATAACCGCGCTCGAGAAACAACTGGAGAGAAAGCGCGCCGCATTATACAAGCAATTCGCCGCTATGGAGGAGGCCCTCGGCAAATTGAAATCGCAGCAGGAGTATCTTGCCGCCGCGGTAAGTAATCTCTCACAGCTGAGCGCAACCACGGGGACTAACGCAACTTTCGGTGGGTGAACTTGATGCAAGACCAATTGGGAACCTATCAACAGATGCATATTAGCGGCCTGAATCAAAAGGATCTGATCGTGTCGCTGTATGCCGGGGCTATCAGGTTTATGGAGCAGGGTAAAGAACGTATGGCTAAAAACGACATTCAGGGCACGCACGACAATCTCAGCCGAGCCCGGAATATATTCGTTCATCTGCTATCGACGCTCGATATAGAGAAGGGCGGGGAAATAGCGCGTAAACTATCCTCGCTTTATGCTTATTTTATCGAAAAGATCACTGTGGCGAATGTAACCAAAAACCAGTCGGAACTAAATGAAATCCTGCCGCTTGTCAGGAATATCAAGGAGTCCTGGGAAGCCATCGAAATCGATGGAGACACGCTAAAAAATCCGCGGACAACCGGCGGGTTTGCGCCGATTTGTCGGTTTTCCGCTGAGGTATGACATGAAATCGACTGAGCCGTTTCACGATTTGTTGTTGCTGAAAGAACGTTGTTGCGCCGAATTGAAAGCTTTCCTGGATAAAGCCGTTAATGGAAACATGGCCCAAAGACCCTGGGGACTCGAGATAGTGGAAAAGGTGGATACTTATCTTCGAAGGATGAAGGATATCGATAGCGAACTCGCCGCAGCCGGCGCGGGCACGATCGATAAAATAGATTCGGCATCATTGAATAAGACGCTGGATAATATCGAAAGCTCCTTGAGAGCGGCGATAAGCAACTTGAGATTGTTGCAGTTGCGATTCGCAGCCGCCAAGGCGCTGGTAGGGGAAAAACTAAAAACGGTTTCGGGCAGCAAAGCGATAAACTACCTCAACGCCGACATGCAAAATCTGTCCGAAATGGTCAGAAGCTGAAGGCGGTGTTCTGTATTTTCCTGAATAGAGGAAAAAGATGAGAATAGACGGCTCCGGATTGCCCGTTCGTTTCAATCGCGAAAATAGTAAATCTGAACGGAGAGCGGACAAACCATCCGAACATCACGACTCGATCGACTTGCGTAAAACCGTCGAGCCTGAAAATCCGGTCTATTCGATCGAAATCCGTCGGTCGGACGATGAGGGTAAGAAACTACCGATCGACATATTGAGCGAATTGAGGCATAGATCCACCGATGGTTATTATGATAAAGATGAGATTCGCCGCAGGACTTCGGAAAAAATAATCGACAGCGCCGAGTTCAGCGACGTGGTTTCCGATTTTTACAACTCGAGAGTTTCGAACGACGCAGCCAAGTATTCGTTAAACAACGAGGAAAAGATCGCCGAAATGCGCAAAAAAGCGGCCACTGGTTTTTACGATGATCCTGCGAATTTCGGCGCTTTCGCCGATAAACTGATCAAGTATTTCGGTCTATGACTGATTGAATTCCGATTGGATTATGCCTGAAATCGCAACCGCCGCCGAAAAGAAGATAAAATCCATACTGGGCAGAATCAACAACCTGCCCACGCCGCCGATTGTATTCGCCCAAGTCAATAAGGTGCTGAACGATCCTGATACCTCGGCTTACCAAATCGGGGCGATATTATCTGAAGACCCGGCGCTCTCGGCAAAAATACTGAAAATGACCAATTCGGCATTTTATGGTTTGTCACGCACCGTGACCAGCGTGAAACAGGCGATCGTGATTCTCGGTCTTGATGCCGTCAAGAGTCTTGTGTTGTCGGCCTCGGTTTTCGATACGTTCGCCCGTCATTATAAAATCGATCGCGCATATCTCGATTTGTTCTGGCGGCATTCGCTGCAAGTAGCATTCATGGCCAGAATCATATCGAGGACGAAAAACTTCCCCTCTCTTCTCGAGGCCGAGGAATCGTTTTCGGCGGGACTTCTTCACGACATCGGAAGACTGGTGATATTCGCTCATTTGCCCGAAGAATTCGCCAAAATTTCCGCAAGCGCGGGCAATAATCATGGGGCGCACCTGGCAAGAATCGAGGAGGAAATTCTCGGCTTCGATCATGCAGCCGTGGGCGGTCTGCTTTGTATCAAATGGAACCTGCCGCAGGGTCTCGGCGAGGCGATCTCCAATCATCATCAACCGGAAAACACGCCGGATAATATGACTACTCATATAATCCATGTGGCCGATTATCTTGCCTGGAAAGCCTCTATGGACGCCGACACGGTCGATGATAACGATATAAAATTGCCCGAAAAATGCGGACTTTCCTGGGAAAAGCTCAACTTGACGGAAGAAAAGGAAAAGAACCTGATCGAGACCTTGCGCACGGAATACGGCAAGGCGGAGACGTTCCTGAAAATGGCCCAAGGCGGATGACATTCCTCTCTTGAAACCATGAACTATGCACTTATAATAAGCGGCAATCCGACCATTTTACGTGGAACGCGTCTGGTTTTCGGTCAAAACCGCCGGCGATTGATGGAATGTTTGAATTGTAGCGGGGGAACCGGCCGATTCACAATTGGGTTTTCAAAGCAAAATCTGAAAGTTTAATGAGGACGATATTACAAAATCATATAGAGGGGTGATGGTCAGTTTTCGCTTGACTGAGAAAAAGTATGGCTTTTATTATAAAATTTTATTGATGGGCGATTAGCTCAGATGGTTAGAGTGCTTGCTTGACATGCAAGAGGTCACTGGTTCGATCCCAGTATCGCCCATTTCGAGCGAGATTCGGAGATGTGATTTAGACAGAATGATAAAAGTGAACATTCCGAGCCGATAGGCATTTAGTTATATCCAAAAATATGAAAATAACCTTTCCCGATAACAGCTCGCGCGAATATCCCAAAGGCGCGACGCCTTTGGAAATCGCCCGAAGCATCAGCCCCACGCTCGCCGCAAAAGCCCTGGCCGCTAAGGTAAACGACGTTCTCGTCGATTTGAATCGCCCGATCGAATCGGATGCCCGTCTGGTCATTTGCACTTTCGATGATCCCGATGGTCGTGAGGTGTTTTGGCATTCTTCTTCGCACGTCATGGCCTCGGCCGTTCTGCGCTTGTTTCCCGATGCCAAACTGGCTATCGGTCCGGCGATCAGCGATGACTTTTCTGCGAGATTCTATTATGATATAGATGTCGATAAAAAAATCAGCGACTCCGATCTGGAATTGATCGAAGCCGAAATGGCCAAGATCGTCGCCGCAAATCTGCCGTTCGTGAGAGTGGAGAAATCGCGTTCCGAGGCGCTGGCTGAATTCGCCCGAGATAACGACGTTTACAAAGCAGAGATCGCCCGCGAAATCGACGATGAAAAGGTGAGTTTCTACCGCCACGACGATTTTATCGATATGTGCCGCGGGCCTCATCTACCCTCAACCGGACCGATCAAAGCTTTCAAGCTTCTCGGCGTCGCCGGGGCTTACTGGCGCGGCGATGAAAAAAACAAGATGCTGCAACGCATCTACGGAGTTTCATTCCCCGATCGCAAAATGTTGCAGGAACACCTCGATAAAATCGAGATGGCCAAACAAAGAGATCATCGACTGTTGGGTAAATCGCTCGACCTGTTCTCCATTACCGATGAAATCGGCCCCGGCCTCGTTCTATGGCATCCCCGCGGCGCGCTGATCAGACATCTTATCGAAAGTTTCTGGAAAGAACAGCATCTTAAAAACGGATACGATCTCGTTTACTCACCCCATATCGCCAGAATCGATTTGTGGAAACGTTCAGGGCATCTTGATTTTTACAAAGCGAACATGTTTCAACCGATTGAAGTCGAAAGCCAGCAATATCAACTCAAACCGATGAACTGCCCGTTCCATATCGCCATTTTCAATTCGCGCAAGCGTTCCTACCGGGAGCTGCCGTATCGCTGGGCGGAGCTGGGGACGGTTTATCGATATGAGCGTTCAGGGGTGTTGCATGGCTTGCCACGGGTGAGGGGATTCACCCAGGACGACGCCCACGTGTTCTGCCGTCCGGATCAGCTGGCTGACGAACTCGTGCGACTGCTGGATTTTAATCTATTTTTCCTTAAAACCTTCGGGTTCGAAGACTACGAGACATACCTTTCTACCAGGCCGGAAAATTATATCGGCACAGAGGAGGATTGGGGAAAAGCCACCGACGCTCTTAAAGCGGCGCTTGAAGCCAGAAAATTAAATTATGAGATCGATCCGGGCGAGGGTGTATTTTACGGGCCTAAAATCGATGTCAAGATAAAGGATATGCTGGGCCGTTCTTGGCAGTGCACTACCATACAGGTCGATTTCAATCTGCCCCGACAGTTCGACATTACTTATATCGGCGAAGACGGTTCCGAACATAGGGGGGTGATGGTGCATCGCGCACTGCTCGGCTCGATAGAAAGATTTTTCGGAGTCCTGATTGAACATTACGGCGGCGATTTCCCGCTATGGTTGGCGCCGGTTCAGGTTAAGGTGCTGCCGGTGGTCGATGAAGTCATTGATTATGCCGATGAAGTGGCAGCTCAACTTGCCCGCGCGGAAATCCGGGTTGAGGTCGATCGACGCAATCAAAAAATCGGCTATAAGATTCGCGAGGCCGAAAATCTGAAAATCCCTTATATGCTGATTATCGGCAAGAAAGAGGCGGCCGAAAAAAAGGTTTCCGTAAGACGCCATAAAAAAGGTGACCTGGGGATGGTTGAGCTAACCGCCTTTCAATCCGAAATAATCGATAAGGTTAAAAATAAATCATTGGATTAGGAGGAACTGGTATAATCAAAGAACGCGAGAATCGGGTTAATTACAAAATCAGAGTGCCCGAAGTAAGGCTGATAGGGGACGATGGAACCCAGATCGGGATCGTCAGCACACAAAAGGCGTTGGAAATAGCCCAGAGCAAAGGGCTTGATCTCGTAGAAGTCGCTCCCGGAGTCAAACCTCCGGTCTGCAAAATAATGGATTTCGGGAAATTTTCCTACGAGCAGTCCAAAAAAGCGAAAATCGCAAAGAAAAAACAACATACGATCCACTTGAAGGAGATGCGTTTCAGGCCCAAAACCGAAGAACATGATTATCGGTTCAAGCTGAAACATATCATCGAATTCCTCAACCAGGGGAATAAGGTCAAGGTGATCGTCGTTTACCGAGGCAGGGAACTCGTGCATAAGGAACTGGGACTTAAAATCCTCGATCGAATCGTGGCCGATCTTGCAGACCACGGGGAGCCGGAATCGGAAGCCAAGATGGAAGGCAGAAATCTATCCATTATTTTTCTCGCCAAAAAGACGGCCAAGAAGCCGGATTAACCGATGGCTTTAGCAGGCCGAGGATAAAATTTTGTTGATAATGGGATTACGGATAACTATATTGCACCGTGTGGAGTTATAAATGCCTAAAATTAAGACAAATAGATCAGCTGCCAAGAGGTTCAAAAAAACCGGCACCGGCAAAATCAAGAGATCGTTCTCTTTCACCGGCCATATTCTGACCAAGAAAAGCAGGAAACGTAAACGGAAACTAGGAAAATCGACGATTGTGGATTCCGCCGACGTTAAGCGCGTCAAGCGTTTGATTCCATATTGAGTCTCGATTCAGGGAGCTTTCTATGCCACGTGCAACCAATAACGTAGCCGCCAAACGCCGCCATAAAAAATTCTTGAAAGCGGCCAAAGGAAATTACGGCGGCAGACATAGACTATATCGCACCGCTCGAGAAACCGTCATGAGGGGATTGTATTATTCCTATCGTGACCGTCGCAATAAAAAACGGGAATTCAGAAGGCTGTGGATATTGAGAATAAACGCCGCCGTAAGGCTATACGGCCTGTCGTATTCCCGGTTCATCGATGGATTGAAGAAGCTCGGCGTAAATTTGGATCGTAAGGTTCTTGCCGATCTGGCGGTGCGGGATAACGACGGTTTCAAAAGGATCGTCGAGGCCGTCAAATCGGTTTAGGCGAGGGTTAATAATCCCATATCCGACTTTCCCCGGGCTTTCTTTCGAAAGCTCATTGTGATATATGAGTGACATTATCGAAGAGATCGAGGCGCTCAAGAAATCCGCACTTAAAGCGCTGGATAATATCAATGATAAAAAGACCCTTGAAGATGTCAAAGTCGAACTTCTGGGGCGAAAAAGCCGCCTAAGCGAACTCTCCCGATCTCTCGGAAAGGTCCCGGCGGATATCCGGCCCAAAGCCGGCGCCGAATTGAACGAACTCCGCAGGACTATCCAAGAAAAAATCGATTCAATAGCCAAGGTAGTATCATCGTCGAATAAAGCCGAAGATAAGATCGATTATACCTTACCGGTCAGAGCGGCTTTTCTGGGACACAAACATCCGCTGTTACAAACAGTCGATGAAATAGTGGCCATTTTCAAAGGCATGGGTTTCGACATCGCCGGAGGACCGGAAGTCGAAACCGAATATTATAATTTCGACGCTCTGAATACGCCTGCCGATCACCCCTCGCGTGATCTTTCGGATACTTTTTTTCTTTCGAACGGCATGCTGCTGAGAACGCATACATCTCCGGTGCAGATCAGAACTATGGAGAAGAATCGGCCGCCGGTGCGCATAATCGCCCCCGGTCGCTGTTATCGTTCCGATTGGCCCGACGCCTCGCATTCGCCCGTGTTTTACCAGTGTGAGGGGCTGTATGTCGATATCGGCGTGAGCATGGCCGACTTGAAAGGCGTAATCACCGCTTTTGCCCGGGCTTTGTTCGGCAGCGAAATGCAGGTGCGTTTTCGGCCGCACTTCTTTCCTTTCACCGAGCCGTCGGTGGAATACGATTTCTTATGCGTTTTTTGCCGAGGTAAGGGGTGCAAAATCTGCAAACATGCCGGCTGGCTTGAAATTTCGGGCGCCGGCATGGTCGATCCGGAAGTGTTCAAGGCGGTCGGCTACGACAGTGAAATCTATTCCGGATATGCTTTCGGCATGGGGATAGACAGAATTACCATGCTGCGTTACCAAATCGATGATATCCGATTGCTCTACGAAAACGACGTCAGATTCATAAGGCAATTCTAATGAGAATCAGTTATAAGTGGCTGCAAAGCCTAATCGGATTCGATCCCCAAGACCCCGAATTTTCCCCGGAGGCGATTGCCGATCTATTGACGATGTCAGGCTCTTCTGTCGAATCGATCGAATCCAAAGGCAATGATATAAAGGGAATAATCTTGGCGCGGATACTCGACGCACAGCCGATCGGTAACACCGATAATCTCTTCAAATGCTCTATCGATACCGGGAGTCGCCGAGCTCAGGTCGTCTGCGGAGCGCCCAACGCTAAAACCGATTTGACGGTCTTATATGCCCCTGCGGGTGCAGTTATCGCCGATGGAACGAAAATTTCGCAAACCTCGATACGCGGCGTCCAATCGGAGGGAATGCTTTTGGCCGAAGACGAACTCGGAATATCCGATAAGCACGATAGGATAATCGAATTGGCCGATGATATCCAACCCGGAACACCTCTCGAAAAGATTCTCGATTTATGCGATACGATTTACGATCTGGAAATCACGCCCAATCGTCCCGATTGTCTTTCACATATCGGAGTGGCCCGCGAATTGAAGGCGCTTACCGGTTTTGCGCTGAAATACAATCCTGCTTGCCCTTTTGAAATAAAACAAACGACCTCGAGCATGATCGAAATCCAGATCGCCGACCCCGATGGTTGTCCCAGATACACGGCGCGTATCGTTTCCGGAATTCGCGTGTCCGAGTCACCGCTATGGCTTAAACTCAGATTGCATTACCTCGGCATCAGACCGATAAACAACATGGTGGATATCACCAATTACGTCATGCTCGAAACCGGCCAACCGTTGCATGCTTTCGATTTGGACCGCTTGGCCGAGCGGAGGGTGGTGGTTCGGAGGGCCGAAAATAGCGAGAAATTCGTCACCCTCGACGGGGTCGAACGGCAGCTTCGCGCTGATCATCTTCTTATCACCGACGGCAAAAGGGCGATTGCTCTGGCCGGGATTATGGGCGGAGCCAATACGGAAGTGACCGATGAAACGAAAACCGTCTTGATAGAATCGGCTTATTTCGATCCGGTAACTATCCGCCGGGGAGCGAAACTGATCGGGCTTTCGACCGAATCATCGCAGCGTTTCGAGCGCGGCATGGATATCGAAATGGCTCCGAGGGCGAATGACCGGGCGGCGGCGCTTGCGCAAGAGATATGCGGCGGAAATGTATTGGACGGAATCGTGGACATTTACCCCAAACGGTTCAAACCAGCCGTGTTCGAATTTCGTCCGGAAAGAGCCATTGCCATGATCGGAGCCCGAATCGAAGTCGGCAAGATGAAAAAAATACTCGACGGCCTCGATATTGGATATTCCGACGGCGCCCGCATTGAAATAAGACAGCCGTCGTTCCGCCCTGATTTAACTCGAGAAATCGATATTATCGAGGAGATTGCCCGCATTCACGGTTTGAATAAAATCCCCGAATCGTTTCGTGCGGGTGGCAGCCTGTTGAAAATTCCGCAAGCGAAGCGGGAAAGAGTGGATTCGCTCAGATCGTTTCTTGTCGGTCGTGGATTTATCGAGACTTTTCAACTCACGCTAATCGATGGCAATCAGGTTCAGAAAATTTTCCCCGAGCTTGCCGTGGCCAGGCTTAAAAATCCTTTATCCGAAGAACTATCGGCGTTGCGCCCCGACCTATTGTGTTCCATGGTCAGGACGATCCGCCATAACCTCAATTACGGCAATCGTGATCTGCGTTTATTCGAAATCGGCAATGTCTTTCTTCCTCTCGAGAATGGGGAAATCTCCGAATCCGACAGATTATGTCTCGGCTTCAGCGGCCTTGCCAGTCCGATGAGCTGGCGCCAAAAATCCGTTCAATGCGATTTTTTCACCGCCGCAGGCGAACTGGAGCTTATCGCCGGCCATCTTGATTTGGCTAAAACCACTTTCCGGCCTGACCCCTGCGCCTATTTTGATAATGAATATTCTTTCAAAATTTATTATAATGACGTGGATGTCGGTCGCGTGGGCAAGTTGGCCGCTGTCGTGGCTCGACATTTCGGAATCAAACAGGAATGCTTCATGGCCGAAATCGAACTTGAGCGGTTGCTGGGTTTGACGGCGGCCGTAAAGTGCCATAAGGGGTTGCCCAAATATCCAGGAACGGATCGGGATATCGCTGTCGTGGTTGATTCCGACGTACGATGTTCCGAAATAATGGCGGTAATGGGCAAATCCGGCGGCGACTTGGTCGAGGAAATTTTTCCATTTGACCTTTACAAGAAGGAAAATATCGGCCAAAATAAGAAAAGCATGGCTTTTCGACTTAAATTCCGCAGTCTCGAGCGGACCTTGACCGATGCCGAGGTCGATGAGATAATGAAACGGATATTAGAAGCTCTCCGTCAAGAGGCCGGAGCCGAATTGAGGACCTGAACCGGTTATGGAAAAACAGGAGTTTATTGATCAACCGACTGATCTCAAAGGCGATGCTCTCGAATCATTGGAAGCGATGGTTCGGGTAGCCACTGCCAAGATAAGCGAGCTGAAGGAGTTAAATAAGAAGCTCAAAGAAGAGGCAAACGAATATAAGCGGCTGCTTGCCTTGAGCGAAAAGAAAGCCGAACGGTTGAATCAGGAGCTTGAAAGCCGTTTCAATAAGGGTTACGAAGATTGGCGCGACAAAGAGCGTCAAATCAAAGACAGGATAATGATGCTTGCTGCCAAAGTGGCGGCTTTCGAAAAAGCTTATTCAAAAGGTGGTTAACTTTTAATATAGATCACTCTGGGAGGATTTGAAAATCCCATGGACAGAAGCAGTGTCAGGGTGAAAATTTTTGGCACTGAGTATTGGTTTAGAGCCGATTCCGGCCATGACAATATAGTAGAGGCGGCTGGCCTCGTGGATGGCCATATGCAGGAAATAGCCAGAAAATGTCCGGATTTGCCCGAATTGCGGGCGGCGGTGCTGGCGGCGGTTAATCTCGCCTCGGAATTGCTGAATTATCGCCGCCAATACCCGGAAAATCTGGAGCAAAAGGCAAAGGAATTGGCAGCTATTCTGGATTCTGCCCTCCGGGATTGAGTTCCTCCTGACGCCTGAAGGAGGCGCCATGTCATCAATTTACATCATTGTTTTTATAAGCGTGGCTCTGATTATCGCCGCCTTCTTTATCGGCTTGGCTATTTCCCGCCGAATAGCCGAGAAGAAAGTGGCGATGGCTGAAGAGCATGCGGCCAAGATCATCGCTGAAGCCCACAAGGAAGCCGAAGTCAAGAAAAAGGAAGCCCTGCTCGAGGCCAAAGATCAATGGTTGAAAGAAAAAGCCAAGTTCGAAAAGGAAACCAGCGAAAAGCGAAACGAAATCCTCAAACTCGAAACCAGATTACGGGATCGTGAACTGTCGTTGAACCGCCGCGTCGATCTGGTCAACAACAAAGAAAAAGAGCTCGCCAATCGCGATAAGTTGCTCACTGCCAGAGAAAGAGCGATACTGCATAAGGAAAAACAGCTCGAAGGTTTGATCAACGAACAAAATGTTCAGCTCGAAAAAATCTCGGGCATGACGTCGGCCGAGGCCAAAAAGTTGTTGCTCGAAAATCTCGAATCCGAAGCCCGCAGGGAAGCAGCTCAACTTATCAAAGAAATCAAAGAGCAGGCCGAACGCGACGCGGATAAGGAAGCCAAAAACATCATAATTCAGGCTATACAGCGCTGCGCCGCCGACTATTCGGTCGAGGCCTGCGTTTCTGTCGTCCAGTTGCCCTCGGACGAAATGAAAGGACGCATAATCGGCCGCGAGGGGCGTAACATTCGCTCTTTCGAAACCGCGACCGGAATCGATGTCATCGTCGATGACACCCCCGAAGCGGTGATTTTATCGGGATATGATCCGGTGCGCCGGGAAATCGCCCGCCTGGCTCTCGAAAAATTGATAATGGACGGACGAATTCATCCGTCGCGGATCGAGGAAATCGTTGCTAAAGCCGAAAAGGAAATGGAAGTGATAATCCGCGAAATCGGCGAACAAGCATGCTTTGATGTCGGTATCCACGGCGTCCATCCGGAAATAATCAAGCTTATCGGGAAATTGAATTATCGCACGAGTTACGGCCAAAACGTGCTCCAACATTCCAAAGAGGTGGCTTTTATCTGCGGAATCATGGCCGTGGAACTCGGACTTGACCCCAATCTCGCCAAAAGAGCCGGGCTGTTGCATGACCTGGGCAAAGCGATAGATCGCGAAACCGAAGGAACGCATACCCAGTTGGGGGTCGCCTTCGCCTCCCGATTCAATGAGCATCCGGCGGTGCTTAACGCCATGGCCAGCCATCATGAGGATGTTCCCATGGAGACCCCTTACGCCGTATTGGTGCAGGCCGCCGACGCCATTTCCGGCGCCAGACCGGGAGCCCGCAGGGAATCGCTCGAGGGCTATATTAAACGCCTGGAAAAACTCGAAGAACTCGCCGATTCGTTCTCCGGTGTCGGTAAGGCATACGCAATTCAGGCCGGACGCGAAATCCGAGTGATCGTCGAATCGGATAAAATAGACGATGTCGGTTCCGCGCAACTCGCTGCGGATATAGCTCGCAAAATCGAGCAGGAGCTGGAATATCCGGGTCAAATAAAAGTGACCGTCATAAGAGAGACGAGAAATGTCGAATACGCTCGTTGATATCGCCGAATTTTTCGAGGCCGATTCTTTTATCCTTTTCGGCGAATCGCCCAGGCGTAAGACATTCGCCGCCGCCATAAGAAAAGAGCTCGAAAAGAACGGCCGCAGGGTTTTTGCGGCCACACGATCCTTCGACGGCGAAATTGACACCGAGTCCGTTTCTTATGATACCTGCGATAGGGCGATAATAGCGATGGCCAGAAAAAACACCAAATCGATAGTCGATAAATTGAAAAATTCGGGAATCACCAGAGTATTTTTGCAGAACGGTTCATATGACGACGAAATCTTGGCCGCATTTCGAGACGCGGGTATTGCAGTCAGCAAAGGTTGCGTTTTGATGTATTTACCTGAATCCGGCGGCATCCATCGTTTCCATCGATGGCTTCATTCGCTTTTTGCCCGGTGAAATGCGCGTACTATTTATAGGCGATATCGTGGGTGATCCGGGAATCGAGGCCGTCACGAAAGTCATGGTGGGATTTCAAACGACAGGAATCGCATATGACTTCGCGATTGCGAACGTGGAAAATATCGCGGGTGGGTTCGGGGTAACGGAAAAGGCTTTGAGGAAAATCGAGCAGCTCGGAATCGACTGTTTCACTTCGGGAAATCACATTTGGAACCGCCCCGAAGTCGGCGAAATCCTGATTCAAAACGACAATTTGCTCAGGCCCGCCAATTATCCTCCGGACAATCCGGGATTCGGCTGGCAGTCATTCAAGGCGAAGTCGGGACAAGAGATCGTGGTTATCAATCTTCAGGGTAGAACATACATGCAAAATATCGATTGCCCGTTCCGCAGCGCCGATAATATCCTCGAGAAAATCGGGGGCCGCTGCAAAATCAAAATCGTCGATTTTCACGCCGACGCCTCGAGCGAAAAGCAGGCCATGGGATGGTATCTTGACGGTCGGGTATCGGCCGTCATAGGAACTCATACGCATGTACAAACGGCGGATGAGCGGGTTTTGCCGCAGGGGACCGGATTCATAACCGATGCCGGAATGTGCGGGCCGCATGATTCAATTATCGGAATGAAAATCGAGGACGTGTTGGTGCGGTTTATTAAAGGTCGGCCGGAACGTCTTCACGTAGCCGATCGCAATTTGAAATTCGCCGGCGTAATAATGGATATCGACGATAGCACCGGAGGATGCATCTCGATCGAGCGGCTGCTCGTCGATGCGCAGCCGCCTGCCAAGGGATAGGAAGTTGAGCGCGATAATTATCGATGGCAAAAGAATCGCCGACGAAATAAGGGGCGAACTTTCCGAAAAAATCCGTATCCTCAAAGAGAAAGGAATCGTTCCGGGATTGGCCGCGGTGCTGGTCGGAGATAACCCGGCCTCGAAATTATATGTAGATATGAAAAGCAAAGCCTGCCAAGAGCTGGGGATTTATTCGGAGAAAATCGTCAAGCCGTCGGACTTTCCCGAATCGGCTCTGCTCGAATTGATCGATGAACTGAATCGGCGGAAAGATATTCACGGAATCTTGGTTCAATCGCCTTTACCCAAAGGAATCGACGAAGGCAAGGCGATTTTGAGAATAACGCCGGATAAAGATGTCGATGGTTTTCATCCTATAAATCAGGGATTGATGCTTTCGGGCAATCCCCGTTTTCTGCCGGCGACGCCCGCAGGGATAGTCGAGTTGCTTTGGCGTTCCGGTATTAAAGTCAGCGGCAGGCATGTGGTAATACTCGGCCGGGGATATCTGGTAGGAAAGCCATTGGCGGTCTTACTTGCCAATAAATGGCCTAAGGGAAACGCCACCGTTACCCTTTGTCATACCCAAACAGTGAATATCGCCGATTATTGCCGCAGCGCGGATATTCTGGTGGCGGCGATGGGAGTCGCGAAATTCGTGACCGCGGATATGGTAAAACCAGGCGCGGTGGTTATAGATGTGGGCACCAATCGAATCAAAGATGATTCGCATCCGCGCGGCTATCGGGTGGTGGGGGACGTCGATTTCGAATCGGTTAAGACGGTAGCCTCGGCGATAACGCCCGTGCCCGGGGGCGTCGGGCCGATGACGATCGCAATGCTATTGACAAACACGTTGAAAGCCGCGGAATGGATTAGTTAGATGCCAGATAAGATATTAACCGTTACAGAATTAACGCAATCGATTAAACAATTACTTGAATCAGCTTTTCCGTCGGTTTGGGTGGAAGGCGAAATATCCAATTATATTGAGCACACGTCCGGCCATCGCTATTTCACGATAAAAGACGAAGGCGCCCAGATTAAATGCGTGATCTGGAGAGGTATGAGCCGATATTTATTTTTTGAGCCGAAAAACGGGATGAAGGTGCGGGCTTGCGGCCAAATCACGGTATATGAAAAATCCGGCCAATATCAGTTAATAGTCAGCAGCCTGCAGCCATCGGGAATAGGCGCGCTCGAACTCGCTTTTCAACAGCTCAAAGCCAAACTCGATGCGGAAGGGCTGTTCGATCCCCGCCACAAGAAAGAAATCCCCGAATTTCCCGACGCGATCGGAATCGTGACATCGCCGACCGGAGCCGCAATCCGCGATATCCTCAACATAACCGGGCGTCGCGCGCCGTGGGTGGAAAGGATTCTGAGACCGGTCAGGGTACAAGGTGAAGGTGCAGCCAAAGAAATCGCCGAGGCTGTTAAAGAATTCAACCAATATGGAAAAGTGGATGTGCTGATAGTCGGTCGCGGCGGCGGCTCTCTCGAGGATTTATGGCCTTTCAATGAGGAAATAGTCGCCCGGGCGATTTTCAATTCGAAAATACCGGTGATTTCTGCGGTGGGCCACGAGGTAGATTTCACGATCGCCGATTTCGTGGCGGACCTGCGCGCGCCGACCCCATCGGCGGCGGCCGAGCTTGCGGTGCCCGACGGCGCTGATCTTTTGGCATATTTTCGGGAAAGGTTCGCTCGAATATGCAGACTGCAGGCGGCGGGAATCCGCAACAGCCGTCGGCGCCTCGAAGAGGCTGTGTCACGCTATGGTCTTAGGCGCCCGCTTCAAATAGTCGATACGAGGCTTCAAGCTCTCGACGACCTTAATGATTTATTCCGCAAAACATCCTTGCATGTATTCGAACGTTTCAATAATTTACTTAAGGTGACGAATGCCCGATTGCAGGCCGTATCCCCGGTGAAAATAATGGAGCGGGGTTTTGCTTTCATTACCTTGTCCCGGACGGGGGATGTCTTAAAGAGCTTTACCCAAATTGCGATCGGAGATAAAATAGATATACGACTCGCCCGGGGTGGTGCCGCGGCGACTATCAATAAAATAAGAGGTGCCAATTGAGCGACGACACCAAGATGTACTATTCCATTTCCGAAGTTGCCGGTATGCTGAGTCTCGAACCTTATGTACTTCGTTTTTGGGAGAGGGAATTTCCCCAACTTAAACCCAAAAAAAATCGTGCCGGCAATCGCATATACCAACAGAAAGAAATCGACCTGCTCATGCAGATAAAATTTCTCTTATACGAAAAAGGTTTCACGATAGAGGGCGCCAGGAATCACCTTAAAAACGGAATTCAGGAGGATAAAAGCGCCGACAGAACCGAAATGGCCATGGCTCTGCTCGGGGAGATAAGAAAAGAACTCGATGAGATTCTGAAGATGCTCTCCTGATGCCGGTGGCTCAACGTTATATCTATTCCTAAATGCCCCCTTTTGTCTTGATTTTTGTCGACCGTTATATATAATGAACTTATCGGGGCGTAGCGCAGCCTGGTTAGCGCACTTGCTTGGGGTGCAAGTGGTCGGCCGTTCAAATCGGCTCGCCCCGACGATGTTTTAAGAGTTTGCAAGCATTAGGAATCGTATCGATTGTTAGCTGCCGCTGATATATGAATGAAAGAAAAGAATCCCCGCCTAAGTATTATGATTTCCTGACCGCGCTTTTCGTGACCGTCTTATTGGTCAGCAATATCGCTTCATCGGCCAAAATCGTAGATTCAGGCTTGACGCTCCTGAAAATACGGTTGGTATTCGATGCCGGCACTTTGCTATTCCCCCTCAGCTACATTTTCGGAGATATCTTGACCGAAGTCTATGGCTACGGCCGCGGCAGGCGGGTTATCTGGATCGGTTTTTTCTGCTCAGGATTGACAAGTTTGGTTCTCTGGATCGTCGGAATGATGCCGGCGGAAACGGGTTGGGCGGAACTGGTGGGTCAGGAAAAATTCGATCTCGTTCTCGGTGGAATGAAAAGCGGAGCCATAGTTGCGGCAAGTCTTCTGGCATATCTATTCGGCGAATTCTCTAATTCCGTAGTCCTGTCACGCATGAAAATAATGACAAAAGGGAGGTTTCTCTGGACGCGCACGATTTCCAGCACTCTGGTCGGCCAAGCGATCGATACCGCGGCTTTCATATCGTTGGCTACGCTTTTCCGCGTCCCCGGATTCTCTCCGCAAATCTGGCTCTCCCTAATAATCACCAATTACATTTTCAAATGCGGAGTAGAGGCGGCCATGACTCCCGTAACCTATTTAGTGGTGAATAAATTGAAAAAGGCGGAAAATTGCGATCATTATGATTATAACCTGAACTACAACCCGTTTCGTCTAAGCGCTGCCGAATAACCTCTTTCAGAGCAGTTTATTATCCCCCGAAAAAGATTCCCTTGATTATATGACAGTCGATTTGTTTTGGCTTTGAAAAAGCTCCAAACAAATAGAGTCCGGCTTCTACGAAAAGCACGGACTCCAAACCAAAAACAAGGAGGGTCAATGACAATATATATCCTGCCCCCGATGGAAGCAAGCAATAAATAAGCAATACTTCAATAATCAGTCCGGGTCTGCTGGCCGCTCCACATTTTTTGTTCGTCAAGTCAATCCGGTTGGCATCGATCATCACAATCGATTATTTCTCATTAAATTGGACCCAAGTCGGGAAAATCCAATGCTACCGGCGATAAGTTTTTATCCAAAACCTCTTTTCCTGGTTGCTCGGGTTAATTGTTGACAACTTTCGTCCATAATTATTATAATAACTCCCTAATTTAAGGAAGGATCTACTGATGAAGGAATTATCGGGCAAGACAGCCTTGGTTACCGGCGGTACCAAGGGAATCGGCAAAGCCGTGGCGATCAAACTCGCGGAAATGGGTGCCGACGTGGTGGTCATTTATCTTAGAAGCCGAAATGCGGCAGAAGCCACGATCGAAGAGTTACGCCGACTCGGGACCGATCCGTTGGCGATCAGAGCCAATATCGGCAACCACGACAAGATGCACAAAATTTTCGATGAGATCAAGGCCAAGTACGGCAAACTCGACATTTTCGTGTCCAATGCCGCTCTGGGCATTTTCACCTCCGCCATGGATATAAACGATCGAGCCTGGCACCTGTCGATGGATACAAATGCTGAAGCTTTTCTGAAGGCCGTGCAGTTTGCGCGGGAAATGATGCCTGATGGGTCGAAAATCGTGGCTCTCTCCTCGCTCGGGTCGGTCAGATATATAGGCGGATACGCGGCGATCGGTGCCTCCAAAGCCGCTATCGAAACGCTCACCCGCTATTTCGCCTATGAGCTGGCTCCGCGCCATATCAATGTCAACACCGTTTCCGGCGGATTTATCGATACCGACGCGCTCAAGGGATTCCCCAATTATGAGCAGATGGTCGAGGAGGTTATTAGGCGCACGCCATTCAAGCGGGTCGGCAATGTCGATGATATCGCCGAAGTTGTGGTTTTTCTCTGCACCGAAAAAGCCAGATGGATCACGGGCCAAGTGATAGTGGTCGATGGAGGCTATTCCCTGGCTTAAAATCAGTATGTTTTCTTGTTTCCGGCGCGTTTGTTGACGATAATGAATATATCGGTATATTCGCGGATATGGGCGGTTTCAAGAACATATTAACTGCATTTCTCACTTGGAGCTTGCTGATCTTGCTCCTTGTACCCTGTGTAAAAGCGGAAGGGGGCGCGGGTTCTCCTCACGACTCCTTTGCTGTCGTTAATGTAAAGTTCCGTGATGCCGCAGATAGACTTTTAATCGAAAGCCTTGCAGCCCGCGAATATCGCGAAAATCTGGGGGATTGCGGTTTCTACATAATGCGCGAGGTTCAATTATCGGTATTAAAGGAAATGGGGATTCCATTCGAACGAATCTCTGAAATCAAACCGACTGAACCGGTATCCATGACGATTTCCGAGATCGATTCACTGTATCATGATTATGCTGAAATGGTTTCGATTTTGTCCGCCCAGGCGATGAATCATCCCGATATCGCCATGGTCGAGTCGATAGGAGTCAGCCAGCAGGAACAAAAAACGATTTACGCCATGAAGATATCGGACGACGTCGGCTTGGATGAGGACGAACCGGTGATATTTTTCGATGGCGTCCATCACGCCTGTGAGGTCATGGGGTTGGAGATATGCTTGGCCTTGATCGATACCTTGTTGAAAGGTTACGGCATCGATTCGGCGATCACTCACTATGTCGATAATCTCGAAATATGGTTGGTTCCTTTGGTCAATCCCGATGGCCATTCGGCGGTGATGAATGAAATCTCGCTTTATTATCGAAAAAACGGGCGCGATTTAAACGGCAATGATACCCTTTATGAATTCACCTGCAATTACTGGTGGACCTGCCAAACTGAGGGGATCGACCTGAACCGCAATTACGACTGGTATTGGGATTGGGGCGGGCAGACATCGCCGTGGGACTACTATTATCGGGGTGCATCCGCCGGCTCCGAATCGGAAAACGCGGCTATGGTTTCGATATTGAGTCGGGTCAAGCCGATTCTGTCGCTGTCTTACCATAGTTATGGCGAACTGATATTTTATCCCTGGAATTTTGGAGAGGATCAAGCCCCTGACCACGAAGCCATTTATGAAATCGCCACTGGTCTGGCGATGAGAATAACCCGGGAAGATAACCAGGGCACATACGACGTGAGTGCAGCCGACGGGCGGGTGGGACTGGCGCTTAATTGGCAATATGGCCGTCTGGGTGCGTTCAGCTATTCTCCGGAAACCGTGAGATATCCCGATTTCATCGTGCCGGCGCCGCGTTATAACCAAGTGATCAGGGAAAATCTCGACGGCTGTTTTTACCTGATGCAGAGAGCGTTCGGACCGCAATTGACAGGCAGGATTACCGCCCCGAATTCCAATCAACCGGTCAGCGCAGAAGTAAGGGTGCTTGAGGTTTATTCATCTGTGGTGGATCCCAGATTTTCCGATTCGCTTTATGGGCGCTATCGCCACCTGCTGCTGCCTGGTATCTATTCCGTAGAGGTTATAACGGATTCATTTCCCCGAGTTAGAATTGACGATATCGAGGTCGGCGTCGGATCGGCCACAGTCCTCGACATTCATTTACCTGAATTCGTTCCGGGAGATGCCAACGGTTCGGGGGAGATAAGCCCGGCCGATGTAACTTTTTTGGTTCGCTACCTTAAAGGACTCGGTGAACCGCCGGTTCCTTTATTATCGGGCGATTGTAACGGCGATTGCCTCGTGCGCGGCACCGATGTTACCTACCTGGTGGCCTTTTTCAAGGGAACTCAACGCTCACCTTCGTATGGCAATTGCCGGTAACGTAACTTCGATTTCGTCTTGCCGCATCCACGTTCTCTAAACGACGAACCGGAGCACGCCCTTCGGCGGAAGTTCGGATATACGATGAATTATTTCACTTGACACTGTCGGACTATTGGCTTAAAGGTATTCGATGTCGAAATTTCATTTGCATCTCTGCTACTCCGAATGGATGATTTGAAAGGAGAGAGTAAATGAAGGCAGGTCGTTCAATTTTATATATCACTCAGATTTTAGCGACGCTGGTCTGCGCTCAGCCGAAGCAAAAAGCTGATAATAATGAATTGGATTCCACGCTTCAGAATCCACAGCCGACGATGATTATAGATTATCAGAGAACGCCTGCCGGCAACCCGATCGTCTTTCTTAAAACCACTCGCGGCGACATCGAAATCGAGGTTTTCGAAAAAGACTGCCCCAATCACGCCGGCAATTTCATAAAGCTGGTGAGAAACGGATTCTACGATAATCTTCCGTTCCATCGAATTTTGCCGGAAACGATGATTGTCACCGGCGATCCGCGGGGCGATGGCTCGGGAAATCCCGGGTATTTTTTAGACCGCGAGAACACCCCTTACCCGAATAAAGCAGGCTATGTAGGCATGTTGCCGGCGGATAACGGCCGAGTCAACGGTTCGCAATTCTTTATATTAGCTCGGGATCACCCTGGTCTTGATTCGTCGGTTTCGTGTTTCGCCAAAGTGATCACCGGATTCGAGAACGTAATCGCGATAGCCGCAATGCCGGCGGAAAACGGAAAACCGAAAAGCAAAATCAAATTGATGGAGGCTTTTTTGAAGCCTATTGAAACAAATCCCGTTGTCCCAGATAAAACTATTAATTGAATAACCCGAAACAAAGAAGAGGTAAAAGCTGATGCGAGTAATTCCTGCGATTTTCTTAAGTGCGGTTCTCAGTCTGGCAGCCTTCGCCCAGCCGCCCGCAGAAAAACCGATCGAAAAGCCGAAGGCCGAACCTAAAAAGGAGGTAGCCAAAAACCCCCAAGTGTTGATGAAGACCAGTATGGGCGATATACTTATCGAAGTATTCGAGAAAGAGACGCCGATCCACGCGAAAAATTTCCTCAAACGGGTGGACGAAGGCAAATATGATTCCATCATTTTCCACAGGGTGGTGCCGAATTTCGTGATACAGGGTGGAGATCCTACGGGAACCGGCTATGGCCAGCCCGATGAGGGTAGATTAGCCGATGAAAAATCGCCTTATTCTAACACCAGGGCTTTTATTTCGATGGCCAGAAGCGCGGCAGGCGCCAGCCCAAGTCAATTCTTCATAAATCTGAAAGATAATTCTTTTCTCGATAAACAGAATTTTTCGGTTTTCGCCAAGGTGATCGAGGGAATGGACGTGGTGGATAAAATTTCCCAGGTGCCGATTGATCCGCCGCGGGACGGCAAGCCGAAAACGCCTGTCTACATGGTCAAAGTGAGCCGCAAAAAATAGCATTCGGCCGCAAAAACGGCGCAATGATGCTATTGCGCTTTCAATATACCCTGGATGCCGCCGTTCGGCATTCAGGGTAGGTGGCGTATTGAGCTTTAATTCTTATAGTCCGGCGGGAGGAACTTTTCCCGAACATGTAAGTTAACTGATAAATATGTTGACGATTTTGGCTTTCATATTCGTGTTGGGCATGCTGGTATTCGTCCACGAGCTCGGGCATTTTCTTATGGCCAAAAAGGCCGGCATTAAAGTGGAAAAATTCTCTCTCGGATTTCCCCCGAAACTGATCGGCCGAAAAATAGGCGATACCGAATATTGCATCGGGATTGTCCCTCTGGGCGGCTATGTCAAGATGGCCGGGGAGAACATCACCGAGGAAAACTATTCTCCCCAACCCGGTGACTTCATGGCGGTATCGACGGCAAAAAGATTCTGGGTGATCGTGGCCGGACCGGTGATGAACTATCTGCTCGGAATTATTCTCTTTTTCATTGTTTATTGGGGAACCGGTATCCCCCAAAGCCAATTGGATTCCACCGAAATCGGTATCGTAACCGCGGGCGCACCGGCAGCTCAGGCGGGATTGAAAGCCGGTTCGAAAATTATTTCCATCGACGGCAATCATCTCCGAAATTTCAATGAAATCGCCGCCTATATCAGACAGCGTCCCAATGCGCTGATTACGGTCGAATGGCTGGATGGAGAACATTCGAGAATCGATACTCTCAGAACTCTTTCGGTTCCATTTACCGATTCGCTCGGCAATTTGCGCAACGAAGGAAGAATCGGGATCGGTCCGAAATTCACCTATTCGCCGATCGGCCCGTTTACCGCCTTGAAAGAAGCGGCTTTATTTTCAGTCGAACTGACCGGACAGATGTTGACCATCGTTTTCAGGCTGATTACCAGGCAAGAATCGATTAAGTCGCTCGGCGGACCGGTGATGATCGCCCAACAAGCCGGAGCGGCGGCGAAACAAGGCATCAGTTCTTTGCTCGGATTGGCCGCTTTTCTTTCGATAAATCTGGCGATTCTGAATATCCTGCCGATTCCGGTGCTGGATGGCGGGCATCTCGTATTTCTCGGTATTGAGGCACTGAAGCGCCAGCCGATTTCAGTTAAAGGTCGGCTTATCGCCCAACAAGTGGGAATGGGTTTGTTGTTTATCCTGATGCTGGTGGTTACATATAACGATATCGTAAGATTGATAACCGGAATAATGAAATAGCCGACAGCAGAAGGCTTATTAGGTGCGTTGAATTAGGCGGTGCCGACATTGATTATCGGTAAAGCCTTATACCGAAGTTAAAGGTGTCCGTTGTACCGTAAAAACCGGATTTCGATTTGTCGGAATGCATCGCTTGCTTTTTTATTTTAAGTTGCGATAATGGTAATATGGAGAATCACGGATATTGATCGATGGAAGTGTATGTTACAAGTCGGCAACGCAGGTTAACTTGAAAGCAGGTGGAGGCGGCGATGTCTATCCTATTTGGACATAAAGATAAAAAAGACCGTAAATGGTATGAATCGATTTGGGACTTTATCGAGGGGCTCGGTATCGCCCTGATAATGGCCTTGATGATCAAGACCTCGGTGGTCGAAGCCTACAAGATTCCGTCGGGTTCGATGGAGAACACGCTGTTGGTGGGGGACTTTTTGCTGGCCAATAAGTTCGTATATGGAATGCGTTTGCCGATTCCCTGGGTTGATATTCGTCTGCCGGCTTTGACAGATCCTAAACCCGGCGATATTGTGATTTTCAGGCCGCCTTTCGCTCCTAACGTGAATTATATAAAACGATGCGTGGCTGTGGAAGGACAAACCGTCGAAATCCGCGACAAGCAACTTTATGTCGATGGCCAAGCGGTGGAAATGCCCGCCGATGGCAAGCATGAGGACAAGAACACGATTCCCTTTTCACTTGATATAATGGGAGGAAAGCGCGACAACATGCCACCCTATAAAGTGCCTCCCGGGAAAATATTCGTGCTCGGCGACAATCGCGACAATTCATATGATTCGCGTTTCTGGGGGCCGCTCGATAAGCGCATGGTTCAAGGACGGGCCTTGATCATTCATTGGTCGGTCGAGCCCGAGGCGAACCCGCCGAAACTCGACAGCGCCGATCCTTTTTCTCTGGTAAAGTATCTCGCCAATAAGATAACCCATTTACCTGGAAGAATTCGATGGTCGAGATTGACCCGTATCGTGTGTTGACCGGAAGCCTAATCTATGCAACCACAGGTTCTGGTGTAGGAGGCGATATCTCCGTTTTCTATAACCGATTTTTCCGCTTTCTCGATCCGATAAATTGACTTGTCATAATCAATCGCAGCCGCTACAATAGAATCCGCCATGCGCCTGGTTATCGATCGAGTCAGCAAATCTTTTCGGTCGCGAAACGTTTTCCGTGACATTAGCGCCGAAGTCAGAAATGGTCAGGTGCTCGGCATTATCGGTCCCAATGGTTCCGGAAAATCGACTTTGATAAAGATCACGGCCTCACTTATGCGCGCATCGCAGGGCAAAGTAGAATTCGAAATCGATGGGAAAATCATCAACGGCCCCGATATCAGACCATACATAGGAATGGTTTCCCCCGATTTATTCCTTTATGACGAATTGACCGCTTTCGAAAATGCCGTATTTTTTGCCCGCATGAGCGGCCTTCGATTATCGGATACGAGGGGTCTATTCGATGAATTCGGGCTTTCTGGGCGGGAACACGATCTGGTCCGGTCCTATTCCTCGGGCATGAAACAAAGACTGAAATTGCTGATCGCAGCGCAACGAAATCCGGCGCTCATGCTTCTGGATGAACCCTCAAACAATCTCGATGACGCGGGCAAAGCTCTTGTGCGGAAATTGATAGATGGTCGTCAAGGAATCACGGTCATGGCAAGCAATGATAAATCGGAGGTGCAGGATGCGGCGGTCATCATCGACTTGGCCCACCCGCTCCCTGGCGGTTCTCGCTAAAGACATCAAGAGCGAATTGAGGACGCGCTATGCAGTCGGGGCTATTGTGATGTTCGCTGCGGTGACGGTTGTGGCCGTGGGATTCTCTTTGGGCGGGATCGCGCTCGATACCAATTTGCAGGCGATAATGCTTTGGCTTTCGATATATTTCGCATCGGCGGCAGGATTAGGGCAAGGTTTTATCAAAGAGGAGGAAGCCAAGACTTCACTTTCGCTCCGTATTTATGCTCCCTCCGGCGCGGTGTATAATGGTAAGCTCTTGTTCAATTTAATCATCCTTACAGGATTGGGATTGCTCATCGTGCCGCTATTCGCGCTCTTGATAGGTCTGAACGTGGTTTCCTATAGCTTGTTCCTGACGATCTTGACGGCCGGCTTGATCGGACTTGCCTGCACAACTACGTTGATAGCAGCAATAGTGGCCAGAGCGGCGGTTAAAGGCACATTGTTTACCGTATTGGCGTTCCCGATTATATTACCGCTGCTGATTTTGGCCGTAAAAGGCACGCAGAAAGCGATGTCCGCCGGCGCTCGTTTTTCGGATGGCTTGGGTGAACTGCAAGGTTTGTCCTCGTATTCGGTGGTGATGCTGATCGCCGGGATGCTGCTGTTCGATTATGTATGGAATGATTGAGCTGTTATTCGACATTCCGATACGGTTTCCGTATCGCGCGATTGACTGGAACATTCCCGATAAATGGCAGGTTAATTAATGCACATGATCTGGAAATTGTTGGTTTTTGTTTTATTTATTTGGGTGATTGTGGGTGCCTGGCTGTTCGAGCCGCCGATGATGGGAGTTGAGGGACCGGAGGTTTATCGCATCTTTTATTTTCACGTGCCGGTGGCTTTGGTGACGTTTTTCGCTTATGGTTTGGCGATGTACAATGGTTTGATGTATCTGAACAATCGCCGACTCGAGTATGACAGCAGATCGGCTCTGGCCGCCGCTTTGGGCACGATATTTTGCGCGCTGGCTACTCTGAGTGGATCGGTATTCGCCAAATTCGCCTGGGGATCATTTTGGAATTGGGATCCGCGGGAGACGTCGATTGTTGTATTGCTGCTTGTTTACCTTGCTTATTTCGCCTTGAGATCGGCGGTAATCGATGCTGAACGTAAGGCGGCGTTATCGGCGGTTTACTCCATCCTCGGATTTATTTCGGCCGTATTTACCATATTTATCTGGCCCCGACTGACTCCCGGACTTCACCCGGGCGCTCCGGGAGATTCCTCGGGGAGATTCATTTCCATGTCTACTACCGCCACCATAGTTTTTATTCCATCTCTTTTGGCGTTTATAATTCTATTCGTATGGATGTATCTCTTGTCCGTAAGAATCAATCGGCTCGAGCAAGATCGGGCTGAAAGGGAGACTTAAATGACTGTTTATGTTCCCATGCTGGTTTCGATCGGAATATGGCTTGCGTTGTGGCTCTATCTATTAAGGCTCGAGCGCAAAGTCAAGAAGCTGGAGAAACATGGTTAGAAAATATCGCATGATCATCGGCTTGGCGGCCATAGTCATTTTCGGGGCGCTCGGAATATGGTCGCTTACGACGACCGCTACACCATATGTGGGATTCGCGAAAGCCCGTACTCATAATGGCGACGTTCAGGTGCTCGGCAAAGTTGAGCACGACCGAACGACTTATGATGACTCATCGAAAGCGCTCGTGTTCTACATTATCGATGAAAACGGCGATAGGATGGAGGTGCGCTATACGGGCACCCGGCCGGGAAATTTCGAACAGGCCGAATCGGTGGTATGCGTAGGGCGCTATCGTGACGGCGTTTTCCATGCCAACAATTTACTGATCAAATGTCCGTCTAAATACGAGGGGACGGAATTCAGAAAGAAAGGCGCTTGATGATTTTGGGCGCGTATATGATCTCGCTGGCTGCTGCGGCCGGAATCCTGTCGTTTTATGGATATTTTCGGGTTGCCCGCGGCAATATGGTTTATGTTCTGGCGGCGCGCTGGTCTTATTACGTGATGACCATACTTATCTTGATAAGCGCCGCGTTGCTTGTAGGCTATTTGATAGGTGACCGATTCGACTTCGCCTATGTCTCGAGTTATTCCTCGATTTCGCTTCCGATCAATTTCAAAATATCCTCGCTTTGGGCCGGGCAGGAAGGTTCCTTTTTGCTCTGGATGGTGATGGCTGTTCTTCTCGGGCTTTGGGTGAAAAGGAAAGCGGCAGATCAGGTCGGCTGGGTAATGTTTTTCTTTTTGATAGCACTCGGATTCTTGATGACCCTGCTGTTGATCTCTTCGCCTTTCAAAATCCAGCATCCGGTCCCTGCCGACGGCCGCGGCTTAAATCCGCTGCTGCAAAATTATTGGATGCAGATTCATCCGCCGATCGTGTTTCTCGGCTTTGCTTCGACTTTCATTCCATTCGCATTTGCTATGGCGGCGCTGGTGAGCCGAAAATACGATAATTGGGTTAAGCTCACTTTTCCCTGGGCTATTCTTTCGGTATGCACGTTAGGCGCCGGCACTTTTTTGGGTGGATATTGGGCTTACGAAACGTTGGGCTGGGGTGGTTATTGGGCCTGGGATCCGGTTGAAAACGCCATTCTGGTTCCCTGGTTGGGGAGTATCGCCTTGGTGCACGGCATGGTTCTCGAGCGGACTCGCGGGACATTCCGCAAAATCAACTTGTTCTTGGCGATCACCGCCTTCTTGATGACTATTTACGGAACATTCTTGACTCGCTCCGGCGTGCTGGCCGATTTTTCGGTTCATTCGTTCGTTGACCTTGGATATACCGCATATCTCGTCCTATTCTTGCTCGGTTTCACCGTCGTTTCATACGGATTACTGTTATTCAGAGCTAAAACGATACCCGCATCGCAGCCCGCCAAATCGCCCTTGAGCCGGGAATTCGCGGTTTATCTTGGCATGCTGTTCATAATCGTATCGGGATTTCTGGTGCTTATCGGGATGTCGGCGCCTCTATTGACCCGCATTTGGGGTGACCCATCGGCGGTGGCTATCGACTATTATATCAAGACTAATCTGCCGATCGGCATCATTATCGGGATCGCTATCGGAATGGCGCCGCTGCTCGGTTGGCGTTCGGCGACCTGGCAGTCTATCAGAGTTCGTTTTATTTGGTCGGTCGTAGGTGCTTTGGTGTCGGTGCTTGTGGGCGCTGTCTTGGCGATCAGGAATCCCGCTTATCTGGCATTTCTTTTCACCAGCGCTTTCGCCTTAATGACAAACAGCTGGCAGTTAATAGATCAATTACGCAAGGGTAATCGATCCATTCAAGCCGATTTGGTCCATGTCGGGGTGGCGTTAATGTTTATCGGGGTAATTGCTTCATCCGCTTATTCGTCGCAACGCAAAATCAGCATCGAGCAGGGTTCGGAAGCCGATGCTTTCGGTTTTGCGGTCAAATTCCATGGCGCCGACCAACTGTCTCCGGAAAAAACCAGGGCTAATCTTACGGTCGATGGAGGTTCATCGATTTTCGCCGCCACTCCCGTGTTTCTGCAAAGCAATCAGGGACTGGTCCGTAATCCTTTCATAAAAAAATTCCTGTTTTATGACTTGTATATTTCGCCCGAGGAAATCAAATCGGCGGCTGCGAATCAAGACAACGCCCTAATCCTGGCCAAGGGCGAGACCGGCAATATCGGAGGACTTAAAGTAACCTTCAATCGTTTCGATGTCGGCACGCATATGGAAGGTGGGATGATGCAGATCGGGGCCGACCTCATGGTGGAGACCGCCGACGGTAAGAAGCAAACGCTGGTTCCCAAATTTATCGCCTCTGGCGAAAATCCCGGATATATTCCCGCGGCCATAGAGGGCGATAGCCGCCGGATTTACTTGCTTAAAATCAGCGCCGATCAGGGGCTGATCATGATCGGCTTGACCGACAAGGAGAGCGCCGCCGAATTCGAAGACAAGTTGACGATCGTGCTTGACGTGGGGATAAAGCCGCTCATCAATTTTGTTTGGCTCGGTTTGATCTTGATTGTTGTGGGTGCAGGGTGGTCGACCGTAAGACGAATCCGAGAGATCAGATGAAGCGGAGGATCGAGCTGTCGCCGATCAGCGATCGCCTAATGAAATATCCCCCAAATCGGTTTCCCAGCGCGACCTTATAATTATGCTGTCCGGATATTGGAATAGCGGTTCGGCGAAATGAAATGGATCGTGTCTGCCCGCATTATAGCGGCCGTCACCGTCGACATCTTCCAAAATCGTCATCCGATATGTCCCCGGGTATAACCCCCCTAAAATGAACCGGCCGTCCGGTCCGCAGGTGGCTGATATGGTGTCCGGGGTCTTATCCGCCAGTCGAACGATATACTTGTAATCTCGATTTCCGCCGATCACTCTACCGCTTAGCTCGCCGAAAGTGTCTGCAGGGGCCACAATATATTTGAAAGAAATAAGCGAATCCCCCATGGAGTTGCCTGACGGATCTATTATCTTGCTTTGATCTATTTTCAAAGTGTTGGGCCGCCCGGGAACGAAAGAGGGTTGCAAGACCGCCTTGTTCATGCTTTGCCAGCGGCTGATATGGGTTATGGCAATTCCGGCGGAATCGACGAAAAACAAGGCATCGAATGCGGCGGCGGTGTCTATCGCCTCGGAAAACAGTAATTCGAAAACGGTATTCGATTTAATCGCCTTGGCCGATTGTCCGGGTTTGATTAAGTTGATTTTCGGGCGGATCGTATCGATCGATCCGGCGGTGAATCTTTGGGTCAATGATTCTGCGATTGTTTTCGAACTGGACAGCAAATTTCTGCAGTCGATCCTATAATTCTGATTCGGAATCAGGTGAAGCCCGCCGAGGTGAATGATTTTATGCGCATCATCTACGAAGATGGAATAATCGGGGATGATCCCGGGGGCCTGATCGCCGACCGATGCAATTTTGAAATTCGCGGTGTTCAGTGCCGACTCCTCATCCAACCTGCTTGAAAATTCCAATTCGATTTTCGTGGAATCGAGGGGGGCAATTTTGCTTATTTGCGGCGGAAGCGTATCCCTTTCGACCAGAGTAAGTCGAATTGGCGGCGATAAGCTCGTATCCGTGCCGATTAGCGCGATTTTCGAGGGGATCGCAAGCTTTTCCGAGGGCGGTGACCAGAATTGATTCTTGTTTTTATCGTTCACCGCAACCACCAAATACTCGCCCGGGCTGACATAATCGAAACGAAACTCGCCGAGGCTGTCGGCCTGGGTGATATAATCCGGCAATCGCCTGAAAAATTTCTCGTCGCTTGAGCCGAGCGAGTAAGCCCAGATATCAATGACTTCGCCTGAGGCTCCGCCTATAATACTACCTCTGATGACTCCTTTATTTATTTCAGGGCCGGTTGAAAAGGGGAAAGAGATCGATTTTCCGAGGGCGTTTCCCCGTATGTCCTTGGCCGATGAACCTATGGTGATAACGTAGGTCGTGTTCCGGCGCAAGGTTTCCGGCATGACTATTTCGAGCTTTTTGCCGTGCCATTTGAATGTAGGATAATCGAATGGCAGGGGGGAAACGAAAACCACTTTCTCCGTCAACTCATGGTTCATCTCCTTGCTGAAAATCACATTGATTGCGGCATTTTGCGGAACATTGGCAGTCCCCTCGGACGGGCTGACCGCCAAGATTTGCGGCGGCTTTTTATCCTCTGGGCCGCCTGGAGGAGCCTCGATTTGGGCGCAGCGCACGGTAAAAATCACCGAAAATATCGGCAAAGCCCAGAAATAGAATTTGAAAAACCTTCGTGATAATGAACCGTTCTGTCTCACGGAATTCATGATTTGAGCGAGAGCAACATCAATTTGCCGGCTGCCGGCGGTGATCCTCGGTGTTCGCTACTTCTTCAGCTTGTTTCTGATTGTTTCATTGTTCGGGTTCAATTCGAGTGCACGTTGCCAACTTTCCCTGGCTTTTTCCGAATTGTTCAATGCGGCGTATATATCGCCGAGATGATCGAACAACTCAGCCTCGTCGCTTTCGGACTCGATCGCCCTTTGTTGATACTCGAGGGCTTTCTTGAACTTGCCCATTTTATACATTACCCAGGCATAACTGTCAAGATACGCCCCCATATTCGGCCTTATTCCCAGTGCCTTTTTAATAAGCGACTCCGCTTCTTTCAATTTCACTCCCCGGTCGGCGAACATGAAACCGAGATAATTAAGGGCAGCGTCATGATCAGGGGAGAGCTTCAACAACTTGCGAAACTCCGTTTCCGCCTCGTCGTATCTGCCGGTTCTTTCATAGGCGGCGCCCAGACTGAACATAGCGGCTTGGTTGGTGGGATCCGCATCTAAAATCCTGCGATAGTAATCGACGGCTTCGGCGAAACGCTGATTTTGACTCAGAATCGCGCCCTTATAAAATATGAATCGTAATGACTCATCCGGCGATGCTTGAATGGCCGTATCGAGTGTCGCCAACGCCCATTCGATCTCCTGCATTTGATTGCGAACCTGAGCCAGCCCGAGCCATGCTTCTATTAGTGTATCATCCAGCGACAAAGTGGCTTTGAACAGGGATTCGGCCCGAACGAAGTTGGAATCGTATTGTGCGACCCGGGCCATGTAATAAGTAAGGATTGGGTCATCAGCGACTTTAGTCGCCAGATTCCCCATAATCGAATCGGATTCAGCGAAATCACCTTTCGAAAAAAGCATGAGCGCCAACCGGCGGGCGGTAAGATAATCGTCGGGGAAAAGCTCGGTAATCCGTCTGGTCAAATTGATCGCCCCTTCGATATTGCCCAGCCGTATCAAACTCTGGCTGATTATCGACAGCAACTGGACTTGATCCCAACGCAAGGATGCCAACGCCATGTATATGCTGTCGGCCCGAGCGGTATCACCTCGCATCTCGTATATTGCGGCAAGTCCGAGATAACCGCGGTCATCATCGGGGAAACTGGCGATATGCTGCCTAAAAATATGTACGGCTTTATCCAGCTGACCGGTTTCCATATAGAACGAGGCCAAATCATACCACCATCGTGAGGAGGTCGTGTCTTCTCCGATATACCGCCGAAAATAAATTTCGGCTTTGTCGAATTCCCTCTTTTTGGCATAATGCGAACTTAAATATCGATTGGCATCCCTGTCCAACGGATCGATTTTCGCGATGGTCTTGAAAATTTCGAGTGCGGATTTACGATTCCCGCTGCGTTCGTGGCAAACGGCCAGCAGCCTCATATCATCGATCGTCTGCGAATTTATCTTGGCCGCCACATCGATAGCCTCGTCGAATCTATTCAACCGATAATAGACGCTTGCCAGCGATCTCTTGATCTCATCAGCAGTCGGATCATAAACGAGCGCCAATCGGTATTCGTCGGCCGCCTTTTCGAAGTTGCCGATTTTTTCGAAGATGTCGCCTTTGGTGAAATGATCCACTGCATAGCCACGGGATATTAGATCCTTATTCGTTTCCGAACCGCCGGTTTCGATGGTCCTGTTTCGCGCGGCGCCGGCGCAGGAAATGCCGAATAATATACTTCCGACGAAAAATGCGGCGGTTACCGTTTCAAGATATGTTTTAGACGAACTCAGTCTCATAAGTTGACGATTACCCATTCTATGTTATTCATATCGGCGCAGCCGGCGTTTGCTTTGCCTGCGGTCTGAATATGAATCGGCTCTCTGCCTGCATCTTTTAACAACGGCAGTCCCGCTTTTGTTCTGAGCCTATCGACGATTGCATGTGCGATCGTGTCCGCCGCGACAGCGTCTAAAGATAATAGCACCGAACCGTAAGTAGCGCTCCAACGTTCTATGAACCCAGGACCCCCGTTATACTGGATCCTGCTGGCGTCGATTATCGCCAGCCGCTGTTTGCCTTTGACCAAGTCCATTTCATAGAGGTCGGCCAGATATGGATCGCACAGGTTGTCATGATATTTATTGGGATTATGAATCACGCCGTAGTAGTTTTTCAAACATCCCGAAAGCCCGGCCAGCGAGTGATCCTTGAGCACCGCGAAATTGACGGCAGCCGATATCATCTTGGCCTGTATTCGCGAAAACATGGAACCGATGCTTTTATTAACCGAAAGTTTGCTATCGAATCCTACCCCTGAGGTATCGGTCGCCATACATCTAATATCCGACCCCGTCGTCTTAATATCGAATCCAGCCCGCTTGAGTTCGGCCTCTCGGCGATCCCAGATTATGATGTTTCCTTTCTTAATCCCCCTTGCCGCTATAGTCTCCGCCAGAGCCATCGTCAATGCCGGAGAGGTTGACATCTGCCTGCCGGCAAGAGCGTTCACCTTGATTCCTACGATGTCGGAAGGTTCGAAAATGTTTTCGAGGAGGTCCCAGCCGACTCCGGTTGGGCTTAAATTGTCCAGGCCGGCGGCGATCATTTTCCTGGCTTCGTCGAGCCTTATCGGCTGGTTTCCGATGGCACTCGAGTGAATCTCGACCACTTTTATTTTAGGCATAGGGGAATATTAGTTACGAAAAAAGGAATTGTCAATTCGGGTTTCTTGCGGGTTAAATGCGGCCCGCCTATTGCAAAAATTCGATTGAAAACAAGAAATCCGCTGCCAAGAGCATTATGGGTGAAATAACTTTCCCCAACATTCCTTGACCGCCACCGATATAATAAATATATTCCGGTCAAATAATCGCGGGGTGTAGCGCAGCCTGGTCAGCGCGCTTGCTTTGGGAGCAAGATGTCGGAGGTTCAAATCCTCTCACCCCGATCGCCGAGCCCCCGTAGCTCACGTGGATAGAGCAACTGCCTTCTAAGCAGTGGGTAGCAGGTTCGAGTCCTGCCGGGGGTATTATTTCATAGATTTCGCTCTCTATGACATCGCCATCGATTTTACTCAAGGTTTTTATCAAATCCGCATAAATTCGCTTGAAAAATAATTTGGGCTATTCTATATAGTGCTCATATGAGCAGATATCACGCGGAGTGCAACCGATGAATCTTGTTCTTGCTCTGGATTATTTCCGCCAAAATCCAGACCTGGCTCGCAATATCAAATGTTGGAAAACTTTCCCACCGGAGCCCGGCAAATACGAGGAGTTCCCCGCCTCTGTCGACGGGCGGATCATCGATACTTTGAAAGCCAGGGGGATCGCATGCTTGTATTCTCATCAAAAACAGGCCATTTATCAAGCCCAGCTCGGCCGCGATTTCGTGGTGGTCACTCCCACCGCATCGGGAAAATCACTCTGTTACAATCTGCCGGTTCTCAACACGCTGCTCCGCGAAGATGCAGAGGCCAGAGCCTTGTATCTGTTTCCCACGAAGGCCTTGTCGTCGGACCAAGTCGATGAATTGCATGATCTGGTGCAAACGCTCGGCGTGGATATCAAGACATATACTTTCGATGGCGACACTCCGGCCAGCGCCAGATCGGCGATACGAAAAGCCGGTCACATAGTCGTGACCAACCCGGATATGCTTCACTCGGGCATATTGCCTCATCATACTTTGTGGATTAAGTTGTTCGAAAAACTGCGCTATGTGGTTATCGATGAGATACATCACTATCGTGGCGTGTTCGGTTCGCATTTGGCCAATGTTCTGCGGCGGCTCTGGCGGCTGTGTGAATTTTACGGCTCCCGGCCACAGGTAATTTGTTGCTCGGCGACTATCGGAAATCCCGGAGAGCTTGCCCAGGCTGTCGCCGGCCGCAATGTAGAAGTGATTGATGAAAGCGGCGCGCCGACTGGGGAAAGGCATTTCGTGCTTTATAATCCGCCGGTGGTCAATGCCCAACTGGGGATCCGCAAATCGGTAATAAAGGAGGCGGCCAGGCTGGCTTCGTTTTTCATCACAAACGGCATCCAGACCATCGTATTCGCCCGCAGCCGAGTCAATGTGGAGGTTTTGACCGGCTATATAAAGGAGGAATTGAAAAAAAACAAAAAATCGCCCGAGCTCGTCAAAGGATATCGCGGCGGCTATCTGCCCAATGAACGGAGGGCGATTGAGCATGGTCTCAGGGAGCGGTCGATTTTAGGCGTGGTTTCTACGAACGCCCTTGAACTCGGTATCGATATCGGCGGCCTGGACGTTTCGATAATGGCCGGATATCCAGGGGCGATATCGTCCTCGTGGCAGCAAGCCGGCCGTGCAGGAAGAAAGAACGCGGCATCGCTTTCGATTTTAATCGCCTCGTCGGCGCCTCTGGATCAATTTCTCATTAATCACCCCGATTACTTTTTCGGAAAAGCTCCGGAGAACGGGCTTATAGACGCTGACAATCCGGTGCTGGCGGTTTCGCATCTCAAATGCGCCGCTTTCGAACTGCCGCTCGAGCCCGACAAACCCTATGGCGATCTGCCGCTGCCGAAAATACTCGATTACCTTTCCGCCGAGCGTGTGCTTCACCAATCCGAAAACAAATATCATTATTCGGCCGAATCTTATCCGGCCACCGAGGTCTCGCTTCGCTCGGCATCACCGGAGAATTTCGTGATCATGGATCAGTCCGATCATGGCCGGGTGATCGGGGAAATCGACGAGTTCTCGGCGCCCGAACTGCTGCACCCAGAGGCGATTTATCTTCACCAAACGGCACAGTATCAGGTCAAGGAGCTCGACTGGGACGGAAAGCGCGCTTATGTCGTGCCGGTCGAGGTCGATTATTATACCGACGCTGAATCGAAGGTTTCGCTCAAGATACTGCACAAAGACCAGGAGATCGCCGGCAGGTTGATACGAGGTTGGGGCGACGTGGCCATTACCAGAGTGGTGGTCAATTATAAAAAAATTAAGTTTTTTACCCACGAAAACTGCGGCTGGGGAAGAGTGAATCTTCCCGAACAAACCATGCATTCGACATCATTTTGGATTTCCTTGACCGACGAATTTATAAACGGCCTGAATCTATCCCGGGAATTGATCGGCGGCGGACTGCGCGGATGCGCTTGCTTGTTAAGGCAGATAGTTCCGCTTTGGATAATGTGCGATCCTGCCGATTTGCGGGCGGTGGCTATGGTTAAATCGCCTTTTCAGGAACTGCCCACCATATATCTTTACGACAACTATCCGGGGGGTGTGGGTTTTTCCCGAAGGATATATCTATTGTTCGATGAGATCGCCTCCGCGGCGGCCGCACACCTCAAAGAGTGCCCGTGCACCGGCGGTTGCCCCTCTTGCGTCGGCCCCATGCTCGAAGTCGGTGAAAAGGGGAAGTATGCCGCAGGCGTGCTTCTCGAATCGATGTGTTCCGCTTGAACGCAGTTTGATCTTGCTTTGGAATCCGACCGCCTTATTATTAGCCCGATGAATAATATCCCCCGCAGATCGCCGATATCAAGGTTGAAATGTTTCATATTCTCGTTTAGGATCGAAGAATTCGCTGCCCTTCTGTTCTTTTTCCCGATGGCGTATCTTACGATTAAGGCCTACACTTATTTTCTGGCGCTGGGGAATGTGCCGAACGTGTTCAAAGGCGATATGAAAAGACTGATAATCGTGGTAATAGTGATCATCATCGCCTACCTGATTGCCCGTTACCGGCGGAATTGGCGGTTATTACGCGATCTGCTTCCTTTTTCGTATTGCCTGGCGATCTATACCAATCTGCACGATACGGTTCATTTTGCCAATCCCAACGATATTCACGATTCTTTGATAGCCGTCGATCAGTGGTTGTTCGGTGTTCAGCCTTGCGTATGGGCGCAGCGATTCATCCACCCGACATTGACCGATATATTTTCGTTCTGCTACATGATATTTTTCCTATTCGCTCCCATAGTCGCCCTTGTGCTTTATTTGAAAAAAATGCGGCTCGAATTCAGAGAAACGCTGGTGACGGTGATTTTGTGTTTTTATTGCGGATATATTTTATATGTGCTTTTTCCAGCCGCTCCTCCGCGATTGACTTTGAAACATCTCTTTTACGTGAAATTCGACGGTTCACCTATTCACGACATGGAAACGATGATGTTCAACGTTTTGCCGAGCGAATCGCGTTGCGCTTTTCCCTCTCTGCATGCGGCGGTGACGTTGCTTTCGCTCATGTTCGCCTGGAAATACACGCGGATTACGTTTTGGATTTTATTACCTTTTTGTCTGGGTCTATTTCTTTCGACGATTTATTTGAGGCATCATTATGTGGTGGATCTGTTGGCCGGCTGGGCGTTGGCGGTGCTGGCATTTTGGCTTCTGCCGCGACTGGATCGATGGTGGAGAGCCAAGGCCGAGTCATGCGCTGCCGAACGCGAAAGGGCGAACCGATTGCAATAATCAACGTAATCCACTACGATATTCATCGGGGAACAATAAGCGGTTTTCCGCTGTTGGTATGACAAATGATTAGAATCGCATTCGATGCCATAGGCTGCAAAGTGAATCAATACGAAATTCAGGCGATCGCCGAGGCGCTCGAGCCTTATGGGTTCGTGAGGGTCGGGACGGATGAGCCCGCCGATATTTATGTGGTGAACACTTGCACCGTCACCGCACGCGCCGATTCCGATTCGAAAAACGCGATCCGCAAGGCCAAAGGGCGCAATCCCGAATCGAAAGTAATCGTCACCGGTTGTTTGGCCGAATTGAATCCGTCTTTGCTGAAAAGTATCGACAAGGGCGTTCTGGTGGCCGGCAATTCGATGAAACACGACATACCAAGGCTCCTCGTGGAATCGATGGGGGGGAAGTGGCGGCATGGAGAAATCGATACTTATATCAGCCGCATGGATGGGCACAGCCGAGCGTTCGTGAAAATACAGGATGGGTGCGCCGATGGGTGCTCGTATTGTACTATCTGGAAAGCGAGGGGAAAGCCGCGATCCCGATCGTATAGGAGCATCATAAACGAGATAAATTCATTATATGAACACGGCTATCGCGAAGTGGTCCTGACAGGTGTGCATATCGGCAAATACCAGGACGATTTCGGACTGACCGGCCTGTTGGAAAATATCCTCAAAGAAACGTCGATGCCGCGTCTGAGGCTGTCATCTTTGAAACCTAACGAAATCACCCCGGACTTGTTGCAATTATTCGCCGAGCAAAAAAGAATCTGCCCACATCTGCACTTGCCGATTCAATCGGGAAGCGATCGGATTTTGGGCTTGATGAAACGCGGCTATTCGACGGCTCAAATCGAATCCACGATAGAAACGGCGATCAAGGTCCGTCCGGAAACAACCATAGGCGCCGATATGATGGTTGGATTTCCCGGTGAAACGGCGTCGGATTTTCGCGAAAGTCAAGACTTGATCGAGAATCTGCCGATTCATCTTCTTCATGTATTTTCTTATTCCGATAGACCGGGAACGCCGGCCTCGAGTTTCCCTGATAAAGTCTCGGTTGTTGAAATCAAGACAAGACATGCGAAACTCGTCAAGGTCGGGCGACACAAGAAGGCTGATCACCTGAAAAAATTCATCGGCAAGAGGCTCGAAGTCGTCGTCGAAAGCGAAGCTTCGGAAGGCGTGGCTTACGGAACCAGCGGAAACTATTTGAAAGTAAGTTTTCGCGGGGGAGATATCGCCAAGAGCGCTCTTGCCGAGGTCGCGATAACCGATGTTGACAATAATATATTACATGGAGAACTTGTTAGCCGTTTGAATTAAAAAAAGATTTGACATTATGGCGGAAACGATGTTATTATCATGCCTTAAATTAACGGGCGCGTTTATTTTTTTGAGCCCCTTTTGTGAAATAAATCACAGGTGACGCGGATGTTCGAGTCCCTTTTCCCGATATTTGTTTTGGCGCTGTTCACTGTAATTGCAGTATTGGTAATGGTTTATCTACCAATGCTCACGGCGCCTCGCAGCCGCAGCAATCGTAAAGTTGCTGCTTATGAATGTGGTCTTATCCCGGATACCGATGCCCGAGGACGATTCCCTGTCAAATTTTATCTGGTGGCGATCGTTTTCATAATTTTCGATATCGAAGCTGTATTCATTTTCCCTTGGGCGCTTATTTTCAAGGATCTCGGGCTGTTCGGTCTGATTGAAATGGGGCTGTTCATTCTGATTCTGCTGCTCGGTTATTTCTATATTCTCGGCAAGGGGATACTTTCATGGGAATAGAAAAGATCATTCCTGACGGCATAATGCTGACAAGCGTGGAAAAAGCGGTCGGTTGGGCTCGCAAATCGTCGGTTTGGCCCCTCGGATTCGGACTGGCCTGTTGCGCTATCGAGATGATGTCCACCTTTGCCTCGCATTATGACCTCTCGCGTTTCGGCATGGAAATAATGAGGCCGTCGCCGCGCCAGGCCGATTTGATGATCGTCGCCGGCCGATTGTCGGTGCGTATGGCTCCAATTATAAAACAGCTGTACGAGCAGATGCCCGACCCCAAATACGTGATTTCCATGGGTGCCTGCGCTTCCTGCGGCGGCATTTTCAATAATTACGCCATCGTCCAAGGCGTCGATAAGGTCATCCCCGTCGATATCTACGTTCCGGGATGTCCGCCTAATCCCGAAATGCTGATCGACGGAATCATGAAACTACATCGGAAGATTCAGAACGAGAAGTTGAAAAAGGCCTGATGCTCCCCGAACAAATTAAAAGCCAACTGGAAAAAGACCGAGCCGGCGATTTCGAATCGATTCAGATTATCCGCGGCGATATCAGCGCTTATGTTCGAAAAGAACGCCTGATAGACCTATGCCGATATCTTCGCGAAAACCCCGATCTGCAATTCAATTTCCTTTCCATGATAACGGCGGCGGATTACCTGTCGCGGCGAAAAAAACGTTTCGATGTCGTCTATTCGTTGTATTCCATACCGAACCATCATCGGATAATGTTGAAAGTGATGTTGGACGACGGGGAGGAAGTTCCCAGCCTTACGGCGCTATGGGATACGGCCAATTGGCAGGAGCGCGAAGTATTCGACATGTTCGGGATTAAGTTCAGCGGCCATCCCGATTTAAGGCGGATTCTGCTCGATGAGGATTGGATCGGATTTCCGCAACGCAAAGATTTTCCGCTTACTTATGAAATGCCGGAATTCAGCCATAACCGCGGCCGGACCGAGCTATTGAATCACGATCGAAAAACGGAGTCGTTTTGAGCGAAGAGGTAATGGTTCTTAACGTCGGCCCTCAGCATCCCGCCACTCACGGGGTATTAAGGGTGAAGCTTAAGCTCGACGGCGAAACCATAATCGAGGCCGAGCCGATCGTCGGTTACCTGCACACCGGTATCGAAAAGACGATGGAGGCCAAGACCTACACGCAGGCCCTCACTATGACGGATAGGATGGACTACTTGGCCCCGATGTCGAATAATCTTGTTTACGTGATGGCGGTTGAAAAATTGATGGGGGTGGAGGTGCCCGAAAGGGCGCAATATATACGAGTGATTCTTACCGAATTGACCCGCATTAATTCCCATCTGGTATGGCTGGGCACGCACGCCACCGATATCGGCGCCATGACCATGTTTCTCTATTGTTTCCGGGAGCGCGAGAAAATCTTGAAAATATACGAGTTCGTGTCGGGCGTGCGCATGATGTCTTCTTATTTCCGCGTCGGGGGGTTGGCCAAGGACGTGCCGGCCGGATTCGATAAAAGAGTAAAGGAAATTCTCGATACGTTCCCGGCGAAAATCGATGAATACGAAAGTTTACTCACCGAAAATCAGATCTGGAAGAAAAGGACGATTGGAGTCGGTGTAATCAGCGCCGAGGAGGCGATAAATTCCGGTTTGTCGGGTCCGCTATTGCGCGCCTGCGGCGTAAATTGGGATATTCGTAAGGCAAATCCATACTGCGGTTACGACAAATTCGATTTCGATGTTCCGCTCGGCCGCAACGGAGACACTTACGATCGTTACAAATGCCGTGTCGAGGAGATGCGCCAATCTCTAAGGATAGTGCGCCAGGCCCTCGATGGTTTGCCCGAGGGACCTTATATCACGACCGATCGCAAAATCGCCCCGCCGCCGAAAGAGGAAGTATTGAAAAATATGGAGCAGTTGATTCACCACTTCAAGATTTGGGTCGATGGTTTCTGTCCGCCTGTGGGTGACGTTTATCATTCGATCGAATCGCCCAAGGGTGAAATCGGATGCTACATAGTTTCGGACGGAACCAAAAAGCCGTACCGGGTGCATTTCAGGCCGCCGTCGTTCATCAATATCTCGGCCTTGAACAAACTCGCCCGCGGACGCATGATTGCCGACCTGATCGCCATAATCGGATCCACCGATATCGTGCTTGGGGAAATCGACCGATAACCATCGACCTGTCGGGAAAATAAAAGATGGAGAAAATCGAAAAATCGAAATTATCCGCGGAGTCGATCGAGAAAATCAAAGCCCTGCTCGATGTTTTCCCTCAACGCAAGTCGATGGTGTTGCCGGTTCTTCATATCGTTTATGAACAATTCGGTTATCTCGATAAAGAGGCGATCGCCGAAGCCGCCCGGATTTGCGACGTGGCAAAAGTGCATTTCGAGGAGGCGGCCGATTTTTATACCATGTTTCCGCTTAAACCGGTGGGCAAGTATTTGATCCAAGTTTGCCGAAATATCTCTTGTTCTCTTCTCGGATCGGAAGAACTGGTGGATTATCTTAAAAGCAAGCTCGGGATTGAAGTAGGGGAGACCACTCCCGATGGATTATTCACCTTGGTTGTGGTGGAATGCCTCGGTTCCTGCGGAACGGCGCCGGTGGCACAGATAAACGACAAGTATTACGAAAACTTAACGCGAGCGAAGATCGACGGCATCCTCTCCGAATTGAGGGAAAAAGCATGAGCTTTCAGCCGTTTTTGCTTAGAGCCATCGAGGATGATGACCGGTTCGACGTCTATGTCAAGCACGGTGGCTATTCCGCACTGCGAAAGGCACTGAAAGAATTTTCGCCGGAAAGTTTGACCGAAGAAGTCATCAATTCAGGACTTCGAGGTCGCGGAGGCGCAGGTTTCCCGACTGGCAGAAAATGGTCGTTTATCCCCAAAAATTCCGGCAAACCGGTCTATCTATGCGTCAATGCCGATGAGTCCGAGCCTGGGACGTTCAAGGACAGGGAGCTGATGCTTAAACATCCTCACCTGGTTATCGAGGGCACGATCATTTCCGCATACGCCATAAAATGCAATCACGCCTTCATATATATAAGAGGGGAATTCGCCGAGGAAGCCCGCCGGTTGCAAAAGGCCATCGCCGAGGCCTCGGCGCACGGATTTTTGGGAGAAAATATTCTCGGATCGGGATTTAATTTAAGGATCACCATCTATCGCGGTGGAGGAGCCTATATTTGCGGTGAGGAAACTTCGCTGATGACCTCCCTCGAGGGCGGCCCAGGATATCCTCGCGTCAAGCCGCCTTTCCCGGCGGTGTCCGGGCTTTACGGCTGCCCGACGATTATTAATAACGTCGAAACTCTGTCAAATCTCCCTGCCATAGTCAATAACGGTGCGGATTGGTTCAAATCTATCGGTACTCCTCGATCGCCCGGCAGCAAGATATTTTGCGTATCGGGACACGTAGTCAGGCCCGGCAACTATGAATTGCCCATGGGAATCTCTTTGCGCGAATTGTTGTATGAACACGCCGGCGGAATCGCCAACGACAGGAATCTGAAAGCGGTGATTCCGGGCGGATCCTCCGTGCCGATACTGACGGCCGACAAGATCGATGTGCGCATGGATTTCGAGTCGCTGGCGGAGGCCGGCTCGATGCTCGGCTCGGCGGGCGTAATCGTTATCGACGATGCCACTTGCATCGTGAGAGCCGCCTATATAATCTCGAGATTCTATCAGCATGAATCCTGCGGCCAGTGCACTCCTTGCCGGCAAGGAACGCTTTGGATGGATCGGATCTTGCACAGAATCGAACATGGCCGGGGGCGCAGTGAGGATCTGGACTTGCTGCTTGATATATGCGACAATATCGAGGGAAACACGATCTGCCCGCTCGGCGATGCCGCTGTGCCGTCGGTAAGAACCTCGATAAAGCTCTTTCGGGAAGAGTATGAGTACCATATCAAGCACAAGAAATGTCTGGTTGACCCGGTCAAGAGGTTATCCTAAATGGCTGACCTGGTGAAATTGACGATTGACGGCCGCGAGGTCGAAGTCGAACCCGGCACCCTCATTCTCGAGGCCGCCCGCAAGCTCGATATAGAGATCCCCACTTTTTGCTATGACGAACGACTGCGGTCGGTGGGCGCCTGTAGAATGTGTCTTGTCGAAGTCGAGAAGTCGCCTAAACTGATAGCCTCTTGCGCTACTCCGGTCGCCCCGGGCATGATTGTAAGAACCGACAGTAAACGTGTGGTTGAGGCCAGAAAAGCGGTGCTCGAATTTCTTCTGATAAATCATCCGCTCGACTGCCCGACTTGTGACAAAGGCGGCGAATGCCCGTTGCAGAATCTGACCTACAAATACGGTCCCGCCATGAGCCGATTCGGTGAGGACAAGATCAGATTTCAAGAGGAAACTTCCCTCAAGTTCGATGACGTCAGAATCGGTCCCGAAATATGGCTTAACCGCAATCGCTGTATTATCTGTTTCAAATGCGTCCGAATCGCCCGAGAGGTCGCCGGCGGCGAGGATCTCGGCATGTTTCACCGCGGCGCTTACGCCCGAATCGATATTCCAGCCGGCATTAGATACGCCAATGAGTTTTCCGGCAATACGGTGGAATACTGCCCGGTAGGGGCGCTCATGTCGGATTCGTTCCGCTATAAAATACGCACTTGGCTGCTCGATAGAACCCCATCTATCTGCTGGTTGTGTTCCGATGGGTGCAACATCACGATAGAGAGCAACAACGGAAAAATCTATCGCCACCAGAGTCGGCGCAACGATAAAATCGACCGCGGCTTTCTCTGTGACAGAGGCCGCTACGGCTTCGATATTCCTAATCATCCGGATCGGATAAGATTGCCGGCGGTCATGAAAAACGGGGGAATGCAGGTTATCGCCCATGATGAGATGTTGGCGATGGTGATCCACCGTTTGAGGGAGCAGAAAGGCGAAGAGACCGCATTGTTGTTGGATACGTCGATAACCAACGAGGAAGCATATTGCGCCGCAGAATTTTTCCGCGAAAAATTCCCCGGCTCTTCGATCGCAGTCGCATCAAAACACAACTTCCCGAATTCGAGCTCGGCTTTGTCGCTCGGATTATCGGTCTCCATGGATGAAATTCAAGCGGCCGACTTGGTGTTGATGGTCGATTGCGATATCGCGGTCGAACACCCGATCCTCGGCCTCAGGATAAGAAAAATGATATCCTCTGGTGGCCGTCTATACAGTATCCACCACCGTTCGGTATCGTTGGGCCGATTCGATTTCGCCAAAATTCGGACGCCTTATGGGCAGGAATATCAAGCTCTGAATCAAATAAGGGAGCTGATGTCGGGCAAGTGTCCGTCCCTTATAGGGGATGCCGAGGCCGGCGATTTGACCAAAGATATCAAGCAGGCGAAAAATATCCATATTTTGGTCGGCGCCGAGAGTTTCGATCTTCCCAATTCCGGCCTGCTGCTTCAGGCGATTGATTCTCTGGCTGCGGCAATCAAGGCGAAAGTTTCGTATTTGCCCGATGAAACCAACTATATCGGGGTGAGCCTTTGCGCTCAACCGAATTGCTCTTTTGAACAGTTGATCGCACGTTTGGCCGATGGCAAAATCAAGACGCTCTTCATCGCCGGCGGCAACCCGGTTGATATTTTCCCGGAACGTAAGAGAATTATCGCGGCTTTGCGCAAGTTGGAATACACGATTTACTGGGGCGCTTTCGGCGATGCCACGGCCGAATCGAGCACTTTGATAATTCCCCGGGCACTACCGCCGGAAACGACGGGCTCCTATCTCAATATAGAGAGAAGACTTCAGTTCCTGACTCCGGCATATAAGCCGCCCCGAGAGATAAATTCGCTGTTTCGACTGATAACCGAGCTTAAAATCGAGCTCGGCGGCCGATTGTATTACTCGGCGGCTGAGGTTTTCGACGAAATGAAACGTAATTTGCCCCCATTCGGATCGTTCTCGTTCGGAGCGACTGACGATTTCTTGATTCCGTTATCGAAAGGGTTTGAAATGCCCGCTTCTGCGCCTTGCGATATCAGCCCTCCAAAAGAATTTCCGTTTGTCCTCGCGTTTTCAACCGGATTCTATTACGGGGTATCCGGATTGACTTCGTGCTCGAACACTTTGAATAAGCTTGCCGGAGTTCAACGTCTGCTGGTCAACCCCGTCGATGCAAATCGCCTCGGCATCACTAATGGAGATCGCGTCAAATTGAAGACAGCTGCGGGCGAGGGTGAATTCGAGAGTTTATCGGATGATTCAGTGAATCCGGGTGAATTGGTGTTATGGGGATACTCCATGGCCAATCCCCCGAACTTCTTCATGAACGGCTGGAACAAGGCGGTTTACGCCGCAATCGAAAAAATTTGAGGTGACCGTTGGCTGAATTGATTCCAGTGATAATCGTGATCGTGAAAGTGGCGGTGATATTCGTCGGCTTATTAACTGCGGTAGCCTATACGACTTATTTCGAAAGACGAGTGGTGGCATTCATACAAAGTCGAATCGGACCCAACCGGGTGGGACCCGCGGGGCTGCTTCAACCGCTTGCCGATGCCGTCAAGCTGTTGTTCAAAGAAGAATTCATACCCGCAAACGCCAATAAATTGCTATTCTCCATCGCCCCTATGATGTCGTTCGTGCCCGCCTGTATGGCCATAGCCGTTATCCCGATTGGTGATACAATCAGTATCGCAGGTTATAAAATCGATCTTATCATATCCGACCTCAACGTGGGAATACTTTATATTTTCGCATTGAGCTCGTTGGGCGTTTACGGTATCGTCTTGGCGGGTTGGTCTTCGAATTCCAAATACTCGCTATTGGGCGGGCTGCGTTCCTCGGCCCAGATGATCAGCTACGAGATAGGTCTCGGACTCTCGATAGTCGGCGTGGTTATGATCGCCGGTACATTTTCACTCGCGGAAATCGTGCGCTTACAGTCCGGTTCGATATTCAACTGGTTCATTTTCAAACAGCCGGTGGCGTTTTTCCTGTTTTTCATCAGTGCCATGGCCGAAACCAATCGTCTGCCGTTCGATCTGCCCGAGGCCGAATCCGAGCTGGTCGCCGGATACCATACCGAGTATTCGGGTATGCGGTTCGGCCTTTTTTATCTGGCCGAATACGCCGGCATGATTACGGTATCGTCGCTTGCAGCCACGCTGTTTTTGGGCGGTTGGAACGGTCCTTTTCTTCCGCCGGTGTTCTGGTTTTTGATAAAGGTCGTATTTTTCCTTTTCATATATGTTTGGGTAAGAGGAACTCTGCCGCGATTCCGATACGATCAGTTGATGCGGTTCGGCTGGCTGGTGATAATTCCCTTGACCTTGCTCAATATCATGGTAACCGGGCTGATGATTTATCTCTGGAGTTGATCGGATATGTGGGCGACGATCAAATCGATCTTTTTGGCAATACCGACGGGATTGTCGGTTACGTTCAAGCATATATTCCGTCGCAAGGTCACCACTCGTTATCCCGATGTCAAACCGGTATTCGAAGATCGCTATCGTGGATTGCATTATCTTTCGCGTTATCCCGATGGGCGCGAGCGTTGTGTATGTTGCGGCTTATGCGCAAAGGCCTGTCCGGCCGATGCGATCTATATGGAGCCGACCGAAACCGAAACCGGCGAACGCTATCCAAAGGTATTCGAAATAAACGAACTGCGTTGTATTTTCTGCGGATTTTGCGAGGAGGCCTGCCCGGAAGAAGCCATTTTCTTGGGACATGAATTCGAATTTTCGGCCGGCGATCGCGGCGACTTCATCTATACGAAAGAAATGTTGCTGGCCAACTTCGACAAAATCGAGAAAGACCGAGTAGCGAAAAATATAAAGCCGTTTATAAGGCAGGACAAGTTTCAATTCAAAAAGCCGGCGGATCCGGTGCATTGAGAGTGTTGTATTGAGATTGTTGTTATGGCGATGGTGATATTTTACATTCTGGCGGCCGTGATGGTGGTTTCGGGGATAATGGTGGTTACTCGCAAGAATGCGATTATGGCGGCGCTGTTTCTGGTCGTGGCGATGACAGCGCTGGCCGGGCTGTTCGTTCAACTCGGATCGCTATTCGTGGCGGCGTTGCAGATAATAGTCTATGCCGGTGCGGTGATGGTATTGTTCCTGTTCGTTATCATGCTCCTTAATTTGAAAAAAGACGAATTCGGTTTCGACAGCCGGCTGTTTCAACGGCTTTTCGGAGCAATTCTCGGCGCGATTATTCTGTTTCAATTATGGCTTATTGCCTCCGGCTATTTCCCGTATAGGGGGCCGCAACCGATCGATCCAGAATTCGGAGATGCCGCGCTGCTTTCCAAAAAGCTGTTTATACAATTTCTTTACCCGTTCGAAATCGTATCCGTGTTGCTGCTGGCGGCGATTATCGGGGCCGTGATAATGGCCAGAAAAAAATCGGAGGAATGACATGGCGCCGTTGACCCACTACCTCGTTCTCTCCGCGATCATGTTCGCCATAGGCGTGTGGGGCGTGCTGCGCAATCGAAATGCCCTGATAATATTCATGTGTATCGAACTGATGCTGAACGCAGCCAACCTCAGTCTTATGGCGTTCTCAAGTTATTTGAAAGATTATACCGGCCAAGTGCTGGTTTTCATGGTTATGGCGGTGGCCGCCGCTGAGGTAGCCGTAGGCCTGGCCATCATAATTTCGATATTCCGTCATAAGGAAAGCGTGAACGTGGATAATGTCAACGTGATGAAATGGTGATCGGATTGAAACGATGAACATCATGGTCTCCTTGATACCTCTGTATCCGCTGCTCGGATTTTTGGTTATTTTCCTGACGAATAAGCGTTTGCCGAAACCCATGGTCAATTCGGTCGCCTGCGGCTCGGTTTTGCTCTCGTTCATTTCATCCGTATTTGCGCTGATTACATTGTTGTCGATTCCGCCGGAATCGCGTTCGATCACCGTCAAGCTGTTTGATTGGATAATATCCGGTTCGTTCGAAACCTCCATAAGTTTCGCTTTCGACCCATTGTCGGCGGTGATGGCGTTGGTCGTAAGCGGGGTCGGATTCTTGATTCATGTTTATTCTATCGGTTATATGTCGCACGACGGCGGCTATTCGCGGTTTTTCGCTTATCTGAACTTGTTCACCTTCTCGATGCTCGTTCTTGTTCTTGCCGATAACGTTCTTTTGATGTTCGTCGGCTGGGAGGGGGTCGGGCTTTGTTCCTATCTCTTGATCGGCTTCTGGTTTCATAAAAAGAGCGCCACCGATGCCGGCAAGAAGGCGTTCATCGTTAACCGAATAGGCGATTTCGGATTCTTGCTCGGGACGATGTTAATCTTCTGGACGTTCGGAACCCTGAATATCGCCGAGATATCACAAGCCGCTCCTCAGATCGAGCATGCGCATGCCGGGATAATGACCGCGATCGCCCTGTTGCTTTTTATCGGAGCGACCGGCAAATCGGCCCAATTGCCGCTTTATGTCTGGCTTCCTGATGCCATGGAGGGGCCGACTCCGGTTTCCGCCTTGATTCATGCGGCCACCATGGTTACCGCGGGAGTTTACATGGTGGCTCGACTTTCGGCGATTTATGTGCTTTCTCCGGCAGCCTTGCTGGTGGTGGCAATAATCGGAGCTTTGACCGCTTTATATGCCGCTACAATCGGCCTTGTCCAAAACGATATCAAAAGAGTGCTTGCCTATTCGACCATAAGCCAGCTCGGATATATGTTTCTTGCCTGCGGCGTGGCCGCCTTTTCCGCCGGCATATTTCATCTGATGACCCACGCATTCTTCAAGGCGCTGCTGTTCCTCGGGGCGGGTTCGGTGATTCACGCTTTGTCCGGTGAACAGGATATGCGCCGTATGGGCGGCCTGAAAAACAAGTTGCCGCACACTTATCGCGTGCTGTTGATTGGAACGCTGGCGATATCGGGAATACCGCTATTGGCTGGATTTTTCTCCAAAGACGAAATTCTTTATAAAGCCTACTCATCCGAAGCCGGCCATCCGGTTCTTTGGCTTATGGGTTTGTTCGCCGCCGTGCTGACCGCTTTTTATATGTTTCGTCTCTTGTATCTTTCTTTCTACGGCAAATCCAATGTTCCGCACGATGTTGAACACCATCTTCACGAATCACCCAAGGTAATGCTGGGTCCGTTATACGTTCTTGCCTTGCTTTCGATTATCGGAGGTTACATAGGATTGCCTCACGCTTTAGGCGGCGGTGCCTGGTTCGAACGATTCCTCGAACCGGCGATCGCTCGGTTGGAGCATGAGGGACACTCGGCGGTTGCGCACCAATTGTCCACCGAGTATCTGCTCATGTTGAGTTCGATAGTTGCCGCTTTGATCGGGATTTTTTTCGCATACGGCTGTTATATCAAGAATCCGGCGAAACCGGCTGCGATCGCTGCGAGATTCTCCGGCGCTTACAAACTTTTGCTGAATAAATATTATGTCGATGAAATCTACGATTATCTGGTGGTTAAACCCTTATATGTCTTGTCGCTGATATTCTGGAAAATATTCGATGTTCGGGTGATCGATGGCGCGGTGAACGGCATCGCGAGATTATTCGGCAACTTATCCTACAAATTAAGGCTGGCCCAAAGCGGCGTGATAAGAAACTATGCGCTTTATTTTACTATTGGGGTTGCCGCTATTCTCGGGTACTTGATTTTGAAGTGAGGCAGTCGACATGGAACGGGAGTATTTAGCCAACGACGACCCGCAAGGCGAATCGAGGAATTTCGGATGAATGGTATGCCGATTTTAAGTTGGATAATATTCGTCCCTGCCCTGGGGGTTTTGCCGATATTGTTTATCAACGGCAACAGAAAGAATCTGATCCGGCTAATCGCCCTGCTTACCGCATTCGCCGCATTCATTCTTTCTTTGATTATGTTTTCCGGATTCGACGGAAATTCCGCGGCAATGCAGTTTGTCGAAAGAAAGACCTGGATCAGGGCTTTCAATATAGAATATCATGTCGGCGTCGACGGCATCTCCATCTTGTTGGTTTTGCTGACCACGTTCATCAGCGTCATATCGATAGCCTCCACTTGGACCGCCATCACCGAAAAGGTCAAGGGGTTCATGATTTCCTTTTTGCTTCTGGAAATGGGAATGCTGGGCGTATTCATGGCGCTCGATCTGTTTTTGTTCTACGTATTCTGGGAGGTCATGCTGCTCCCGATGTATTTCCTTATCGGCATCTGGGGCGGACAACGGCGAATCTACGCGGCCATAAAATTCATACTGTTTACTATGGCGGGATCGTTGTTGATGCTGATCGGGATTCTTTATCTATATCATCTGCACAGCGGAATAAATGGATACGGCACCTTCAATCTGATCAAACTGCTCGAAATGCCTGTTCCGAGAGTTGCGCAATTCTGGCTTTTCGGCGCTTTCGGCCTTGCTTTTGCGATCAAGGTCCCGATGTTCCCTTTCCATACCTGGTTACCCGATGCCCATGTCGAGGCGCCCACCGCCGGTTCGATAATTCTGGCGGGCGTATTGCTCAAAATGGGAACTTACGGGTTTCTTAGATTCTGCCTGCCGCTTTTCCCGCTGGCATCTTTTTATTTCATGCCGTTAATCAGTGTATTGGCGATAATCGGCATTATTTACGGCGGATTGGTATCGGCGGTGCAGCGCGATGTCAAATCACTGGTCGCTTTCTCCTCGGTCGCCCATCTCGGATTCGTCATGCTCGGAATGTTCGCTTTCAACGTTCAGGGAATCTCCGGATCACTTTTGCAGATGATAAATCACGGGATCTCGACAGGGGCGCTGTTTTTGCTTGTCGGCGTGATCTATGAGCGACGGC